>CAWJXW010000010.1:0-389144 GCA_963846925.1 uncultured Gemmatimonadaceae bacterium | reverse complement strand
ATGGGTGGCCGAGTGGTTTAAGGCGCACGCCTGGAAAGTGTGTGTACGGCAAAACCGTACCGTGGGTTCGAATCCCACCCCATCCGTTAAGAGGCCAACGACCTGGCGCGTTCCACCGCCTTGCTCCGGGACCACGTCCGCCCATTCGCATCGACGATCGGCTCCGAATTTGCGGCCCGGATTCGTGGTCCAGTTCTAACCCAGAGGGGCGTCGTCCGCCACCGAAGCGAAGAAGGCGCGGATGTCGAGCGCGAACGTGTTCGCCGCTCCCTGTGGCAGCCACACGATCCGGTCGTCCGCCAGCACCGCCCGCTCGTCATGAGGATGCCAGATCTCGAACGCCTCGGCGTCGCCGTCGACGACCCAATACTCCGGCACACCGTTCCGCTGAAACGACCGCCGCTTCGTGATGCGATCGTGCCTCGACGATCCGGGCGAGAGGGTCTCGACGATCAGCAAGGGCCGAATCGAGGCGTCCGCGGCCGGCGGTCGACGTCCATCGATCGCGGGAAGGACGATGAGATCCGGCTCGTATCGTTCGCCCGTCACCAGGTCGAGCTTGCCGGGTCCGAGGCGCACTTCTCCGAGCCGTTCGCGCGCCACGTACTCGTGCAGCAGGACGGCGAGCCGAAAGATGATGCGCTGATGGCGGCCGCTCGGCGCTGGCGTCACGAGGAGCTCGCCGTCGACGAGCTCGTACCTCGGCGACAAGCCCTCCCGCGCTTCGACGAGACCCTCCACTTCCACTGCGGTCCAACGACGCGGGCGCAACACTGCCATGGCCATAATGTGCTCGGCGGCGAGAGAGAAGCGCAACTCGGCATGATGCACGATTGCACCGCGCTCGGAGTCCGCCGTCATCAAATCAATGCGGGCGGCGGCTTCTCATCCTGAGCGCAGGGAAGAGCGCCTGCGCTTCAGTGGGCCGCTCAAACCGCGAACGCCCAAGCGAGCCCTCGACGCGAGTAAGACGAGAGGAACTCCACTGGCCGTTGGGAGATGCGCGGCGACAACAGCATCGATTCGATACGCGGGCTGGCGCTTCGGCCAACAGCGTCGGACCTTTGGCGCACGCGAGTGAGCGCGGGAACGCGCCCGTTTGCCCTTTTCCATTTGCGACTTCGTCATGCGTACATCGGGAGAAGAAAATTGCGTATTGCACCCACGCGTTCAACGCTCCTAGTCACCGCGGTTGCGCTCGCTGCGTGCTCCGGTGATTCGCTTTCTCCGCGGGACTGGTCGGTCCGCCCCACGCTGACGGCGCGGGCGAACGCCGAAATCGACGTGTCGACGGCCTCCAGCTTGTACATGGCGGTCAACGACCCTGCCAATGCCGGCAGGCGTATCGTTCTCGCGCCCGGAACGTACATGCTCGACGGGAGCCAGCCGAACGGAGGCCGCATCGAGTTGCAGAGCGGCATGACGCTCGCGGGGCAACCCGGGCGCCCGGACGCAGTCATCATCGACGCGTCGAACCTCTCCGCTTTAGCCCTCACGAGCGGTACACAGCTGACGGGCGCGGTGCGCGTAGGACGAGGCAGCAACGCCATCGAGTGGCTTACCGTACGGAACGCTGCAAATGGCGCGGCGGCGATCGCCACAGACCTCTTCTTGACTGGCCCGACGACGGTGACGATCGCGCATGTCGTTGCCAGCGGCAGTCCGCGCGGGTTCGATGTTCGGAACGTCGGTGCGGTTGCCGCCGGCCGCGTCCTCGAGGTCGTGCTCACCGACAACGAGCTCGCGAACAATTCCAGCGGGTCGGGGCAGGGGATTCGCGTTGCCAACCTGCAGGGAGCAGACGGCGCGCGAATCCACGCGACGCTGAGCAGAAATTACGCGCACGGGAACATCGCCGGCTGTCTCGCGGCGAACGTCAATGCCGACGGGGCGACCGTCGAGATCGAATCGAACGGCGACCGGTTCGATGATAACGGGAACGGCTGCGTTCTCCTTGGCGGAAATGCCACGGGTGCTAGCTTCGCGCGCCGGAACATCGTGCGCTTTTCCGCGCAGACGAGCAGCTTTGAGCACAACCTCGGCTCGCTCCCCGCCGTATTTCCCACCCGGGCAGGCGTCGCAGCGTACGGCGCCGTCGCCACCGCCGCGAATCGGGCATCCGACAACCGGGTCGAGCTCGAGCTGCACAGTGCGAGAATCAGCGACAACGGCGGGCCCGACGTCGCCGCCTGGGGCGCGATCACCGCCGCCACGCAGCCAGCCGGTACCGGCAACGTCGTGTCGATTGTTCTTCGCGGCTCCTCGAAGAAGGCCACTGTCGATGCGACGGACAGCGCTCCATCCGCGGGTGGATCGACCAACCAGGTGACCGTCGTTCGCTAGTCGTCGGTGCATTGCCGCGACTCGCGCGCCTTCGACCGACTGGTTGTAATTGGCGTTTTAGTAACACACCCTCTTCCGGTCAGGCGTACGTGATGTTGGAACTTGCATCGGGCCAATCCTGACGTTCTATTGTTTTACGGAATGTCACCGGCGCGACGCTGACCGGTGCAGCTCTGGACATCGCCCGTAGCGAAGCCGCACAATGCCTCGAACACGGTTCGCGCTCGTCAGCGTTCTTGTCGCCGGCACCGTCGTCATCGGTCCCGCGCCGTTTCGCTTCGTCCCGATCAGTCTGGGATTGCGTTCGCGCTGACGCTCGTCATCCCGCGTCAGGGCGGTGGACGCAGTTCGAGGTCGCAGCTCCAGCCCTTGCACGGTCGCTGACCACCACCAACCACGGAGGGTTCATGCCATTGTCTCGTCGGATTGCAGGTGTTCGAACTCGCATTCGCCAAACTTCTGTCGCCGCGCGGCTTGTACATCCATGCCGGATAAACGTCTTGGGATGCGTCGTGTTGCTCGCCTGCTTGTCGCCCCGACGAGCCGCAGCGCAGCCGGGCGATGCGTGTAGGACCGATCGTACATGGTCGACGATCGTGGGCGCGGGACTCGGCGGCGCCGCGGCCGCTATTCCGGCGACGATCGTGCACCGGCACGATCAGACGAGCAGTCATCGCATCGTCGCCGTGTCCGTTTCGACCGGAGCGTTGATCGGTTTCGTTGCCGCCGGCCGAGACCACCCGTGCACGTCACGGATGGATTCGTCGCAGCGCGCGGACTCCGTCGTCGAACGGCGATCGGGACACGCGGGCCGTGGCTTCGTCACGGGCGCCGTGATCGGGGCGTCCTCGGCGCCGTGGCCAGCTCTCAGTTGAATCTCGGCTGCGAACAAGATCCGTGTCATCCGGTTCTCGGGCGCATCGGTGTGACGGTAGCCTTCGCCGGCGAAGGCGCGCTTGCCGGCGGGATCCTCGGGAGCCTGATCGGGTGGGCCTGGCCGGCGGGACGGCACTAAGCCTGCCGGCGAACCCTGTATGCGCCTACCAGTCCAGATGTTGCCATCACTTCGACGTTGCTCGCGCTTCATCGTTGCGGGCGTTTTTGCTTCTGCATGGCCACGACTACACGCGCAGGCCGGCGCAGCGGCCCAGTCATCCGAGGTCCGAGTGTTTCTCGGATATGGGAATCAGCGCGCCGATCTCGTCCCCAGCACTTTGAGTACGCTCAGCGGGTTGGCAGTTTCGGTGGAGCGTTTGGTGCCGCCGTCGGCGGGGTCGTTGCTGCTCGACGTCCGAAGTGGACTCCGTTCAGGGACATTCACCGGTGGGTGCGAATTGCCGGTGGGTCCGTGCGCCAACACCGTTCACGCGTCGAACTTCCAATTCCTCTTGCTGTCTGGCCTCCGCACGAGTCTTGGCACACATAGGGTACGACTGTTCGCGGATGCGCTGGGTGGTCTCGGATACGAGGGAACATCGAGTTCGGGATCGTACCTGCCCGTCGGAGGCAACGACGGATGGTCGCCCGCGATCGAGCTTGGCACTGGGGTCGACGCCGCTATCCGCCGTCATGTCGATGCCCGCGTTCGCGCGTCGTGGCTATCCACGGACTTCAACGATGACCAGTGGCACGCCTGGCGCCATCATGTGGGATTGTCCGCCGGCGTCGTGCTGAGACCCTGAGAAGATTCGCGCGACCGGGCTGACAGGAGAGAACATGCGCCTTCGTCGTTTGATCGCGATTCCGCCGCTCATGCTCGCTGCTCTTTCCTGCTCATCGTCGCTAGAGCCAACGAGCAACGTCACTCTTCTGGTCACGAATGGCAGCTGTGATCCTGGGCCTTGCAGCGCCGAAAGAGTCCTGGCCTTTCCAAGCAATCAGCCCAACACCCCTGGGGGCGATTGGTCTCTGGACCTCGGCACCATGACTGGGCCTCAGCTCTGTGTCACCATCCCGATCTCGTCAACATTCCGCGTCATCGGCCCGGGAGAAACGACAACGTTCGTCTGGAACACCGCTAAGCCGGTGTCGCTCGGCGTGTGGCCGCCATCGGAGTCTCGGATCCAGGCCTCACCCAGCACGTCTGCATTCGTGCCGGCCACGGCGGCTGGATGGACCATCACGCTTCCGGGGGGAACACAAGCGGTTCAAGGTCCTGCCTGCACCCCCTGAAGGTGGCCTTTGTGGCTATGGCCCGGGCGACCTGCTCGAATCCACGATCAAGCCGATCGCTGCGCCAATCCCCGCGCCTGCGAGAGCACCGACAACGACAAACGGGGGTAACCGGCCGAGTGACCCGTCGTCCCGACAGTTGGCATCGCATTTCAAGAGGGCGAAGCCAGTCACGGCGAGGGCCGCGACGATGCCCCCGCCGAGGGCGAATTCGGGCCAGAGCTTTTGCGTTGTGTCAGCCGCTGATGCCTTGACCGATCGCGCGAGACGCTCGAGGGCCGTTGTCGCGGGGTCGCCGAGAACAGCGTCGGTGCGCGGGTAGAGTGACAGTCGAGGGTCAGGGACCACGGAGAGCCTGTCGGTGATTTTACTGGACGCACTCGTGTCAGACTGCTGTGCCGGCGCGTCGCGACGGAGGACAAGCAAGCTTGCGAGTGTCACGATTCCAACGATTCCTTTCATCAACATCCACCTCCGTGCGGTGGGCCGTGACCTCGATCACAGCCTCGCGTTTGACGTGCGGGTTAGCTAGCGCCGACTTAGTTGCGTGTGTGCTCACCAAACCACTATTAGTATGTTGTTCGCAGCCGGTCAATGAGCGTGTAAGAGTGCGAATTCCGTAAACGCATTGATGTGCTCGCTGGCAAAACCGTTCTGGAGGTCGGACGCGACGACGCGACAGTCTCCACGTCATTCCCTTTCTCATCATGACTCATGAAATGGTGTCGACTTTTGGTATCGATGACATTCGCGACGACCTTGCAGGCACAGCGCGCGGTGTCATTCAGTGCCATGACGGGCCTTGTCGATGGTGATGGCCGCGGTGGCGCATACGACGCGCGGCAACTCCCAGGCCTTCAGTTTGCCGGGGCAGTTCGTTACATGCCCAGACGCGTCGGCATTTTCCTGGATCTGTCGCGTGATATTTTCGCGCAGCTTGGTTCCAGCGATGCGATCTGTGTACCCGACCCCGGTCACTGCTTCCCGGGGTACCCTAAGCTGAGCGGCTGGAGCGCAGCACTCGGCGTTGTCGCTAAACCGTTCAGCTTTGCAGAGGCACGGGTTGGCGTCGGCCCGGCGTGGTACCAGGTTAACTCGGTTTTGCAAGCCGCTGCCACGCCTGTCACCGCGAAGGTGGGTCTGATCGACGTCGCGTTGTATCCGCTGCAGCATGTCGGAATCGGAATGGGGCTCCGCCTGATGGATCTGGGTCGGTATCGCGGTGACGCGCTTTCGATGGGTGCGATCAGCGTTGGGATCCGGGTGCGATAGCCTGAGGCCGTTAAGATGCCTGTTCGAGCGAACGAACGCGGTGCGGCGCGCTCATGAGGTATTCGGTTACTCGGGGTGTCATGAGCCTAATGGTGAGCCGAGTCGTCCGCGTGGCTCTTACGAGCCTCGCGATCGCAGGATCGCCGGCGAGTTCTCAGTCGCCCGCGGGGACCGTAGCAGTTACGGGCGTTGCCTACGACAGCCTCCGCGGCGAGCCCCTGCGTGGTGGTTTCATCACCGTCGCTGGCGTCGACCAGAGCACCAGCAGCGACTCGCTCGGCGTATTCCACCTCGCGCTGCCGCCGGGGTCGTACACCATCTCCATCCTGCATTCCGCGTTCGACTCGCTCGGTCTTTCAGGCGCATCGACCAAGGCGCTCGTTCGCGACGGACGCGACACGGTGCATTTGTCGATTCCCTCGTTCGCGTCCCTCTGGCGCACCGCGTGTGGAGGGGGCGCGGTGCCGCGCGACACGGGTTTCGTATTCGGCACGGTGCGCGCCGCCGACCGACAAACGCCGCTCGGCGGTGCGACGGTCGTCGTCCGCTGGATCGCTCTCGGCATCGACTCGTCGGCGATTAAGAAAACGCAGCCGACCGTGGTCGAACAGGCGTGGGGCGGCGAAGCACGATCCGACTCGACCGGCGGGTACGTGCTCTGCGGCATTCCTTCGGACGCGACGCTTCGTGTGTTCGCGCGAAAGGACTCATTGTCGAGCGGGCTGCTGGAACTATTGCCCCACGACGATCATCGCCCGCGCGTCGAACGACGCGACTTTCTACTGGGATCCACGACCGATCGGCCACGACAAAGCGCGGTGCAGTCGCGGGGCTTGTCCGTGATGGCGATGGCCAGCCGGTCGTCGGAGCGAGAGTGATCACGAGCGGAGCCGACGAAGTCCGAACGGGCCCAGACGGTCGATTCGCGCTGGTGAACGTGCCCATCGGAACGCGCGAGATCGAGATCCTTGGGATCGGCGTGCAGCCCATCGCCGCCGCCGCAGACTAACGACCCGAGACACGGCGTTCGTCGCGGTCGAGGTGCGGAAGATCCACGAGCTACCCGCGTAGTAGTGACGGCCCAGACCGCGCGTCAGCGTTTGCTCGCCGGTTCGAAGAGCGTAAGGCCCTACACATCGGGTACTTCATGGATTCCACGCGCGTGTCGCAGTTTCGTACGATTCGAGACGCGCGCGCCTTCCTCGGTAGGGATGCAGCGTTTACATCGACGGAGGCATTACCGCGACTCGCGCGAGGCGTCGATCGAGCTTTACACGCGCAACCCTCAGAGCATTGCGATGGTTGAAACCCATGCTCACTGGGACCCAAGCATGCCGTTTCAGTATCGCGATCCCGCGGCAATGAAGTGCGGAGTTCTATTGGTGTGGACGAAGAATTGGTTGCCCTGAGGGCCGAAGGTCCCTTTGGGCACAGGTCGTGCAGCGACCCGGCCCATGTCGCCCAAACTCGACTTGAATGCGATCGCCGGTCGGATCCGCGGACTCCTCGCAGGCAGCGACGCGGGCGATTTGAAGGCGACGGCGCGGCGGCTCCGCGTGGATTCCGACGCCCTCGCGCGGTCCGTCGATCCCGTAAACCCGTATCCGAGCCTGTCGGTGATCACAGCTGTCGTGCGCGAATACGGCGTCGATCCGATCTGGCTCACGTACGGCGAGTACGATCCAACCGCGCACGGGCTGATCGCTGAAAAGGGCCCGACTGTGACGCCGGCCGACCTGCTGCTTCTCCTGGACTCCGCCCAATGGAGTCGTCCTGACGAGCCGGCGGAGCACCGGCCGGCGCGACAGCTCGACGTCTAGACCTGCTCCACCGCTATTGCAGCGCCGTCCGCGGATCGATGCTGGTCGCGCGGCGGGCAGGCAAGTACGCCGCGAGCGCCGCCACCAGCGCCAGGCACACCGCCGAGCCGGCGAGAATCGTCGGGTCGGCGGGAGGAACGTGGAACAGCATCGACGCCATCACGCGCGAGGCGGCGAGCGCTCCGGCCAGTCCGATCGCCATCCCCACGGCCGTCATCGACATCCCCTGACGCAGCACCATGCGCCGGATCGCGCCGCTCTGGGCGCCCAGCGCGACGCGAATGCCGATCTCGCGCGTCCGCAGCTTCACGCCGTACGACAACACGCCGAACAGTCCGAGCGCGGCCAGGCCCAGCGACAAGACGGCGAAGCTCGCCAGCAGGCGCAGCGTGAACACGCGCTGCGCTTCACCGCGGCCGATCGCCTCGTCGAGCGGCGCGGGGTGGTGCATCACGAGCTGCGGATCGACCGCTGCGAGCACGCGGCGCACGTCGGGCTCCATCGACTCGGGAGCCTTCGTCGTCGCCACCACCTGCGCCAATGCCCAATTCCGATCGCCGGCGAACTGCACGTGGGCGTGATACACGTAGTCGTCGATGTGCCCTTCCGCGTCGAGCGACACGTCGCTCACGACGCCGATGATCTCACATGGACGCCCGTTGTCCGGGGCGATCGTCTGGCCGATCGGATCGACGCCCGGAAAAATTTTCGCCGCCAGCGATTTGCTCACGAGCACGCGACGCGGCGCGGGCAGCAGATCGCGCGCGTCGAACGCGCGTCCCTCGTAGCACGCGAATGCCGACGGCCTTGAGGTAATCCCCCGAGATCACTCGCTGCTGCGCCGAGACGTTCGACCGCGCCGTGCCGGCGAGCGGTCCGCTGAGCACCTCCACGCCCCACTCATTGTACGGACCCGTGGCGGGGAGCTTGGACACGCCGCCCGCCGCGACGACACCGGGAATCGCTTCCAGGCGACGCGCCACTTCCTCGTAGACTCGAGCGCGCGCGATCGAGTCGTATCGCGCGTCCGGGAGGTGCAGCTCGAACGTGAGCACGTTGTCCGCGCGTACGCCGAGGTCGAGCTCGCGCAACCGGCGAACGCTCGCCAGAAGCAGTCCGGCCGCGGTCACGAGAACGAACGCGAGCGCGACCTGCGACACGACGAGCAACGACCGCAGCCGGGCGTGCGACCGGCCGCCGGTCGACGATCGAGTCTCGCCGCGCAGCGTGTCGTTCGGATCCGAGCCGGCGAGCGCGCAGCGCCGGCGCGAGTCCGCACAACACGGCGCAGACCGACGAGATCGCGATCGAGAATGCGAGAATGCGCGGATCGAGCGACAGTCCGGCGAGCCGCGGAATCGCTCCGCCGCTCAGCGCGACGATGCCGCGCATCGCCACGCGCGCCACGGCGAGACCCGCGAGGTCCCCCGCCATCGCGAGCACCAGACTCTCCATGAGCAGTTGACGGACGAGGCGCGACCCGCCCGCGCCCAGCGCGCCGCGCAGCGCGAACTCGCGCTCGCGCTCCGACCCGCGCACGAGCAGCAGGTTGGCCACGTTCACGCACACGAGCAGGAGCACCGCCACCGCCGCCCCGAACATCAACTCCAACGCTCGGCTCGACTCGCCGACGACGTCTTCCTTGAGCGGAGAGAGGCTCGCGCCGAAGTACTTCGTGCCGGGATACTCGTTCGACAGTTGCGCGCCGAGTGCGTCGAGCTCGGACTGCGCGCCGGCGATCGTCACGCCGGGCCGCAGCCGGCCGATGACCGTGACGTAGTGATTGCGCGCGTTGCTCGCGTCTCGGGCCGGCTGCCATGTCCATCGGAATCCACGCGTCGACGGCGCCGACAATAGGATCGGCGAATTCGGCCGGCATCACGCCCGCGATCGTGTACGGCTCTCCGTTCATCGTCAGCGGGCGTCCGACAGCAGACGCCTCGCCGTGAAACCGCTCCATCCATAGAGAATGGCTCAGTATGATGGCGCGTCCGCCTGTCTCGTCGTGCGCTTCGAACGGCCGGCCGGCTTCGACCGGCGCGCGAAGAACGTCGAAGTAGTCGTGGCTGACCGTGAGCACGTGAATCCGGCGCGCCCCATCGTCGGTCGTGATGTCGCCGCCGCCTTCGCCGTAGGTGTTGAGCGCCGCGAGGGCCGAGAACGACTTCGCGCGGTCGTGATATGCGAGATAGTGAACCGGCGTGACGAAGCTCTGGTCGATCTTGCGCCGCGTGTCGACGTAATAGAGCCGGACGAGCTGCCCCGGATGGTCATACGGCAGCGCCTTGATGAGAACGGCGTCGACCGCGCTGAACACCGCCGTGGTTCCGCCGATCCCGACGGCGAGCGTGAGCACCGCGACGATCGTGAAGGTGGGTCGTTGACGCAGGACGCGGAGCGCGAAGAGGGCGTCGTCCCACGCGTCGCGCAGCCAGCGGACGCCGCTCGCGTCGCGGACCTCCTCCTTGGTACGATCGAGACCGCCGAGCGCGAGGACGCTTCGGCGTCGAAGGTCGCGTGGGTCGGCGCCGGTCCGCCGCAGATGCTCCGCTTCCATTTCTATGTGGAAACGAAGCTCCTCGTCGAGCTCGCGCTCTTCGCGTCGCCGCGTGACGAGCGATCGAATCCGTTCGATGGCGTCGGACAAGAGGCTCATGCGCCCGCCGGCACGACGCGGGCGCCGAGTACCGCGTTCACCGCCGACGCCGCGCGCTGCCACGAGGCGCGTTCCGCGGCGAGCTGGCGTTCCCCGGCCGGTGTGAGCGCGTAGTACCGCGCGCGCCGATTGTTCGCCGTCGTCTGCCACGACGACGAGATCCAGCCGCGGCGTTTCATGCGGACGAGGGCGGGGTAGAGCGAGCCTTGGGTGACCAGGAACACCTGTCCCGACATCGCCTCGATGCGATGCGCGATGCCCCAGCCGTGCATCGCCTCGAGGGCGAGCGTCTTGAGCACCAGCATCTCGAGCGTGCCCTGGACGAGCTCTCCGCCGCGATCGTCGTTCACCGGCTCTCCTTCAGATGGACTGGAGAACCATACGCGCCGTACTTCAGACGGTCAACAGGAGCGGGGTGGCACGGCCCGGATCGGTGGTCAGTGTCGCATCATCCGCCGGCGATCGAGCGGAGCAACGAACGATCGACGACGACGAAGCGCGACCGGCCGGCCCGACGAATTGCGTTCGCCGCGACAAGAGCGGCGAGCGCACGTACGACGACCTCGCGCGCCGTACCGAGTTCCTCGGCCAGCGCCGCTTGAGACATCCCGAGCGTCACCGCGCCGTCAGCGGCGACCCGTTGCGACAGATGGTCCGCGAGCCGCGTCACGATCGTCCCCGTGGTCAATTCGTCTATTCGGCGAATGAGCGTCTGGGCGCGCGACGCGAGCCGCCGTATGGCAAAGCGTGCGAACTCGGTGTGGTCGCGGAGCAGGCGCTCGACCGCGTCGCGGGGCAGCTTCACGCAGCGGGTCGCCTCGGTCGCCACGGCAGTTGCGGGGAAGGGTACGCCGCCGAAAACAGGAATCTCTCCGAGCACGCCGCCAGCCGTCTCGGTGTGAAGGAGCTCGACATGATTGGCGGTCTCGCGGGAGACCCGAACCCGTCCCGAGATGACGACGTAGAGCCCGTCGGGCGCGTCACCGGCGCGAAACAGCACCTGCCGCGGCCGATACCGAGACGGCACTGCGAGCGAGGCGATCCGCTCGAGGACGACCGCGGGCAGGCCCTCGAAATTCGGTCCCAGGTCGCGAGGAGAGATCATTCGCCGTAACTGTGAGCGCTTGTTAGCCGCCCGGAGATGGAACCTCGGTACCAGACCGGCGGTCAAGGACCCCTCAATATCAACGCGTGGCGTATCGACGCCACTCACAGCCAGTCTACATGCGCACCGAGCGGGAGACCCGTATGAAGCGCCTATCATCGATCATCGCACTCGCAATGATCCCCTGTGCCCTCAACGCCCAGTCGAGCGGGAGCAAACCACGCACGACCGACTCGGCCTTCGCCGCGATGCAGGAGCGAGGAAAGAAGGCGATGGGCGTCGATCAGTACACGTCGACGCACAAGTTCGATGCTCTTCCGAACGGCGGGCGAATCGAGCTCGTTCGCGACACCGACGATGTCGCCGGAGTTGCGCAGATCCGCGCCCACATCAGGGACATCGCCAAGGCGTTCAGCACCGGCGACTTCTCCACGCCGGAGTTCGTGCACATGAGCGAGGTACCGGGGACGCGCGTGATGCGGGAAAAGCGCTCCGTCATTACGTACGAGCCGCGCGACGTGCCCCGAGGCGCGGAATTGCTGATTCGAACGACGGATCCCGATGCGCTGCGAGCCATCCATGACTTCATGGCGTATCAGCGCAGCGAGCATCATGCGGAAGGAATGGGAGCGATGAAGCACCCCCCTGAGCAGTGAGGGACACGGCGATGGAGTCCTAAATCGTCCCCTCCGAGCCCAGCGTCGACCCGCCTGCGGCAACCGCGGGCTGAAGCCACACGTACAACCGCATGGCCAGCAACATTCCGGCGATTGGCGCGATCCAGTACAACCATTGCGCCGACCACACGCCGGAGACGACTGCCGGTCCGAGAGATCGCGCGGGATTGAAGCTCCCGCCGGTCAACGGGCCGGTCACGAGCGCGCCCGCGCCGACGGTGGCGCCGATCGCGAACGGCGCGACTGCCGGCGGCGACCGGTCGTCAGTCGCGACGCCCATGATCACGAACGCCAGCAACGCGGAGTAGCCCAGCTCCACGGCGAACGCCTGCGGCAGCGCCAGTGTGGGGATGGTCGCGCCGAGATTCGCGATCGGGCCGAGCACCCATCGTAGAAAACCCGACGCCGCTATCGCGCCCCCGCACTGCGCCGCGACATACGGGACGACATCGCGAATCGGAAAGCGCCCGATCGACCAGAACCCGATCGTAACGGCTGGATTGATGTGAGCCCCCGACATGTGCCCCGTTGCGGCGACGCACAGAGTGATCACGAGGCCGAACGCGAGCGCGATGCCCACCTGACCGAAGGCGTGCGTCGATGCGGCGACCATCACTGCACCCGGCCCAATGGCGACGAGCGCGAACGTGCCGATCAACTCGGCGACGTACCGTCGGAGCGGGCTTGACTGGTTCGCGGTCAGACTACCGTCCGATTCCGCGTCCATCGGATGCCGCGACCGGCACGCCGCCTGCGCGGAGATGGTCCGCGAACTCGTGGGGCAGGGTGCTTTCGAGAATCCCCTGCGCCGCGCGCTCGACGTGGTATTCGACGCGGACGATCTCGACCCCGACGCCCGCGTGTCCGACTTCGAGCGCGACGAAGCTCGCTCGCGGGTCGCCGTCCTTTGGCCGGCCGACACTACCCGTGTTCACGAAATGGATGTCGCCGACGATCCGATGCCACGGTATGTGCGTGTGGCCGAACGCGACGATGTCGCCCGATCGGGCACCCACGCCGACGCCCATCTTCGACAAGAACTCGTCCGAGCGATCCTCGGTGACGTACACGGTGTTGAGGGTCTGGTTGCCGTGGAGGAGTGTGAGCGTAGGGCCCGAGACATGCCCGCCGAGCGGGCGCACGTCGATCCGAAACGGGAGCATGCCGAGCCATGCCTTCGTCGAGGCCGACACGTGACGTCGCGTCCAGTCGTACGACAGGTGCGACAGCTCTTCCTGATGCGGGTCCTCGTACCGGCAGCCGCAGTGCTTGTAGTCGGTGGCGACGGTCGAGTCGTAGTTGCCCGCGACGCCGACGATGCCCGCGGCGCGGATACGCTCGACGACCTCGTTCGGCCACGGGGCGTAACCCACCAGATCGCCGAGGTGATAGGTGGCGTCGAAGGCGTCCTGTTGGATGTGCGACAGGACGGCGTCGAGGGCCGGAAGGTTCGCGTGAATGTCGGAAATCAGAGCGAATCGCATCGCTACGGCGTGGTCACGCGACGCGGCACCGGCACTTGATCGGCGATGTCTTGAACGCGCGCCTCCAGCGCGCGCTTCTCGAGCGTCTCGAACGGAATCGACAGCAGGAGATCAATCCGACGAGCGAGATAGTTGAATGTGTCATTGAACGCTCGGTCTTGCTCGGGACCCACAAAATCTGAAGGATCGTCCATACCCCAGTGTGCGAATGCGGGTTGCCCCGGCATGGTGGGGCACGTCTCCTTCGCCCGGTCGCACACCGTGATGATCAGGTCCCACAGCTCGTGGTTGACATCGTCTATGGACTTCGGTCTTCGGCCCAGCCAGTTGATTCCGAATGCCTCGAGCGTTCGCACTGCCGCTGGATGCACGGTTGTGCCCGGAGTGGATCCGGCGCTCGCGACGCGGTACCGGCCCGGCGCGAGTCGCTCCGCCTTTCGCGCGAGAATCGCCTCGGCCATTTGGCTGCGCGCGGAATTGTGCGTGCATAGGAACAGCACGTTCAGGGACTTGTTACGGGCGCTTTCGTCGGTTGTCATGGGCCACACTCGGGTCAATTGCAGCAGTCGGGACCACAGCACGTCTCCGCTTCGGCGAGAGAACCGCGCTTCGGCTTGACGGCGCGCACGAACGCGCTCATGAACTTGCCCTCGATCTGCGGAGCGACCGTCGCGGGATCGAGGCCCGTACCTGCGAGAAACGCCGCCGCATCCTCGGCCTTATAGACGCGCGTCGGCTCGATGTCGACGCGGCGGAATCCGGCGTCCGCGAGCAGGTCGCGGTATTCCATTTCTTCCAACGCCCCCGCGACGCACCCGATCCAGAGCTCCATGTTGCGTCGCACGTCCGCCGGTGGATCCCCGCGCACGACGACGTCCGAGACGGCGAAGCGACCGCCGGGCCTGAGCACGCGGAACGCTTCGTTCAACACGCGCGCCTTGTCGCCCGAGAGATTGATCACGCAGTTCGAGATGATCACATCCACCGAATTGTCCGGCAGCGGGATGTTCTCGATCTCGCCCTTGAGGAACTCGACGTTCGTGACGCCCGCCTTGCGCTTGTTCTCGTTGGCGAGCGCGAGCATCTCGTCGGTCATGTCGAGCCCGTAGACCTTCCCGGTCGGCCCGACGCGCTTTGCCGACAGCAGGACGTCGATGCCGCCGCCCGAGCCGAGGTCGAGCACCGTCTCGCCGCTATCGAGTTGCGCGAGGGCGGTGGGGTTTCCGCAGCCGAGCGACGCGAGCAACGCCTCGGCGGGCACGCCGGCTTTCTCGCCTTCGTCGTAGAGGTTGGAAGTGATCGGGTCCCACGCCTCGGTGGATGAGCCGCAGCACGCGCTCGACCCGCAGCACGCCGCGTCCTTTTCGCCTGCCGCGACGGAGGCGGCGACCTTTCCGTACTTCTCGCGTACCGCACCTCTGATGTCATCGCTCATCGATCTTGTCTCCATCGAGTTTTCTTGATGATTTGAAGTAAAAAAAATCAGTCGCAGCACGGCGAGGCGCGGCGTCTCGTACGCCGAGGCGCCGTGCTCGATGCGTCGAGGTAAGCGCGCGCCTCGATCAGCACGTCGGGATTCAGCGAGTAGTAATTCCACCGGCCCTCGCGGCGGCCACGAATGATCCCGGCATCGGTCAGCGTCTTGAGGTGCCATGACAGGCGCGACTGCGCCAAGCCCAACTCGTCCATCAGCTCGCAGACGCATCGCTCGCCATCGAGCAGCAGGTCGATGACATTGAGCCGGATCTCGTCAGCCAGCGCGTGGAACAGGCTCGCGGCGCGGGACGTCTCGATGTGGGCGGCGGTCGTCATGAGCTATAAGCTACGGACCTTCCAGCCATCCATCAAGATCTCTTGTTGGATGGGTCGGGTGGCCGTGGTGTCGGTTCGGCGTCGAGGCTGTCGAAGCTTTCGATGAACCAGCCGACGACGTCGGTGAGAAGCCGATCTTCGGGCGTGATGACGTCCGTCGGCTGCGCGTCTGGCCGCGCCTCGAACCCAGCCTCACGCAGCACCAACTTGACCGCCGCCACCGCCGTTTCGGGTTTCATCCCGAGTGTTCGCAGGGCCGCCGCGTAGCGACCGACCGCGTCGCGTAGCTCATTTGCCGTCGGCTCGTCGACGGGGTGTGTTATCTCGCCGAGCCTCATTCGAAGCTCGATGGCCAGCCGGGTCGCCTCGTGGGACTCGTTCATCGCACCTCGAAGACCGTTCTGTGTGGACGTCGACTGTCGGTCATCGCTCGAGCATCATTCGCCGCTCACGCATCGACGGCCTGCCGACGCGCAGCTCGTGACGCACGAGATCCGAGCGAACCGCCGTCTCGTTGACGGCGTAGGCGATGGTTACGTCGATCACCGCCGTCTCGGGAATCAGCTTGAGCAGCTGAAACGTGCGCACGTCGACGTCGGCCGCCGCGTTTGGGAGCTGCGCGGCGGCGTTTCCTGACGGCCCCGTTGGGACTTGGCAGGACGTGAAGAGGCGGCGCGACGCATTGCCGATCTGAAGATCGAGTCCGTAGCGGCCGAGGAATGTCAGGAATGCTTCGCGCGCCGACCGCGCGCGCGAGAGGTCGAGGTCGCCGCGATAGATCCGCCACGCGTCCTGAACGTGCCGCGCGTTGCGTCGCTCGCGGGTGATGACGAGGATGGATGAGGGGTCAGACGTATCCATCGGCGGATTCGCGAGGCACACCGCGACGCGTTCTGCCGCTTGTTCATCGCCTTGACCGGTGAGATCGTCGCTACACCGCGGCCATCGCAGGACGCGCTCGACGTCGTGGTGCGTCAGATGGTGGCTTTCCACGTCGCCACTGAAGCTGGTATCGAATCTGATGCGGCCGTGTCGCTGGGGCGCGCGGATGAAATGTGACACGCTGTGTCCTCTCAAGGCCTCGCGCTCGAGTCATTAGAGCGTTCGCTGCGTCGCGAGCGGTAATGACGATCTTAAGAGTCGGCAGAGGAGGCGTTTGGCGCGCGTCAGTTACTGAGATGTAAGGACAACCTGTCCGAAAGCTGACAGCCACCCGCGGCCAAGAGACAACTGACGAGGGACGAAACTGCCAAAGGACGAAACTGCCAAAGGCCGAAACAATCGAGGCGTGCAAGCCAGTTCACGACTGGACCGAGGATCGCGGCGGAGTCATGCTTTCATTGCCGCGAACGACATCCGTTGCGGCCATCGGGTAAGCGGTGAAACGTTTTCGCGGAGGCGAACGATGCAGAGGATCGTGTGGCTGGCTCGAAACATCAGTGCCGGCGCGTTGCTGATGGCCGGCGTCGCGCAGGCGCAAGCAACGAAGGCGCAGCAAACGCTGGCCGCTGCGCTTCGCGGCGGGAATCACGTCGCGCTCGCGGCGGGAATCGAGGCGGCCACTCCGACGGGCAAGCCGATTTCCTCCCAGTACGAAGTGGAGGACGGCAAGCTGCAGCTGTCGGTCTTCACCGAGAAGGGCGGTGCCTTCACGGAGGTCTTCGTCGATCACATGACGGGAAAGGTGGCGAAGACCGAGAAAATCACCTCGGGCGAAGACCTGAAGGACGCAAAGGCTCAGAGCCGCGCCTTGGCGAAGGCGAAATCGACGCTGGCAGAGGCGCTCGCGAAGGCCCTCGCGGAGAACGCAGGGTACACCGCCGTGGAGATCACTCCAGTCCTCGAGGGCGGTCACCCAGTCGCGGAGATCACCCTGATGAAGGGAGGTCAGTTCAAATCGGTTTCTGAGCCGCTCGGGTGAGGTGAGCTCGGGGTACGTCGGAGCGCGCTGGTGATGCACCGCACAGTCGGCGCGCTAATTGCCATTGGCGAGTCCACATGTCGAACCCCGCACCATTGCCAGTCGAGCAAAGGCCGCTCGTTTGCTCCGACACGGACAAAGAGTCCGTAGTCGACGATTCTTCGCCGAACGAAACGGTGCACTTCCTGTTGCCTCGGCGCGCGCTCGCCGCAATCAATCCGATGGCAATTGTGGCCGAAGCGCGGCGGGATGGAGTCAATCCGGTGCGAATCGGCGTCGACGACCGGGGTGCAACCGCCAGTGAGACGCGCCTCACCTGCGGGTTCACCATGGCCGTCCGCGTTGTTCGCGCGATCGAGCGGGCTGGAGCCATCGCAGCGGAGAAATGCGACCGTCCATTGGCGGCGGATCTAGCGGTTGCAACCCACTCCGCCATCACGGCACTTGGCTCGCGCGTCCGACGCCCATTGCATCCGCGCCTGGAGCGCGACGCCGTCGACCGAGTGAGCGGGAGCCCGTAACGACCAACGAAGCGGTTGGTCGGGGCGCTCTGGTAGAGTCTGCCACTCGCGCATGTAAAGAAACTTCAGCCAACCCCTTCCGCCCTCGTCGCTGTCCAAAATCGGAAACGCCCCGTATTCTCTTCGATTGATGAAACGGCTCCGACAGATTCGGGACTCGTGACACGACCTGGTCTTCGCATTCTCGCCCCGCTGCTCGCCGTCGTCGCTGCCTGCGGCGGACGCGCGCAGTCGGGCGGCGTGGCGTTCGTCCCCGGCCCCGAGGGCGCGAAAGCCAAGGCGCGCGCCGATAGCGTTCGGTGGCCGTACACCGCGGCCGACATTCGCTTCATGTCGACGATGATCCACCATCACGCGCAGGCGATCGTGATGTCGAAGATGGCGCCGACCCATGGCGCGAGCGACCCCGTGCTGCGGCTCACGCAACGCGTCATCAACGCACAGTCGGATGAGATCGCGATGATGAGCCGGTGGCTCGCCGACCGCAATCAACCGGTCCCCGATCCCAACCCCGCCGGCGAAGCGATGAAGATGGATGGCATGACGCACATGGTCCTCATGCCGGGCATGCTCACGGAAGAACAGATGCGGCAGCTCGACGCGGCGCGCGGCCCCGAATTCGACCGCCTCTTTTTGACGTTCATGATTCAGCACCACCGCGGCGCCGTGCAGATGGTCCAGGAGCTGATTGCCAGCCGCGGCGCGGCGAACGACGAAACCGTGTTCAAGTTTGCCGCCGACGTGAACGTCGATCAGACGACCGAAATCAACCGAATGCTCGAGATGCTGCTCGTCGCGCCCTGAGCGTTCGAACAGGGCTAGACAGCCGGACGGCTGGACAGCGAGACAGCCCACTGCCGTCCAGCTGTCCAGCTGTCCAGCGTCCAGCAGTCCAGCCATTTCATATCCCACCGAGGAAGCACATGAGAGTTTCGATCTTCACCCATCTGAGCGCCGTCGCGGCGTGCGTCGCCGCCGCCGCTTGCGGCGGATCGAACCCGCCGGCGTCTTCGGCGCCCTCGCCCGCCGTCATGCAGTCCGGCAATGTCGCGCCGCAAGTCGACGCGCGGTCGCATCTCAAGGCCGGGCTCATGGACGCCGGTGAAGCGTCGTTCGGCCTCAAGGTGGACGCCAAGGCGGTCTCGCCGCCGGGCTTCCTCGGGCAGACCAACTCCGACCTCGCCTTCGTCGGCAAGTACGCCATCCAGGGGAACTACAACGGGCCGGTCATCTGGGACATGACCGATCCGTCGCATCCGGCGCTCGTCACGGCATACCAGTGCCCGGCGTCGCAGAACGACGTGTCGGTTTATAAGAATCTCATGTTCATGTCGGCTGAAGCGTTCAACGGCCGCGTAGACTGCAAGCCGAGCGGGCAGTTCAACCCCGCGGACTCGGTGAGCAAGGATCGCATGCGCGGCGTGCGCGTGTTCGACATCAGCGACATCAGGAACCCGAAGCTCGTCGCCAACGTCCAGACGTGCCGCGGCTCGCACACGCACACGCTGGTCGAGGATCTCAAGGACAGGGACAACGTCTACATCTACGTGTCCGGCTCGGCGACCATCCGCCCGGGGAGCGAGCTGCCCGGATGCGTCGGCGCCACGCCGGACAAGGACGCGCAGTCGTCGCTGATGCGAATCGAGATCATCAAGGTGCCGCTGGCGCACCCGGAGCAGTCCGCGGTCGTCAATCGCGCGAACATCTTCAGCGAGCTCAAAGCGGCGCCAACCCACGGGCTCTCGGATGCGGACAAGTCCGCGCAGAGGCGTGCCGTGGACTCGGTTCGCGCGCATGGCAACGGTTTCATCGCGACGAATCCGCAGACGAAGCTCGAGTTCGTGGTCAATCCGTTCGTCATCCGCGCTCAGCTCGATAGCATCGTGAAGGCGCGTGGCGGAACGCCGACGGCGCGAAACGTCGCGTCGAACGCGACGTCCGCGGACACGGCCGCGCTGCGCGGAGCGTTGCAAGCGATGGTCGACGCGCAGTTCAAGCCGAACCCGAACGCGCCGGTGCCGGGCATGAGCGCCGAGTCGGCGTTCCGGCAGTGCCACGACATCACCGTCTATCCGGCGCTGGGCCTCGCCGGCGGCGCGTGCGAAGGGCACGGCTTCCTGCTGGACGTGTCCAACCCGACCGCGCCGGTGCGACTCGACGCCGTCGCCGATTCAAACTTCTCATATTGGCACTCGGCGACGTTCAACAACGACGGCACGAAAATGCTCTTCTCGGACGAATGGGGCGGGGGAGGGGCGCCCAAGTGCCGCGCGGGCGACCCGAAGGAGTTCGGCGCCGACGCGATCTTCACGATCGAGGACCGCAAGCTCAAGTTCCAGAGCTACTACAAGCTTCCGTCGATCCAGACGGACAAGGAGAACTGCGTCGCGCACAACGGATCGCTCATCCCCATCCCGGGCCGCGACGTGATGATCCAGGCGTGGTATCAGGGCGGGATCTCCGTCTTCGATTTCACCGACGCGAAGCACCCGAAGGAAATCGCCTACTTCGACCGCGGCCCGATCGACTCGACGCGGTTCAGCATGGGTGGATCGTGGTCGGCCTACTGGTACAACGGCCAGATCGTCAGCTCGGAGATCGCGCGCGGTCTCGACGTCGCCGAGCTGGTGCCGACCGAGTTCGTCACGCAAAACGAGATCGACGCGGCGAAGACCGTGCACTGGGACCAGCTCAACGTGCAGGGCCAGCCGAAGATCGTGTGGCCGCCGAGCTTCCCGCTCGCCAAGGCGTTCGTTGATCAACTGGAGCGCAACAAGTGTCTGTCGGGATCACGCGTTGCGTCGATCCGTCAGTCGATCGCGCAGGCCGAAGGTCAATCGGGAGCCGCGCGACGGGATGCATTGTCGCGATTGGCGTCGTCGCTCGACGCGGACAAGGGCAACTCGTGCGACGCGCCGCGCATCGGAAAGCTGCAGACGGCCCTGCGAGATATCCCGGGCGGCGTTGTCCCGTAGTAGCTCATTCGCCGAACGCAGGTGGACGCCGGCTCTTCACGGGCCGGCGTTCGTACGTCTACGTCGTGCGGTCGAGACCGATTTGGAACTCGCCCACATCCGTACCCTGGGCGCGTCGATTCTTCACGCCGTCCACGATGATCGGCACCAGGGTCTCCTCCGTTGCGGCGTCCACCGCTTCGCCAATCACGAACCGGTACGCGACGGCGATCTCCCGCAGGCGCGCCGAACTCAGCGCTCCAAGCTGACGAACGAGAACGTCTTCGCCCTGCTCCCAAACGTCGAACGGGTTGAGCACGGCGCGGGACGCGACTGTCTGGGCTGAAGACCGGGTCGCGACATGAGCGGGGCCGACCGCCCGAGCGAGCGCACCCTCGAGATAGGTCTGGCTAAGACCTTTGGCCCAGTACGTCAGGTCGTCGCGGTTTGGCTGAACGCTCTCGCGCGACGTGCGCAATGGGTCCGCGGCTTCATGTCGCCGGGTCGAATTCGATCCAGCCCTCCCACAAGACCGTCCTCCCGTGCGCGCCCGCAGACGCAAGGAGTCCACCCCGACCCGTTTGGGGCGATCAGGGTCGTATTGAACCGAACGAGCACATCCGCCGTATGAGGTTCCACCGGCTCAACGTCGCTGCAATCGTAACGCCAGAGCTGGGATCCAGAGACGATTGTCCAGGGCTAACGGGGAAGACGGAGCCTAGAAGTCGATCCGCGGCCCACCCGCTCTACTTCACCCCTCGACGCGGATTGACGGCGATCGCGAGATTGAGCCGAGTGTCGTGCGTGTCGTAGCTGATCTGCAGGTTGTATCCGTTCGGCGTCGTCGTGTGATAGCTCTTGAACTGCGCCACGTGAATCTCCGCGCCGTCCGACGTGTCGATGGACGAGGGCAGCCCGCGCTTTACCAATTCGTCCTTCACCTTGTCCGTGTCCCACGGCGAGATGCCGAACGAGATGTGATCGATGCGGCCGCCGGCGCGCGCGTTTCCCTGGCCAAACGCGGGGTCGAGCGGGTTGCCGCCGCGGATGATGATGTCCCCGACGTCGCCGATCATGAGTTCGTTCTGACTCCCCTCGTCGTAGGTCGGGCCCCAGCCCAACAGGTTGACGTAGAACGAGACGCTCGCCTTGTAGTTCACGGCGCCATACGACAAGTGGTCGAGCCACACCGTCTGCCACCCGGTAGACTCGAATGGCGCGGGCGTCGCGAACGCGGCGTTCGCCGGCGACTCCGCGCGCGCCTTGCTGAAGCGCTTGCCGTTGCCGATCTGCAGGTCGAAGCCGTCGGGGTCCTTCACATGGAAGCTCTCGAAGCCGTTCGGGCCGTTCTCGGCGACGGGGTTGAGACCGCGCTTCTTGAGCTCCGCCTCGACGCTCCTGGCGTTCCACGGCTCGATATCGAAGCCGAAGCCTTCGACGACGGCGCGCACCGGAACCGCGTTCGCGCGCGCTCCGGCTCGCGGTGGCGGGAAGGAATCCGCGGACACCTGCCGAAAGACCGCGGTGCCCCAGTCGCCGATGTCCATCACGATACGAGTGCCGTCGTCGCTGCGGACTTTCCAGCCCATCAACGCGACGTAGAACGCGGCTTCCTTCTTCGCGTCGGCCACTCGAAACGCGATGTGGTCGAGGCCCGTGGTTCGCCAGCCTGTCCGGGCGAACACGGGACGAATGGAATCGGTGTTGCACGCCGGCGTGCCGTACGCGCGAATGCAGCGACCTTGTGCGGCCGCGACGAACGGAGTCGCCGCCGCGGCGAGTCCAACGAGACCGACGGATGCGACGAGACGGGCAGTGGTCATGCCGGTCATTCTCCGCATCCGGCCCGGAAACGCAAGCCCCACGACGTGCATCGCGCCTGGCGCTCGACTCGCCGGGACCAATACCCTACACACCGGTCGCCACATACTTCTTGATCGCGGCCACCGACGGCGAGCTGCGTTCGTGCCGCCTCGCGTCCGTGCGTCAGCTCCGTGCGCACACTCTGCGACGGATTGGCGTCGTACGCGCGCGTGTTCTTGTCCAACTCCTTCACGACGGGCAGCGACGTCGGACACAGATTGGCCGCGTTGATGAAGCCCAGGTCGCGCGGCACGAGGAAGCGGCCGCGCACTTCTCTCCAGAAATTCTCGTCGGGGACCGGCGGCGTTAGTGGCAGCGCCGCATCAGTCAGCCCGAAGTCCTCGAGGAGGAGCCCCTTCTTTCCGGAACGCTCGGCGAACAACGTGCCGGGGAAGAGCGAAAGGGACCCGCTGAGCGCGAGGAGCCGCGTGAAATCGCGTCGAGACAGGTCGGCCATGGAAATTGGGCGCTCTAGACGTTGAACCGCACGTGCATGATGTCCCCGTCCAGCACGACATAGTCCTTTCCTTCGATTTGCAGGCGGCCCGACTCCTTCACCGCATGCTCCGAACCGTACTTCATGAACACGTCGTACGGGATCACCTCTGCGCGGATGAAACCGCGCTCGAGATCCGAGTGAATGCGACCAGCCGCTTCGCGGGCGCGCGTGCCGCGTCGAATCGGCCAGGCGCGCACCTCGTCCGCGCCCACGGTGAAGAACGAGATGAGGTCCAGCAGTCCGTACGCGGCGCGAATGAAGCGCGCCAGCGCCGACTCGTGCAGCCCCAAGTCCTCGAGGAACGCGGTTTGTTCATCGGGCTGCAACGTCGCGATTTCGGCTTCGACGCTGGCCGAGAGCACGAGGCCGGCGGCGGACAGTGACTCGAGGCGCGTCGCGATCGCCGGCGCCATCGACTCGGCCGCGCGCGCCTCGCCGCGATTCAATGCCACGAGGAGCGGCCGGTCGGTCAAGAAGCCGAAGCCGGTGAGCAAGCTGCGGTCGAGCTCGGCCGCTGGAATGCTGCGCAGCGGACGGCCCTCCTCCAGCGCCGCTTTCATCAGGTGGAATGCCGCTTCCTCCTGCGCCGGCATCTTCTCCTTCTGCGCGCGATGCAGGCGGCGCTCGATGGGTGCGAGATCGGCGAAGACGCACTCGAGGTGAAAGGCGTCGAGATCGCTCAGCGGATCGGCGTCGCCTTCCACCGCGGGGTTATCGAAGTCGCGAAGCACCAGGCATAGCGCGTCCTGCTCACGGATTTGTTGCAGCGCTTTCATCGACAGGCCCTTCTTCTCGGCGCCGTGCTCGCCGGGAATGTCGCTGAAGCTGATCTCGGCATATGTGGTCTTCTTTGGCGAGAAGATCTTTGCCAGCGTGTCGATCCTCGCATCCGGCACGCGGACCGTTCCGAGCCGAAGCTCACCGCCATAGCCGACTGGGACGTCCAATCCGGTCATCGTGTTGAAGACCGTCGACTTCCCGGAGCCCGCGAATCCGACCAATCCGATCTTCATCTGCCGTTCTCATCGAAGAACGCGCGCTGCCCGTCCAGGATGCGCCTGCTCTCAACGGGGTTCGGCTCCATGGTCGCGACGCCGCGCTCAAATGTTTTGCCGAGCACGATGCCGTCGTGGCGTGGCATCATGTACAGGCCGGCGGGCCCGATGGTGATGTAATCGACTTCGGGTTGCGGCGCCACATCGAGGGCACCGCCGCTCCCTAGCTACTTACGAAGGGAGCGGCGTGCACCGCCGATCCGAGGAGGCCTCCTCGCCTTATCGGCTACGGAGCGGGGCTCCGGAGCCGGACGCTGGCGGCGACTCGGGAGGAGCCGCGGTGTCGCCACTCGTCGGTGTGAGCGACGTCGTCGGTCCGCGCGCGGCGGCGTCGATCGACGTGCTCGTCGGCGCGCTCACCTTGCCGCCGAACCGCTTCGCCGCGGCCCACTGCGCGAGCAGCGCGAGGTTGCCCTGAATGAGCGGCTCGACGAGCGAGTCGAGCACCTTGACCGCCTGGCGCCCGCGCGTAGCCTCGGCGTCGAGGCCGATGGTCGCGCCGCGCTGTGCGGCTCCGTTCGAGGTGCGGTTCGTCAAGGAGTTGCCCAGCGCGTCAGCGGCCGCCTTGCAGCTGATCGAGGAAGTCGGCCGGCAGACCGGCGCCGACGAACGCATCGGAGTACTCGCCCGCCGCGGTCTTCATCGCCGCGGCCCAGGTGATGAGCGTGCGCGACGTCGCGTTCCGGGGCGGCATCTTGAGCGCCACGAAGTCGGGCACCTGGCGAAGCTGCGCGCTGGCCACCGTGGCGACGGGGCGCATGTGGTTCAGCTTGAGCGCATTGCGAAGAACGCGCTCCTTCGCCGCCTCGCCGGCCGCCACCCGCTTGGTGGTCGTCTGGTCGGCGGCGTGGGCGCCCAGCTTGCCGACGACGTCGTCCAGAATCTTGCGGTACCCACTCGCGTTGATGTCGCCGAGGGTGGGGCCGTTCTGGTCCAGGAACCGCTGCACTCGGCTCAGCGTGTTCAAGGTTGCTGCATGAGAGGATTTCACTGCGTGTTCTCCTTTGGGAGCGAGGGAAAAAGCGCCCGGACCACGGGATGTGGCGGGCGCGAGCCCGGCGCGCGATGTCGCGCCGAACGCTGAAGGGGACGGAAGGGCGTCTTCGGTCCCGGTGATCGAGGATGTGACGGACGTCAGCCGCGCTTACGCGAGGTGCACGCGGTCCGGACGTGATTTCATGTGATCCGCAGCTCTCGCGATGCGGTCCGCTCGAGGCGGAGCGCGGGATCGAGTGAGCTAATCGCGGGATCGGGCCGAGTGAATCTCAGACGGAGCTGAGTGAATCTCGGATGTAGCTGAGTGAATCTCGGATGTAGCCGAGTGAATCTCGGATGTAGCCGAGTGAATCTCGGATGTAGCCGAGTGAATCTCGGATGTAGCCGAGTGAATCTTGGATGTAGCCGAGTGAATCTCGGATGTAACCGAGAGAATCTCGGACGTAGGCGATGTAATCCGCGACGCGACGAGTTGTGACTCGTGTGCGTGGAGTTGAAACTCTCGCGCAGCGGACGCGTGGCGTGCTGCGGCTGGCTACGCACGGGGATGCTTCACGCCGAAAGTCGGGCGCACGAGAGTTGTTCTCGGCTGCTCCCGAGTTGAATCGCGCTTAGGCCGTGTGCGCCGCCGGAGTGAGTGACTTTACGGCCATGGAGAGCGAGTGAACGGGCCCTGCGCGAACTCGTTTGCGGATTGCCGGATCACGCGAGCGTGATTCGTGAGAGAATTGTAACGTTTTTGGCACCAAAACACCCCCCGGCGATAAGACCCAAGTAGAGAGGCTCGTGTCGTCAGAACCGTCGGTGGATTGGGGGTGGGGGGTCAATCGCAACGTCGTTTCTCGTGCCCCCTACTTAGTAAGTGGGGGCCGATCGCGATTTACTACCAATTGTCCTCTTTGGGCGACGGCGTTTTCCGGCCGAATGACGATGGAATGACGCTCGCCCCCTATTTTGCCCCAGCAAATGAGCGTTTTCACTCGCTGCAACATTTCGTTGCGGTAGTAAAATCGCGTCGGCTCCCACTTCTACTAGTAGGGGGCGAGGTCCGCCTAGGTCGGCGGGCGGTCGCCCATATAACTCACCTTCACTTGGAGGCGCTGTGTAGCATGGAATTGCCGGACGACGGGGGAGACTACGGGGGAAAAGAGGATGAAGCACAATTGCTGGAGCGCGTTCACGCGAGCGCGCGCGCGATGGCTCGGCGGCTGGTCAAGTCCAGGGACCGGGCCGACGACATCGCCCAGGACGCGGCCGCGGAGTGTTTGATGCGTCTGCGCGGCGGCACGTGGGACGTGACGCCGGAGCGGCTCGACGCGTACGTCGCCACGATCGTCTGGCGGCGACGAACCCTGATGCGGTCGCAGCGCCGACAGGCCGCGGCCCGCGATTGGACGTACCTGCGCGAGATCTCGGCGAGCACGCGGGCGTGGATGAATCCCGAGACGCAGTGGCAAGAACGGGAGCTGGCCGCGTTGTACAACACGACCCTCGAGTCGTTGCCGCTTCGCTGCCGCCAGGCGTTCATCGCCGTGCGGGAGCGCGGCCAATCGTACGCAGAGGCGGCGCGAACGCTTGGCGTCTCGGAGAAGATGATCGCCAAGTTCATCACTCAGGCGCAGCGTGTCTTCCGCAGCGTGCTTCGGGAACGGGGAATTCGGGTGCCGCGCGAGAAGAGGAGCGGGATGCCAGGGCCCCGACCGCGTTCGTGAGTCGCGCTGCCGTCGCCCCCGCAGCCGCGGCAACGGGGATGCAAACGGATGCAAACGAGCGGGCGGCCGCCGACGTCGCGGCGCGCCAACGAGCTCACGAGGCGGAGTTCCATGCACAACTCGCCGCCTTCCAGCGGACGACCGCATTCCTCAAGGCCGAGTTGGAGGCGCGTGGCGGCGCGTGTATTGCACAGTCCGGTGAAGCATGAAGAGCCGCACTCGTTGTTTGATCCTCGTCCCGCTGCTCGCTTCCGCGGTAGCGGGCCGATCCGCAGCCCAAGCCGGCGCTTCCGCTGACACGACGGGCGGGAAGAGCAATCGTGGTCCCCGTCGTCGAGATCACCGGGTTCCTGACGCTGCTCAGCGTCTACGATCGCTTTGCCTACGCCAACGCCGTGCAGGACGGCAAAAAGGTGTATTGCTCGACGTTCTCGAGCACTTGGGATCATCTCCGCGACGCAGCGCTGGGTATACGACCAGGATCCGTTCAACGTCAATCAGTTCGAGCATCCCTATCAGGGTGCGACGATGTACGGTCTCGCGCGATCGAGCCGACCACGATTTCTGGACGTCGCTCGCGCACGCGAACATCGGAAGCTTCGTCTGGAAAATGGCCGGCGAGACCGATCCGCCGTCGATCAACGACATGATCACCACCGGCCAGGCCGGAAGCCTCCTGGGCGAGGCGCTGTACCGGATGGCGGATCTCGTCCTTGAAAGACCCACTCCCAGCGGCAAAACGTCGCGCTGGCGCGGATACGTCGCCGACGCGATCTCTCCGCCGCGCGGCCTGAATCGTCGTGTGTTTGGCGAGCGCTTTCGAGCTCAGCTTGCCGACAACGCGCCAGCGACGTCGTGGCAAATCAGGCTCGGCGCCAACCTCGACGCCGTCGCGCACGATTATTCGGCGCCGGTGACGCTCTTGAATCGAGACGCGACGGCCGAGTTCTGGATGTCGTACGGTCTCCCGGGAAAGGCCGGCTACGCGTACACGCGTCCACTCGACTATTTCGACTTTCAGTTTTCCGCGCTTTCGAATGCGAGCAATCCGATCGAAAACGTCATGATCCGCGGGCTGCTCGTGGGGGCGAAAGACGCGCGGAGACCGCGCAATTCACGCGGGATCTGGGGACTGTACGGATCGTACGACTACATCTCGCCATTCCTGTTTCGCGTGTCGAGCACCGCCTGTCACTCGGCACGACGCGTCAGTACTGGATCGTGCCGGGCCTCGCGCTTCAAGGCTCGATGCTCGGCGGCGTCGGGTATGGCGCGGCCGGGTCGACGACCGTGATCCCGAGCACGCCGACCAACGCCGCGATTCGCGACTACCATTTTGGCGTCACGCCGCAGGCGCTCCTGACGCTTCGCTTCATCGCCGGCGACCGAGCGATGATCGACATGGCGGGACGCGAGTACTACGTGAGCGGCCTCGGCTCCGACGACGTACACGGATCGGAGACGATCTTCCGCGGCAACCTGGGCTTCAACGTGCGGCTCGTCGGCGGCCACGCGATCGGCGTGCGGTTCGTCGAATCGAATCGCGACGCGCGCTACGGCAAGCTGCCCGGACAGAGGTTCTCCGAGGGGACCGTGACTCGCGTACTCATTCCTCGGCGCCCAGCAATTCGGTGCGGTGAAGTGGTGAAGTTCGAGGTCCTGACGACGCGTGAGCCCGCACATCCATCAACGCGCGTCGTTCGAGTCCGATCTGAGTTCCGGTCCAGCCATGACCGGGTTCGGTGGTCACAAGCGTCACGACGGATGACACGCCTCGCATGCCGACCCAGATTCCCTCGCCGGTTCGCGGATGCCAACCGCCGGCGAATTCCCGTGATCGTACACCCGGCCGGCCTCGGCAAGGCCGGATTCCGAGCGCAAGGGCACCAGACGAACTGAAGCGCGTAATGGGAATCCTGAGCTCGACGATGCGTACAGCGAGCGTCGCCGGCATATCGCTGTGGATCCCATGTAGACGCTTCGAGCCTCGCCGCCGATGGTCGCCGCCTCAAAGAACGGGAAAATCGCCGTAGACCTTCTTGCCTCCCGCGCGAGCGACGGCAACAGGCCGTCGGAATCGGACGCAATGGAACGACACGCCGAGCGTGCCCGAGGCCTCCTCGAAGGGCGTGCGGACCCTCATCGCCGCCGGAACGTAGCGCGCGTCGATGTCGGCGATCACCGTGGTGCGTGTGTTCGTCGTCGTTGCTCGGCTCGTGCCACATAGGCTGCGGCGGGCTTTGACACCTGCTTGCGTCGAAACTGCCTATCCATAGGAAGCAGTCGCCGCGAGGTATCGGGCTCCGGGCTCTGTCGGTCCCCGAGTGCTGGATCACGGGGCCAATCGAAATGTCCATCCGCTGCCCAATCGCGAGCGATGGCCGGATCGAATGACCATGCCTCGAGATCACCTCGTCGACGTGCTCGGCCGTCCCGAGTCGATCGTCGCATGCCGAACCATGAAGCTGACGTCTTCGAGGTCGGACACTCTCGCGAAGGCCGTAAATGAAAAGGCGACGATTCCAGCCGTTTGTCCGCCGAGAGGCTCGCGCGGCCGCCCCGGAACCTGAAGCCGTACTCGCCCTCGAGCGCCATCATCGTCGCGTACGGGCGCTGCCCGAATCCGTATCCATACCTCACCATGCCAAGGCGTCGGCGTGACCCCGATGAAGGCGTTCAGGCTGAGGCCCGCGAGGGGCGTGTACGCGGCGCCGTGATCTGCACGCGGCGGTCTCGGTGCCTCGTTCTCCATCTCCCAAGGGCGCCGGTCGAACAACGTGTCGAGCCCATACGACACACCGCGGACCAGTGCCCGCATCGTAGAAGCGCGTCGGATTCCGATTCCCGGCACGGTGGACGAGTCGATGAGCGCGTTCGTGCCGTTCCCGCCGATGACGCGGACCAGGATGCTGCGCCGCACCGCCCGCTGACGACCGCGGTATCGTTTCCATCGTGCAAGTAGACGAGAATCTCAGACGTCTCACGCGCGTCGAATCGCCGCGAAGAACGGTTCGGCCTTCGATTCGAGACGGACCTCGACGACCCGGTCGTTCACCCGTGATGACGGCGCGATCCGCCGCATCCGTGCCGTGAACCTCGACGCGGGCCGCGAGCATCCGGTAGAATTGCGCGGCTGCTGTAGGGCAGCGCGGCGCGGCGCTGTCTCCAGACGGCGTCGAGCTTCGCCGATGACTCCTTGGTATTCGACAGGCATCGCATGCACTGCGGCGCTGATCACCGAGTCCGTGATCCGCGCTTTGCAGGGCCCGCGCGACCGAATCCCACACAGGCTTCTCGAGTCCCGACAACAGCCGCGCATCGAACCCCGCCGCGGTCGTGAGTCCCTTGACGCTCGGCACCTCGCCGAACGACACCAGCGATGGTGCCGCCAACCGGGCGATGCTCAGGTACGCTCCGTCGTAGGAAACGAACGCGTGGTCGCGGTCGGCGCGCGATCGGTTGCCAGTCGGAGCCCGGGTCCGACTCGAGTGCGCCCACTTCCAGTTGCCCTCGTGCCGATCGTTGTCGTTGATCACGAAGTCGACGAGCCGCGCCGCCAGGAATGCGCGGGCATCGATGTGCTGGGTCGCGTCGGCGTCGAGCAGCTTCCGCAGCTCCTCGCTGTCGATGATCTTCGATGCGCCTGCGAAACCCGGGCCCTCATCGGGCACGTTGGGAAACTCCTCGATGATGCCGAGGCGTCCAGCGAATTCCTCGCGAAATTTTCCGAGCAGCGAGTCGTCGGCCATGACCATGAGCACGGCCGGTGGGGTGCAAGACGCCGCTCGCCGCCATGATCGGCACCGCCATCTGGGCGCCCGCCGGATGCATCGCGCTGACTTGGTCCTGGAAGATCGGTTCGACGGGCGTGTGTTCGAATCGGCCCAGCGTTGCGCCGACGGTCTTGTCGGTGAGACGGAAGACGTACTCCACGCCGTCGAGGGTCACGAGTGCGGAGGGATTTGGTTTGCATGCCACCCCCCTCCTTCGTCGGGCGCAGGCCGCCGGCAAATGTTCGCAAGTCGAGCACCGGAACGCGGATCGGCGTGGCCCAGAGGATCACGATACATGCGACCCGGCGAGCCAGCGGTGCAGCGCGGATGCCTGGTAACGCTTCCCGCGGCAATGGTGATGGTTGCTGAGTGCAGCCGATGAGGGCGAGCGCCGCCCTGCAACGCGGTAGCGAGCGATGGTGACGCCAGCGCGATGATCGCGGCGCTCGATGTCGCGCGCAATGACACCATCGCGCACCGCATCAGGGCGCCTTGCGGCACCGTGATGATTCCCGAATCGACGATCTTTCCCGGTGCGAGAGATCGCGTTGAAGTACATCGAGTCATCGATGATCTCCGCGATCAAGAAGGCGTTGTCCGCGTCGAACCCGACGGCGGTCAGGCTCGTCCGGCGGAGATCGCCGCGACGCAACTCGCCTCCCGAGCCGACGACGAAGTAGGTGATGCCGTGCTGCGGCTTGGTGCGCTCGTAGACGTGATCGTGTCCGGAGAGGACCACGCTCACGCCGTACTTGATGAACATCGGCTCGAGCGTCTGCCCGCAGCGCCAGATTGGAACCGTGTGTGCGCGCTGGAGGAATACACCGGTATCATGGAAGCAGACGATCTTCCATTCCTCCGTCGATGCTCGCAGCTCGTTGTCGATCCACTTCACCTCGTCGGGGATCATGTCCGAGCTCTCCAACACGAAGAACCGGACGTCCTGGTTGGGCGCCTTGAACGAGTAGTACAGCCTGCCATTCATGTTGAACGGCTTGTAGTCTCGCTCTTCCCGAACGTCGTGATTGCCGAGCGCGGCGTAGAACTTCACGCCGGAGTCGAGGAGTGGCTTGTACGGAATCTCGAATTTGTCCTCGAAAGTCCTGCGGGCGTCTCGGACCCCAGCAGGTTGTCGCCGACCGTCGTCACCAGGTCGAATCGGAACCGCGGCGTACGTCTTGATCGAGTTGAGCCGCCGTCTGATACTCCGCGGCGTTTCCGTTTCCGAAATCGCCGAACGCGGCGAACTTCGAGCGACCCCGGCCTTGTTCGGAAGCTGAACCGGCGCGGTGCGCCTGGGCGCCTTGTTGCGCGGCCGCCGTGGCAAGCTCCCGGCCGATCGTAGGGCCAACAGAGCGCCAACGTGAGTGCGACGGCCACTCGGCGCGTGTTCATGGGGATCATCGCGACAGACTCCAGATCAGGTCGTCTTGCTCTCTCTGCACCGCTTCGTGGACCGCGTCCTTGACCGCCTTCTTGACGACTCGCTTCATCGTGTCCTTGACGCCCTTGTCGTGAAGGACGTCTTCGCCGGCCTTGGCGACGGCTCGCTTCACCGCCTTCTTCATCGTGCTGACGATCGGATCTCAGGTCCTTCGTGAGGACCTTGACCGCCTTCTCGGATTCCTTTTCCAGTGCCACGGCCGTCTCCTTTTCTTCCTCTTTTCCGCCTTTGCCTTCGTCGACCGCTTGGGGTCCCAGTCGGCCTCGAACGTCTCGATCAGTTTCTTTACGGCCTTCACATCCTGAATGATCAGGCCGAGCTCACGGCGCGAGTCGAGCTCCGGCGCGCGCAGGCTCTGGCTGCCGACGAAGGCCTGGCGGCGATCGCGGATGATCGTGCGCGTGTGCAGCCGCATTTTGTCGAGCTTTTGCGCATCGAGCGGGACGCGTCCAGCCACCGTGCCGATGATCCGAATCGCGACGCCCGCCTTCTGCGCGCTCCTGGAGAACGCCGCAGCATCTCCTTGTCGGAGATCTTGCGGATCGTAGATCAGCAACTCCTTCTTGGCCCGGTGCAGGAACGCGGCCGAGCGACTTGCCGCGCGTTCGCGGGACTCACGACGAATGTCTCGGTCTTCGGCGGACGTACTTGGCGCGGCTGCAGTCGGCCCGAAACAGCCGGCGCGGCCTCGCGCACCCAGTTGGCGCGAGTGGTCACGATGCCGAAGCCGCGGCTGTGATCGATGTCCAGATGCGTGAAGTTGGTCGACGAGAACGCACAGGATGCGGCGATCGATCGACGATGAACTTGTCGTGGTAGCGGCTCAAGTCGCCGGAGGTGCGGGCCACGATGATGCCCGCCGCGAGAAACCGCAGCTCCAGCTTGCGGAGGCTCGGCTCGCCGCCGCGATTGGTGAAGGCGATCAACGCCGTCACGCGGACGCCCTTCGCGACCGCCGCGATCGAGCGCCGATTCGAGATCCTTGCGGTCGAAGCGGAAGATCGCGATGTCGATGCTCTTCTTCGCGCTCGTGATGGCGGACGAGGATCGGCGCCACGCCGTCGGTCGGTTCGATGATCAGTTTCACGCGACTGGCTCCGAGGCTCGCGCTCCTCCTCCGGCGTCTGGATGTTGAGCAATTCCGCATACACGCCGTTCAGCGCCATGAGCGTTTCGTGCGTGCCCTGTTCGGCCAGTGCGCAGTCCTTGATGACGAAGATGACGTCGGCGTGACGGATCGTGCCGAGCTGATGCGCGATCACGACGGACGTCCGGCCCTTCATCAGCGTTCTCGAGTGCCTCCATCACGGTCTGCTCGGACGCGGCGTCCAGCCCGGCCGTCGGCTCGTCGAGAATCAGGATCGGCGTATCGCGAATGACCGCGCGGGCGATCGCGATCCGCTGGCGCTGACCGCCCGACAGCGTCACGCCACGCTCGCCGACCATCGTGTCGTAGCCCTTCGGCATCGCCTCGATGAATTCACTCGCATTCGCCAGCTCGGCGGCGCGCTTGATCTCCGCGGGTGACGCGCCGGGCTTCCCGTAGGCGATGTTCTTCCAGATCGTCGTGTTGAAGAGCAGCGTGTCCTGCAGCACGAAGCTGATCTGATCGCGCAGCGACTGAAGCTGGTACTTCCGAATGTCGGTGCCTTCGATGACGACCTGCCCGGACGCCGGATCGTAGAACCTGCGGGATCAGGCTGACGATGCTCGTCTTGCCCGCGCCCGACGGGCCCGACGATGCCCGCGACCTGTCCTGCCTCGATCTTGAAACTGACGTCCTTGATGATTGGCTTGTCGGCGGCATAGCTGAACGTGACGTTCTTGAACTCGATCTGGCCGGTGAACTTCGGGGCCGGGCGTGCGCCGGGCAGGTCGCGAACGACGCTCTCGATGTCGAGCACTTCCTGAATGCGCTCGTAGCCGACCATCGCCTTGGAGACCGTGTCGGTCATCTTCGAGAGGTCGCGCATCGGCTTGTACATCTTCCCGAGATACATCAGGAAGACGATGAGCACGCCGGCGCTGAGCGTGCCCGTCATCGCCAGCCGCGCGCCGTACCAGAGCACCAGGCAGGTGCCGACCGCGACGATGACCTGCGACCACCGGCGCCAACCTGGCCTTGAGGCTGCGGGCCTGCAAGCCCGGCCTCGACGTTGGCCAGACTCTCGTCTCGAATCGCTCCTCCTCGTAGTCTTCGCGCGCAAACGCCTTGACCACGCGGATGGACGTCAGCACTTCCTCGACGACGGAGAGCAGGTCGCCCTCCTTCTTGCGCACCGCCCGCGAGGCCTTCTTGATGCGCCGCGTGTAGCGGTACACGACGACAAACAGCACCGGCATCACCGACAGCGCGATGAGCGTGAACCGCCAGTTGAGGTAGAACATGACGCCGATCATGCCGGCCAGCGTCATCACGTCGACGAGAATGCCGAGCAGCGCCGATTGATGAAGTCCTGGATGACTTCGATGTCGGTGGTGACCCGCGTGATCATGTCGCCCGTGCGCGTCTTGTCGTGCTCGGCGAGCGACAGGCGTTGAATATGGTGGTAGATCGTGCGGCGCAGGTCGTGTCCCACCCACTGGCTCACGCTGGTCGTCAGATAATTCTCGAAGTACGCGCTGACGGCGCCGACGATCGCCACGACGGCCACCGCGGCCACGGCGAAATTCAGACACCGCATACGGCCCGTGGCCGAACATACCGGGTCACGCGCCTGCCCGAGCAATTCCGGTCAGCGTCTTCGCCTTGCAGGATGTTGTCGACGACGATCTTGATCGGCCACGGATCGAGGATGTCGGCGAGCGTCTCGCCGAAAACGGCGACGACCGCGATCGTCAGCGCCTTCCAGTGCGGCCGAACGAGATCGATGATCCTCAGCTTTCTGAGCGGGGATCGAGACTTCGGGCGCGGCGGCCGAGTCAGCGGGCATCGCTGTTCACCGTGGCGATCGCGAGATAGTCCGCGATTCGTCTAGACGACCCTTCGCCCCTGGATCACGCGCATGACAACAACGATGAGCGCGATGACCAGAAGGAGGTGAATGAGCCCGCCCATCGTGTACGAGGTCACTACGCCGAGAAGCCAGAGGGCAAGCAGGACCACGATCAGCGTCATCAGCATAGTGTCTCCTCGTCGTGGCAGCAATTGCGCGACCACTAATCCAATTGTTAAAAAGCACGTGTTGCGGAGAGTCCACGATGCTTCAGTATGTCGTCGCGGGGGGTGGCGCGAAGTCGGGGCAGTGTCTGCACTCGTGTAGTCGTGTGCCGGTATTGCTCATGGGCAAACGCCTGACACGATGCGCGGTCCGCGGCGATCAGCAGCGCGGTGTCCTTAAGTCGGCATCGGACTTGCGATGCCAAGGTCAGCCGCAACGCGGTTCGGCGGTGACGGCCGTCGCCGCCGCGCACGCAGCAACGGCTGGAATCAGTCATACACATACGGACCGCGGTGCTTCGAGCGCAGTCATTCCAGACAGCGTCGCCGGCGCTTCGCGGATTATGCTCCAACTGGAGGTACGACGATGAGGCGCTTACGAGTGGCCGGCGCGGCATTCCTCCTTCTGACCGTCGGTGGCAATGCGGCGCTGTAGCGCACAGGGTCGGGGACAGGAGAAGCAGAAGCAGAAGCAGGAAGACAAGAACAAGAAACCGCGACAAGGAAGTCCCACAGCAGGAACAGCAGCAGCGTGCGCGACAAGAGCAGCAGCGCGCAGACGAGTACAAGCGGCGTCTGGACGAGCAGGTTCGCGTCGCCCAGCAGCAAGCGGCGCAGCTCCAGGAGCAGAAGCGACTCGCTCAGGCGCGCGCGCAGGAGGAATACGCCGCCACGTTGCGCCAGCAGCAGCAGCGACTCCAGACGCCGCGCGATTACGCGCACGACCCGTACGTGACCACGCCGCATACGTATGTCTATGTCGTCGGCGGCAACCGGCGTCAGACCAACCAGTATGGCGCCGACGTGCTGCGCCAGGCGGTCCGGGAGGGCTATCGCAGGGCTTTCGCGCCGGCCAGGCCGACCGCGAGGACCGCAGGCGGCCGTCGTACCAGGCTTCCTTCGGATACCGGGACGCGAACTTCGGTTACGACGGAAGGTACGTCGACCAGTCCGACTACAACTACTATTTCCGTGAGGGCTTCCGTCGGGGGTACGACGACGGATACAACAGTCGATACCGATACGGGGCGGTGCAGAACGGAACCCCCGCCATTCTGGCCGGCCTGCTGATTACCATCCTCGGGCTCAAGGCGATGCAGTGACGGTCGTCGCACTCTTCGATGGAACTGTGCCGCGAATCGATTGTTGACACCGGCGACCCGATGCGGGAGCCGGTCCCGACATCTCACCCCGCAGCGATGCTCGTCGCTGCGGGGTTCGTATTAGCGGCATAGAGAGCCATGATATGGAAACGGTGAAGCGTGGCGCCGTGATCCTCTCGATCGCCGCTGCGCACGCGGCCGCGCAGCGCGCGAGCCCCGCCCCCGAAGGCGCATGCGACGGCAAGGTCGTGACCTCGATCGCCATCACGCCGCGCGATCCATCGTTCCTCGCCGTTCCGCAGCAATTGCGCGGTGTGGCGCGCGCCGTGGGATTGCTCTCCACGACGTCGAAAGCGGCAACGATCGGCCGCTTCCTGCTCCTCTCGATTGGGCAGCCGTGCACCGAGCGACAGCGGGCGGAGTCGGAGCGCATCCTGCGCCTGCAACCCTTTCTTGCCGACGCCAGCGTACGGGTCCTGCCGGACACCGGGGCTGGCGTGCGCATCGCCGTCGAGACGATCGACGAGCTCCCGACGGTGCTCGACCTTCGGTTACGAGGCACGCATCCGTCGCTGGTCCGCTTCGGCAACGGCAACGTCGGCGGTCAGGGACTTTACCTGGCGGCGAGTGTCGAGCGCGGATTGGCGTATCGCACCGGCTTCGGCGTGTACTCCGTGGCGAACCAGGTGCTCGGGGAGCCCTACACGTTCGCGCTCGTGGCGGAGCGCGCGCCGCTCGGCGGAGAGCTGACCGTGGCGTTCGGACACAAGTTCTTCACCGACCTCCAGCGAACCGCGTGGCACGTGGGCCGCAGCGACATCGACCGCTATGTGTCCTTCCGCGTTCCCGACGGCGACGCGCTGTCGCTCAACGTGCGGCGTCGGTTCTGGGACATCGGCGGCGTCCGCCGCCTCGGGCTGGGGCGTCGCAGCGCGTTTGTCGGCACTCTCGTCACGCACGAGGATGTGACACCGACAAACCGATTCGTCGTGATCTCGGACTCCGGACTCGTCGCTGTCGGTCCTCGACTCGTGGATTCCGTTTCTCCGTACCGAAACCTGCGCGTCAACGGCGTCGCCGGCGTCCGCGCGCTGTCGTTCATGACGGTGCGCGGATTCGATGCGCTCACCGCCGCGCAGGACGTGGCCCTCGGCGCGCAGTCCGGCGTGCTGATTGGGCGGACGGTTCGTGGATTCGGAAATACCGACGACGACCTGTTCGTCTCGGTCGACTTCTACGCGGGGATCGGGTCGCCAACGTCGTTCGGTGCCGTGCGCATCGACGGTGAAGCGCGCGACGACCGACGCACGGGCGACTGGGATTCCATGATCTGCAGCGGACGATTGGCCTGGTACTTCAAGCCTGCCGCGGCGCACGTCGTCATTGGCAGTCTCGAATTTTCCGGCGAGCGAGGCGAGCGTGTGCCGTTCCAACTCGCGCTTGGCGACCGGCAGGGCGGCGTGCGGGGCTACTCCGCATCGAGCGATGCCGGCGCGGTGCGCGGCGTCGCGCGCCTCGAAGAACGCTGGTCGATCGGCGGATTTACGTCGCACGACGCGCTGGGTCTCGCGAGCTTCGTCGACGCCGGCCGGGTCGGGGCGGGCGATGCACCGTTCGGCGTGAACAGCAGCGTGAAGGTCGGGATTGGCGTGGGACTCCTGGCGGCCTTCCCGCCACAGTCACAACGGCTGTGGCGCTTGGACGTCGCCGTGCCGGTGAGCCCCGACGCGCACGCGCGCGGGGAAATTCGCCTGACCGGCTTTTGGACGCGAAGGTTCTGGCGCGAGCCGGATGACGTGGCGCGCGGGCGCAGCGGGGCGGCGCCGTCAACGATCTTCACGTGGCCGTGAGGCGCTCCGACTAGTCCTCATCGCCGCGTGCCGAGCGTCGGTCCAAGGGATGGTCCGGCGCGTGGATGCCCAGTCGGTACGTGGAACAAGGGGATCCCCTGACAGGGGTTCTAGCACTTTCCTGACGACCGTCCTCAGGCGGCGAGCGTATTGTTCGCGAGATGTCGCCGTCCGATGAGCCCGTCGCAGCCAGAACCTCCGCGTTGGTCTTTCCACGGGACACCCTATGCTCTCCGTCGCACCGGATAGAATCGCGTTCACGCGGAAGCCCCAGCGTTACGGACTGCCGGCGTCGCCGATCCCGGCGAGCGCAGTCCCATGCCTCCGAGCGGTCGCATCGAGAGCCACAACTTCGAGGCAAGCGAGAAGGCGAGGCTCCGGCAACTCGCTGTCGCCGAACGATTGCTGCTCGGCGCCCTGCGCGAACGCGATGCCGCCAATCGGGCGGTGGCGGCGGAGGGGCGGGCGAAATTCCTGGCGTCGGCGGGGCGCGATCTCGCGATGGCGCTCGACCGGGGCGCAATTCGTGAGATCGTTCGGCGATCGGCGCTACCGCGCGACGGGTCGTGGTGCATTGTGGATCTCGTCGAACCGAGTGGCGCCATCCATCGCCTCGCCGTCGCCCACCCCGATCCGGCAAAGGAAGCCCTGGCGCTTGCTCTCGAGGATGCGTGGAATCCGGCGACGAGCGACACGTCGGGCGCACTAAACGCGGCGCGGCTTTCCAGACGGGAGCCGAGGGTCATCACCGAGGATTCGGCCCCCGCGCTCATCGTCGCAGCCCACGGAGCGAAGAACCTCGAGCTGCTCCGCAAGCTCGGCTTCGGCGCTTTGCTGGTCGTTCCGCTCCTCGTCGGTGACAGGTGCCTCGGCGCAATCACGTTTGTCACGCGAGAAGGCGATGCGCCTTTGTCCGACGACGAGATCACTCTGGCGTCGGAGCTCGCCGAGCGCTGCGCGATCGCGCTGGACCATGCCCGCCTCTTCACCCAGGCCGATGAGCTCCGCGAGGCGGCCGACGCGGCGAATCGGGCGAAGTCCGCGTTCCTCGGCAACATGACCCACGAGCTGCTCTCGCCGCTCAATGCCATCGGCGGATACGCCGACATCATGGAGATGGAGCTGCACGGACCCGTGACTTCGGAACAGCGGGCGGACCTCGAGCGCATCAAATGCAATCAGCAGCATCTGGTCGCGCTGATTTCTGGAATTCTCCAATACGTACGCTCCGAGACCGGTCACACCGATTACCAGCTCGCGCGGCTCCCGGTCGGGTCCCTCGTGCGCGAGGTGGCTGACATGCTCGCCGGCGCCGCCGCCGGCAAGGACCTCGAGCTTCGCGTGCAGCCGAGCGACGACGACGCAGCGGTGCGGGCCGACCATGTCCGGGTCCGGCAGATACTGGTGAATCTGGTGACGAATGCGGTGAAGTACTCGCCCACCGGAGCTGGAGGCGTCGTGCTCAGCTCCACCGCGGGCCCCGATGTCGTCCGCATTCACGTGTCGGACGCCGGCCCCGGAATTCCGAGAGAGAAGTTGGGGGCGATCTTCGAGCCGTTCGTCCAACTCGAGAACGGTCGTCGCGACCGGCAGGGCGGCGTCGGCCTTGGCTTGGCGATCAGCCGCGACCTCGCGCGCGGAATGAAGGGCGATCTCGCGGTCGAGAGCACGCTCGGTGCCGGCTCCCGGTTCACATTGACGCTTCCCCGCGCCAGCTGATCGTCCCCGTTCGTGCGATGGCTGGTGCGCCGCGACCCGAATAATTTCGTCGTGCGCGATGCCGGCGCCACACGGAGAAGGGCACATCGGGATGACGACCCCGGAACCAGCTGCACCAGCCGCGCGTGAACTCGCTCGGTATCTGTTGGAACGCGAAGCGGCCGACACCACGGACGTGGCCAGCCGCGCCGCGGCGATGCAGCGAGCGTGGGCGCGCGTATCGGAGACTCTTCGCCGCTCGGTCGGCGAGGACGGGTACCACGCGTTGCTCGCGCGGGCGCTAGCGCAGGCGGAGGCGCAGCACCCGTTGTTGAAGAACATTCGCCGCGCCGACGCGTCTGGAATTCGCCTGGACGTCATCACGGCCGTCGAAGGGCATGGGGCGGTCAGCGCGGGCGCGGCCGTCGAAGCGCTGTTGGTCGCCATCGTCGAGATCCTCAGCGATCTCGTCGGAGCGGACATGGTGCGAAATCTCCTGAATCAGGATGACCACCCTCAGCCAGGCGGACGGAGAACACAATGAGCGTCGCCGCGACGCGAACGAAGCTCCGACAGCGGTCTGACTCGTCGCGAACGACGATTATTTGTTGTTTGCCAGTTTGCCAATCGCGACGACGAGCAAATTCGCCGGGATCCCTGATGAAACGCACGGCCTTCGGTGCGAGGTCCTGCTGTGTGCAAGCCCGCGACGTGTTACGATAGAGCATGCTTCCCGACGCGATGCGACATGCCAGCTGATTCGGGGCGCCCAGCGAGCAACGCCTCCCGCGTCGCCGCGGCCCGCTCGTCGCGCGTCACGATGCATGACGTCGCGCAGCGCGCGGGCGTGTCGCAGCCGCTCGTGTCGATGGTGATCGGCGGAAGTCAGTCGGTTCGCGTTTCCGAGGCGACGCGAAGCCGGATTCTCCGCGCGGCCGAGGAACTCGGGTATCGGCCGAACGTGATCGCGCGGGGGCTCGTGCAGAGTCGCTCGTATTCGCTCGGCATCATCGTCCCGGATCTCCACAATCCGTTCTTCGTCGACGTCGTGGCCGGCGTCGAGCGCGTGGCGGCCGACGAAGGCTACGCCGTCCTGTTGTGCAACGCGGTCGAGGTCGAAGCGACGCGACACGCCGAAGCGCTGCGGGCGCGGCAGATCGACGGCATCATCATCGACGCTGTCGGTGCCGCGTCGCTCGACGCGCTGGCGCTCGCCGACCTCAACGCCGTATTGATCGACGAGCCGTCGGAGGTCTACCTCTCGGTAATGAGCGATGCCGTCGGGGCAGGGCGACTCGCCGCCAACCACTTGCTCGAGTTGGGGCATCGGCGCATCGGATTGATCGGACCGGCGAGCGATCTCTGGGCTTTCCGAATGCGGGAGCGAGGCTTTGTGCGCGCCATCCGCGACGGCGTCGGAGGAGGGAACGGACGCATCGCATCGGATCATCTGCGTCGCACGCCGCCGACGGTCGAGGGTGGAAGAACGGCGATGCGCGCGTTGCTGGCCGAGCGCGACCGGCCGACGGCGGTGTTTTGTACGAACGATCTCGTGGCGCTCGGCGCGCTCAAGGCGTGCGTCGAGACGGGGGTTCGTGTGCCGCACGCGATGTCGATCTGCGGGTGCGACGACATCGAGACGGCGCGCCTGGTGACGCCCGAGCTCACGACGGTGCACATCCGCGCGCGGGAGTTGGGCGCACGAGCCGCGCGCACCCTGATCAGATTGGTCGAAGGTGACGCTCCGCGTGGCCCGGCGAAGCCATTGAGCGCTCGCCTCGTCGCGCGCGGAAGTACCGCTCCTCCATCGGTGGAATCATGAGAACGGCAACGACCGCCACAGCTCGCGGGTCCACGGTGCATGCGACGTTCGCGTTCATTCGCGAGAGGTATGGCGCCGCGGTTCTCGACGCGATCCTAGGCACGCTCGACGCCGGCGTGCGCGCGAGCCTCGAGCGAGCGGCGATGACCGACGAGCTGGCGTACGAACATCTCCTCGCACTGTGGCGGTCGGCCGACGACACGCTTCGGGGGCGTGACCCGGATTGGATGGAGGAGGCGGGCGCCTTTGCGATCGACTCGTTGGGGCAGCAGTTGTACGGCGGCCTGCTGCGGAAGTCGTCTCCGATGGAGTTCATCACCCAGTCGGTGTCGCTCTTTCGGCTGTACTATGCGCCGGGCGATATGGTGCCGGTGGAGCTGGAAGGGTCGCGCGCGGTCGCGCGGCTGGTGGACTTTCCGGCGATCGGACCGCTGTTCTGTCGGCGTCAGACTGGCGGGCTGCGCCGCGCCACCGAGCTGGCCGGAGGGAAGCAGGTGCGGGTCACGCACGTGCGCTGCGAGCATGAGGGAGACGCGTACTGCGAGTGGGAGTTGCGCTGGAGTTAGCGCTCCGGGTGGGGGGTGTCGGGGAAAGCCTCTCTTGACAAAGCGGGCTGCTTATACGTATTAGCGGGGTGGTTATACGCATTATCAACCGCCCCCACCGCCCCTCCCGTGGAGAGCTCCCTCATGTTGAGACGCGTGCTTGATGCCGTCGGCTGTTCGGCAATTCTCGCATTTCTGGCCGTCGCCCAGCCGGCAATGGCTGCGGCCCAGACCGGCCGGATCACCGGAACCGTCACGGATTCCGGCAAGGCCCCACTCGCCGGCGCCCAGATAACGGTCGTTGGACAATCGCTGCGCGCGGGGAGCGACGAATCGGGGCGATTCGTCATCACCGGTGTTGCGCCTGGAACGTACGAGCTACGCGCGCAGCGCCTCGGACAGCGGGCAGTGACCGTGACCGGCGTCGTCGTGCGCGCGAACGAAGCAACCAACGTTTCGATCGTGCTCGGTCGCGTGCCGCTCCAACTGTCGGGCGTCGTGGTGTCGGCATCGCGACGCACGGAGAAAGTGACGGAAGCGCCGGCGACGGTCACGAGGCTCGATGTCCAGGAGATTCAGAACAGCGTCGGCAACTCGTTCGGCGGCGCGCTCAAGCAGGTCAAGGGGCTCGACTACATCCAGCTGGGAATCATGTCGGTGGCCGTGAATGCGCGTGGTTTCAACAGCGCGTTCAACAATCGCGTGCTGCAGCTCGAGGACGGGCGGCTCGCCGTGATGCCGGACAACGGGCTGCCCCTCGGCTCGTTCACGACGATCCCCAAGGTCGACATCGCGTCGGTCGAAGTGCTGGTCGGACCTGGCTCGGCGCTGTATGGACCGGACGCGTCGGGTGGCGTCGTCACGCTCACGACCAAGGATCCGCGCGCTTTCCCGGGATCGTCGTTCGAGGTGACGGGCGGATCGCGCAACTTCTACGACATTCAAGGGCGCCAGGCCGGCGTCGCGGGCGACCACTTCGGTTACAAGCTGTCGGCGGAGTACGTGGCGGCGAAGGATTGGGACAATCACGACGTCTACGCGCCGATCGCAACGACGGCACCGCCGTCGCAGGAAATCGGCGCCGACTTCAACACGAACGTCGCGCGCGGTGAAGGGTCGCTCGTCTATTACGGAGTTGGACCGAGCGGTCGCCTCGAGCTGTCCGGCGGGATGAGCAAGAGCAACACGATCGGACTCACCAACGTCGGCCGGAATCAGATCAAGGATTGGAAGTACGGACACGGCCAACTTCGCTACACCGACAACAATTGGTTCGGTCAGGTCTATCACATTGAATCGCGGTCGGGTAGCACGTACCAGCTCAACGGGTTCGCGCAGAATCGCCTCCGCTTTCCGACGATCACCGACGACTCGGTCCGATCTCTCTCGGCGTTCCCGGACAAGGCGAACTTCACGGCTGGCGAGCTGCAAAACACGTTCACCCTCGGCCAACTGAACGACACGCGGTTCACGTGGGGCGGACAGTATCGCCACGACGACGTCAGCTCGATGCGGCAGTGGCTGGTCGATCGGAAGACCGGCGAAGACGTCACGATCAACCAAAAGGGCGTGTACGGCCAACTCGAGGCGCCGATCACCAACTGGCTCAAGCTCATCGCCGCCGGCCGCTACGACAAACACGACTTCTACGACGCGCAGTTCAGCCCGAAGGCGGGCATTCTCGTGAGCCCGACGCCGGATCAGACGATACGGGTCACGTACAACCGCGCGTTCAAGTCGCCGTCGATTCTGCAGACGAGTTTCTTCTATCCTGACTTCCAGCCGTTCGTCGGCGTGTTCGGCAACAAGGACGGCTTCATCATCAAGAACGCGGCCGGCACCGTCGTCAACACGATCGATCCGATCACGCCGGAGACGAACAACACGTGGGAGCTTGGCTACAAGGGCGTGATCAATGGATCGCTCTATCTCGACGCGACCGGGTACTACTCGATCTTCGACCGCTTCCTGAGCCCGCTCGTCATCATCGCGAACTTCACGACGCCGGCATCCGCCGGTGGCCCGACGACGGCGTACGACGCGGTGACGGGAGACAAGATCACCGGGGCGACCGGCGGCCCGCAGATCCCTCTCACCTACTTCAACGTTGGGCGCGCCAAGATTCATGGCACCGACGTCGGCCTTCGTTATCTGCTCACGCCGACGATCGACATCAACGGCACGACGAGCATCCAGAAGGTGGACAACATCTCACGCAAGGCGACCGATCCCGCCGAGGCGACGGCGTTCAACAGCCCGACGGCGAAGGCGACGTTGGGCATGACGTTCGCCGAGTTGGGGTCGCGTGACCTGAGCGCGAGTTGGGCGGGCCGGTTCGTCACGCGGGTACGACTTCCTGTCGGGTGTGAACGTCGGACATATCCCGGGCTTCTCGACCCTCGACATCGGCGCCAGCTATCGGCTCAAGGACAGTGGCGCGCGGATCAACCTGAGCGTCCAGAACTTGTTCGCTGCCGCGCGGGCACGGTCGCGCCGAACGGTTGGATCGCGCAGCGGTCGCCCGTCGATCTACGCCGAGGATCGCCAGTGCGGACTCGGGAAGAAGCACGTCGAGATGCTGAATTCGCCCGAGATCGGCACGATGCTGTTCCTCGGCGTGCGCGTCGACCGGTGAACGTCGGCTCGCTGTTGGCGCGCCACGCACGCTACCGCGGTGGTGACACGGCGGTCGTGTGCGGCGCGCGCCGGTTCACGTTCGCCGAGCATTACGCAGCGTGAACCGGTTCGCCAACGTGTTACGCTCGCTCGGCCTGACCCAGGGCGACAAGGTGGCGATCATCCTTCCCAACTGCATCGAGCTGCTCGAGGCGTATCGGGCGTGCGCGCAGCTCGGCGTCGTGTCGGTGCCGCTGAGCCCATTGCTGCGCGGGCCGGGTCTCGTCTCGCTGCTGCGCGACTCCGACACGAAAGCGGTGCTCGCCTGCCGCTCGATGGTCGAGCCGTTGGACGAAGCGCGAACGCGAGCTCGCCGTCACATCGCGGCGCGACACTACATCCTGACGGACGCGCCCGGGCACTCGCGGGTATCGCGACTACGCGGCACTCACGGCGGCGGCGAGCGCCGATCCGCCGCCGCGCCCGGACCTTCGCGACGACGACATCTACAACATCATCTACTCGAGCGGCACGACCGGTCGAGCCAAAAGGGATCATCCACACGCACTACGTGCGGGCGCTGTACTGCACCATGTTCGCCAGCCAATTCCGGTTCACGCCCGAGAGCGTCGTGATGCACGCCGGGTCGCTCGTCTTCAACGGCGCGTTCGTGACGTTGATGCCGGCATGGTACCTCGGCTGCAAGTTCGTTCTGCAAGAGAGATTCGACGCGGCGGCGTTTCTCGATCTCGTCGAGCGCGAGCAGGTGACGCACGTGATGATGGTGCCGTCGCAGATCGTCGCCGTCCTCAACGCCCCGAACTTCTCGCGCGAGAAACTCCAGTCGCTGCGGATGCTCTGCTCGGTCGGGGCGCCGTGGCATCGCGAGCACAAGGAAGCGCTGCTGCCGATGCTTCCGGATTCACTGTACGAGCTCTACGGACTCACCGAAGGGTTCATCACGGTGCTCGACAGCGCCGACTTCGCGCGCAAGATCGACTCGGTCGGCACGCCGATTCCGTTCGGCGAGATGCGCATCGTCGGCGACGACGGCCGTGATCTGCCGCCGGGCAAGCCTGGCGAGATCGTCGGATATTCGCCGCTGATGATGCCCGGTTACTACAAGCGGCCGGATCTCACGGCGCAGACGATCGTCGACGGATGGCTGTACACGGGCGACGTCGGCATGGTCGACGCGGACGGCTATCTCCATCTCGTCGATCGCAAGAAGGACATGATCATATCGGGCGGCGTGAACGTGTTCCCGAAAGACATCGAGGAGATCGCCGTTCAGCATCGAGGCGATCCGCGAAGTCGCGGTCTTCGGCGTGGCGAGCGAGAAGTGGGGCGAGTCGCCCTTTGCCGCGGTGATTCTGAAAGACGCGGGCGTCGGCGACGCCGGACGATCTGCGGGCATGGATCAACGCGCGCGTTGCCGCGCGGTATCAACAGCTGCAGGGTGTGGTGATCGTCGACGACTTCCCGCGCAGCACGGCCGGCAAGACGCTCAAGCGCGTGCTGCGCGACGTCTATGCGACTCAGCCCGACGCCGCTGCCGCGGCGCGACCGCTAACGACCGCGTGATATGACAACTCATAAGCCCGTCGACGACGCGAGTGAGGCCATCGACGCCGCGAGCGCAACGGACAAATTCCTCGTCGCGGGCGGCGTGAACATCCACTATCTCGACGTTCCCGGCGGCTCGCCGCCGCTCGTCTTGCTGCACGGGCTGTCGGCAAACGCGCACTCCTTCGGCGGCCTGATCGGAGCGGGGTTGAGCCCGGCGTTTCGCATCATCGCGCCCGATCTGCGCGGACGCGGAAGGACCGACAAGCCCGCGACCGGCTACACGATGGCCGATCACGCGCGCGACGTGCTGTCCTTGCTCGACGCGCTCGGCCTCCAGCGCGTGGTGCTCGGTGGCCATTCGTTCGGCGCATATCTCGCGATCTACATCGCCGCCGAAGTTCCCGGAGCGCGTCGAGAAGCTGATCGTGATCGACGCGGCGATCACACTCAACCCTCGCGTCGGCGAGCTGCTCAAGCCGTCGCTCGACCGGCTGACGCGTGTCTCGCCGTCGGTCGACGCGTACCTGGCCGAGGCGCGGAGCGCGCCGCATCTCACCGGCTTTTGGGGCAACGACGTCGAGCAATATTTCCGCGCCGAGATACAGGAGAATGCGGACGGGACGGCACAATCGGCGACGAGCGCCATGGCGATCGGCCAGGCGCTGCAGGGGGTGTCGACCGAGCCGTGGTTGGAATGGGTAACTGCGGTCCGGCAACCGACGCTGCTGCTCAACGCAACGGGCGGGTACGGGCCGCCCGGTACTCCGGCGCTCGTCGAGGCGGAATACGCCAAGCAGACCGCGGCGGCGTTCGCCGACGCGCGATACGTCCAAGTGCCGGGCAACCACATGACGATGGTGTTCGGCCCGGCGGCATCGGTGGTGAACGCGGAGATCGTGCGGTTCGTGCGCGGCGATGTGCCCGCGCCGGCATGACGAGGCTCGATGGAAAAGTCGCGTTAATCACGGGGGCGGGGCGCGGCATCGGCCGCGCGATCGCGCTCAAATTGGCGCGCGAGGGTGCGCGCGTCGTCGTCAACGATCTCGATGACGAGCCGGCGACAGAAACCATAGCGGCGATCGGCGCCGAAGGCGGCGCGGCGGTTTCGTGCAATGGAAGCGTCGTCGAGGCTGGGTTTGCCGAGCGGTTCGTGCAGACGGCGCTCGATCGCTTCGGCGGTCTCGACATCATCGTGAACAACGCGGGGTTCACGCGGGACAACGTCATTCAGAAGATGACGGATGAGCAGTTCCAGGCGGTGCTGGACGTCCACGTCACCGCGCCGTTTCGAATCCTGCGCGCCGCCGCCGAACCGATCCGGCGATTCGCCAAACAGGAAGCGGAGCAAGGGCGCGAAGTGTTTCGCAAAGTCGTGAACATCTCGTCGGTGTCGGGGCTCGTGCGGCAACGCCGGGCAGATAAACTACGCCGCGGCGAAGGCGGCCGTCGTGGGGATGACGAAGACGTTGGCGAAGGAATGGGGTCGGTATCGCGTCAACGTGAACTGCGTGGCGTTCGGCTTCATCACAGACGCGCATGACGAACGCCGCTCGGCGACGGACGCGGCTCGATTCGCTCGCCAAGCACCAGATCCCGCTGGGCCGATTGGGCACCGTCGAGGAGGCGGCGAATGGCGTCTATCTCTTCTGCACCCCCGAGTCCGATTACATCTCCGGTCAAGTCATCACCGTCGGCGGCGGGATCAGGTTCTAGTAGCGCGCTAGCGAGCGGGAAGACGATGCGCCGCGTCACGCTGCGGCTGATCCCGTTCGTGTTCGTGGTCTACATCTCTCAATTTTCTCGATCGATCGAACGTCGGGCTCGCGGCGTTGCAGATGAATCGCGACCTGGGATTCAGCGCGCGGGCATTTGGATTCGGCGCCGGAATCTTCTTCGTTGGATATGCGCTGTTCGAAGTCCCGAGCAGTCTCGTGCTCGTTCGCGTGGGTGCGCGACGATGGCTCGCGCGCATCATGATCACGTGGGGCCTGCTCGCGTCGGCGCTGATGTTCGTGCGGACGCCGGCGCATTTCTACGTTCTACGATTTCTGTTGGGGGTCGCCGAGGCGGGATTCTTTCCGGCGATCTTGTACTACCTGAGCCAGTGGTACCCAGCGTCGATGCGCGCGCGCTCGGGCGCGTGGTTCATGATCGCGATCCCGCTGTCGGGGACGATTGGCGGTCCGCTCGGCGGATGGCTGCTTGGCCTGAACGGACGGCTGGGGCTCGCCGGGTGGCAATGGCTCTTCGTCGTCGAGGGCGTGCCGTCGATCCTCCTCGGGCTGGTCGTGCTGCGGTATCTGACGGAGCGACCGAGCGAGGCGCCTTGGTTGTCGAGCGAGCAGCGCGCGTGGCTCGTCGCGCGGTTGGATCGGGACCGCAGCGCGACGCACATGGCGCACGGACTGTCGGCGTTGCGCGGGCTCGCGCATCCGCTGATCTGGCTCGCAGCGCTTCCCGAGTTTCTCGTGACGACGGCGGGGTACGCGTACTTGTTCTGGGGGCCGACGCTGATCCGCGGCGCTCTGCACACGAGCAACTCGGCGACCGGCTGGCTGACGGGCGGAATCGCCGCGTTGTGCGCGATCGGAATGCTCGTCGTGGGTGCGAGCTCGGATCGGACCGGCGAGCGCGCGTTGCACGCGGCGGCGTGCGCGACAGTGGTGGCGCTCGGGTGCGCCGGCGCCGGACTGTTCGAAACGCCGGCGTTACGCATTGCGAGCCTGGCGCTTGCCGAGGTCGCCGTCATCAGCTTCCTCGCGCCGTTCTGGTGCCTGCCGACGATGCTGCTGAGCGGCAGCGCGGCGGCGGTGGGGATCGCGTTGGTGAACGCGATCGGGAACGTCGGTGGTTTCGTGGGGCCGAACGTCATCGGATTCCTGCAAACGGCGACGGGCGGGGACGCGGGCGCGTTTCTGTGTCTTGCGGCGATGGCGCTCGTGGGGGCCGGGATTTGTGTCGGGATGCGCGGCAGCGTAAGGTTGGCGGCCAGTCCGCGCCCGATCATCGATGTTGTCGGCGCGGAAGCGATCAACTCCTTGCCGATGCCCTGAACTCCGGCGCACGTTCGCGTCGCGCCGAGCCCAGCGCTGCCTGCGCCGCGTCGGCCTTCAGATCGGCGCCGTAGACCGGCGTGCCCGGCTGTTGCCGCCAAGACTCCGACAGCGTCCCGGCATCGACCCCATCGAAACCCAAGCTCATCGATCAGCTGGAGCACGACGGCTTTGGCTGACGAGTCGTCGCCTGCGACTGGCATGGCGATGCGTCCGGGCTGATCGGCCGCTCGGCCGCGTTCCAGGAGATGCTGCGCGTACATGGTGTTGAACGCCTTCACCACCGGCCGTCCGAGCTGCTGCGCGACCCACTGGCTCTCCGGCGTGCCGTCTTCGATCGCGGTGATGCGGCCGTCTCGCTTGGGATAGTAGTTGCCGGTGTCGACGACGACTGTCCGGTCCCCCGGCGCGAACAAATCCTTCGGCAGATCGCGGATGCTCTTTTCGGGGATGGCGATGATCACCAGGTCCCTGCCGCGCGCCGCGTCGCGCACAGTGACTGGTTGGACGCCCGTCTCTGCCGCCAGTCCGACGAGCGTCTCTGGTCCTCTCGAATTGGCGATGGAGACGTCGTGCCCAAGCGCGCTCAGGCGGCGCGCGAGTGTGCCGCCGATATGACCCGAACCGATGATGCCGATCTTCATGAGAGAATCCTCCGAGGCAGGGCGTCGATCACGTCGCGCCGATGCCGCAAGTTCCCGGCCGCCGGCGATTCGCTGACGACAACTGCAACGGCGAACTACAACTACCTTAACGCAGAGGCGCAGGGCCGCGGAGACGCAGAGGGGAAGCGGCGAAAGCGTTTTGGAACGACCTTGGGCGGGAGCCAGTCTTGGCGATGCGGCGTCATTTGAGAATGCTCATGATCGCGGCGGGGATCGCCGTGCTGTTGATCGCGATCCTTCCCGCCCTCTATTTGCGGCGCCATGGTTGGCATGGCGTGCCGGCCGACGCTCGACCGACTGCCCCTGCCCGACCTTAGGACGAGCGCCCCGAGGCCGCGTTTTGTGCTCGGGGGCGCCTGAAAAAGGGGTTCCGGGGCAACCCCTACGACCCCAACGGTGCACCGACTACATTTAACGGAGCAGGTCGATAACGATTCCCCCCCCCACGCAGAGCGGAATCTCCAAGGGTCCGGCGCGATTCGGACCCTTTGTCATTTGTCGGCTGATGTGCGCGCTCGAACTTCGATTCGTGCTACAGTCCCGGGGGCCGGCACGTGTCATTCCGCAACCGACGAAGGTGAACTGATGGGTGCCAAGAAACCGCCAAAGGAGCCGCCTATGAACGCGCTAGAATTTCGGGAAGGCGATCGCACGTTCACATGCAACGCCGCGTCCTCTCCGGCGACTCCGGAGACAGTTTGGTGGTGGGTGAGCATCACCGGTGAATCGCAGCGGTACGCGGCGTTCCGAACGCAGGAAGGCGACGCGCCGACGAACCTGCGCCCGCGGATTCTCGCGTACTATCAACAGATGGTTGCCGACCGTGAGCGTCCGCGCGAGGTCCGCACCCACTGGGCCCAGCGTCGGGCCGCACCGAAGCCGGCCGAGCCGGGAACCACGGGCCAGACGCCCGAAAAGGCGTAGCAGGGAGTTCGCGTCGAACTCTGGATGTCCCCGCACGCCGTCCCCGCACACCGCACTCGCTAAGTGACACAACGCGGCCCGTACCGATCCCGGTGCGGGCCGCTTCGTTTCTCCGAGTTCGGAAGCGAGCTCGAGCTACTCTTTCGGCGGAATCGATGCTTCGTCGGGCACCGCGCTGGGGGCCGGCTTCTCGAGCTCCTCGGCCTCGCGTTTCCGGGCGCGCTTTTCCTCCTGCTTCTCCTTGCGCGCCATCTCCTTGCGCCGCTTCTCAAAATTGTAGTTCGGTTTCTTTGGCATTTCAGGGTGGTTGTGGGGAGGATGCCCAACGAAAAAAAAGCCTGCTCGCAATTCGGCAGGCCCCTGAGTCGTTCGGAACTTGTCCGCGCTCACGGCGCGTCGTCGCTCGTCTGAAGGATGGCAGATGCGGCGGGCGGACGCAACCGTCGCTCGACGGCTCGACGGCTCGACAGCTGGACACTTACGCGGGCATTGGAATACCGGATGGGCGCGATCCGCAGATGGCTGTCTAGCCGTCAAGCCGTCCAGCTGTCCAGCCCTCCAATGCGTGCCTGTCGCGCCCGCTACGAAGCACGCTGAGCCGTAGCGAAATCGTGGACCCCTCGCGTGCGTCGCAGGGTATCAATATCAAGTCCGCCCGACGCGACGTTCGAACGTTGGGCGTTTCTTTTGTAGAGGAGGTTGCGAGCGATGCTGCTCCAACACGGCTTTTCGAAACTCTTGATCGGTTCGACCGCCTTTCTGTTCGGCACCGCTGGCTTCAGCGCCAACGGAAATTCAGCTCCCGCCGCCGTTCAGACGCAGACTGCCACGCAAGCCAACGCCCTTGGCGCGTCCGGTTCGGCCGCTCCCGCCACCGGTGCGGTGGGGACGCGGGCCAAAGCGGCGCTCGCCGTCTTTTCGTCGGCCGTGCGCAAGCTCAGCGATCCGCGCGCCCTCAAGGACGCGTTCAACAGCTATTTCGCGTTCAAGGCGGCTCACCCGAACGACGTGAAGAAGCCGTACCTCTACTTCGTCGACTACGGTCTGCCGAACACCCAGCCGCGCGGCTACGTGTTCGACATGTCGGCGCTGAAGGTCGTGGACGGTCCGTTCACGGTGGCGCACGGCCGCGGCTCGGCGCCGTCGGGTGCGTCGATTCCGACGCGATTCTCGAATGCGTTCGGAAGCGCGGCGACCTCGTTGGGTCTCTACATCGCCAAGGCGACGTACGCGTTCCACGGCCATTCGGGGGGCCAACCGTATCAGTCGATCGGGCTCAAGCTGGCCGGCGTGTCGGAAGGATTCAACGACAAGGCGTTCGCTCGCGGCGTGGTGGCGCACGGCGCGCCGTACGTCACGCCGAACAGGGCGGGGATGAGCAAAGGCTGTCCGGCGATGGAGCCGGCGCGTGCGCAGCGACTGCTGCCGAAGCTCGCGGATGGTGGAATGGTGTTCCTGTTCGCGCCGGATTCGAAGTGGATCGCTGGAGATCAGTGGCTCGATGCGGGCGTGAATTAGCTCGAATGACGAACGGGGCTAGACAGCTAGACAGCTAGACAGCTAGACAGCTAGACAGGTGGCTGCTGTCTAGCCGTCAGCTGTCCAGCCGTCAAGCTGTCCAGCATCCTCCCCCTAGTCCGCTCGAAGCGCCGTATTCGGATCGATCCTCGCCGCCCGTATCGCCGGCGCGAGACTCGCCAGTACCGCGACGACGCCGGTGACCGCCACCACCGCAATGAAAGTCAGCGGATCACTCGGCGTCACCCCCTGGAGCAGCGTCCGAAGCACGCGCGTCAGGAGCAGCGCCGAGACGACTCCGATCGCGAGGCCGGTCATCGCCTGACGGAGCCCTGAGCGAAGGCCGATCGCCATGAGATCGTTCGGCGTGGCGCCGAGCGCCGCGCGAATTCCGAATTCGTGAAAGCGCGAGGCCACCACTTGGGACACGATGCCGAATATCCCAATGGCCGAGAGGAGGAGCGCGACGAGGCCGAAAACGCCGAGCGTCTGCATCGCGAACCGCTGGCCACCGATTGCCGCGTCGACGATGTCGCGCATCGTCCGCACCTCGGACACCGCAAGCCGGGGATCCGCCGCGCGCACGGCGCCGCGGACGGAGGCGATGAGAGCTTTGGGATCGCCGTCCGTCCGAACCACGAGGCTCATCGACCGGCGCGTACTCCCTGGCGCGGACGCGAATTGCGCGAGGGTCGCGTAGAACTGCGGCTTGACCGTTCCCACGAGCGCGTTGTGGTGCACGTCGTTCGTCACTCCGACGACCGTGTACCAGCGCGTGGTGTCGCGCGAGTTGATCCGCACGCGCCCGCCGAGCGCGTGTCGTCCGGCGAAGTACTGTTGCTCGAACGCGCGGTTGACGATCATCGCGAGTGGCGCGCCCATGTCGTCGCCCGTCGTGAACGCGCGTCCCTCGCGCAGCGTGAGGCCCATCGTCTCGAAATAGCCCGGCGTCACGACCTGCCAGTCACCCGGCGCGCCCTGATTCGGCGGCGGCGTGTAGCCATCGATCGTCATCCCCCAATCCCCCATCTCCGTCGCGAGCGGCAGCAATCGCACCGCGGCGACTCGCTTCACGCCGGGAAGCGCCGACACTCGGCGCTGCACGTCGTCCCAGAACGACACGACGCGCAGCGAGTCCGGATACCAGATCGACGGTGTCGATACGCGCATCGTGAGCACGCCGTCGGCGCGGAATCCGGGATCGATCGACAACAGATTGCTCACCGTGCGGATCATGAGTCCGGCGCCGGCGACGAGAACGACGGCGAGCGCGATCTCCGCGGCGACGAGCGTCTGCCGCCAGCGCAGCCGCGCGCGTCCGCTCGTCGCGCCGCGTCCGCCTTCGCGAAGCTCCCCGGCGGGCGCAATGCGGCGCGCGTGAGCCAGCGGAAGAATTCCGGTCAGCAGCGCGGTGATGCACGCAACCGCGAGCGCGAACGCAAGCACGCTCCAGTCGATCGAAGTCTCAGCCAGACGAGGCAATCCCGGCGGCGCGTTGGCGCGCAGCAGGCGGACGGTGAGCGTGGCCAGGGCGATGCCCGCCGCGGCGCCGAAGGTCGCGAGCACCGCGCTCTCCGTGATGAGCAATCTCGCGAGGCGCTTGTCTCCCGCTCCCAGCGCGACTCGCACGGCCAGCTCGCGGCGGCGCGTCTCGCCGCGCACCAGCAGTAAGCCGGCGACGTTGGCGCAGGCGATGAGCAGCACGAGCACCACCGCGCCGAACACGACGAGGAGCACCGGCTTCACGCGCCCCGTGATCTGTTCATCCATCGGAACGACGAACGCGTGAAACCCGACCTTCGCCATGTAGCCGAACTGCTCGAGCTCGGCCACGATCCCGCGCAGCTGCGTGTTCGCCGTCGCGGCAGACGCGCCGGGCGCGAGCCGCGCGACGCCGTAGAAGCCGTGACTCGAGCCGCCTTTCGGAAACGCCGGGCCCGGCAGCGCGCCCTCGTTCGCGGCGTCGGTCGCGAGCGGAAACCAGACGTCTGTGCGCTCGCCTGCCGCGTAGTCGAGCGGCATGCGGAACCCCGCCGGCATCACGCCGACGATCGTCGTCGCGTTGCCGGAGATTTGAACCTGCCTGCCGACGACCGACGGATCCGCGCCGAAGCGCCTGTCCCACAGCTCGTGACTCAGGACGGCGACGCGCGGACCTCCTGGACGATCTTCATCCGCCGAGAAGCCTCGGCCGCGTTCGGGACCGACGCCGAGGATGGGGAGGACGTTGGCCTGCACGCTCGCCGATCGCACGCGTTCTGGTGTGTCCCCATCGACGGTCGCGGCGCCATCGGTATAGATCCCGATATCGGAAAACGCGCCGACCCTCGCCTTCCAACCCTCCCACTCATCATATGAAAGCCACGTCCGGTCGAAGCCCTTCCAAGCACTCCACACGGCGACGACGCGATCGGGCTGAGCGTATGGAAGTGGCGCCAGCAGTACGTGCTTCACGACGCCGAAGACGGCGCTCGTCGCGCCGATGCCGAGCGCGAGGGTGAGCGTCGCGGCCGAGGTGAGGCCCGGCCTATGGCGGAGCGAACGCAGAGCGAAGCGCACGTCGCTCCATGCGTCGAAGAACCCGCTGGTGCCGCGTTCGTCCCGCGCGTCGTCCTTATGGCGCTCGACGCCGCCGAAATCCCGGCGCGCGCGCAGGCTCGCCTCGCGCTCAGACAGGCCCTCGCCGGCGCGACGCTCCGCCTCCATCTCGAGATGGAAGCGCATCTCCTCGTCCATCTCCGAATCCCGACGGCGTCGGCGGACCAGGGATGCGAGCGACGAGGCGATCTCGTGATACCAAGCCATGTCAGGCTCCTGCAAAAGCGTGTTGGAGCACGCGGTTGACGGCCGCCGACGCGCGGCTCCATTCCGCGACCTCGGCGCCGAGCTGTTTGCGCCCTTCTGTTGTGATGCGGTAATAGCGGGCGCGGCGATTGTTCTCACTGGCGCGCCATTCGGCGCGGATCCATCCGCGGCGCAGCATCGCCTGCAGCGCGGGGTAGAGCGAACCCTGGTTGACGTCGAACACGTCGTGCGAGATCTCGCGCAGCTTGAGCGACAGCCCCCATCCGTGCATGGGCTGCTGGCTCAGAAGCTTGAGGGCGAGCATCTCCAGCGTTCCCCTGAGAACTTCGGCGCGGGGGCCGAGCCGGTCGTTGGGCATGCCCTTTAGATAACCAAAAGGAGCAAAGGGTTCGAGGGGGCGTGCGCGGTGGACCGGGTGGACCGGTGGACCGGTGGACCGGGGAGGCGTAAGGATCTCGTGTTTTCGACCTACGCAGCGCGCTCGTGCCGTTGCGCGCGCTCTCAGCGCAGTGTTTGCGTGGTGGCATGGGTCGACACGAACGCACCGCGCCTTGGAGGGCTGCTCGCAGCGGCGCTTGTCGCCGGCTGCGCGGCGCCGGGCCCACCACGGCTCGATCCGATGCGGGCGGTCCCCGTGGCGCAATGCCCGCCGATGGTCGAACCTCGGCTGCAATTCCAGAGCGCCTTCTGGCTCAACCTCCACAACTTCCTGAACAAGGAAGCCAAGCGACGCGAACGGATCGACGACGACGGGCAGGGCGCGCGCGGCAACATCCAGGCGGATACGATGGGACTCCGCCCGTTGAACCCGGCCGAGCGACGAGCGTGGAACAGCGCGTTGAGCTACTACGCGGCGCATGTTCTCACAGATCGGATGGAGGGCGCCGACAGCGTCGTGGCGCGCGTCAACGACCGACTTGCCGCCTCGCCGGAGGAATCGCTCGAGGCGGCCGACCTGGACCCGGCGCTGGACGCGGTGCTCAGGGAAGTCGCTCCCATCTACCGAGCCGTTTGGTGGCCGATCCACGACGCGCACAACAAAGCCTGGATCACGGCGTCGCGCGGACTCGTCGATCGTTACGGTGGGTGCGTCTTCCCCCAGTTGCAACGCGATCTCAAGCAGCCGTGGCCGTCCGTGCCGATCAACATCTACGCGACCACGTACGCCTCGTGGTTCGGCGCGTACACGACGACGGTCGCGGGGCCGCGGGTCACCGTTTCCACCAACGCGATCGGAAATCAGGAGATGTACGCGCTCGAGACGATCCTGCACGAGAGCGCGCACGCCGGACAGCTACTCCAACCAGTCGACTCGGTGATGACGGCCGACGCGGCAAGGCACAGAATTGCGGTCACGCCCGAGCTGAGCCACGTGCTCCTCTTCTACACGACCGGCGAGATCCTCTCCGGATTGATTCCCGCGCACATTCCGTATGCGGAACGGTTCGGCATCTGGTCGCGGAACAGCGAAACGAAGCGGCTCGAGGAGATCCTGACCGGCGCGTGGAAGCCGTACCTCGCGGGCAGCACGTCCTTCGACAACGCGTTGGACGACCTCGTGCGCCGCTCTCGGCATTAACACCGCGGCCCTTCACATGCGCGTAGGCATTCTCGGCTCAGGCCTGATGGGCGGAAAGCTCGGCACGATCTTCGTTCGCGCGGGACACGACGTTGTCTTCAGCTACGCGCGTGAGCGAGAGAAGCTCGAGCGCCTGGCGCGCGACTCTGGTGGTGTGGCGCGCGCCGGAACGCCGGCGGAAGCGGCGCGCGAGGCAGACGCGGTGTTGCTCGCCGTGCACTGGTCGCGCGTCGACGATGTGTTGCAGCAGGCGGGCGATCTGTCGGGTCAGGTGATCGTGACCTGCTCGATGCCGATGAACGCCGACGACACGGAGCTCGTCGTCGCGCACACCTCCTCCGGCGCGGAAGAGCTGGCGAAGAAGGTGCCCTCCGCTCATGTCGTATCCGCGTTCGGCACGGTGCCGAGCGAGGTGTTCTTCAGCGTTTTTGAAACGGCCCGGAGCGGCCCTCCGCCAAGCCTGTTCTATTGTGGCGACAACGCCGCGGCAAAGGAGATCGCGGCGCAGCTCGATTCGCGACGTTGGCTTCGAGCCGCTCGACGCGGGCCCGCTTCGGATGTCACGGTTCACGGAGCCGTTCACGTTCCTCATCGCGCGACTCGCGTACGAGGGCGACAAGGGGGCCGCCGTCGCCTACCGCTTCGAGTGGCGCGGAGAACTCGAGTGAGCAGCGGGACGCGGGGCGCAGCACTTCGCCGCACCCCGCGCTCCGCACCCCGCACCCCGCACCCCGCTCTCGGCGACTACATCCCCGTAATCGTGAACGTGACCGGCGTGAGGGTGCCGGACGTAGCGGTCACGGTATAGCTCCCGGGGGCCGCAGCCGTAGTCAGGGTCACTTGGGTCGAGCCGGTCGCGTCCGTCGTCGACGTCGTGGCGCTCAGCGTTCCGCCGCCGGTCACCGCCCACGTCATCGTCGCGCCGGATATCGGATTTCCGAACTGGTCGACGACTTTCACGACGAGCGGCGCGGTCGTCGTTCCGGCCGTGACGGTCAGTGTGTCGGCGCTCGTGACGTGCACGGCGGACGCCGCGGCTGCCGTTGCCGTCGCAGTGAGAATCGCGTCCGCTCCGCCGGCGATCGACGCCATGAGCGAGTCCGTTCCGACGGTGGTGCCGAGCGTCCACACGACGGTCGCGTTGCCGTTTGCGTCCGTGACGCTCGTCGCCGACGCGACGCTCCCTCCGCCTGCCGTGACCGCCCAATTCACCGTCGCGTTCGCGAGCGCGGCGCCGTTCTGATCGGCCACGATCACGGCGACCGGCTGCGCCAACGCAGTACCCACGACGCCGGTCTGTGCGTTGGTCGCGGCGTTCGCCGTGATCGTCGTCGCCGTCAGCGCCGTAGTCGTGTTGTCGTTGTCGCTGCACGCGCTTGCCCCGATGACCGCAAGGGCCGCCAGCGCCAAGGACCACTTTCTACCGCTGCTTGACCACACTCCCGCCAGACTGATTCCGGATTGCATCGTCCTGCCTCCTCCGCGATTGAGAGTTCTCGAATGGCTCTCACACGACGCTCCGTCGAGGGTGGTCGGGCGCTTCGCGTGGCACGGGTGTGCGACGCGCAAGGCACAGACCGCGTTAGCGGGCTTAAGCGCACACGCCCACGTCTGCTTTTCTTTGCGCCGCGCGGAGCCGGGATGCGTGTCACCAAAGGTTTGGGCTCTCGCTCACCGTTCCAGGCGACCCGGCGCCTTGGTGTCGCCACGCGTGACCTCTGGTGCGGGCGGCGCGCGCGCGACAGAGTATCTGCGCGCACTAGTCAGCGAATCCCACTCGGGGGGAGGGTCGATGTCAGCGTCCAGCGTCGTTCGCCGTGGAGTCGTGTCCTTCGCTCTCTCGTTGGTCGCGGTGCTCGGCGTGTCGGCACAGTCGCCGACGGGTCGCGCGCTCGCGATCGAGGACTACTACCGCGTGAAGACGGTCGGTAATCCGGACCTCTCGCCTGACGGCAAGTGGGTCGCGTTCACGGTCAGCACGCGCGTCGAGGCGACGAACGACAACACGAGCGAGGTGTGGCTCGTGGCGTCGGACGGGTCGGCGCCCGCTCGTCGCGTCAGCGCCGACGGTGCGAATGCCGTGGCGCCCGCGTGGCTCGACGACGGCCGCCTGCGTTTCTCGGCCGGTGGACGCGCGTTCGCCCTCCAACCCGCGACGCCGGCGGAAGTCACGGAAGACGCTACCGCCGGCCGCGCCGCCTCCGCGGGCGGCGGACGGGGCGGGGGGGTGGGGGGCGCGGCGGACGCGGTGGGGGCGGCGGCGGTCGCGCGATGCCGAACTCCGCCGGAACCATGAGCGCGATCGTGCGCGACACGCCGCCGCCAAAGCGCGAGACGGTCTACGAATCAGAGTTCGCGAAGCGACACGAAGAGCGCTTCAAGGGCGTCGAATTCGACTGGATGGATTTCCAGCGCGACGCGGCGCCGTTCCCGCTCGCGAATCGCGCCGACCCGCAAGTGAATCCGCCGCAGGAGATCTTCATCACGCCGAGCGGTGGCGCGGAGCGACAACTCACGCATCTCGGGCTTCGTCCCGCTGGCGCGAACTGGAATCCGGCTGGGACGACGCTCGCGTTCACCGCCGACTCGACGTACCGCAACGAGATGGTGTACGGCCGCAGCGACGTGTGGACGGTGACGGTTGACGGCGCGCTCAAGAAGCTGACGTCGAACCCCGCCTTCTCGTACGCCGGCGCGCAGTATTCGCCCGACGGCGCGTGGATTCTCACGACGCGCTCGACGCCGACCGACTGGGTGATCGCGAAGAAGATGGACAACGGCGGCCCCGTCGACGTCGTGCTCGTTGCGGCGGGTGGTGGCCGCGAGGTCAATCTCACCGAGGCGTGGGACTATCTGCCGTCGGCGCCGTTTTGGAGCCGAGATGGGAAGTTCGTGTACTTCACGGGCGGCATCGGTGGAACGACGCATCTGTTCCGAGTGTCTGCGAGCGGCGGCAAGGTGGAGCAGGTGACGACGGGCCAACGGCGCCTGAGCGGTTTCAGCTTCGACCGCGGACAAACGAGGATGGCGTACGAGGTCGGCACGTTCGAGGCGCCGTCGGAGATCTTTGCCGCGCGGTTCGACGGGAGCGGGGAAGTTCAACTCACGCACATACAGGACGAGTTCAGGCACGAAGTCGCTCTGAGCAAGGCGGATCGCGTCAACTTCACGAGCGCCGACGGCACGCCGATCGAAGGGTTCCTGCTGTACCCATACGGCTATCGCGCCAACGCCGGCTTGTACCCGCTCATCGTCAGCAATCACGGCGGTCCGCACTCGGCCAACGAGTACGGCTTCGATTTCAAGAATCAGTATTTCGCCGCCAACGGATACTTCGTGCTCGAGGTGAACTTCCGCAGCTCGACGGGCTACGGCGAGAAGTTCTTGTGGGGGACGTGGGGCGCGTGGGGCACGAAGGACGGGCAGGACGTGATGGCCGGCGTGGACTACGCGATCGCGCACTACGCGATCGACCCGAAGAAGGTGGCGTCGATCGGGCACTCGTACGGAGGTTTCATGACGAACTGGTTGATCACCCAGTATCCCGAGCGTTTCGCCGCCGCGGCGTCGGGCGCGGGGATCGCGAACTGGACGAGCGACTACGCCAACTCGGACATTCCGCGGACCAAAGAGACCGAATTCTACGGCCCGCCGTCGGACCCCAAGGCGCGCGAGATCATGATCAAGCAGTCGCCGATCACGTACGCGAACCGGGTGAGGACTCCGACGCTGTTCATCAACGGCGAGATCGACCACCGCGTGCCCTTCTCGGAGAATGAGCAACTCTACGTGGCGATCAAGAAGCAGGGCGTTCCGGCCAAGATGATCCAGTACGCCGGCCAGCCGCACGGGATCGCCGGCTCGTGGAACAACGTTCATAGAATGCTCAACGAGCGTGCCTGGTTCGACAAGTACGTGAAGGGGAGGGTCGTACCGTAGCCGGTGGACCGGTGGACCGGTGGACCGGTGGACCGGTGGACGGATAAGAGCGCTCAGGAGGCGCGTGACATCGGAGGCAGCAGGGCGGCGGCCGTTTGGTGCGAGATGGGCAGCGTGAACGTGAATCGTGCTCCGTGGCCCACCTGACTCTCGCACCAGATGCGGCCGCCGTGAGCCTCGACGATGCCCTTGCAGATGGCGAGTCCGAGTCCGAGTCCTCGACGATCGGCCGCATTCGCCTGCCAGAAACGCTGGAACAGCTCCTTCAACACGTCAGGTGGAATCCCGGGACCCGTGTCGGAGACGGTGAATCTGACCTCCGTGGGCGAAGCCTCGCTTCGGGTCGCGCGCACAGCGATTCGCCCGCCGGATTCCGAGAATTTCACGGCGTTGCCGACGAGGTTGTCGAAGACCTGTAGCACGCGGCTCCGGTCGGCGAACACCGCGAGACCCTCCGTCGCGGTGCCGACCTCGAGCGAAAGTTCACGACTCGCCGCCGTGGCTTCCCACGATTCGCGCGTCTGCGACAACAGGTCCGCCACGTCGACGGGCTCCTGCTCGAGGACGAGTCGGCCAGCTTCGAGCCGGGTGATGTCGAGCAAATCGCCGATGAGTCGATTCATGCGATCGACCGCGCGGTGAATCAGGCCGAGCGTCTCTCGAGTCTCGCGAGCATCCTGTCTGGCGTCCTCGAGCAGCGACGCGGCACCCAGAATCGTGCTCAACGGATTTCTCAGATCGTGGGCGACCACGGCGAGCACTTGTTCGCGGGCGCGGGTCAGCTCCTCGGCGGCTTTCCGCAGCTCGTGTTCGTCGTCGGCGCGCTCGCGCATGGTGCGCTCCGCCGCGCGCAATCGCGCCGTCGTCGAGCCGACGATCAGGGCAACCAGCGCGAACACCAGCGCGTTGACGCCTTGCTCTGCCTGGAGAAGGTCGAACTCGTGGATCGGCGGGATGAAATAGTAGTCGAGCAGCAGGACGGAGATGGCGCCGGAGACCAGCGCGGGCCCGGCCCCTCCAAACCGGGCCACGACCACGACTACGCCGACGAAGGCCATGGCAGAGGTCGTCGTCCCGAAGGGCCGCAACAGGAACGAGATGGCCAAGGCCAATGCCGGGGCCAGGATGGCGACGGCATAGTTGACCGCGACACGAGGGGGGGCGTCATCAGCTTCACGTCGTGAAGGAAGCGCAAACTCGAGGCTACCCGATAGCGCGTACACCTCGAGGTGGCTAAACCGTGGCCGCTGGTATCGGCGCGTGAAGTCCGGCGGGAATGTGTCGAGCCGACTCGGCCCGCCCCGATCAGCGCCCGAGCAGTCGCTTCGGCTCGGCGTCCGTCATGCGTGGCGCCGAGTCCGGGGCCGCTCGAGTCGAGTCCGCGTTGCCGTTCGACGACGCCTCATCGGCCTCATCGTGCGCGTCACTCATTCCGCGCTTGAATTCTCGATGCCCTTACCGATGGACGCTCCGATCTCCGGGATTCGCCTCGCGCCGAACAGCACGAGGACGATGACGAGAACGAGCGAGAGCTTTTCGATGCCAAATCCTTCCATGACGCCGTCCGCCGGCCTACGAACAAGTTGTTACGCCGAGGCCGTCGGCGACCGCTAAGGTTTCTGTCGGTCGCAGCGGCGGCCCCGCGTTACGCAGTGCGTAGGGCCGTGAGCGGATCGATGCGAGTCGCTCGCCGCGTGGGAACGAGACAGGCCAACACGCCTACCGCGAGAAGCCCGAAGGTCGCTACAGCCAGCGCCCACAAACTGTACGGCGCGATACCATAGAGTTGCGAGCTCACCGCCCGGCCTGCGAGCAGTGCAAGGGCACCCCCGCAATGAGGCCAACCGAAATGACTGCGAGCGACTGGCGCAGCACGAGGCGACCACGGCCCCCGGCGCGCGCCCAACGCGACCCGAATGCCGATCTCCCTCGTCCGCTCGGTGACCTGATAGAGCATGACGCCGTAGAGTCCAACGGCCACGAGGCTCAGACCGATCGCGCCAAAAAGCGTAGCGAGCGTCGCCGCGATGCGCTCGCGCGTCAGCGCGGCATCGATCGACGCGGACAGTGAGTCGCATCTCCTCGGCCGATTCCCGGCGCGACGGCCGATATGGCGCGCCCCGCCGATGCCGCGATCGGCGTGCCGTCTCCCGACGTGCGCATTACCAACACGAGAAAGGGCCAGTCGCCGTCGCTGATGGCACGAAGTACATCGGACGCGCGGGAGTACGTATGTCGGCGAACTTGGCGGCACTCACCACGCCGATCACTCGATTCTCGGTGAATGTCGTGTCGCCCTCATCCGCGTCCTGGAACACCCGGCCGAGCGGATTGCGATCGCCGAGGAATTTCTTCACGACAGGTCGTTACGACGACTTCCCGAACCGCGCCGCGAGCCACGTTGCAGAAGGCGGACCGATGTCGCGGCCGGCGAGCATGGGAATGCCTAGTGAGGCGAAGTAGTCCGTGTCACACCGACGAAGATGGTCGAGGCATCTCCGTCCGCCGGCGCCTGAGTTCCGGCACCGTGACGTTGTCCGTGAGCGTGCGCCCGCCGTACACCGGAACCAGCGACGCGAACGACGCCGATCGTACGCCGGGGATTCCACACGCGCCGCAGCATCTCACCCGCCACCTGCGTTGTCATGCCCTGGCGAGCATACGACGTGCTTCTCGTCTCGACCGTGATGAGCAACCGTCGCGCCGGATCGAATCCCAGGTTCGTTTCCCGAAGGTTGCGCAGCGTCTGGACGAGCAGCGCCGCGCCGCTCACCAGGAGCACGGCCAGCGCGACCTGCAACGCGACGAGTGCGCGATCGAACACGCCGCGGCGTCCGACCGCGGCACGCTTTCCCGCTTGATTCAGCGGTGTCGACAGATCCGTGCGCATCACACGGAACGCCGGCACGATGCCGAAGATGATCGCGGACGCGAGACTCACAATCGTCGTGAACATCAGCACCGTCGGGCCGAGCTGCGGCTGCACGACCAGCGACAGGTCGCCGATGTGCTCTCGCGTCAGAAACGTGGTGCCCCACCGCGCAGCAGGAGCCCGGCGCCCGCTCCGAGCAGCGAGAGTTGCAGGCTCTCGATCACGAGTTGCGCTACGAGTCGCCCACGTGATGCGCCGAGCGCCAGTCGCATCGCGAGCTCGCCGGTCCGCGCGCTGCCACGCGCGAGCAGCAGATTCGCGACGTTCGCACACGCCGCCAGAAGAAGGAGGCCGACGCCAGCCATCAGCGCCCAGAGCACGCGCCCGAACTGCCCGCGGAGATCCATTTTCACGAACGGGATGCCGCGGCTCGCGTCGTCGAGCGTGAGTCGCGCCGCCGCCACGGTCTGCGCCTTGGCTGGCGTGACAAGCTCTCCGGTCGCGCAACAGTGATCCCAGAGCATGCGAAGCTCAGCTTGCGCGGTCTCGATCGACTGCGACGGAGCGCGTCGTCCGAGCACGGTGAGCATCTGGCGCCGGTCGTTCGCGCCGCCACGACGGCGAGTGTCGCCGCGGTTCGATACGGGATGAAGATGGCAGCGAACGCTGGAAATCGCAGTCCGGCGAATCCGGAGGGGTCACGCCGACGACGGCGAAGCGCTGCTCCGCGATCTTGACGGTCCGCCCGATCACATTCGGTCGCCGTTCATGCGGCCGCGCCAGAAACCATCGGTGACCACGACGACCGGTGCGGCACCCTCGTCGTCGCCGAAGAGATCAGCCGACCTCGCTCGGCGCGCAGCTCGAGCACTCAAAATAGCGTCCGTCGACCGCGTCGGTCGAGGCGTTCGCGACGACGCCGTCGATCTCGACCGACGCGAACGTCGAGCCGAACATGGCGACGGCACGGGGCCGGCTGCCAGAGCGTTGAACTCCGCGCGGGAGAACCGGTCGTCCGCGCCCGCGCCCCGAGGTCACGGCGAGGTGCACGAGTCGCTCGCCACGGAACCGGGAGACGGGCGAGCAAAAGCCCGTCGAGCAGTCCGAACACGGCGGCGTTGGCGCCGATGCCGACCGCGAGCGACGTCACGGCGACGACGGTGAACGCCGGCGAGTGACGCAAGCCGCGCCACGAGTATCGCCAGTCCTGGAGAAATGCGTCCAGTCGAGGCGCGAGCCATACGCCCCGAGCCTGTTCGCGCATCGAAGTCTCGTTTCCCATGGCGCGCGGCGGCGTGGCGCGCCGCGTCCGACGACAGGCCGCGGCGCGCGAGCTCGGCGGCACCAACTCACGGTGGTAGGCGACCTCCTCGCGCAGATCGTCCTGCCGTGTACGAAAGTGAAGCCAGTAGGCGAGTCGTCGAAGGGTCGCATGAGACCTCTCCTTACGCGAGGCGGAGGACGGCGTGGATGGCGCCGATCATACGCTCGAATTCGTTCTGTTCCGTCGACGAGCTGCTTCCGGCCGCCGGCAGTCAGCGTGTAGAAACGCGCTCGCCTGTTGTTCTCGGACGCTCCCCACTCGGCGCGCACGTAGCCGTCGAGCAGCAACCGTTGCAGGCGGTAGAGCTAGCTCTCGCCACCTGCAGCACGTCGTCAACGATGCGCAAACGTTCGCGATGCCGTATCCATAAGGCTCCCCCCCAACCGCAATAGCATCAGCGTCCAGACTCCAGTTCTTTCCATCGCCCACTCAGATTCCCATCATACATAACATCCCCACCTCGCTCAACCCCATCATAACATAGCAATCGAGGCGGCGTGCACCGGTTCGCGCAGCGGTCCCATCCTTGCCTACTCCGTCCGGCATGGCTCCACAACCGCTCATCACCTGGTCCGAGCCGGTCCAGCAGCTCACTGCGTTCATCGGAACGTTTCTCGCCGCCGGCGCGGTCGGATTTCGATTCACCGCGGCGCGAGCGACCCACGCCGAAGGGCCGGCCAAGATTTTCTTCGTCTCGGCGCTGCGACGTGCCGCCACGATCGGAGTCGTCGGCGCGGCGATCGGATTGGTCTTCGCGTTGCTCGGACTCCCCGCGCTCGCCGCGCGCGCGCATCTCACCGTGGGGGACCTGGTGACGTCCAACGCCTCGGCGGCCCTCTCCATCGTCTGGCCCACGGTCGTTCTCGCGGGAACCGCACTCGCTATGGCGAATGTGCGCGCCGGCTGGATCGTCGCCGCCGTTGGACTCGTGTGTGGTGCACTCACACCGCTGGTCTCCGGTCGTTGGAGCGGGGTGGTGAACCCGGTCCACCGCCTCGCGGCGGGACTCTGGCTAGGGAGCTTGTTCATGGTGGTCGCGTGCGGTCTCACGCCTCTGCTTCGCAACGCCGAGCTCGGTGAACGGCGCGGTGCGCTGGCCGCCGACATGGTGAATCGCTTCTCGCCGATGGCGCTGTCGATGGGCGGCGTCGTCGTGGCGTTCGGCGTCATCACCGCGTGGCTGCATCTCCCGACGGTGGCGAGCCTGTGGGAGACACCCTATGGCAGGACGCTGATCATCAAGCTGGTGTTCGTCGCGACCGTGTTTGCGCTCGGCGCTTTCAACTGGCGTCGGCAACGTCCAACGCTGGGGAAGGAGTCGGCGGCGAGCTCGATCCGGCGCTCCGCCACTCTGGAACTGTCGGTCGCTGCGGTCGTTCTCATCGTCACGTCGATTCTGGTCAGCTTGCCTTCGCCCAAGCGAGCCCCACCGTCGCGGCCGCCAGCCAGCGCATCGGTCGCCCCCGTTCCGTAGCGGCGGATCGGGGTTTGCCATTGCACCAGTGTCCGTCTCACTGGGTGAGCGAAGATGCTTTCGATTCACGCCGTGGTTGTTTGCGCAACCGTCGCCGGGTGGCCGTGCCACGCGCACGCCATCCACGTTGAGGTGGAGCCAGGCGCCCATTTCGCGATCGATTCGACGCGTGCCGTCGTTCCGGTGGATACGCCGGTCACGCGCCGGCCCAAGGCCATTCAGTACAGCGATTGGTACAACCGGCGCCTCACCGTTCACCGAATCGGCAGCTACACGATGCTTCCGCTGCTCGCCGCGGAGTGGTCGCTGGGGCAGAATCTTCTTCAGGATCAGGACCCGCCGAGTTGGATGCGGGGTACGCACCAAGCCGTAGCTGGCGCGATCGGCGTGCTGTTCACCGTGAACACGGTCACCGGTGTTTGGAACCTGTGGGATTCCCGCCACGAGCCGGCGGGAAGGACGCGGCGATACCTCCACGCGATCGCGATGCTTGGCTCCGACGCCGGTTTCGTGTGGGCAGGGGCGGTTGGAGGGGACGCGAACCGATCGCGCTCGAACGCCGACCACCACCGAGCCATCGCGCTCACGTCGATCGGCTTGAGCACGGCGGGCACGGTGATGATGTGGTTCTGGAAGGATTGAACGGGTCGACGGTGGACCGGTGGACCGGTACCGGCGCCGGCCGGCGCACCGTGAGAACTCTTACATAGACACTTTGGAGCAGTGCGATGGAAAAGCAGTGTGGCGCTGACTGCGCCTGCGCGGTGCAGGGAGCCGGTGGCATCGATCGACGGGCGTTTCTTGCCCAAAGTGGAATGACGGCGCTCGCGGCCGCGCTCGCGGCATGTGGTCTCTCGAACTCGCCGACTGCACCGGGGAGCTTGTCTCAACCGGTTACGATCACGTTGTCGGAGCACCCGTCGCTTGCCAATGTCGACGGAGTGGCCTTCGTCAGCGACACTAACGGCAATCCACTCGCCGTCGTCAGGACGGGCACATCCACGTTCGTCGCGCTGTCGAGGATCTGCCCTCATGCCGGGAGCACCGTGAACACGGCGAGCTTCGGCTTTCTATGCCCAGGACATGGCGCCGAGTTCGACTTTTCCGGCCACTGGATGGGAGGGCAACGCACGAGCAGCCTCACGTCCTATCCGACGCAGTACAATGCCGCGGCCGGTACGGTAACTGTCGGCTAGACTCGGACGGCGTGAGTCCGCCGTTGCGCCAACGCGGCGCAACGGCGGATGCAACGTCAGCTCGCCATGAACGGGATCTGCGCCGGGGGGGGGGGGGGGGGGGGTTTTGTGATCGGGTCGCGTGGGCTGGTTGGGGGGGGTTGGGCGGGTCATCGGGCTGTTCTCGCGCATCCCAAAGTCCACACGCGCCGACGACCGCGCCGGCGGCGAGAAAGATTCTGGAATTCATATGTACCTCCTTCTAACGAACAAGGAACTTATTTCTTGCGTTTGCGACGTTTTGTCGGGGGCCTCCTGAGTTCGGTGGTGTCTTCGGGATGGGGCTGCGACGCCCCGCCGTGGATGTCGATGGTCGGCTCGCCGCCGGGGCCGGCGGTCGTACCGCCCAACAGTTGTCCGTCGCGGTAGATCAGCTCGGATCCGCCCGAGTCCTCGTATCCCGCCGCGCCGCGCTCGCCCTGACCCCACGCCGCCGGCGTGCGGATCTCGGGGTGCTTGCCTTTGGGAATTCCGCCGGACATGGGGTAGACGCCGGTCGGACCGACCTCATCGCGTCGTCCCGCGCCGCCGCCGGGCTGGCCGCTCTCGCGCGGGTCGCCAACGGTCTCATGAGAACTCTCTTGAGGCTTGTTTTGGGGCTTGTCGCCGCGGTGACTCTTGCTCCCGTGGCTTCTGCTACCGTGGCTTCTGCTGCGCACGCTCCCTCCTCGGCGGCAGAGTGGACGTAGCGGGGCGCCGCCATTGTCCGAAGGCCGCACACTTCGGGCCTGCGGTGCAGGGAATCGCTTCTTGCCTTTTGGTGGTGCAGGTATGCGAGCGATTCGGATGTTGCGGCGGTTCCTGAGCCCGGCGGTGTTCCTCGTGCTCGCCTGCCGCGGTTCACGCGACGAACGCGACCGACTCGTCGCCGCCGACGGCAAGCGGCACTACACGGCGTACACAGCCGCCGGCGAGGTCGAGGACACGAAGGGCGTCGTCAACATCTACGCCGCGACCGGCGCGAATGCATTGTCGGCCGTCGCGGCCCGCGCGAAGCCGTACGTCTACGTTCCCAACTCGCGGTCGGGCACGGTGAGCGTCATCGACCCGTCGACGTACGCCGTCGTTCGCACGTTCAAGACCGGGAACGTGCCGCAGCACGTCGTGCCGTCGTACGACCTCACGACGCTGTGGGTGCTCAACAACGGCTCGAGCACGCTCACGCCGATCGATCCGCTCACGGGCAAAGAAGGCACGCCCGTGCGAGTGATCGATCCGTACAACATGTACTACAGCCCGGACGGACGGCTGGCGATCGTGGTCGCGGAAGGCCACCAGCAACTCGACTTCCATGATCCGGTGACGATGGCGACAGTGAACTCGGTGCGAACCGACTGTCGCGGCATCGACCACATGGAATTCACCGACGACGGCCGCTACGGCATCGCGACGTGCGAGTTCGACGGCCGGCTGCTGAAGGTGGATCTCACGGAACAAAAGCCGGTCGCCTACCTCGCGCTCGACGACACGTCGGGCAGCCACGGCGCGATGCCGCAGGACATTCGCTCGTCTCCCGACGGGAGCGTCTTCTTCGTCGCCGACATGAAGGCCGACGGTCTTCGCCTGATCGATCCGGCGAGCTTCACGCAGATCGGATTCATTCACACGGGGAAGGGAACGCACGGCATCTACCCGAGCCGCGACGGTCGCCTCTTGTACGTGACGAACCGCGGATGGAACACCCTTCTGGCGCGCCCGCACGGTGAAGGCTCGGTGAGCGTGGTCGACCCCGCCGCGCGAAAAGTCGTGGCGACGTGGACGATTCCCGGCGGGGGAAGTCCCGACATGGGCAACGTCACCGCCGACGGGAAAGAGCTGTGGGTGAGTGGGCGATACGACGGCGAGGTGTACGTGTTCGATACGGCGAGCGGGCGGCTGACGCATCGCATTGCGGTGGGGAAGGAGCCGCACGGATTATGTGTGTGGCCGCAGCCGGGCAGATACTCGTTGGGGCATACTGGGAACATGCGATAGGCCGAGGGGCGAAACGGCCGAACGGCGAGACTACCGAAAGCCGAAACTGCCAAGGGCCGAAACTACCGAACGCCGAAACTACCGAAGGCCGAAGTGCCTCGGTGTTCGGCCGTCTCGGCGTTTGGTCGTCTCGGCGTTTGGTCGTCTCGGCGTTTGGTCGTCTCGGCGTTTGGTCGTCTCGGCGTTTGGTCGTCTCGGCGTTCGGCCGTCTCGGCCTTCTCGGCCGTCGGCAGTTGGCCGCTTGCGCCTCTCCTTCCTCTCTCCTCAATTGCTCTGGAGTCAGTCTTCCTACGGAGCCGTAATGCCCCGCCGTTCTCTCTCCCTCGCTCTCGCCCTCTTCGCCCTCACTCGCGCCTCGGCGCAAACGCAGTCGGGTGCTGCGCGCTCTCCTTCCGATCCCTACTTGTGGCTCGAAGATCAGCGCGGCACTCGGGCGATGGCGTGGGTCGCGACCGAGAACGCGAAGACGTCGGGGGTGCTCGAGAAGGATCCTCGCTTCGCCTCGCTGTTCCGCGACGCGCTCGCGGTCGCGCAGGCGAGCGACCGGATTCCGAACGTGCGCTTCATCGGCGGTCAGCTCTACAACTTCTGGCAGGACAGTGCGCACGTGCGCGGCATCTGGCGCCGAACGACGCTGGCGAGTTATCGCACCGCGTCGCCTCAATGGACGACCGTTCTCGATCTCGACTCGCTGGCACGGGCGGAGAAGGCGAACTGGGTTTGGGAAGGCGCCGACTGCGCGCTGCCGGCCGAGCGACGGTGCCTGCTCAGTCTGTCGGATGGGGGCGAAGACGCCGTTACCCTGCGCGAATTCCACCTCGCCACACGGTCATTCCCGAAGGATGGATTCGTCCTTCCGCACGGCAAGCAGAACGTCGCGTGGGTCGGCGACGACACGCTGCTCGTGTCGCGCGAGTGGAACAAGGGCGAGCTCACCGCGTCGGGCTATCCATACATCGTGAAGCGGCTGGCGCGCGGTCAGCTGCTCACCGCCGCCGTCGAGGTCTACCGTGGCATTCCCAAGGATGTCTCGGTCGGACCCGCCAGCCTTTTCGATGGCGCCGGCCATCGCGCGGTGATCCTGTATCGCGGCGTCAGCTTTTTCGAAACGGAGTACTACGGCGTGGGCACGTCCGGGGTCACCAAGCTCGCCTTGCCCCTCAAGTCGCGGCCCGTCGCTATGGTGGACGGCCAGATGATCGTGCAGCTGTCCGAAGCGTGGAACGAGGGCGCGACCCACATTCGTACCGGCTCGCTCGCGTCGTTCGACGCCGCCAAGGCCGCGGCCACTCCGACGCACCTGTCACCGGTGGCGATCTTCGAGCCGGGACCACGGGAGTCGGTAGACGGCGCCTCGGCGACGCGCGACCGGCTCGTCGCCACGGTGTACGAGAACGTCCGCGGCCGGGCGTTCGTCTTCACGCGCGCGGCCAACGGAACGTGGACGCGCACTCCACTGCCGTTTCCCGACAACTTGGCGGTCTCGATCGCCGACGTGAATCTGAACGGCACCGAAGCGCTCTTGAACGTCGCGGGGTTTCTCACGCCGAGTAGCGTGTGGCTCGCCGACGCGCACACGGCATCGCTCGCCGCGGCCAAGACTCTGCGCGCGCAATTCGACGCGTCGCGCGACACCGTCGAGCAGCGCGAGGCGACGTCGAAGGACGGAACCAAGGTGCCGTACTTCGTCGTGCACCCGAAGGCGATGAAGCTCGACGGGTCGAACCCGACGGTAATGACCGCGTACGGCGGATTCGAGGTCTCCTACCCTCCGTCCTATTCCGGCACACTCGGCAAGCTCTGGCTCGAGCACGGCGGCGTGTTCGTGCTGGCGAACATTCGCGGCGGCGGCGAGTTCGGTCCCGCCTGGCACGAAGCGGGGCTCAAGACGCATCGGCAGGTGATCTACGACGACTTCGCGGCCGTCGCGCAGGACTTGATCGCGAGCAAGATCACGAGCCCGCGCCGCCTCGGCATCATGGGCGGTTCGAACGGCGGACTCCTCATGGGCGTCGAGCTGACGCAGCATCCCGATCTCTGGAACGCCGTCGACATTCAGGTGCCACTGCTCGACATGCTTCGCTACGAGCAGATCGACGCGGGCGCTTCGTGGGTGGGTGAATATGGGAGCGTGTCGGTGCCGGCCGAACGCGCCTTCCTCGCCTCGATCTCGCCGTATCAGAACTTGAAAGCGGGGGTGAAGTATCCGGAAACGCTCATCTGGACGACGACGAAGGACGACCGCGTCGGCCCGCAGCACGCGCGCAAGTTCGCGGCGAAGATGAGCGCGATGGGGTTGCCGTATCTCTTCTTCGAAGTGACCGAGGGCGGGCACGGTGCCGGCGCGAATCTGCGCGAGAAAGCGCACACGTCGGCTATGGAGTACGTCTACTTCGCCAGGAAGCTCATGAACTGAACGGCAACCCCGAGCTTCGGCCATTCGCATGAGTGATCGCCTCGCAGTCGTCACCGGGACCACGTCGGGCGTCGGCGAGGCGGTCGCGCGCCAACTGCTCGAGCGCGGCTGGCGGGTCGTCGGCATCGCGCGGCGAGACGCGACGCTGCGCCACGAGCGGTACGGACACATTGCGGTCGACCTGAGCGATCTGACTCGACTCGAGCGCGACGTCGAACCGCGACTGAGCGAACTGCTCGGTGAGGTCGGACTGCATCGCGTCGGACTCGTGAACAACGCCGCGCACGTCGGGCTCCTCGGGCCGATCGCGAACATGGACGTTGCGCAGCTGCCCGGCGTTCTCGCGACGAACCTTGTCGCGCCGGTCTGGTTGATGGGGCAGCTGGTCCGGCGGACCCCGGCCGCGACTCCGCTGCGCATCGTCAACGTCTCGACGGCCGCCGCGGTGCGCGGATTCGCGGGCCTCGGCGCCTATGGCTCGAGCAAGGCGGGGCTGCGCATGACGGGCATGGCGCTCGCCGCCGAGATCGATGAGGCTCGAGCGCGCGGCGAGCAGCGAGACATCGCGATTCTCTCGTACGAGCCCGGAGCCGTGGACACGCCGATGCAGCTCAGCGCACGCTCGTCGGCGCGTGAGACGCTGCCATCCGTCGACTTGTTCGTCGGCCTTGCCGCCGACGGGCGGCTAGTCGCGGCGGCGGAACCGGCTCGCGAAATCGCCGAGTTCCTCGAGAGCGAAGCGGGAACGACCTTCGGAGAACGGAGGTACGGAGGAAAAACCTAGATCTTCGCCGCCGCCGCCTTGGCGAGCGAAAGCTCTCTTGCCTTCTCCTCTTCCAGGGTGAGGGCTTTGAATTTGAGGCCGTTGAGGATGCGAAGATTGAACACTGAATCGCCCTTGCGGACGACGATCGTGGGGGCGTCGGCCTTGTAGATGATGTAATACGCCGCGTCGCCCACTCCGGAAACCGCTTCGGTCGTCAGCCCCGGGTTCGACTTGCCCAAGTCGAACGACCTGAGCGCGGCGATGTTGAGCGTGACGCGGCGATGGTCGGTGCCGTGGTTCGGATCGTCCGACCAGATGCACTGCTTGGTGCTGCTCGGTACCAGATGCTTGCCCGCCAGCGCCTTGGCTTCGATGGCGGCGCTCACCTGTTCCTCCGTGAGCAACGCGCATGCATCGGACTCGGCGGCGCGAGGCGTGCCAGGCGACCAGGCGGGGGCGATCGGCTTGATGGGACGCGGGTCGAGGACCAGCGCGAGAGCGACGAGAGCGACGATGGCGTTCGACGGGGACGACACGAGGCGGCTCCGCTGAGGACGCCGCAACGTACGTTGCCCAGCCCGACCGCGTCGAGCGGACTGAGCCTTCCGCGTCCGCATTAAGAAAAAACCGATGCACGAACGCGTGAGCCTACTCTCGAATCGCGCTCATCGGATCGACCCTCGCCGCCCGCCGCGCGGGCAGATAGCACGCGATCGCTGTCGCCGCGGCAAGCGCGACGACGGCGAGAGACACGGTTCGCGGATCGTTAGGCGCGACGTCGAACAAGAGACTGCGCATCGCCCGCGTCGTCGCCCACACGCCGCCCAGCGCGAGCGGGAGAGCGATGGCGAACAACAGCGCGCCCTCGCGGAGCACCATCGCGAGCACGTCTTCGGCGCGCGCGCCGAGCGCCATGCGGACTCCGATCTCACGCGTTCGCTCGGAGACGCCGTACGCCATGACGCTGTAGGTGCCGAGCGCCGCCAGCAGGAGCGCGAGGCACGAAAAGCCCGCGAGCACCACCATGGTGAATCGGTCGCCGACGCTGGTCTTGTCCAGCACCTCGCCGATCGTCTGGACGTCGAACAGCGGCACCGTGTTGTCGATCGATCGCACGACGTGGCGCACGGCGGCCAGGATCGGCGCCGACGCGCCGTCGTGGTACACCACGAGATTGCCGCCGCTCTGCGGCGCCTGCTGCGCGCTGAGGAAGATCTGCGCGCGGGGCGCGTCGCGGAGAGACGCGTCGTGCACGTCGCGCACGACGCCGACGATCGTGAACAACGGGCGGTTGCTTCCGCCGAGCCCGACGCGCTTGCCGACAGGGTTCGCTGAGTGGAGGAGTGTCCTCGCGGCCGTCTCGTTGACGACCGCGACGAGCTGCGCGGTCGAGTCGGTGTTGTCGGTCGAAGCAAAATCGCGTCCCGCGAGCACCGAAATTCCCATCGCCTGGAAATACCCCGTGCTCGCGATCCGATAGTCCGCCGTGGGCGCCAGTCCGGGAGGCGGCGGCGGATCGCCGTCGACGACGACAGCCGTCGTCAACATGCCGTCGTGCAGCGGGAATCGGTTGATGGTGCCGGCCGCGCGAACCCCGGGAACCGCGCGCACCTGCTCGAGGAGGTTTTGATAGTAGCGGAAGCGTGCGCCGGCAGTCGCATACGTGTTCTGCGGCAAAGCGATCTTCATCCGAACCAGCCGATCTCGGCGGAAACCCGGATCGACGCCCGAGAGTCGCGCGAAGCTGTTGATGAGAAGACCAGCGCCCACGGTCAACACGAGCGCGAGCACGAGTTCGCCGACGACGAGGCCGCGGTACATCCGGCGAGCGCCGCGCCCCTGCGACAGGCGAGCCGAATCGCCCAGCGTCCGGCGCATCGTGCTACGGGCCGCATCGAATGCCGGCGCCGTGCCGCACACGAGTGTGACCACCACGCTCACGATCAGCGTGAAGGCGAGCACCGGCCCGTCGAGCCCGACGCGGCCGAGAAGTGTAATCGACGACGGCAGCAGGTTGGACAGCGCGCGAGTCGCGACGACGGCGAGGCCCACTCCCGCCAGGGCTGACGCGAGCGCGATGACCGCGCTCTCGACGAGCAATTGCTGCACGATCGCGCCGGGCTGCGCGCCCATCGCCGTTCTCACGGCCAACTCCTGGCGACGACTCCACGCGCGGCCGAACATGAGATTCGTGACGTTGGCGCAGCCGATGAGCAGCACGGCGCAGACGGCGCCGAAGAGAATGAGAATCGGGCGTCGTACGCTGCCGACGAGATCGTCCCGCAGCGGACGGACGGTGATCCCGAGTCCGCCGTCTTCCTTGGCGTGCTCCTGTCTGAGCTGCGCCGCGATCGGTGTCGCTTCGCGCCGAGCCGCATCCAGCGAGACGCCGTCGCGGAGCCGGCCGACGACCGAGAGCATGTGCACTTCTCGGCGGTCGATGTACGTGCCGAGCACGGAGAGCGGCAGCAGCACGTCGACCCTGGACTCCGGGAAGACGAAACGTGAGTCCATCACCCCGATCACGACGTACGGTTTCCCGTCGAACGTGAGCGATCGTCCGACAATGCGCGGATCCGCCTGAAGCGCGCGCGACCAAAACTCGTGCGACAGGATCACGGTGCCGGCGGCGCCGCGCCGGTCTTCGCCGTCCGCGAAGTCGCGCCCGATCGTCGGCGATGCGCCGAGCGTCCGCAGGAAATTGGCCGACACCGCGCCGACGTCGATTCGCTCCATGCCCTCGGGTCCGGAGTAGAGCGTGTTCCACGACGGGAAAAAGCCGGCCAGTTGCATGTAAGAGTGAGTCCGCGCCCGCCAATCGAAATAGTCGCCGACGGAGACCTGATAGTGGTCGTTGTTCTCCTGTGGATTGTCCGACCACACGGCGACGAGTCGATCGATCTGCCGGTAGCCGAGCCCATTCAACAACGCCGACTCGACGATGCTGAAGACCGAGGTCGTCGCGCCGATGCAGAGCGCGAGCGTCGCCACGACGACGGCGGTGAACATCGGCGTCCGTCTCAGCGATCGCACGGCGAACCGCGCGTCGCTCAGAATGGTGTGCGATCGGACATCGTCGCCTCGCTGGATCCGGTGGCGGAGCGTCACGGCGTCGGCGATCGCGCCGAGGCACCGCAGGCGGAGACGGAACGCGTCGCCCGTCGAGCGCCGCGCCTTCGGAGCGCGTCGCCACGTCCACTCGAGCTCCGCGAGCCATTCCGCGATCCATTCGTCGCGATGCGAGCGCGGAAGCGCGAGGGCGGCCAGCCGCACGAGCGTTTCGCCGGGCAGGTGCCCGGTCGGACCCCGGCCGCTCATGTGGCCGCCGGTGCGGCACCGGGCGCCAGCGTGCGGGTGAGTCCGGGATATCGCTGGGTGGCGTCGCGAAGCGCTTGGGCGCCGGCGCCGGTCATCTGGTAGTAACGGCGAGGGGGGCGCTGCGCGTCCCTCGCGTCGGCGATGGACTCCCAACGCGCGCGGAGCATGCCGGCGTCCTCGAGGCGGCGAAGGATCGGATACACGGTCCCGCTCTTGAGCCCCGACGCGTCGATGATGTCGAAGCCGTGGCGGAAACCGCGAGTCACCGCGAGGAGCACGATGGCGGTGGGGTAGGTCAGGCGGAAGGAGGAGGGCATTGCCGGGGGGTAGGTAGAAGTCTACATAGGTAGGATAAGTGTCGGGGCCGGACGGCGAAAGGGCCGAGGGGCGAAGAGGCCGAACGGCGAGACGACCGAAGGCCGAGACGACCAAGGCCGAGACGACCAAACGCCGAGACGACCAAAAGCCGAGAGGGCCAACAACCGAGTGTCGAAAAAAGAAACGGCGCCGAGAGCGATCAGTGCGCGCTCTTGACGCCGTTCGGGTTCCTTCCGCGATCCTGCCCGTCGTCAGTTTCGGCGTTCGGCAGTTTCGGAGTCCGGCAGTCTCGCCGCTTTTCTCTACGGCGTCTGCTTCACCAATTCATCCGTCGCATTGGCCAACCGTTCGCGATACGAACGAATGGTCTCGTCAGCTCGGCGAAGCGGAAGCGCGAACCGCGGATCATCCGGCTGCGCCACCGTGCCGGGCGGATTCTCGTCGAGCATGAGATCTCCTCCGCACGCCTCGACCGCGTCCTCGAACCGCTCGACCTCCTCGAGAACGAGGATCAGCGACTCGGGACTTTCGTCGCCGTTGAGTGCGATGCCAAGCCCTTCCAATCGGGCGATCACTTCCTCGGAGGCGCGCCGCAGATCCGCCGATCGCGCAAAGTCACCTGTGCTGTCCATTCTCGGCATTGTTCCTTGTCTCGCGTGAAGGGAGTTCGTGCGTGGCGCCGATCAGGTCGCATAAATGACGCCACGGTCACGCGTGCGCTCGAAAAATCTCAACGCCACGTAATGGCCAAGCCCGCGTCGACGGTCTGCACGCTCCGCAGTCTCGCATGGGCGTACAGGGCGTTGGCGAAGACGGTCAGTGCCACCGGAGCGCCGGGAAAAGTGATGTCGTACATCGCGCCGAGCTGACCCGCGAGTCCGGCCACGTTTCCATTGCCGTCAGGGTCGCCGTTGCCGTAGCCGAGGCCGGCCTTGACGTACAGTGGAATGACCGGAAGGTGCGCCTGCGCGAGTGCCGTGGCGAAAGCGACGTGCGACACGCTCCCTTTCCAGTAGTCGACCTCGGCGCCGAGTCCGATGCCGGGGAGGAACGGACGAACGATCTCGCCCATTACGACTGGCGCACCGGTCCCGTACGAGAGCGATTCGTCGGTCGAACCCGACAGACCGGCGCCCGCTCCAACGGATATGCGAAGCTGAGCCGAGGCCGTCGAAGGCAAGGCCACGAGCGCGGCGAGGAAGAGAAAGCGCATGAGCGAGTCTCCATTGTGCAAAGAGAAACAAACGGCATGGCGCGCGATCAGTCCGGCATGCCAGGTTCATACCAGACAAACGATCGAACGTTCGAAGGTGTGACTTCCTTTGTCGGGACAGGGTCGTCCATTTCATCGAACGTTCGAGGAGAGGGGCCATGCGTCGCTCCGTTGTGGCGGTCGTCTTCGCGATGTCAGCCGGCGTGTCGATCAGCGCACGCGTTGGCGAGTTTCAGCGGCCCGCGGCCAAGTCGGGCGAGCTCGCGGTGCACGAGTGGGGGACGTTCACCACCGTCGCGGGACCGGACGGACGAGCGATCGACTGGCTGCCGCTCGGCGGTCCGAGCGACCTGCCGTGTTTCGTTCAACACTTCGACAACGATCCATACGTCAAGACGCTGGCCGTTCGTCCCGCGGGGACGAGCGCCACGGCGGCCGTGAGGGTGGGGAGCACCACCTACGACGCGGCCCGCCAACAGATGGCGGCGCGCGTGCGCATGGAGACGCCTGTCCTCTACTTCTATTCCGATCGCGACACGACGGTTCGAGTCCGTGTCAGCTTCCACCACGGGTTGATGACGGAATGGTTTCCCCCGGCCGCCGTCTCGCAGGGAGCCGTCGGCTCGGCGACGCTTCGGGATCCGGGCGCGACGAGCGTGATCGAGTGGCCGAGCGTCCACGTGACGCCGGCGGCAGCGCCCGCGTTTGCCACTGAGCGCGCGGAATCGAGATACTACGCCGCCAGGACCACGGACGCCGCGCCGTTGGCGGTGGGCGGAGCACGCGAGCGGTTTCTCTTCTATCGCGGCGTCGCCGACTTCGATGCTTCGATCAGCGCCGCGTTCGAGAGCGACGGCCGGATCCTCGTGAAGGATCTGTCGCCGGCCGAAATCCCGGCGGCCATTCTCTTCGAGCGACGCGGCGCGAAGCTCGGATTCCGCGCCCTCGGATTGCTCGGCGGAGAGCTGCTCGTCGCGCCGCCCTCGCTCGATGGCACGCTCGACGCCTTGCGGAAGACGCTCGAGCAGACGCTCGTGGCGCAGGGGCTCACCACGAAGGAAGCGTCGGCGATGGTGGAGACGTGGCGCGACTCGTGGTTCGAGGACGGGTTGCGCGTGTTCTACATCGTGCCGCGGCCAACGGTGGACGAGATTCTTCCGCTCGAGATCACCCCCACGCCCTCGCGCGTGACGCGAGTCTTCGTCGGCCGCATGGAGCTGTTCTCGTCGGCGACGGTGCAATCGGTGCGCGCGGCGATCGACGCCAACGATCAAACGACGCTCGCACGCTACGCGCGCTTCCTCGGACCGATCACCGACCGCGTTCTGGCCGACGCGCATCACCCCGAGGTGTCGGCGAGAATCCGCGACGTCACGAACGCCGCGCTCACGGCGTACCTCCGGAAAACAGCGATCTGTGAATAGACGGATCGCGTCAACGGTCGCGACGCTGCTGTCGCTCGGCGCGGTGGCGGCCGCGCCGGCACAGCGCAACTCGTTCGGCGGCTACCTCTGCACGAATCCGCCGATCAACAACATCCCGTACGACGGCAAATTCACGTTCGCCCGGTTGATGTACACGGGCGGCCCGGGACAGTGCTACTACCGCGGCGAGCCGTCGTGGGCACATGGATACGGCTACACCGACCATGGAACGGCCGAGTCGAATCTGCTGAGAATCACCGCGGACATCAGCACGCTGCGTCCGCATCTCGACGCGACGAATGTCATCGCGATCGGCGATCCCGAGCTGTTTCACTATCCGGTCGCGTTCCTCGTCGAGGGCGGCTACCTGACGCTCAACGAAAAGGAAGTCGCGGCGCTGCGGAAGTACCTGCTCAAGGGTGGCTTCCTCATCATCGACGACTCGCGTGAGGACAACCGGCGCGGGCAATCGGGGTGGGCCAATCTCGAGGCGATGCTCAACCTGGTGTTGCCGGGACTGCATCCGATGGACATGGAGCTCGCCCACCCGATCTTTCACTCGTTCTTCGACATTCCCTCATTCGACATCGTCAAGCAGTACTACGACTACGGCCCTCCGGTGTTCAAGGGCATCTTCGCCGGCAACGATCGGACGAAGCGCTTGATGGTCATGATCAACTTCAACACGGACGTCTCGAACTACTGGGAGTACTCGGCAACCGGATTTCGGCCGGCGACAGAGTCAAACGAGGCGTACGAGCTGGGCGTCAATTACTTGATGTACGGGCTGATTCACTGAAGAGACGCTGGAGGCGGCCAGCCTTCGGCGGCGGACCGGCAGAGAGGGCACGGTTGCTGCCTTCCTCGACGTTGTGTCGAATGACGAATTGGATCGCCAGGCTTGGCAGGCCGCGCGCCGAATGGGCCGGCGCGTCTTTATAGAAGAGCGTGTCTCGCACGTCGGCGCGGCGCTGGGCGCCGTCTTGGCCGCATGGAACGCTCTCGTCGGCGGCACATTCGGCGAGTACGACGCCACCCGTGTCATGCTCGAGGGCGTCTACTACCTGAGCGGCAGCATGGTGTTGAGCGGACTGGCCGCCATGCTCGAGTGGAACCTGCTCTCCAAGCGATTCGGGTCGCTGATTCCGACTCGGCCGGGCGCGCGTGGCGTCGGCCGAGATCGTGTATAATCAGGACGATTCCTGTCCGGCTCCGCCCGGCGGGCCCGTTTGAGGAAAGAGGAGAGCCGTCCACCACCGCTCTGAGCCGAGGAGGCGCGTGATGAGTGCCGTCCCGCCGCGCGTCACGCGCTTCACGTCGCCGTCACATGCAGCTGCTGCTGCGCTCGTCACCGTTGCGGCGACGCTGACTCTGCCAGGCGTTGGCGCGCAGGAGGCGGGGCGCATCGACCGGTTCCTGCAGAGTTACGTCGACTCGAACCGTATCGGCGGCGCGGTCGTGCTGGTGTTGCGCGACGGGAAGGTCGTCTACGAACGCGGCGTAGGGTGGGCGGACAGGGAGGCGAAGCGTCCAATGACCCCGGACGCGATTTTCCGGATCGCATCGGAGTCCAAGCCCGTGACGTCGGTGGCGATCCTCCAGCTCGCCGAGGCCGGGAAGCTGTCGATCGACGACCCGGCGTCGCGCTGGCTGCCGACCTATGCACACACGTTCGTCGCCAGCGACGCACCGGGCGACAGCGGCCGCACGCTCGTTCCCGCGCGTCGGCCGATCACGATTCGAGATCTCATCACGCATACGGCGGGGATCTCGTACGGTCTCGAGCCACAGGTCGCGGCTCGCTACGCGACGAAAGCACTCGGCCCCGGCGCCGGTGCGGGGCTCGGCTGGTACACGGCGGACAAGGACGAGCCGGCGTGTGCGACGATGGAGCGATTGGGAACGCTCCCGTTCGTGGCGCAGCCCGGCGAGCGGTGGGTGTTCGGCTACAACCTCGACATCCTCGGCTGCGTCGTCGAGCGCGCGTCCGGAATGCCGCTCGATCGATACGTCCACGACCACATCACCGCGCCGCTCGGCATGAAGGACACGTATTTCTTTCTCCCGCCCGAGCAGCGCGCGCGGCTCGCCGCCGTGTATGCGAGCGACTCGACTCGGCATGCGCTGCGCGGACCCGACGGGCCGCGCGGCCAGGGCAACTACGTGGACGGGCCGCGCAAGAATTTCGCGGGCGGCGCCGGGCTGCTCTCGACGGCGCGCGACTACTCTCGCTTCCTCGAGATGATCCGGGCGGGCGGCACGCTCGACGGGGTACGAATTCTCTCATCGCGGTCGGTCGATCTCATGACCCACAACCAGATCGGCCCGCGCTACGGAATCCCGGGGCAGGGGTTCGGCTTCGGGTTCTACACGATCGACAGCACCGGCGCCGACGGACCGAAGTCGGTGGGGACGTTCGGGTGGCGCGGAGGCTACGGCACGATCGCGTTCGTGGATCCGCAGGAGAAGCTCACCGTGGTGTTCATGATCAATCAGATCCCCAACACCGCCGATCTCGCCGCAAAGTTGCCCGCGGTCGTCTACGACGCCCTCGTCGTCCGATAGCCGTCCACCGGTCCACCGGTCCAGCCGGTCCACTCCGCTATTCCGACCTCATCGCCTCGACCGGATCGATTCTCGTCGCCCTGTAGCGCCGGCCCGAGCGCCGCGACGATCGCGACGATGAACAGGACCGCGGCCATGGCGGCGAAGAGCGGGGCGTCGTACTGGTCGCCGTCGAACGAGAAGGCGTAGAGCCAACGCACCGTGTACTTGGTGCAGAGCAGGCCGACGGCGACGCCGCCCAGCGCGACGGCGTTTCCTTCGCGGAGGACGGCGCGCAGGATCTGTCGCGTGTCGGCGCCGAGCGCGATGCGGACGCCGAACTCGCGCCGCCGCTCGGCGACGGAGTGCGCGACGACGCCGTAGATGCCGAGCGCGGCGAGCCCGAGCGCGAGAAGCGTGAACAGCTGGAAGATGTCGGCGACGAAGGTGTGGCTCTCGCGAAGGCGCGAAAGACCCATCGCTTCTTCCATCGTCCAGACGCTCGTCGTCCAAGACGCCGGGAGCTTGGCGAACGCGCGGCGGACGTTGAGCGGCATGTGCTGTCGGGTCGCGCCGCGCCCGAACGATGACGGTCCGACATGTACCCGTACTTGTTGGCGACGAACGAGTCCGTCGCCGCGGGCCGGTAGTACATCGTGCCGAGCGCATGCGGCGGCGGCGCGTGCGAATTGTCTACGTCGTGCTGGTTGACGTAGTTGCTGCGGATCCGGCGCGCCACGCCGACGACGCGAATCCACGGCGCGTGCGACGAGTCGCTCCCCAGCTTGATCTGGTTGCCGACCCAGTGGCCATCGGGCCAGAGATAGACGTGCGGTCTGCTCGTCGATGATCAGCTCGCCGTCGGACGCGATGCCATCGGCGAAGTCACGGCCCTGAACGATCGGAATCTGCATCGTGCGCAGATACCCAGGCGAAACGACGGTGTATCCTTGCCGCAGCGCCTGATAGGCGCGCTTGTCGCCGTGCGCGTCGACCGCGGCGATTCCGTTGTCCTCCAGATAGCCGCCCGTCGTGACCGCGGCGCTCGGCGACATCCGGAACGTTGGCGAGCGAGACTCAGGATCTCGTTCTGGGCGTCCACGTAGCGACTGGCCACGTGAGGCGCTGCGGTTGAAGAACCACGCCTTCGACAAGCGGCTTGAGGTCGAAACCGGTCTCGTACGAGTTGAAGACGAAGGCGCTGCGCACCACGAGCGCCGTCCCGCTCAACACCGCGAGCGAAAGCCCCATCTCGAGCATGATCATGAGCGAGTACTTGCGGCGGTTGCGCGTGTTCGCGCCGGTACCGGCGCCCGACTTGAGCAGCTCGTTCGGGTCGGCGCGCGAGACGTGGAGGGCCGGCACGAGGCCGATGATGACGACGCAGACGACGCACGCCACGATCCCGAACGCGAACATTCGCCAGCTCGTCTGCGGCGCGATCACCCACTCCGCCACGCTCGGCGGAATGTGCGCCTCGAGCAGCTTGTTGGCCCAGAGGGTGGCCAGGAGACCGAACGCGAGTCCCGCGACGGCGAGCAGCCCGCTCTCGAGGAGCAGCTGGGCGATGATGTCTCGCCTCGTCGCACCCAGCGCTGTCCGCAGCGCCAACTCCCGGCTGCGTCCCAGTCCGCGCGCGAGCTGCAGGTTGGCGAGGTTCGGCGCAGGCGATGAGGAGCACGGCGAGCACCGCGCCGATCAGCGCGAAATGGAAACCGGCGAAATGGAATTGCTGATACGCGATCGGCTTGAGGAGGAAGCCGGCACCTTTGAGCGGCTCACCGGCTGCCGCCGCGAGAAGACCGAAGCGGTGTGAGAGCTCATCGATCGTCGGTTGCGCCTGTTTGAGCGTCATGCCGGGGCGCAGGCGCGCGATGTTGGCCGGCAGCGCGCTGAGCGGGGCGTTCGGAGCCGGCAGCATCCATACGGAAGTCTCCGAGCCGGGCACCTGCGAGGCGCGATCGATCACGCCGATGATCGGGTGCGACACGCCGTCGAGGCTGATCGTCGAGCCGACCGCGGACTCGAAGGGGAAGAGCCCACCCGCCACCGCGCTGGTGATGACGACGGGCAAAGACGAATCGGTGTAGTCGGCGTCGGTGAACGCTCGGCCCTCGGCGGGGCGGACGCCGAGAAAGCGGAAGATGTTCGGCGAGACCTGCGCGACTCCTCCGCGCCTCAGCCGCCGTCCGTGCTCGAGCATCACCCCGTCGCGCCCGCCCTCGAACGTCGCCGTTTCGGTGAGGATGCTCGACGCGGAGCGCAGAATGTCGGCGCGTTGCTGCAGCGTGATCTTCCCGCGGCGGTCGCCCCACACGCTGAGCGAATAGAGCTCGTCGGGATGCGCCACGTCGACGCGAGGGTTGATCATCGCGTCGAGCACGCTGTACATCGTCGTGTTGAGCGCGATCGCCAAGCCGAGCGAGACGACCGCGACGACGCTGAAGCCGCGGTGACGCGCGAAAGAGCGGACGGCTATGCGGAGATCGGAACTGGAAAGGCGCACGGTTCAGTGGGTGAAGAAGCCCGCAGGTCTGTCGCAAAGGGGACGAGCCGGAGAGCCAACGCGCCACGGCCTCGGCGGTTCGGCGACACGTTAGTCACGTTTCTTGGCGCCGCGTCCCAAGAGCGGACAAACGAGGGAAGGGCGCGTCGGCCCGTCAGGTTGTGCAGCTACGGAAAAACCAGTTGACAAGGTAGCCGAGGCGTCGCATACTACGGAAACTTCCGTAGTCCACCGGTCCACCGGTCCACCGGTCCACCGGTCCACCCGTCCACCCGTCCACCCGTGTCCGACCTCTACTTCCCCCCGCGCGAGCTCGCCGTCATGAGCGTGCTCTGGCGACTCGGCTCCGCCACCGTGACCGAGGTGAAGGACGCGCTCGAGGACGAGCTGGCGTACACGTCCGTCCTGTCGGCGCTCCAGACACTCGAAGAGAAGGGCTACGTGCGCCACGAAGCGGAGGGTCGGGCGTACCGCTACTTCGCCGTCGTCGAAGCGGAAAGCGCCGGAGGGAGCGCGCTCGCCCGAATCCGCGACGCGATCTTCCAAGGCTCGGCCGAGCGCATGCTGGCGCAGATGGTGTCGGACAAGAAGCTCAGCCGAAAAGAGCTCGAGCGGATGCGCGCGCTGATTGCCAAACGGCTTGGCGGAAGCGGCGGAGGTGAGAAATGATGCTGATGTGGATGGCCTACGCGCTGCTCGTCGGTGGGCTGACCGCGCTCGCCGCATTCGCGGTGGATCGCGCGTGTCGGCTCGCTCGAATTCCAACGCGGTGGGTGTGGGCCGCGGCGATCGCGCTCGCAATTGGATTGTCGATGCGTCCGCCGGAGGTCGACCTTCCATACGCCGTTCCGACGTTCGGCTACGAGTCGAGCGACCAGGCGCGCCACGTGCCGCCGGCTACCGGCGACTGGCTCGCTGCCGCGCGTTGGCGACTTGCGGAAAATGCGCGTCGGCTCGACGTCGCACGCATGCTCCGGTTGTCGAACGTCTCGACGATCGGCGCTTTCGGTGACCGCTACGTGATCGGCGCGTGGATCGCGCTGAGCGCGATGCTGGCGCTGGCGTTCGTCATCGTGCACGTCCGGCTTCGACTCGCGCGATCGCGTTGGCCGCGCGCGGAGCTCCACGGCGCGCCGGTGCGACTCTCGGCGCGCGTCGGGCCGGCGGCGATCGGACTGCTCCGCCCCGAGATCGTCGTTCCGTCGTGGCTGCTCGCGCGCTCGAGCGCCGAGCAACAGATGGCGATCGCGCACGAATCGTCGCACAAGCGCGCCCGCGACCCACAGCTCCTCGGGGCCGCGTGGATCGCGCTCATTCTGTTTCCGTGGAACCCGGCGCTGTGGCTGATGGTTTCGCGCCTGCGCCTCGCGATCGAAGTCGACTGCGACCGTCGAGTGTTGCGAGGGGGAGCATCGCCGAATGCGTACGGATCCCTACTGGTGGCGGTGGCCGAGCTCGCGTCGCCGCTCCGTCCGAGCGCGCTCGCGCTCGCCGACGATTCATCTCATCTGAGGACGAGGATTCTCGCCATGGACGCGCATCTTCCGAAGTTCGGGCGCATTCGCGCAGGGTTGGCCACGTTGATCGGCGCGGTCGCCGTTCTCGCCGCGTGCGAGGCGAAGGAGCCGACTGCCGCCGACGTCGACTCGATGACCGCCGCGTCGGCAGAGAAAGCGGCTCAACGAATCGGCGTGCTGCGCGCCACCGACACCGGCGTCGTCTACGTCGTCGACAGCGTGCGCGTGTCGCCGGAAACGGCGCGGCGCCTCGGAAGCGGCGAGATCTTGACGATGAAGGTCCGGCGTGACCGCAGCGCGGCGCCCGAGGTCGACATTACGACGCGGCACGCCGACGTCGTTCGGCGAAGAGTCCCGGGCGACACCGACGTCATGCAGGGCTTCGCGTGGCGGGCTCAGAGCGACACCGCGATCGCCTGGTTCCTCAACGGTGCGCGCGTCGACTACGCGAACGAGATTCGCAGGCTCGATCGCAACAGCATCGAGAGCGTCGACGTGCTCAAGGGGCCCGCCGCGGAGGCAGAGTACCGGACCCTCCCGGGCCAGAAAGTCATCGCGATTCGGACGAAGGGCGGAGCTTCGAAGTAGAGGGAGCCGGGTTTCGTTTCTAGGGATTCCGCTCGACCACCATCACGACGAATGATCCGGGCACCATGGGCGGCCGCCCTCGGCGGCCGCCGGCGTTTTCCGGCGCCGCGCCGAATTTCGCGCCGGCGAGAAAGATTCGGTGCGTCGTCGGGTCGAGGCCCATGTTCCGCGAGCCGGCCATCGTCTGCACCGTCTCGACGACGTGGTACGCGTCCGGCGTGTCTTCGTGAATCACCGTGAGCGTGCCGTCGGCGTTCGACGCGAACGCGTTTCCGCTCGACGGATCGTAACCCGCGCCGTCGACGCCCGTGCCGATCGGCAGAGTCGTCACGATCTTCCCGGCCGCGTAGTCGGACACCGCCATCACGCCGCTCCGACATCCGCTGAACAACCGGTGGTGCTCGACGTCGATGGCCATCGAGACCGGATTCTTGCACGGCGCGGTGGACCAGCGGCGCGTGACCTTGAGATTCTTCGCGTCGATCTCGACGACTTCGCCGTTGTCCGTGAGGTTCGCGTAGACCTTCCCATCGCCGGCGGACACGCCGTACTCGGGTTTGCCGCCGAGGTCGATGTTCGTGATCGTCTTGCCGCTCACGGGGTCGATCACCGTCGACGAGTGCGCGTCGCCGTTGAAGGTGAACACGCGGTTCGACGCGGGATCATAGATGATCGCGTCGGCGTCCTCCGCGGCATGCGCGCGGCCGAGCACTTTGTAGGTCGTGAGATCGAACATCACGACCGAACTGTCGTTGCCCGACGTCGCGAAGCCGTGGCCTGTCTTCTCGGCGACGGCCGTCCCGTGCGCGCCGTTGATGCCGGTCACCTCGCCGAGGAGTGTTCCGTCATTGGTGTCGACGACCATCACCCGGTTCTGACGACCGATGAACACGCGGTGATGCGCCGGATCGGGGACGACGTAGTCCCAACTGCCGTCGCCGCCGAGGGGATAGGAGTGGGTGATGCGGTACGAGGATGGGCTCTGCGCGGAAAGCGTGGCGGCAGCGCAGAGGACGATGACGACGGAGATGCGAAGCATGTCGGGCCTCCGTTTGCGGAAGATCGCGGCTGAGGTCGAGCCCAATGTACGTCCGAGGGGTCGAACCAACCTGTCGTTCGGCTAACAGTCGACAGCCAGGACGGGACCCTTCTATATTGTGCTCCCGATGGCCGCGCCGCCAAAACTGACTACCGTCCTCGACGCGAGGGCCTTCGACCGAACCGTTCGGCGGATGGCCGACGAGATCGTTGAACTGAACGACGGGACCGACGATCTCGTCATCGTCGGCATTCAGCGCCGCGGCGTCCAACTCGCGGCGCAAATCGTCTCGACGATCGGCGAGCGCGAGAAGGCCGACGTCGCGCGGGGCGCCCTCGACATCACCCTCTACCGCGACGACCTCCAAACGGTCGGACCTCGGCCCGTCGTGGGGCAGACCGAGATCCCGGTGGACATCGACGGCCGCTGCGTCGTGATCGTCGACGACGTCCTCTACACCGGTCGAACGATTCGCGCGGCGCTCGACGAGTTGGCCGACTTCGGGAGGCCAAAGCGCATTGCCTTGGCCGTTTTGATCGATCGCGGCGGTCGCGAGCTACCTATCCAGCCGGACATCGTCGGCAAGAAAATCTCGGTGCTCATGTCGCAACGCGTGGACGTGCTCGTGCAAGAAATCGACGGCAAGAACGGTGTCGTCATCGCCCAACGCGAGGACACGGCGTGACGCACTCGCTCGGCAAGGATCTTCTGGGGCTCGAGCCGCTCAGCGGCGAGCAAATCCGGTTGATTCTCGACACTGCCGAGCCGTTCAAGGAAATCAGCGAGCGGGCGATCAAGAAGGTGCCGACGCTGCGCGGCGCCACGATCGTCAATCTGTTCTTCGAGGCGTCGACGCGGACGCGCGTGTCGTTCGAGTTCGCTGAAAAGCGCCTCTCGGCGGACACGGTCAACGTGGCGGCGTCGGGGTCGAGCGTGACGAAGGGCGAGACGCTCGTCGACACCGCGCGAAATCTCGAGGCGATGCGGATCGACATGGTCGTCATCCGCCACGGCGCGTCGGGAGCGGCGCGCTTTCTCGCCGACCGCATCGAGTCGAACGTCATCAACGCCGGCGACGGCACGCACGAGCACCCCACGCAGGGGCTGCTCGACATGCTCACGCTGCGGGATCACTTCAAGCGGCTCGACGGCATCAAGGTGTGCATCGTCGGCGACGTGCTGCACTCGCGCGTCGCGAGGTCGAACATCTGGGGGCTGACCAAGATGGGCGCGCAGGTCGGCGTCTGCGGACCGCGATCGCTCCTGCCCAACGCGATCGACGACTTCGGCGTGACGGTGTTCGACCGCGTCGAGGCGGCCATCGAATGGGCGGACGCGCTCAACATTCTCAGGCTTCAGCTCGAGCGCATGACGGCGGGGTACATCCCGTCGCTCCGTGAGTACAACCGAGTGTTCGGTATTTCACGCGAGCGGCTCGACGCGGCGAAGCGCGACGTGCTCATCCTCCACCCCGGGCCGATGAACCGCGGCGTCGAAATCGATTCCGACGTCGCCGACGGTCCCTTCAGCGTGATACTCGATCAAGTGACGAACGGCGTCGCGGTACGCATGGCGGTGCTCTATCTCCTGTCCGGCGGACGGCCGGAGCTTGCCGAGGCGGCGAAGAAAGGAGGGGAGCGATGAGCGGCTCGCTCCTGCTGCGCGGCGGACGCATCATCGATCCGTCGCAATCGCTCGACACGACGGGCGACGTGCTCGTCGTCGACGGCGAGATCGCGGCGATCGGCCCGCGCGCCGGCAACGACGCCGAGGGCCGGGACGGACTGGAAACGCTCGACTGTTCCGGGCTCGTCGTGTCGCCGGGTTTCGTGGACGTGCACTGCCATCTGCGCGAGCCGGGGCGCGAAGAAGTCGAGACGATCGCGACGGGCGCGCGCGCGGCAGCCGCCGGTGGATTCACCGCGGTGTGCGCGATGCCGAACACCGATCCGGTCACCGACAACCAGGCGGCGGTCGGATTCATCATCCGGCAAGCGCAGCGCGCGAACGCGGCGCGCGTCTACCCGATCGGCGCGATTTCGGTCGGACAGAAGGGCGAGTCGCTCGCCGAATTCGGAGAAATGGTAGCCGCCGGCGCGGTGGCGGTGAGCGACGACGGACGACCGGTGGTGAGCGCGCACCTCATGCGGACGGCGCTCGAGTATGCGCGAACGTTCGGGATTCCCGTCGCCGACCATTGCGAAGAGCCGACGCTCGCCAAGGGCGGCGCGATGAACGAGGGAATCGTCAGCGCGCGACTCGGCCTGAAAGGCGTGCCGTCGGAGGCGGAAGAGATCATGGCGATCCGCGACATCCTCCTGGCGCGGCTCACCGGCGGGCACATTCATCTCTGTCACATGAGCACGCGCGGATCCGTCGAGCTGATTCGCTGGGGGAAGGAGCGCGGCATCAACGTGACGGCGGAGGTCTGTCCGCATCACCTGTCGCTGACGGAAGAGGCGGTCGGCGCCTATGACACGAACGCCAAGATGAACCCGCCGCTGCGCACCGCGGACGACGTCGCGGCGCTTCAGGAAGCGGTGCGCGACGGGACGATCGATCTCATCGCGACCGACCACGCGCCGCACCACTACGACGAGAAGGAGCGCGAATTCGCCGATGCGCCGAACGGGATCGTCGGCCTGGAGACCGCGCTGGCGGTGAATCTCACCTGGCTCGTCGCCCAGAAACGAATCGATCTGCCGACGCTGATCGAAAAGATGTCGTGCGCTCCGGCGCGGGTCTTCAAGCTGCCGGGCGGAACGCTGCGGCGCGGCGGCGCGGCGGACGTCACCGTATTCGATCCCGACGTCGAGTGGACGGTGGATCCGGCGGCGTTCAAATCGAAGGGCCGAAACACGCCGTACGCGGGTCAGGCGTTGCGAGGACGGGTGCGCTGGACGCTCGTCGACGGTCGCGTCGTGCACGGCGGAGCGGGGGTGGCTTCCGCCGGGGCAGGGCGGGCGGCGCGATAGTGACCGCGCGCGATCGCGACGCGGTGGCGCTTGCGATCGTCGGCGTTTGCCGCCGGCTTTACGAGCGCGGTCTCATTGCCGGTCCGGATGGAAACGTGTCGGCGCGGCTCGCGGACGGCTCGATTCTGGTCACTCCGAGCGGGCTGTCGAAGGGGATTGTGACCCCCGAGCACCTGGTCATCGTCGATACCAAGGGGGCGGTTCTCGAGGGCGCGCTGCCTCCGTCGAGCGAATTGCGGATGCATCTCCGCATCTACGCGCGGCGCCCCGACGTCAGGGCCGTCGTTCACGCGCATCCACCCACGGCGACCGGCTTTGCGGTCGCTGGTGAATCCTTTATGGCGCCCGTGCTGCCGGAAGTTATCTTGCAGATGGGCGCGGTACCCCTGGTACCCTACGCCACACCCGGAACGGACGCGCTGGCGGACGCCTTGGACCCGTATCTCGATCAGCACGACGCGTTTTTGCTGGCCAATCACGGAGCGACGACACTCGGGGCTACCCTGACCGAGGCGCACCACAGAATGGAAAGTCTGGAACACGCCGCGCGCATCGTGCTCGCCGCGCGCGCGGTCGGCAGAGTGCGAGAGTTGAATGTCGCCGACGTGGACGCCCTTCGCTCGCGGCACGAGGATCATCGATGACCGACACGAATCGCTCGCTACAAGAACTGCCGGCGCTCCTGACCGAACGCCGCAAATACGAGAAGTGGTTGATCGCGCTCGATGCTCGCCGAGAGACGACGCCGCAGCACGTCTTCGAGCGGGTGCGAGCCGACTATACCGGCCGCCTGGAGCGCGTGGACGAGGAGTTGGCCGTCCATCGTCAGGCGGTGCAGGAAGAGCGATCGAGCCTGCACTCGCGCCGTTCGCTGCTCGAGGCCGAGGAGCAGTTGCGCCGCGACGAACGAGCCGAGCTCGAGCTGCGGCAGCACGTCGGCGAGCTCGAGGGTGGCGAGGCGGACACGGCGTTCAAGGCGGTGGACGACGCGCTGAGACAGCTGGTCGGCGAAAAGACGGGGCTGTCGAGCCGGATCGCGGAGTTGGATGGGCTGCTGGAGCTGAAGCCCTTCGCGACTCCCCCAGGCACGCCAATGGAATCGCCGCCGCTGGGTCTCCCGAAGATGCCAACCTCGGCGCCGGCGCCCGCGAGCGCACCGCCGCGCGCGGCCGCGCCGATCAGTCCGCCTCCGCCGCCCGCGCCGCCTCGGCCAAGCACCGTGCACGCACCTGCCGCCGCGCCCCCACCGCCTGTCGCCGTCGCGGCCGCAAAGACGGAGCGCGCCGAACCGATCATTCCGTCCACCGAGCCGTTGCCGACCGAGCGCGGCACGCCGCGCACGCCCGATGGCCGCTTCGACGAGATGGCGTTCGTGCGCAACGTCGTCGGGCCGGACGGTAGCGCGCCCACCGCGTCGGCCACCGCGCCGTCCGTTGCGCGAGCGCGAGACGTCGGGAGCAACAACGTCCCGCTCCGCGGCCGCGCGTCGCAGGAGCAGCTCGTCGAAAGCGTCCGAATCGATCCGACGCGAGTCGAGCGCCCGCTCGCCGCCAACGTGCCGTCGAACACGCCGATCGTGTTGCGGACGTCGGGACAGACGGAGCAGTCGAAGACGCTCAAGTGCAGCGAGTGCGGAGCGATGAACTACCCGACCGAGTGGTACTGTGAACGGTGTGGGGCGGAGCTGGCGGCGTTGTAAGAACGGCGAGACTGCCGAACGCCGAAACTACCGAACGCCGAAACTACCGAACGCCGAGACTACCCAACACCGAGAGTGCCGAACGCCGAGAACCGCGGGCTGGGAAGTGAAACGAGGCTTGATCCGCGGTAAGGGCAGGAAAACGGGGAGTTAGAGATGCAAAAACGAAGAGCCCGGGATTCCGGGCTCTTCTCATTTTCTACGTCCGCTGTTGACGCTATCGCCGCCGTCTTGCCGCGAGGCAGTCTCGCGTTAGGCACTTTCCGAGTGGGTCAGTTTCGGCGTTTGGTCGTCTCGGATTACGGCAGTTTCGGCCTTCGGCAGTTTTCGGAGTTCGGCCGTTTCGCTTCAGGCGGTTTTCGCAATCGCGCTCTTTCTTCGAGCCGCGGTATTCCGGTGAATCAATCCCTTTCGCGCGGCCCGATCGAGGAGCTTTACAGCGGCCAGCTTCGCGGCCTTGCTTGCTCCAGGAGCCGCCGCCTTTTTGACCGCCGTCCGCAGGGCGGCTCGTTGCGCGCGGTTGCGCACAGTGGCCGCGCGGGTCTTACGCATGTTTTTCTTGGCGGACGCGATATTCGGCACGAAAACGACTCTCCAAATCCGGTGAAACGACGGTGCTCCGGCGAGGGGTTGAAGCTAGAGTTCAATAACACGAAAGTCAAGGCAGCATAACGCTTTGACACGTTACTCGCGCACCACTACCTTACGCGCGGGACCGAAGCCCCGGCCTGGAGCGTCTCACCGCCGGACCGGCGACCGCCAACCCGCTCCCGACTGCCGACGTTGCATATCCAAGATGTGTTGATGGCTGCGCCGGTGCTGCTGTTCTCGGTCATCGCGCACGAGTACGCACACGGCTATGCGGCACTCAAACAGGGGGACACCACCGCCCTGAGCCTCGGTCGTCTCACATGGAATCCGATCAAGCACATCGACCCGTTCATGACGGTGATTCTTCCGCTCGTGCTCTATTACACGAGCGGCGGACGAATCATCCTCGGCGGAGCGAAGCCGGTGCCGGTGAATCCGCGCAATTACCGGAACTTCAGGCGCGGCGACATCATCGTCTCTCTCGCCGGCGTGACGGCGAATCTTCTCATCGCCGTCGCGGCGGTCGTCGTTTTCGTGGTGGCGGGACTGCTCGGACGCGGGTTGTCGGGAATCGAGACGACGTTCGCCATCGTGCAAGCGATGATGGTTAACGCGGTGCGGATCAACCTGCTCCTGCTCGCGTTCAACCTCATCCCCATTCCACCGCTCGACGGGTCGCACGTCGTGAAGTACATCCTGCCGCTGCGGCTCGCGGTGTGGTATCAGCAGGTCGGTCGCTACGGCATCGTTATCCTCGTTCTGTTGCTCAGCTTCGGCGGCCCCTTTCTCAACGCCTGGCTCACTCCCGCGTTTTCCTTCGGAGAGCTGTTGCTCCGTCTCGCCGACCCATACAAGCTCCCTTCGCTCCCTCTATGGCTAGCCTGAGCGTCGAGTGACCCAGACCTACATTCCGGAAGCGTTCACCCCGCTGAGCGCCGCGCCGCTCGCTCCCGCGTCTCTCCCCCAGACGGGAGCTTCATCGTCGAGGTGTCTGCGTTCTCCGGACCGCTCGATCTGCTCCTCTCGCTCATTCGCGAAGAGCAGCTCGACATCTACGACATTCCCATCGCGCGCATCTGCGAGCAATTCGTCGTGCGGATCCGGACACTCGGACTCAACGAAGCCGCCGAGTATCTCGAGATGGCTGCCCGGCTGCTGCGCATCAAAGCGCAGATGCTGCTGCCGCACGGAGACGAGGAGCAGTGGGAGGATCCGCGCGCCGAGCTCGTGCGACGGCTGCTCGAGTATCAGCAAATGCGCGAGGTCGTCGACCTCCTCGAACGGCGCGGCGAAGAACGGCGCAATCAATTCGCGCGCGCGTATCTGCCGCAGGCGCCGGTCGCCGCGCAGGCGCCGCTCGCGCTCTCGCTCGCCGAGCTGCTCGCCGCGGTGGACCGTGTTCTGCGCACAGTCACTCGGCCCGACATGCACGAGGTGATTCCGCGCGCGCTCGACATTCCGGGAGCTATCCTGGTCATTCGCTCGGTGCTCGCGCTCAAAGCGCGCATCCGTTGGACGCAGCTCGTTCAACAGGGCGCCGAACCTTGGCAAATCCTTTCGACCCTGCTCGGTCTTCTCGAGCTCGCCAAGCTCGGCGAGCTACGGGTGGACCAGCCCAGACCTTTCGCCGACGTGGAGATCTCACGTGACGCCGCTAGCGAAGCTGCTTGAAGCCGCGCTGTTCGCCAGTGCAAGACCAATCGCGACCGAGGAGCTCGCCGTCCTCGAACCGGATGCGTCGCCCGCCGAGTTGCAGGCCGCGCTCGAGGAGCTGCGCGAGCACTACGACGTCGACGGCCACGGCGTCGAGCTGCAGGAGCTCGGCGGCGGGTGGCAGATCCTCACGCGCGCCGAGTACACCGAGGCCATCGAGCGCGCGCAGTTGGCGGCGCGCCCGGCCCGGCTCTCCGGCGCGGCGCTCGAGACGCTCGCCATCATCGCCTATCGACAGCCGATCTCGCGTCTCGAGATCGAGGAGATTCGCGGTGTGATGGTCGGGAGCGTGCTCAAGTCGCTCCACGAGCGCGGGCTCATCGACGTGACGGGCCGTGGGGAGGGACTTGGACGCCCGCTCCTGTACGGAACGACGCCGGTCTTCCTCGAATACTTCGGGCTGCGGCATCTCGAGGAGCTGCCGCGGGGCGACGAGTTGGCGATCGCGCTGCGCGCGCCCGATCGTCCCGACGCGCCTGCCGTGGATCGTACCGACCGAGCGGACCGCGCGGTCGAGGTTCCGTCGGTACGCGCCGATACCACCGTCGACGAGTCGCGTCCCGAATCGGTGGAGACCACCGCAGACGCACCGGGTCTCGCGGAAGCGGGCGTGTAGCGTGACGGAGACGATGCGCATCCAGCGTGCGCTGGCGCGCGCCGGGGTCGCGTCGCGAAGAAAGGCCGAGGAGCTGATCGCCTCGGGACGAGTGCGCGTGAACGGAGAGGTCGCGCGCACGGGGCAAATCGTCGATCCATCGCGCGACGAGATCGTCGTCGACGGTCACGCGGTCGAGGCGCCGCGCGGCACCGTGTGGTACGCGCTCAACAAGCCCGCGGGCGTGATGACGACGCGTTCCGATCCCGACGGCCGGCGCACGGTCTTCGACCTCGTGCCCAACGTTCGCGGGCTGACGTACGTCGGCCGGCTGGACTACCTCACGGAAGGTCTGCTGCTGCTCACGACCGACGGGGAAGCGGCGCACCGGCTGTCGCATCCACGCGGCGAGATCGAACGGACCTACGTCGCGACGGTCACGGGTAAGGGCGACGAGGCGGCGCACATCGCGCGCGGCGGAGTCATGCTCGACGACGGCCCGTGCCAACCGAAGCGCGTGGTGGCCACTCACGTCGGACGCGACCGTTGGGATCTCGAGGTCACAATCACCGAAGGACGGAAACGGGAGGTCCGCCGCCTGTGTACGGCGCTCGGGCTGAGCGTCGAGCGGCTCGTACGGACCCGGTTCGGACCGATCGCTCTCGGGGCGTTGCCGTCCGGTGCGGTGCGCGAGCTCACCGCCGCCGAGCGCGGGGCGCTGGGATCGCTGGGACCGCCGCCGCCGCCGCCGTCGAGTGGCGGGACACCGGCACCGTCGTCAAAACCTGGGGTAGGACGGCAGGGCCGACCTCGTCGTCGGTTGTCTAAATGATGCACGAGTGACCGCTTCGGTCACTCCGCAAACTCGAACTCCATTGAACGTGGCTACTCAGGTATCCAACGCGGCGGACGCAAAACTCGTCCAGGAGGTCGCCCGCCAGGTCGCCAAGCGAGTCGTGGGGCAGGATTACATGGTCGACCGTTTGCTGATCAGCCTTCTCACCGGCGGCCACGTGCTGCTGGAGGGAGTGCCCGGATTGGCGAAGACGCTCACCGTGCGGACGCTCGCCGAAACGATCGACACGACCTTCCATCGCATTCAGTTCACGCCGGACCTGCTTCCCGCCGACGTGCTGGGGACGCAGGTCTACGACCAGTCCACCGGGCAGTTCTCGGTGAAGCGCGGGCCGATCTTCGCGAACATCATCCTGGCCGACGAGATCAACCGCGCGCCGGCGAAGGTGCAAGCGGCGCTCCTCGAGGCGATGCAGGAAAAGCAGGTGACAATCGGCGGCACGACGTTCAAGCTGGAGGAGCCGTTCCTCGTGCTCGCCACGCAGAACCCGATCGAGCAGGAGGGCACGTACCAGCTGCCCGAAGCCCAGGTCGACCGGTTCATGCTCAAGCTGCGCGTCGGCTACCCGTCGCGCGACGAAGAGAAGGAGATCATGCGGCGCATGTCGAGTGGCGAGCCGATCGAAGTCGACGCCGTCGCGCAACCGGACCAGATCCTCGACGCTCGGCGCCGCATCACCGAGTTGTACATGGACGACCGCATCATGGACTACATCGTCGACATCGTGCTCGCCACGCGCGAGCCCGCGGCGGCGGGACTTCCCGACCTTGTGCCGCTGATCGAATTCGGCGCGAGTCCGCGCGCGACGATCGCGCTGGCGCAGGCCTCGAGGGCGCACGCGTTCCTACGCGGCCGCGCGTTCGTGACGCCCGACGACGTGAAAGCCATCGGTCCCGACGTGCTCCGCCACCGCGTCCTCACGACGTACGAGGCCGAGGCGGAGGACGTGACGAGCGATCAGATCGTGCAGCGCGTCTTCGCGAAGATCGAGAGCCCGTGATGTCGCCCCTGAGGCAATCTATGGTTCGGCGGATCGAGAGGCCCCTCTCCGAGGCCTGACGTGGCGTTCTCTCTCTTTCGCCGTTCCGCGCCCGCGCCGGTTCCGCCGCCGCGGCGCTCCGGATCCTTCGCCCTCTCCACGTCGACCGGCGCCGCGCCGGCCGTGCCGCCCGAAGTGTTGCGGCAGGTCAAGCTCCTCGAGCTGCGCACGCGCGGCCTCGTGAATTCTTTGTTCACCGGCGAGTACCGGTCGGTGTTCAAGGGGCAGGGGATGGAGTTCTCGGAGGTCCGCGAGTACCAGGCGGGCGACGAAGTGCGCAGCATCGACTGGAACGTCACGGCGCGCATGCAGCGTCCGTACGTCAAGCGCTACATCGAGGAGCGCGAGCTGACGGTGATGCTCGCGGTGGACGTGTCGGGCTCGGAGCGGTTCGGCACACGGCGGCGGTTCAAGAGCGAGGTCGCGTCGGAGCTGGCGGCCGTGCTGACGATGTCGGCCATTCGCAACAACGACCGCGTCGGCGGGTTGATGTTCACCGACCGCATCGAGCATGTCGTTCCGCCGCGAAAAGGGCGCCGCCACGCGCTGCGCCTCATTCGCGACATTCTCGCGTTCACGCCCCAGGGGCGCGGCACGGACATCGCCGGCGCGACCGAATACTTGAACAAGATGCTCGCGCACAAGGCGATCATCTTCCTCGTCTCCGATTTCCTCGGCGAACAGATCGAGCGGCCGCTCAAACTCCTCGCGCAGCGGCATGACGTCGTGGCGGTGACGGTCGAGGATCCGAGCGAGAAGACGTTGCCCGACGTGGGCCTCGCGCGATTCGTCGATCCGGAAACCGGAGCAATGCTCGACGTGGACACGAGCAATCCCGCCGTGCGCCACAGTTTCAACACCGCCGTCGCGGAGGAAGCCGACCGGCGGCGGCATCTGCTGCGCCGCTTGGCGATCGACGAGATCGCCGTGCGAACCGACCGCGGCATCATGGAACCGCTGTTGCGGTTCTTCCGCACGCGCGAGACGAGGGTGCAACGGTGACGCGCCGCGTGCGAACACCAGGATTCGCGACGGCGCGCCGCGCGGCGATGGCTTGGTGTCTCGTCGCGTTCTCGGCGGGAGCGGCGGTGGCGCAGAACGCGTCGAGCGCGCTTCAGGTGAAGACGGCCATCAAGGTTGCGGCCGACAGCGTGCGCGTCGGCGATCCGTTCCGCGTCACGATCGGCGTTCGCGCGCCGTTGGGCGCGACGATCGATTTTCCGCGCCAGCTCGACTCGAGCGGCGCGGTGCAGTCGCTGGATCCGGTGAACGTTCGCTCGAGCGCGGATACGTCCGCGGTCGAGCAGTACGCGGATTATCGAGTCGCGGCGTGGGACGTTGGGCGGCAGCCCATCCGCCTCGACGACATCATCGTCAAGCTCGGGTCGGCGACGCGGCGGATTCCCGTCACGGGCGCGACGATTTTCGTGAAGAGCGTGCTGCCGGCGGACAGCGCCAAGCGAATCCCCAAGCCGCCGCGCGACCTGTTCGAGGTGAATCCGTTCCCCTGGTGGCTGTGGGCCCTCCTCGCCGCCGTGGCGATCGGTCTCATCCTCCTGTATTGGTGGTGGAAACGGCGCCGCCGGCAGGCGAAGCCGATTCCCGCCATCGATCCATTCAAGCAGGCCGAGGCGGACTTCGAGCGCATCGAGAGGCTCGCCTTGCTGGAAGCGGGCGAGCGTGGGCGGTACGTGACGCTCGTGATCGAGGTGCTGCGCGACTATCTCGCGGCGCGCCACACGCGCGCGGCGTTGTCGCTCACGAGTACGGAGCTCCAGCGCGCCGCGCGCGAGCTGCCGACCGTGCCCGAAGGAAGACTGACGCGTGTGTTGACCGACGCCGACCTGATCAAGTTCGCACGACGTGCGGTGAGCACGGACCGGGCCCATGACCTTGGTCGCGAGGCGCGCGCGATCGTCGCCGCCGAGCACGCCGCGACGCCACCGGAATCTCAGACGACGTCCTCTCCGACGGCGGCCTCGTCCTCGGAGGCCGCGTGATCGCGCTCGGCAGAATTCAGTTCGCGACGCCGTGGGTTCTCGCGTTTCTCCTCCTGCTGCCGATCTGGTGGATCATTCGCCGGCGCCGGCGCCCGAGCGCGATCGTCTTCTCGCGCGTCGCCGTCCTGGCCAGCGGTCCGCGCGCCGGGCGGCGGACGCCGTTCATCCTCTTCCTCTTCCGGAACCTGCTGCTCGCGTCCACGATCGTCGCCCTGTCGAGACCGCGCTCGGGATCGCATTCGGAGAACACGACGAGCGAGGGAATCAACATCGTTCTCGTGATCGACCTCTCGAGCTCGATGCTGGCGCAGGACTTCACGCCGAACAACCGGCTCGAGGTGGCGAAGGACGTCGTCAAGCGATTCATCGCCGCGCGCACGAGCGACCGCATCGGCGTCGTCGCGTTCGCGTCCGAAGCGCTCACGCAGGTGCCGCTCACGACCGACTATCCCGTGGTGAACATGGCGGTCGACAATCTCGCCGCCGGGCAGCTCGAGGACGGCACGGCCATCGGAACCGCGATCGCCACGGCGGCCAACCGGCTGCGCGACGCGCCGGGCCGATCGCGCGTCATGATCCTTCTCACCGACGGCGAGAACAATCGCGGCGCAATCGATCCGCGTACGGCCGCGAAGGCGGCGGCGGTGTTCGGGATCAAGATTTACACGATCGGCGTCGGCACCGAGGGCATGGCGCCGGTACCCGTCGGTCGCGGACTGTTCGGACTTCGCTATGAGAACCGTCTCGTGCGGATCGACGAGCCGCTGCTCTCCGACATCGCGAAAACCACCGGCGGCCGCTACTACCGCGCGCGCGACGCGGCCGCGCTCCAGCGCATCTATCAAGAGATCGACCAGCTCGAGCGTGAGCCGGTGCGGACACGCGCCTACGTGCGGTACACCGAGCTATTTCGCTGGCCGCTGTACTTCGCGGCTCTGATGTTGTTCGCGGAGCTGATGCTCGCCGCGCGCCGGGGGCCGCTGCCGTGATGCCCGACGTGACGCTCGACTATCCGTACCTGCTCGCCCTGGCGGTGATCCTTCCGCTGCTGACGATCTATGTCCTCCGGCGGTCGTTCGCGCAGCGCAAGGCTCGGCTGGGTCGACTCGGCACCATGGACGTGATTTCGCGGATCATCCCGCCGCGCACGCTGGTGCGGCCGGGCTGGCGCATGGTGCGGCTGGGCGTCGCCGGGTCGCTGGTCGGCGTGGCGGTCGCGGGTCCGCGGTGGGGAGACGAGCGGACCGTCGTTCGCACGCGCGGCATCGACATGGTGCTCGCGCTCGACGCGTCACTCTCGATGCTGGCCCAGGACGAGCGGCCGAGCCGCCTCGAGCGAATGAAGGAGGAAGTTCGGCGGCTGCGCGCCCTGTCGCCCGGCGACCGAATCGGGGTGCAGGCGTTTGCCGGGCGCAGCTATGTTTTGTCGCCGCTCACGATCGACGAGGGCGCTCTCGACCTCTTTCTCGACAACCTCGACCCGACCGTGGTGGGGCAGGCGGGGACGTCGCTGGCCCGGACCATTCACCAGGGCGTCGACCTTCTCACCGCCACGAACAGTGGCTCGGATCGCGCACTGGTCGTCATGAGCGATGGGGAGGCGTTCGAGCCGCTCGAGGACGTTCAAACCGAGGCCAGGCGCGCGGCGCAGCAGGGAATCAGCCTCGTGACGGTGGGGTTCGGCACGACGGAAGGCACGACGATCCCGATCAAGAATCCCGACGGGTCGACCACCACGAAGAAGGACGAAAACGGCAGCACGGTGATCACGAACTACCATCCAGAATTCTTGAAAGGCGCAGCCGACGCCGCCGGCGGGACGTTCATCCCCGCCGGCGCGACGGACAAGGCCGCTCGCATCAAATCGGCCCTCGCCACGCTGCGAACCAAGGCGCGGGCGAGTCTCGGCGGCGAGACGAAGACGCCGCGCTACCAGTGGTTCCTCTTTCCCGCGTTGCTGCTACTGCTGCTCGACACGCTGCTCATCGAGCGTCGTGGTCACCGCCGCAACTCGCTCGGCCTCCCAGACGGCCGCAGCCGCCGCCGGATTGCTGCTGATGGTCTCGCTCAACGGATGCGCGCGCCTCACGCGGTCGCAACAGGCGGCGGCGGCGTATCATCACGGCCAGTACACGCAGGCCGCGTCGCTGTACCGCGACGCGATCGCCGCCGGCGACAAGTCGGCCGAGGCGCTCTACAACTTCGGCACGGCGCTCGTCGCCGCCGACTCGAACGCGTCGTCGGTGGACGCGCTCCGCTCGCTCACCGACATCAAGAAAGACGAGCTTCGATTCCGCACGCTGTTCAATCTCGGTCTCGCGCACCTGAAGCCAGCGCTCGCAGCTCCGCCTGGCGGCGCGGGGGGCGATCAGAGCGGGGCGTTGGATTCGACGCTCGCCATCTACAAGAAGGCGCTGCTCATGCGTCCGAACGACCTGGACGCCAAATGGAACTACGAGCTCGCGCTCCGACAGAAGCAGAAGGGCGGCGGGGGTGGCGGCGGCGGAGGGGGCGGCGGTTCGAGCGCGCCGCCGCAACAGCGTTCGCCGCAGCCGCAGGGCGGTCTCGGACAGCAACAGGCGGAGCAGCTGCTCGGCAGCGCGGCGCGCGAAGAGCGTGACGTGCAGTCCAAGCGACAGAAAGCGAACCGCGTCGAGCCGCCGCCTGGAGGAAAGGACTGGTGATCGGCGCGCTTGCCATAATCGCGCAGCTCGCGATCGTCGCGCACGGGCCCGATTCGGCGTCGACATGCGAGGCGTTCGAGGTGAGCGTCGCGGTGAGCGCCAGGGGGTCGACCGTCCCCCGGCTTGTCGCGCCGTCGTTCTATCCGTTCGACATTCTGCGCTCGTCCCCCGTCCCGCACGTGTCGTACGACCGCGCCAACGGATCCGTGACGGCGGAATATCGATACGTGCTCACCACCGACCGCACCGGCACCTATTCGCTGTCCCCGTTCGAAGCGCGACTCGGCAAGGACGTCATACGATCGCGGCCGGTGGAGATCGCCGTGCACACGGCTGGACGCGCGCAGATCCCCGCGGTGGTCGCGCGCGCCCGCGTGGACACCAGCCTCTCGGTCGACTTCCGCGCGCTGTCGGTGCCCGAAACGGTGTACGTCGGACAACAGGCGAACTACGAGGTCGCGGTCTTTCTCAACGCCGCCGTGCGCGACCGGCTGCGCCGAAACCCCACGTTCTTTCCGCCCGACATGCAGTCGATGCTCGCCTATGACCTGCCGGCCCGCGCGAACCCGCCTCGACGGGAAGGCGGCTCGCATTGCTTCGACGCGCTCGTCTACCAGCGCGCGCTCTTCCCATTGATGCCCGGCCGCTTCGCGATTCCGCCGGCGCAACTCGTCTATTCGCTGCCGCTCTCGGCGAGCTTCTTCAGCCGCGAGGAGACGCACGACCTCGAGACCGACAGCACGATCATCGTCGCGGTCGAGCCGCCCATGGCGGGACGCCCGGCCGATTTCGGCGGAGCCGTCGGGAACGTGCGCCTGGCCACCCGCCTCGACACGTTGGCGTCGCGGGTCGGCGATCCCATCGTGCTGACCGTCCGCGTCATGGGCACCGGAAACGTGAAGCTCTTTCCGCGCCCCGCGGTCGGCGTCCCGTGGGCGACGCTGGTGAAAGGCGACGAGCGCGTACGAGTCGACACGACGGCGCGCCGCATCGCCGGGTCGAAGGAATTCGATTGGCTGCTCACTCCCAAGGTTGCGGGCGAGCTCGACTTGCCGCCGATTCGCTACGGCTACTTCAACCCCGAGACGCGTCGCTACGAGATCGCGTCGACGGGTAGCACGCGCGTGCACGTCGGTGCTGGGTCGCTTGCCTCCGCCGACACGGCGCGCACCGAGACACTCCTGCCTCTTCGTCCGCGGTACCGCGGGGCGGCGCGCACTCCCATGCACGAGTACGCGGCATTCTGGGCGCTGCTGGCGCTCGCGCCCCTGCCGGCATTCACGCTCCGCCGCCGCTCGGGGAAACGCCCGACGACCAATCGGTCCCACGAGCCGTCACGCCGACTCGGCGCGGCGGTGAAGGCCGCGACGAAATCCCGCGACGCCTCGACTGTACGTCGCGTCTACACGGCCGCGCTGAGCGAGCGCCTCACGCTCGAACCCGAGAGCTTCACGCGAGCCGGAGGACTGGCCAGAGTGCTTCGGCGCCGCGGCGTGTCCACCGGCATCGCGACTCAAGCCGAGCGGTTTCTGCGAGAGCTCGATGAGGCCGCGTTCGCCGCCGGCGGCGCGCTTCCCGCCGACGCGGCCGAGCGCGCGGAGCGATTGTATCGCGCCGTCGACGACGAGGCGCTGCCGCGTACGCAGATTTTCACACGCGTGATGAGCATCGTGGTCGTCGCCGCGCTCGGAGCCGCCGCGGCTCACGCGCTCACTCAGGGCAGCGATCCGCGACGGGCGTTCGACGCGGGAGTCGAGGCATACGGACGCCACGAGTTCGTCGCCGCGCGCGAGTCGTTCCTCGAGTCGGTGCAAGCGGATCCCCGGGCGCCGGACGCGTGGGCAAACCTCGGCACAGCCGCATGGGCTGTCGCGGACACGGCGCGAAGCGTCGCGGCGTGGCAACGCGCGCTGCGGCTCGAGCCGCTTGCCCCTGACGTCCGCGAGCGCGTGGAGCTGGTACACTCCCTCCCGTGGACGGCGAGCGGATTCGTTCTGCCGATCCCGGTCGAGGGGGTGTTCATCGCGGCCGCCATCCTGTGGCTCGCGACGTGGGGCTGGGCCGCCGCGCGTGCACGCCGCGGTGGCCTCGTTCGGCGCACGCGGCTCGGGTCGCTCGGCGTCGCGACCGGAATCGTCGTGCTGTGCGGGTTCGCGCTCGTCGAGCGCGCCGCCGGCCGACACCTGAATGTGCTGCGCACCACGGCGTCGCTCAGCTCCGATCCCGAAATCGGGGGTGAGCGAGGGCCCACGGCGATCGTCGGCGAGGTCGTGCGCGAGATCGGCCGCCAGGGCGCGTGGACGCGCGTCCGCCTCGACGACGGGCGCGACGGCTGGATCGAGACGGCGTCGCTCATTTCCCTCGATACGCGGGACGCGTCGCAGATCGGCAATTGACCGGCTGCGCGGCGCGCCCGTAGCTTTGGCGCCGTGACCGTCGCTTCTCCCCCGCGCATCGCCGTCCTGCCGAGCGACGTCGCCGATCAAATCGCCGCGGGCGAGGTCGTCGAACGCCCGGCGTCGGTCGTGAAGGAACTGATCGAGAACGCGCTGGACGCGGGCGCCCATGCGATCGACGTCGCGATCGAGGACGGCGGCCGGCAGGCGATACGCGTCAGCGACGACGGCACGGGCATGAACCGCGACGACGCCGTGCTCGCGCTCGAGAGGCACGCCACCTCGAAAATTCGGTCGGCACGGGACCTCGTCGGCGTGCGCAGCTTCGGGTTTCGCGGCGAGGCGCTGGCTGCCATTTGCTCGGTCACGGAGCTCGAGCTCGAGACCGCGCCCGACGACGGCGCCGGAACGCTCGTGCGCGCCGCCGGCGGGCGAGTCATCGACGTCGACGCGACCAGCCGGCGCCGCGGCACGACCGTGCGCGCGTCGCGCCTGTTCTTCAACGTGCCGGCGCGGCTCAAGTTTCTCCGCGGCGCGCGCTCCGAGTGGCGCGCCATTCTCGACGTCGTCGCCACGATGGCGCTCACGCGCCGCGACGTGCGCATCTCGCTGTCGCACGACGGACGACCGATCCTTTCGCTGCCGGCGAGCGCGACGCCGCGAGAGCGGTTGGCCGCGATCTACGGCGGTCCCTTCGCCGAACGTCTGCTCGACGTGGACGACGTGAGCGGTACGACGCACGTCGCCGGGTTGGTCGAGCGTCCGTCCGACGCGGGGACGGCCACGCGCCGCGTCTTTCTTTCGGTGAATGGCAGAGCCATACGCGATCCGGGCCTCGCGCGCGCCGCCGAGACAGCCTATCGGTCGACGATTCCCGCCGGTGTGCGGCCGACGTTGTTTCTCGACATCGTGGTTGCCGCGGACTCGGTGGACGTGAACGTGCACCCCGCCAAGGCCGAAGTTCGATTTCGCGACCGATGGGCGGTCGAGCGCGCGATCGAGACCGCGGTCCGCCGCGCGCTCGGCACGTTCGACGCGGGCGCCACCTTCGGCCGCCGTGTTTGGCCGACCCACGTGCCGTCCGCTGAACCGTCAGCCGAATCGACCCAGCTCGACTCGATTCCGATTGCGCCGAGCAGTGACGAAGGATTGTTCGCCGAGCCTTCCAGTTCACCCGTCCACCCGTCCACCGGCCCGGCGCCTGGCGACGCACCCGGTCCACCGGTCGACCGGTCCACCGGTCCACCGGATGTTCCGCCGCTCTTCCAACTCCATCGCACGTACATCGCTTTCGAGCACGAGCACGGCGTCGTTCTCATCGATCAGCATTCCGCACACGAGCGGGTGCTGTTCGAACAGTTCATGCGCGCTCTCGAGCGCGGCGAACAGCCGGCGCAGCGATTGCTCTTTCCCATGACGTTGCACCTGGGTCCCGCCGAGAGCGACGCGTTCGAGCGGCATCGCGCGGCGTTCGAGCAGTTGGGGTTCGAGATCGAGGGATTCGGCGGCCACACGCTGATCGTTCGCGCCGTGCCGATGCCGCATCCGCGCTTCGATCCCGAGCGGTGCCTGCGCGAGACGCTGGCGGCGATCACGGGCGACCGCGGGGCGAGCGAGCATTCGCGCCACGAGCGGCTCGCCGCGACGGTCGCGTGCAAGGCGGCAATCAAGGCCGGCGACGCGCTGTCCCCCGCGGAACAGCGCGCGCTCTACGTCGCTCTGCGCGACACGACGCTCCCCGCGCACGACGTGCACGGCAGAGCGACGATCGTCCAACTCACGTGGGATGAAATCGACCGGCGATTCGGCCGCCATTGAGTTCACCGCCACGGACGTCGGGGTGGTCTGCGGGCCGACGGCCGGCGGAAAAAGCGCGATCGGGATGTGGCTCGCCGAGCGGCAGCCGATCACGATCGTCAGCGCCGATTCGCGTCAGGTGTATCGCGGATTCGACGTCGGAACCGCGAAACCGACCGCCGACGACCGGGCCCGCGTGCCGCACACGGGCATCGACCTCGTCGAGCCGACGGTTCGCTATTCGTCGGCGGCGTGGGCGGATGCCGCGAACGACTGGATCGCCGACGCGCTCGCCCTCGGCCGCACACCCATCGTCGTGGGCGGCACGGGGCTCTATTTGCGCGCGCTGTTCGAGGGGCTCTTCGCCGAGCCGCCGATCGACGTCGAGCAGCGCCGGCGTCTCGAGCCCGAGCTTGCCGCGCTGCCGACGTCCGAGCTGAAGCGGTGGGTCGAACGGCTCGATCCGGCGCGCGCGCACCTCGGACGCGCGCAGCTGCTGCGCGCCGCCGAGATCGCGCTGCTCACGGGCCGCCGCGTGAGCGATCTGCATGCGGCGCAGCGCGGCGGAAACACGCGAGGGCCGCGTTGGCGCCCGCGCTATCTTCTGGTGGATCCGGGTCTCGCGCTGGCGCAGCACATCGCCACGCGGCTCGATACGATGTTCAACGCTGGATGGCCGAACGAGGTTGAGCGACTCATGTATTCGGTTCCACCGGACGCGCCGGCATGGAAGGCGACGGGATACGAGGCCGTGCGACGCATGGCGCGCGGTGAGTCGACGCGCGCCGACGCGCGCGAGACGATCCTGGTCGAGACGAGACAGTACGCCAAGCGCCAACGCACGTGGTTTCGTCATCAGCTTCCGCCGGACCGCGTTCTCACCGTGAACCCGCTGGCGCGTGATTGGGAAGAGGTCGTCGCGCGATGGACGACCGGGATCGTGCACGGAGCCAACGCAGGCGACTCGGCGAGAGCGCGCCGGTGAAGGTCGGCATCACCTGCTACCCGACGTACGGAGGCTCGGGGGCGCTGGCCACGGAGCTCGGGATCGCCTTGGCTCAGCGTGGCCATGAAGTCCACTTCATCACGTACCAGCAGCCGTTTCGCCTCCCGGCGTTCACTCCCGGGATCTACTTCCATGAAGTGGACGTCGGGCGTTATCCCCTCTTCGAGTATCCGCCGTACGACCTTGCCCTCGCGGTGCGAATGCACGAGGTCACGCTCGCGCACTCGCTCGACCTGCTGCATTGCCACTACGCGATTCCGCACGCGACCAGCGCCTGGATCGCGCAGGAGATGCTCAAGCAATCGAAGCGCGACATCCGCGTCGTGACGACGCTGCACGGAACGGACATCACGATCGTCGGTCAGGACCCGTCGTTCCGCCCGATCACGAAGTTCTCGATCGAGAAGTCGGACGGACTCACGGCGGTCAGCCGTTATCTCCAAACCGAGACGCTCACGACCTTCGGCTGTACGGCGTGCCGCATCGAGGTCATCCCGAACTTCGTCGACCCCGAGGTCTACGATCGCTCGCGCTACCCCTCGATTCTTACCGAGCAGGTCGACTCGGGGAAGCGCGTGCTGATGCACATCTCGAACTTTCGGGCCGTGAAGCGCGTGACCGACGTGGTGAAGATCTTCGCGGAAGTCGAGCGGGAGGTGCCTTCCGTGCTGATGATGATCGGCGACGGTCCGGACCGCGTCGACGCCGAGGCCGAAGCGCGTGCGCTCGGCTTGCAGGACAAAGTGTTTTTCCTGGGCAAGATCGACGCGGTGGCGCCGTTGCTCGCCGGCGCCGACCTCTTCCTCCTGCCGTCGAGCACGGAGTCGTTCGGCCTGAGCGCGCTCGAGGCGCTGGCGTCGGGCGTACCGGTCATCGGCTCGAGGGCCGGCGGACTTCCGGAGGTCGTTCGCGACGGCGAAACGGGATTCCTATGCGAGGTCGGCGACATCGACGCTATGGCGGCCGCCGCGCTAAAGCTCCTTCGCGACCGCGATCGGTGGCACGCGATGAGTAGCCTCGCGGCGCAGGATGCGCGCGAGCGCTTTTCGCGCGACGCGATCGTGGGCGACTACGAGGCGTTCTATGAATACACGCTCTCGTCGCCGTCCGGTGCTGAGCGAAATGCGCGCGCGGCGGCTGGTCCGGGCGGCGTCGCGTGAGTCTCGCCCACGCCATCATCCTCGGGATCGTCCAGGGCCTCGCCGAGTTTCTTCCGGTGAGCAGCTCGGCGCATCTCACGCTCGTGCCCTGGCTGTTTCACTGGGACGATCCGGGGCTGGCCTTCGACGTCGCGCTGCACGTCGGCACGCTGATCGCCGTGCTCTGGTACTTCCGCGCCCAGTGGATCGCCCTCGCGCGCGCGGCGGTCGGGCAGGGCACTGCGGAGGAACGCCGGCGCGTCGTCTTTCTCATCATCGCCACGATCCCGGGAGCGATCGCCGGGCTCGCGCTGGAGAAATACGCCGACAGCACGTTTCGCGACCCCCGCCTGATCGCCATCGTGCTGATCGTGATGGGCGTCTTGCTCTGGTGGGTCGACAAGTCAGCGGCATCCGACCGATCGTTGCCCACGATGACCGCGCGCGACGCGATCCTCGTCGGCCTGGCACAGATGTTCGCCATCGTGCCGGGCGTTTCCCGCTCGGGATCGACGATTACGGCGGGGCGCGCGCTCCGCTTCACGCGCGAAGATGCCGCCGTATTCAGCTTTCTCATGAGCATGCCGATCATCGCGGCGGCCGCGCTGCTGAAGTTGCCCCACGTGCTCAAGACGGAAGGGGTGACGGCCCCGCTCGCCGCCGGCGTCATGGCCTCCGCGATCAGCGGATGGCTGGCCATCGCCGTACTCCTGCGATTCGTGGTGCGCCGAAGCTATGGCGTCTTCGCGGCGTACCGCATCATCATCGGACTGATCGTCCTGGGTATCGCATTCTCTCGCTGACCGAATACGGAAAGACAATGACGAACGCCGACGCGGGCGGAATCGTCCGGTACGACGGTGCTTCGGCCGCCGAGCTCGCGTCGCGGCTCGCGCTGCCGCACGTCGAGTTGCTCGACACGGTCTCGTCGACGCAGGACGTGGCCCACGAACTCGCCGCGGCGGACGCACCGGCGGGAACGCTCGTTCTCGCGAACGAGCAAACGAGCGGGCGCGGCCGACACGGCCGTCAGTGGATCTCGATCCCGGGCGCCGGAGTGTGGCTCACGTTGGTCGAGCGCCCCACCGATCCCGCGTCCGCCGACGTGCTGTCGCTGCGCGTCGGCCTCGCACTGGCGCGCGGCCTCGACCAATTCGCGTCCCCGCCCGGCCGTGTGCACCTCAAATGGCCGAACGACGTCTATTCGGCCGGCCGCAAGCTCGCCGGCGTACTCGCCGAAGCGCGCTGGCGCGACGGGGCAATCGAGTGGGTCGCGGTCGGCGTCGGGATCAACGTGGTCGCGCCGAGCGACGAACCGCGCGCCATCGGACTCGCCGCGGGAACGACGCGTCTCGACGTGCTGCGCGTCGCGGTTCCGCTGCTGCGCGCCGCGGCCGCGGCGCAGGGACATCTGACCGAGTCGGAGTTGGCCGAGTTCGAGGCGCGAGACATCGCCGCGGGGCAGGGGTGCGTCCAGCCGATCGTCGGGCGAGTCGCCGGGATCGACCGCACCGGCGCGCTGCTCATCAACACCGGGTCGCGCATCGCCGCGGTGCGCGCCGGATCTCTCGTGCTCCAAGAGGAGGCGACGTGATTCTCGTCTTCGACGTCGGCAACACCGAGCTGACCATCGGGCTGTTCCAGGAAACCGAGCTGCGCGGACATTGGCGCGTGATGACGGACGTCCCCCGCACCCCCGACGAATTCGGCGTGCTGCTTCGTTCGTTGCTCGCGGCGAGCGACTTCATGCCGGACGCCGTGGACGGCGTGGCGATCGGTTCGGTGGTGCCGCGCGTCACCGGTCCGCTCTCGCAGGGGTGTCAGGACTACTTCACGGTTGGGGCGCCGCTCATCGTCGACGCGTCGTCGCGTTTGCCGATCACGCTCGACGTGGACGAGCCGCTCACGGTGGGGGCGGATCGCTTGATCAACACGCTCGCGGCGAGCCGTCTCTACCAGCGCGACGCGATCGTCGTCGATCTCGGCACGGCGACGACGTTCGACTGCATCACGTCCGACGGCGTTTTTCTGGGGGGAGTGATCGCGCCGGGGGTGATGACGTCGTCGGAGACGCTCACGCGGCGGACGTCCAAGCTTCCGGCGACGGAGCTGACGATCCCCAAACGTGTGATCGGGAAGCGCACGGAGGAGTGCATTCGCGCGGGCGTGCTGTTCGGCGCCGCGGACGCGATCGACGGACTCGTGGCGCGGATCAAGCGGGAGTGGCCGCGACCGAGCGCGCCGACCGTGATCGCCACGGGTGGATTCGCGACGACGATGGCAGAGCTGTGCAAGTCGTTCGATCGCGTGGAGCCGCACCTGACGCTCCAAGGCTTGGCGCTGGCGTACAGTCTTCTCGCACGGAACGAGAGGCGACTCTAAGCCGTTTGTCACGAACGAGTTACGTTATTGGCCCTCTTGTGCGCAGCGCTTGACTCGCCTCCCTGGCCTCCCTAGACTTGATGGCTGTTAGCACTCGCAGCCTTTGAGTGCTAAGGCATTTTCGCCTTCACGTCATCGCAGCCAGAGCAAGGAGGAGCACCCAATATGGCCACCAAGACCAGCATCAAGGTCAACCCGTTGGCCGATCGCGTCGTCATCCGCGCGCTCGAGGAAACGGAGCAAATGCGGGGCGGTCTGTACATCCCCGACACGGCCAAGGAAAAGCCGCAGCAAGGCGAGATCATCGCCGTGGGCCCGGGGCGGTTCGAGAAGGACAAGCGCGTCCCGATGGACGTCAAGGTCGGCGACAAGGTCCTGTACGGAAAGTACAGCGGCACCGAGGTCACGATCGACAACGAACCGCTTCTGATCCTCCGCGAGTCGGACGTTCTCGCGGTGCTGTCCTGAGCAGCCGGTCCGTCATTTCGCGCTTTGAATTAGACAACTCACTATAGAGATTTCGCCATGGCAGCCAAAGAACTCCATTTCAACGTCGACGCGCGCGCGGCACTGAAGCGCGGGGTCGATCAGCTCGCCGAGGCCGTGAAGGTCACCCTCGGTCCGAAGGGCCGGAACGTCGTCATCGACAAGAAATTCGGCGCCCCCACGGTCACCAAGGACGGCGTCACCGTCGCCAAGGAAGTCGAGTTGAGCGACCCACTCGAGAACATGGGCGCGCAGATGGTCAAGGAAGTCGCGACCAAGACGTCGGACATCGCCGGCGACGGCACGACCACCGCCACCGTCCTCGCGCAGGCCATCTTCCGCGAAGGCCTCAAGAATGTCACCGCCGGCTCGAACCCGATGGCCATCAAGCGCGGCATCGACCAGGCGGTGAACGCGGTCGTCGCCGAGCTCAAGAAGATGAGCGTTCCGACGACCGGCAAGAAAGAGATCGCCCAGGTGGGCGCCATCTCCGCGAACAATGACCAGGAGATCGGCGACCTCATCGCCGACGCGTTCGACAAGGTCGGCAAGGACGGCGTCATCACCGTCGAAGAGGCCAAGGGCCTCGAGACGACGCTCGAGACGGTCGAGGGCATGCAGTTCGACCGCGGCTACGTCTCGCCGTACTTCGTCACCGATCCGGAGAAGATGGAAGCCGCCCTCGAGGACGCGCTCATCCTGATCCACGACAAGAAGGTCTCGTCGATGAAGGACCTGCTCCCGGTGCTGGAGAAGGTCGCGCAGCAGGGACGTCCCCTGCTCATCATCGCCGAGGACATCGAAGGCGAAGCCCTGGCGACGCTGGTCGTCAACAAGCTGCGCGGCACGCTCAAGGTCTGCGCCGTGAAGGCGCCGGGCTTCGGCGATCGCCGCAAGGCCATGCTGCAAGACATCGCGGTCCTGACCAACGGACAGGTGATCAGCGAGGAAGTCGGCTTCAAGCTCGAGAACGCCGTGATCACGGACCTCGGCAAGGCCAAGCGCATCGTCGTCGACAAGGACAACACGACGATCATCGACGGCGCCGGCTCGGACGACAAGATCCAGGGCCGCATCAAGGAAATCCGTGTCGCGATCGACGCCAGCACGAGCGACTACGACAAGGAAAAGCTCCAGGAGCGTTTGGCGAAGCTCGCCGGCGGCGTGGCGGTGATCAACGTCGGCGCGGCGACCGAAGCCGAGATGAAGGAGAAGAAGGCCCGTGTCGAGGACGCGTTGCACGCGACGCGCGCCGCGGCGGAAGAGGGCATCGTCCCGGGCGGCGGCGTGGCGTTCATTCGCGCGCAGCGCGCGCTCAAGACGCTCAAGCTCGGCGAAGCCGACGAGCAGATCGGCGTCGACATCATTCGCCGCGCGATCGAGGAGCCGATCCGCATGATCGTGCAGAACGCGGGTGGTGAAGGCTCGATCGTCGTGGAGAAAGTGCGCAACTCGAAGGACGACGCGTTCGGCTACAACGCGCTCACCGACACGTACGAGAACCTCGTGCAGGCGGGCGTGATCGATCCGACGAAGGTGACGCGCACGGCGCTGCAGAACGCGGCGTCGATCGCCGGTCTGCTCCTCACGACCGAAGCGCTCATCGTCGAGCGAAAGGAAGACAAGCCCTCGGCGCCGGCGGGTCCGGGCGGCATGGGCGGGATGTACTAGGCAAGACACACCGAAGCGAAACGGGCCGCCCTTTGGGCGGCCCGTTTCGTTTCTGCGTGCGGGAGGAGTGCGGGGGCGGGGTGCGGGAGACCCACTAGAAGAGCGCGTACTGCAGCGGCTTCTCGGCGCGCTTGGCGCCCGGCACGAATGGGCCGACGACGGCGTCCTGCTTCGCGGCGGTGAGCGTGCCTTTGAAGCGCGATTTGGAGAGCGCAGCGCGCATGTTGGTGAGTGCGACGCGCGGCGTGTTGCACTTCTCACTGAGATGGGCGAGCACGAGGTGATTCGTCTCGCGCGTCACCGCCTCGCGCGCGAACGCCGCGGCGTCGTGATTGCTCAGGTGCCCGACCCGCGACGCGATCCGCGCCTGCAGCCAGGGACCGTACGGGCCGTTCCGCAGCATCTCGTCGTCGTGATTCGACTCGAGCACGAGGATGTCGAGCGACTGGCACGCGCGCGCGATCGCCCGGCTCACGTGGCCGATGTCGTAGAACATGCCTGCCCGCGCCCCGGTCGACTTGCTGGTCACGACGAATCCCACCGACTCGCGCGCGTCGTGCGGCGTCGGTGTCGTGCTCACCGTCATGGTGGGAAAGTGGATCGTCGTGCCGGCGGCGAACCGGTTCACGTGCGGACCGGCGAGCTTCGCGGCGCGCGCCGTCGCCGGCGTCGCGTACAGCTCCCACCCCCAGCGCTTCATCGCCGACTTCGCGCCGTGCACGTGGTCCCCGTGCTCGTGCGTCACGAGACAGGCGTCGATCGAATCCGGCTTCACGCCGATCGTCTTGAGGCGTCCCGCCAGCGTGCGTGTGCCGTAGCCGCAGTCGATGAGGATCCGCGACCCGTCGCACTCGACGAGGATCGCGTTGCCGCGACTGCCGCTCCCCAGCATCCACAGCTTCACGATTCGCGTTCCTCGAGGACCCAACGGCTGGCGTGCGCCGCGGCGAGGTGCCGCCTCCCGCGCTCGCTCAAGGTAACCGAACGGCGCGCCATCATGCGCGTCGCGCCCTCGATGAACTTGTCGGCGTGATGCAGCTGGTACGGCCACCCGTCGCCCCACGAAAACGGCGCGACCACCTTGGGCGGCATCGCGCCGTACACGTTCGACCCGGCGCCGATGATCGTTCCCGTCGTCAGCCGCAGCCCGATGCCGGTCTTCACGTGGTCGCCGAACATCGTGCCGAGGAACTGCATGCCCGTGTCGCGGACGCCGTCGGGCGTCCACATCGCGACCGGACCATACGTGTTCTTCAAATTGCTCGTGATGGTCCCTGCGCCCACGTTCACCCATCGGCCGAGGTACGAATGCCCCACGAAGCCGTCGTGTCCCTTGTTCGAATGGCCGACCACGACGGTCGTGTTCAACTCGCCGCGAACCTTCGACCAGTCGCCGATCGAGCTGCCGGTGACGTCGCCGCCGAGTACCGTCGCGTGGCGTCCGACGTAGCAGGGGCCGGAGATCCTGGTGAACGCGCGGACGTGCGATCCCTCGCCGACCATGATCGGACCGGCCGTCGCATCGAGTACGACGTACGGCTCGACGACGGCGTCCTGCGCGACGAAGACCGGCTGGTCGCCGAGGATCGTCGCGTGCCGCGGCAGCGACCCCGACATCCCCCGCGTGGCGATCGGAATGTCGGCCGTCAACTGTACCTGCAGCAGCCGAATCAAGTCCCAAACGTCCTCGAGCCACCAGCCATGCACCTCGGCGATCGCGCCCGTGCCGGCGGCGATCTCGTCGAGGGAGAGCGATCCATCGGCGAACTCCAGGGTGTCCATCGGCTCGCGAAGACGGAGCGCCGCCATCTGATTGCCGCAGCGCCACATCGTGCAGGGCGCGACGCGTCTCGCGACGGCCTGCGGGTCGGCCGGCAGCTGGGGCACGCACCGGCTGTTCACCACGATCGAGCCGGCGGGGATCACGCCGCTCGCGGCGACGGCGCCCGGTTCGTCGAAATCCGCGTGACGTTCGCCGGCCAGGAAGAACGGGCCGGTGCTCGGCTGCATATGCTGCCGCCATCGCTCGCGGATCAACGCGACGCCGGCGACGAGCTCGGAGACCGGACGCGTGCTGGCGAACGGCTCGAAGCGGCGCGCCGTCGCGTCGTCGTACAGGTAGACGGCGCTCACGGGCGTTCCCGGACGCCGCGCGGCAGCGCGTCCATGAGCGTTTTCAAATCGGCGGACCGGTCGGTCGTGGTGACGAGCACCATGTCGTTTTCCATGACCACCACGAGGTTGGAGACCCCATACATGATCACGGTGGAGGCTGGCGCGTGGACGACATTGTCGCGGGCGTCGATCGGGTAGAGGCGCCCGTTCGCCGTGTTCCCGGCGGCGTCGGTCCGCCGAACGCGGCGCAGGGCGGCCCAGGTGCCGACGTCGTCCCAACCGAAGTCGCCGGCGAGCACGACGACGCGGTCGCTGCGTTCGAGCACACCCACGTCGACGGAGATCGGCGTGACCGCCCCGAAGAAACCGAGCATGTCGTCGGAGTTGGCATGAAGGGCGCGCGACACTTCCGGCGTGAGCCGCCGGACGTCGTCCAGAAAATCGCCCACGCGCCACACGAAGATGCCCGAGTTCCAGAGGTAGCCGTCGCGGCGCATCTGCTCGGCGCGCGCCCGGTCGGGCTTCTCCACGAACCGCGCCACCCGGCGTGCACCCGTCTCGGCGTCGAGCGCCTCGCCGGGCTGGATGTATCCGAAGCCCGGGTCGGGGCGCGTGGGCACAACGCCCACAGTCACGAGCGCGTGATGCTGCTCGGCGGTCTTGGCCGCGAGGGTGAGCGACTGCTGGAATCCCGCCGGGTCGGCGACTGCCCAATCGGCGTGCACCGACATCATGACGGCCGCCGGCCCGTCGCGGCGCGCGATCTCCTGGGCGGCCCAGGTCAGGGCTGCCGCCGTTCCCGCCGGCCTTGGTTCGGCGAGGATGTTGGATCGCGGGACGTCGGGGAGGAGCGCGGCCACACTTGGCACCAACGCCTCGCTCGTGAGTATGAGGGTGCGATCCGACGACACGAGAGGGCGAAGCCGCGTCACCGTGTCCGCGAGCAGCGGCTGCGAGGTGACGAGTGGCAACAATTGTTTGGGGCGCGACGGCGTGGACAGCGGCCAGAATCGCGACCCGACCCCGCCGGCAAGCACCACCGCCCAGCGGCTCATCCGGGGGAGGGGGGGCGTCGACGTTCGAATCGTCGGCCGCGAGCCCCACCAGCTCCGCGGCGCGCGCGTACAGCTTCTTCGGGCTGAACGGCTTGGTCAGGAAGTCGTTCGCTCCCAGCGCCATGGCGCTGGTGTGCTGCTGTTCCTGGCCGGCCGCCGTCAGGATGATGCAAGGGATCTTCTGCCACCGCGGATCGCGGCGCATGGCGGTCAGAACATCGAGACCGCTCAGGTGCGGCATCATGAGGTCGAGCATCACCAGGCAGATGTCGGTCTCGCGACCGAGCGTCTCGAGGGCTTCGCGTCCGTCGTAGGCCAGAGTGACGCGGAACGGCCCCTGCTCGAGCTTCATCTTGATGATGCGGCCGATGTGCGGTTCGTCGTCGGCGACGAGCACGTGGCACGTGGGCGAGTTGGACACGGCGAATCGATGCGCTTAGACGAGAGCGGCGATGCGTTCGCGGTTGCGGCGAATCTCGAGCAGCAGTTGCCCGACGGCGGCGCCGGGCGACATGAGGACGAGAAGCACGGCATCTGTCGTCAGCACCGAGACGATCGCCAGTCCGCGGCGGTGCTCGAGGACCGCCGTCAGCAGCTCACCGCGGTCGGCGGCAACGCCGAGCTCGTCGGCGGAGCTCAGGATGGCGGGAATTCGGGCGGCGATGTCGTCGGCGTCGAGCCCCTCGGTGAGCTGGCCGTCGATCAACAACCCGTCGCGTCCGAGGACGACGGCGGCGTCGACTCCTTCGCGCTGCCGGATGGCAGCGACCAGATCACGAATGCTCGGCATTCCGTCGTTCGCGCTTCCCCCCGAAGTGGAGGCGAAGCTAGAGATCGAAGTGGTCGAAGTCAAGCGGCCCCAATCGCTTGAAGAATCCTCAACGCGTCCGTATCCTTCGCTCGACTCCCCCAATGACCATTCGTCGTTTCTCGCCGCTTTCGGCCCCGATTTTCGCGTTGGCGACGTTCGCCGCCGCCATCACGGCCATCTCCTGCACCGACCTCACTGGCGTGCCGGCGTCGCTTCCGACGCTCACCGACAGCGGCGTTGTCTACGCCATCAATGGTGCGCCGCTCGGCGCGCCGACGGCGCTGCAGATCTCGACCGGTCAGCTCGTGCCGGCGTCGTCCAGCTTCGCCTTCGACATCGCTTTCGACATCGACAGCGCGGGGCACGTGTTGTTCATGCCACTGCGAACGATCGCCTCGGCGCTTGCGCCGACGCACGCGGTCGGCCTGCAGGTGTCGCAAGGGTCGTTCGACAATCTTGTCGCCGCTCCGAAGAACGGATATCGCGCCGATACGACGCTCATCGGCGCGGCCAACGTGACGATCGTCGCGCAGTCGAACGACCTCAACACGTGCGGGTTAGCGATTTCGGGCCAGAACCTGTACGCCAAGGTCATCGTGACGGCGGTGGATCTCGCGACGCGCTCGATGAAGGTCGTGTTCACCGTCGATCCGAACTGCGGTTTCGTGTCGTTTGCCGACGGCGTGCCCAAGAACTAGCGCATGCACGACGCCCGGATGCTCCGCGAGCAGGTCGATCTGCTGCGCGATGGGCTCCGCCGCCGCGGCGCGCTCGATGGACTCGCGCCGGTCATAGACCGCGGCATCCAGCTCGAGCGTGACCGCCGGACGCTGATCCAGGCGGTCGAAGAGCGAAAGGCGGCCCGGAACGCCAACTCGCAGGAAGTCGCGCGGCGAAAGCGCGCCAAGGAAGACGCGGATGAGCTGATCGCCCAAGGACGTGCGCTCGGCGACGAGATCACGAAGCTCGAGCACGAATTGGCCGCCGCCCAGCGGGATCTCGACCAGACGCTGCTCGAGATTCCCAACGTCACGCTGCCGAACGTTCCCGAAGGCGACGAGACGCAGAACGTGATCGCCCGTGAGTGGGGCTCACCACGCGCGCGCGATGGCGTGAAGCCGCATTGGGAAATCGGCGCATCGCTCGGGATGATCGATCTCGAGCGGGGTGGGAAGGTCTCCGGCTCGGGATTCGTCTTTTATCGTGGGGTCGGGGCGAGGCTCATCCGCTCGCTCATCGCGATGTTCATGGACACGCACCGCCAGGAGCACGGCTACGAAGAGGTGTGGCCGCCGCTGCTCGTCAATCGCGCGACGATGACCGGCACCGGACAGCTTCCGAAATTCGAGGACGATGCCTACGGCACGCGCGGCGACGACCTGTTCCTGATTCCCACCGCGGAAGTACCGGTCACGAATCTCTACCGCGACGAGATCATCGAGGCCGACGCCATGCCGATGGCCTTCGTCGCCTATAGCAAGTGTTTCCGCCGCGAGGCGGGATCGGCGGGGAAGGACACGCGCGGCATCCTTCGCACGCACGAATTCGACAAGGTGGAGCTCGTGCGGTATGCGTCGCCCGAGACGTCGGCCGAGCAGCTCGAGCTGCTCACGCGCCACGCCGAGACGATGCTGGAGCGTCTGGAGCTGCCCTATCGACGTAAGTTGCTCGCCGCCGGCGACACCGGGTTTAGTTCTGCAATGACGTACGATTTGGAGTGCTGGGCCCCGGGCGTTGGCGCGTGGCTCGAGGTCTCGTCGTGCAGCACGTTCACCGATTTCCAGGCGCGGCGAGCGAACATCCGGTATCGTCCCGCCAAAGGTGAGAAGCCGCGATTCGTGCACACGCTCAATGGATCGGGACTGGCATTTCCGCGCACGATCGCCTGCTTGCTGGAGCATCATCAGAACGCCGACGGAACGGTCACCGTTCCTGCCGCGCTTCGCGCGTATCTCGGCGTCGACACACTCGGCTGAGCCCCGGCTCATGCGGCGCAGCAAGTCCGAGATGCTGGTCGCCACGCTGTTTCTGGTATTGTTGGGGTCGTACGTCTGGTACACCCAGCGGGTGATCGTCGACTTGCGCGCGGACGCGAGGCGATCGACGGAGATGTACGCCCGCGTCTTCCGCGCCTTCGCCGACAGTTCTCCCGGGGCGATGGACGCGGCGCTCGTCGACCTGTCGAAGAGCATTCAGGCCCAAGGCGTCCCGCTCGTCGTGACCGACCCGAACGGCGTCGTCGCCGGGCACGCCAACCTGCCCGTTCGACCCGCGCACGCTCTCGCCGACACGGATTCACGCATCAAGGAGTACGTGGCGGTGCTCCAGGGCGAGCATCCGCCGATTGCCGACTCACTCATTGGAAAAGTCTACTACGGCGATCCGTCCGTCGTGCGCTGGCTGCGGATCATCCCGGCGCTGCAGGCGAGCATGGCCGCCATCCTGTTGTTGGCGTGGGTCTACATCGTGCGGACCCGCGGCGACGCGGCGCGCGAGCGTCTGTGGGCCGGGATGGCGCGCGAGTCGGCGCATCAATTGGGAACTCCGCTGTCCAGTCTCGCCGGATGGATCGAGCTGATGGAGGAGCGGGCGCAGGACGAGTCGTCGGCCGCGGCCGCGAAGCACATGCGCGCCGATCTCGATCGGCTCGACCGCGTCGCCCACCGGTTCGAGCGCATCGGGCGCGAGGCGAAGTTCGACGACGTCGACGCCGGCGCGCTCGTCGCCCGCGTCGCCCGCTATTTCCAGGCGCGGGTACCGACGCTCGCCAATACGATCGTTGTGGAGCACGACGAGGAGCCTGGTCTGCCGAAGGTGAAGGGCGACGCCGTGCTCCTCGAGTGGGCCATCGAGGTGCTGGCGAAGAACGCCATCGACGCTCTGGCGGGGCGCGGCGGGCGCGTCCGGTTGACTGCCTCGCACTCGGGCACCGAGGGCGTGGCGATTCGCGTCGCCGACGACGGCCCGGGCGTACCCCGCGAACTGAGGTCGCGCGTATTCGAGCCGGGCTTCTCCACCAAGCAAAGCGGATGGGGGATCGGCCTCTCGCTCGCGAGGCGAATCGTCGAGGAAAACCACAACGGCGTGCTACGGCTCGCGCCGTCGGAGCCAGGCGCCGGCGCAGCCGCGGGTGGGGCCCCGGTCGGCGCCACCTTCGAGATTATTCTTCACTGATGCAGACGATGCTGGACGAGCGGTTGACGGCGGGCCTCAACCCGGCGCAGCGAGAGGCTGTGCTCCATGTGAACGGTCCGTTGCTCGTCCTGGCCGGCGCGGGCTCGGGCAAGACGCGGGTCCTCACCACGCGCATCGCGCGCCTGATCGACATCGAGGGCGTGAGCGCGCGCAACGTCCTCGCTGTCACGTTCACGAATAAAGCCGCCGGCGAGATGCGCGACCGCATCGGCCGGCTCCTCGGCAGCGCGCCCGCCGGGATGTGGGCCGGCACGTTCCACGCGATCGGCGCCCGCATGCTCCGTGCGTCGGCGCATCTCGTGGACCGTACACCGACGTACACGATCTACGACCAGGACGATTCACTCGGCGTGGTCAAGCGTCTGATGGAGCGGCACGGAATCTCGCCCAAGCAGTTCGCGCCGCGCGCCGTGCACTCGGCGATCTCCGACGCCAAGAACGCGCTCGTCGAGCCGGCGGAATACGAGCGGATGGCGTTCGATCCATTTGCCAAGGCGGTGGCGCCGGTCTTCAAGAGCCTCGAGCAGGCGCTTCGCCTCGCCAACGCCGTCGACTTCGACGACTTGCTCGTGCTGCCCGTGCGCATGCTCCAGCGCCACCCGGAACGGCTCGCGCGATATCGCGACCAGTTCAAGTACATCCTCGTCGACGAGTACCAGGACACGAACCGCGCGCAGTACGAGCTGATCAAGCTCCTCGGTGGACAGCACGGCAACGTGTGCGTCGTGGGTGACGATGACCAATCCATCTATGGGTGGCGGGGCGCCGACATCCGGAACATCCTCGACTTCAATAAGGATTTCGCGGGTGCCGCCGTCGTTCGCCTCGAGGAGAACTACCGGTCGACGCCGCAGATTCTCGATCTGGCGAACGTCGTCATCAGCGCGAACACCGCGCGAATGGGCAAGACGCTGCGCGCGACCCGCGGCGGCGGCGAGCCGATCACGCTCGTGCGGTCGCTCGACGAACGCGACGAGGCCGACTTCGTCGTGAACGAGATCGGTGTGCGACGGTCCGGGCAATCGCCCGCGGGCTACGGCGACGTCGCCGTGCTCTATCGCACGAATGCGCAGAGCCGCGCGCTCGAGGAATCGCTGCGTCGTCAAGCGATGCCGTACCGGCTCGTCGGCGCGGTCCGTTTCTACGACCGGCGCGAGATTCGCGACCTGATGGCGTATCTCAAGCTGATCGCGAATCCCGCCGACGACGAGGCGTTCCGACGAGCGGTGGGTGTGCCGAAGCGCGGTCTCGGCGAAACGACGATCGACCAACTCGCCGAAGCGTCGCGCGTGTCCGGCGTTCCGATGTTCGAAGGTGCGCAGCGTGCCGAGATCGTCGCCGCGCTTCGACCAGCCGCGCGAATCGCGCTGGCCGAGTTCGTCCGCTTGATCGCCGGCCTGCGCGAGCGAGCGCAGGAGGCGGCGGTCGACGAGTTGCTGCGCGAGCTGGTCGACGCGATCCGCTACGGCGACTACCTGCGTGCCGAAGGCCCGGAGTCCGCGGAGCGGTTGGACAACGTGCGGGAGCTCATCACGGGCGCGGCCGAACTGGTCGCCGACGAATTGGGCGAAGTCGGTCTGCGCCCGCTCGACCATTTCTTGCAGCGCGCGAGCCTCGTCGCCGACTCCGATGCGCTGGCGGCCGACGCCGAAGCGGTGACCCTCATGACACTGCACAACGCCAAAGGCCTCGAGTTTCCCGTCGTGTTCATCACGGGACTCGAAGACGGGCTGTTTCCGCTGGCGAAAGCGTACGAAGACCCGCCGCTGCTCGAGGAAGAGCGCCGGTTGTTCTACGTCGGCATCACGCGCGCCGAGCGGAAGCTGTATCTCACGCACGCCGAGGAACGGCGCCGCAACGGAGAGTTGTTGGGCGCGCGGCCGTCGGGATTCCTCGACGGCATCCCGACCGCGATGCTCGAATCGCGCAGCACGATCAAGGTGCGCAGTTCAGGGCGCGCGTTTATGCGCGCCGGCGCGGATCACCAGGCGTACGGGCGCGGGTATGGACGATCCGGTGGAGTGTCTCCCCGCGCGACCTCCTCGTGGGACGACGACCTTCCACCGCGCGAGTCCGCCGCGTCGCGGCGTCCCGGCGTGCCCGTCACGTTTGGCGGCGGCCGGGGGGGGGCGCGAAACGTCGAGGACGAGTCGCAGGACGCCGCCGTGTTCGCGGTCGGCGCGCGCGTACGCCATCGCAAATTCGGCACTGGAACGATCGCCGAGCTCGCCGGTGGCGGGCGAGACGCCAAGGTGAAGATCGACTTCGACGACGAAGCGATCGGCCGCAAGACGCTCGTCATCGCGCAGGCGAATCTCGAGCGCGGAGACGAGTGACATGGCGGTGACGATCGACGACGTTCGCCACATCGCGTCGCTCGCGAGATTGGGCGTCTCCGACGACCGCGCTCGCGCGCTCGTGGCCGAGCTGAACACGATTCTGGAGCACATGTCGGTATTGGCGCGCGTGGACACGACGGCGGTCGATCCACTGACCGCGATAGGCGCCGACAGCGCGCCCCTGCGCGGCGACTCGGGACCGCCTGTCGCGCTCCAGAGGCCGATCGCCGCGTTCGCGCCCAGCGAACGCGACGGCTTCTTCCTCGTGCCGCGGCTGTCGACTCATGAAGACGACGACACGTGAGTCCGACGCCGCTTGATCGTGATTCGGCGGCCACGCTGCGCGAGTCGGTGGAGGCCGGACTCTCCGCGGTCGATCCGGTTCTGCGTTCGTTGGATCGGGCGGTTACTGCCGGGCTGGGACGCGAAGGGCTCAACGCGCTGCTGTACCTCGATCGCGAGTCGGCGCTCGCCGACGCCGCGCTGGTCGAGGTTCGCTGTGACGAGGCGCGCTCTCAGGGCGGTTCCGTCGGCGCGCTGGCCGGCGTTCCGGTCGTCGTCAAGGACAACATCGCCACGCTCACGCTCCCGACGTCGTGTGGGTCGCGGATTCTGGAAGGGTACGTGAGCCCGTTCGAGGCGACGGTGGTGACGCGCTTGCGCGGCGCCGGAGCGGTCGTCGTCGCAAAGTCGAACATGGACGAATTCGCGATGGGCTCGTCGACCGAGAACAGCGCGTTCGGCGCGACGCGCAATCCACTCGCGCCCGACCGTGTCCCCGGAGGATCGTCCGGCGGTTCGGCGGCGGCGGTGGCCGCGGGCATGGTCCCGATCGCGCTCGGATCGGAGACCGGTGGGTCCGTGCGCCAACCCGCCGCGTTCTGCGGCGTGGTCGGCGTGAAGCCGACCTATGGACGCGTGAGCCGCTTCGGGCTCGTCGCGTTCGCCTCGTCGCTCGACCAGGTTGGGGTCTTCGGCCGCGGCGTGGACGACGCGGCGATGGCGCTCGAGACGATCGCGGGGCACGATTCGAACGACTCGACCAGCGCGAGCCGTCCGGCAGGCGACTACCGCGCAGGCCTCGACGCGTCGCTGCACGGTCTCGTCGTCGGGCGGCCGCGCGAGTATTTCCCGGCGGACTTGGAGCGTGGCGTGCGCGAACGATGCGACGCCGCGCTGGAGCATCTTCGCTCGCTCGGCGCCGAGATCCGCGACGTTTCGCTGCCGCACACCGAATTGGCGATTCCGGTTTACTACATCGTCGCGCCGGCGGAGGCGTCGTCGAACCTCGCGCGTTTCGACGGCGTGAGATACGGGTTGCGGCTCGCGGGGGACGGGTTGCGCGGGATGTACGAGGCCACGCGTTCCGGCGGCTTCGGCCCGGAGGTGACGCGCCGGATTCTGCTCGGCACGTACGTCCTCTCGGCGGGCTACTACGATGCGTACTACCGGAAGGCGCAGCAGGTCCGCGCCCTCATCGCGCGCGATTTCGCGAGAGTGTTCGAGTCGGGCGTTGACGTCTTGTTCACGCCCACCACGCCGACCCCCGCGTTCGCTCTGGGTGCGAAAAGCGACCCGTACGAGATGTACCTGAGCGACATCTTCACATGCACGGCGAACCTCGCGGGTGTGCCCGCGATGTCGCTTCCGATCGGCCGCGTCGCCGGACTTCCGGTCGGCGGGCAGCTGATCGCGAATCACTTCGACGAGGCTCGCATGTTCACGGCGGCCTACGCGCTCGAGCGGTCGCTGGGCGCCGAGGCGCATCGATGACGTCTGGCGGCGGCACCGGGTACGAGATGGTCGTCGGGCTCGAGGTGCACGTTCACCTCCAGACCAAGACGAAGATTTTCTGCGGCTGCTCCACCGATTTCGGGGCGCCACCGAACCAGCACACCTGTCCCGTCTGCCTGGGATTGCCCGGGGCCCTGCCGGTCTTGAACAACCACGCCGTCGAGTTGGCGATTCGCGCCGCGCTCGCCCTCGACTGCACGGTTCATCCGGTCTCCGTCTTCGCGCGCAAGAACTATTTCTATCCCGATCTGCCCAAAGGATATCAGATCTCTCAATTCGACCGGCCGTTGGCGACGGGCGGCCGCGTGACGCTCCCCGGCCCCCGCGTCGAGCCGCCGCGGACGATCGGCATCACGCGCCTCCACATGGAGGAAGACGCCGGGAAGTCGATCCACGACCGGTTCACCGCTGCCACAGCGGTCGACCTCAACCGCGCCGGCGTGCCGCTCGCCGAGATCGTGAGCGAGCCGGACATCCGGAGCGCGGCCGAGGCCGAGGCATATCTCAAGACGCTCAAGCAGATCCTCGAATACGCCCGCGTGAGCGACGTGAGCATGGAGGAAGGGAGTCTCCGCGTCGACGCCAACGTCAGCATTCGGCTGCCCGGCGCGGCCGCGCTGGGCACCAAGACCGAGATCAAGAACATGAATTCGTTCTCGGCCGTCGTGCGCGCCATCGATGCCGAGGCGCGGCGCCAGGCGGCGCTGCTCGATTCCGGTGGGCGCGTCGAACAGCAGACCATGCTCTGGGACGCGACGATGGAGGAGGTGCGGCCGGCGCGGTCGAAAGAGGGAAGCCACGACTACCGGTACTTCCCGGATCCCGACCTACCTCCGTTGGTCGTGACGGGCGAACGGATCGAGCGAATCCGTCGCGAGCTTCCCGAGCTGCCGGCGGCGCGCGGCGCACGGTTCACGACGTCGTATCCGTCGCTCACCGCGTACGACGTCGGCGTGCTCACGTCGAGCCGGGCGCTCGGCGACTATTTCGACGAGTTGGCGACGCGGAGCGGCGATCCCAAAGCCGCGGCGAACTGGGTGCTCGGAGAGGTCCTCGCGTCCCTCAAGGCGTCTGGTCAGTCGATCGACGAGCTGCGCGTCCGCCCGGCTGGTCTTGGCGAGTTGCTGGCCCTCGTCCGCGACGGCGTGGTCAGCCACACGGCGGCGAAACAGGTCTTCGCCGCGATGGCCGAGCGCGGCGGCGAACCGCGCGCGATCGCCGAGCGCGAGGGACTCCTCAAGGTCACCGACGACGACGCGCTCGCGCGCTGGATCGACGAAGTTTTCGCCGAGCACCCTGGTGAAGCCGGCCGCTTCCTGCGGGGAGAGCGGCGGCTGCAAGGCGTCCTGGTCGGATTCGTGATGAAGAAGTCGGGCGGCGGTGCCGACCCGAAGCGCGTGAATCAGTTGCTGGGGACGCGCGCCGGCTCGTAGAGCGGAGCGGCGAGCCTCGCGGAAAAAGCCAGCGACGTGGCGGGCAATCCGAACTGACGCTCCGCCTCGTCGTGAAGCCGGTCCTCGCCTTCGGCGCGAAGCACGCGCCGCCGAATGCGCTTCGCCATGCGCAACGCCGCGTCACCCGAGGGATCGAGCTGATATGGCTCCGCCCGGTCCATGCGCATCAACAGATCGATGATGAAGTCGTAGGCCCGCCCGAGGTATCGGCCGACGTCGTCCTCGGCGAGATCCCAGCGGCTGTTCTCGCGCAGCAGCTGAAAGATCCGCTGCCACGATTCGTTGTCGGCCACGATCACCATGCCGCGAAAGATCCGCCGGTTGGTCGGCGTGCTGAAGATCGTCGGGCTCAACACCCGGTCGAGCAATCCGTCGGAGCGCGAGTGGTCGATCAGGATCAACTCGCGCGCGCGGCGGGCGACCTCGGTGCCGAGGTGCGTCTCGAACCGGCTTTCCCAGTATGAGTGGCCGAGCGAGGACGTGCTCGACGTGACCGCCAACTGGCGCGGCACGAAATAGTTGTGGGCGACGGCGTCGGCGGCGAGGTGCGCGAGGTAGCCCAGCCCGAATGCGCGGAGCTGCGGCTCGGCGGCGCTGTCGTAGATCTCCATGCCGACGGTCCACGAATGACAATGCCGGCCCGCCGGCGCGTACTTCTTGGCGATGCTCGTGTCGGCGGCGATCGATCCGTACAAGAAATCGTATGGGAATTCGCTCAGCAGGGCGGCGACCGTCGGCGGCAGGAGTTGGAGCGAACGAATGACGGCGTCGCCGAGAAAAACGTGCGTGCCCGGCGTCCAGGCGTGCGCGACGCCAGGAGCGATCACGACGAGCACGACCGCCAGCCAGAGGCAGGTCGGCACCCGTGCCGCCCCCCCCGACGCGCGGGCCGACGCACGTCAGACCCCAAAGCGCTTGCGCTGTCGCCGAATCGAGCGGCGCAGGTCCTTGAGCTCCGACTCGACGGCTTCGTCGATGGCGTCGCGCGCGCTCCCGGCGTACTCGGCGACGTTCCGTCGGAGGCTGCGCATCATCGGCCGCAGCGACCGCCCGCCGCGCCCGCCCCCCGACCGCTGCGCCAGCAGGTAGACGAGGCCGGCACCCACCGCCGCACCGAGGATCGCGGCGGTGACGACCTCCGCGTTGCGCCTACGAGGCCCGCGGACGAGGCGCACGGGGTCGAATCCGCGGAGCAGGTTCTGGGGCCTCTTCAACTCGTCTCGTATCGATCGCATCGCGGTCGCCCTCCTCTTCGTCGTGGACATCGCCGCCGGCGGCGGCGTCCTCGGCTTCAACGGACGCAAGGTTTGTCCCACGGCGCCGGCCGAGCGAAGCCGCGCCGCGGCCTACCCCGCGCACGGCGGCCGCGGTCGAGATGAAGATGTCCTCGGCCTCGCTCTGGACGACCGATAGAAGCGCGTCGAACTCGGCCAGCCGCTCCTCGGTCGCGGTGAGGGCGGCGCGCACCCGCTCGTTGGCCGCGGTGACGGTCTCGCTCACGGCGGCGACGTCGCCACGGATCGAGTGCGTCATGGCCGATACGTCCTCGGAGATCACCTTGCTTCGCTCGATGAGGGGCCTCAGGTCGTCGAGCGTCCGCTGGAGCACCTGCTCGAGCCTCTTGCCGGCGGACCGCGCCCGCGCCGCGGCGACGACGATCAGCACGATCAGCACGACGAGCGACACGCCGATGATGGCGGTGCTGATCGCGGTGATCTGCTGGAAGATGTCAGTCATCGTGGTTCAAGGCTCGGGATGACGGCTCCAACGCGGCGCATCCTACGGACGACGTTCGACGAGTGCAAGCGACCCGCGGCATTGACCTCGGCTTGGGCCCCCGGTCATTCTTCGCTCCGACCACACCTTCGCGCGAGCGACTTCCGCACATGACGGCTTCGCAGTTCATCGTTCAGGGCGGCGCCCCCCTCTCCGGCACCGTCCGCCCATCCGGCAACAAGAACGCCGCGCTGCCGATCATCTGCGCCGCTCTTCTCACCGACCAGCCGGTCACGCTCGAAAACGTCCCGCGGATCCGCGACGTCGAGACCCTCGTGGAGCTCGTTGCGTCGACCGGGGCCGACATCTCGTGGGAAGCGCGCAACACCCTTCGCATCCATGCCAAAACCGTGCGCGCGGCGAGTCTCGACCCCGTCCTCTGCCGAAAGATACGCGCCTCGATCCTTCTCGCAGGGCCGCTACTGGCGCGGTGCGGTCAGATCGAGCTACCCCCGCCCGGGGGAGACGTCATCGGCCGGCGGAGGGTGGATACGCACTTTCTCGCGCTCGAGCGACTCGGCGCGTCGTTCGATCTGACGGACAACTTTCGACTGAGCACCCCCGGGCTCCGCGGCGCGGACGTGTTTCTGGACGAGCCGAGCGTCACCGGCACGGAGAACGCGATCACGGCGGCCGTTGCCGCGACGGGCACGACGATCCTTCGCAACGCGGCCTGCGAGCCGCACGTCCAGGATCTCTGCAACTTTCTCGTCGCGCTCGGCGCGCAGATCGAGGGAATCGGAACCAACCTCCTGACGATTCACGGCGCCAAGCCGCTGAAGGGCGGAACGCATCGAATCGGTCCGGATCACATCGAGGTCGGATCGTTCATCGGGCTCGCCGCGGTCACACGGTCCACGCTCCGCATCGCCGACGCCGGCGTGGAGCATCTGCGATCGACGCTGATGGGGTTCGCGCGGCTCGGCATCTCGTGCACGATCGAGGGGCGCGATCTCGTGATCCCGGCGGAGCAGGAGCGCGAGATCCAGAGCGACCTCGGGGGGCACGTGCCCAAGCTCGAGGATCAGCCGTGGCCCGCGTTCCCGGCGGACACGATGTCCATCGCGCTCGTGACGGCGACGCAGTGTACGGGGCTCATTCTCATTCACGAGAAGATGTTCGAGTCGCGCCTTTTCTTCGTCGACAAGCTGGTCGGGATGGGCGCGCGCATCGTGCTGTGCGATCCCCACCGCGCGCTCGTCGCCGGACCGTCGCGGCTGCGGGGGAGCACGGTCGAATCGCCCGACATTCGCGCGGGGATGGCGATGCTGATCGCCGCCCTCTGCGCCGAGGGCGAGAGCACGATCAACAACGTGGGGCAGATCGAGCGGGGGTACGAGCGCATCGACGAGCGGCTGCTCGCCCTCGGCGCGCGGATCGAGCGCGTGGAGGACCGGCGGTCGAAATGAACGTCGTTGGTCAGTCGGAGATCGCGCCCGGATTCGCCGATCTCGGCGTGCTCGCGTTCACGACGACCCGCGCCGTCGGCAGCTTCGGCTTGGCGAGCGACGAGCCGGCCAAAGCGGTGACGGAGCGATGGTCGGCGCTGCGGGGCGAGCTTCGCCGCGCCGGACCGCGCCTTGCGACGGCGAGCCAGGTGCACGGCTCGACTGTTCTCGTGCACGCGACGTGTTGGGAGGGATGGCTCCGCGCCGACGACGCGGACGGGCATGTCGCGATGGACCGCGGCACGGCGCTGGCGGTGACCGTCGCCGACTGCGTGCCGGTCTTCATGGCGCACGAGTCGGGAGCGATCGCTTTGCTACACTCGGGCTGGCGGGGGACGGCGGCGCGCATCGTGGAGCGCGGAATCGACACGCTGGTGAAGCGTGGCGTCGCGGCGGAGGAGCTGCGCGTGCATCTCGGCCCGGCGATCTGCGGCGACTGTTACGAGGTGAGCGGCGACGTCTACGCCGAGTTGACCGGCACGAATCCGGGACGGCCGACCCGGGTCGACCTCCGTGCCCTGATCGCGGCCCACGCGCGACAGGCCGGCGTTCGAGACGTGTCGATCAGCACGTGGTGCACGCGTCACGACAACGCGCGGTTCTTCTCACATCGCGCCGGCGACGCCGGGCGGCAGCTCGGCGTCATGGTCGCGAGCGCGGGCTGACCGTCCACACCGGCGGCCGATCAAGGCTGCCGCGCGACCGCCATCGCCCGTTCGACCACCGCGTCGACTCCGCGCGACGCGTCATCGGCGGTGGTTCGCGCGAAGATCGTGGGCGCGAGACCGATGGACTCGAACGGCACGCGGTCCGGCGTGTACTCGATCCACTCCGACAGCTGATACGTCCAGCCGTTGGCCAGCTCGCGGACGATCGGTCCGCCCGGTGGCGCCGGCGGTGGTGTCGCCGACGATCACGACGCCGGGAATCGACCGCATGGCGAGCACGAAGTCTTCGGCGCTGCTGAACGAATGGCGATTCGCCAGCACGAGAACGCGGCCGCCGAAGTGCGTCCCGGCGGGCGCGATGGTCTCCTCCGAGAAATCGGTGAAATCATCGTGTCGCGGACCGTTGCGGCGGCGCGTGTATCCATAGACGCGCCGCTGGGTGGTGAACCGGCCGGCCAGCGCGGCGGCCAGCACGTAGTCGCCCCCCGGATTGTCGCGGACGTCGATGATCAGCGTGCGCATGCCGGCCATGCCCCGGATTGCGTCGTCCATCTCGCCCGACCAGTTGCCGCCGTCGAAGGTGGGGATGCGCGCATATCCGATCGAGTCGCTCGCGAGACCGTACTGTATGTGGCCGCTCGGAGTCGACGTGGGGATACGGACGTAGCGGCCGAGCGTCACCACGTCGCTGAAGTAGGTGGCGGTGGTATCGAACCGCGAGATATAGCGCATCGTGCCGGCCGGGCCGGCCGAAAGCGAGACGTGCATGTCCTTCAATTCGGCGAGCATCGCTCCGAGCACGCGCGCGAACTGAACGTCGTTCGGCGCCGACACCGCGATCGGGCGATAGTACGCGCCGAGCGAATCCCAGTTCACCCGCGTGACGGCGAAGTACGAGTAGTGAAGATCGAACTGGTGCCACAGATCGTCGAACAGCGAGCCATGGTCGGTCGCCGCCGGCGGCCCGACGACGTCCGCGCACCCCACCGCCACGAGCGCGGCCGCGACCCACGCGAGACGTCGCATCCTCATCGCCGAAGCGGGAGGCTGCCCAGGTAACGCGTCAGTCCGATCGAGAAGCTCTGCGACGCCGTGCGCAGCGGCTGCGTGTCGCGGTAGTCGAGAATCGAGAATCTGTAGGAGAACAGCAGGCCGACGCGTCCGAGGGGCGCGGGCGCATAGGTGAGCGCGCCGTTCAGCGCGCGCATCTCCCGCGGTCCGACGCGGTCGACGCTCCACAACGGTTGGCCGATCTTGGTCTCGGAGTAGCTGCGATCAGAGAATCCAAATACCGGCGCGTCGAGCTCGAGCCGCGCCGCGCCGCCGAGGAGCGGCCGGCGTAGCTCGGCTGCCGGCCCGACCGTGGCGAAGGCGGCGAAGAAGCCGGCGCGGCTTTCGTACGGCGCGGGATAGCGGTGTTCGGTGCCGACGCCCCAGAGACCGGTGGACGCACCCGCCGAGAGCGTCCAACCGCCGCTGTTCGTCAAAGTGCGCAGCGCGGCGGCGCGCAGGCCGCCTTGCACGACCAGTTCGGTCGCCTCGTTCACGTTGCCTTGCGGCCGCAGTCGCTGCGCGTCCCACGTGGCGACGACCGCGACGGCGGAGTGCGCGCCGAAGTGATCGTACGCGGCGGACGCGGCGTAGCCGCTGCCGAGATAGGTGAGCGGCGAAACGACGACGTCGCGTCGCTGCCCGTCGGCGAACCCGGCAACGATCGACACGCGATCGCGCGGCACGCGCGCCGAAGATGAGAGCGTGTCACGCTGCGCGACGGCATTCGACATCGCGAATAAGACGAAACTCGCCGTCATCGGCGCAGTTCTTGACCACATCGTCGTGGATTTTTCTTCGGGGCGAGAACGAGGGAAGGACCAACTCGATTCGGTCTCTCAACTCGAAAGGAACGGACGGGACCGCGAATGGGCAACGGCCTCGTCCCTCGGTTTCGGCGCGAGCAACGGCTCCGGGCTCGCGCCGGGCAGTAACGTGGCGGGCCACAGTCGCGCGAGCCACCGGATCGGCGATGCCGGCGATGGCCGGGGGCGCGAGAAAGCAAACAGTCAACGCAGCGGGATGGGAGGTAGGGTCATGGTGAAGGAGACGGTGAAAGTGACGCGTGTTTCGCTCGCGGTGGTCACGGCGCTCAGTACCATGCTCGGAGTCGCGTGTAGCGACAACGACAACAACAACCTGGTGCCGCTCATCGCGACTTTCGTTACGGTCAACGCCGGGAGCAACGGCCAAACGGGAACGGCGGGCCAACTGCTCGCCCTTCCGATCAGCGTGCACGTGACGGATCAGAACAGCAACGCGCTCGCCGGCGTGTCGGTGGCCTGGGCCGTCGTCGGCGCAGGGGGCTCGGTGAGCGTGGCCAGCTCGCTGACGGATTCCAACGGCGACGCGACGACCGCTTGGACGCTTGGCACGTCGGTCGGCCTCGATTCGCTGACCGCGTCGATCGCGACCGGCGCGTCGGCGACGATCACTGCGACCGCTTCAGCGCGGCGGGATCCACGCTCGCGAAGATCAGCGGCGACATCCAGTCGGTCGCGCCGGGTCTCACGTCGGCTCCGCTGGTCGTGAAGATCGCCAACGCCAGATGCGGTACGGATCGGCGGCGCGGGCGTCACATGGAGCGTCTTCCGGCGGCGGCACGCTCAGCGCACGGCGACGACGACCGATGCCAATGGATTGACCTCCGTCACGTGGACGGCGCCCGCCGGCGCAGGGCTGACGTGACGGTGACGGCGACGGTGCCTCCGGTGCGACGCAGACCTTTACTCTCTCTCGCCGCGGTGCCCGGCCAGGCTGATCGGGGCACTCCGACGCGACGGAGTTGGCTGAACGCGGGAAGGCGGCGGCGTATGCCGCCCCTTCCCGCGTTCTAGTTCCGCCATTACATTGTTCATGCTGCGCGGCTCTTTGGGCCGCGAGTGAAATGTGGGGGAGGCTCCCCACATTTTTTTGTTCTTGACGACTCCCTCGACTCGATGTGAAGGACGCGCTGGAAGACGTTGTGGCGCGGGAGCTTGATTCGGTCGGCTACGACCTCGTCGAGCTCCGGCGTGGCGGGACTCGGAACCGGCCGCTGATCGAGGTTCGCATCGATCGGCGCGACGGAGCCGCGGTCACGATCGACGATTGTGCGGTTGCGTCGCGGGCGTTGGAAGCGCGGCTCGACGGAAGCGGGATCGTCGGGCCGCAGTACGTGCTGCAAGTCTCGTCGCCGGGCGAGCGCCAGTTGCGGACCAGCGCCGACTGGCGGCGATTCGTCGGCGAGTGGGCCAACGTGCTGAGCCCGGAGCACGGTGGTCGTGTCGAAGGGAAAATCATGACGGTCGAAGGAGACGCGGGGTCAGCGGGCGAGGCCGCGGTGCTCGAGCTCGAGAACGGAGCAGTGCGGCGCATTCCGCTGGCGGCAATCAAGGAGGCGCGGCTGGCGTTTCATCTGTAATCGATGTGCACGGTACCCGTCGGCGTTCGCCGCCGCGGGGCGGAGACATTCACGAGGAGTCCTGGATGGTCAGCTCGACGGAAATCCTGTCCGCGTTTCGCGAGGTATCGAACACAAAGCAGCTCGATCGCGCGGAGCTCTACGCGTTGCTCCAGGACGGAATCCTCGCCGCCCTCGCCAAGAAGTACGGCCCGAACGTTCAGGCCGAAGTCGAGATCGACGACGGCAAGGGCGACATCAAGATCGTGCTCCTCAAAACCGTCGTGGAAACGGTCGAAGATTCGAGCAACCAGATCTCCGTCGAGGACGCCAAGGCGTTCGACGAGAGCTTCGAGCCCGGCGACGTGATGGAAGAGCCGATCGACTTCGCCGTCTTCGGACGTGCCGCCGTCCAGGCGGCCAAACAGCGCATCATCCAGCGGGTCCGCGAAGGCGAGCGCACGCGCATCCGCGACGAGTTCGCGACCCGCGTCGGCGACCTCCTCTCCGGCGAGATCCAGCAGATCGAGCGCGGGAAGCTCGTCGTCATGCTCAACAAGTTTCGCGAAGCGGAAGCCATCATTCCGTACCGCGAGCAGAACCATCGCGAGCACTTCCACCAGGGCGAGCCGATTCGCGCGGTGCTGAAGCGCGTCGAGGAGACTCCGAAAGGGCCGCGCCTCGTGCTGAGCCGCGGAGATCCGCTGTTCGTCAAGGCGCTCTTCAAGCTCGAGGTGCCGGAGATTCAGCAGAACATCGTCGAAATCCGCGCGGCCGCCCGCGAAGTCGGCAGCCGCACGAAGATCGCGGTCTTCTCGCGCGACGACTCGATCGACCCCGTCGGCGCGTGCGTCGGTCTCAAAGGCTCGCGCGTGCAGGCCGTCGTCAACGAGTTGAACGGCGAACGAATCGACATCGTCCCATGGTCGCCCGATCCGGAGCGCTTCGCGAAGCTCGCGCTCGCGCCGGCCAAGGTCGCGCGGGTCTTCAGTGATCCGAGCACGAAGACCATTCAAGCCGTCGTCGACGAGGACCAGCTCTCGCTCGCCATCGGCCGGAACGGCCAGAACGTTCGCCTGGCGTCCGAGCTGACTGGATGGAAGATCGACCTGTACTCCAGCCGCGAATGGCTGGAGCGCGGTGGCGAAGGACAGATCTTCGCTCCGCTCCCAGGCGAAACCGAGGAGATGGCCGATGTTCGCTTGACCGAGATCGCCGGGATGCCGCCGGCGACCGTGGCCGTCCTCGCCGAGGCCGGGTATCGAACCCTCAACGACATCATCGATCTCGAGCGCGAGGACTTCCTCAAGCTCCCCGGCATCGCGCCCGAGGAAGCCGATCGCATCATGGCGTTGATCGACGAGCTCACGACCGAAGACGCCGGCGGCGATCAGGAATCGAGGGGCACTGAAGCGGGCGGAGCTGGAGGAGAAGGGAACACGGCGGCGTGACGACGGACGCCGAGATCACCTCGCGGGTCTACCGCCTGCTGGGCCTCGGCGTGCGCAGTCGCGGTGCGGTGGTGGGAGTCAAACAAGTACGTGAAGCCGCGAGGCGAAACACGTTGATTTTCGCGGTGGTAGCGAGCGACGCCTCGGCCAACAGCCGAGATAAGATCGTGCCGCTGATGCAGGCGCGGCGAGTTAAATTTATGGAAGTACCTTCCGCCGCGGCGCTTGGCGCCGCCGTCGGCCGGGACCAGACGGCCGTCGTTGGCATCATTGATCCGCAGTTGGCTGCGGGGGTTCGGACGCTGGCCTCTGCCCGCGGAACCCGAACCATTCAGGAGGATGTTTGAGCAAGCTTTCAGTTGGCGAGTTGGCGAATGAGTTCGGAATGCCGTCTGACGAAGTGGCCTCGCTACTTCGTCAGATGGACATTCCATTTCGCAGCCACGTGAGCATGCTCACGGACGATCAAGTTGCACGCGTCCGGGCTCGATGGGAGCGCGAGAAGCGAGTGCGCGCCGAACAGAAGGCCGCACCGGCTCCTGTGGCGCGCCGACGCCGCACGGCCGCCGCTCCGCCAGAACCCGCTCCCGCGCCGACGCCCGCCGCCGCCGAACCGATCCGGCGTCGCCGAAAGGCCGCCGACGTTCAGGCTGCAGCCGAAGAGCAAGCGGCCGCCGCGGCTGCCGCGCAGGCAGCCGCCGACGCTCGCGAACAGGCCGCCGCCGAAGCGGCGCGCCTCGAGGCGGAACGCGCCGAGCTGGCGCGTGCCGAAGAAGACCGTCGCATGCGCGAGGAGGCCGCCGCTGCCGAGATCGAGGAGCGCGAAGAGCGCGAGGCCGAGCTCGCCCGGCCCGCGGCGAGCGATGGCGCCCGCGCGAGCGGGGCCACCGCGCCCAGTGCGCCCTCGTCCGATCGCCCGCGCCCGCGTCCGATCACGCCGGGTGCGCCGCGTCCACGTCCCGTCGCCAGCAGCGGCGGATTCCCGCCGCGTCCCATCGCGTCGGCGGCGCCGGGCGGAGGAGCCGCGCCCCCGCGCCGCGACGACAAGCGTCCAGGCATGGGCGGCGGCGGTGGTGGCGGTGGCGGTGGCGGTGGGATGGGTGGTGGCCCGAGCAGCGGCGTCATGGACCGGGGACGGCGCAAGAAAGGGAAGCGCGGCGCCGTCGACCAGGAAGCGGTGGATGCGAACATCGCGAAGACGATGGCGTCGATGCGCGGCGCGCCCTCGCGGCGTAACGCAAGCGACCTGCGTCGTGGAACTCGTGACGACCTCGAGGCGGCGCGCGCCGCGCAGGCGGAGCGCGAGCGCAAGACGGTCCGCGTCAACGAGTTCATTACGGTGAGCGAGCTCGCCCAGATCCTGAAGGTGCCCGCGACGCAAATCGTCGCGTTCGCGTTCAAGGAGATGGGCCTGATGGTGACGATCAACCAGCGACTCGACTTCGACCAGATCGAGTTGATCGCCGGCGAGTTCGGCTTCCAGGCGGTCCGTGAGAGCGAGTACCAGGCGGAGGAAGGGGGAATCGCCGCCGAAGTGGATCAGCCCGAGGAGCTCGTGTGGCGTCCGCCGGTCGTGACCATCATGGGCCACGTCGACCACGGCAAGACGTCGCTGCTCGACTACATCCGCAAGGCGAACGTCGTCGCGGGCGAAGCAGGCGGCATCACGCAGCACATCGGCGCGTACCACGTCTCGCTGCCGTCCGGCAAGAACATCACGTTCCTCGACACGCCGGGCCACGAGGCCTTCACCGCGATGCGCGCGCGCGGCGCGCAGGTGACGGACATCGTCGTCCTCGTCGTCGCGGCGGACGACTCGGTCATGCCGCAGACGATCGAGGCGATCTCGCATGCCAAGAACGCCGGCGTGCCGCTCATCGTCGCCATCAACAAGATCGACCTGCCGCAGGCGAATCCGGGCAAGGTGAAGCAGGAGCTGCTCCAGCACGGCGTCGTGCTCGAGGAGTTCGGTGGCAACGTCCTTTCGACCGAGATATCAGCCAAGAAGGGCACGAACATCAGCGCCCTGCTAGACCAGATTCTGCTCCAGGCGGAAATCCTCGACCTCAAGGCGAATCCGAACCGTCGCGCGTCGGGAACGGTCGTCGAAGCGTCGCTCGATCCGGGCAAGGGCCCGGTCGCCACGGTGCTCGTGCAGAACGGCACGCTCAAGGTCGGCGACGACTTCATCTGCGGCATGTACTCGGGCCGCGTCCGTAATCTGTTCGACGAGCGCGGCAAGCCCGTCAAGCAGGCGGGACCCGCGATTCCCGTGCAGATCCTCGGCTTCCAGGGCGTGCCGATGGCGGGCGATCAGCTGCTGGTCGTCGAGGACGCGGCGTCCGCGCGCGAGGTCGCGCAACGCCGCGAACGCCTCGATCGCGAGGCGAAGAGCCGCCGTGGCAACCGCGCGGGCGTGACGCTGGAAGACTTCATGGCGCAGTCGGCGCTGGGCGGCGCGCGCACGCTCAACATCCTGATCAAAGCCGACCAGGGTGGACCGGCGGAGGCGCTCGCCGACTCGCTCATCGGTCTTTCGACGCCCGAGGTCAAGGTCGACGTCGTCCATCGCGGCGTCGGTGCGATCACGGAGAGCGACATTCTGCTCGCCAAGACCGCGGCCGCGATCATCATCGGCTTCCATGTGCGCCCGGACAACAACGCGCGCACGGCGGCCGAGCGCGAAGGCGTCGAGATCAAGCTGTACCGCATCATCTACGAAGCGGTGGCCGACGTCCGCTCGGCCATGGAAGGCATGCTCCGGCCCGAAGAGCGCGAGGTCATTCTCGGCGAAGCGACGGTGCGCGAGGTGTTCAAGATCTCGCGCATCGGCACGATCGCCGGCTGCGCGGTTCGCAGCGGCGTGATCAACCGGCAGGGGCGCGTCCGCGTCGTGCGCGACGGTGTCGAGGCCTTCGACGGCACGATTTCGTCGCTCAAGCGCTTCAAGGACGACGTCCGCGAGGTCCGCGAAGGATTCGAGTGCGGCATCGGCGTCGAGAACTTCAACGACATCAAGGTCGGCGACGTCATCGAGTGCTACCGCAAGGAACAGGTCGCGCGGACGCTCGAAGGCTCGGCGTCGGCCTGATTTTCCAGGAGTGCCGTGGCCCCCGACCATCGCCGCGCCGATCGCGTGGCCGAAGCAATCCGCGAGGAAGTCGCGACCTTCCTCGCCGAAGAGGTTAAGGATCCGCGAATCACGGGACTCGTGACCGTCACTGGCGCGCAGGTCACTCGCGATCTGCGTCACGCCAAGGTATTCGTGAGCGTGATGGGCTCCGACGTGGACCGCAAAGCGACCTTCGAAGGGTTGGACAGCGTCGCCACGCACCTGCGCGCGCGCGTCGGCCGCGCGCTGCGTCTGCGCCTCGCGCCCGAGATCGTGTTTCTCGCCGATGAAAGCGTCGAGCGCGCGGCGCGAATCGAGTCGTTGCTCTCGCAGATCAAAGATGGAAAGACGCCACCGGATGGAGACGCGGACGACTGACGTCACCGGGCTCGCGCTCGTCGACAAGCCCGTGGGGATGACCTCGCACGACGTCGTCGCGGTCGTGCGTCGCGCGACGGGCGCGAAACGCGCGGGGCACGCCGGCACGCTGGACCCGTTCGCGACCGGACTGCTCGTCGTTCTGCTTGGACGCGCCACGCGGCTCATCCCGCACATGCAGGGAGAGCCGAAAGTCTACGACGCCACGATCCGCCTCGGCGAGGAGACCGACACCGACGACTCGACCGGCATCGTCGTTCGACGTGCCGATGCGCCCCCCGACGAAGCCGCCATCTCGCGCGGCGTCGAACGGCTCACCGGTGTCATCGAGCAACTGCCGCCGGCGTATTCGGCCAAGAGCGTGGACGGCGTGCGCGCGTACACGGCGGCGCGGCGCGGCGCTCCGCTGGAGCTCTCTCCGGTCAGCGTCGTCGTTCACGAGTGGACGCTTGGCCCTCGCGTCGACAACGATCTTCACGCGCGCATCACGTGCGGCGGGGGCACCTACGTTCGCGCGCTCGCGCGCGACCTGGGTCGCGAGACCGGAAGCGCGGCGCACCTCACGGCGCTGCGCCGCTTGCGGAGCGGGGCATTCTCGGTGGACGACGCGTCGACGCTCGACGATCTCGGCGGCGGCGCGGTTCGGCCGCCGCTCGACGCGGTATCACACCTGCCGATTCAGCGATTGACCGAGGCCGAGCTGGGTCGCGTCTCGCACGGCAATCCCGTGCCCGCTCGAACCGACGGTCAATTCGTTTCCTTGCTCGACGATTCCGGCGAGCTCGTCGCCGTCGCGGAGCGTCACGACGACGAGCTTCGGCCCAAGACCGTGCTCGCCGATGCCCGGTGAGATCGCGCGCGTCGTGAGCGCCGGCGAGGAGACCGCGGGTTTTCCGCAGTTGCTCGAGGGAGCCGTTGTCACCGTCGGCACGTTCGACGGCGTGCATTTGGGTCACCGCGACATCCTTCGACGGCTCCACGAGCACGCCGCCGAATCATCGTGCCCGGCTCTGCTCGTCACGTTTCGGCCACACCCGCTGGAGGTCGTCAACCCGTCGGCGGCGCCGATGTTGTTGACTCCGGGGATAGAACAGTTCGACGCGTTGGTCGATAGCGGGCCACTCCTCGTCGCGGCGCTGCCGTTCACGCGGTCGCTAGCCGCCTACTCCGCCGAATCGTTCGTGCGAGATCTGCTCGTGCGCCGGTATCGGGTGCGGCGTCTTGTGATTGGCTACGACCATGGACTCGGCAGGGGCCGGAGCGGTGACGCTCGCTTCCTCTCAGAGATAGGGCGCGAAATCGGGTTCGACGTCGACGTCGTGGCTCCGACCCTCGATTCGCGCGGCGTGCCGATCTCATCGAGCGCCGTTCGCACCGCTGTGGCGCACGGCGACCTCGCGCAGGCGCGCGCGGCGTTGGGACGCTACTATGGCTTTCGCGGCGTCGTCGTTCCGGGGCACCAGCGCGGCCGCGATCTCGGCTACCCGACCCTCAATCTCGAGTTGGGGTCGGCGCGCAAACTTCTTCCGCCGGCCGGGGTATACGCCGTCCGCGCGCAGAGCGCGCGCGGTTCCTTCGGCGGGATGATGAACCTCGGTTCACGCCCCACGTTCGGCGAGTTCGATCGGATGCTCGAGGTCCATTTGTTCGGCGCGACTGGCGATTGGTACGGCGAATCGGTGAGTGTCGAGCTCGTCGGGCGCCTTCGCGACACGACGAAGTTCGAGTCGATCGAGGCTCTCGTGGCCCAACTTGGCCGCGACGCGGACATGGCTCGCCGCGCGTTGACGCAAGCGTAAGAGCCAGTTAACGTTAAAGGTTCCGCACACCAACCTTCCACCCGCGGTTCGTATGCCCCTGAAGTATCGCATTCTCATCATCGTCGGGCTCTGCCTCGCGTCGATCTACCTGTTGTTCCCGCGCGACGTGGCGACGCGCTATCGCGGCGCCGACGGCGTTCTCCGCGTCGACACGAGTCGCCACGTCCCGCTGCGCCGGGGCCTCGACCTCCAGGGCGGCATGTACCTAGCGCTGGAAGTGGACGACTCGAAGCAAGCCATCGCCGCCTCGGACAAGAAGGAAGCGATCGACCGTGCGCTGAAGACCGTGCGCTCGCGCATCGAGGGCTTCGGTGTCTCGGAGCCGGTCGTGCAGAAGCAGGGCGACGACCGCATCGTCGTTCAGCTCCCCGGCATTCAGGATCGCGAGCGGGCGGAAAGGCTGATGCAGAATCAAGCCTTCCTCCAGTTCAAGATCACGGACAAGACGCAGGCGCTCGAGCGCGACCTGCCCAAGCTCGATCAGGTGATCAAGCAGCGCGGCCTGAGCCGAAAGTCTGACACGACTTCCAAGGCACAGGCGGCCACGAAAGGATTGCAGGGTCTTCTGACCCAGGCAGACACGAGCAAGAAGGTCGAGCTGCCGCTTGGTAAGGCGGATTCTGCCAAAAAGGTCGCGGCCAAGGGCGCCGCGAAAAAGGACACCACGAAAAAAGACACGCTGAACGCCGATTCGCTCAAGCTGCAAGCGGGCGGGGCGTTCTCGAGCCTGCTCCAGCAAGGCGACACGCCCGGCGGGTTCTACGTCGCCAACGACAACGTTCCGACGCTCGATGGCTATCTCGCCGATTCGGTCGTCAAGTCGGCGCTGCCACCCGGAAAGGAATTTCTTCCCGGGACTGATTCGGCGATGCTCGGCGGCAAGCTGTACAAGGCGTACTACCTCGTCGACGCCAAGCCGATCATCACCGGCGACTACCTCAAGGACGCACGGCCCAACCAGCAGGCGCTCGAAGGTACGGTCGTCGAGTTCACGCTGAGCAACGAAGGCGGCCGTCGCTTCCGCAACGAGACGGGCAAGCACATCGGCGACTACATGGCGATCATCCTCGACGATCGCGTCCAGGGTCGGCCGCCCGTCATTCAGAGCGCGATCTCCACGCGCGGCCAGATCACGATGGGCGGCAAGTCCCTCGCCGACGCGCAGGACCTGGCGCTCGTCTTGCGCGCCGGCGCATTGCCGGTGCCGCTTCGCGTCGCCGAGGTCCGCAGCATCGGACCGAGCCTCGGCCAGGACTCGATCAACAAGGGATTGCGCGCCTCGCTCATCGCGGTGGCGCTCGTCGTCATCATCATGCTCGTGTACTACCGCTTCTCCGGTCTGCTCGCAGTGCTCGCGCTCGGGCTGTACGTGCTCTACACGTTGGCTGCGCTCGCCGGCTTCGACGCCGTGCTGACGCTGCCCGGGATCGCCGGATTCGTGCTGTCGATCGGTATCGCGGTGGACGCCAACGTGCTGATCTTCGAGCGCATTCGCGAGGAGCTCGCCCGAGGCAAGACGGTGCGGACCGCCATCGACGAGGGATTCCGCCACGCCATGCCGGCGATCGTCGACTCGAACGTCTCCACGATCCTCACGGCGGCCGTGCTCTACCAGTACGGAACCGGCCCGGTCAAGGGCTTCGCCGTCACGCTGATCGCGGGTATCGCCGCGTCGCTGTTCACGTCGATCTTCGTCGTTCGCACCTTCTACATGATCTGGCTGAACCGCTCCCGCGGCGCCCAGGCACTGAGCATCTAAGGGTCCTCCATGTTTCGCATTCTTCACGACACCAACTTCGATTTCATCAAGCACTGGAAGACCGCCGCGATCGGCACCGTTGCATTCATCGCGCTCGGTCTCGTGCTGCTCGTCGTTCACGCGGCCCGCCACAACGGCAACGCGCTGAACCAGAGCATCGAGTTCACCGGCGGCACGGTGGTCCAGATCCAGTTCCAGCAGGACGAGGCAACCGACGCCGTCCGCTCCGCGGTGGACGCGGCGGGTTTCAGCGGATCGGAGGTCACCACGTTCGGCGACGCGCGCGACTACCTCATCAAGGTGCCGCCGGTCGAGGGCGTCGCGGCGGCCTCGAACGCGGACAGCGTCGGCGCGCACATCGTGAGCGTCCTCAAACAGCGAGTCCCGTCCAATCCGGCGCGCGTCGAGCAGGCCCAGTCGGTGGGACCACGCGTCGGCTCCGAGCTCAAGACGAAGGCGATCACGGCGATCCTGCTCTCTTTCCTCGTGACGCTGATCTATCTCGCGATCCGGTTCGAGTGGCGCTTCGGCGTTGCCGCGACGATCGCCACGGCGCACGACATCCTCACGACGTTCGCGTTTCTCGCCATGATGCGGCTCGAGATCTCGCTCACTGTCGTCGCGGCGATCCTGACGGTGATCGGCTACTCGCTCAACGACACGATCATCATCTTCGATCGTGTCCGCGAGAATCTGAAGAAACAGCGCAAGGAGACTTTGCGCGAAGTGCTCAACCGGTCGATCAACGAGACGCTGCCGCGCTCGGTGTTGACCCACGCCACGGTGTTTGCGGCGACACTCTCGCTGCTCTTCTTCGCCGGCGAAGTGATCCGCCCGTTCTCGTGGATCATGGCGTTCGGCGTGTTCACGGGAACGTTCAGCTCGATCTACGTGGCCGGCGCGATCCTGTTGTACATCGAGCATAAATGGCCGCGCCTTCCCACGGCGCACGAGAAGGGAACCGCCCGCGCGCTCGCCGAGGAACGCCGTCGAGAGCGGCCGGCGCCCGTCGGAACGCGATGATGATGTTGACGAACCGCCGCCTCGCGCGGCGGTTCGTGCATTCATGACGACGTTCCTCGACAGCCACGCCCACCTGTCGGATCCGGCGTTCGACGCGGACCGCGACGCCGTGATCGAGAACGCGCGCGCGGCCGGCGCGGTCGGAATCGTCTGCATCGGCGAATCGATAGCCGCGGGCGAGCGCGCGGCCGCGTTGGCCGGACGCCACCGCGGGCTCGTCTGGTTCACCGCCGGCGTTCACCCGCACGACGCCGCCGAGTTCGACGAGCAGCGCGACGGCGCCGCCATCAGAGATCTGGCAATGCGCGGTTCGGTCGCGATCGGAGAATGCGGCCTCGACTACCACTACGACCACTCGCCGCGCGTGATGCAGCGGCGCGCCTTCGCCGAGCAACTGGCGATCGCGCGAGAGCTCGACCGGCCGGTCGTCGTGCACACGCGCGAGGCCGAGGACGACACCCGCGCCATGGTCGTCGAGGCGGGAGCCGCTGGTGTGCGCGGCGTCCTCCATTGCTTCACCGGCACCGCCGGCCTGGCCGAGGCGGCGCTCTTGGCCGGCTGGTACGTTTCGTTCAGCGGTATCGTGACGTTCAAGACGTGGGGCGGGGATGGCGACGACGTCATTCGGCTCGTGCCCGCGGATCGGCTCCTCGTCGAATCGGATTCGCCGTACCTCGCGCCGGTCCCGAACCGTGGTCGGCGAAACGAACCGGCCTGGGTTAGCTTGACCGTCGCGCGCGTCGCGGCCGTCCGCGGCGTCGATCCATCGACGCTCGGCGCCGAAACGACGCGGAACGCGGCGCGCTTGTTCGGACTATCCATCTCTCGGGAGAACCATTCGTGAGCGTGAAGACCGTGCACACGAACGCCGCACCCGCGGCGATCGGGCCGTACTCGCAGGGCATCGTCGCCAACGGATTTCTGTTCACCGCCGGCCAGATCGCCATCGACCCCGCGACGGGGCAGATCGTGAACGGCGACGTCGCCAAGCAAACCGAGCGCGTCATGGCCAACCTCGCCGCCGTGCTCGCCACGGTCAACGCGACGTGGAAGGACGTCGTGAAGACCACCGTGTTTCTGCACGACATGGGCGACTTTCCCGTCGTGAACGAGGTGTACGGCAAGGCGCTCGGCGAAGCGCGTCCGGCGCGCTCCACGGTGCAGGTGTCCGCGTTGCCGCGCGGCGTGCTCGTCGAGATCGACGCGGTGGTCGCCATTCCATGATCGCGCAGGACGCCACTCGACTGACGACGTTCGCGCGGTGCGCGGGTTGCGCCGCGAAGCTCGGACATCTCGATCTCTCGCGGGCGCTCGCCGGCGTCCCGGTCAAATCGGACCCGCGGCTGCTCGTCGGGCGCGAGACCTTCGACGACGCCGGCGTCTTTCAGGTGTCGGACGATCTCGCGCTCGTGCAGACCGTCGACTTCTTCGCGCCGATCGTCGACGATCCGTACTCGTTCGGCCAGGTCGCCGCGGCCAACGCGCTCTCCGACGTGTACGCGATGGGCGGCGAGCCGCTCACCGCGCTCAACATCGTCGGATTCCCCGCGAATCGCCTCTCGCTCGACGTGCTCACCGACGTCCTTCGCGGCGGGCAGGACAAGGTGCACGAAGCGGGCGCGCTCGTCGTCGGCGGCCACACCATCATCGACGATGAGCTGAAATTCGGCCTGTCGGTGACCGGACGCGTGGATCCCAAGAAGATGTTGAGCAACGCGAACGCCAAGGTCGGCGACCGCCTCGTGCTCACCAAGCCGCTCGGCACCGCGATTCTCGCGACGGCGGCCAAGCGTGGCGACCTCGGAGCGAAAGAGACTCAGGGGCTGATCGACTCCATGACGAAGCTCAACGCATCGGCTAGCCGAGGGGCCGTCGCCGTCGGGGCGCGCTGCGCGACCGACGTCACCGGATTCGGGCTCCTCGGGCACGCCAGTCACATCGCCGAGGCGAGCCGTGTTTCCATCGTCATCGAATCGGAGCTGCTCCCGGTGCTCCCGGGCGCCCGCGACGCGTGGGAGCGCGGCGTCACGACGAGCGGCTCCGAGCGGAACGAACGTTATCTCGAGACGCGTGTAGACTGGCGGACCTCCTCGCCGTTCTTCCGTGCGCTGGCGATGGATCCGCAAACGTCGGGCGGGCTGCTCGTGGCTGTCCCGGCCGGCCTGGTCGACCAATACCTTTCGCTGGTTCCCGAGGCGATCGAGATCGGCGCAGTCGTCGAGCGCCGAACGCACGGCCTCGTGCTCGCGTGACGTTGGGAGGGAACGAGTGGGGGAGTGGAGGGGGCCTGGTGGCTCTCGCGGTCTTCAAAACCGTTTGCGACCTGACCTTTGTCGGGTTGGGTGGGTTCGATTCCCATGCACTCCCGCCAACGCGCCGTTTCGCTGCCGTCGTCGGTCATCATGATGCAATCATTGTCGATCTCTAATCTCCGGCGAGGCATGGTCATCGCCGCCGCCATCGGGCTGGGGGCGGTCGCGCTGCCGTCGCGTGGGTTTGGGCAACGCCCCGACTCGATTCCGCCGCGAGAGCCCATCCGGTCGCTGGCCACCGTTCCTCCGGATTCGCTCCACCCGCCGATCACCGCCCGCCGCGCGTTCTTCTATTCGTTCCTCGTCCCGGGCTCGGCGCAGTCGATGCTCGGTCGCCACAAGGCGGCCGCGGCGTTCATGCTCGTCGAGGCGATCTGTATCGCCATGATCCGCGAGTCCGGCGCCGACGTTCACGAGGCGCGCCGGGCGGTCAACGACACGCTCATCGTCTCGTACGTCGACGCGGCCGGAAACCCCGCCGTGACGACGGCGCCGCCGCGGTTCGGCGACGCCGAGATCCACACACGCGAGGCGCACGTCGAGGACTGGGCGGCGCTGCTCGTCGGCAACCATCTGTTCGCCGGCGCCGACGCGTTCGTCGCATCTCATCTGTGGGACGTGCCGGTCCACGTCGGCATGCGCATGATGCCCGGCGGCCGCGGTCTCGCACTCGCGGTGGCGATTCAGCGCTGATGCCGAGCCCGCGTCCGATCGGCGTCTTCGACTCGGGCATCGGCGGGCTCACCGTCGTGCACGAGCTGATTCGCCAGCTTCCGCACGAGAGCATCGTGTATTTCGGCGACACGGCCCGCGTGCCCTACGGACCGAAGAGTCCCGACACCGTGCGCCGGTACAGCCGCGAGATCGCTTCGTTTCTGACCGATCAGGACGTCAAAGCCATCGTGATCGCGTGCAACACCGCGACGGCGCACGCGCTCGGCACGCTGCGCGCGGAGCTGTCGCTGCCGGTCGTCGGCGTCGTCGAGCCCGGCGCGCGCGCGGCTGTCGCTGCCACACGGACCGGTCGGATCGGCGTCATCGGCACCGCGGGCACGATCAAGTCGGGGGCCTACGAGCGCGCCATCTGCGCCCTGCTGCCCGCCGCGCAGGTCACGGTTCGCGCCTGTCCGCTGTTCGTTCCGCTCGTCGAAGAGGGCTGGGTCGACCACGAGGCGACGCTTCTCGTCGCGCGGGAGTATCTCGAGCCTCTCGTCGCCGCGGGCGTCGACACGCTGGTGCTCGGCTGCACCCACTACCCGTTGCTCAAGCCTCTCCTGCGAAGGGTGATGGGTCCCGACGTGCGGCTCATCGACAGCGCCGAGGAAACCGCCGCCGAGGCGGCGCGCACGTTGGCGGAAAAGAGCCTCTCCGCCCCCGACGCGTCGTCGGCGGTATATCGCTTTGTCGCGTCCGACGACCCGGATCAATTCCTACGCGTCGGGCAGCGGTTTCTTGGCGGCGCGGTGGAGAACGTCGAGATCCGCACTCTCGGCTGATCCGTGCGCGCCGGGTTCCCAGCGGCGCAGCACGATTTCTTCCGGAGTGATGCGGAGAAACGTCGGCGCGTCGAGCCAGGAGCCTGCGTTGGCGTACGCCGCGCCGCCGGACAGCCGCTCGAGCGTCGGCACGTGCGAGTGGCCGAAGAGCACCAACTCGATCGACGGATGCGCGACCGCGACTCGCTCGGCGGCGACGCGCAGGCCGCGCCCGTGATCGCGCGCCGCGTAGTTGCGGCTCGCGTTCGAGCTGCCTGACGCGAGCCGCGTCGCCAGGTCCGGATGCAGCCAGCGGAACGACCGAATCGCCCACGAGTTTCGGAGAACGCGACGCAGCGCCCGGTACCGCCGGTCCTCGCGAGGACGGAGACCGTCGCCGTGCTCGATGTGTGTGCGCCAGCCCGCGACGTTCTCGACCAGAGGACCGAACTGATAGTCGACGCCCACGTCGTTGCGGAGCACGTCGCCCCCCCAACAGTCATGGTTACCGGCCACCATGAGCACCGGTACGCCCGCGTCGACAACGTCGCCGAGCGCGGCCACGGTGCGAAACGCGCCGCGAGGAATCACCGTGCGCCACTCGAACCAGAATTCGAAGAGATCGCCGTTCACGATGAGCGAACCGGCGTGCCCGGCGACGTGGCGAAGAAAGGCGATGACCGCGCGCTCGACGTCGGCGCCGGCGAACCCCAGGTGGGCGTCGGAGAGGACGTAGCAAGGCGCCTTCAGCACGCGCGAATTCTACCTGTGTCGCGCTCGCTTTACAAACAAACCATGCTCGACGATCTTCGCCACGTGACGAACGATGCCGCGGCCCCCCGCGTCGTGACCCCTCCGGGGGGGGCGCTGCCACCGCACGACATCCAGTTTCGCGTGCGCTACGCCGAAACCGACCAGATGGGTGTCGTCTATCACACGAACTACCTGATCTGGTGCGAGGTCGGGCGAACGGACTTCATCCGTGCGCGCGGAATGAGCTACGCCGACATTGAGAAATCAGGCGTCGGTCTTGCTGTGTCTGACCTCGAGGCGCGGTTCCACGGCGCGGCGCGCTACGACGACCTGGTTCGGGTACGCACGACTCTGGCCGACGTTCGGTCGCGAAGCATCACCTTCGACTACGTGATCACCAACGCGGAGACCAACGAGCGACTCGTGAGCGCGAGCACCACCCTCGTGTCGATCGACAAGAACGGACGCCTCGTCGCCATTCCTTCCACGGTGCGCGCGTTGTTCCACCCCACCCAACCCCACCCCCACCCACACGGCAAGACGCCGGAGAATCGCTGAATGCTTCGACGCGCCCGAGATGCGCGACGCGCCGGCGTGTTGGCGTGCGCCGCTCTGCTTGGCATGGCCGCGTGCCGCCCTCCTCGACTCACGCCGCTGACGGGTGACCTCGTGGCGACGAGCCGGCTACCGCGGGCGACGATCGGACGCGGACACCACCGGATCTGTGTTCAACTGGGAGGTCAATCAGTACGAGATGGCGACGCGCGGCGAGGGCTCGGCCCGCATCGCCGTCTCCGGACAGTGCTCGGCTGGACTTCTTCCTGGGCGGGGGATTCGGCGCCGGGCTTCGTCGTCCTGGTCGGGGACTCGTTAAGAACTCCCCCTAACAGCGACGCGCCAAAGGGCCTCATTCCGTCGTCAACCCTGCTTTGGGCGGCTTTGGGCCGGGTCGCGTTGCCAAATCTCCCGGATACCGTCATCCGTGTTGAGGGCGTGACCCTTCGGGCCGACATCGGGCGACCGGTCGCGTGGCGGCTCAGCTTTCACGGCGACTCGCTGTTTCGCGTCGAACGCGTTCAGGGGGACCGTGTAGCAGAGTGGGTCGATCGTAGTGACCCCTCTCACATCAAGTATCGGAATGAAGGCGCGCGGCGGACAGTGCAGCTCACGGTTACAAAATCGGAAGACGGTGGCGAGTTCGATGCGGCGATTTGGCGGTTCGATCGGTAGTCTCTCACTCCTGCTCCTGTCGGGCTGCTTCTACAGCCTCGCCGGTGGCGGGCTGCCGCCCAACATCCACACGATGGCGATCTCGACGTTCGACAATCAGACCGCCTCGCCCGACGTGTCCAAGGAGCTCTTCGACCGTATGCACGACGAGTTGCAGCACAAGCTCGGCGTGCGCGACGCGCCCGCGGAACGCGCCGACGCGTTGGTCAAAGGCGTCATACAGACCTACGACGCGGACGTGCCCGTGGGCTTCAGCGCCAACCCGCAACAGGCCCTCACCGCGCGGCGACACCTCCAGATCACGATCGAGGTCGACATCATCGATCAGTCGAACGGCCGCATGCTCTTCACGAACAAGTCGCTCCGCGGTGAAGCGGATTACAACGAGCGCGCCGAGCCGGAAGGACGGCGGCAGGCGATCGCAAAACTGGTCCAGCAGATCGTGGACGGGGTGCAAAGCAATTGGTGACGACGCGGCGCGGCGCCAGCTCGATGGGCTGCTTGCTCGGCCTCCTCGCAATCGCCGCCGTGGCGTACTTCGGCGTGAGCGCGGGTGAGGCGTACTGGCGTTTCTACCAGTTCCGCGACGACGTCCAGCAGGAAGTGCGTTTCGCCGGGCACAGCACGAACGACGCGATTCTGACGCGGTTGCGCGCCGCGGCCGATTCGCTCGGTCTGCCGGAGGCCGCGGGTCACGTCATCATACGCCGCGTGCGCGGCGTCATCTCGATCGAGTCGTACTACGACGAGCCGGTCGAGCTGCCGGGCCACGTTCGCGAGCTCCATTTCCATCCCCGCGCCGAAGGCCCGCTTTGAGCGAAGCCGGCGACCCGCGTGAGAAGATCCTCACCTGGGATCGCGCGCGAGAGTGGCGGGCTGGGCGGATGGGGAAGGGCGGGGGACGCGTGGTCTTCACCAATGGCGTCTTCGATCTTCTGCACACGGGCCACCTCGACGTGCTTCTCGCCGCGCGCCGCGCCGGTGAGTTCCTCGTCGTCGGCGTCAATAGCGATTCGTCGGTGCAGCGCCTCAAGGGAATGTCGCGCCCCGTGCGCGACCAGGCGGCGCGCTGTTATGTTCTGGCCGCGCTGGCGATGGTCGACACCGTCGTGGTTTTCGATCAGGACACGCCGCTCGAGCTGATCCGCGCGCTGCGCCCGGACGTGCTCGTGAAAGGCGGGGACTACACGGAAGCGACGATCGTCGGCGCGGACGAGCTGCGGGAATGGGGCGGCCAGGTGCTCGTGGTGCCGCTCACCCCGGGCCATTCGACGACCTCCACGATCGAGCGACTGCGTGGCACCTGACGTTCAGACAACTCGCACGACCCGGCGCGACGACGAGATGCGTCCGGTGACCCTCGAGCGCGGCGTGGCTCCATACGCCGAAGGCTCCTGTCTCGTGTCGTTCGGCTCCACGCGTGTGCTCTGTACCGCTTCGGTGGAAGACGGTGTTCCGGGATGGAAGCGCGGCAGCGGCGAAGGGTGGATGACGGCCGAATACGCGATGCTGCCGCGCGCCACGCGAACGCGCAACTCGCGCGAGCGATCGCAGGTCGGCGGACGCACCCAGGAGATCCAACGCCTGATCGGCCGGAGCGTGCGCGCGATGCTCGACGACTTTCAATTCGGCGAGTTCACGATCAAACTCGATTGCGACGTGCTCCTGGCCGACGGCGGTACGCGCACGGCTTCGATCACCGGCGCGTGTGTCGCGGTGAGCGACGCTTTCTCGTGGCTGGTCGGCACCGGACGTCTTCGCCACACGCCGATCAAGCGGCGCGTGGCGGCAGTCAGCGTCGGCGTCATCGGCACGACGCCACGCCTCGACCTCGACTACGAGGAGGACGTTCGCGCCGCGGTCGACATGAATGTGGTGATGAGCAGCGAGGGACGGTTCGTCGAGGTGCAGGGGACCGGTGAGCACGGCACCTTCGACCGCGCCGAGTTGGACCGCTTGCTCGAGCTGGCCGTGAAAGGGCTGCGCGAGCTGGACGCTGCGCAACGTCGCGCGCTCGAGCTCGACCCCATAGGATCTGGCGCGGGCGCCGGGGCGGGCACGGCCTGACCCATGGACGCCGTGCTGCTTCTCGCCACGCGCAGCACGGGGAAGCTTCGCGAGCTGCTTCCGATGTGCGCCGCACGCGGCATCAACGCGCTCGGGCTCGACGCCGCTGGCGTGGTGGAGTCGCGGGTCGAGGACGAGCTCGAGATGCTCGACAGCTTCGAGGGGAACGCCCTCGCCAAGGCGCGGCACTTTCATGCGCAGACGGGGCTGCCGACGGCGGCGGACGACTCCGGCCTGGTCGTGCCGGCACTGGGGGGCCTGCCTGGCGTGAAGAGCAAGCGCTGGAGCGGCCGCCCCGACCTGACCGGGCGAGCTCTCGACGAAGAGAACAATCGGCTATTGCTCGAACGGCTGCGCGCGTCGGGTATAGAGGATCGCCGGGCGTACTACGTGTGCGCCGCGGCGTACATCGATTCAGAGGGAGAGGTGGTGTGCCGGGGCGAGGTGCATGGCCGAATCATCGACGAGCCGCGCGGCGACGAAGGCTTCGGCTACGACCCGTACTTCGGCGCCGACGAGCTTGGCGGACGCACGTTCGGTGAGGCAAGCCGGGAGGAGAAGGAGACGATCAGCCACCGGGCGCGCGCGTTCAGTTCGTTGCTCGGCGCAATCGCCGAGCGTCCCGAGCTGGCGCGGAAGTCAGTGCGTCACAGTTGATTCCGCCTTCTGGCGTCGGTACATTGTGAGGCTCGCGGGGCGTAGCGTAGCCTGGTATCGCGCCTGCTTTGGGAGCAGGAGGTCCCCGGTTCAAATCCGGGCGCCCCGACCTGCGGGGATGAGGGATGGCGGGAGCGGTACGATCGCGTGGCACCATTGGTGAGAAGCGCCAGTAGCTCAGGTGGATAGAGCAACAGCCTTCTAAGCTGTGGGTCGGGGGTTCGACTCCCTCCTGGCGCGCCACACGACCCGCTGAACGATTGCGTACGCGAGAGAGCCCTGGAAAGGGCCGTTAGCTCAATTGGCAGAGCAAGCGACTCTTAATCGCTAGGTTGTAGGTTCGATTCCTACACGGCCCATTGCGGTCGGTCGATGAATGGCCGGCCGTTGTTGTGTGAGCAGGCGAGACGGAACCTCGGTGGTAATGCGGGGTTCTTTGGCGAGCGTGTTGCGCGGCGAGTTCGAGCGTTGTACGAAGCTCTGATGGTCGCCGCGGAGGGATGCTCGAGAACGTCAGGGACGCGCGCGGAAGGCCTCTGAAATAGGGGTTGTTTCGGCGGTGATCCGTAGGTAGAATCAAGGCCCGCCGAGAACCTGGGAGAACGCGTCGCACGAGTCCGTCAGGACAGTGTGCGAGTGGCGCCGGGAGAGCGAAACGGCGGGTAGGAAACCCTCGAAAAATTCTGCATTCGCGCTTGACGCAAGCGTTACGCGCGGATACAATTAAAGGCTGTCGCGGTTTGCGACAGGTTTATTGCAATCGCTGATTGATAATCGAACGTGGGAAGAACGGATGTGCGAGGCGAACTCGCTGATCCGCGTGCTCGTTCGGGGCGCGCGGGGAGAGTTCAACCTGAACATTTCGTGATTCGGACGCGCTGTCTTCGCTCAAGCGAAAGCGACAGCGTGAGACAGCGGAGTCTGAACGAGCTAGTCAAATACTCTTGTGGAGAGTTTGATCCTGGCTCAGGACGAACGCTGGCGGCGTGCTTAACACATGCAAGTCACGGGGGCCCGCAAGGGCAACCGGCGAACGGGTGCGTAACACGTGAGCAATCTGCCGATTTCTGGGGGATAGCCGGCCCAACGGCCGGGTAATACCGCATACGCTCGTTGAGAGGAGTCTCTCGACGAGGAAACCTCCGGGGGAAATCGAGGAGCTCGCGGCCTATCAGCTAGTTGGCGGGGTAACGGCCCACCAAGGCGATGACGGGTAGCTGGTCTGAGAGGATGGCCAGCCACATTGGGACTGAGAAACGGCCCAGACTCCTACGGGAGGCAGCAGTGGGGAATCTTGCGCAATGGCCGAAAGGCTGACGCAGCGACGCCGCGTGTGGGAGGACGCCCTTCGGGGTGTAAACCACTGTTGCCCGGGACGAACATCCCCTTTCGAGGGGACTGACGGTACCGGGTGAGGAAGCACCGGCTAACTCCGTGCCAGCAGCCGCGGTAATACGGAGGGTGCGAGCGTTGTCCGGAATCACTGGGCGTAAAGGGCGCGTAGGTGGCGCGGGTAGTCGTCGGTGAAAGTTCAGGGCTCAACCCTGAATCGGCCGGCGATACTCCCGTGCTCGAGTGTGGTAGAGGCCAATGGAATTCCGGGTGTAGCGGTGGAATGCGTAGAGATCCGGAAGAACACCGGTGGCGAAGGCGGTTGGCTGGGCCACAACTGACACTGATGCGCGACAGCGTGGGGAGCAAACAGGATTAGATACCCTGGTAGTCCACGCCGTAAACGATGGGCACTAGGTGCTTGGGGGAGCGACCCCCTGAGTGCCGGCGCTAACGCATTAAGTGCCCCGCCTGGGGAGTACGGCCGCAAGGCTGAAACTCAAAGGAATTGACGGGGGCCCGCACAAGCGGTGGAGCATGTGGTTTAATTCGACGCAACGCGAAGAACCTTACCTAGGCTTGACATGCACGGGAAAGCTCTGAGAGACCAGAGCCCTCCTTCGGGACTCGTGCACAGGTGCTGCATGGCTGTCGTCAGCTCGTGTCGTGAGATGTTGGGTTAAGTCCCGCAACGAGCGCAACCCCCGTTCCCAGTTGCTAACAGGTTATGCTGAGGACTCTGGGAAGACTGCCGGTGCCAAACCGGAGGAAGGTGGGGACGACGTCAAGTCATCATGGTCCTTACGTCTAGGGCTACACACGTGCTACAATGGCCGGTACAGTGGGTTGCGAGCCAGCGATGGCAAGCCAATCCCTTAAAGCCGTCCTCAGTGCGGATTGGAGGCTGCAACTCGCCTCCATGAAGCTGGAATCGCTAGTAATCGTGGATCAGCTACGCCACGGTGAATACGTTCCCGGGCCTTGTACACACCGCCCGTCACGCCATGGAAGCTGTGAGCGCCCGAAGTCCGTGTCAGAACCTGCAAAGGACTAAGCGGCCGAAGGCGAGCGCAGTGACTGGGGCGAAGTCGTAACAAGGTAGCCGTAGGGGAACCTGCGGCTGGATCACCTCCTTAACGGAACTGTCGAGTAGGTCCCGGTGCGCTTCGGCGTATCCGTGTGACTGAAAGAGTCCGTAAGTCGCTCGTCTCGTACATCTCTCTTCCCACGTTTGATTTTCGCTTAGACGCCCGGCCTTGCGAGGTCGCGAGCGTCGACGCTGTTTGACAACGGATGGATTTGGTAGATCGCGGATTTGTGAATCTGAAGAGAGACTCTCTATTTCGTTTTTTAGAAATGATTGTCACTCGTAAATTGATCTGAAAAGATCGCGCGTAATCTGCTTGCTACAATATCAGCTTTGTAGTCAAGCGAATGAAGGCATGTGGGGAATGCCTGGGCACACGGAGGCGATGAAGGCCGTGGTAAGCTGCGATAAGCCAGGGGGAGCGGCACACACGCATTGATCCCTGGATGGCCGAATGGGGAAACCCGGTCGGGCGCGAGCCCGATCACTCGCGAAAGCGAGAGCGAACCGAGGGAACTGAAACATCTCAGTACCTCGAGGAAGAGAAATCAATTGAGATGCCCTTAGTAGCGGCGAGCGAACGGGGCCAAGCCTAAACCGTCCTCCTTGTGGGGACGGGGTTGTAGGACCCACAGAACCTTGCGACGACGCCAGCCGAAGTCCCATGGAATAGGGCGCCAGAGACGGTGAAAGCCCGGTAGGCAAAGGCTATGTGTCGCAGGCGGTGGAGTTCCTGAGTAACGCCCGGTACGAGAGTCCGGGCGTGAATCTGGGGGGACCACCCTCCAAGGCTAAAGACTCCCGTGTGACCGATAGTGGACGAGTACCGTGAGGGACAGGTGAAAAGCACCCCTGTGCGGGGAGTGAAAGAGATCCTGAAACCACATGCCTACAAGCGGTAGGAGGGAGCTCGCGGCTTCGGCCGTGATGTCTCCTGACTGCGTGCCTTTTGCATTATGATCCGGCGAGTTGCTACTGCGGTGCGAGGCTAAGCCGGTTGCCGGCGGAGCCATAGCGAAAGCGAGTCGTGCAAAGACGGCGCTTGAAGTACCGCGGTGCAGACCCGAAGCCAGGGCGATCTACCCATGAGCAGGGTGAAGCTGGGGTAACACCCAGTGGAGGCCCGAACCGGTGTGGGTTGAAAACCGCTCGGATGACTTGTGGGTAGGGGTGAAAGGCCAATCAAGCCTGGAGATAGCTGGTTCTCCCCGAAATCTATTGAGGTAGAGCCTCGAGAATTGTTAGCAGGGGGTAGAGCGACTGGATGGGCGCGGGGGCCAGAGCGGCCTACCAACCCCAACCAAACTCCGAATACCTGTCTAATGGACCTCGGGAGGCAGTCGTTGAGCGATAATGTCCAACGGCGAGAGGGAAAGAACCCAGAGCCACAGCTAAGGCCCCGAAGTGGCCGCTCAGTATAGCGAAGGATGTGTCCGTGCCGTGACAACGAGGAGGTTGGCTTAGAAGCAGCCATTCCTTTAAAGAGTGCGTAATAGCTCACTCGTCCAGCGTGGATGCGCCGAGAATGGTCGGGATTAAGCGGCCCGCCGAAGCTTGGCCTTGTTGCGTAAGCAGCAGGGGTAGGGGAGCGTTCTGGAAGCTGTGAAGGGACCGTGGCAAACGTTGTCCTGGAGCGACCAGAAGTGAGGATGCCGGAATGAGTACGCGCAAATCTGGGTGAAAACCCCAGACACCGGAAACCCAAGGGTTCCTGCGCCATGGCAATCAGCGCAGGGTGAGGCGGATCCTAAGGTGAGGCCCCAGAGGCGTAGCCGATGGACAACGGGTTGAAATTCCCGTCCCGCCGTACCGTGATGAACCACAGAGGGACACTGGAACAAAGCGAGATCGGTCTTGTGGATTGACCGTCGAATGGTGTAGGCCACCTCAAAAATGGCCGAGACCGTACCGAAAGTGCTTCGCCGCAAGGCAAGCGCAATTCTCGTGGAGTCGACAGGCGAGAAAAGCTCTGTGGGGAGCGGTGCGACGTCCGTACCGGAAACCGACACAGGTGGGTGAGGCGAGCAGCCTCAGGTGAACGAGTGAAACGTGGTCAAGGAACTCGGCATAATGATCCCGTAACTTCGGAAGAAGGGATGCTCGAGAAGGTGACATGAACAGTGAAGCTTTCTCGAGTCGCAGATAATCGGCCCAAGCGACTGTTTAGCAAAAACACAGGTGTGTGCCAAGCCGCACAAGGCGCCGTATACACACTGACGCCTGCCCGGTGCCGGAAGGTTAAGGGGAGAGGTTAGCCGCAAGGCGAAGCCTTGAGCCGAAGCCCCGGTAAACGGCGGCCGTAACTATAACGGTCCTAAGGTAGCGAAATTCCTTGTCGGGTAAGTTCCGACCTGCACGAATGGCGTAACGACTTGGGCACTGTCTCGACCACGTGCTCGGCGAAATTGCAGTCTCGGTGAGGATTCCGAGTCCCCGCGACAGGACAAAAAGACCCCATGCACCTTTACTGCAGCTTGTCATTGGACGTTGCACATCGCTGTGTAGCATAGGTGGGACCCGTTGAACCTCGGGCGCTAGCTCGAGGGGAGGGAACAGTGAAATACCACCCTGCGTCGTGCGACGCCCTCACTGAGAAGGGAAAACCCCTTCCAGGACCGTGGCAGGTAGGCAGTTTGACTGGGGCGGTCGCCTCCGAAACAGTAACGGAGGCGCGCGCAAGGTTGGCTCAGCGCGGACGGTACTCGCGCCTATAGAGTGTAACGGCAAAAGCCAGCCTGACGGTGAGATCGACGGATCGAGCCGCCACGAAAGTGGGCCGTAGTGATCCGGTAGCCCGGTGTGGAGCGGCTATCGCGCAACGGATAAAAGGTACGCTGGGGATAACAGGCTTATCGCATCCGAGAGTTCACATCGACGATGCGGTTTGGCACCTCGATGTCGGCTTATCACATCCTGGGGCTGGAGAAGGTCCCAAGGGTCCGGCTGTTCGCCGGTTAAAGTGGTACATGAGCTGGGTTCAGAACGTCGTGAGACAGTTCGGTCTGTATCCGTCGTGGGCGTTGGAGAGTTGAGGGGAGCGGACTCTAGTACGAGAGGACCGAGTCGGACGACCCGCTCGTGTCCCGGCTGTCCTGCCAAGGGCAACGCCGGGTAGCGATGGTCGGCTGTGATAACCGCTGAAAGCATCTAAGTGGGAAGCACGCCCCAAGATGAACTCTCCCGAGGCCTTGAGCCTCCTAAAGGGCCGGGGAAGACTACCCCGTCGATAGGCCGCACGTGGACGCCCCGCAACGGGTTCCAAGCGCAGCGGTCCTAATCGCCCGTGTGGCTTGACTACTCCCAATGGCTTTCCGCCACTGGGGACCAAGCACCTGCAAGCAGAACGTACGATCTTGATTGAAGATCCATAAATACCATCTACCAAATCCTCCGTCGTCATTCCTTTCTTCTTTATTTGTCGTGCTTTTGACAACCGATTTCGCTGGCGACTAGAGCGTAGGGGCCACACTCGTTCCCATTCCGAACACGATCGTTAAGCCCTACAGCGCCGATGGTACTCCGCTCGCGAGAGCGCGGGAGAGTAGGCCGTCGCCGGCACCCCCTGGTCTCCGACCACCCGGTCGCTGACCTTCAAATGCCTCAGCCTTTCGGCTGAGGCATTTGTTTATCCAGACTAACGCTCGACGGCTTGACGGCCGTGACAACCGATCGACCGGATCGCCGTCGAGCCGTCCCGCCGTCCAGCGCCTTCTTCCTACCTTCTGTGCCTCGAGCGGGAATCGTCACCGTCGCCGGAAAACCCAACGCGGGCAAGTCGACGCTGCTCAATCGCATCGTCGGCGAAAAGCTCGCGATCGTGAGTCCCAAACCGCAGTCCACGCGCGACCGCATTGTCGGCATCCACTCCACTGCCGATGCGCAGATCGTGCTCCTGGACACTCCGGGCCTCCTCGATCCGCGCTACGCGCTCCAGCGTTCCATGCGCGCGACGGCGCTCGCCGCGCTGCGCGACGCCGACATCATCCTCTACCTCGTCGATGCCACGGCCGGAGAGCCGGAGCCCCTCGCCTCGGTGGCCGGTCTCGACCACCCGCCGCGGGCGCCGATCGTGCTGGCGATGAACAAGCTCGATCTCCTCCGCTCGTCCGACCGCACGGCTCTGGCGGACCGCATGCCCGACGCTGCCCTCGTCAGCGCCGTTACCGGAGAGGGCATCGACGCGCTCGTCGCTCGCCTTGCGTCGCTTCTTCCCGAGAGCCCTTTTCTCTACCCGGAAGACGAGCTCAGCACCCAGACGGTGAGATTCTTTGCAGCCGAGCTGGTCCGTGAGACCGCGTTCGAGCAGCTCGACGAAGAGTTGCCATACGGCGTGGCGTGCGTCATCGAGGAGTTCCGAGAATCGCAAACGCCGGTGTACATTCGAGCGGTCCTCCATGTCGAGCGCGACAGTCAAAAGCGCATCCTCATCGGCTCGGGGGGCCGGCGGATTCGCGACATTGGGCGCGACGCCCGCCGCAAGATCGAGACGCTCGTGGGGTCGCCCGTTTACCTCGACCTGTGGGTCAAGGTCCTACCGAACTGGCGACGCAATCCGAGCGCGCTCGCGCGTCTTGGTTACACGATTCCCGAGGACAGATCCCCATGACAACGCGTCCACCCGAGCAACTGCTCGCCATTCTCGTCTGCCCGAAGTGCAAGGGCGATCTCGAATTCGTCGAGACCGAATCGGTGCTCGTCTGTCACAAGTGCCGGCTGCGTTACGCCGTGCGCGACGGGATTCCAGTCATGCTCATCGACGAGGCGACGCCGTTCTGACGAAGTTGGTCTCCGCGCGTCGTCGGCTGTCGTTCCGCCGCGGCCGCCTCTTGTGGGTGTCGTTGGTCGTCGCCGCCATGGCCTTCCCCCGCTCCGCGCGCGCGCAGAGCGGGAATGGAGCGCAGGGTGGTTTGGACTTTCTGCTCCCGATCGGCGCGCGTACGGTGGGAATGGGTCAGGCGGGAACCGCGCTGGCCGTGGGCTCCGACGCGCTCTGGTGGAATCCCGCCTTGATCGCGCGCGGTCCGCGCGAAGCGTCGATGCAGATCACTCAGACGCTCGCGACGCAAACGGGCGCCGATCTCGGAGTCTCGGTCATCTACGGCGTGCCGCGCGTGGGAGCGGTGGGACTCAGCCTCCGCTACCTGAACTACGGCGAGCAGGACGCCGCCGACTCGACGCAGCAGCTGACCGGCAAATTCGCGCAGACGGGGACGATCCTCGCCGCTACCTTCGCGGCGCCGTTCGGCGACCGGTTCGCGCTCGGCCTGACCGCGAAGCTCCTGCGAATCGGCTTCCCGTGCACGGGCGATTGCTCATTCACGATCGGCAATACGCCATCGCCGCAAACGGGCGCGCTGGATCTCGGGGCCCAGTATCTGGTGACCGACGACTCCGTCTTCACTGTCGGCGCCGCGGTTCGGAACGTCGGCTTCAAGCTGCAGGTGAACGACACGCCCCAGGCGGACGCGCTCCCCGGCCGGCTGTATCTGGGCTTCGCCGCCGCGCCGAAGTTGGCGCAGTTGCCGAAGGACGTGCGGGTGCGCGCTGCCGCCGATCTTGTGTGGCGACTTTCGGACGCCGGCACGCCGGGGCTCAACCTCGGCGGTGAGGTATCGTTCATGGAACGGTATCAGCTGCGCGGAGGCTACGTCGCGAATGGCCCGACGGGATCGGGGCTCACGTTCGGCGCGGGGATCTCGACGGGGAAGCTGCACATCGACTTCGCGCGCATGCTGAACGACGTCAGCCAACAGTCCGGCGTGACGCCCACGTACGTCGCGTTGAGATATCTCTATTGACCCCGATGCGGACCGTCTGGCGGATCGCCGCGATGTCGTCGCTCGCGCTCGGGATCACCGCGCGCTTCGCGGTGCCCGGTCGCGCGCAGGGCGTCGCCGGGGGAGCGCCCGCCGGCGTGACGCGGGCCGACCGCCCGGCGCCCGACTCGACGCTGACGTTTCGAGTCGATTCGGTCCGGCGCACCGCGCCGGTCATGTCGGACGTCGGTCTCCGGCGTCTCGCGCCGATCGCGTCGGCCATCGTTCCGGGAAGCGGACAGCTCGCCCTCGGCAACCAACGCTTCATCGTCTACACCGCGGCGGAACTGGTCGGCTGGTGGCGGCTCAGCAAGAGCTGGCACGAGCAGTCGCAGCAAGAGGCGGCGTTCAAGGCGATCGCGCGCACGGTCGCGCGGTCTCACTTCTCGACCGCGCCGCCCGACGGCGGCTGGACCTACTACGAGAACATGCGAGACTTTCTCGAGAGTGGTGTCTATTCCATGAGCAACAACGGATCGGTGGCTCCCGAGACCGACACGCTGACCTACAACGGCCACCTGTGGCAGCAGCTGCTGGCGACGAACGCGACGACGAACGCCGCGCTCGCCGCGTACCAGACCCAGGCGATCAAGCCGAACTTCCAATGGTCGTGGCGGAACGCGCAGCTCCAGTACGACCAGTTCATCCGGACGACCGACAAGCGCAACGACGCGGCGCACGCCGCGGTCCAGGATCTTCTCTTCATCGCCGCGAACCACGTGCTGAGCATGGTCGACGCGTTCGCGACGTTCCGGTTGCAGATTCGTCCTGAAACCGGGGGGAAGGACGCCCGGGCGCGTCGTTCAGTGCGAGCGTGCGCTGGTGACCGGTGTCATCCGGATGACGGCGCTGAATCGCGGGCGGGTGCTGGAACTGTCCGCGCGTCTTCGTTTGATTTGATCCGAGTTCGCGCCTGCGACGGGCGCGCTTCTTCACGCCGCTCCAACCCGCCGACGACGCAACAGAGTGGCAACCGTTAGCGCGATCCTGTTCTCCGGCGAAGGCGCCGCACCGCTCGAGTCCATCGACCGGTGGCTCGCGGTGCTGGACGTTCCCATCGTCGCGCTCACCGACGTCGACGCGCTCATGTCGATCGCCCTCCGAAGCCGTCCGCGCGTGGTGGTATTCGACGCGCGCGTCGCCACGCCGCGAATTCTCGACGCGCTGCGTCGGCTCAAGTCGGACTCGTATACGGGCATCGTGCCAGCCGTCGTGCTCGTCGCGGACGACACCTCGATTTTCCGGGCCGCGTTCGAGGCCGGCGCCGACGAAGTCATTCGCGACGGTATTTCGCCGAACGAGGTCTCCGTGCGGCTGGCGGCCGTTCTGCGACGGTCGGACCGGGACTTGTACGTGCATCCATCCACACGCCTCCCCGGCGCGGTGGAAATCGAAGGAGACATCGCTCGCCGCCTCGACTCGGGCGCCCTGTTCGCCGCCTGCTACGCCGACCTCGATCACTTCAAGGAGTTCAACGACCGATACTCTTACCACGAAGGGGATCGCGTCATCAGGATTCTCGCGCAGATCCTCCACGACGTGGTGAAGGGTCACTGTCACGAGCAGGGATTCGTCGGTCACATCGGCGGCGACGATTTCATTTTCATCGTGCCGCTTCCGGACGTGAACGCCGTGTGCGAGGAGATCGTTTCGATCTTCGATACTCTCATTCCGTACCAGTACTCCGAGCAGGACCGGCGGGCAGGCTACTTCTTCGGCAAGGATCGCCGAGGCCAGCTTCACCGCGTACCATTGATGACGGTCTCGATCGGGGTGGTGACCAACGAACGGCGCCGGTTCGGTCACGCGGCGCAAGTGAGCGCGCTGGCGACCGAGATGAAGAGCTACGCGAAGACGTTGCCCGGTTCAGTGTATTCGATCGACCGCCGCACCGACGCCGTGACCGAGCGCCCCGGAGAGCCGGAGCGCTCGCTGTCGCACGGCGGCGTCGCGGGCAGTGGAGGGGGAGAGGCGGAAGGAAGCGCTCGATCCGAAAGTGGAGGAAAAAAGGTCAAGTGAACGTTTCGTGTCCGGAATGCAACTCGGTGTTCCGCGTCGATCCGGCGAAGGTGCCGTCGGGCGGCGTCCGCGCGCGCTGTTCCGTGTGCGGCGGCGTCATCATCGTCGGGGCGGGCGCTCCGATCGAGGAAGAGTTCGCGCCCTCGCCGACGGCGACACCCATGTCGCTTGGCGCTCCGGCGCCTATCCTCGCGCCGAGTTCAGTGCCGACGCCGGCACCGGCATCTACTTCTCCGACCGCGCCGCGGCTGGCTCCCACGCCAACGCCGCCACCTCGCCCCGCGATCGCGACTCCGGCGGCGGCGTCGACACCGGCCGCGGCGATACCGTTTCCAACGCCGGCTTCGCGGCCGGCGACGTCCGCCTCCCCAGCGCAACGACCGGCAGCAAGCCAGGCGCCGCCGGCGCCTCCCGCCGCGCCGGCCGCGTCCGCGGCGATTCCGTCGGTGCCTTCCTCGCGGCCGGTGGTCTTCGCGGCGCGGGCGGGGGGGCCGACGACACCGCCGGCATCATCGGTACCACGTCCGGCTCAGCCGCCATTCGCCGGGCCCGCGGGCGCTCAGCGTCCGCCTCTGGCGCCTCGGCCGTCCGGCGCGATGCCCGTGCCTCCGTCGATCGCGCCGGGTGGCGCGCCGCGTCCTGCGGTGAGACCCGCGCAGAGCACCCCGCCGCGACCCGCGACGCCGATCGCCCCGGCCCGACCCGTGTCACCCTCAGCGCCGCCGCCCAGCGCGACGGCCACTGGGTCGCCGTCTACGCCGACGCGCGCGCCGATCAACCCGTTTCTCGCCAACGACCCGAACGCGAAGGCGCGGCGCCTGGCGCGCGCGCTCGTGTCCGATCTGGTGACGTACTTCCCGCAGCGGCGCGACGAAGGCCTTCGCGACGGAACGCTGCGCGAGCTTTTTCGCGACGAGATCAAGAAGTCTCAGGAAGAGTACGTCGAGCAGGTCGGCCGCGACTTCGCCGAATCGACGACGCACTTCCAAGACGCACTGAACGACATTCTCGCCGGAGGACAGCGGATCTTCTGAGGCGCCGGACCTGCGCCGACCGGGAGGTGGCGCTAGGTTGACAAGGTGTGAGGGGGGGGATCACGTGCGAGCCGTCCGTCGCGACCGCGGGACGGCTCGTCTCATACCCGGGAGAACGACCGATGGCGGAAAGCGAGCGAGCACGCCAGCTGCGGCAATACGCCGAGCGATTGGCGGAGCTGCGGAGGTACCTTTGACCTCGACGCAAAGCGCGAGGTGCTTCGCTCGCTCGAGGAGCGCATGGCGGCGCCGGGGTTCTGGAACGACCAGCAGGCGGCACAGGCCGCGGTGCAACAGATAAAGTCCGTCAAAGTATGGGTCGAGCCGTTCGACTCGATTTGCGCCCGGATCGAGAGCGCGCGTGAGCTCGAGGGGATGCTGCAGTCGGAGCCGGACGCCGAAATGGCCTCCGAGCTCGATCGCGACGTGGCGGCGCTGGGGCCCGAGATCGAGGCATTCCGCCTTCGCTCGCTTCTCGCCGGACCCGACGATCACCGCGACGCGCAGCTCGAGATCAGCGCGGGCGCAGGCGGAACCGAGGCGCAGGACTGGGCGTCGATGCTCATGCGGATGTACACGCGCTGGGCCGAGCGAAAAGGCTACGCCATCGAAATCCTCGATATGAGCGACGGCGAAGAGGCGGGCATCAAGGGCGCCGTGCTCGAGATCAAAGGTCCATACGCCTTCGGGTTTCTGAAGGCAGAGATCGGCGTCCACCGGCTCGTGCGCATCTCTCCGTTCGACGCGCAGGCGCGGCGGCACACGAGCTTCGCGTCGGTGTTCGTGTATCCGGTCGTCAACGAAGAGATCAACATCGAGATCCGCGACGAGGACATCAGGATGGACGTCTTCCGCGCGTCGGGCGCGGGCGGACAGCACGTGAACAAGACGAGTTCCGCGGTCCGTCTCACGCACATCCCGTCGGGAATCGTCGTGTCGTCGCAGCAGGAGCGCTCGCAGCACAAGAACAAAGGCACGGCGATGAAGATGCTGAAGAACCGACTCTATCAGCTCGAGGCCGAGCGCCAGGCGAAGAAGAAAGCGGAGCTCGACGCGACGAAATCGGACGTGAGCTTCGGCAACCAGATTCGCAGCTACGTCTTCCAGCCGTACACGATGGTGAACGATCACCGCACCGAGCTGAAGATCCCCGACGTGCAGCGCATCATGGATGGGGACATCGATCCGTTCATCGAAGCGTACCTGACTTCGTCAGGTGCGCCGCGCGGAGGGAACGGGGGGGGCGCGTGAGCGACGAAGCGAACTTCGTCCGTCGCGCGCGACGCGAGAAGCTCGACGCGCTCGTCGCGCGCGGCGTGCAGCCGTTCGCGTACGCATTCGACCGCACGCACGCCGCGGCCGACGCGGTGCGCCTGCACCCGGCGGATCAGGGGGGGAGAGCGAGGGCGACGTCGTCCGTGTAGCGGGGCGGATCGTGGCGTGGCGCGCGCACGGGAAGACGACGTTCGCGCACCTCGCCGACGAGAGCGGGCGCATCCAGCTCTACTTCAAGAAGGACGCGTTGGGCGACGAGATCTACTCGACGCTCGAGCTGTTCGACATCGGTGACGTCGTCGGCGTGACGGGGCCGCTCTTTCGCACGCGCACCGGTGAGGTAACCGTGCGCGTGACCGAGGTCTGTCTTCTCGCGAAATCGCTGCGCCCGTTGCCTTTCGGAAAAGAGGAAGAGGTCGACGGCGTGAAGGTGCGGCATTCCGGCTTCGCGGACGCGGAACAGCGCTATCGCCAGCGGTACGCCGATCTCGCCGTGCACCCCGAAGTGCGAGCGCTCTTTCGCGCACGCTCGAGGATGGTGGCCGAGTTCAGGCGCGTGCTCGATGAGTGGAACTATCTCGAGGTCGAGACGCCCGTGCTGCAGCCGTTGTACGGCGGCGCGCTGGCGCGGCCGTTCACGACGCACCACAACACGCTCGAGATGCCGCTCTACCTGCGGATCGCCGACGAGCTGTATCTCAAGCGGCTGGTCGTGGGCGGGTTCGACCGGGTTTACGAGATCGGGCACGACTTCCGGAACGAGGGGATCGACCGGACTCACAATCCGGAGTTCACGATGCTCGAGTTCTACGAAGCGTACGCCGACTATACGGGAATGATGTCGCGCGTCGAGACGCTCGTGACGCGGGCGGCGGCCGCGGTCAAGTCGGTCTGGTCGCCGCCGACAACGGAGGGCGCGGTGGAGCACGGCACCGAGCCGGTGCCCGAGCTGAACCCGCCGTTTCCTCGCGTCGAATGGTTCCCGTCGCTCAACCGCGCGCTGGGCGCCGACGCCACGGCGCTCGGCGACGAGGAACTTCGGAACGCGGCGCGGCGTGCCGGCGTACAGAAGGTGGAGTCCATGAGCCGGCCGAAAGTGCTCGACGAGATGTTCCAGACCCTGGTGGAATCGAAAATCGTGTCGCCGACGTTCGTAGTCGATTATCCGGTCGAGCTCTCGCCGCTGGCGAAACCGAAGCGCGGCAACCCCGCGCTCACGGAGCGGTTCGAGTTGTTCGCGCGCGGGCGCGAGATGGCGAACGCGTTCAGCGAGTTGAACGATCCGATCGACCAGCGGCGCCGCCTGGAGGCGCAGGCGGCACTGCGCGCCGCCGGCGACGAGGAAGCCGTCGGCGTGGACGAGGACTACCTGCGGGCGATGGAGTACGGGATGCCACCGATGGGCGGAGTCGGGATCGGCGTGGACCGGTTGTTCATGTATCTCACGAACACGCCCAACATCCGCGACGTGATCCTCTTTCCTACGCTGCGGCCCGAGTGATGCCGGTACTCCTGTCATGATGACTCGTCTCGAGATCTCGATCGCGTGGCGCTACATGCGCAGCCGGCGGGGATCCCGCCTGTTGTCGCTCATCAGCACGATTGCGATCCTCGGCGTGGCGGTGGCCGTGAGCGCGCTCATCGTCATCATCGGCGTGATGGACGGGCTGCAGACCGATCTGCGGGAGAAGATCCTGATCGGCAGTCCGGACATTCGCGTCATGACGTTCGGCGAAGACCTGGTGATGAACGACTGGAAGGGCGTGCTGGCGAAAGTGCGGCGGCAAAAAGGCGTGGTCGAGGCGGGTCCGTTCGTGCACACGCAGGCGCTCATTCTCGCCGGTCATCACAAGTATCTGGAAGGGGTGTTCGTCGAGGGGTTGCCGCCCGACGGACCGGGCGTGCCGCAAGTGACGACGATCCGCCAGCGGGCGACGGCCGGCAACTTCAAATTCGAGACGCTCGACGGGCAGCACCGAGGCGCCGTCCTCGGGTCGAAGCTGGCGGAGAAGCTCAATGTCACGCCCGGCATCGACTCGATCACGCTGCTGAGCATCGACCAGAACAAGATCGACCCGGTCACCGGATATCCGCCGGCGAAATCGATGCGGCTCGAGGTGACGGGCATCTTCGACACGGGGATGTACGAATATGACAATTCGTATGTCGTCGTGTCGCTCGAGACGGCGCAGCAGCTGGCGCAGCTGGGGACGGCGGTGACCGGGATCGAGGTCAGGACGCCGACGCGGTGGGTCGCTCCGGAGATCGGCCAGCAGCTGGCCGACAGCCTCGGCCCGTTGCGCGTGCTCGATTGGCACCAGCAGAACAATCAGTTGTTCAGCGCGCTCAAGCTCGAGAAGCTCGGGATGACGGTGATCCTGTTGCTCATCGTGCTGGTGGCCGCGTTCAACATCATCAGCACGCTCGTGATGGTCGTGACCGACAAGACGCGGGAGATCGGCATCCTGCGCGCGATGGGGATGCCGGGGCGGTCGATCCGCCGGTTGTTCTTCGCTCAGGGGCTCGTGATCGGCGTGGTCGGGACCGGCGCGGGCCTCGTGGTCGGGTTGGCCGCGGCGATCATCATCGGCCGCAACAAGCTCATCGCTCTCGACCCGACCATATATTTCATCGATCATCTGCCCGTCGCGACCCAGCCGCTCGACGTGACGCTCATCGTCGTCGCGAGCCTAGCGGTTGCCGCGCTGGCGACGGTCTATCCCGCGTTGCAAGCGGCCCGCTTGTATCCCGTCGAGGCGATCCGACACGAATGATGGTGCTCCAGGCTGTAGAACTGGGGAAGGAATACCGCGGCGGCGACGGCGGGACGATCACCGTGCTCGACGGCGTGAATCTCGAGGTCGCCCGCGGCGAGATGCTGGCCGTCGTCGGCGCGAGCGGCGCGGGGAAAAGCACCCTGCTGCATCTGCTCGGCGCGCTGGACGAGCCGACGCGGGGCGAGGTGTTCATCAACGGCATTCGACTGCCCGGCTCGCGCGCGCGGTCCGGGAGTGACGTTTCATCCGACCGCGACGGTTCCACTTCCGGTGTGCGGCGGTTTCGCGAGCGGCGAGCCCGTCGGCGGCTCGCCGGCAAGCGGGATCTCGAGGTGTCGGCGCTTCGGAACCGGTCAATCGGGTTCGTGTTTCAGTTTCATCACCTGTTGCGGGAGTTTACGGCGTTGGAGAATGTCGCGATGCCCCTTCGCATCGCCGGATGGGACGAGGAGCGCGCGCATCGTCGCGCCGCCGAGCTGCTCGAGCGCGTCGGACTCGGCGCGCGAATGGAGCACCGGCCGTCTGAGCTGTCGGGCGGCGAGCAACAGCGCAGCGCGGTCGCGCGCGCGCTGGCGATCGATCCGGCCGTCGTGCTGGCGGACGAGCCGTCGGGCAACCTCGACCATACGACGAGCGAGCGGTTGCACGATCTATTCGTCGAGCTGTCGCGCGATCTGGAGATCGCGATGGTGATCGCGACGCACAACCGATCGCTGGCGGCGCGCGCCGACCGCACCCTGCTGTTGGAGGACGGGCATCTTTCGCCGACCGACGTGCGGGAGGTCGTTCCCTGATGGTGTGCGACGTGTGTAAGGAGCGCGATGCGGCGGTGCACCTCACGACGATCGAGGACAACGCCGTGCACCAGCTGCATCTCTGCGAAAAGTGCGCAGCGGAGCGGGGGGTCGAGACGCCGGCCGCGGCGCCCAACCACCCGTTGGGTGAGTTCCTGCACGACGTTCAGCAACAGGTCGCGCTGACCGGGCTGACATCGGGCGAATCGGCGCGGTGTCCGTTTTGCAACACCACCATGGCGGATTTTCGGACGACCGGCCGGTGGGGGTGCGCGCGCTGTTACACCAATTTCGAGGCGGCAATTCGCGAGCTGCTGCGTCGCGTGCAGGGGAACCACCGGCACGTGGGACGCGCGTATCGCCCGCCGATGGGCGAGGCGCTGGAGCGCGTCGCCGCGATCGGCGAGCTTCGTGAGCGGCTTCGCCGCGCGATCGAGAGCGAACAGTTCGAGCTCGCCGCGGATTTGCGCGACAAGATTCGGGTGATGGAATGACGGTGGATCTCTCGCTGCTGCCGGACGGCGGCGTCGGTTGGCTGGACGCGTCGGGGCAGCACTCGGACATCGTGCTCTCGACGCGCATTCGCCTCGCGCGAAACGTCGAGGGCTATGCGTTCACGGGACGCGCGCGCGACGGGGAGCGGTTGCGGGTGCTGTCGCAGGTGCGCGAGGCGGTGACGTCGATCCCCGCGATGGCCGACTCGGTCATGTACCGGCTTGACGAGCTGGGGTCGACGGCCCGATCCCTGTTGCACGAACGCCACCTGGTGAGCAAGGAGCTCGCGGGGTTGGAGCCGCCGCATCCGCTGAGGACGGGGGCAGCGGTCTTTTTGGCCGACGGCCTCGGCGTCATGGTGAACGAGGAGGACCATCTCCGGCTGCAAGCTCTGCGCTCGGGATTTGCATTACAGGAGGCGTACGCCGCGATCGACAAGCTGGATCGCGAGCTGGGCTCACGCGTGCCGTACTCGTATCACGGGGAATTCGGGTTCCTGACCGCATGTCCGACGAACGTGGGTACCGGCCTCCGGGGCTCTGTCCTCATTCACCTGCCCGGTCTCGTTCTCACCAAGGAGATCGCCAAGGTGCTCAACAGCCTGCAGCAGATGGGGCTGACCTACCGCGGACTGTATGGGGAGGGAAGCGAGGTCGTAGGCAACTTCTTCCAGATCTCCAACCAGACCACGTTGGGGCGTTCCGAGGAGGAGCTGCTCGACCAACTGTTGCGCGTCGTCGGGCACGTCGTCGAACGAGAGGCGGAAGCTCGCCGTGTTCTGCTCCGAGACGCGGGTTATATTATCGAGGACAAGCTTTGGCGCGCATACGGCACGCTTCGATACGCTCGCAGCCTCACGTTCGACGAGGCGATGAATTACCTCAGCGGCGTTCGGCTGGCCGTCGGGCTGAAACTGATCTCCTCGCTAAGTGTATATACCCTCAACAAGCTCCTGATCTTTTCGCAGGCCGCGCACCTGGCGTACGCAGAAGGCGGTGGTGGCCGGGCGCTGACGGAAAGCGAGACCAATTTGGCGCGAGCGCGCTACGTGCGTCGCGCGCTCGAAGAGGAAACGGGCTCTGTTGGGTGACCATGACGGTCACCGGGATGTGAGGGGAGAATGAACGGCTACAACTTCACCGAACGCGTACGCAAGGTCCTCGCGATGGCTCGCGAGGAAGCTGCGCGACTGCACCACGAATACGTGGGCACCGAGCACATTCTGCTCGGACTGATTCGCGAGGGTGAAGGAGTCGCCGCACAGGTGCTCCAGAACCTCAGCGTCGAGCTGGACGACATCCAGCAGAAGATCGAAGAGACGGTCAAGAAGGGCAAAGCCGGGCAGACTACTGGTCCCGACCTTCCCTATACGTCGCGCGCCAAGAAGGTCCTCGAATTGGCGATGGCCGAAGCGCGCGACCTCAATCACAGCTACGTCGGTACCGAGCATCTCCTGCTTGGGCTTCTCCGTGAGGAAAAGGGGATTGCGGCGCAGGTGTTGACCGACGCGGGCGTCAATCTAGACGCCGCCCGCGCCGAGACACTGCGCATCCTCGGCACGGAGATGCCCCAGGGAGGCGGCCAGCAGCCGGCCGGCGCCGCGCCGGCGGCGACTCCGCCCAAGGGCGAGAAGAAGTCCAAGACGCCGGCACTCGACCATTTCTGCCGCGATCTGACCCAGCTCGCGGCCGAAGGGCAGCTCGATCCGACGATCGGGCGCGCCAAGGAAATCCAGCGCGTGATGGAAGTGCTCACGCGCCGCAAGAAGAACAACCCGGTCCTCATCGGCGAACCCGGCGTCGGCAAGACGGCGATCGTCGAGGGGCTCGCGCAGCTCATCGCCAACGGCGAGTGCCCGGAGTCGCTCCGCGACCACCGCGTGCTGTCGCTCGACATGGCGGCCGTCATCGCGGGCACCAAGTATCGCGGCCAGTTCGAGGAACGCCTCAAGGCCGTGATGAACGAGATCGCGCAGAACAAGCAGATCATCCTGTTCATCGACGAGCTGCATACGCTCGTCGGCGCGGGCGCCGCCGAAGGCGCGATCGACGCGTCCAATATGTTGAAGCCTGCATTGGCGCGCGGAGAGTTGCAGTGCGTCGGCGCGTCGACGCTCAACGAGTATCGCAAATACATCGAGAAGGACGGCGCGCTCGAGCGTCGCTTCCAGACCGTGATCGTGGATCCGCCTTCGGTCGACGAGACCGTGGAGATCCTGCGCGGCCTGCGCAAGAAGTACGAAGACCACCACAAAGTCACGATCCCGGACGTCACGCTCGTCTCGGCGTCCAAGCTGTCCGAGCGCTACATCACCGACCGGTTCCTGCCCGACAAGGCGATCGACGTGATCGACGAAGCGGGCGCGCGGGCGCGGCTCGCGGCACAAGCACCGCCGCCGGAAGTCGCCGCGCTCAAGGCCGATCTCGAGAAGGTGAACACGGAGAAGGAAACCGCCGTTCGCGACCAGAACTTCGAGCGCGCCGCGTCGCTGCGCGACAAGGAGCGCGAGATCCAGGGTGGTATCAAGCAGAAGCAAGCCGAGTGGGAAGCGCGGCGCCAGTCGCACCGTCCCGTGCTCGGCGAAGAGGAGATCGCGTTCATCGTCAGCCGGTGGACCGGCATTCCGGTGACGCGTCTTCAGGAAGCGGAGACGGCGCGTCTGCTGCGCATGGAAGAGGAGCTGCACGAGACCGTGATCGGCCAGGACGAGGCGATCAAGGCGATCTCGAAGGCGATTCGTCGCAGCCGTGCGGGGCTCAAGGATCCGCGCCGACCGATCGGCAGCTTCGTATTCTCGGGGCCGACGGGTGTGGGCAAGACCGAGTTGGCGCGCTCGCTGGCGAAGTTCTTGTTCGCCGACGAGGGCGCGCTCATCCGCGTCGACATGAGCGAGTACATGGAGAAGTTCTCCGTGTCGCGGCTCATCGGCGCGCCCCCGGGCTACGTCGGTTATGAGGATTCGGGCACGCTCACGAAGGCCGTGCGTCGCAAGCCGTACAGCGTGATCCTCCTCGATGAAATCGAGAAGGCGCACCCCGACGTGTTCAACATCCTGCTACAGGTTCTCGACGAGGGTCACCTGACCGACAACTACGGCCGTGTGATCGACTTCAAGAACACGGTCGTGATCATGACGTCGAACGTGGGCGCGCGCGACCTCAGCAAAACCAAGGCGCTTGGCTTCACGTCGGGCGACGACAAGGCGAACTGGGAGCGGCGTGCAGAAAAGGTCCGGGACGAGTTGAAGATCGTGTTCAACCCGGAGTTCCTGAACCGCCTCGACGACGTCATCGTCTTCCACCCGCTCAGCCGCGAGCACATCGCGTCGATCGTCGGCGTGCTGCTCAAGGACATTCGCCGCCGGCTATCGGAGGAGGATCTCAGCCTCCGCCTCACCGAGTCGGCGACCGACTTCCTGGTGAAGCACGGCTACGACGAGCAGTATGGCGCGCGGCCGTTGAAGCGGGCGATCCAGAAGTTCATCGAGGACCCGCTGTCCGAAAAGATTCTGATGGGCGAGTTCTCGCGCGGGGACGAGCTGGAGGTCGACGCGGCGGCGGATGGCGAGCACCTCGATTTCCGCGTACTGACCGGCTCGACACAAGCGTAAAGATTTCGAAGCTTTGCACCCGGTCGGAGCCCGCGTTTTGCGGGACCTGACCGGGTGCTTTTTGTGTATATTGCGGGATTATGCGACCTGCGCGCCTACTAGCCAGCTTGATCGGCGTGGTCGCGGCCCTCCCGGCCGTCCGCGCTCAACAGCCATCGTCAGCCGCTGCGAGTGCCGCGACAGGACCTTGTGCGACCCCCGACAGCGTCGCGTTTCGCGGCCTATCCCGCATTCCGGAGGGCGATGTCAGGTCGGACATCGGGATCACTCCCAAGTCGACGATCAGCGGGCGGATCGTCACCCAGGCCCTCAAGAACCTCTACGCCACCAACAACTTCGAGGCGAACGGGACGGCCGCCTGCGATACCATCGGCGGCAAGACCGTCCTGATCTTCAACCTCACGGAGCGCCGGATCCTCAGCGAGGTCTCGGTCGTCGGGGCTGAAAAGGTGTCTGCGTCGTCGGTGAAAGACCGCGTGGACATTTTGATCGGAAAACCGATCAACCCGGCGCAGGTGGCGAAGGACGTCGCCCGAATCGACTCGCTCTACCAATCAGAGGGTTATTTCCTCGCCAAAGTGGTCGTGGACACCGTCAAGGACGGCGCCGCGACCACGCTCGTTTTTCGGATCGACGAGGGACGCCGGCTGGCGATCTCGGGCGTTCAGGTCGAGGGGAACAAGGCGCTTACCACGAAGCAGATCGTGGGCGTGATGAGCACCAGCCCCGAGGGCTTCTTCTGGTGGAAAAAGGGTGAGTTCGACCAGGACAAGTTCAACGAGGACATCTCAAAGTCGATCCCGCAGCTGTACGCGTCGCACGGCTACATCGACATGCAGGTCGTGAAGGACACCCTCATCGTCGACCGGAAGGAGGGGAAGGCGCTGGTTCGCCTGACGGTCCAGGAAGGCCCCCAGTACCGGATTGGCAGTTTCGAAGTCAATGGCGCGAAAGTGTTCTCGAGCGACCAGATCGCGCTGTTCTATCCCTTCGGAGATCGAAGCAAGACGATGGGACAGGTAGCGAAGGGCATACTGGGCCGGGGCGGGGCTCCCAAAGGCGTCTTCGACCAGTCGGCGTGGGACGCCGCGACGGACCACGTCCGCGACGCCTACGAGGACCAGGGCTACATCTACGCGAGCATCGCGCCGGTCGTCGAGCGCCGCAAAGTCGGACCCGATTCCGTCCCGACGGTCGATCTGCGCTGGGAGATCGACGAGCGCTCGCCGGCGATCATCAACCGCGTGGACATCCTCGGCAACGACGTCACGACCGAAACGTGCATTCGTGACCAGTTGTTCGTCGTGCCCGGCGACGTGTTCAACAAGCAGCGTTTCATCGACAGCTATCGAAACATCGCCAACCTCGGGTTCTTCGAGCAGGACATGCCCGTGCCCGAGACGCGGCCGATCAACGACAAGGGCGACATCGACCTGATCTTCCACGTGAAAGAGAAGCGCACCGGAAACGTGAACTTCGGCGCGTCGGTGGGTCAGGGCACGGGCCTCGGCGGATTCATCGGATTCGATCAGCCGAACCTGTTTGGCGAGTGCAAGCGCGGCTCGCTCCAGTGGCAGTTCGGGCAGTACATCAAAGACTTCTCGATGAGCTACAGCGATCCGCGCATCAAGCAGTCGAACATATCGGGGACGATTTCGGCGTATCACCAGCAGTCGCGCTTCATCATCCGCGACATCGGCCAGTCGGTCACGACGGGCGGCCAGCTGCAATTCGGCTTCCCGCTATCCAATTCGCAGAGGACGCGCCTTTACCTGAGCTATGGTGGCGAGAAGGTGAAGTACGGCGGAGACGGGCTGGTCTCGACGATCCAATGCAACGGCTGCTTCCGGTCGACGCTCGGCACGCAGCTCGACCACGACACGCGGCTGGGAATGCCGTTCCCCGTGGCCGGCGTCCACGAGAACGTGTCGCTGCAGCTCAACGGCGGTCCGCTTGGCGGAACGGCCAGCTTCCAGCGCCTCACGACGGAGATGCACGGGTACACCCCGATCGCGACGCTCGGGAAAGCGATCGGCGCCGAGCCGGCGCAGGTGGTCCTGGGGCTGACGGCCAAGGCCGGCGCGGTGTTCGGAGACCCGGGGCCGTTCTTCGTCTCCCAGTCGTTCACGATGGGCGGCGTGCAGTACGGCGAGCCTCTGCGCGGCTATCCCGAGTTCTCGATCACGCCATTCGGATACATACCGAACGCGGATCAGCTCCAGGCGCAGCGGACGTCGTTCGGCAACGCCTTCTTCCGGGCGACGGCGGAGCTGGGAATCCGCATGAACCAGCAGCTCTACTTCGACACGTTCTACGACGCCGGCAACCTGTGGCAGCGTCCCCGCGACTTCGACCCGACGCAGTTGTTCCGCGGCGCCGGTTTCGGCGCGTCGCTGGTGACGCCGCTGGGTCCTCTCGGGGTCGATTTAGGATACGGCTTCGACAAGACCAATGCGCTGGGTCAACCGGCACCGGGTTGGCAGGTGCACTTCAAGTTCGGCAACATCTTCTAAAAAGTGAGTTTACGAATGCACTCGATCGTGCGCGCGACCTTGATCGCGCTCATCCCCACTGTCGGCCTCGTCGCGGTCGGCCGCGCGCAGGGGCCGATGAAGATCGCTTACGTCAACACGTCGGCTCTCATGGAGGCGGCCCCCGGGCGCGATTCCGCGACGGCCATTCTCACGCGTGAAGGCAACGCGTTCGAGGCGCAGTTGGCGAAGCTCCGGGATTCCGTCAACGCGCGGATGGCGAAGTTCCAGAAGGACGAGCCGACGATGACGGCGGCCGACAAGGACAAGGAGACGAAGGCGCTGCAGGCGCTCACGCAGGACCTCCAGACCAAGAACACGCAGTTCCAGCAGCAGTACGACCAGCGCAAGCAGGAAGTGCTGGCGCCGATCACCGACATGGTGAAGAAGGTGCTCGACGATCTGCGCGAAGAAGGCAACTACTCGATGATCCTCATGAACGATCCGGGGCAGACCCCGATCGTGTCGGCGGACAAGAATCTGGACATCACCGACAAGGCGATCTCGCGCTTGCGGGCCACGAAGGCTCCAGTGATTCCCGCGGCCAAGGGCGGCGCGCCGGCCGCGCCGGCCGGTGTGACGAAGCCGAGGCCGCCCACGCGGTGACGGACGACGCGACGACGTCTTCGAGCACGATCAGCGGCGGTGAGGGCGGTGTCGTCCTCACCGCCGCGGCTATTGCGGAGGCGGTCGGCGGCCGGCTGATCGGCGATCCGGCGACGACCATCCGCGGCGTGGCGCCGTTGGACCGCGCGTCTCCCACGGATCTGAGCTTTCTCGGCGCGGCCAAGTACGCCGCGGCGTTCAGCGCGTCGCGCGCCGGCGTGGTGCTCGTGTCGCCCGCCTTGGCGGAGACGCCCGGGCAGGCGAGCCGCGTAGTGGTGGACCAGCCGCAGGAAGCGCTGCTCTCGCTGCTGCCGCGGTTTCATCGCCCGGCGGAGGCGGCAGCGGGCGTGCATCAAACGGCGATCATCGGGCGCGGAGCGCGGCTGGGGCGCAACGTCTCGATCGGGCCGTACGCGATCATCGGCGATCGCGCCACGCTGGGCGACAACGTGGTCGTGAGCGCGCACTCGGTGATCGGCGAAGGAGTGGAGGTCGGCGACGACTCTCGCCTCTATCCCGCGGTCACGATCTACGCCGGATCGCTGATCGGCCGGCGGGTGATCATCCACGCGGGGGCGCGAATCGGCTCCGACGGATTCGGCTACGTTCAGAAGGGCGGGGCGCACCTCAAGATCCCGCACGTCGGGCGATGCCTGATCGAGGACGACGTCGAAATCGGCGCGAACTCGACGATCGACCGCGGCAGCATCGACGACACGGTCATCGGGGCGGGGACGAAGATCGACAACCTCGTGCAGATCGCCCACAACGTCCGCATCGGAAAGCTGTGCCTCATCATGGCGCAAGTGGGGATCGCCGGGTCGGCGCGTGTGGAGGACGGCGCGATGCTCCTCGGGCAGGTGGGTGTATCCGGGCACCATACGATCGGCGCGGCGGCTCGCCTTGCTGCGCAAGCCGGTGTATTTGGCGATATTCCTGCCGGTGAAACGTGGTCCGGCTATCCGGCGCGCCCCCACAAGGAGGCGCTGCGGGCCCAGGCTGCGTTGTTCAAGCTTCCCAGCCTCATTCGCCGCATCGAGCGCCTGCTCGATTCCACACCCGATACAAAATGAATCGTCGCACGATTGCTCACCCGGTGTCGCTCGACGGGGTCGGGCTGCACCTGGGGGAGCCGTGCTGTCTGCAATTTCATCCGGCGCCGAGCGGCGCCGGCATCACCTTCAGGCGGATTGATCTCGAAGGGGCGCCGACGATCCCGGCGCTCGCCGAGCACGCGCTGCTCACCGAACGGCACACGCAGCTCGGGAACGATCCCGTGTCCGTGCACACGGTGGAGCACGTGCTCGCGGCCGTCGCGGGCTGCGGACTCGACGACGTCGAGATTCGGTTGGACGGCCCTGAGCCGCCGATCATGGACGGCAGCGCGGCACCGTTCGTCGACGCTCTCGTTTCGGCCGGTGTCCTGGAGCAACCGGGCGAAGTACAGTACCTGGTGCTGCGCAAGCCGATGACGTTCGCCGACGGCGAGTCGCGCTACGAGGTGACGCCGTCGCGCGAGCTCGAGCTGGACGTGACGATCGACTTTCCGCATCCGATGATCGGTGTGCAGCGTTGCTCGTACCGCCACGCGCGCGGCGCGTTCGCCACGGAGATCGGCCCGGCGCGGACGTTCGGGTTCATGCGCGAGGTGGACGCGCTGCGGTCGATGGGCCTCATTCAGGGTGCGTCGCTCGAGAACGCGGTCGTGCTCGACGACACGGCGGTTCTGGGAGGGGGCTCTCCGCTGCGCTGGCCCGACGAGTTCGTGCGACACAAGACGCTGGATTGTCTGGGGGATCTCGCCCTCGCCGGAATGCGAGTACGGGCGCGAGTCACGGCCGTCAAGCCGAGTCACCGCGGGACGGTTCAACTGGTTCGGGCGATGCAGCACGCCGCGAGGGAAAAGACCGTGATCGAAATCGAAGACATCATGAAGGCGCTGGCGCACCGATATCCCTTTCTGCTCGTGGACCGGATCCTCGAGATGGACGAAAAGCGGGTGGTCGGTCTCAAGAACGTCACGATCAACGAGCCGTTCTTTCAGGGACACTTCCCGGGTCATCCGATCATGCCCGGCGTGCTGATCATCGAAGCGATGGCGCAGGTCGGCGGGATGCTGCTCATGGGGTCGGTGCCGGATCCGTCGTCGAAGGTCGTGTATTTCACGTCGCTCAACAACGTGAAGTTTCGGCGTCCGGTGAAGCCCGGCGACCAGCTGCGGTTCGAGCTCGAGGTGCTCCAGGTTCGCGGAATGATGTGCAAGATGTCCGGTGTCGCGAAGGTGGATGGTCAAGATCGTCTGCGAGGCCGAGATGGGCGCCGTGGTGCGCGACAAATGAGCGCTTTGATTCATCCGAGCGCGATCGTGCATCCGACCGCCGTCGTCGCCGACGACGTGGAGATCGGCCCGTTCGCGATCGTGGGAGAGAACTGCACGATCGGCCCCGGCTCCGTGATCGCGACGCGCGCCGTCCTCGAGCGCAACGTTTGCCTCGGCCGCGACGTGAAGGTCGGCGTGGGCACGGTGCTGGGCGGCGAGCCGCAGGATCTCAAGTACAAGGGCGAGCCGACGACGGTGGAGATCGGCGACGGCACGGTGATCCGCGAGTACACCACGATCAATCGCGGCACGACGCAGTCGTTCAAGACGACCGTGGGGAAGCACTGCTTCCTGATGTCGTACGTGCACCTGGCGCACGATTGTCACATCGGCGACAGCGTGATCATCTCGAACGGCACGCAGTTGGCCGGGCACGTCACGATCGATTCGAAGGCGATTCTGAGCGGCCTCGTCGCCGTGCACCAATTCGCGACGATCGGCGGCTACTGCTTCATCGGCGGATGCTCGCGCGTGGCGAAGGACGTTCCGCCGTACGTGAAGGCGGTGGGCAACCCGATCAAGCTGTACGGCCTCAATAGCGTAGGTCTCGAGCGAAACGGGATTCCGGAAGAGGTGCGCCGAGAGCTCAAGCGCGCCTACCGGCTGTTCTTCAAGTCGGGGCTGAATCTCACGCAGGCGCGCGAGCGCGCGGCGGCCGAGCTTCACCCGTATCCGGAGATCACGGAGTTCCTCGCGTTCTTCGAGCGCAGCGATCGCGGATCGGTGGTGGGATGACGATTCGGGTCGGAGTCGTCGGCGCGGGAGCGCTCGGCTTTCATCACACGCGAATCCTGCGCGACGTTCCGGGCGCGACGCTCGTCGGATTTCACGACTCGGATTCGGCGCGGTCGGCGACGGTCGCGTCGGAGCTGGGCGTGAAGGCGTTCACGTCGTTGGACGCGCTGCTGGACGACGTCCAGGCGGTCACGATCGCGGTGCCGACACCCGCGCACTTCGCGGTCGCCGCGCCGGCGCTCGAGCGGGGCTTGCACGTGCTCGTCGAGAAGCCGATCGCGGCGACCCTCGACGAAGCGGACGCGCTGCTGGCGATCGCCAAGCGCACCGGGGCGGTGATTCAAACCGGGCACATCGAACGATTCAACCGCGCGGTGCGGGGCGCGTTGCCGTACGTCGAGTCGCCGCGGTTCATCGAGAGCGACCGGCTGGCGCCGTTCAATCCGCGCGGGTCCGACGTGGCCGTCGTGCTCGATCTGATGATCCACGACATCGATCTGGTGCGAACTTTTGTCGGTGGGGGTGTGGCCTCGGTGGCGGCGGTGGGCGTGCCCGTGCTGACGCCGTTCGTGGACATCGCCAATGCCCGCCTCACCTTCGATTCGGGCGCCGTGGCGAACATCACGGCGAGCCGCGTGTCGCGCGAACGCATGCGCAAGCTGCGGATCTTCCAACAGAGCGGATATCTGTCGCTCGACCTCGCGGCCGGGACCGGCGAGATCTACCGTCTTCGGCGCGACGTGGATCTCGCGGCGCTCGTCCGCGACGCGCGCGGGGCGCAGGCGATCGAGTCGTACGTCGAGCGCATCGCGATCGACGCGCCGGACGGCGAGCCGCTGCGGCTCGAGCTTGAGGCTTTCGTGCGAGCGGTGGGCGGCGACGGGCCCCCGCCGGTCACGGGCGACGACGGCCGCGAGGCGCTCGCCGTCGCGCTTTCGATCGTCCACGACATCGAGCGAGCGGGCGCCCGTCTTGGCGGCCTGCCGCCGCGGGTGATGGCGAGCGACGCGCTGGCCGGCGCGGCAGGCGTTCGTGCGTGAGATTCTGTTCGTCGCCGGAGAAGTTTCCGGCGATTTGCACGCGGCGCGCGTGATGCGCGAGCTCGCGGCGCGCGGCGCGACCGGACGCTTCCACGCCGTCGGCATCGGCGGCGACGAGATGCGCGCCGCCGGCGTGGAGCTCATCGAGCACGTCGAGCAGCTCGCGGTGATGGGGTTCATCGAGGTGCTCCAGCACGTGCCGAGGCATTGGGCGCTGCTGCGAAACCTCGAGCGCCGAATCAAGGGCGGCAACGTGGCGCTCGTCGTTCTGATCGACTACCCGACGTTCAACATGAAGGTCGCCGACGCGGCGGCCGCGGCCGGAGTGCCGGTGCTGTACTACGTCACGCCGCAGGTGTGGGCGTGGGGCGCCGACCGGCTCGCGCGCCTCGCCAAGACCGTGACGAAGGCGGCGGCGATTCTGCCATTCGAAGAGCCGCTGCTGCGCGCGCACCACATCGACGCGACGTTCGTGGGACATCCGCTTGCTCGACCGCCTCGACCAACTCCCCGATCGATGCGACGCTCGGCGAAGCCTGGGGCTCGCCGACGACGCCCGCGTGCTCGCGCTCTTCCCAGGCAGCCGCGCGCAGGAGATCCGCCGTCACCTCGACGGGTTCGTCGAGACGGCGCGCGAGCTGCAGCGCCGCGACCCGTCGGTGCGGGTCATCGTCAGCGCGGCGCCGCACGTGGAGCTCGACTCGCGGCGATGTCCGTTTCCGACGGTGCGATCGGCGTCGTTCACGATTCTGCGCGCCGCGGACGCCGCGCTCTGCAAGAGCGGCACGACCACGCTCGAGGCCGCGGTCGCCGGCTGCCCGCTCGCCGTCGCGTATCGAACCAGCCGCCTCACGTATGCCGCCGCCAGGCGGCTGGTGAAGATCTCGAATATCGGTCTCGTGAACGTCGTGGCCGGCACGCGAGTCGCGCCGGAGTTCGTGCAGGACGCGTTTCAGCCGTCGGCGGTCGCCGACGCGCTGATGCCGCTCCTCGACCGCGGCAGCCCCGAGCGACGCGCGATGATCGAGGGACTCGCACGCGTTCGGGCGTCGCTGGGGCAGCCCGGCGCGGCGGGCCGCGTGGCCGACATGGCGCTCGCGCTCGCCGAGCGGGGGGAGGCCGCGATGGCCACTGACGCGCCTCGCGTCGCGGCCGACGCGCGCGCGGAGCGACGGATCGCTCGCTTGGCGCGCGTCGGAACCTGGCTCGTGCGCGCTCTCGGAGCGACGTGGCGGATCCGGGTTCGGAACGACGAGCCCGTGCACGAGCGCCGGGCGGCCAAGCAGCCGATCGTATTCTCGCTCTGGCATGGCCATCTCCTCCCGCTCCTGTATCATCATCGTGGTGAGGGAGTCACGGTGCTGATCAGCGAGCACGGCGACGGGGAGATCATTGCCCGCATCGCCGAGCGCCTGGGGTTTCGCACGGTGCGCGGCTCGACGTCGCGCAACGCGGCGCGCGCGCTACTCGAGGCGTCGCGCGTCATCGAGCAGGGCGGCGATCTGGCGCTCACGCCCGACGGGCCGCGGGGCCCCGCGCGCACCGTCGCGCCCGGAGTCGCCATCGTGGCGCACCGCGCCGGAGCGCCGGTGATCGCGGCGCTCATGCACGCTCACTCGCCATGGCGCTTGTCGACGTGGGACCGTTTCGAGATTCCGAAGCCGTTCAGCCGCATCACGATCGCGTACAGCGATCCGTTGTACGTGACCGCGGCCGAAGCGCGCGAGGCGGCGGAGTCCGTCGATCGCGTCGCCGAAACGATGGCGGCGGCGGAGCGAGCGGCGCATGGCTGATCCGCGCGCGGTCGAGCAGCTCTGGTACGGCAAGGACTACGCGTCGGCGTTCGCGCGCACGCTGCTGACGCCGGCGTCGCTTCTCTACGGTGGTGTGGTCGGCACGCGCGACGCGCTCTACGACATCGGCTGGCTTCGCGCCCACCGCGCGCCGATCTCCGTCGTGAGTGTCGGCAACCTGACCGTCGGGGGCACGGGCAAGACGCCTGTCGCCGCGTGGATCGCGCGCGGGCTGTCGGCGCGCGGCGCGCGCCCGGCGATCGTTTTGCGCGGCTATGGCGACGACGAGCCGCTGGTGCACCGGTCGCTCAACCGCTCGATCCCGGTGATCGTCGGCGCCGACCGGCTCGCCGCGGTGGAACGTGCCGCCACCGACGGTGCCGACGTCGCCGTGCTCGATGACGGATTCCAGCATCGCGGCATCGCGCGCGACGTCGACATCGTGCTCGTGAGCGCCGACCAGTGGGCGGGGGGTGACACGCGACTCCTGCCGGCCGGTCCCTGGCGCGAGCCGCTGCACGCGATTCGGCGCGCGACGCTCGTCGTCGTGACATGCAAGGCGTCGTGCGACGACGCCGTCGACCGCGTCCACGATCGTCTGGCGACCGTCGCGTCGATGGTGCCGCGCGTGTCGGTGCGAATCGTTCCGCTCGACCTCGTGAACACGATCGATCGCAGTGAGACGCGCCCGCTCTCGTCGCTCGCCGGCGTTCGCGTCGGCGTCGTCGTTTCGATCGGCGACCCGGCGGCCTTCGTGACGCAAGTGAGCGCGCTGGGCCCGCGCCTCAACGCGAAAGTGGATGCGCGTCTTTTCCCCGACCATCACACGTTCACCGATCGTGAAGTCGCCGAGGTCGCGCGCGATCTCAAGCACGTCGACATGGTGTTGTGCACGCTCAAGGACGCGGTCAAGCTCGGCGCGCGCTGGCCTCGCCTTGGACCGCCGTTGTGGTATGTTTCTCAAGATGTACAGGTTGAGCGCGGCGTCGGCGGTCTGGACTCCGTGCTCGACGGTGTCGTGCGCACGCGAACCCCCCGAACGCCCTCTCAGATCGCCGGCTGACGCCGGCCTGTTTGCTTCCACATGGTCACCGACCTCCGACTCCCCACCGACAGAATCGTTCGACCGGACAAAGACCGGTTTCTCAACGAAGAAAACCCATTCGAGGCCATGATGTCGCGGTTCGACCGCGCCGCCGACCTCCTCGATCTGGAACCGGGCCTCTACAAAGTCCTTCGTCACCCCGAAAAGCAGATCACGATCTCCGTCCCCGTGATGATGGACAACGGGGAGGTCGAGGTATTCATCGGGCACCGCGTCCTGTACAACACGTCGCGCGGGCCGGCCAAGGGCGGTATCCGGTTCGACCTGAACGTCACGCTCGAGGAGGTCAAAGCACTCGCTGCGTGGATGACGTGGAAGTGCGCGGTGGTGAATCTTCCGTTCGGCGGCTCGAAGGGCGGCGTCGTCTGCGACCCGTTGAAGATGAGCGCCGGCGAGCTCGAGCGCCTCACGCGGCGCTATACCGCGGGCATCATCAACACGCTCGGCCCCGACTCCGACGTGCCCGCGCCCGACGTGAACACGAACGAGCGCGTGATGGCGTGGGTGATGGACACGTACTCGATGCACATGCGCCATACGGTCACTGCGGTCGTCACGGGGAAGCCGATCGAGATGGGCGGATCGCTCGGCCGCCGCGAAGCGACGGGCCGCGGCTGCATGATCGTCACGCGCGAAGCGCTCAAGCACCTCGGCATGCCGATCCAGGGGACGACGGTCGCCGTCCAGGGATTCGGCAACGTCGGCTCGGTCGCTGCCGACCTACTCAGCCGCGAAGGCTGCAAGATCGTCGCGATCAGCGACCGCACGGGCGGCTACTTCAACCAGAACGGCATCGACATCGAGGCGGCGATCAAGCACGTGAAGCGCGTGCGGTCGCTCGATGGCTTCGACGGCGGCGACCAAATCTCGAACGACGAGCTGCTGCTTTCCGACGTCGACGTGCTCCTGCCGGCCGCGCTGGAGAACGTGATCACGAGCAAGAACGCGGCGAAGGTCCGCGCCAAGATCATCTGCGAGGGGGCGAACGGACCGACGACGGCGAGCGCCGACTCGATCCTCGACGAGAAAGGGATCTTCGTGATTCCCGACATCCTCGCCAACGCCGGCGGCGTCACGGTCTCGTACTTCGAGTGGGTACAGGACCGCGGCGGCTACTTCTGGACGGAAGACACCGTCAACGAGCGGCTGCACGACATCATGTGTCGAAGCTTCGCCGACGTGCTGCACTTGTCCAAGCAGCACAAGGTCAACATGCGCACGGCGGCGTACATGCTTTCGATCAGCCGCGTGGCCACGGTGCACCGGCTGCGCGGCATTTATGCGTAAGGGGTCGGCGGCGTGCCGGTCGTGTCGTCGCCAGTGGGCGCTCCGCTGATGTGCGACGCTCCGGTCGATGCGTGTCGTCGTGGCCGTGGTCGGCAAACCGCGCGACACCAACCTCGCGGGAGCGATTCGGGAGTATGAGGCCCGCGCCGCGCGTTACTGGCCGCTCGACGTTCGCGAGGTGCGCCAGGAATCGGCCGCCGACTTGTCGGGGAGCCGCGCGCGCGACGCCGAAGCCAAGCGTCTGCTCGTCGCCATTCCGCCGGCCGCGCAGGTGGTCGCATGCGACGTGAGCGGCCGATCGTTCACGTCGGAGCGCTTCGCCGAGTGGCTGCAGGAAGCCCGCGAGCGCGCGGTGGACGTGGCCTTCGTGATCGGCGGCGCGTTCGGGCTCGGCGAGTCGCTCAAGAGCCGGGTGTCGTCGACGCTCTCGCTCGCGCCGTGGACGTTGCCGCACGAGCTGGCTCGTCTCGTTCTCGCGGAACAGTTGTACCGCGCGGGGACGATTGTCCGTCGCGAGCCCTATCACAAGTAGCTCGGGCGCGCACGCACGCATGAATCGCCCCGAGGTTCGAACCGAGTCGCTCGGCGGGTCCCCGCTCTCGGTCGCGGCGCGCGCCGGGCGCGTGCCGGACTGGTATCCGGCGCTGCCGCGCGACGCCCGCGGGTGGCGGTCCCACGCGCGCGAAGTCGCCGGCGACGTCGGCTCCGATTGGCTCGACGCGCTCTCGCCGGCGTTTGCCGCGAGTGGCGCCGCGGCGCAGCGCTTGGCGCAGAGCGCGAACGGAAAGGGCATCGTCGTCACGACGGGGCAGCAGCCGGGCCTCTTCGGCGGTCCGATCATGACGCTCGCCAAGGCGATCACCGCGCGCGCGATCGCCGACGTTCTTCGCGACGTGACCGGGATTCCAGTTGCTCCAGTGTTCTGGGCCGCGACCGACGACGCCGACTTCGCGGAAACTGCCGGCGTGTGGGTGGCCACCGACGCCGGCGCCGACGAGCTCCGCCTCACGCACAAGCCTCCGGTCGGCACACCGATGGCGCTGGCGCCGCTCGACGACGCGATTCGACCGCTGGCGCAGCACCTTCGCGCGGCGTCGGGATCGGCGCCGCACTCGTCGTACCTCGAGACGGCGGTCCGCGCCTACTCTCGCGAGGGAAACACCATCGGCGGCGCGTACGTCGACGTGTTGCGCGAGTTGCTCGAGCCGCTCGAGATCGCGGTACTGGACGCGTCGCATGACGCGGTGATTTCGCGGGCTCGCGGCATCCTCGTGCAGGCCGCGCATTCGGCGGAGTCGCTCGCGCTCGCCGTCCACGCGCGGTCGGAGGCGATTCGTGCCGCCGGCTTCCACCCGCAGGTGGAAGAGGTGGCTGGGCTGTCGCTCGTGTCGATCACGGAGAACGGCACGAAGCGACGGCTGCCCATTCGCGAGGCGGCGTCGTCAGGCACGTCCGAGGCGCACGCTTCGATCGCTTTGACGAAAGCGCACCTTTCTCCGACGGTTCTGCTGCGTCCGGTGGTCGAGCGCGCGATCCTGCCGACCGCCACGTACATCGGCGGACCGGGCGAGATCGCGTACTTTGCGCAGGTGAGCGCGGTCGCCGAGTCGCTGCGCACCGCCGTCCCGCGCGTCGCGCCGCGCTGGTCGACCACGATCATCGAGCCGCGCATTCGGAAGTGCCTCGACGAGCTCGGGCTCTCGGCCGAGGACCTCGTCGACCCGCACGCGGCCGAGACTCGGATCGCGCGCCAACACGTCGCTCCGGGCGTAGACCGGGCCATTCACCTCCTGCGCGCCGACCTGGCTCGCGCGATCGAGGCGTTGCGGACGGCCGACGGCGACCTGCTGTCGGCGCGCGCGCTCGATGGGGCGCGGCGCGGCATCGAGCATCGCATCGAGCGGCTCGAGCGGCGGGTGCTCGCCGGAGTGAAGCGCCGCGAGGCGGCGCTGATGCGCGACATCGCCGTCGTGCGCGGGTCGCTCTTCCCGGGCGGCATTCGACAGGAGCGCCGGCTGGCGTTCGTGCCGTTGCTCGCCAAGTACGGCCCCGCGCTTCTCGACGACATGCTCGCCGCTGCCCGCGCCCACGCGCGCGGGTTGATCGGCGACTCCCCGACGCTCGCCGCCCCGTCGGTCGCGACCGCCGCGCGCGTATGACCGCGACGGCTCGCGGTTCGACGAGCGACGCGAGCGTGCCTCCACCGACACCTCCCCGCCGCTCCGGCGGTGCAGCCACCATCGTCGCGACGGGAATCCTGCTGTCGCGCGTGTTCGGCCTCGCACGACAGATGCTGATGGCGCACTTCCTTGGCGCGAGCCTCGCCGCCGACGCGTTCACGGCCGCGTTCAAGATTCCGAACATTCTCAACAACCTGTTCGGCGAAGGCGCGCTCTCGGCGTCGTTCATTCCGGTCTATTCGCGCCTCCTCGAGGAAGGCAGAGAGGAAGACGCCGGCAAGCTGGCGGGCGCGATTCTGGGCCTTCTGTCGGTCGTCGTCGCGGTCGCGGTGCTGGTCGGCGTTCTCATCACGCCGTGGCTCATTCCGCTCATCGCCCCGGGGTTCGACCCCGAACGTCGCGCGCTCACGATTACTCTGGTGCGGATTCTCTTTCCAGGCGCCGGGATTTTCGTCGTCGCCTCGTGGTGTCTCGGGATTCTCAACAGCCATCGGAGGTTTCTGATCTCCTACGCGGCGCCGATTCTCTGGAACGTGGCGATGATCGCGGCGCTCGTGGGATTCGGTCCGAGGCGCGGTCCGGTGGATCTGGCGGTGATTCTCGCCTGGGCCTCGGTAGCCGGCGCGCTGCTGCAGTTCCTCGTCCAGCTCCCGACGGCGGTCGCGCTCACCCGCCCGTTGCGTGTGTCGCTCGAGACGAAGTCGGCGGAAGTGCAGCGTGTGTCGAAGAACTTCGCCCCGGTGTTGACGAGCCGCGGCGTCGTTCAGATCAGCGGCTACATCGATCAATGGCTGGCGAGCTTTCTTCCCGGCGGCGTCGTCGCGACGTTGAGCTACGCGCAGACGATCTACCTCCTGCCGGTCAGCCTTTTCGGCATGGCGGTCTCGGCGGCCGAATTGCCGGAGATGTCGCGCACGGTCGGGAGCGAGGAACAGATCGCGGCGCAGCTGCGCGCGCGGATCGGCAGCGGCCTTCGGCAAATCGCGTACTTCGTGATTCCATCCGCGATGGCGTTTCTCGCGCTCGGCGACGTGATCGCGGCGCTGCTCTTCCAGAACGGCGGCCGTTTCACGGCGACGGAGTCGAGGTACGCGTGGGGAATTCTCGCCGGCTCGGCCGTCGGCCTGCTCGCGTCGACCCTCGGGCGGCTTTACTCGGCGACGTACTACGCGCTGCACGACACGCGCACGCCGCTGCGGTTTGCGCTGGTGCGAGTTGCCCTGACCACGATCCTCGGCGCGCTCTTCGCATTCGAGGGTCCGCGGCTGCTCGGAATCGACCAGCATTGGGGTGCCGCGGGGTTGACCTCGTCGGCCGGCATCGCGGGCTGGGTGGAGTTCACGCTGCTCAGAAGCCGGCTCAATCAGCGGATCGGCGTCACCGGATTGACAGCCGGGTTCGTTGGAACCCTGTGGGGTGCGGCACTCGCGGCGGCTGCGGCCGGCTGGGCGATGCGCATCTACGGTTTGGGAGCCTCGACCTTCGTGACGCGCGCGCTCGTGCTCCTGGTCTATGGGGTCGTCTACTTGGCCGCGACCGTCGCCCTGGGCGTTCCGGAAGCTCGCAGCGCGCTTCGGCGTCTGCGGAGGGGCTCGCGCCGAGGGTAATTTTCGGCATGGCTCTGAAGGAGTCCGTTCTCGACAAGATCGCGTACCTGCCCGAGTCGCCCGGCGTGTATCTCTGGCGCGACGCGGACGGGACGGTTCTGTACGTCGGGAAGGCCAAGCGGCTGCGGTCGCGCGTGCGCAACTACGTCGCCGCCGACCACGCCGGGAGCGTCAAGACGCAGGCGCTGATGATCGCCGCGGCGGACCTCGATACGATCGTGGTGCCGAGCGAGGCGCACGCGCTGATCCTCGAGGCCAATCTCATCAAGGAGCATCGGCCGAAGTACAACATCGCGCTGCGCGACGACAAGTCGTACCCGTACATCAAGGTCACGGTCGCCGAGCCGTTCCCGCGCGTGCTGGTCACGCGCCGGCTGATCGACGACGGGAGCCAGTACTTCGGCCCGTACACGGACGTCGGCGCGATGCGCCGCGCGCTCAATGTCGTGAAGCGTCTGTTCACGGTGCGCTCGTGCAACTACGACATGCCGAAGCAGATGCCGGAGCGGCCATGCCTCGACTACTACATCCATCGCTGCAAGGCGCCGTGCATCCTGGCACAGACGCAAACCGAGTACGCGGCGATGATCGACGAGGTGCTGGTCTTCCTCGAGGGGCGGACGGATGAAGTCGCCCGCCGGGTCCGGCGGCGGATGGACGAAGCAGCGGCGTCGCTCGACTTCGAAGGGGCCGCCGAGCTGCGCGACGCGCTTCACCACCTCGAGTCGATGGCCGAGCCGACGGTCGTGCTGTCGATCGACGGCGGCGACCGTGACGTGTTGGGCTATGCGCGTGACGGCGACGACGCGGCGATCGCGCTGATGCGAATCCGCGGCGGCAAGCTGCTCGCGCGCGAACAGCAGTTTCTCGAGAACATCGAAGGGGAAACCGACGCGGCGGCCCTCGAGCTGTACCTCGCGGGCAGCTATCTGCGGCTCGACGACCGCGCGGCGGAGCTCCTCGTCCCGTTCGACCCCGACGAACGCGAGCTCGTCGAGGTATCGCTCGAGCACACGAAGATCATCGCGCCGCAGCGCGGACCGCGCCGCGAGCTGGTCGACCTCGCGGTCCAGAACGCCCGCCACCTGCTCGAGGAGCTTCGCCTCACCGGCGAAGAAGCCGAGGAGCGTGCCGGCGATCCGATTTACGAGTTACAGCGTGCCCTCGGCCTGCAGAAAGTGCCGCGCGCGATCGTCTGCTTCGACATCTCGCACGCGCAGGGCACCGACACCGTCGCGTCGTGCATCTGGTTTCAGAACGGGCGGCCGTATCGCGCGGAGTATCGCAAGTTCAAGGTGAAGACGGTCGAGGGGATCGACGATTTTGCGTCGATGCACGAGGTCGTGAAGCGCTATTTCACGCGCCGGCTCGAAGAGGATCGTGCCGCTCCCAGATCTCGTGTTGATCGACGGGGGCAAGGGTCAGCTCAACGCGGCCGCGGCGGCGCTGGAGTCGCTCTCGCTCGGCGCGATGCCGATCGTCAGCCTCGCCAAACGCGAGGAAGAGCTCTTTCTCCTGGGCCGTCCCGATCCGCTTCGGCTGCCGCGGCGGTCGCCGGCGCTTCGCGTGCTTCAGCAAGCCCGCGACGAGGCGCATCGTTTCGCGATCACGTTCCAGCGGAAGCGTCGTTCGCTGCGTACGATGACGTCGGAGTTGCTGCGGGTGCCGGGCATCGGCGAAGCGAAGCGACGCCAGCTCCTCGAGGCGTTCGGCAGTCTGCAGGGAGTTCGCGACGCGTCTCCGGAAGCGATCGCCGCGCTCCCTGGCTTCGGCCGCAAGACGGCCGACCGCATCGTCGAAGCGTTGCAGCGCAGTTCGCCGACCGCCGCTCCAGTCGAGGCGCCGACGGCCGAAGCAGAGCAGGATCATTCCGAATCTCAGGCAGTCTCCCACACCGCCGACAACTCGTCCGACATCACGTGAGCACCTGGCATCTCGAATGTTCGTCGTGCGCGACGCACGAGCAGGGAAGCGCGCGCGCGACCGTCTGCCCCAAGTGCGGGCAGCCCTTCCTCGTCATCTACGATTCGCCCATGCCGCCCCGCGACGCGATGACCGCGCGCTGGGACATGTGGCGCTACGCCCCCGTGATGCCGCTCGAAGCCGGCGAGGAGCCGGTCTCGCTCGGCGAAGGCCTCACGCCGATGCACGAGCTTGCCCAAGCTCGCGCGCGAGATCGGCGTGGCGCGGCTCTGGGTCAAGGACGAGGGGCTCAATCCGACCGCGTCGTTCAAGGCGCGCGGGATGAGCGCGGCCGTCACACGGGCGCGCGGCTCGGGCGTACCGGGATTCGTCGTGCCCACGGCGGGGAACGCCGGCGCCGCGCTCAGTGCGTACGCCGCCGCGGCCGGATTGCCCGTGCGCGTCTACGCGCCGGATACGACGCCAAAACCGATTCTCGACACGATCCGCGCGCTCGGCGCCGACCTTCAGCTGGTGAAGGGGCACATCGGCGATGCGGGAAAGCAGGCGCGCGCGTTCGCGGCGGAGAGCGGCTTCTTCGACGTCTCGACGCTGCGCGAGCCGTACCGCATCGAGGGAAAGAAGACGATGGGCATAGAGCTCGCCGAGCAACTCGGCTGGCGCCTGCCGACGCACATCATCTATCCGACGGGTGGCGGCACCGGCTTGATCGGGATGTGGAAGGTGTTCGGTGAAATGCAGCGCGGCGGTTGGCTGGCGAAGGACGAGGCGCTGCCGCACATGATCGTCGCGCAAGCCGACGGCTGTGCCCCGATGGTCCGTGCCTTCTGCGCCGGCGCCGACCATGCGACGCCGTGGGAGAATCCGACGACGCACGCCAGCGGCCTGCGCGTGCCCGGCCCGCTCGGCGACCGGCTCATCCTCCGCGCGCTGTACGAGAGCAAGGGCGACGCGCACGCGGTGAGCGAGGACGCGATTCGCGGCGCGACGCTCGAGCTGTCGCGCGCCAGCGGTGTCGACACCGCGCCGGAAGGAGGGTGCGCGTTGGCGGTGACGCGCGAGCTGGTCGCCGCCAATCGAATTCCGCGCGACGCCGAGGTGCTGGTGTTCAATACGGGCAGCGGCGCCTCGTACCGGTTCTGACATTCTGATGCGCGTCGCGATCTTCGATCCATTCAGCGGCATCGCCGGCGACATGGCGCTCGGCGCTCTCGTCCAATTGGGACTGGAGCGCGAGTGGTTGACGTCGCTGCCGGACGTGCTGGGGCTCGACGGTGTGCGAGTGACGATTCGCGACGTGCGTCGCGGCGAGATTTCCTGCGCGAAGGTGGACTTCGAGATCCCGCCGCAGCCGCACGGTCGGCACATCCACCACATCCGATCGCTCGTCGAGAAAACGGCCGCTCCGCCGAAGGTCAAGCAACTCGCCGATCGCGTGTTCACCGCCATCGCGACGGTCGAGGGTGAGATTCACGGCGTGCCGATCGAGAAGGTGCACTTGCACGAGGTCGGCGCCGTCGACGCGATTCTGGACGTCGTCGGCACGATCTGGGGGCTCGACCTCCTCGGCGTGGAAGCGGTGTATTGCGGTCCCATCGCGCTTGGCGACGGCACCGTGCGCGCCGCGCACGGTGTCCTGCCGGTGCCTGCGCCGGCGACGCTGAAGCTGCTCGAGGGGCTGCCGGTCTCTCCGGGGCCGGAGGGCTCAGGCGAGTTGGTGACGCCGACTGGCGCGGCGCTCGTGCGCATCCTCTCGCAGGGCGCGCCGCCCGCCGCGTACGTGCCGCGGGCGAGCGGGTACGGGGCAGGAACGAAGGAGTTCCGCGATCGCGCGAATGCGTTGCGCGTCATCCTCGCCGACACGCACGACCTGGCGATCGTGGCGGGGACCAACGGCTCAGCGGATTCGCGCGAGTCGCTCGTCGAGCTCGTGTGCGACGTCGACGACATGAGCCCGGAGTATCTGGCGCCGATCGTCGAACGCGCGCGCGACGCCGGCGCGCTGGACGTCGTGCTGCTCGCCGAGACGACGAAGCACGGCCGGCCGGCGGTGCGTGTCGAGCTCCTGTGCCGTCCTGGCGTGGCATCCCGCCTCGAGGAGCTGTTGCTCGTCGAGACGACGACGATAGGCGTGCGCCGCCGCGAGGTGCTCCGTCGCGCGCTTCGCGCGCGACGTGATCCACATCACCGTGCTCGGCCATGAGCTGTCGGCGAAGCGCGTCACGCTGCCCGATGGTCGCCGGCGGACGAAACCGGAGTTCGCCGACGTTCAGCACGTCGCACTGGCGACGGGCAGACCGCTACAGGATATTTTCAGGCTGGCCGCCGCTGAGGCGGAACGGCTCGCTGACGCTTAGGGTAGGGATCCCGGTGGTGTTCTACCCACCTGAACTACAAGGACACTCAGGAGAGACAACGATGTACGGTCTGGGAAAAACGCTCTTGCCCGCGCTCATGCTCGCCGGGGCTTCCGTTGCCGCCTCGGCACAGCAGAAGGCCTGCGAGGTCGACGAGGGCTCGCCCAACCAGGTTGCGCGCGCCTATCTCGACATCCAGACGGCCTCTTCGGCCAAGCCAGAAGACCAGCCGGCACGGCTGCGTGATGCCGTGAAGTTGCTGCAGGAAGGCGACTTGAAGAAGAATCCCGTCGGGACGCGCCATGGTCCTCGGGAAGACCTACGTGCTCTGGATGGCGCAGCCCAAGATGGCGAGTGGCAAGACGACGCGCGGCGCCGTGGGCTTCGTGACGGATACGGCGGCCTCGTTCGACCTCGTCGCCGGTATCGACTCGGCGTTCACCGTCGTCGAGACAGCGAACCCCGAGTGTGCTTCGCAGACGGCGTCCTACAGGCAGCAGAAGCCGTGGGTCGATCTCGTGAACCAGGCGAACGATCTGGCGAACGCCGGGCAGATGGACTCCGCGGTCGTGCTGGCCAAGCGGTCGATTCAGCTCTCGAAGAACGCGCCCTACGGCTACAACGTCCTCGCGCAGGCCGCGATGAAGAGCAATCAGCCGAAGGAGGCAATCGCCCAGTTCAAGCTGGCGATCGGGGCTGCCAAGGATTCGTCGATGGCCGACACGAAGCGCCAGTTGCTGGCCTATCTCGGCAACTACGCCTCCGATCAGGCCGACAACGCCCAGGGCGCCGACAAGGCCGCGTACATCGCCGAGGCGAAGTCGGCGTACGAGCAACTCGCGAAGGATCCGGGCACCAAGTACGCGGACAACGCGCGCAGCCGGTCAGGCTCGGCTCGCGATGCTCGCCGGCGACTCCGCCGCGATCAAGGGCTCGTACTCGGACCAACTCGCGAACCCGGGCGCCTTCTCATACAACTCGCTCATGATGGCCGCCGTTACGGCCGCCAAGGCGCAGCAGAGCAAGGACGCGATCAAGCTGTTCGAGGCGGCCCGCGCGGTGAATCCCTATCCACCGCGACGTGCTGTACAACCTGAGCCGTCTGTATCTCCTCGACAGCAATTTCACCAAGGGCATCGAGACGGCCACCACGCTCGTCAAGGTGGATCCGGACAACCCGGACAACTTCCAGCTCCTGGCCGTCGGGTACGGCAGCATCAAGAAGGGCTACGACGTGAAGCAGAAGGACTACGAGGCGAAGGCCAAGGTCTACGGCGACCGGGCCAACAAGTCGAAGGTCGCGAGCGTCGTGAAGGCCAACATCGACTCGGCGGCGAAGGTGAACCCGCTGATCAAAGCGTATGGGGATTCGTCGAAGAGCGCGATCGACTCGGCGTTGAAGTACCAGACGGCGATGGCGCTTCCCGTCCGCGTGACGTTTACCGAGTTCACGACCGCGGCCGACGGCAAGACGACGTTGGGCGGATCGGTGACGAACAACTCGGATGCCGCGAAGACGTACACCATCAAACTCGAGTTCGTCGACAAGGCCGGGAACGCCGTGACGACGCAGGACGTCTCGGTCGGGCCGGTGGCGCCGCACGAGCGCGCGAACTTCAAGGCGACCGGCACCGGGGCGGGGATCGTCGCCTTCCGCTACGCGCCGTTGAACTGATCTCTCTCAGTGTTCTGTTCGTACAGCGCGCCCGCTATGTCGCGGGCGCGCTGTCGTTTTGCGGCCAGCTGCCACCGCATAACGGGCTGGAGGTGCCGCGTGCAAGTCAATTGTTTTGCTTGTTTTCGGGCCGTTGATCTCCTACATTGCATGAGCTGTTCACACCGCCGCTCACTCGCCGTTCTTACCCTCCCGCTTCGTCGCTCAAGGCAGCTCGCATGGTTCGCGTAAAAGCTGTTCAGGCGGGAAGCATCGCCAGCGAGCTCGGGATCGCGCCCGGTACGGAACTGTTGACGGTGAATGGCCGCGAGCTGGCCGATTTCCTCGACTGGGAATTCCTCACCGCTGACGACGAGTTGGTGATCGAGGCCCGCGAGCCGGGCGGCGAGGCCGTCGTCTACGAGGTCGACCGTCCCGACGGCGAATCGCTCGGCGTCGAGCTCGAGCCGCCGACCATCCGGCGCTGCGCCAACCGCTGCGAGTTCTGCTTCATCGAGGGGCTTCCGAAGGGACTCCGCAAGCCGCTCTACGTCCGCGACGACGACTATCGGCTGTCCTTCGCCTACGGCAACTTCGCGACGCTCTCGAACCTCAAGGACCGGGACTTCGCGCGCATCGTCGAGTACCGGCTGTCGCCGCTCTACATCTCGGTTCACGCGACGCCTTGGGAAGCACGCAAAGTTCTTCTCAACAACCCGCGCGTCCCGAACATCGTCGAGCAGCTCACGCGCCTCGCCGACGGCGGCATCCAGTTTCACTGCCAGATGGTGATCGTGCCCGGCCTCAACGACGGAGAAGTGCTCGAGGAATCCCTCAGCGATCTGTGGGCCCTCGGCGACGCCGTTCTCTCGGTCGCCGTCGTTCCGGTCGGCCTCACCCAGTTTTCGCATCTGTACACCGGCAAGCCGATGGACCGCGACAACGCACGCACGCTGCTCGCGGCGGTCGGAGCGTGGGCCGATCGCTCCCGCATCGAGCGACCGGACCTCGGGCACGCGTGGGTCTACGGCTCCGACGAGCTGTATCTCCTCGCCGAGCGCGACCTCCCGTCCGCCGACTACTACGGCGATTTCCCGCAGATCGAGAACGGCGTCGGCTCGGTGGCCTCGCTGCGACAGCGTCTGCGCGAGGGATTGGGCGAGCTGCCCCGGCTCGACGGAAAACGGATCGGCGTCGTGACCGGCGTCTCGATGGCGGGGATCATGCCCGAGTTGCTCGAGCAGATCGCGTCCGCGACCGGCGGCACGTTCGAGATGCTCACGGCGACCAACTCGCTCTTCGGTCCGACGACGACGACTGCCGGGCTCCTGGTGGGCGCCGACATTCGCCGGGCGCTGGCCGAGCGCGACGATCTCGATCTCGCGCTCATTCCCGCGGAGTCGATCAACGATTCCGGCGTCTTCCTGGACGACGAGTCGTTCATTGCGCTGCGTGAACAGCTCCCGATGCCCGTGTATCCGTCGTACGACTTCGTCGACGTGTTGGCGCGCGAACGCGACCCGCGCCTGACCGGAGTCGCGGCGTGAACGTTCCGGTCGTCGCGCTCATCGGACGGCCGAACGTCGGCAAGTCGGCGCTGTTCAACCGGATCATCGACGACGACAAGGCCATCGTCGACGACGAAGCCGGCACGACGCGCGACCGGCACTTCGCCGAGACGGATTGGGCGGGGCGTCGGTTCTGGCTCGTCGACACCGGCGGCATCACCGACGACCCGCACGCGCCGATGGACGTCGAGATCCGGCGCCAGGTGGACGAGGCGATCGGCGAGGCGGACTTGCTGCTGTTCGTCGTCGACGCGCGCGCCGGATTGCACCCCGCGGACTTCAACGTCGCCGAGGTGCTGCGGAACTCGCAGAAGCCGTGGCTGCTCGTGGCGAACAAGGTGGACGATCCGCGCGATACCGATTTCTACGAGTTCTACCAGCTTGGTGTCGACGAAGTGTTCCCCGTGTCGGCCATCAACGGCAAGAACTCCGGCGATCTGCTCGACGCCGTCGTCGCGCGGCTGCCCCAGGTCGCCGCGGAGCCCGAAGACTCGCTGCGTGTCGCCGTGATCGGCCGGCCCAACGTGGGGAAGTCGTCGTTCGTGAACCGCTTGCTCGGCGAGGAGCGCCTCGTCGTCGACGACGCCGCGGGAACGACGCGCGACGCGATCGACGCACCGATGCGGTATCACGGGCGCCAGTTCATATTCGTCGACACGGCCGGTCTGCGCCGTCAATCCAAAATAGACGACGGCGTGGAATTCTATTCGTCGCTGCGCACGCGGCGCGCGATCGAGCGCGCGGACATCTGCATCCTCATGGTGGACGCGATGGAGGGCGAGATCCAGAACCAGGATCTCAAGATCGCCGCCCTCGCGTGGGAAAGCGGGCGTGGGCTGATCGTCGTCGTCAACAAGTGGGATCTCGCCGCCAAGGACGCCAATGCGGCGGCCAAGTACCAAACGGCCGCCGGCGAGAAGGCGCCCTTCCTGAAGTTCGTTCCGTTTCTGTTCACGTCGGCGCTCACCGGCCAGCGCGTGACGCGCGTGCTCGAGGTGCTGCTCGAGGTGGAGCAGGAGCGCGCGAAGCGAATCGGGACGGCCGAGGTCAACGCGAAGCTCAGCGAGCTGTTGGCGCGCCGCCAACCGCCGCAGGCGGCGGGGCATGAGATCAAGCTCAACTACGCGACGCAGATCGAGACCGCGCCGCCGACGATCGCCATCTTCGGCAACGCGCCGGACCTCGTCGAAGAGCACTATGTCCGCTATCTCCACAACGGCTTTCGATCGTTCTGGGGATTCACGGGCAATCCGCTGCGCATCGTGATGAAGCGGAAAGCCGGCTGATGCTTCGCCTCGCGGCCGCGCTGATCGGTTCGTACATACTCGGATCGATTCCGGCCGCGTACATCGCCGGTCGCGCCCGCGGGATCGACCTTCGAAAACATGGATCGGGCAACCTCGGCGCGACGAACGTGATTCGCGTGCTCGGCGCCCGGATCGGGCTGCTCGTGTTCGCGTTCGACATGCTGAAGGGAGCGGTGCCGGTCGTCTTTTTTCCCCGTTGGGTTTCGCCCGACGTGATGCCGATGCACGACCCGCTGATCTTCGGGATCCTGTGCGGGGTCTGCGCGATCGCCGGACACACGCGGCCCGTGTTTCTCGGGTTGGGCAAGGGAGGGAAGGGCGTCGCCACGGCCGCCGGTGTCTTCCTCGCGCTCGCGCCCGTACAGACGCTTCTCGTGCTGCTGGTGTTCAGCGTCGTCCTCTGGTCGAGCGGCTACGTCTCGCTCGGATCGTTGACCAGCGCGACGCTGCTGCCGGTCCTGCTCTTGCTCACGGTCGGCGTGCGGTCGCCGCTGTTCGTGATCAGCGTGCTCCTCGCGGTCTTCGTCTTCTGGACGCATCGCGCGAACATCCAGCGGTTGCGCACCGGACAGGAGCATCGGTTCGGAGACAAGAAGAACGGGTCGAAGCGGCCCAACGCGATCGTGCCGATCGCGCTGGTCGTCGCGGCCGCGATCGTGATCGCGGCGAGGTTCGGCTGATGCGCGCGGCCGTCGTCGGCGCCGGCGCGTGGGGAACGGCGCTCGCGGATCTGCTGGCATCGAACGGCCACGACACGACGATCTGGGCGCTCGAGACCGACGTCGCGACGGCGATCAACGCGCGTCACGAGAACCAGCGATTCCTGCAGGGATTCACGCTCGCGCCGTCGCTGCGGGCGACGAACGACCTGCGGACCGCGCTCGACGGCGCGGAGTTCCTCGTCTACGCGACGCCGTCACACCATCTGAGGCGCATCGCCGCCGAGGGCGAGGCGTTCGTCGAACGCGACGCGGTGCTGTCGGTCGCCACGAAGGGCATCGAGCGCGGGACGCTCGCGCTCATGACGTCCGTCGTCGGCGACGAGGTTCCGGGGCGGCCGGTCGTCGGCGTGTCGGGGCCGAGCTTCGCGTCCGAGGTCGCCGCGCGCCAGCCGACGGCGATCGTCGCCGCGAGCGTTGTTCCCGACGCGGCGCGCATCGCGCAGGACGCGCTCAGCAGCCGGACGTTCCGCGTCTACACGAACGACGACGTGATCGGCGTCGAGCTCGGCGGCGCGCTCAAGAACGTGATGGCCGTCGCGACCGGCATCGTCGAAGGGGTGGGGCTAGGCAACAACTCGCGCGCCGCGCTCATCACGCGCGGACTCCACGAGATGACACGCCTCGGGGTGGCACTCGGCGCGCGAGCCATCACGTTCGCCGGCCTCGCCGGAATCGGCGACCTCGTGCTGACGTGCACGGGTATGCTCAGCCGCAATCACGCGCTCGGCCTCGAGATCGGCCGCGGCGCGACGCTGGAGGAGGCGCTGGCGGGCAAGGAGACCGTCGCCGAAGGCGTCGCCTCCACCGCCAGTGGATTGGCGCTCGCCGAACGGTGCGGCGTCGACATGCCGATCGTTCAAATGGTGCACCGCATTCTGTTCGACGGACACACGGCGCGACAAGCCGTTCCCGAGCTCATGGCCCGTGAACTTCGATCGGAGCAAGATCTGTGACCCCGTCTCGTTCGCAGTCGGCGCCGCGCGCCGCGCACTCGGAGCCCGTGCAGGAGTTCTTCTCGATCGGTGAAGTCTGCGACCTCACCGGTCTCAAGCCGCACGTTCTTCGCTACTGGGAGAGCCAATTCCGCTTTCTCAATCCGGCGAAGAACCGGTCCGGAAATCGCGTCTATCAGCGGCGGGAAGTCGAGCTCGTGATGCTCGTGAAGCATCTGCTGTACGACGAGAAGTACACGATCGAAGGCGCGCGTCAGAAGGTCGACGAGCACCGCAAGAGCGGCGATCTGAAAGTCATCGCGCGCGGCGCGCTCACGGTCGAAGCGTTGGAGTCGCTCGAGATGGACCTGCGCGACCTGGTGACCCTGCTGGACTCGCTCGCGCTCGCGGACTGACGCCGCTCGATGCGCCTTCTCGTCACGAACGACGACGGATTCCTCGCGCAGGGGATCGAGTGTCTGATCGCGGCCGCCGAGCCACTCGGTGAGGTGACCGTCGTCGCGCCCGATCGCGAGCAAAGCGCGACCAGCCACTCGCTCACGCTGCACCATCCGCTCCATCCGGTGCGCCGGGGCGAACGTCGCTGGCAGGTGGACGGAACGCCGACCGATTGCGTCATGCTCGCGCTCGAGGCGCTGATGCCGGAGCGCCCCGACTTCGTGCTCAGCGGCGTGAACCACGGCCAGAACATGGGCGAGGACGTGTTGTATTCCGGCACCGTCGCCGCCGCCATGGAAGGGCTCGCGCTGGGGTGCCGTCGATCGCCATCTCGGCGGCCGGCAGCCACCTGCGCGCTGATCCGGCGCGGCTGCGCGCGCAGGTGCCGGTAATCACGACGCTGCTGCGCCATCTCACGTCGCTTGCCGCGCTTCCCACCGAGACGCTCCTCAACATCAACCTGCCGCCGCTCGTCGGCGACCAGGTGAAGGGCGTAAGGCTCACGCGTCTCGGCCGACGCGTCTACTCGCAGTCCGTCGCGCCGATGAAGGATCCGCGCGGGCGCCAGATCTATTGGATCGGCGGAGGGCAGGCGAGTTGGACGGGTGAACCCGATTCCGACTTCCGCGCGGTCGAGGAAGGGTACGTCTCGGTGACGCCGCTTCACCTCGACCTGACGCACCACAGTGCGCTGCAAGGCGCGGAACGTTGGTGGCGCGAACCATGACGCCGGGGAATGGAGCGACGAACGATCGCGAATTGCTCGGCGCGCGGCATCGGCTCGTCGAGGCGCTGCGCGACAAGGGAATTCGCGATCTCTCCGTATTGCGTGCGATCGAGATGACGCCGCGCCACGCGTTCGTGCCGACGGGGCTGCGTCATCGCGCGTACGAGGACGCGCCGCTGCCGATCGGCAACGGACAGACGATCTCTCAGCCCTGGGTCCACGCGCGCTACCTGGAGCTGCTGCACCTCACCGGCAAGGAGCGAGTGCTCGAGATCGGCACGGGCTCGGGCTACGAGACGGTGTTGCTCGCGCATCTCGTGGCCCAGGTGTTCTCGATCGAGCGGATTCCAGCGCTCCTCCAGCAAGCCCGCGAGAATATTCAGCGCACGGGCGTGAACAACGTCTCGCTTCTTCTCGGCGACGGGAGCATCGGTTGGCGCGAATACGCGCCCTACGACGCGATTCTGGTGACCGCCGGCGCGCCGTCGGTGCCGCAGCCGCTGCTCGACCAACTCGCCGAAGGCGGGCGCCTCCTGATTCCCGTCGGCGACCGCGAGGAGCAGCGGTTGATCGTCGCCGAGCGAAAGGGCGGACGAATAGAGATGAAGGAGGAGGCGCCCGTGCGCTTCGTGCCACTCCTCGGGCATCACGGCTGGGCGCGGTCGGACGAAGCGTAGACGCCTCGTCGATGCGAATGCAGGTCGTCGTGTCCGGCCGAGTGCAGGGCGTCGGGTTTCGTTGGTTCGTGCGCGAGACGGCGATCGAGCTCGGGTTGGCCGGGTGGGTTCGGAATCGGCCGGACGGGAACGTGGAGGTCGCGGCCGACGGCGACGACTCGAGCGTGTCGCGCTTTCGAGAGCTGTTGCGAAAGGGTCCGCCGCATGCGATGGTCGTCTCGGTCGACGACGTGCCGTCGGAGTCAAAACCGCTGCCACGCCCATTCGAGATCGCGCGATGACGCCATCCGTCCAGCGAAGCAATGAATCGAGCGCCGTGATCTCCGGGAAATACCGGGGACGTCGCACGTCTCCGGTCACTGATCCGCGACATCCCGGACTACCCGAAGCCCGGCATCCTGTTCAAGGACATCACGCCGCTGCTCGCCGACGCTGACGCGTTCGCGGTGACCACGCGTCTCATGGCGGAGCCGTTCGCCGACGCCGGGGTGACGCACGTCGTGGCAATCGAAAGCCGCGGATTCATCTTCGGCGCGCCCGTCGCCCAGCAACTCGGCGCCGGCTTCGTGCCGGTACGAAAGCCCGGAAAGTTGCCGCACACGAAGCGGCGCGAGGAATACGCGCTCGAGTACGGCACCGACGCGCTCGAAGTGCATGACGACGCCGTCGGCTCGACCGCGCGCGTCCTGATCGTCGACGACGTGCTCGCGACGGGCGGCACGGCCGCGGCGACTTGCCGGCTGGTCGAGTCGCTTGGCGCGACAGTCGTCGGTCTCTCGTTCCTGCTGACGCTGTCGTTTCTCTCCGGGGCAGAGCGGCTTGGCGGCCGACAAGTGAGCTCGATTCTGACGTACTGAGTTGCATCCTGGCACCGCCCGTCTTGCCGCGATCATCATCTTCTCGAGCGGCGTTGATAGGCGCTCCGCCTAGCCGGCTACGCGGGGGTGGCAAGGGGCAGTGTAAGACAGAACCTCGATCCGCCGCCGGCCGCAGCCTCGGCCCAAATGCTTCCGCCGTGCGCGAGGACGATTCCTTTGGCTATGTAGAGTCCGAGGCCGATGCCCTCCTGACTGGTGCGGCCGCGTCGGAAACGGTCGAACACGTGGGCGATCTCCTCAGGTGGAATTCCGGGCCCCGAGTCGTCGACGATGATCAAAAGTTCGCCCCGCCGGCACTCCGTGCGGAGCGTGATCGTGCCCCGCTCAGGAGTAAACTTGATCGCGTTGCCGATGATGTTCGAGAGCACATAGAAGATACGATCGCGATCCGCATTCACCGGCGGTGCCTCGGTCAGCTCCTTCTCGATGGTGATCTGCTTGGCGTTCGCCAGCGGTTCCAGGATGCTCAACACGTTCTCGATGAGAGCGCGGCTCGCTTCGGGTTGTTTCCGCAAGTCGAGACGACCTGCGTCGATCTTCGCCCTATCCAATAGATCCGCGATGAGCCTACTCATGAGACCGACCGACCTCAGGATTCGATCGGCGCTTGCCCGCAGCTTGTCGGTAGTGTCTTTGTCGCCTGGGATCTCCCACGTCTTTAGTTCCCCCGCGTCCAGCTGCACCACCCCCAGAGGGTTCCTGAGGTCGTGCGATACTATTGCGAGGATCTCATCTCGAGCGAACACCGCTTCAGATGCGCGCACGACCTGCCGCTCGAGGTCGATCTCGAGCGCATACCGGCGAAGATCCTCAGCCGCTGCGAGATCGCCGTCCGTCCACGGATGGGATTGGAGCCGCACTTCCTCCTTCCAGGCGGCGAACGAAGCCCTGGGCTGTAGACGCATCGAGTGATCGCGCTTGACGGGCTCGCCAGGATCGCCGCCCCAGGTCACCGTCCTGACGATCTCTGGCCTGAACCAGAGTAGTCGACGCAGGGGCAGGCCGGGCAACGTGAACGTGAGCAGGCCGCTGGCGAGGTCCTTGGCCACCGCGGCCGCGGGAAATTGTGTCGCCAGAGATGCAGTGGAGAACGGGCTCGTGCGGTCCTCGAGCCATTTGGCGATTTCCTGGATGAAAGCAGGCGGCGGTGTGCGCCCTGCCGTTACCGGCTTTCCTGTGCCCTCCACGACAGCGACACCTTCCGCGTCCACCAGCCGCAGTAGGTCCGGACTGCGCGCAAGCAGGCTCTCGAGCACGTTGTCCGTCGCATCGTCTTGCGTGTGCATCGTGTCGAAGAGCAACGAAGCAATGGCCTGACTCGAAGCGCGTCGCGCAGCCGCTTCCCGGTCCTCGAGGGCGTCGATTTGGAGAGAGGTGAGGCGACCGAGAAACTCACACGCCACGCGCAAGTACTGCGCGACAGGGCGCGGGCCAGTGTGGTTCGCACAGCTGATGAGGCCCCACAAGCGGTCGCGTACGACGAGCGCTATGCTCATCGAAGCGCGAAGACCCATGTTGGCCATGTACTCGAGATGGATGGGCGAAACGCTACGCAGCACCGCGAAGCTGAGATCCAGCGGAGCACCCGTGTCCGGCCGTAGTGTGGGGATGATGCGCGCCGGTTTGGAACGGGCGTCGGCGATGATGCGAAGCCTGTTCTCGAGGTAAAGCTGACGCACTTGCTGAGGGATGTCGGACGCCGGATAGTGCAGGCCCAGGTACGGCTCGAGCCCTGGCGCGACCGATTCTGCATCGACGGAACCATCCCCGACCTCGTTGAACCGATAGAACATGACCCGGTCAAAGCCGGTCACTCGCTTCACCTCCTCGACCACGATGTTGCCGAGCTCACGCACCGTGCCCACGTCCTGCACGCGAATCAGGGTCTGCCGAAGCGGGTGATTCTCCATGTCTTCGGCGGAGGCTGCCGAAGCTGGCTCGAGCTCCAGGATTGCCGCGCCGTCGTGGCGATGCACGATAGCGTCGAAGGGCTTGCCGGACGTCAGGATGCGGATTGCATTCGCCCGTTCCGGCGGTCCTCCCGACAAAGCCGTCCGGACCGCCTCGACTGACGGCCGATCGAAAAGAGCGGACAGCCGTCGCGTCAGGACGTCTTCGACGCGCATGCCGATGTGGTCGATGACATTCTCGCTGACCTGTATGACCACCAATTCCGGCTCCGTCATGACCAGCAGCACGCCGTGGGGCTGGATGGAACCGGGGACGTGGATGGGCTCGCGGTCGCAGTTCGTCAGGTCGATGAGGTCGCGCTCCTCGGTCATCTGGACGCTCCCGTCAGCTCCACCCAGCGCCCGAGCGAGCAAAAGGTCTCGCGTGCCGATGCGACGATCTCGCCGGCAAGGGCGCCTCGGCGCACGAAGTCTTCCAGCCAGCCGATCACCAATCGCCACCTCGCGCCTGTCTTGCTTCCGTCACCCACGAAGAACGAGAGACCATGATCGTTGGTGAGGGGCAGCCGGCGGCGCAGAGCTTTGGCGATGATTTGTCCTCCAAGGCACGCTCCCTCGAGGACGTATAGACAGCCCGCCAGATGCTCGGTTCGGCACAAGCGAGGCAGGTCAGCGCATCGCGGGAGCCCGGCTATGGCAGAACGCGACAGGCCAAGCGCAAGCAGATCGCGTTCCAGGAGCTCGGCCCGCGCTCGGAGTGGAAACCCAAGCGGGGGCGCCGTCGCAACCAGCCGCGGGAGCTCGGTTTCTACCGCAGCGTAGAACCCGTGAAAACTTTCAAGGACGAGTCGATAGCGGTGCAGCGACAGCTCGGGATCGAGCAGGTCCAGCTGTCTCTCGAGCGTCTCGTGGCGGGAAGCGGTTTCTCGGCGCAGCCGAAGATGAAATGGTGAGTGGACGAGGCGTTCCCGCTCGCCTTCGCCTGAGAGATCGTCGGGGTGACCAAGGCGAAACATGAGTCTGGTGGCCGAGAATCGTCCGTTGTGGTGGCTTGAGCAACTCCAGCTTCTTGAGCACAAGTCGTTCGAGTGGGACGCCCGGACGCCATCTTCCGAGAGGGCGAGTGTCGTAGAGTCGGCGACTCTCGGAAGGTGGGGGGGAAAGCGTGCGCGGCCGCTGGCCTAGAAAGGTCGGTTCCTCCATGGATCTCCGCCGCACCGCAGCGCGCGACTTCCGACGCGCCGGCGTGTCAGAGGGGGAGACTATGAAATTGTGCGGCTGGAGGACCCGCGATATGTTTGACCGCTAGAACATCATCGATGCGGCCGACTTGGCCCGTACTGTGCGCCGGCGATTCACCGACCGTGGCAACGATTCCGGCGAGAACGGCAAACGAACGGCAAACATTTCAGCGGGCGCCGAGCAGGGCCAGTAGCTAAGTCGTTACGCAGCAGCGCTGCCCCTGTAGCTCAGATGGATAGAGCAGCGGTTTCCTAAACCGTTGGCCGCGTGTTCGAGTCACGCCAGGGGCACTCTGGGGTATTGGCTCGGGGCGCGTCAGGCGCGGTACAGTTTACATCTCTCATCGTTCATGACAGGCATTCAAGCAGAGTCGCCGGTATCGACGGCGGACAAGATTCAGGACCTGGTCGACCGGGCGCGAAATAACTCGACGCTTTGGATGGTCGCGACCGGCGTGATCGTCGCCGCCGTGCTCATCTACCTATTCGTCGGTCGCCTCAGGCTGATCACGAACAACAACGCTGAGCGGGCGCTCAACAGCGCCAAGCAGTCGCTCAATTCGGGAAACTTGCCGCTCGCGCAGAGCGATCTGGAGAAGGTCTACTCCCGGTACGGTTCGACGCCGGCAGGGGTCGAGGCCGCACTCCTGCTTGCCGGCCTCGACTATGACGCGGGCAAGGTGCAGGATGGGATCAACCTCCTCGACAAGGCGTCGGGTAGTGGCGCGGCATCCAACGTCCAGTCCACGATCCTGAGCCTCGAGGGCGACGGCTACGCCCAAATGAAGAAGCTCGGCGACGCTGCCAAGAAGTACGAAGCGGCGGCCGCGGCGACGTCGTTCGAGACGGAAAAGGCGGCGCTCCGGGCGAAGGCGGCGCGGGCGTACCAGCAGGCCGGCGACACGGCCACCGCGCACAAGCTCTGGGGCGCGCTAGCGACCGATCCGACCGCGATCACCGTGTCAGCCGAGGCGCGAGTACGCCTCGGCGAGCTGACGGCTCAAACGGCGAAGCGGTAGGCCGGTTCGAGAGTCTGGTCGCTACGGGGACGTTCGTAGTCCGTCGCTCGCATGTCTGGGCTCTCGGTTGCGGAAGCGAGCCCGGCTGCGAGCAAGAGCTTTAGCCTGAGCCTTGAGCTGAACCCGTACCGGTCCACCGGTCCACCGTAAGTACGTATAAGATGTATTATGTCAACTACAAACTGGGGAAAAGTGTGGAGAAGTCCCGTTCTCCACGATTTCAGAGTTCCCCGAGCGCTCCCCGGAACACGATCCGGCCTTCGCCAGACAGGCTCGGCAGCCAGCCGCCGCCGGATCGCTGAAGGCGGATCGACAGCGGCAGCCCGGACCGGGACTGGATCCTGATCGGCTCGGCCGGATCCGCTTCCTCCCAGGTCGCCAGAAGTATGGCGACGGCCACCGCCCCGCTGCCGCACGCCAGGGTCTCGGCCTCTACACCGCGTTCGTAGGTCCGCATGGACCAGCCGGCCGAGCCCGCGGCCTCCGAGACGAAGTTGACGTTCGCGCCCTGTGGAAAGGCGTTGTGCGAGCGCAGAGGCCGTCCGCGACCCACGACGTCGACGACCCGCGAGTCGGCGCAACGGATGACCACGTGCGGTACGCCGACCTGCGCGAAACCGAGGCGCGTCTCGCCGACAGTCAGCGGGATTCCGTCCACGTTTCCGCGAACGTCCATTACGGCCTCGAGGTCGATCTCAGGGTTCGCGCCGCGCATCCGCGCCTGGACGACGCCGTCGTCGGTCTCGATCGAAAGCGCTCCGTTCTTGGCCATCCCCAGCTCGAAGCCGAGGCGCGTCCCGCAGAGCGTGGCGTTCCCGCAGAACGCGGCGCGCGAGCCGTCGGCGTTGAGGTACGTGAGCCGGATGGATGCTCGCGTCGAAGGCTCAAGGAACACGATGCCATCCGCTCCGACGCCGGTGCCCCGGGCGCAGATCCGCCGAATGGCTCGCGGGTCCTCGAGAGCGCCAGGACCGGCGCCCCTGGCGTCGATGACGACAAAGTCGTTGCCGGAGCCGCTCATCTTGTAGAACGGCTCGCCGTCGCCAAGCGCCCGGTCCAGCCGGTAGCCGTCGTCCGAGTCGATCACAGCTTTCCGCGAATGGCCCACCATCTGAGCCGCCACACCATCCATACGGCCTCGCGAACGATCGCTTTCGACATCTTGCTCGTGCCCTCGGTGCGGTCCACGAAGACGATCGGAATCTCTACGATGCGAAATCCACGCTTGGACGCCCGAAAGCTCATCTCGATCTGGAACGCGTATCCGTTCGATCTAACAGCATTCAGATCAATCGCTTCCAGGACTTTTCGGCGAAAACACTTGAAGCCGCCGGTCGCATCCCACACGTTCAAGCCGGTCACGAACCGGGCGTACACGTTCGCGAAGTAGCTCAGCAGCAGCCGGCTGATCGGCCAGTTCACCACGGAAACTCGGCCGTCGCGGTACCGCGAACCGAGGACGAGGTCGGCGTCGTTGATGGCGGTCAGGAACTCGGGCAGGTGGTTCGGGTCGTGAGAAAAGTCCGCGTCCATCTCGAAGACGAAGTCGTAGCCCTGCTCCAGCGCCCAGCGAAATCCCGCGATATACGCGGTGCCGAGCCCCATTTTTCTCGGGCGGCAGAGGACGTGGACACGCGTCTCGCGCTCCATGACGCCCTGCACGATCGCCGCGGTTCCGTCGGGCGATCCGTCGTCGACGACGAGTATCTCGAGGCGAGGATCCTGCGAGAGTACGCGCTCGATGAGCCGCGCGATGTTCTCGCATTCGTTGTAGGTGGGGACGATGACGAGGGCGCGCTCGACTCTGAGCGCGCCCTCGTCATCGCCGGAGCGATCGGGGGGTGATCTTTCCACGCCCCTATTTTAGCACATAAATCTTGTTCGTGGCGGCGTCGAGCGCGACGACGAAGTCGCCGAGCGTGCTGAACTCGATTCGCGTCGGCGACCCGCCGGCCGGAATCGGAATGACGCTGGAGACGAAGTTCACCTGGAAGGCGCCGTCCTGGAACGGCGCGTTGAACAGCATGCCGCTCATCGACACCCAGAGGTTCTGGTTGTCGGGCGAGATGGCGACGCCGAAGAGCGGAAGCTGGAACGTGACCGTCCCGCTCCGCCCGCCGGCGGCGAGCGGCGTCATCGTGACGTCCGTGCTGCCGTCGGTCGTGTAGAGCGTCTTGCCGTCGCGCGAGATCGCCAGATCCGTCACCGTCGACGACGGATTGAGCTGACGCTTGATCTGGCCGGTGCGGGCGTCGATCTCGTACACCGATCCGAGCGCCGTGCCGACGTAGAGGAGCGAGTCGCCCGCCGCCATCTTCATCGTGTTCGCGGTCCCGGCGACGATGACCGGCGTGCTGGCCGCGCCGGAGGCCACGTCGATCATGATCATGCTGAAGTCGGTGCGGTCGACGAACATCGTCTTGCCGTCCGACGTGATGGCGGTCTTGAACGGCGTCACGCCAAGGTTCACCGTCTGCAGCACGGCCCCGCTGGTCGCGTTGACGGCGACGGCTTGCGGCGTGGGGCTGCTGGTCACCGCGGCGATGGTCGATCCGCCGACCGCGATGTCGGTGATCGTTCCGCCGACCGGGATGGTCGTGGCGGCGGCGGTCGCCGTGGCGAGGTCGACGCTGGCGATGGTGCCGGAGAAGATGCCGGCGTACGCCGTCGTCTTTCCGACGGCGATGCCGGTCATGAAGCCCGAGATCTGCGCCGCGCCAACGATGGTTCCCGCCGGATGGCCGATGACGCTCACCACCTGCGTCGCGCTGCCGGTCCCGGAGGCGGCGGTGATCGTCGCGTTGCCCGAGCCCACGCCGGTCACCGTGCCGCCTGTATCGACGGTGGCGATCGCCGCGCTGCTGGTCGACCAGGTGACGGCCGCGTTCGGAACCACGTTGTTGTTCGCGTCGAGCACCTGCGCCGTGAGCTTGAACGTCTGCCCCGTCGAAAGCGTCGGCGCGGTGTTCGTGATGTTCACCTGCGACGCGGAGCCGACGGTGGCCGTCGCGGTGAACGTCACCGCGGTGAGCGATCCCGCCGTGGCGGTCAGCGTGTTCGCGCCGATCGTTCCGCCCAATTTCCACGAGCCAACCGTCGCGATGCCGGACGCGTTGGTGTTCGCCAAGCCGCCGGTCACCGAGCCACCGCCGCTGGCGACGGCGAAGGTCACCAGCACGTTCGGAAGCGGGTTGCCCAAGGCGTCAGCGACTTTCACCGACGGCGCGACGGCCACGTTCGCTCCGGCGACGGCGGACTGCGCGTCGCCGCCGGCCTTGGTGACCGCGGCCGGCGCACCCGCCGCGGCGATCGCGACGAAGCTCACCGAGGTGAGGCCAGTCGCGGTGGCGCTGGCCGTCTGAACGCCGGCGGTCGGACCCAATGTCCACGACGTGGTCGCCTGCCCATTCACGTCGGTCCGCACGCTTGCGGCGCTCACGCTTCCGCCGCCGCCGGTCACCGCGAACGTGACGACCGCGCTGTCGATCGGGCTGCCCGCCTTGTTCTTGACGATGACTGTGAGTGGCGTCACAACCGTGGACCCGACAGTCGCATGGATCGTATCGGTCGGCGTACCGGTGATGGTCGCGGGTGTGACGTCGACTTTCGGCTCGGTGGATCCGCACGCGGCGGCGAATGCCAGCGCGGCGATGGATGGCAGGAGAATAGCGATTCGGCACGATGTGTGATCGGACGGCGTGTGACGCCATTGGAGGGTCCCGTTGGATGGTCTCGATCCCGCCTCCCCGCCGACGGCTTCGTCAGCGGGTTCGGATCGAGTGCCAGGCACAAACTAGTTGTGTGTCAGGCCTGGGTGGGGGCCGTCGCCTTTCGGTCGAGAACCCCACCTCCAATCCAGACGATCAAGGCCACCAGAAGTGCCACAATCGTGACGACCTTCCCGGTCTCGTAGGCCGCGTCGGTGAACCGCAGCTGGATGGCTCGTGCCCCTGCCGGGAGCGCGACTCCTATGAGATTGTAATTCATCAATCCGACCGACGCGGGCTTGCCGTCGGCCGTCGCCTGCCAGCCGGGGAAATAGTTCTCGGACACCACCAGTGCTTGGCCCGCCGCGGCCGGGTCGCTCAGCGTGACATCGATGCGGCCGGGTTGGTACGCCGTCACCCGCGCCACATTCGTCGCCGGTGCGGGAGCCGCCTTGAGGTCCGCTCCCGCGACTCCCTTCATCGACGTGTCGGCGATGGCCACCGCTCGCGGGTCGAATCGTGAATCGAGTATCGTCGCCAGCGCCGGGTCTTGCGGTGCCTTCACGATTGCCGACGCCACCCATGCTGGGGGATCGTCCGCGGGCACCTTGTAGGCGAACACGGTGCTGCCGGCGGCGTTCTTCACAGGGCCCGCGAGCTTCACGAACGGGGGCACTCCGAGCTGCGAGCTGACCGAAGCCATGAGGTTCGAGTCGGCCGCGGTGTACCAGTAGCGAACGTTCTCGTGTTGCCAGAAGCGCGGCTGCAATTGTGCGCGGCCGGAGTCGGACTGGATGAGTCGCTGATACATCCCGAGCTCGTTGCCGTGATAGCCGGCGGGAATCCGCAAGTCGTGGATCATCAAGAGATCCCCGCCCCGATTCACGTCGTCGCACAGCCCGACGCAGAGGAAGCGATCGAGCGGGTCCACGTTGGTGCTCAGCGCGGCGTTGAACACGCGGCCGGGTCCATTCTTGGCGATGTCGGCGCGAATCGCCTCGATGGCCGGGTCGGTCGCGAACAACTGCGACGCCCGTGGCGAGAACACCCAGTACTGCCGCTCGATGCTCCAGAGATCGACGACCATCAGCACGGCCAGGCTGATCATCGCGGCCTTCGCCTTCAACCGATCCGTGATGAACGCGAACAGAATTCCCGCCGCGAGCGCCGCCACGAAAAACGATCGCCAGATTCCGGCGATCGCGGCCGCCGTGTTTCCCTGCGCGCGTTGCACCACCTCGGCGACGATTCGGTCGCGGATCGAGGCGGGATATCCTTGCGACTGAATGAAGCTGTCGGCGGCCGACGACCCGACCGCGCCCGCGAGCGAATTGTATCCGCCCACCGACATCACCACCGCGAGGACGGCGGCGCCGACGAGCCACCCGATCGCGTATCTCTTCGATACCTGTCCGGCGAGGAGCCGCTCGACACCCATCGCAGCGAGCGTCGCCACCGAAAACGCCGTGACATAGATGATCGTGCTCGGCGCGCGGAAATATTTCGTCCCGGGAACCAGGGCCATCACCAAATGGAAGAACGGCGTGAAACCGCCGTATGCCCACAGCAATGACACGATGCCGGTGCCGACCCAGAACCACCGGAACGATCGCCGGCGCGTCGCGCCGAATGCCGCGCCGGCGAGTATCAGCACGACGACGCCGAAGTAGTCGCTGTGAAAATGGATGCCGTTCCTGCCCCAGTACTGCTGAAGAATCCCCGAGAACTGGGGCCAATACCAATTGATCGTTTCCTCGATCGGGAACGAGTAACTCGTCGCCGTCGCCCAATCGTGCCCGGCCGCGCGCGGCGACCACGGCTTGTACTCGAACAGGGGCATGAACTGAATGGCGCCGATCAACAGCCCGACGCCCACGGCGCAGGCGGCAAGCGCCAAGCGTTTCACGGCGACATCGCGCGGCAGTCGTCCCCCCCGGATCCGTGGTCGGCGAACGCGACGTACAGCGCGAACGCGCCGCCCGTGAGCAGCATGTACTGCAACAACTGCGGATGCGGCGAGAGCACGGCCAACCCGACGACGATCGCGATGGCTCCCCAGCTCCAGCGGGCACCGTCACGAATGCCGCGCGTCAACAGGAGTAGCGCGGCCGGCAGCATCGTGCTCACGAACAATTTGCCGTCGTGCCCCGCGTACGCGTATCCGGCGATCGATCCGCCGAGCATGTAGGCCAGGCCGCCGGTCAGCGCGCCCCAGAAGCTGAAGCCCCATGCGCGGAGAAACAGATAGGTGAAGAGTCCGCAGAGAAAAACATGAATCGGAAACTCCCACGTCATCGCGATGTCCGTGGGGAGCATCCAACGCAGGAGGAACGTGGGGTAGAAAATGTCGCCGTGCATCGCGGCGACGTACGGCAGCCCGCCCTCGAGATAGGGATTCCAGAGCGGGAATCCGTGGCCGCTGCGCAGCGACTGCGCGGCGAACTCGCGCCACGCGTAACCGGCCTTGAATTGATCGCTGACCGGATTGAGGAGGATCCGCCCGGCGATCGCCGGATACGCGAGCGTCATCGACGCCACGAAATAGACGAGCGCGGCCCAGGCGGTCGCAAAGCGCGGAGCCGGAAGCGCCGCCGATGCCGGAGGTGCCGAGCGCGACGGCGGTGGTGGCGGCGCCGAACCGCGGGTGCGCGTGGATTGCGTGGAGGCCGTGGCCATTCAGGTCGTTGGGGCTCGAGGACGTGGTCCGCCGACGCGCTTCAGGAACAGGACACCGGGAATGACCTCCAGCACCGACAGCCAAAGACGAGAGCTGACGGCGATGACGGCGGCGGTCGGCGGCGACGCCAAGTTCAACGTATTGAGCGCCAGGGCCAACGCCACTTCGCGAACGCCGAGCCCGCCCGGAACGATGACGGCAAGATAACCGAGCCAGGTACGACCAGGCCCAAGTGGTGACGTAGTCCGGCGTACGAACCCGGCGCGCTGCCCGTCATGCCGAGGACGAACAGCTCGAACGCCGCGCCGTACAGCAGCCACGCCACGATGTTCGCGACGATGGCGAGATACACCGCACGGTGCGGAATGGTCACGTCGATCAAATCCTTCCCCGTCACGCGCCGCGCCCAGCCCAAGATGAGCGGCAACGCGCTCGGCAGAAGCAGGACGCCGGTGAGCACGATGACGAGCAACGTGCACGCCGAGCCCGGTCTTTCCCTGCGATAATCCTACCGAACGAGCGCCATCCGGCCACGAGCGCCACGAGGAAGCCCATGGCGAGGTTGACGACCGTGTTGAGCACGGACGAGCCGACCGCGGCCACGGGCTTCACTTTCTCGTCCTGCGCCATCCTCGCCATCGCGGTCATCTGCCAAATCCGCCCGGGAACATAGAGCCCCAATCTGGAAACGCTCATGATGCGCGCCGCCGGCCAGAAGGCGAGCGACGTGTTCCACGCGACGAGAATCCGCCGCCACGCTTCGATCAGCACGCGCGTAGGCCGCCAGCACGACGAGCGCCGACGCGACGATGATCGCCCAGTTCGGATGCAGCTCCAAGGGCTGGCCCGCGCACGGCGCGCCACTGCGCGACGAGCGTCTTGACGACGAACCAGGCGACGACGAGCGTCGCCACCACCTGCACCGCCAGCCAGCGCTTATCGCGGGGACGCCTTATCGCGGGGAGGCGGCGATGGCGGACTTGTAGACGTCGGCGTAGCGTCGGGCAACCGACTCTGGGGCAAAGGTGGCGAGAGCATGCATGCGTCCGGCGGCGCCGAGCGACGCGCCACGGTCATCGCGCGCCAGCAGCGACATGATCGCCGCCGCGAGCGCGCCCGCGTCGACGGTGGAGACGAGGATCCCGGTGCGGTCGTCCTGCACGACGTCCATGAGACCGCCCGATGCGAACGCGACGACCGGCGTCGCGCACAGCTGCGCTTCCACCGCGACCAGGCCGAGCCCCTCGTCCACCGAAGGAACGACGAGGGCGGCCGCGCGCCGATAAAATGCGGCGAGTTGGTCCTGCGGCATCGCTCCGTGCCAGGTCACGCGGTCCGCGAGTCCGAGACCGGCGGCGAGTTGGAGCAGCCGCTCGCGGTCCTCGCCGTCGCCGACGACGTCGAGTCCCAACGAGGTGTCGGTCAACTTCGTCATGGCGTGCAGAAGGATCTCGATTCCCTTCTGCTTGTTGAGCCGCCCGACGAACAGCAGCCGGCTTCCGCGCGGAGCGACGCCGTCGGGTGAAAACAGGTCGGTGGCCACGGGCATCGGCGCGACCACCGGCGCCGGCGCGGAGACCACCTGCTGCACTTCGGCGGCGAGCCATTTCGAAACCGCCGTCACTGCGGCTGAGCGGTGCAACACGTGCCGAAATGCGGGGCGAGACAGCGCGACGGTGCGCGCGAGACGCACGTCGCTGCCGTGCAGCGTCGTCACGAGCGGCTTGTTGGCGAGCCGTCCGAGCCAGGTGCCCACGAGGCCGTTCGGAAACCACCAGTGCGCGTGCACGACGTCCGGCTTGAACTCACGGCGCGCGTGTACCGCCGACCGGAACTCGGCGCCGAGGAATCCGAGCATGGTGATGCGCGCGCTCCACGATGCCTGAACCTGCGACGCCATCGTGCCGGTATAGGCGAGCGTCTCGAACCGGCGCGGCGCGTAGTGGAAACGGTCTACCGGCACGTCGTCGAGCGTCGCGTGCTCCGGGTAGCCCGGGCGCGGCAGGCGCGACGACGCGGGTGTCGAATCCCTCGCCGCGCAGGGCCGTCGCGAGGAGCAGCACGAACGAACCGGGCGGGTCGCCGAGTTGGCGGGGGAACGAGTGCGTGAGAAAGAGAACTCTCATCGGTCAGCGCCGCTCGGAGTCGGCGCCCATGGCGTCGACCTGGCGCTGGATCTCGCGCAATTGCGCGCGCTGCCCCGCGATCTGCTCGCCGATCAACCCGGTCGCGAAGAAGACGCTGCCGAGTATGAGACATGTTTGAATCACCGTCCACAACGGCCGAATCGCGAGCGAGTGGACGAAGACCAGCGCGATGATGCCGAACACCGTGCTGGCGGCGAACAACCCCGCGCCGAGCATCCCGAACAGGAGCAGCGGCTTTTGGCTGAAGCGGAGCTCGAACCACACGGCGAGCATGTCGAGCACGCCCACCGGAATGCGGTGCCAGGTGGAGAACTTCGACTTGCCGGCGTGACGAGGATAGAGCGGGATGGGGATTTCGGAAACCGTGAATCCCTGTGCCGCCGCCATGACGACCATGTAGCGGTGCCAATCCGGGCGTGTCGGGAGGCTGTCCATCACCTCGCGCCGATACGCCTTGACGGAGTTGAGGTCCTTGACCGGAACGTTGAACAGCGTGCGGCTCAGACGGTTGTACACGCTGGAGACGAACGCCTTCTCGTAGTGCCCTTCCTTGAAACCCGTGACCATGTCGGACTCGCCGGCGAGGATCGGCGCGACGAGCCGTGGAATGTCTTCGGGCTTGAACTGCAGATCGGCCGGATAGAACACGAGAACGTCGCCGCGCGCGGCGAGATAGCCGGTGCGCAGCGCATCGGCTATTCCGCGCCGGGAGCGGTGGCGCTGGCAGCGCACGAACGGGTACTGGCGGGCGAGCTCCTGGAGCACCGCCCACGTCCGATCGACGCTGCCGTCGTCGATGACGATGACCTCGTAGCTGTGCGGCGACCCGGCGAACGCCTCGGCTGCCTGCTCCATGAAGAGCGGCAGGTTCTCGGCTTCGTCCTTCGCGGGGACGAGGACAGAGACGTCGACCGAATCCCGACGTCGTCGTTGCGCATCGAGGCTGCTGCCCGCGTACGGGTTCATCGGCGCCCCGATCGTTGAGGTCATACCCGCTTGCGCATTCGAGCGGACAGGACTCCGAGTTGGTCGCGGTACTTCGCCACCGTGCGGCGGGCGATCTGTACCCCGCCCTCCTTGAGGATGTTCACGATGGCTTGATCGGTGAGCGGATGCTTCGGGTCTTCCTCGCCGACCAGCTTCTCGATCTGCGCCTTGATGCCGCGGGCCGATACGTCTTCGCCGGCGGTCGTCGAGAGGCCGGAGGAGAAGAAGAACTTGAGCGGGAGCACGCCGCGCGGCGTCTGGACGAACTTCTCATTCGTCACGCGGCTCACCGTCGACTCGTGCATGCTGATCACCTCGGCCACTTCGCGAAGCGTGAGCGGCTTGAGGAACTGCACGCCCTTCTCGAAGAAGTCGCGCTGCCGGTCGACGATGTAGTTCATCACCTTGAGCATCGTCTGACGCCGCTGCTCGATCGCCTGGATCATCCAGTTCGCCGAGTTGAGCTTGTTGGAGATGAACTCCTTGTTCTCGCCCTCGAACTTCTTTTTGTCGCGCGCGATCTCCTGGTAGGCGCGGCTCAGCTTGAGGCGCGGCAGGTTCGCGTCGTTGAGGAAGACGTGGTAGCGTCCGTCGATCTTCTCGACGATGAGATCCGGGATGATGTAGTTGTCGCTGGCGCTCGAATACACGAGCCCGGGCTTGGGGTCGAGCTTCTTGATCTCGTCGGCGGCGCGCTGCACGTCGCCCGGGCTGATGCCGAACCGTTTGGAGATCTCGCTCCAGCGGTGGTTGATCAACTCGTCGAAGCAGTCGCGCACGAGGCGGAACGGGACGGACTGCTCGAGTCCCGCCTCGCGGAGCTGGAGCATGAGGCACTCGCGCAGGTCTCTCGCGCCGACGCCCGGCGGGTCGAGCATCTGCACCGTGCGCAGCATCTCGTCGACCTCCTGCAGCGTGTACAGCGGCAGGTCCTCGGTGTCGCGCTCGATCGCTTCGGCGGCCTTGACGATCGTGTCGTTGACCGTCAGCAGCAGGGTGTCGAGCGGACAGGCGAGATAGCCGTCCTCGTTGATGTTCCCGATGAATTCGTCGGCGAGGAGCTGCTGTCGCGGCGTAAGGTCGAGGAGCGTGATCTGGTCGGCGAGGTGGTCCGAGAGGTCGCGCGTGTCGACGGTGACCGGCTCGTAGTATTCCCGCTCCTCGTGCTCTTCGCGACGGCCGCCGGTGTCGAACCCGTCGAGAAGGATCTCCTCCCAGTCGATCTCGTCGCTGCTGTCCTTCTGTTCGGTCGGCGCTTCGGGTTCCGCCGCCTCCTCCTCCTCACCCTCCTCGTCCTCGAGCTCGACCATGTCGAGGAAGGGGTTGTTCAGCAGCTCTTGCTTGAGATGTTGCTGCAGGTCCAGCAACGGCATGTACAGCAGATCCATCGCCTGATACAGGCGAGGGTTGATCTTGAGTTCCTGCCTGAGCTGCGTGCTCTGAGAAAGTCCGGCTTTCATGAATCGAAGTTAGGCCGCGGGCGCCGAGTCGTTCGCGGCGGCGAACCGCGCGCGAAGACGCGCCGTGAGCGTTGGACCAAGATAAATGTCGGCGACCGTGTCGTCGAACACGAGCTCGCGAACGGTTCCCGATACCTTCACCTGCCCATCAAACATGATGTATGCCCGATCGACGATGTCCAAGGTTTGTTCGACATTGTGATCGCTGATCAGTACGCCGATTCCTCGGTGCCGCAGGTTGCCCACGATCTGCTGGATGTCGTGCACGGCTATGGGGTCGACGCCGGCGAACGGCTCGTCCAACATCATGAACTTCGGCTGCGTGACGAGCGCGCGCGTGATCTCCAGCCGCCGCCGTTCGCCGCCGGACAGCGAGAACGCCTTGTTGGTGCGCAGGTGCTTGATACTGAGCTCGTCGAGCAGCGTCTCGAGCCGACTGCGTCGTTCGTTCGCCGGCAGGTCGAGCGTCTCGAGAATCGCCAGGATGTTGTCCTCGACCGACAGCTTGCGAAAAATCGACGGCTCTTGCGACAGATACCCGATCCCCTGCCGCGCCCGCTTGTACATCGGCATCGACGTGATGTCGGCGCCGTCCAGCACGATCCGCCCGGCAAGCGGCTCGATGAGGCCGACGATCATGTAGAAGGTCGTCGTCTTCCCCGCGCCATTCGGCCCCAACAGGCCAACAATCTCCCCCTGTTGCAATCGCAGGGCCACGTCGTTGACCACGCGCCTCCGTCTATATGACTTGACGAGCCCATGTGCCTCCAGGACACTACCGCTGAGGGCCGCCGCGGGGCGAACCGGCGTCGCGACTCGGGCGTCCGGCACCCCCGCGTGCTCCCCGGTCTCCCTCAGCGTCGCGGCAAGCGCCTCGCGCGCTCCGACGATGTCGCGCCAGGTGCGCTCCGAGAACCACACCTGGGGCGCGCGCTCGAATCCGCCGAGCGGCGGAGCGATGATGCCGTCGGCGGCGAGACGGGGGAACACGGATTTCGCGAGGTGTTGCCGCACCTCGTCGAGGCTAAGGCGCCCCGCCTCGCGCTCGGCGTCGTGGCCTGTGGCGCGCAGGGCCGCCAGGTAATCCTCGCGGTAGACCTTGATGACCGCTTCGACGTTGGCAAGGCCAGTCGCGTCGGCGACGCTGATCAGCGCGTGCAGCGCCAGCGCGATCGAGCGGTCGCCTTTCGCGAGCTGGTCGGCGAGGGCGCGGACGGCCGACGGCGGGCCGGAGTCGGGAGGAATCGGAGGCGGAACGGTCACGGATCGTCTCGAGTTGGCCGGTCGGTCGCCCGCTCATCGAGTGGTGAGGAGGACGGCGGTTTCGCTGGGGTTTTGGGCGGTGTCTTGGGCGGTGTTTTCTGCTGCGTCGTACCGGCTTTCGACGGAGTCGCCGACGCTCCCTGCCGCCGCGTCGTCGTGTCGGCCTTCGCCTCGATGAACACGCCCATGACGGAATCCACGGTCGTCACGGTGGCCACCTTGTTCGAGTCGTTGAAGGCGATCGTGATGTCGCGTGCCGTGACGTAGCTGAGCGACGCGCGATGCTCGTTCGTGTCGCTCGGCGCCAGGTGATAAAGCGAACTGGCGTTGCCACGGGCGACGAGCTGCTGGATGCGCGGCGACTTGGACGTGTCGCGCGGCGAGCGCGCCGAGGTATCGAAGTGCGCGACGATCGTGTCGCCGCGGAGCCAGTCGGTCGTGTCGGGCGGCGAGACCTTGTACTTCGTCGTGTCCGCCTTTCCCTGCGCGAACGCGCGGCGGAACGCGCGGACGAGGCTGCATTTGTTGCCCCGGCATGGTCACGTCGAGCGAGTCGGCGATCATGTTCTGGCTCGGCGACACGACCTTCGCCCGGTTCACGGAGCTCCAGGCGAACGCGTGGTCGAGCAGATCGTTTTTGACGCGAAGATCGATCGTGTCGGACGTGAGCGTCATCGAGTCCGAAACCGCTTTGGCGTTGGCGCGCGAGAGCACGCGTGTCAGCTTCTTGTTGGTCGAGTACAGGTCGATGAGCGTGCCGGTGAGCGTGAACGGGTGGTCGCGTTTGCCGACCACCTTGGGGTTCCGCATCAGCCGCATCGTCTCCTTCCCCTGATCGATGAACGCCGAATCGCCCGTCGCGGTGAGTGCCGTGTCCTTGAGGTTGTCGGCGGGACGCGTGATCTCGACGCGCCCGCCGCCGTAGATCAGGCTGTCGCCGTCCATGAACACGTGGTCCGAGATGACCGTGAGCGGCGGCGCCAGCTTGCCGGTCGAATCTCGCTGCACGACCGTGATCGTCGGGCGCGCGACGGCGCTCATCTGCTCGCGCGGACGGATCTTCGGAATGATCCGCTTGTACTCGGCCTGCGGGCCGACGAGCGTCGACCCGCTCGCCGTCTTGGCGTGAACGTTCCCAGCCGCCACGACCCGCTCGTCGCTCGGGAAATAGTTGAGAAAATCTGACGTGACGTGAAAACGCGGCTCATCCGCTGCCGCGTGTCCCACGAGCTGAGAGTGGTCCGGATAGGACTCGGCGCTGTCGCTGTGGAGATCGATGTTCCGCTGCGGGCAATGGATCTTGACGTTGCCTCCCCAGAACGTGACCTGCCCGATCCCCGGTACGCTGTCGCTGGCCAGGCGGTCGCTGCTGAAGTTGCACGGCGTCGATCGTGGCGGGCGGGCCGCTGCGGGCTGCTGCGCCGCCCCGAGGCGCGCCGTTGCCGCGACCAGCACCAAGCCCGCGAACCGCGCGCGCCGCGTCATCGCTCGGGGAGCATCACCGACGACTTCCCGGTACAACTGCGCAGGCAGCGGAAGGACGTGAAGCCGCTCTGCGTCGTGAGCTTCGCTCCCGGCGCTGACGTAGACGTGAACCCGATCCCTGACTGGGTGTCTTCGCCGCGCGTGAGCGTGTAGCTCGTGTCACTCGAGATGACGTGCGAGACCTGATTGTAGATCACGTGCGGCGAGCGCAGCGTGCGTCCGTCGACGAGCTTGATCAGCACGTCGCCCCACCCTTCGAGAATCTGCGTGCGCGTGGTGTATACGCCGCGCTTCGCTTCCATCGTTCCTTCGGGCGCACCCGTTTCGCTCGTGAACTTCACGTGCGCGTGGCGAAGGTCGAAGCGCGTCGTCTCCTCGAGCACGAAGGCCGTGTCCGCGGTGAGGTCGCCGCGCTGCACGCCGTTCGTCGTGAGGAGGAAGTTCGCGTCGAACAGGACCTGGTCGGCGCTGTCGGCGACAGAAGCGCCGCCGGTGACCGGTGGCTGCTTGGCGCTGTTGCACGCGCCGGCTACGAGCGCGGCGAAGGCGAACATCGCGAAGAGGGCGAGATTTCTCACGCGACCCGAGCCCGCATGAGGTCGTGAAGGTGCACGACGCCGACGAGTCGTTCCTGATCGTCGAGCACAGGCGTCGCCATGATGCCGAACTGCTCCATGCGGTACGCGACCGCGCTGGCAAGCTCGCCGACGTGGGCGACCTTCGGCTGGCGCGTCATGACCGCGTGCACCGGGGTGGGCAGAAGGTCGCCGCCGCGCTCGACCAATCGACTCAGGTCTCCCGCCGTGAGCAGCCCCTCGACGCGGCGCTCGGCGTCGCATGCGACGGCGATACCGCGGCGCGCGGCAATCATCGGGATCGCTTCTTTCATGGTGTCCGACGAGCGTAACACGGGCAGATCCTCACCGAGCATTATTTCCTCGACGCGTACCACGAGTTGTCGGCCGAGGGCGCCGCTCGGATGAAGCCGGGCGAAGTCCTCGCGCTTGAATCCCTTCTCCTGCAATAAGGCGACGGCGAGCGCGTCGCCCAAGGCGAGCGCCGCCGTGGTGCTCGTCGTCGGGGCGAGATCGTGCGGACACGCCTCCTCGCCGACCGCCGCGTCGAGCGACACATCCGAGTTCCTGGCGAGCGCCGATGCCCGGTCCCCGGTGATGGCGATCGTTCCTACCCCGAAGGCCTTCAAATGGCTCAACAGGCCCAGGAGCTCGTCCGACTCGCCACTCTTCGAGATCAGAATCGCCACGTCGTTCGGGCCGACGATCCCGAGATCACCATGGACGCTGTCCACGGGGTGAAGGAAACTGGCCGGCGTGCCGGTCGAGGTGAGCGTCGCGGCAATCTTGTGGCCGATCAGCCCGGACTTCCCGACGCCGGCCACGACGACCCGCCCTGGCGAGTCGGCGATGAGCCGTACGGCGCGCGCGAACTCGTCGCCGAGGCGACCCTCGAGCGCCGAGAGCGCGTCGCGCTCCATCCGCACGACGCGCTTCCCACGCTCGACGATCTCGCTCGCGCTCATCTGGACGCCGCCGACGGCATGACGCTGGACGAGCGTTCAGCTACGTACCCCTGCCAGGCGCTTTCCCACGCGCCGCGGGCCTTGAGGAGCAGCTCGCAAAACTCCCGCACCGCCCCACGTCCGCCGTGGCTCGTGAGGTGAACTCGGCTTTCTCGACGCACTTCGGGTACGGCGTTGGCGACGCACGCCGGAAGCCCGACGGCTCGCAGCAGCGGCAAGTCCGGAAAGTCGTCGCCGACGAATGCGCACTCCTGCGGCTGGATTCCGTGGCGCTCGAGGATGCTGAGAAATCCGCCGAGCTTGTGGCCGTCGGGCCCCTGCACGACGTCGTCCACCGCCAACTCCTGCGCGCGGAGCGTGACGCTTTCGGAGATCCGTCCGGTGACGATCGCAACGCGGAGCGCGGCGCGACGAAGCAGAGCGACGCCGATCCCGTCCTGGATGTCGTAGCGCTTGAACTCGAGCCGGCGGCCGTCGACGTCGCCGAGGTAGATCCCACCGTCGGTCATCACTCCGTCGACGTCGAAGCCGACCAGCTTGATGGAGCGAGCGAAGACGGGGTCGATCATCGTCGCGCCCGGTCCCAAATGTCCACCGCGCGATCGACGAGCGCGTCGAGCGCGTCGAGCGGAATCATGTTCGGACCGTCGCTCGGCGCGTTGTCCGGGTCGGGATGCGTTTCCATGAACAGCCCGTCGGCACCGGCGGCCGCCGCGGCGAGCGCCAGCGGCGGAATGAACTCGCGCGCGCCGCCGCTCGCTCCGCCCTCGCCCCGCCCCGGTTGCTGCACGCTGTGCGTCGCGTCGAAGATGACGGGACAGTCGCACGCGGCGCGCATCCGCACGAACCCGCGCATGTCGACGACGAGATCGCCGTAGCCGAAGAACGTTCCGCGCTCGGTGACGGCGATCTCGGACTTGCGCGGACGATCGGCGTTGCCACGCACCTTGTCGACCGCGCCGCGCATTCCTTCCGGATGCATCCACTGGCCTTTCTTCACGTTCACGGCGCGGCCGGTCTCACCGGCGGCGACGAGGAGATCCGTCTGCCGGCAGAGGAAGGCCGGAATCTGGAGGACGTCGGCGACCTCCGCCGCGGGCGCGCATTGCTCGGGCAGATGGACGTCGGTGAGAATCGGCAGTCCGGTCGCCGAACGCACGCGGTCGAGCGCGGCGAGTCCCTCGTGGAGCCCGGGCCCGCGATGCGCTCCGACGTTCGATCGATTTGCCTTGTCGAAGCTCGCCTTGTAGACGACGCCGCCCGGCACGCGTTCGGCCAGCCGCGCGAGATGCTCGGCGACTCGAAGATTCAGCGCATCTTTTTCGAGGACGCACGGTCCGGCAATTAGAAAGAGCGCATCCCGCCGGAAGTGCGTCGCCACGTCAGTCCGCCGCTTCGACGAACGACGAGCTTTCGCGTCCCTGGCGGCGCGTGTGCTTGGACTTCACCGCCGCGGCGATGAAGCCGGCGAACAACGGATGCGGGCGGGTCGGACGCGACTGCAATTCGGGATGGAACTGGCAGCCGACGTACCACGGATGCGCGGTCAACTCGACGATCTCGACGAGTTGACCGTCGGGCGAGAGACCGCTGAGCTTCATCCCGTGCTGCACGAACAGGTCGCGGTACTTGTTCGAGACCTCATATCGATGGCGATGGCGCTCGCTCACCTCGGGCTGTCCGTAGATCTCCGCGACGCGCGAGCCGCGAGCCAGTCTGCACGGATACGCGCCGAGCCGCATCGTGCCGCCCATATCGGTGACGTGCTGCTGTGACTCCATGAGCGAGATGACCGGGTTGTCGCACTCCGGCGCGAACTCGGACGAGTGGCTGTCGTCGAGCCCGCACACGTTGCGCGCGAACTCGATGATCGCCGTCTGCATGCCGAGGCAGATGCCGAAGAACGGCAGCCCGGTCTCGCGCGCGTGGCGAATCGCCTCGACCATCCCCTCGACGCCGCGCACGCCGAACCCGCCGGGCACGAGGAGTCCATCCACGTTCTTGAGGATCTGCGCCGCGCGCTCCGGCGACGCGGCCGCCTCGCTCGACATCCACTGCACGTCGACGCCGACGTCGTTGGCGATGCCGCCGTGGATGAGCGCTTCCTGCACGCTCTTGTAACTGTCGGCGTAGTCGGTGTACTTGCCGACGACCGCGATGCGGACACGCTCGTGCGGCGACAGCACGCGCTGCACCAGCTCGCGCCAGCCGGCGAGCGGCGGTTCGGGAAGCTCGAGGCCGAGCTTCTGCACGACCTTGTCGTCGAGCCCCTGCTCGTGGAAGCGAAGCGGAATTTCGTAGATCGTGCGGACGTCGGGGGATTCCACGACGGCACCGAATTCCACGTTGCAGAAGAGCGCGATCTTTCGCTTGATGTCGTCGGAGATCGGCCGGTCCGTGCGCACGATCAGCACGTCCGGCTGAATGCCGATCTGCATCAGCTCGCGAACGGAGTGCTGCGTCGGCTTCGTCTTGAGCTCGCCCGCCGCCGCGATGAACGGCACGAGCGTGAGGTGGATGAACAGCGCGTTCTCGCGTCCCACGTCGTGGCGGAACTGACGGATCGCCTCGAGGAACGGCAGCGACTCGATGTCGCCGACCGTGCCGCCGACTTCGACGATCACCACGTCGGTCTCGGGCGCGAGCCGGCGCATGGCCGCCTTGATCTCGTCCGTGATGTGCGGAATCACCTGTACGGTCGCGCCGAGGAATTCGCCGCGTCGTTCCTTGGTGATGACGTTGAGGTAGATGCGGCCCGTCGTGATGTTGTTCGCCTGCGAGAGCGCGCGATCGATGAATCGTTCGTAGTGACCCAGATCGAGGTCCGTCTCGGCGCCGTCGTCGGTCACGAACACCTCGCCGTGCTGGAACGGCGACATCGTCCCCGGGTCGACGTTCAGATAGGGATCGAACTTCAGCATCGATACGCGCAGCCCGCGTTCGACGAGCAGCCGGCCCAATGAGGCCGCGGCGATGCCCTTCCCGAGCGACGACACCACGCCGCCCGTGACGAAGATGTACTTGGTTGTCGCCGGTCCTTGGCCGGCGCGGTGCGGTGCTAGCTGCATGATGATGTCATCCGGTGGTGAAGGCGGTCCACTGTTCGTTCGCGCGCTCGAGATCCTGCTCCGTATCTATTCCCGGCCGGACCGGCTCGTCGACCAACGCGACGCCCATCGCCATTCCGGCGGCCAACGGCCGAAGCTGCTCCAGCCGCTCGATCTGCTCCAAGGGATTCACCGGCAACGCGACCCAGCGACGCAGTGCGTCCGCCGTGTACGCGTAAACGCCGATGTGCTGCCACACGTGGGCCCGCTGCGTCTCCGCGTCGCGATCGTTCTGCAGAAACGGAATTGGCGCCCGAGAAAAGTACATCGCGCGGCCCAGGTCGTCGGCGACGACTTTGACCACGTGCGGGTCGTTCAACACCTCTCGCGGCGCGAGCACCGCCGCTGTTCCCAGCGGGAAGCGCGAGCTGCTCACGAGCTGGGCCGCGCCGGCGACCGCCTGCGCCGAGACGAACGGCTCGTCGCCCTGGACGTTGATGATCACGCCGAAATCCCGGAACTCCGGCCGCGCAGCAACCTCGGCGACGCGGTCGGTGCCTGAGGGATGAGATGGGCCGGTCAGCACGACGTCGGCGCCGTGCTCGCGCGCCGCGTGCGCCACCTCCTCGCTGTCCGTCGCGACAACGACGCGGTCGGCGACGCCGATCTCCGTCACACGCTGCCAGACGCGGACGACCAGTGGAAGGCCCGCGAGAAGACGGAGGGGTTTGCGGGGGAGGCGCGTCGCACCCAGCCTGGCTGGGATCACGGCGAGCGCCCTCATGTGCGGCGCTCAGGGGGGATGAGGACGGCTGGAAGCACGCCCACGGCCGCAACGATCACGTCCCTAAATGTAAATCGATTCAGGGGGGCCGCCAACCGGAACAGATCCGCCGGCTGACGGCCGATCCGGCGCTGCGGACGAAATTGGGGCAGGCGTCAGGGCTAGCAGCGCGCCCGGCGGGTCACTCGTTCCGCCAGCAAAACTCGACGCAGATGCCGCAGATCTGAACGGCGATTGCCGCAGATGACATGCTTGGCGGCGACCCCTCTTTTTTCATCTGCGTCATCGCTTTTCAAATCTGCGTCATCGGTGTTCCCCTTTCTCCGATGCCAATGGGAGCTGGTCCGGCGCAACGGCAGGAGAGCCCGGCGGAGAATTTCGACGTGCGGCGGGCCGGATCGACGAGCCACTCGGTGTACAGATAGCCCAGGGCCAGCCGCACTCCGCTCAGCTGCTCGAGCCTCGGGAACTCCTGGAACGCCGCGCCGCCTAGGGCCTCGCGGAGCTCGAACAACGGAGACCCGAGGCCGCGGATGCTCCAACGCCGGATCGGGATCGCGTAGTGCGCGTCGATGTACACGAGCTGGTCGCCGCCGAGGGACAGCAGGTCGATCGTCGGCAGCGTGCCGGGCCCGCCGAGGTAGGCCCACCGCTGGAGCGGAGTGTCGCCGCCGGTCGTGGCGACGACGTGCGCGTACACGTGCAGCGTCTGCCGGCCGAACGTCGGGAAGCTGACGTCCCCGTCGAGAGTGAGCTGCCCGAAGAACGGGTCTGTGACGGGGATTCCGACAGCGGTCGAAGACTGGTGCGCGACCTCGACGCGGACTCGGAGACGGGTGTCGATCGCGGCGCTGTCCCAATCCAGACGAACCCCGGCCAGCGCCGATTGGATGCCGCCGCCCTGCACCGGCGGGTTTGGTCGGAAGCGGCCGAGCGAGTCGCTGTAGTCGAGGAAGGTGAACGGGGCGCTGTTCACGACCGGCTCCGCGCGGACGCTCTCGAGGTGCTCGAAGCGCCCGCCGAGCTCCGGCTTCACGCGCCACCCCGGGCCATTCCATTCGCGACTCAAGCGCAACTCACCGCGAGTGCCGCGAGAGTAGTTGCGCGTGTCCTGCCCGAACGCGAGGAACTCGAAGCCGTTGATCAGGTCGTTTCGAATCCAGGCGTCGTTCGTGAAGACCGCCCGCGCCGCCGAATAGTCGAGAGTGATCCCGCGAGGGAAGTCGACGCTCCCTTCGACGCTCGGATCCACGGCGCCGAGCTGGGATCGGTAGGTGACGAGCGGCGTCGCCTTGAATCGCAGCGTCGGAACGGCGACGTCGAACCCGACCGAAAACCCGACGCCGCTGACGCGCTCGTAGGTCGGCATCGCGATGCCCTGTAGGCCGGTCAAGCCGACCGTCGGCCGCAGCGAGTCCGGTGTTTGCGATCCTGCCCGCGCCGCCCCGCCCCATACGAGAAAGGCGACGAGGGCGGCGCGGCGGATCACCGCGCGAGCTCCAGAAAATTCCTGAGCAGCGCTTTGCCGTGCGGTGTCATCACCGACTCCGGATGAAACTGAACGCCGTATACCGGATGCTCCCGGTGCTTCACCGCGTGAACCTCCGACGGATCGTCCTGCGCCACGGCAATGATCTCGAGCGACTCGGGCATGGTCGTCCGCTCGACGATCAACGAGTGGTAGCGCATGACTTCCATCGGCGACGGCAGCCCGGCGAACACGCCGCTCCCGTCGTGACAGATCTGCGACGTTTTGCCGTGCATGACGCGGTCGGCGAGCACCACCTCTCCGCCGTACGCCTCACCGATCGCCTGATGCCCCAAGCACACGCCGAGGATTGGGATCGACGAGCCCCAGCGGCGTATCGCCTCGACTGAGACGCCGGCCTCCTTTGGCGTACATGGGCCCGGCGACAGCACGATGGCCGACGGCGCGAGCGTGCCGATTTCGTCCACGCTCACCGCATCGTTGCGGCGCACGACGACGTCCGCTCCCAACTCACCCAAATACTGGACGAGGTTGTAGGTGAAGGAGTCGTAGTTGTCGATGACGAGTATCACGAGTGCGGGGACGGGGCGATGGGCGATGGGCGACGGGCGGAGAAAGCGTCAGCCTCGTGGATGATACTGCTTGTGGACCTGTCTCAGGTACTCCCGGTCCACGTGGGTGTAAATCTGCGTCGTCGAGATGTCGGCGTGCCCGAGCATTTCCTGCACTGCGCGCAGATCGGCGCCGCCCTCGAGCAGGTGCGTCGCGAAGGAGTGGCGCAGGGTGTGCGGGGACACCGCCTTTTCGATCCCCGAGCGGTCGACGTGCCGCCGCAGGATTTTCCAGGCGCCCATGCGGCTCAGCGGCTCGCCGCGCGCGTTGAGGAAAAGGATTCCCTTCCCACCTTTGCCGCTCGCTTCCAACCGCGGACGCAACTCGCGAATGTACGTCGCGACGGCGCCGATCGCCGAGCGTCCGATCGGGACGAGTCGCTCCTTGCTTCCCTTGCCGAACACGCGCACGAGCTTGTCCTCCATCAGAACGTCCTTCGTGCCGAGCGTGATCCACTCCGAGACGCGCAGGCCGGCGCCGTACGCCAACTCGAGCATGGCGCGATCGCGGAACACGAGCGCATCGTCGAGCGTCGGCGACGCGAGCAACCGCTCGACTTCGGCCACGGTGAGGACCTCGGGGAGCGTGCGCCAGCGCTTCGGCGTCTCGAGTCGCTCGCTCGGATCGCGCGCCACGGCGCCGTCGGCCAAGGAGAAAGCGAAAGTAGGTGCGGATCGCCGAGATGTTTCGCCGGATCGACGACGGCGAGAGACCGACGTCCTTCAAGTGATACACGAACTCGCGGAGGATGCGGCTCGTGATGTCCACCGGCGACGATCCACCCTTGGTGCGCACGTACGCCACGAGGCGCTCCGTGTCGCGGCGATACGCCTCGAGCGTGCGCGGCGACGTCCCCTGCTCCAGCGTCAGGTAGTCGCCGAAGCGATCGAGTTGAAAGCGAAGCACCGCGCCCTCGTCGACCATGCCGTCACGACGCCACAGGCACGAGCGTCGCAACCGCGATGCAGGCGATGCCCTCGCCGCGGCCGATCCAGCCCATGCCTTCGTTGGTCTTTCCCTTCACGCTCACCTGCGACGCGCCGACGCCGAGCGCCGACGCCAGACGGTCGCGCATCAGCTCGCGGTGCGACGCGATCTTCGGTTTCTCGGCGACGATCGCCACGTCGACCTGGTGCACCGCCCAACCGAGCGAGCGAACCCGCTCCACCGCGGCGCGCAGCATCTGCATCGAATCACGTCCCTTGTTCGCCGGATCGCGATCGGAGAACATCTCCCCGATGTCTCCCGCTGCTGCGGCGCCGAGGAGCGCGTCGGTGATCGCGTGCGCCGCGGCGTCGCCGTCGGAGTGACCCTCGAGGTGCACGTCGCTGGGAATGGGAACGCCGCCAAGGATGAGGGGTCCCGGCGGCGCGAACTTGTGCGAGTCGTAGCCGACGCCGACGCGCGGAGCGGACAGGCGCGCGTCGCCGCTCACGCGGCCGCGCCGGTGGCCTCGGTCGGCAGGATCGTATAGTCCTGCCGGCGGCGCGCGACGGTGAAGCCGGCGTCGCGGATGAGGCGCTCCATCTCCTCGGTCGTCGTGCGGTGAGTGGTGTTCGCCGCCGAGACGACGTTCTCCTCGATCATGAGCGAGCCAAAGTCGTTGCAGCCGAAACGCAGGGCGGTCTGTCCGATCTTCATGCCCATCGTGACCCAGCTCGCCTGGAGGTTCGGGACGTTGTCGAGCACGATGCGGGCGATGGCGACGGTGCGCAGGTACTCGATCGCGTCGGTCTTTTGCATGTGCGACATCGTCGGCGTGTTCTCGGGCTGGAGCGGCCAGCAGATGAACGCCGTGAATCCGTGCGTCCGCGACTGGACCTCGCGCACGCGCTCGAGGTGCTCGATGCGCTCGGCCAGCGTCTCGCCGATGCCGTACATCATGGTGACCGACGTCTTCATCCCTTCGTTGTGCGCGAGTTCCATGATCTCGAGCCAACGGTCGGCGCCGGCCTTTTTCTTGGCGACGAGGTCGCGTACGCGCTGCACGAGGATCTCGCCGCCGCCGCCCGGGATCGAGTCGAGACCGGCCTTCATCAGCTCGCGGATGACGTCGCGCGCATCCATGCGGAACGTCTTCGCGAAGAAGTCCACTTCGCTCGGCGAAAACCCGTGGATGTGGATCGGATGGTAGCTCTTAATGTACTTGAGCAGGTCCAAGTACCACTCGAACGGGATATACGGGTTGTGCCCGCCCTGCATCAGAATCTGGATCGCGCCCATCTGCTTCGCTTCGTCGATCTTGGCGCCGATCTGCTCGTACGACAGCGTCCACCCTTCCGCGTGCTTCGGCCGGCGATAGAACGCGCAGAAGCCGCAATCGGCGACGCAGACGTTCGTGTAGTTGATGTTCCGGTCGACGATGTACGTGACGACGTTGTGCGGGTGCCTCTCGCGGCGGACGCGGTCGGCCTCGGCGCCCAACTCGATGAGCGACGCGTTCGTGTAGAAGTCGAGAACGTCTTTCATGTCGCGCATGTCAGGCCGCCGGAAGAAACGCGAGCGACCCGTCGGGCACCTTCCCCGCCGCCACGAGCCGCCGGAAAAACTCGGTGAGTCCAGCGAGGTGCTGGTACGAGAGGCCGTAGTCGAGCCCCGAGAGGTACTCGGCGCACACCGGTTTGAGGACGCCGGTCGCCAGCGCGGCCTGCGCGGCGAGTGAGTCGAGGTGCTGCAATCCCCAATCGCGCGAAGCGATCAGTCCCGCGTGAATCGCCAATGCACGGTCGACCGGAGCGGTCCGCTGCGCGACCCACACGGCGAACACGAAGGGCAACCCCGTCCACGATTTCCATTCGCTGCCCAGGTCGTACGCGAAGCGGTACTGGGTGAGCGCGTGGTCGCCGGAGAGCGACTCCGGCGAACGCAGGCGCGACCAGAGATGGAGCGCGGCGTCGCCGATGACGAGGCGCGCGTCGTGGTCCTCGTCGCCGAACCGCGCGACGTCCGACAACTCGGCGTCGCTCGGCACGAACGCGGGCTTGGCGTCCCAGACGTCCTCGAACAACAGCTCGAGGAGCGCGACGCTGGTCATCGAGCTGCGGCTCACCAACACGCGGCGGCCGTGGAGTTCGGAGGCTGGTCGCTTGGAGAAAAGCACCACGCTCCGCACCGGACCGTCGCTGCAGATCGACAGGTCGGGGAGCAGCAGATAGCGTTTCGCATCGCGCGCGTATTCGACGGCCGAGATCACGCTCACGTCGAGCGTGCCGGCGGCCATCTGCCGATTCAGCTCGGTCGGCACGCCGTCGACCAGTTCGCCGTTCAGCGACACCACGCCCCGATCGATGGCGCCGTAAACCGGATAGCAGTTGATGTACGGGATTCGGCCGACGCGCATGGTCGTCATGCGGCCGCCGGCGCCGCGGACGGCCCGTCGTCGAACGTGCGGATGACGTTGTAGAACGAATCGCGCTCCGCGGGCGTCTTCTGGGCGCCGCGAATGAGCCGCAGCAGCTGATCGAGCGTCATCGCCTGCGCGGTATGCGCGCCGGCCTCGTGGTAGATCTTCTCGCGGACGACGGTGCCCTCGAGGTCGTTGACGCCGAAGTGCAGCGACGCCTGCGACACGAACGGCGTCACCATGATCCAGTGCGACTTGATGTGGTCGATGTTGTCGAGGAAGAGCCGCGCGACCGCGAGGTTCTTGAGGTCGTCGAAGCCGCTCGTCGCCAGGCCGGTTCGGTGCAGCGTCTCACCCAACTCGTTGTTGTCGGGGTGATAGGCGAGCGGGATGTAGGCGAGAAAGCCGCCGGTCTCGTCTTGCAAGTCGCGCAGCATGTCGAGGTGCGCCATGCGGTCGGAAAACGTCTCGACGTGGCCGTAGAGCATCGTGCAGTTGCTGCGGATGCCGAGCGAGTGAGCCACGCGGTGCACGTCGATGTACTCCTCGCCGGAGAGTTTCTTGTCGGCGATCGTCGCCCGCACGCCCGGGCTGAACACCTCGGCGCCGCCACCCGGCATCGTGTCGAGCCCCGCGTCGCGCAGCGCGATCAGCGTATCGCGGATCGAGAGCTTGCTGATGCGCGCGATGTGCGCGATCTCGACCGCCGTCAGCGCCTTGATGTGCACGTGCGGAAAGCGCTCCTTGAGCCCGCGGAACATCTCGGCGTAGTAGTCGAGCCCGGCGTGCATGTCCAACCCGCCCACGATGTGGAACTCTCGCGTCAGCGTGCTGTTGGCGCTCGCCGCTTCGGCGTAGACCTGATCGAGCGTGTAGTGATACGCGCCTTCCTCTTTCGGCAGGCGCGCGTACGAGCAGAAGACGCACGTCTTCCGCAGGATGCAGATGTTGGTCGGGTTGATGTGCTGGTTTGCCGCGAAGGTGACGCGGTTGCCGTGCTTGGCCCGGTTCACCGCGTCGGCCATGTGACCGATCCCCAGCAGGTCGCTGCTCTCGAAGAGCGCGACGCCGTCCGCCGGTGTGAGACGCGCGCCGCGTTCGACCTTCGCCGCGACGGGACGAAGTGCCGGATCGCTGATCAGCCCCGCGTCGAGTGAGACCGGCGGCGACGGCACGGCGCTACTCCTCGAAACGCTTGATGGCGAGGGTCACGTTGTGCCCCCCGAAGCCGAAGCTGTTGCTCAATACGGCGCGCACAGGCCGGTTGGCGGCGACGTTCGGTGTGTAGTTCAAGTCCAGCTCGGGATCCGGCGTCTGGTAGTTGATCGTCGGCGGGATCACGCAGTCGCGCACGGCCAACGCGCCGATGATGAACTCCACGGCGCCGGCGGCGCCGAGCATGTGGCCGGTCATCGACTTGGTCGAGCTGACGTTCACCTTGGACGCGGCGTCGCCGAAGACGGCCTTGATCGCCTTCGTCTCGTTGAGATCGTTGGCGGGCGTCGACGTGCCGTGGGCGTTGATGTACTCGATGTCGCCCGGGCCGAGCTTCGCGTCGTTCATCGCGCGCCGCATGGCGCGCTGCGCGCCTTCGCCATCGGGCGCCGGCGCCGTGAGGTGATAGGCATCGCCCGTGGCGCCGTAGCCCACGATCTCGGCGTAGATCGGCACGCCGCGGTTGAGCGCTCCCTCGAGGCTCTCGAGGATCACGATTCCGCCGCCTTCGCCCATGACGAAGCCGTCGCGCGTCGCGTCGAACGGGCGCGACGCCGTCTCCGGCGAGTCGTTGCGTTCCGAGAGCGCCTTCATGTTCGCGAACCCACCAATGGCCATCGCCGTGACGGTCATTTCCGACCCGCCGGTGATGACGACGTCCGCGTCGCCGTACTGAATCGTCCGAAACGCGTCGCCGATCGCGTGCGCGCTCGTGGCGCAGGCTGAGATCGTCGCGTAGTTCGGACCCTTGGCGTTGAACCGCATCGAGACGAGACCCGCCGCGATGTCCGAGATGAACATCGGGATGAAGAACGCGCTGATCTTGCTCGGCCCGCGCTCGCGGTAGACGTCGTGCTGCTCCTCGAACGTCTTCAGTCCGCCGATGCCGCTCCCGATGATGACACCGACGCGGTCCGGGTCGTACGCCGAGCCGTTCTCGAGCCCCGCATCGGCCATCGCCTGGACGGACGCCGCGATGGCGTACTGGGCGAACAAGTCGGCGCGTTTGGCTTCCTTGCGCTCCATGTAGATGAGCGGGTCGAACCCCTTCACCTCGCACGCGAACCGAACCGGAAAGGTGGACGCGTCGAATTTCGTGATCGGACCGCCGCCGGAGACCCCCTCGGTAATCGCGCGCCAAGTCGCCGCCACGTCGTTGCCGACTGGCGTAATCGCCCCCATCCCGGTGACGACGACCCGGCGTTTGCTCACGCGGTGGTCCCGACCTTCTGGTTCAGATAGCCGATCGCGTCACCCACGGTGCGGAGCTTTTCGGCGTCTTCGTCGGGGATGTCGATGTTGAATTCCTTCTCGAACTCCATGACCAGCTCGACGATGTCGAGGCTGTCGGCGCCGAGGTCCTCGATGAAGCTCGCCTGGTCGGTGAGCTTTTCACGCTCAACGCCCAGTTCTTTCTCGATTATGTCACGAACCTTCTGAGCGTTGTCGGGCATTTGAATCGGTCCTCGTCGGATAGGAGAAATGGGAGCGGGGGTGTGCGAATAATCTACTCGGCCAGGGCGGGCGCCGTCAGCTAACGTGAATCGGGATTGGAAGATGCGACCCCGGCCTTCCTGTTTGTCTCAGGCGTATTCACATGACCATTCCGCCGTCGACGATGAACACCTGGCCGGTGATGTAGGATGCCAGATCTGACGCGAGAAACGTGACAAGGCTCGCCACGTCGGCCGGCGTTCCCAGCCGCTCGAGCGGGATCTGGGTGAAGAGCGTTTTCTTCGCCTCGTCGGTCATCGCCGCCGTCATGTCTGTCTCGATGAAGCCCGGGGCGACCACGTTCGCCAGGATGTTTCGTGACGCGAGCTCCTTCGCGACCGACTTCGTGAGCCCGATGAGTCCCGCCTTGCTCGCCGCGTAGTTCGACTGGCCCTTGTTGCCGACGACTCCGACGACGCTGGCGATGTTGATGATCCGTCCCCATCGACGCTTCATCATCCCGCGCGTCGCGGCGCGCATGGCGACGAACGCGCCGCGCAGGTTGGCGTTCAACACGGCGTCCCAATCGTCGTCCTTGAGACGCATCAGCAGGTTGTCGCGGTTGAGTCCGGCGTTGTTTACGAGGATGTCGATCGCCCCGAAGTCTTTCTCGACGCTCTCGATGAGCGACGTCATCGCGGCCACGTCTCCTACGTCGCAACCGTAGCCTCGTGCTTCGCTGGAGATGGCGGCGGCGATCTGCTGCGCGCGGCCCGCGTCCCGCCCGACGATGGCGACACGGGCGCCGGCGCCTGAGAGCGATTCCGCGATCGCGCGGCCGATACCTCGCGTGCTTCCCGTGACGAGCGCCACTCGTCCGCCGAGGTCGACTTTCACGAGACGGCCAGCTCGGTGAGCTGCGCGACTTCGGCGGCCGTGCCGCACGTCGCGGTCTTGAGCGAGCCGTCGATCTTCTTCACGAGACCCACGAGCACCGATCCGGGACCCATCTCGACGTAGAGCGCGTTGGGATGCTGGCGCGCGATCGCCAGGATTTCGTCGCTCCAGCGCACCGGGCTGGCGAGCTGTCCGCAGCAACAACGCCTTGGCGTTCGCGACCGTCGTCACCGGCTCTGTCGTGACGTTCGAGTAGACCGGGAACTCAGGGTCGCCAAACGACGCTGCGTCAAGCGCTTCGGCGAGTCCATCGGAAGCGCTTTCCATGAGCGGCGAGTGGAACGCGCCGCTGACGTTCAGCCGTATCGCGCGTTTGGCACCGGACTCTTTGAACAGAGTCATCGCGCGCTCGACGCCGGCGACTTCTCCGCTCACGACGAGCTGACCGGGACAATTGTAGTTCGCCGGAACCACGAGACCCGCTTCGCTCGACGCCTGCGCGCAGATCTCCTCGACCGGACGGCCGATGTCGCCCAGAATCGCCGCCATCGTCCCCGGTTGCTTCACGCCGCTCTCGTACATCAACTCGCCGCGGCGGCGCACCACACGAACCGCGTCTTCGACGTCGAGCGATCCCGCCGCGTGGTACGCGGTCAACTCGCCGAGCGAATGGCCGGCCGCGGCGACGACGCGTGATCCGATGGCGTCCTTCACGATCGCCCACACCGCGGCTCCGTGCGCGAGGAGCGCGGGCTGAGCGTTGTGCGTGAGCGTCAGTTCGTCTGCCGGACCCTCGAAACACAGCTTGCTGAGTGGCGCGCCGAGAGCCGCGTCGGCGCGCTGGAACACGTCACGCGCTTCGGCGAACGCGTCGACGAGGTCCTTGGCCATGCCCGGTTTCTGCGAGCCCTGGCCCGGGAAAAGGAGAACGACGTCCATGGTCAGAGGCGCACCACCATCGAACCCCAGGTAAAGCCGGCGCCGAAGGCCACGAGCAACACGGTCGAGCCCTCGCCGAGGATTCCCTTCTCTATCGCTTCGTCGAGCGCGATCGGCACCGAAGCGGCCGACGTGTTCCCGAATCGGTCCACGTTCACGTAGACCTTTTCCATCGGGATGTTCGCGTGCTTGGCCGTCGCTTCGATGATCCGGATGTTGGCCTGGTGCGGGATCATCAGGTCGATGTCGGCGCCCGTGAGCTTGGCGGCATCGAGCGCGCGCGTCGACGCTTCGGACATCGACCGCACGGCGTTCTTGAAGACCTCGCGGCCGTTCATCGTGATGAACTGAGAGTGCTCGGCGAGGACCTCGGCCGAGAACGGGCGGGCGGCGCCCCCGCCGCGCCGGCAGAGCAAGTCACCCAGCGTCCCGTCGCTGCGGACGAACGTCGAAAGGATTCCCTTGCCGTGCTTCGAGCGCTTGAGGACGGCGGCACCGGCGCCGTCGCCGAAGAGCACGCACGTCGAGCGGTCGGTCCAGTCGGTGATCGCGCTCAGTTTCTCGACGCCGACGACGAGCGCCGTGTCGGCGTTGCCGGCCGCGATCATGCTTTCGGCGACTGTACCACTGTAGATGAATCCCGAGCACGCGGCTCCGACGTCGAAGGCGGCCGCGCGGCTCGCGCCGAGCGCCGCCTGAAGATCGACGGCGGCCGAGGGCAGGAGCCGATCCGGCGACGCGGTGCCGAGCACGATGATGTCGATCTCGCCGGGCTGCACGCCCGCCTTCTCCATCGCCGAGCGCGATGCCATCGCCGCGAGATCGGTCGCGCTCTCGGTCTTGGCGATGTGGCGCTCCTTGATGCCGGTACGCTCGACGATCCACTCGTCGGTCGTCTCGATGCCGATCTTCGCGAAGTCGAAGTTGGTCATCACGGTCGCGGGGATGCCGCGGCCCGTGCCGGCGAAATACGCGATTGGTCGCTTCATGCGAGGCGCCGGCCGATGTGTTCGTTCATGTGGGTCTCGACCGCCTGCACGGCGACCTTGATGGCGTTCTTGATCGCGCGGGGCGACGACTTTCCATGCGAGATGATGCTCACGCCGTTGACGCCGAGGAGCGGCGCGCCGCCGTGCTCCGAGTAGTCGAGCTGTTTGAGCGCGCCGATCATCGTCTTCTCGTCGACGCCGGCCTTCACGAGCATGCGTGTGATGAGCGGCGCGACCGCCTCGTAGAACTTGAGCACCACGTTTCCGACGAAGCCGTCGCAGACGACGACGTCTATAGGACCGCGGTCGCAAGCTCCCGCGGGTAAGTCGCGTCCCTCGACGTTGCCGAGGAAGTTGAGCCCGGCCGACTGGAGCAGCTGGTGCGCTTCCTTCGAGACCGCGTTCCCCTTCTCCGGCTCCTCGCCGATGCTGAGAAGGCCGACCGCCGGATTCTCTCGCCCGAGCAGATCCTGCGCGTAGACCACGCCGAGCCGCGCGAACTGAACCAGCTCGTCCGCGGAGCAGTCGACGTTGGCGCCGGAGTCGAGCACGACGACGGGTTTGCGCCCCGTAGGAAAGAGCGTCGCGATCGCCGGCCGCTTGACTCCCGCGTGAAGTCGCAACACGACCATCGACGCCGCCATTTGCGCGCCGGTGTTGCCCGCTGACACGAAGGCGTCGGATTTTCCTTCGGCCTGGAGCTTGAGCCCCACGAGCATCGAGCTGTTCGGCTTGCCGCGGATCACCGCGGCGGGCTTGTCAGTCATCTCGATGACGTCGGGCGCGTCGACGATCTCCGCGCGATTGCGGTGTACTCGCAGCGATTCGTATTGCGGCTCGACCAGAAGCGCGTCGAGCTGTTCGCCGACGACGCTCGAGCGACCGACGAGCTGCAGGGTGTGGCGTGGATCGATCTCGCCGAGGGCGAGCAGCGCACCGGCGACGGTCGCTTGGGGGGCGAAGTCGCCCCCCATCGCGTCCAACGCGATCCGCGCCAAGGCTACGCTTCCCTGGCTTCGACCCGCTGTTTACCGGCGTAGTAGCCGCACTCGCCGCACACGCGATGCGGCCGCTTGGGCGAACCGCACTTCGGACAAGCCTGCAGAATGACGGCGGGCGCCTTTTTGTGCGTGTTACGGGCGCGCTTCTTTCGCTTCGAGGTACGTCTCTTGGGGACGGCCATGGTCGTAGAGAGTTGCTGGTGGTTTGGAGTCCGGCGGGCGCGGTGTGCGGGGGTGAGAACTATCGCGACGAGGCGTTGAGTTTCTTCAGCGCGTCCCACCGAGGGTCGGCCGTCTGCGTCGCGCATTCGTGAGGCCCGGCGTTGAGATCGGCCCCGCAGCGCGGGCAGAGCCCTTTGCAATCGGGGCGACAGAGCGCGAAGGCCGGTGCCGCGAGCAGCCACTGCTCGCGCAGCGCGGGGCGAAGGTCGAGGTCCGGCGCCGCGGTTTCGTACACGTACACGTCGGGTTCGTCGGCGTCTTCGCCTCCCTGCTCGGCGAAGATGATGTGCGCCTCTTCGTCCACGTGCGCCTCGGCGTCAGCCAGACAGCGGCTGCACTCGAGGACGACGTCGCCTTGCAGGTGGGCATGCCAGTAGAAACGGCCTTGGCCGGCCGATGAGATTCGGCCGGTGACCCGCACGCCGTCGACGGGCTTTCGATCGCTTTCTTCCCACACCGGATCGTCGGCCGACAGCACGTCGTCGACAACCGCGGCGTGTGCTTCGAGGGATCGAATGTCGAATGACAGCATCCCTGAAAAATAGCCCGTCACGTGGCTCACTACAAGTTGCTGGAGCGACAGAGCTTAGATCGACGCTAGACGGCGCCGAGGACGTCGGATTCGGCGAAGAAAAAGCGCGACTCGCGCTCGGCGTTTTCGTCGGAGTCGGAGGCGTGAATCGCATTGCGCTCCTTGGACTCGGCGAAGAGCTTGCGAACCGTGCCCGGATCGGCCTGCGCGGGATCGGTGGCGCCGATGGCGATGCGCAGCGCGGCGACGGCGTCCTCTTTCTCGAGGACCATCGGCATGCATGGGCCCGAGGTCATGAACGAGACGAGCGGTTTGAAGAACGGGCGTTCGCGATGTACGGCGTAAAACTCGCCGGCCTGGGATTCATTCATGTGCATGACCCGACTCGCGCGGATCTTGAAGCCCTGTTGCTCGAGGTGCGCGATGATCTTCCCCGCCTTGGCGGAGCCGAGGGCGTCGGGTTTGATGATCGTGAGAGTGTAGTTGCCGGCCATAGCGAGGTCGAAGTGAGTTGGAGAGTGCCATTGCAGCTGCGCGTTTGCCGGACAAAACTAGCGGCTCTTCTTCTCACAGACGGCGGCACCGATTAGTTCCGTGCGCCCCAGCGGAGATCGCGAATAGTCAGTCGAGCCCTGCCATGAGCTTGAGCGTGAGCAAGAGCAATGAGCAACTGCCAACCGCGTCCCCGCGAGGGCAGTCAGCTCACGGCTCATGCTCCAGCTCGTGCTCGAGGCAGGGCTCGCTAGCGCGTCCGAGATGCCAACGAGCCGCGACTCACTGAATCAGAGTTTTTTCTTCAGCAGTTCGACGAAATCGATCGGCCGTTTGGCGACGCCCATTCCCGCCGCCTCGAACGCCGCGATCTTTTCCGCCGCGGTTCCCGCCGAGCCGGAGATGATCGCACCGGCGTGACCCATCCGTCGTCCCGGCGGCGCCGTCTGGCCGGCGATGAAGCCGACGACGGGCTTTTTCATGTTCTGCTTGACGAATGTCGCCGCGTCCTGCTCGTCGGTGCCGCCGATCTCCCCCATCATCGCCACGGCCTTCGTCGCAGGATCCGCCTCGAACGCCGCGAGGCAGTCGATGAAGTTCGTTCCGTTGATCGGATCGCCGCCGATGCCGACGCACGTCGATTGACCGAGGCCGGCGCGAGTCAACTGATACACGATCTCGTACGTGAGCGTCCCGGACCGGCTCACCACGCCGACGCCGCCCGGCGTGCAGATACGTCCCGGAATGATGCCGACCTTGGACTGTCCCGGGGTGATGAGGCCGGGGCAGTTCGGCCCGATGAGCCGCGCGCCCTTCTCCTTCACGAACGGGTAGACGCGCGTCATGTCGAGCACCGGAACGCCTTCGGTGATCGCGACGATCAACTTGACGCCCGCGTCGGCCGCCTCGAGAATCGCGTCGGCCGCGAACATCGGCGGCACATAGATGACCGACGTGTTGGCGCCCGTCGCGGCGACGGCGTCGGCCACGGTGTTGAAGATCGGCGTCTTGTCCTCGAACTTCTGCCCGCCTTTGCCGGGTGTGACGCCGGCGACGATGCGCGTGCCGTACTCGAGCATCTGCCTGGCGTGGAACGAACCGTCGCGCCCCGTGATGCCCTGCACGACGACGGTCGTGTTCTTGTCGATGAAGATGCTCACGCGGCCTTCCCCCCTTTGGCCAGCGCGACGGCCTTCTTCACCGCTTCGTCCATGTCCGACGACGCGGAGAAGCCGTTCTCCTGCAAGATCTTCATCGCGATCTCTTCGTTCGTGCCGGTGAGGCGGATGACGATCGGCACCTTGAGCGGATTCTGCCTTGTCGCCGTCACGATGCCATTGGCAACATCATCGGTCCGAGTAATCCCTCCGAAAATATTGAACAGGATCGCCTTCACGTTCGGGTCTTCGGTGATGATCTTGAGCGCGTTGACGACCTTCTCCGGATTCGACGAGCCGCCGATGTCGAGGAAATTCGCCGGGTCGCCGCCGTAGTACTTCACGAGATCCATCGTCGCCATCGCGAGCCCCGCGCCGTTCACCACGCAGCCGACGTTTCCGTCGAGCTTGATGAAGGTGAGGTTCGCGTTGCGCGCCTGCACCTCGCTCGGGACCTCGGCGCTCTCGTCGCGCAGCGCCGCGATCTCCGGGTGCCGATCGAGCTCGTTGTCGTCGATCACCATCTTCGCGTCGAGCGCGACGACGTCTCCACTCGGCGTCGTGACGAGCGGATTGATCTCGGCCAGCGAGCACCCGTTCTTCATGAACGCCGTGTAGAGCTGTTGAAGGATCTTGCCCGCGGCGCGCACCTGTTTGACGTCGTCGTAGAGGAAGAATCCGAGGCGGCTGGCCTGGTACGGCTGCAAGCCGTATCGCGTATCGATCGGCAGCTTGAGGATCTTGTCGGGCGTCTTCGCCGCGACTTCCTCGATGTCGATGCCGCCCGCCGGACTCACCATGAACACGGGCTTCTTCGTCGCGCGGTCGAGAATGACGCCCGCGTACGCTTCCGTCGCGATATCCGCGGCCGGAGTCACGAGGACCTGCTCGACCGTGAGTCCCTTGATCTGCATGCCGAGGATCTTGCCCGCGATCTCGCGCGCCTCCTCGGGCGATTTGGCGAGCTTCACGCCCCCCGCTTTGCCGCGGCCGCCGGCGTGCACCTGCGCCTTCACCACCACCGTGCCGCCGAATTTGCGCGCTATCGACTCGGCCTCGGCGGCGCTCTTCGCGACCGCGCCGGGCGGGATCGGAACGCCCTCCTGTCGCAACAGCTCCTTCGCCTGATACTCGTGAATGTTCACGCGTTCTCCGTATGCGTCGTGTCGTTCATGCCGTGATCGTGGTTCCTGCTTCGCCGTGCACCGCGTCCCGCCCGCGTGCGAGCGACGTGATGATCGCGCGCGGCCGTTCGGCGCCAAAGCGCGCGGCTTGCGTGCGGCGAACGAAATCAATCGCCGCCCGTATCTTCGGCGCCATACTTCCCTCGCCGAAAGCCTGTTGCCGGTCCATTTCCGTCGCCTCGCCGGCGGTGAGCTTCGCCAAGGGACGCTGCCGGGCCGTCCCCCACTCGGCGTAGACCGCTTCGACGTCGGTGAGAATCAAGAGCAGCCCGGCACCCAGGTCTCGCGCCAGCACGGCGGCCACGAGATCCTTGTCGACGACCGCGTCGATGCCCTCCCAGCCGAGCGTCGGATGCCGATATACGGGCGCGCCGCCGCCGCCGCACGCGATCACCGGCGTACCCGAGTCCATCAACGTGCGGATCACGTCCAGTTCGCGAATGCCAAGCGGAATCGGGCTGCCGACGACGCGGCGTTGGTTGCCGTGACCGTCCGCCTTGATCACGAAGCCCTCTTGCTCTAGCTCCGCCGCCCGCTCGGCGGAGAGCGCGTGACCGATGAATTTCGTGGGCTGCTTCAGCGCGGGGTCGTTGGGGTCGACTTGCACCTGCGTGATCACGGTCGCCACGCTCCGCGCGATGCGTGGCCCGCCCGGTTCGCGCATCAGCGCGTTCTCGAGCGACTGCTGGATCATATAGCCGATCCAGCCGGCCGTCGCCGCGACGAGAACACCGAGCGGCAGCGGACTTGCTTCCTCGCGCGCCGCCTCGTTACGCACCATCTCGTCGCCGACCTGAGGACCGTTGCCGTGAACGACGCACACGTTCCAGCCGTCTTGGATCAACTCGACGATCGGCGCCAGGCTCTCACGCGTGTGGCGAAACTGGTTGTAGATGGTCGCCGGCTCACCCGCGGGCGCGAGCGCGTTGCCGCCGAGTGCCACGACCGCGATGCGCCGTCCCACTCTGCTACCGGTTGGCGCGACGTCGATCATTTCCGCCTCTCCGGCGCGAGCAATCGCCCGAGCGCGTCGAACGCGTGGCCGAAGGCGACCCAGTCGCCGCGGCGCAACGCGTCGCGCATCGCGGCGTAGAGGGCGCTCGCGCTGTTCTTCACCTCGGGCGACGCCGTGGCGGGCAACGCGGGCACCGGTGGAACGAGCCCGAACGGCGGCGCGACCGACCGGGCGGTGTCGCCGGAGAGAAGCGCGACTCGACCGATCGACGGCGCGTTTTGAGAACGCCAGCGGTACGACGGCTGGAGGAAGGCGATGCCCGACCGAGTCGGGACTACGCGCACGCGGCCGGTTGCGAGCGGCCCAGAGGCGTCGTGTGACGCGCCGCCCGCGCTGTCGATCGAACGAAGCCGGTCGAGGACGGCGCCCCAACGCGGGCCCTGCGCGGCCAGCGGATACCACAGCACCGAGTCGGACGCGCCGCCGAGTCCGATGATCAATCCGCGCAGACGGTCGCCGTCGTCCACCAGCGGAAGCGCCACGGCCGTCGAGCCGCCGCCGCGCAGCGCGATCGGCACCTCGTCTCCGGCGAGCGCGCTGTCCGCGCCGTTCAAGACCGGAACGCGCCGTCCGATGCCGGGGCCCGGCCCGTACCAGCCGAATGACGTCGCTCGCGCATAGAGGCCGTCGAGCGGCGGTCCGACGAGCGAGCGCAATCCCGGTGAAAGCGACTGCCACGTCGTGAACATCGACGGCAGCAGATGCACCCAGGTGGAAGCGACCGGATCGAGCAGCGAGTCGCGCACGAGAATGACTTCGCCCGTCGACGACTGGACCACCGCCGTCGCCGCGTGGCGCAAATAACTGAATTCATCCGTGCCGATCTGCACGCGCCGACTCAGTGGATAGTCCGACGACGCGGAGTAGAGATCGACGGCCCAGTACAGCGTGTCGCCCGACAGGAGCGGCGCGACTCGGCGTCCCTGGAAGAAGAACGGCGCGTACCGATGCAGCCGGTCGCGAACGTCGCGGTGCGTGATCAGGGTCGGATGCGGCTGCGCGATGTCCCGAGACAAGATTCGCAGGTTCTGCAGCGACCACGCGGCGGTGAGCCGCGCCAGGAACGTGTCGAGCGCGACGCCCGTCGTGTGCGTCAGCGAATCGGAGACGACGGCCATCGGTGACGCGCCGGGGAACACGATCGGCAGGTCCAGCGGACTGTCGTCGGTCGCCGACGCGGCCGACCCGGCGACGCGCATCGGCGCCCCCCGCTCGTCAGCGTCGGCGGCCAGAACCCGCGCCGCCGTCCACGGGGCACGCGGCGACGCGCCCGACGGCGGCGCGCTGACCACGCTGGCGACGATTCCCTGCGGAGACGTTCGCCACCCGATCGCCGAGCTCGCGTCGTCGGGACGATTGAGATCGATCGCGCGGTTGAGCGATGGGCCGTCCCACACCGGAATCCACGGCAGCGCCGCGGCGAGGGTCGGGTAGACGCGCGCCGAGTCGAGCGGCGTCGAGTCGATCCCGAAGGCACGCTTGGTGAACGCGGCGCGAGTGGCCATGTAGTCGGTGTCGCGCGAACGCCGGTATGCGTCGGGGCCGAGGTGGTCGACGGCGAACGGCGCGACCTCGTGCACGAGCAAGCCGAGGACGACGATCGTGAGCACGGCCACGGCGGCCAGGCGAAACTGTCCGGCGAAGCCTCCCCAGATGACCACCGCCGCGGACCCCAGCGTCGCGAGCGCCAGCACGAGGTCTCCGGTCACGCCGACCTTGTCGTCGACGAATCCGAACAGTCCGTCGGGGCCGGTGCCGGACGTGACGAGAGCGTACATGTCGAGACGAAAGCTCCACGCCGCGAGCAGCAACAGGATGCCCGCGAGGACCGTGAGATGCCGGCGCACATAACCGGAGATGTGGAGCGTTCCGCGTTGAAACCGAAGACTCGGCGTCAGCGCGTATAGCAGAATCACGGCGAGGCCGATGACGGCCACACCGACGAACGACCAATCCCAGAGCGTGCTCTCGAACGGCAGCCAGTAGACGAAGAACCCGAGGTCCGTGCGAAAGTTGGGCTCCGGCTCGCCGAACAGCTGTCCCGATCGCGCCAGGATCGCCGTCGTCCAGCTGTCCCCGGACGGCAGCAGCAGCATGCCGATGAGGATCGCCAGGATCACGGCCGCGGCGATCATGTACTTCCCCGGCACCTCCTCGCCGATCTCCAGATTGCCGACTCGGCGCGGAAACACGAGCGACACGACGGAGTGGCGAACGGCGTAGAAGTTCGCATATGCGAAAATCGTCGTGACGGCGAAGGCGCCGGCATCGATCGCGGCGATCGTCCCGGCGCGCAGCCGCCACAGCGCGCCCGCGCCAAGCGCCTCGTACCACTGATAGTCGGCGTAGATCGCCGACAACGCACGGCCGGCGAGCAACAGGAGCGCGACACCGCCCAACGCCACGACGAACCAGCGCCGCATCGTCATGTCAGACGCGTACGCCTTGGGCGCGCAGCCACCCCTCCATCTCGCCGCGGATCGCCGTCAGGCGTTGCGCGTTCGCCGCCTCGTAGCGGGCGACGATGACCGGCTGCGTGTTCGATGCGCGGATCAGGCCCCAACCGTCGCCGAAGAGGACGCGGACTCCGTCCACGTCGATGACGTCGTGCCTGGCACGAAAGTGCTCGACCGCGCGATCCACCAGGCCGAACTTGAGCTCCTCCGGTACCTCGATCCGAATTTCGGGCGTCGCGACCAACTCGGGGACGTCGGCCAGCGCCTGCGCGACGGTCTGCCCCGAGTCCGCCAGAATGCGCAGCAGCCGCGCCGCGCCATAGAGGGCGTCGTCGTGGCCGTAGAACCCTTCGCTGAAGAACATGTGGCCGGACATCTCGCCGGCGATCGGCGCCCGCGTCTCGCGCATCTTGTCCTTGATGAGCGAGTGGCCCGTCTTCCACATGAGCGGCTTGCCGCCCGCGCGCGCGACGGCGTCCGAAAGCGACTGAGAGCACTTCACGTCGAAGATGATCGGCTGTCCGGGCCCCGTCCGCTTCAACACGTCGCGCGCGTAGAGGATGAGGATCCGGTCGCCCCAGACGATTCCGCCGTTGCCGTCCACGACGCCGATTCGATCGGCGTCGCCGTCGAACGCGATCCCGATCTCGGCGCCGTCCTCTTTCACGGCGTGGATCAAGTCCTCGAGGTTCTCCGGGACCGTCGGATCAGGGTGGTGATTCGGAAAGGTCCCGTCGCTCTCGCAGAAGATGCCACGGCTTCCCTTTGCCAGGCCGAGTCGGGCGAACAGCTGCGCCGCGACGAGCGCACCGGCCCCGTTGCCGCAATCGTACACCGCGCGGATCGGGCGCGAGAGCTTGCCGATTCGCTGCGCCACGTCGTCGACGTACCGGTCGATGACCTGCTCTTCCCGCACGGTTCCGCGCCGCGCCGCCGCGGGCGCGGGCTGTTGCGTGAGCTGGTACAGACGCTGGATCTCGTCGCCGTGCAGCGAGCCAGTGCCGACGGACAGCTTGAAGCCGTTGTACTCGGGCGGATTGTGCGATCCGGTGATCTGGATTCCCCCGACGACAGGAAGCTTGTTGAGCGCCCAGTAGTTGAGCGGAGTCGGTACGACGCCGATGTCCACGACGTCGACACCGGCCTTGGTGAGCCCGTCGACCAGCGCGTCGCGCAGACGCCCGCCACTCGGCCGGTTGTCGCAGCCGACGGCGATCGCGCCGCTCACTCCATGCTCGGTGAGATACGCCGCGTAGGCCCCGCCGAGCGCGTGGGCCGCGTCGGTCGTCAGGTCGCGGTCAACGACGCCGCGGATGTCGTACTGGCGAAAGATCCCGGGGGCGATGGGCATGGTTCTACAAAAATAGACCGCCCCCCGAGTGAGCCAGGATTGCCCGACGAGCCACGAGCGGCAAGCGAGAAAAATTCAGCGCAGATCCCGCGGAATCTGAAAAGCGATCCCGCGGGTTTTCTTGAAGTTCATCTGCGGGATCCTGTAGTTCATCTGCGGCACTTGCGTTGATTCTTGCTCGTTCGTTCTCGTGCCGGGTTGTCTCAGCGGCCCGCCGCCACATTCTGGCCGGCCGGCGCGGCCGCTGACGTCGGCGGCACCATCTCGATTCTTGGGCCGGCGAGGCGCGCGATGCCGATGGCCTGCTCGGGGAAGAAGCCGAAGAACAGGATCAGCCCGACGCTGAGACCGAGCACCATCCGCGTAATTCCGCCGGACGCTTCAGGCGCCGGCGCGTTGTCCGGACGGGGGCGCATGAACATCAGCATCACGACGTACATGTAGTAGCCCGCCGACACGACGGTCGTGAGCACGAGTACGACGGCGAGCGTCGTCTGCTTTACGGGCGCTTGGAGGGCCGCCTGGAGCACGTACCACTTGGCGAGGAAGCCCGCGCCGCCGAAGATCGGGAAACCCATGAGCGCGAGCATCAGGACCGCCATGCACACGGAGAGTCCCGGTCGCACGCTGTAGAGTCCCGACAGGTCGTCGAGCATCACGGTGCCCTGCCCGTCGCGCGTGAGCGTCACGACGACCGCGAACGCGCCGAAGGTCGCGAGCGTGTAGATGAACAGATAGAACAGCAGCGCCGAGGAACCCTGCAGCGTGCCGGCGGCGAGAGCGACGAGCAGATATCCGGCGTGCCCGATGCTCGAGTACGCGAGCATGCGCTTGAGGTTCTTCTGTACGATGCCGATCGCGTTGCCGATCACCATCGTGGCGATCGCCAGCGCGCTGACCGCCGGCAACCAGGTATGGAAGCTCGTCGGGAAGGCTTCGAGCCACACGCGCACGAACGCGACGAACGCGGCCGCTTTCACCGTCGCCGCCATGTAGGCCGTGATCGGCGACGGCGCTCCGTCGTAGACGTCCGGGGCCCACATGTGGAACGGCACCGTCGCGACCTTGAAGCCGAAGCCGACCAGCATCAGCGCGATTCCCGCCACGAGCAGCGGACCGTGGACGAGGTCGTACTGCACCGTCCGCTCGGCGATCAGGACGAGGCTCGTCGTGCCGGTCGCCCCGTAGACGAGCGCGATTCCATAGAGCAGGAACGCCGTCGAGAACGCGCCCAGCAAGAAGTACTTGAGCGCCCCCTCGGCGGATCGTTCGCTGCGGCGGTTGATGCCCGAGAGTGCGTACACCGAGATCGACATCAGCTCGATGCCGAGGAACACGATCATCAGGTCGCGCGCGGCCACGAGGAGCATCATTCCCGACGAGGCCAGCAGCACGAGCACGTGCGTCTCGGCGGCTTTGATGCCCGAGCGCATGTTGTCGTCCATGCTCAGCCCGATGGTGAACACGGTGCCGAGCAGGATCACGACGTCGGCGAACCAGCGGAAATTGTCGAGCGCGATCACGCCGCTGCCGGGCGCCGCGATGAATTGCGCCGCCCATCTGAGCGTGACGACCATCGTGACGCCGACGAGCGCGATGCTGGCCATGCCGATCGTGCGCTGATGCTCGTCGCTGTCGCGGCGCCACGCCGCCCACACGAGCAGCAGCATCGCCCCGCCCATGAGCACCAGCTCGGGCACGAGCGCGAGTGTCAGCTGCGTCGGGATCGAGACGTCGAGCACGCGCGGCGTCATTGCCTGCTCCCGCCGACGACCACTTCGGGAAGCTGCGCGGCGCGGCCCCGGTCGACCTGAGTGACGAACCGGGCCGCCGCGCTCTGCATCCGGTTGAGCACCGGCGCGGGGTACACACCCAACCAGATGATCGCCGCGATGATCGGGATCATGATCGCGAGCTCACGCCGGTTGAGATCCGGAATGTGCTCGTTCTCCGGCTTGTCGAGCGGATTGAAGAGGATTCGCTGAATCGCCCACAGGAGATAGGCGGCCGAGATGATCACCGCCGTCGTCGCGACGAACGCGAAAATGGGTTGCGTCCGGAAAGCGCCGATCAGGACGAGGAACTCGCCGACGAACCCGTTCGTGCCCGGAACGCCGATGCTGCTGAAGGTGACGATGGTCAGCATCGCGGCGAACATCGGCACGACGCGCGCGATGCCGCCGTACGCCTCGATCAACCGCGTGTGCCGCCGTTCGTAGATCATGCCGACGAGAAGGAACAGCGCGCCGGTCGAGATGCCGTGGTTGATCATCACCATCAGCGCGCCCTGCACGCTCTGCACGGTGAGCGCGAAGATGCCGAGCATCACGAAGCCGAGGTGGCTCACCGACGAGTAGGCGACGAGCTTCTTGAAGTCCGGTTGAACGAGCGACACGAGCGCGCCGTAGACGATGCCGATCACGGCGAGCGAGAGGATGATGGTGCGAATCGTGGGATTCATCGCCGCCGTCGGGAACAGCGGTACAGCGAGCCGCAGGAATCCGAACGTGCCGAGCTTCAGCATGATGCTCGCCAGCACCACCGATCCGGCCGTCGGCGCTTCGACGTGCGCGTCGGGCAGCCAGGTATGGAACGGGAACATCGGGACCTTCACGGCGAACGCCATGAAGAATCCGCCGAAGAGCCACTTCGCCGCGGTGGACGTGATCGCCGAGTGCTGGAGGAGCCAATCGTAGTTGAAGTTCGCGATCCCGGTCATCGGGTCGCGTGCCGACAGACCGAGGTACACGATGGCGGCCAGCATGAGCATCGAGCCGACCATCGTGTACAGGAAGAACTTGATGCTGGCGTAGATGCGGCGGTCGCCGCCCCACACGCCGACGATGAAGTACATCGGCACGAGCATCACTTCCCACATCACGTAGAACAGGAAGAGATCGAGCGCCATGAACACGCCGAGCATGCCCGTCGTCAGGATGAGCATGAGCGCGTAGTAGCTGTGCGATCGCGCGCGAATGCTCGTCCAGCTTCCGCCGACGGCCAACACCATGATGAACGTCGTGAGGAGGATCATCATCACGGCGATGCCGTCGACGCCGAGCGTGAAGCGGATCCCCCACGAGGGGATCCACGACCAGTCGACGACGGACTGCCACGCGGCGACCGACGGATCGAAGCTCCACCAGAGGCCGAGCGATACGACGAACTCGATCGCGAACATCACCAGCGCCATCGTGCGCGGCACGTTGGCCGTGCCGGTCGCGACCTCGTCCTCGCCGTGGGTGGATCGTCCGATGCTGTGCACCCAGATGCCCACCGCGCCCATCAATGGAATGGCGAGGAGGGCGGGAAGCACCCACTGCTGATAGCCGATCGCGGTCAGAAAGCCGAGCATGAATTCCGGTGTTGGAAGCGAATCACCGCACGGTCACGGCGCCGAGCACCGCGAGGACTCCGATGACCAGCACCCACGCGTACGTGCCGAGCTGTCCCGACTGGAACTGCGAACCGACCCATCCGACGAAGCGCGCGAGGTACCCCGCTCCGTTCACGCCGAGTCCATCGATCAAGCCGGCGTCGATGCCGCGCCAGAGGAGTCCGCGCGACGTGCCGACGATCGGTTTCACGATGGCGTCGTCGTAGATCTCGTCGACGTAGTACTTGTTGACGAGCACCTTCTCGAATCCTTCTTCCTGCGGCGACTGGCTCTTCGGGACGAGCGTCTGCGGCTTGAGCCGCGTCACCGCGATCCCGATGCCGACGGCCGCGATGAGCACCGCGAGCGCGACCAGTCCGAGCTCCAGTCCCGGCGCGACCGGCGCCGCTCCGCCGATCGACTCGTTTCGTCGCTTCGCCGACCACCGGCTCGAGCCACTTGTCCAAGCCGCCCACCGCTCCGAGCGGCGCGAACTCGGGCAGGTTCAACCAACCTCCGACGAGCGTCAGCGCCGCCAGCACCACCAGCGGACCCGTCATGATCCACGGCGCCTCGGCGAGATGCGACCGCTCGGCGTCGCCGGTGCGGTTCGGGCCGTGGAAGGTGTACAGCATCATGCGGGTCATGTAGACCGCCGTCATGAGCGCGGCGCCGAGCCCGAGCACCCACGCGAAGTAGAGCCACGCCGTGCCCGGAATCCCGAACAGGTGCGCCTGCGCGATCGTCGACCCCTGCGCGCGCGCGAACAGCGCGCCGAGGATCTCGTCCTTCGAGAAGAACCCGGCGAGCGGCGGAATCCCCGCGATCGCGAGCGTCGCGATCCACATCAGGACGAACGTGATCGGCATGTACTGCCGGAGTCCGCCCATGTTGCGCATGTCCTGCGCGTCGTCGTGGTTCCCGGTGTGGTGATACGCCGCGTGCATCGCGTAGATCACCGAGCCGGATCCGAGGAACAGCAGCGCCTTGAAGAACGCGTGCGTCGCCAGATGGAACATGCCCGCCACGTACGCGCCCGAGCCGACACCGACGAACATGTAGCCGAGCTGCGAGACGGTCGAATACGCGAGAACCTTCTTGATGTCCCACTGCTTGAGACCGATCGACGCCGCGAAGACGGCCGTCAGCGCGCCGATCAACACGACGACCAACTCGGCCACCGGCGCGAGCGAGAACAGCATCGAGCTGCGCGCGATGAGATACACGCCGGCGGTCACCATCGTCGCCGCGTGGATGAGCGCCGAGACCGGCGTCGGGCCGGCCATCGCGTCGGGGAGCCAGATGTAGAGCGGGATCTGCGCGCTCTTGCCGGCGCAGCCAAGGAACAGGAACAGGCAGATCGCGGTCACCACCGGTCCGCCGACGGCCAGCCCCTTCGCCGCCTCGGCCACGCCCTGGAACTCGAGCGTGCCGATGTTCGCGAACAGCAGGAACATCGCGATCAGGAACCCGAAATCGCCGATGCGGTTGACGATGAACGCCTTCTTGCCCGCGTCGGCGTTCGCCTTCTCGCTGAACCAGAAGCCGATCAGCAGATACGAGCAGAGCCCGACGCCCTCCCAGCCGATGAACATGATCGGGTAGTTCGCGCCGAGCACCAGCACCAGCATGAAGAAGACGAACAGGTTCAGGTACGCGAAGTAGCGCGGATAGCCCGGGTCTTCGCGCATGTAGCCGACGCTGAACACGTGGATCAGCGCGCCGACGCCGGTGACGATCAGCACCATCAGCATCGACAATTGGTCGAGCTGGAACGCGGCGTCGATCTGCAGGTCGCCGACCGGCATCCACGAGAAGTACCGCTGGACGAACGGGTGCTCCATCGCGCCGCCGCCGGCCGCGCGCATCGCCATGAAGATCGCGACGGCGACGATGAACGCGAGCACGAGGACGCCCGGGCCGACGATGCTCGTGATTCCGGCGAAGCGATGGCGCGGAATCTCGTGGTGCGCGTGCTTGCCCGCGTCGTCGTGCCCTTCTCCGTGACCGGCGTGCGATTCTTCCGCGCCGTGCGCGGCCGAGGGATCCGTCGGTCCGGGACTGTACGCCGCGACGATCGACAGCAGGCCGTTGATCGCGAAACCGAGCAGCGGCAGCAGCGGGACGAGCCACAGCCAGCGCGCCGCAGTGCCGTCGAGCGGATGGAGGCCTGCCTGCGTCGTCGCGACGGCCGCGTGAAGAAGCGAGTGCATCAGCCTTTGAGCAGGTTGATGTTCTTGAGGTCCACGGTCGGACGATGCCGGAAGAGCGCGATGATGATCGCCAGCCCGACGGCCGCCTCGGCGGCGGCGACGGTCATGACGAAGAACACGAACACCTGCCCGCCGGCGCCGTAGGCCTGGGCGAACGCGACGAACGAAAGATTGACGGCGTTGAGCATCAGCTCGACGCACATGAACACGATGATCGCGTTCCGGCGAATCAGCACGCCGAAGACGCCGATCGCGAACAACACGGCCGAGAAAAAGAGCGCCTCAGCGAGCAAGGTCTTCTCCGCGCTGGCGTCCCAGGACGACGGCGCCGACGATCGCCGCCAAAAGGAGGATGCTGGTGATCTCGAACGCCAACAGGTACTCGTTGAACAGCGGGCCGGCGATCGGCGCCACGGCACCGGTCGTCGCGACCTGATTCGCCGTGAACCCAAGGGGCAGCGTGAGCATCGGCGGCGTCTTCGCGCGGGTCACGGCCAGGACGTCGGCGAGGATGGCGATGCCGACCGCTCCCGCCGCGATCTTCCAGCCGATGCCGCGGATGTCCGCCGGCGGAGACTGGCCAAGGTTGAGCAGCATGATCACGAACAGGAACACCACCATGATCGCGCCGGCGTAGACGAGCACCTGCAGAGCGCCGATGAACTGCGCATCGAGGAGCACGAACAGCGCGGCGAGGCAGAACATCGTGTTCACGAGCCAGAGCGCCGCCGCGACGGGACTCTTGCGCGTGACGAACAAGAGCGCCGACACGACCGCGATCAGGCCGAACAGATAGAAGTGGAACGTGTAGAGGAGCGGCAACGTTCCGTGCGCCATCGGGATCGCTTGAGAAGGCGCGACCATCACTCGCCCTTCGGGTCGGCGGGGTCCCACAGCTCCGACACCGGATGCGTCTGCGCCATCAGCCGCTCGAGATCATAGACGAAACCGTCGCGGCTGTACTCGGAGTTCTCGTAGTGCCGCCCGAGGTGGATCGCCTCCTCCGGACAGACCTCCTGGCAGTAGCCGCAGAAGATGCAGCGGAATTCGTCGATCTCGAACACGAGCGGATAGCGGTTCCCGTTCTCGTCTTCGCCGGGCACGAGCTTGATGCAGTTGGCCGGACACACGGTCGGACAGAGCCCGCACGCGACGCACTTGGCCTTGCCGTCCTCGGTCGTCAGCATGCGGTGCGTGCCGCGCCAGCGCGGGGAGACCGAATACTTCTCCTCCGGATACTGGATCGTCACCTTCTCCGACATCGGCCGCAGCAGGTGGCGGAGCGTCAGCGCCATGCCTTGCAGCGAAGCGCGCACGTAGCTCGTCTGCGCGATCGGCCGCTCGAGAACCTTCACGCCGATCGCCATCAGTCGGTTCCTCCAGGTGCGGTACCGGCGCCGACGGCGGCGCGCGCGTCCGAATAGCGCTCACGCTCGAACGTCGCGCGGCGCACCTTGTCCAGATTTCGTTTGTCGAGCCGCGAGTACGCGGGGCTGATGAGCCGCCCGCGGTCGACCACGCCGAAGAGGAATCCGAGCAGCACGATGTTGAGCACGAGCATCGCGACGGCGAACTGCCACGACGACGGGTGGAAGCCCGCGGCGTCGAGGCCGAGCGTCGCCGCCGCGACGACGACCACGTACGACAGCGCCGTCGGCAGCATGAACTTCCAGCCGAGCGCCATGAGCTGGTCGTAGCGGAAGCGCGGCAGCGTCCAGCGGACCCAGATGAACACGAAGACGAAGAAGAGGATCTTCGCCCAGAAGAAGAGGAACGTCACCAGCGTCTTGGTCAGCGTGTGCGGCGCGACGTTGTCCCACATCGTGAACGGAATGTCCCAGCCGCCGAAGAACAGCGTCGACATCAGCGCGCTCGCCGTCATCACGTTCGCGTACTCGGCGATGAAGAACATCGAGAACTTCATGGAGCTGTATTCCGAGTGATAACCGGCGACGAGCTCCGACTCCGCTTCCGGCAGATCGAACGGCACGCGGTTCGTCTCGGCGAACGCGGCGACGAAGAAGACGAAGAACGCCACCGTCGTGTTGATCACGTTCCAGTGAAGCCCACCGCCCGCCTGCTGCTGCACGATCCGGCTCAGCGACACGTTGCCGGCGAGGATGATCACCGGGATCGTCGACATGCCCATCGAGATCTCGTACGAGATCATCTGCGCGCTCGAGCGCAGGCCGCCGAGGAGCGAATACTTGTTGTTCGACGACCACCCGGCGAGCACGATGCCGTACACGCCCAGCGACGAGATGGCGAGGATGAAGAGGAACCCGATCGGGAGCGGCGCGATCGCCGTATCGATCGTTCCCCACGGCGAGTCCCACGGCGCGCCGTAGGGGATCACCGCCCACGTGAGCAGCGCGGGAACGAACGACATCACCGGAGCCAGGATGAACAGAGGCAGGTACGCCTGACCCGGGTACGTCTCTTCCTTCATGATGTTCTTCACGCCGTCGGCGACCGACTGGAGCAGTCCGAACGGCCCGACGCGATTCGGCCCGCGGCGATCCTGGATGAACGCGCAGATGCGGCGCTCCGCCCAGATCACGAGCATCACGCCGACCATGTAGATCGTGAAGATCGCGAGGATCTTCACGACCGTGAAGAAAAACCAGGCGCCGCCGCCGTCTGGCGGCGGCAGGACATTCAGGCCGTTCGCGGCCGGCGAGGTCTGCGTGACCGCCTGAAGCAGCGCGAGCGCGCGTCACGCCCGGGCTCCAGCGGTCTGCGCGCCGCCGATCATTCGGCCTCGCAAGCCGAGCGTGTCGTATGACATTCCCGCGAACTCGGACTGCGCGCCGGCGAGTGCCTTGAACACGTCGCTCGCCAGCGAGTAGTCCTCCGGCGTCCCGAGGGCGGCGAGCAGGTCGGCGACCACGAACCAGCTCGGCCGCGCGAAGCCGGGCGCGGCCTTCGCCTGCATGAACCGCTGCACGCGGCCGCGCAGGTTGGTGAACGTCCCTTCCTCTTCCGTGAAGTTGGCGATCGGCAGCACGGCCGCCGCGAGATGCCGCGCCCACGGCGGGCATCGTCGTCGAGATGACGACGATCGCGCTCGCTTTCGCGACGTCAGCCGCGTCGGCGCCAACCAACTCTTCGTCGGCGACGACGAGCACGTCACCGGCCGCGAGGTCGGCGAGCGGCGTCGCGCTCTGCTTGAAGCCGAGCAGCTCCGCGCCGCGTCCATTCGCCGCGCGATCCTTGCGCAGCGACAGATCCTCCACGCCGGGGAGCGGCGCTTCGTCGCCCTGCTCCACGCGGAACGCGCCGCGTCCGCCGGTCTCCTTCACGAGCTTGGAGAGGAGGAAGAGCGCCTCGTTCGACAGATTCGGCGATGCGAGGACGAACGCCTTCTTTCCCTTCAGCACGCGCGCCGCTTCGGCGACGGCGACCGGCCAGTCGATGCCGGCAAGTCCGTCGCCGCGACGCACCATCGGCACGTCGACGCGGTCCTGCCGGTTCATCCACCGGTAGTTCAGGCGGCCGTGGTCGCACATGAAGTACGAGTTCACGTCCTCGTTGGGGCGCGGGCGAAGCCGCACGACGACGTTGTCGCGCGTCTCGACGATCATGTTGCAGCCCTGCGAGCAGTTCGGGCACACCGACGCTGTCCGGTCGAGCTCCCAGGCGCGCGCCTTATTTAACGAGTCTTTGGAAAGCAGGGCACCCACTGGGCACAAATCGATGACGTTCCCCGCCCACGGGTGCGTGAGGTCCTGCCCCTCGAACTTGCCGATCACGGCGCGGTCGCCGCGCTCGCTCACGTTGAGCACGGGATCGTGGGCGACGTCTTCCATGAAGCGCACGCACCGCGTGCAGAGAATGCAGCGGTTCGGCGTGTACATCACGTCGCCGCCGAAGTCCTCGACCGGATTGAAGCGCTTGGGGTCGCGATAGCGTCCCTCGCCGCGCCCTTCCATGTACGTGTAGTCCTGCAGCTCGCACTCACCCGCCTGATCGCAGATCGGGCAATCGAGCGGGTGGTTGATGAGCAGCATCTCGAGGACGCCTTTGCGCGCCTCGATCGACTTCTCGGAGTGCACGTGGACGACGTTCCCCTCGGCCACGGCCGTCGCGCACGACGGGGCGAGCTTGGGCGCCTTCTCGACCTCGACGAGGCACATGCGGCACACGCCGGCGACAGGCAGCCCCGGATGGTAGCAGTAGTGCGGCACGAGCACGCCCGCGCGCTTTGCCGCCTCGAGGATGGAGGTGCCCGCGGGGACGGTGACCTGCCGTCCCTCGATCGTGAGCGTTACGCCCATAGGTGCGTCTGCCACTAGGCCACCGCCGGGACGAGGATCGTCCGTTTCGTCTTGATGAGCGCCTCGAAATCGGCGCCGAATTTCTTGAGGCCGGAGACGACCGGTGTCGCGCAGGAATCACTGAGCACGCAGATCGTCTTGCCGGTCATGTTGTCGGCGATGGAAAGCAGCGTATCGAGATCCTCGGGCGTGCCGTCGCCGGCGACGATGCGCTCGAGGATCTTCGTCGTCCACGCCGTGCCCTCGCGGCACTGCGTGCACTGCGCGCAGCTCTCATGGGCGAAGAAGCGCGCGGCGCGCGCGATCTGCTTGACGAGATTCTGCGAGTCGTCGATGACGATCACGCCGCCGGAGCCGAGCATCGTCCCCTGCGCCACGAAGCCCTCGTAGTCCATGAAGCTCGCCTCGGCTTCGTCGACCGTCTGAATCGGGACCGAGATCCCGCCGGGGATGATCGCCTTGAACTTGCGCCCCTGCGGCGGCCCGCCGCAGAGATCGTACAGGAATTCCTTGAACGGAAAGCCCATCGGCACTTCGTAGTTGCCGGGCTTCTGGATGTTGCCGCACACCGAATAGAGCTTGGTGCCCGTGCTCTTCGGGTTGTCGGCGCGCATCCACTGCTTGTACCACGCGGCGCCGTTCTGGAGGATCGGCGGCACCGCGGCGAGCGTCTCGACGTTGTTGATCGTCGTCGGCTGGCCGAACACGCCCGAGACCGCCGGGAACGGCGGCTTGATGCGCGGGTTGCCGCGCTTCCCCTCGAGCGAGTTCATGAGCGCGGTCTCTTCGCCGCAGATGTACGCGCCCGCGCCGCGATGCACCCAGACGTTGACCGTCTTGCCCGTGCCCATCGCGTTCTTGCCGAGAATGCCGGCGTCGTAGCATTCCCGGAGCGCCGCCTCGACGCGCGCGATCGGCTCGGTGAACTCGCCGCGAATGTAGATGTAGCACGTCTCCGGCGCCGATCGCGTAGGAGCCGATCGCGCACCCTTCGATGAGCGCGTGCGGCGTCCACCGCATGATCTCGCGGTCCTTGAACGTTCCCGGCTCGGACTCGTCGGCGTTGCAGCAGAGATAGTGCGGCTTGCCGTCGCCGATCTTCATGAACGACCACTTGAGGCCCGTCGGGAATCCGGCGCCGCCGCGGCCACGCAGTCCGGAGTCCTTCACGACGTTCACGATGTCGGCGGGCTGCATGCCGAGCGCTTTCTCGAGCGCCGCGTAGCCGCCGCGCTTCTTCCAGCCGGCGAGGGTGGTCGCGTCCTTCTCTCCAAAATGCTTGGAGAGAACGAGCGCTTCGCGGCGATGCGGTGCGTGCGGATATCCCATGCGTCAGGCGAGCCCGGAGAGAATCTCCGGCACCTTCTCCGGAGTCACCGACTCGATGAAGTCCTCGTTGATCATGATCGGCGTGGCGAACCCGCACGCGCCGAGACACTCCACTTCGATCACCGTGTACTTGCCGTCGGGCGAGGTCTGGCCGAGCTCGAAGCAGCCGGTGTGCTTGAGGAACGCGTCGACGACCGCCTCGGCGCCGCACACGTTGCACGGCGACGTGGTGCACACCTGGATGAAATGCCGTCCGACGGGATGCTGGTGGTACATCGTGTAGAACGTCACCACGCCCTTCACGTACGCCGGCGTGAGGTCGAGCACGGAGGCGACTTCCGCCATCGCGTCGTCGCTCACCCAGCCGCGGTCGTGCTGCACCATCCAGAGCGCCGGCAACAGCGCCGCCATCTTCGTCGGATAGCGCGTGAGCAGCTCGTCGAGCTCGCGACGGCGCGCGCCGCCCGCGGTGAACACCGGCGCGTACGACTCAGCGTGCGCGTGGCTCATCGCTCGGCTCCGGCCATTGAGCCGCTGGTCCCCGCTCCCCGTTCGCCGCTCACCGGTCTATCTCCCCCATCACGATGTCGATCGACGCGTTGATCGCGATGACGTCGGAAAGGAGGTGCCCTTCGACCATGCGCGGAATCGCCGAGAGGTTCACGAACGACGGCGGCCGGATGCGCCAGCGCACGGGCTTGGGCGATCCGTCAGAGACCATATAGTAGCCCTTCTCTCCCTTCGGGCTTTCGACGGCGACATAGCATTCGCCGATCGGCGGACGCGGGCCTTCCATCACCTGCTTGAAGTGATGGATCATCGACTCCATGTCGCTCGTCGCCTTGCTCTTCGCCGGCAGAATCACGCGGTGGTCGTCGGCGTTTACCGGTCCGTCGGGAAGCCGCTTGATGGCCTGCGTCAGAATTCGTGTCGACTGACGCAGCTCTTCCATGCGCACGAGAAAGCGGTCGTACACGTCGCCGTTGGTGCCGACGGGCACGTCGAAGTCGTACGTCTCGTAGTCGAGGTACGGAAAGTCCCTTCGCACGTCGAACGCGACGCCCGACGCGCGGACCATCGGGCCGGACAAGCCATAGTTGATCGCTTCGTCGGCCGACATCGCGCCGAGTCCCACCGTGCGCCCGACCCAGATCCCGTTGCGCGTGATGACGCGATCGATCTCGTCGACGACGCGCGGGAACTCCTTGGTGAAGGCGGTGAGCTGCTCGATCCAATTGTCCGGGATATCCGCGCCCATGCCGCCGACGCGCGTGAGGCTCGTCGTGAGCCGCGCGCCGATCCACGCCTCGAGCATCTCGTAGATCTTCTCGCGCTGCTGGAACGCCCACAGGAACGGCGTGTACGCGCCGATGTCGATGCAGGTCGTGCCCAGCCACACGAGGTGCGACATGATGCGCGACAGCTCGCACGCCATCACCCGCAGCACCTTGCATCGAGTCGGTGATCTCGATGCCGAACAGCCGCTCCGCGCCGAGCGCGAACGCGACGTTGTTGCCGGGCGAGTTCAGATAATCCTCGCGGTCCGTCCACGGGATGATCTGATTGTATTGGCGGTATTCGCCGATCTTCTCGAAGCCGCAGTGCAGATAGCCGACGTGGGGGATGCAACGGACCACCGTCTCGCCGTCGAGCTCGAGCACCAGACGCAGCACGCCGTGGGTCGCGGGATGCTGCGGGCCGATGTTGATGAGCATGTGCTCGCCGTCGAGCCCGGGCTCCATTTCGGGTGGCTCGGCCACGGCGACCGTGTTGCCGGCTTCATCCACCGCGAGCGGGACGCGGCGCGGACGACCCTGCGAATCCAGTCCGCTCGTCGACAGTTCGACGTCGATCGTGCGCTTGGTCGTCGCCATGCTATTCCCCCGTCCGTTCGCCGGACGTGAGACGCCGCCGCATGTCCGACGGCAGATCCTCGAGCGCCTGCGCGATCGTCAGCTCGTCCTGCGAGTAGCGCGCTTCCGGATTCGCCGCGAGCGCCTGTCGAAGCTGCTCGGAGCGGCTGAACCGGCCGCGCAGCGGAAAGTCCTTTCGCAGCGGATACCCTTCCTTGTACTGCTCCCACATCAGGATGCGGCGCAGATCGGGGTGTCCCGTGAACGCGATGCCGAACATGTCGTAGCATTCGCGCTCGAGCCAATCCGCCGCACTTGTACACGTCCCACACGCTCGGCACCGCCAGCGTCGCGCCGCGCGGGATCATCACCTTCACGCGCAGAAAGCGTCGAAACGGAAGCGACCGCAGGTGCCAGACGACTTCGATCGGACGCTCGAGGTCGCGGTACTCGACCGCGGTGACGTCCGAGAGATAGTCGTAGCGCTGGCCCTCGTCGTCGTGCAGCCAGCGAATGACGTCGTGTGCGCTCGCTCCGTCGACGACGATCGTCGTCTCGCCCCACAACACGTCGACGCGCTGGACGACGTCGCCGAACTGCGCGCGAGCCGCGTCGGCCGACGGGTTCGGATGCGTGCCCGTGCGGGGGACGTTGCGCGGCGTCGAAGGCGAAGGCGCGCCGGTGACGAGCGCACTTCCAGCCACGACCGGCTTGAACGAGGCGTCGCCGCTCACAGGCCGGATCGCGTCTGATGAACCGAGTTGCCGAACGGCTCGGACACCTCGTCGATCTCCGACGGGGCGATGAACAGCTGGCTCTTCGGATCCGGCTCCATCTCGTCGCGCAGCGAGCGATCCGCGGCGCGCTCCTTCTCCACCTTCTTCTGCAGCATCATGATGCCGTAGAGCAGCCCCTCCGGCCTCGGCGGGCAGCCCGGCACGTAGACGTCGACGGGAATGATCGTGTCGATGCCCTGCACCACGGCGTAGTTGTCGAACATGCCGCCGCTCGACGCGCACGCACCCATCGAGATGCACCACTTCGGCTGCGGCATCTGCTGCCAGATGCGCCGCAACACGGGCGCGAGCTTGAACGGCACACGGCCGGCGCAGATCAACAGGTCGGCTTGTCGCGGCGAGAACGCCTGTCGCTCCATGCCGAACCGGGCGAGGTCATACTTGCTCGCCGCGGTCGCCATGAATTCGATCGCACAGCAGGCGGTGCCGAACGGCATCGGCCAGAGCGAGTTCTTGCGGCCCCAGTTGATGAACGCGTCCAGACGCGTGGTGATCCACGGCTCGTCGCTCGTGGTCTGGACGATTTTTGGGGCGGGGGCGACGGCGGGTTCGGGACGCGGACTCAATCCCATTGCAGCGCTCCTTTCTTCCACACGTACACGAATCCCACGAGGAGGATGATCATGAACACGAGCATCTCCGACAGACCGAACAACGAGATGTGCCCTGCCGGGCACGCGTTTTCGGCGAGTGGAACCGTGCACGACAGTTGGCGGAAGTACGCGCCCCACGGGATCATGAACACCGTTTCGATGTCGAAGATGATGAACAGCACCGCCACCATGTAGAACTTCACGGAGAAGCGCTCGTGCGCGTCGCCGAGCGGCGGCATTCCCGACTCGTACGGGGTCTGTTTGACCGGGGTGGGACGAGGGCGAAGGGTGAGGTGGGAGAGCCCCAGCATCAGCACCGCTTGGCTGATGACGAAGCCGAGCAACAGCAGGACTGGGAAGTACGTACGAAGCATGAATCTCCCACTTCGTGAAAACTTTCACTAAGTCCAGCCGCGGAAAGTTATCCGTGGCCTGAGAGTGGGTCAACGGCGCGACACGCGACGTGCTTGGCGCTTCGCGACCGCGCGAATAGACTTCCGCGCTTCGCGCGCGGCAGCATCCACGCCGCGCCCGTCACCGCACTCCGCCCCGCCCCCGTACCCCGCCCCGCTGATGACCATCATGTCGGACCGCTGGATCACTCGGATGGCCCACGAGCACCGGATGATCGAGCCCTTCGAGGGCCGGCAGGTGCGCGCGGGGGTCGTCTCGTACGGCGTCAGCTCGTACGGCTACGACATGCGCGTCGCGCGCGAGTTTCGGATCTTCACCAACGTGTTGAGCTCGATCGTCGACCCCAAGGCGTTCGACCCGAGGTCGTTCGTCGAATTCGAGGGCGACGTCTGCATCGTGCCGCCGAATTCGTTCGCGCTGGCCCGGTCGGTCGAGTATTTCCGGATTCCGCGAAACATTCTCACGGTCACGGTCGGCAAGTCGACCTACGCGCGGTGCGGGATCATCACCAACGTCACGCCCTTCGAGCCGGAGTGGGAAGGCTTCGTGACGCTCGAGATCTCGAATACGACGCCGCTTCCGGCCAAGATCTACGCGAACGAAGGAATCGCGCAGGTGCTCTTCTTCCGCGGCGAAGAGGAGCCGGAAGTCTCCTACAAGGACAAAGGCGGCAAGTACCAGAGCCAAGTTGGCGTGACGCTGCCGAAGCTCTAGCTGGACAGCGTGACGGCTTGACAGCTGGACGGCTCAACCGCGGCGCTGTCCAGCTGTCGAGCTGTCCAGCTGTCTAGCTGTCGAGCTGTCGAGCTGTCGAGCCAGTGAGCCGTCTGGCTGTCCAGCCGCTACCGCTCTCCGTGCTGCCCCATCAGCATTTCGACGAAATGCTCCATGCGTTCCTTCCCCGCTGGCGTCAGTGCGCTTTCGTAGTACGCAGACTGCATCGCGTCCCACTGCGCGGCCAAACGGTCGGCGACGCGATCCCACTGCGCAGCGTTCTTGGCCTTCTGCGCCGCGAGCAGTTGCGGGATCAACGCGCGGACCGAGTCGCGTCGCGCGACCAACACGGCGCGCACGGCCGGCCGCGACTCGAGGTTCGCGAAGATCGCCGTCGTATCGATGACCTCCGACAACGCCAGCGAGGCGCGGCGCACCCGCGAGCTGAACGCGGCGTCGTGCATGCGCGACGCGTCCGGTGCGTCGAGACCCGCGGCCCAGAACGGTAGGTTCGGATTCGTCCCCGCGAACGGGCCATCGGGCGACGGGACGAACCACACGTGCAGCATGACGAGCGTCTGCCCCGGCGGCGCCAGATTCTGATGCTCGTGCCACGGCGGCGCGCCGTCGAACAGGCTCGGCCTCGTCGTGTCACTCACCGGCGCCACGTACGCCCACGCCGCGCCGACGAGTGAATCCTTTCCGCCGATCTTCGAGAACATCAGGTTGTCCGGCGCGGTGACGTCGCTCTGCTTGTCCTTCACCATTCGGCTCCGGTCCACCCAGTGCACGCCCATGGTGGGAATCCAGCCGAAGACGGGCCGGTATCCGGCGCTGGTCGCCGCGCTCGACGAGCCAAGCGAACTGGTGGCTTTGGTGACGCTGGCGATCTCCTTCTGCGCTTTCGCCGAAACCGTCGTCGGGTGATCCATGCCGGCCATGTCGTGACCGGGCATCTGAGCGAACAGCGGCGCCGAGCCGGCTGAGGCGAGGGCCACCAGACCGATCGTCGCGCGAATGGCAGCGAGTCGAATCGAGAGTGTCACAGCAAAGGCTCCGTGTTCCAGGAAGGTCTCGTAATCCTACGGTCCGGCGCGCGAAAGGTTCACGGCTTCGGCACGGTCACCCTGTGCCTGCCTGCACGCGCTCTTCGCGGTGCGAAATCGTGGCGGTCAAGTAATCGCGATTCATCCGCGCGATCGTGTCGATGCTGATCTCCTTCGGGCACGCTTCCTGACATTCGCCATAGAGCGTGCAATGCCCGAAGCCTTCGGCGTCCATCTGTGCCACCATGCGGAGCGCGCGCCGCTGTCGCTCCGGTTGGCCCTGCGGGAGAAGACCAAGATGCGAGATTTTCGCGGCCGTGAACAGGGAGGCCGACCCGTTTGGGCACGCCGCGACGCAGGCCCCGCACCCGATGCAGGCCGCGGCGTCCATCGCCGAGTCGGCGTCGTGCTTCGGGACGAGAATGGCGTTGGCGTCCTGTGCGGCGCCGGTCGGCGCGGTGACGAAGCCGCCGGCGGCGATGATCCGGTCGAACGCACCCCGGTTCACGACCAGGTCCTTGATGACCGGAAACGCGCGCGAGCGCCACGGCTCGACGTAGATCGTCGCGCCGTCGGCGAAGCTGCGCATGTGGAGCTGGCACGCGGCCGTGCCTTTCATCGGCCCGTGCGCGACGCCGTTGATCATCACGCCGCACGAGCCGCAAATCCCCTCGCGGCAGTCGTGGTCGAAGGCGATCGGCTGCTCGCCCCGGCTGGCCAACGATTCGTTGACGACGTCGAGCATCTCGAGGAACGACATGTCCGGGCTGACGTCGTCGGTCTCGTAGCGCTGCATCGCACCCGGCGCGTCGGGACCGGCCTGGCGCCACACGAAGAGAGTCACGTGCATGGAAAGACGCGCGCCTCCTATTTGTACGAGCGTTGCGAGAGGTGCACGTTCTCGAACACGAGCGGCTCCTTGCGGAGCGCGGACGGCTTCCCTTCACCCGCGTAGTCCCACGCGGCGACGTACGCGAACTCGTCGTCGTCGCGCAGCGCCTCCCCGTCCGGCGTCTGGTGCTCGACGCGGAAGTGAGCGCCGCACGACTCTTCGCGGTCGAGCGCGTCGAGACACATCAGCTCCGCGAGCTCGAGGAAGTCGGCGACGCGGCCGGCGTACTCGAGCGACTGGTTGAGCTCCGCGCCCGTTCCCGGGACGCGCACGTCGTGCCAGAACTCGTCGCGCAACTTTGGAATTTCGGCGAGCGCGGTCCTCAGGCCGGCCGCGTCGCGCGACATGCCGCAGTACTCCCACATCAACTTCCCGAGCTCCCGGTGGATCGACATGACCGTGCGGCTCCCCTTGATGGCGAGGAGCCTCGCCGTGCGCTCGCGAACCGCTTCCTCCGTGGCCCGCACTTCGGCGTTGTCGTCGGCGACGCGCTCCAGCTTCATCGAGCCGAGGTAGTCCCCGATCGTCAGCGGCACGATGAAGTAGCCGTCGGCCAGGCCCTGCATCAGCGCGCTCGCGCCAAGACGATTCGCGCCGTGGTCGGAGAAGTTGGCTTCGCCGATCACGTGCAGCCCCGGGACGTTGCTCATCAGGTTGTAGTCCACCCAAAGGCCGCCCATCGTGTAGTGCACGGCCGGGTAGATCCGCATGGGAACCTCGTAGGGATTCTCATCCGTGATGCGCTGGTACATCTCGAAGAGATTTCCGTAACGCTCCTCGATCGTCTGCCGGCCGAGTCGCTTGATGGCGTCGGCGAAGTCGAGGTAGACGCCGCGTCCGCCCGGGCCGACGCCGCGCCCTTCGTCGCACACCTCTTTCGCCGCCCGCGACGCGATGTCGCGCGGCGAGAGATTGCCGAACGCCGGATACTTCCGCTCGAGGTAGTAGTCGCGATCCGGCTCCGGGATCTGACCTGGCGGCTTGGCGCAATCTTCCTTCCGCTTCGGCACCCACACCCGGCCGTCGTTGCGCAGCGACTCGCTCATCAGCGTGAGCTTCGACTGATGCTCGCCGCTCACCGGGATGCAGGTCGGGTGGATCTGCGTGTAACACGGATTGGCGAACGCCGCGCCGCGCTTGTACGCGCGCCAGATCGCGGTGACGTTCGAGCCCTTGGCGTTCGTCGAGAGGAAGTAGACGTTGCCGTATCCGCCGGTGCCGAGAATGACCGCGTCGGCGAGGTGCGTCTCGATCGCGCCGGTGACCATGTCGCGCGTGACGATGCCGCGCGCCCGCCCGTTCACGACGACGAGATCGAGCATCTCGGTGCGCGGGAACATCGTCACGCCGCCCTTGGCGATTTCCTTCTCGAGCGCCTGATACGCGCCCAGCAACAATTGCTGGCCGGTTTGCCCGCGGGCGTAAAACGTCCGTGAGACCTGCGCCCCGCCAAACGAACGGTTGGCCAACAGCCCGCCGTACTCGCGCGCGAACGGCACGCCCTGCGCGACGCACTGGTCGATGATGTTCACGCTCACTTCGGCGAGACGGTACACGTTCGCCTCGCGCGACCGAAAGTCGCCGCCCTTGATCGTGTCGTAGAACAAACGAAAGACGCTGTCGCCGTCGTTCTGATAGTTCTTGGCCGCGTTGATGCCGCCCTGCGCGGCGATGCTGTGTGCCCGGCGCGGCGAGTCCTGAAAGCAGAAGCAGCGGACGTTGTATCCGAGCTCGCTCAACGACGCCGCGGCCGACGCGCCGGCCAACCCCGATCCGACGACGATGACGGTGTGTTTCCGCTTGTTCGCGGGGTTCACCAACTTCATCTCGGCGAGATGCCGCTCCCACTTTCGTTCGAGCGGCCCGGACGGGACCTTCGCGTTCAGCTCAGCCATGGATGACTATTCAATCCTCGCTCTTCGCTGTACCGGTTCACCGGTCACCCGGTCCACCGGTCCACCGGTCATCGGATCACGCCGGCGATGACGCCGACGGGCAGAAGGCTGAACCCGAGCCATATGGCCACGGCGACGACGAGCGCGATTCGGCGGTGCAGCGGATTGTCGGACGGCTTGGCGTAGCCGAGCGTGCGCAGCGAGCTCCATGCGCCGTGAAAGAGGTGCAGTCCGAGCGCCACCATGGCCACGAGGTAGAACGCCGCGACCCACCACACGTGGAAGCTCGCGACGATGTTGCCGTACACGTCGTGGTCGCCGTGAGGGTCGACCATCCCCGCCGCGTGACCGGGGTCGAACGTTTCGGTCGTGAAATGCAGAATGTGAAATACGATGAAGACGAGGAGCAGCACGCCACCCCACTTCATCGTGCGCGCGGCGAGCGTCGAGACCTGCGGCTCGCGGCGCTTGTACCCGATCGGCCGCGCGCCAGCCGACCGCCGCGTCAACTGATACGCCATCGTGACGTGCAACACGACGGCGACCACCAGCACGACGCGCAACGCCCACAATAACTCGTTGAGCGGCCCGTGCAGCATCGCGCTGTAGCCGTTCAGCTTCGATTGTCCCTCGAACGCCTGGAGATTCCCGGCGACGTGGAGAATCACGAAGCCGATACCGATCAGCCCCGTGACCCCCATGATGATCTTCTTGCCGATCGTCGACCGATAGAACGCGTTGACGGACACGACCCGCTACAACTTCACGGCGCGCATCGGCTCGCGGACGGCTTCCGCGCTCTTGGCCAACGCCGCGCGCTCGTCGGCAGTCAGCTCGACCTCGATGACCTTCTGAAGCCCGCCGCGCCCGAGCTTGCACGGCACACCAAGGAAAATTCCCTTCATGCCGTACTCGCCCTCCAGCCACGCCGCGCAGGGGAGAATCCGCCGCTGGTCGTTGACGATGGCTTCGGCCATCTGCACCGCGCCCGCCGACGGCGCGTAGTACGCCGAGCCGGTCTTGAGGTGCTTGACGATCTCGGCGCCGCCGTTGCGCGTGCGGTCGACGATCGCGTCGAGCTTCGCCTTGTCGATGAGCTGCGTGACCGGGATGCCGCTGACCGTCGTGTACGAGATGAGCGGGACCATCGTGTCGCCGTGTCCGCCGAGGACCATCGCCTGGATGTCGCGCACGGAGACGTCGAGCGCTTCGGCGAGGAAGCCGCGGTAGCGCGCGGTGTCGAGCACGCCCGCCATGCCGATGACCCGCTCGCGCGGGAACCCGGTGACTTCCTTCGCGACGTAGCACATCACGTCGAGCGGATTCGACACGACGATGACGATCGCGTTCGGCGACGTCGCCTTGATCTGCTCGGCGACCTGCTTGACGATGCCGGCGTTGGTGTTGAGCAAATCGTCGCGCGACATGCCGGGCTTGCGCGCGATGCCCGCCGTGATGATCACGAGGTCGGAGCCGGCCGTCTCGTCGTAGCCGTTCGTGCCGATGATTCGCGAATCGAAGCCCTCGATCGGCGCCGACTGCCACTGGTCCAACCCTTTGCCCTGCGGAATTCCCTCGACGACGTCGACCATCACGACCGTGCGCGCCAGCTCCTTTTCCGCCACACGCTGCGCGGTCGTCGCGCCCACGTTCCCGGCGCCGACGACCGTAATCTTGTTGACCATGTCCGTGAGTGTTTCGCTGTGAGTTGAGTACCCACGCGAAAGCTAAGACGACCGGCTCGGCGGTTGTACCGCCGGCCGTCTTCGACCGATCAGCCGCCGACTTGCGAGAGCGCGCGCAATCCGCCGACGCGCATCTGGAGCAGCTCGTGCTCCTTCGGCTTGTTGGCCAGCGCGTCGCGGAAGAACGGCTCGAGCGCGAGCCCGGCGCGTAGCGGCGCGCGAAGGTCCACCTCGTGATCGCCGAACAAGCAGGTGCGAAGACGGCCGTCGGCCGTGAGGCGCACCTTGTTGCACGACGCGCAGTACGTGTGCGTCATCGGCGTGATCATGCCGATCGTTCCCGCCGCGCCGGGCCACGTGTAGTAGGCCGCGGGTCCGTTGCCGCGGGTCGGTCCGGACGCGGGCGTCAGCGGCGCGACCGCGCTCAGCCGCGCGAGAATCTCGTCGCTCGGCACGATGTGCTCCCACGTCAGCTCGCGCATGTCGCCGACCGGCATCAGCTCGATGAACCGCACGTGCCAGGGATGCTCGGTCGTCAGACGAGCGAGATCTATGATTTCGTCGTCGTTGATCCCGCGCATCACCACCACGTTCAGCTTGATCGGGTCGAGGCCGGCGGTTTGCGCGGCCAGCGCCGCGCGAATCGGATCAAAGCCGAGTTTGCGCCGCGCGATTTGTGCGATTCGGTCCGGACGCAGGCTGTCGACGCTCATGTTCACCCGGTCGAGGCCACACTCACGCAGCGTCTGCCCGATCTCCGGCAGCCGCACGCCGTTCGTAGAGAGCGCGATGTCCTCGATCTCCGGAATCGCGCGCAGCATCCGAATCAGCTCGTGGATCTGCGGGCGGATCGTCGGCTCGCCGCCGGTGATGCGAAGCCGGCGAAGCCCGAGCGGCGCGAGCTGGCGGACGACGTCGGTGATCTCCTCGTACGAGAGAATGTCGGATTTCGGAAGCCAGGCGAGCCCCGCCTCCGGCATGCAATAGAGACAGCGGAAGTTGCACCGGTCGGTGACGGAGATTCGGAGATACTCGATGCTCCGTCCGAACTGATCGAGCGATCGCTGCGTCTGCATCAGCGCGCCGCCTCCGCTGTCGCGCGGCGTGCGGTGGGATCGACCCACTCGCGCGTGCCGTCGGCGTAGTGCTCGCGCTTCCAGATCGGCACGCGGCGCTTGATCTGCTCGATCACGTACCGGCTGGCGTCGTACGCGGCGCCACGGTGCGGGTGCGCCACGGCGATGGCGACGCTCACCTCGCCGATTTCGAGCGTCCCCACCCTGTGCTCCACGACGATGTCCGGCGTGCCGAACTCGCTGCTCGCCTCAGCGACGATCGCGGCGAGCTCGCGCTCCGCCATCGATCGATACGCCGAGTACTCGATCCCCGTGACTGAACGCCCGTCGTTCGTGTCGCGAACGGTTCCGAGAAACAGCACGGCGGCGCCGTTGCCGTCGTGTGCGACCTCGGCGGTGAGGCCCGCCGGGTCGATGACGCGGTCGACGATCGCGCTGCGCATCAGCCCCCGGCCACCGGCGGAATGATCGCGACCTCGTCGCCCGCGACTAGCGTGCGGTCGGACCGAGCGTATTCCTCGTTCACCGCCACCATCGGCTCAATCGGGAGTCGAGCCGAACCGGCCATTTCGCGGACGCGGCGCACCGCCTCCGCGACGGTCGAGCCGTTCGGGAGCTCGAGCGGAAGCATCCGCTCGCCGAGCGCGTCGGCGTACGACGCGAAGAGCAACACCGTCACGGTCATGGTCGAGCAGTCATCCTCGAAGCGAGAGCCAGTATCATAGCTTAGCGACCTTGACGACTCGAGACGACAACGGCTCGACGCACGCGTTGCGTCGAGCCGTGAAGTCCAGCGGCGAAGTGCTTACGCCTCCGTCATTTCCTCTTCGTCAGCCTCCATGTCGTCGATCGAGAGACCGGCGACCATCGCCCGCAGTTCCTTCGACGGCTTGAACACCGGCACCGGCCGGGCAGACACCTCGACAGGCGAGCCCGTCCGCGGATTCCGCGCCATTCGCGTCTTGCGGTGGCGAATCTTGAACGTGCCGAAGCCGCGAACTTCAATGTTCTTCTGCGCTTGCAACGCTTCCTTGATCGAGTCGAGAAAAGCGTCGACGACTCGAGCACAATCTTTCTTTGAGATCATCGGCCCAGCGGTGCGCGAGATCTGGGCGGTGACTCGTTCGACCAGGTCGGCTTTGGTCATTAGAAAGCCTCGGTTTGCTGACGCCCGTGGGTGGCGGAGACAAACCGAACTTATCGCCGTTAACTGTTGTGTGTCAAGAGTTTGGACCACCTGAGCCCGCAGCCGGCTCCGCGTGGGAACGGACTGTTTCAAGGAATTCGTCGAAGAGCGGCCTGGCGTCGTGCGGGCCGGGAGCCGCCTCTGGGTGGTATTGGACGGCAAAGATGGGCCTGTTTCGGTGCCGAAGACCCTCGACGGTCCCGTCGTTCAGGTTCACGTGGGTCAATTCGAGCTCCGGCGCCCCCGGAATCCCGGCATCCCCCCCTTCCACGGCGAACCCGTGATTCTGGGACGTGATCAGGACGCGGCCTGTCGCGAGCTCCTTCACTGGGTGATTTCCGCCGCGGTGTCCGTACGGCATCTTCACGGTGTGGGCGCCGAAGGTCAGCCCCAGGATCTGATGCCCCAGGCAAATCCCGAAAATCGGCACGCCGGAATCGGCGATCTTCCGCACGGTCTCCGGGGCGTAATCCACCGCGGCCGGGTCGCCCGGCCCGTTCGAGAGAAAGACTCCATCGGGGCCGAGCTGCAATGCCTCGTCGGCTGAGGTCTTCGCCGGCACGACGGTCACTCGGCATCCGTGTTCTGCGAAGAGGCGCAGAATGTTGCGCTTGATGCCGAAGTCGTATGCGACGATGTGGTACGGCGCGTCGGCCTGGCCCCAGTCGTATCGATCCGGCGTCGAGACGACGGACGCGAGGTCGAGCCCTTCCATCGGCGGACAGGCATCGAGCGCGAGCAGCGCTTCGCGCGTCGGCTGCGTTCCGCGCGCCACGACGCCGCGCATGACTCCAGCGCTTCGCAGATGCCGCGTGAGTCGCCGCGTATCGACGCCCTCGAGGGCGGGCACGCCGGCGCGCTCGAGCCAGGAAAGAAGATCGCCGTCCGCCCGCCAATTGGAGTAGCTGCGCGACAGCTCGCGCACGACGACGCCGGCGATCTGCGGCTGCGCGGACTCGGGATCATCCGAGTTGACGCCATAGTTGCCGATCATCGGCGCGGTCATCACCACGATTTGCCCGCGGTACGACGGATCGGTGAAGACCTCTTGGTAACCGCTCATGTTCGTGGTGAACACGACCTCGGCGACCGTCGGTGCCTCACCCCCCGGCGCGGCCAACTCGCCAGAAAAAAGGGTTCCGTCTTCGAGAAGAAGGAACCCTGGAGTGTTGCTCGAAGAGCGGTTCACGACGCGATCAGGGTTTCTTTGGCGCCGGCTTCGGTGGCGTCGGTGCCGGTTTCGTGGTCGTGCTCGGATTCGTCGTCGTCGGCTTCGCGCCGCCCGGTGTTGCGGGGGCCGCGCCAGTCGGCGCCGGATTCGCCGGTGTCAGACCAGGAACCGGGTTCGCTCCGCCAGCGGGGGCGGTGACCGGAGCGGGGGCCGAAACCGGCGCCGGCTGGAAGGTCTGGTCGAGCACCGACTTCGGAGCGCGGCTTCGCGTCGACGCAATCGCGAGCATGAAGGACAGTCCGAGGAACAGCCCGCCGCACCACCAGCTTGCCTTGGTGAGCAGGTTCCCGGCCTGACGCGTGCCCATGAACGAGCTCGTCGAGCTACTCACCCCGCCGAAGGACGCGGCCATGCCGCCGCCCTGACCCGCTTGCAAAAGAATCGCGGCGACGAGCAGGAAGCTGTCGATGATCAGGAGGATGAGAAGGAACGTGTACAACATGTTCGGCCGCTCTAGGTGACTGAGTGTAAGCCTAAAATATCACGACACTTAGCGCCTGCCGTCAAGTGGCGCAGATTCGCGCCCATTCGTCGGCCGCCAAGCTCGCTCCGCCGACGAGCAGGCCGTCGACGTTCTTCGCCGCGAGCAATGCCCTCGCGTTTCCCGCATTGACGCTCCCGCCGTACAAAATTGGGATCGACACCGCCACTTCCCCGACCCGGGCGTGAAGCGCTTTTCGAATCTCGGCGTGCACGGTGGACGCGTCGTCCGGCGTCGCGGTCTTGCCGGTTCCGATTGCCCAGACCGGCTCGTACGCGATCGCCATCGATGCGACGGCGGCCGACGAAAGCTTGGCCAGTCCAGCGCCGAGTTGGCGGAGCACGACCGTCTCAGTCTCCCCCGCCTCGCGCTGTGCGAGCAATTCGCCGACGCAGAGGATCGGCGTGAGCTCGTTGCGCGCCGCCGCAGCGCACTTGAGCGCCGTCTGCTCGTCGGTTTCGCCGAACACGTGTCGCCGCTCCGAATGCCCGACGAGCGCGAACCGCGCGCCCGCGTCACGCGCCATCGGCGCGGAGTTCTCGCCGGTGAACGCGCCTTTGTCCTCGGTCCAGATGTTCTGGACTCCGATTCCGATATCGGGCCGTGACCCGAGCGCCGCGGCGACCGTGCTGACCGACAGCGCGGGCGGAAACAGAATCACCGTGCGGTCGCGACGCGGAGGCCATTTCGCGGTGAACTCCGCGACGAACGCACGCGCCGCGTTCGGGCCGTGGTTCATCTTCCAGTTTGCCGCGAGAACCGGCCGTTGCATTCAGATCCTGTCGTCGAGCGCGGCAACTCCGGGCAACACCTTCCCCTCCAGAAACTCCAGGGAGGCGCCGCCGCCGGTCGACACGTGGCTCATCGCCGCCTCGAGCCCCAGGCTCGCGACCGCCGCGGCCGAGTCGCCGCCGCCGACGATCGTCGTCGCGCCGAGCTGCGTGGCTGTCGCCATTGCTTCAGCGACGGCGCGCGTGCCCGCGTCGAACGGCGGCGTCTCGAACACGCCCATCGGGCCATTCCAGAGAATCGTCTTCGCGCCCTCCATGATGCCGGCGAACTGACCCGCCGACGTCGGCCCAATGTCGAACATCGCTTCGTCGGGGGAAATTCCGTCGCACGGGACGGCGCGCGCGGATTGCGGAGCGTCGAGCGACTTCGCGACGACGGCGTCCGATGGAATCAGCAATTTCGCGCCGGCGCGGGCGAGCAGGTCCTTCGCCATGTCCACGCGGTCCGCCTCGACGAGCGACTTCCCCACCTCGAGCCCCATCGCCTTGAAGAAGGTGCAGGCCATCGCGCCGCCGATCACGAGCCTGTCGACGCGCGGGAGCAGCTGCTCGATGACGTCGATCTTGCCGGAGATCTTCGCGCCGCCGAGAACAGCCACGAACGGCCGGCTCGGGTTGGCGAGGGCGGCGCCGAGATAGTCGAGCTCGCGCTGCATCAGGAGACCGGCGACGGCCGGGTGCAGGCAGTGCGCGATTCCTTCGGTCGACGCGTGCGCGCGGTGCGCCGACCCGAACGCGTCGTTCACGAAGAAGTCGCCGAGCTCGGCCAGCTCACGGCAAACGCCCTCGTCGTTCCTTTCTTCGCCGTCGAGGAAGCGCGTGTTCTCGAGCACGACGACCGGCGTGCCCGCGTCGTGCGTCGCCTTCACGGCTTCGTCGGTGTCCGTCGACTCGACGAACACCACGTGCTGTTTCGGCAACAACTCGCCGAGACGTCGCGCGACGGGCTCGAGCGAGTACTTCGCTTCGGGCTTGCCCTTCGGACGCCCCAAGTGCGAGAGGAGCACGACGCGCGCGCCGCGGTCGAGCAGCGCCTGGATCGTGGGAAGCGCGGCGCGGATGCGTGTGTCGTCGGTCACGCGCCCCTTGTCGAGCGGGACGTTGAAGTCAACGCGGACGAGCGCGCGCCGCCCTTTGACTTCCTGGTCGGAGAGATCGCGGATCGTCTTCTTGTTCATCGTCACAAGCGAGCGCCGACATAGCGGAGCAGGTCGACGCAGCGAGACGCGTAGCCCCACTCGTTGTCGTACCAGCCCGAGACCTTGATCAGCGTTCCGTCGACGACGTTGGTGCACTTCGAGTCGAAGATGCACGAGTGCGGATCGCCGATGTAGTCCGACGACACGAGCTCTTCGTCGGTGTACGCGAGGATGCCGCTCATCGGGCCGTCGGCCGCGGCCTTGAACGCCCCGTTGACGTCGGCGATCGTCACAGGCTTCTCGACGACGACCACGAGATCAGTCAGCGACACGTCGGGCGTCGGCACCCGGATCGAGATGCCGTCGATCTTGCCCTTGAGCTCGGGCATGACGAGCGACGTCGCCTTGGCCGCGCCGGTCGTCGTCGGAATGATCGACATCGCCGCGGCGCGCGCGCGCCGGAGGTCCTTGTGCGGCAGGTCGAGGATCTGCTGGTCGTTCGTGTAGCTGTGGATCGTCGTCATCGAGCCGCGCACGAAACCGAACGCGTCTTTGACGACCTTCACCATCGGGACGAGGCAGTTCGTGGTGCACGACGCGTTGGAGATGATCGTGTGCTTCGCCGCGTCGTATTTCGTCTCGTTCACGCCCATCACGATCGTGATGTCTTCGCCCTTGGCCGGCGCGGAGATGATGACCTTCTTCGCACCGCCGTCGATGTGCTTCTTGGCGGCGTCGGCGTTGGTGAACCGTCCCGTCGATTCGAGCACCAGATCGACGCCCAGGTCCTTCCACGGGAGCGCGGCCGGATCCTTCTCGGCGAAGACGCGAATCTCCTGGCCGTCGACGGAGATCGAACCGTCTTCGGCGCAGACCTCGCCGGGATACGTGCGGTGGACGGAGTCGTACTTGAACAGGTGCGCCAGCGTTTTGGTGTCCGTCAGGTCGTTGACCGCCACGAACTCGATGTCCGCAACTTCCTGCAGGCGAGAGGCGCGCAGGACCTGCCGTCCGATGCGCCCGAAGCCGTTGATTCCGACGCGAATCGCCATTCCGTACCCTCGGTGGTGGTTACAAACGGTCGCCCAAAGCCGGCGCCCGCCCGAAGGTGACAAAGCTAACGATTCTGGCCCCACCGGCGCAGAGCGCCGCCGCGCACGCGTTGAGCGTGGCGGCGGTCGTCACGACGTCGTCGACGAGCACCACGTGCGCGCCCCGCAGCGCGTCGCGCGCCGACGGCGGCGCGCTGAACGCGCCGGTGACGTTGCGGAATCGCTCGTCCGGCGCCAACCGCGTCTGCGTTTCGGTGTGCCGAGTGCGCGCGAGGACCGCGGTCCACACCGGAATTCGCCACGCCGCCGCGAGCCCGCGTGCGAGACGCTCGCTCTGGTTGTACCCGCGCTCGCGCTCGCGCTTTGCGGACAGCGGCACCGGCACGATCGCGGTGCGTTCCTCGGCGACGTCGCGCGGCCAGTCGCATCGCGCCATGCGGGCGGCCATCTCGCCGGCGACGCGATGCCAACCGCCGTACTTGAGCGCGTGAACGACGCCGAGGCCGACGTGCCCCGCCGCCCACGCGACGCTCCGCGCCGCGCGCACGAACGGCGGGAGCAGCTCGCACCAGCGGCATCTCTCGCCGTAAGTCGGGTGGCCGCAACGGTCGCAGCGCGGCCAAGGCAGCCCCGGCAGCAGAGCCCAACATCGTCCGCACACGAGGCCGTGCTCCCCGTGGTCCAATCCTCGCTCGCAAACGGTACACGCGCGCGGCAGCAAGAAGTCGGCGAGCGCCGCCGCGACGGGTCTCGCCGCCGTCGTGAGACGGCCGACGTGCGGAGCTAAGCGGTTTCCGCCGCCTGCCACATCGTCGGGCGATCCGGCGCTACCCCGAACCATCGCTCGAACGCGAGCGCCGCCTGCTCGACGAGCATCGCCAGGCCGTCGGCGGCCGCCAACCCGCGCGCGCGCGCCGCGCGAACGAGCGGCGTTCCCCCGCGCCGATACACGAGGTCGAGGACGCGCGCGCCGTCGCGGAGCGTCGCGATGTCGAAGGGAGTCGCGTCGTCGCGCATGCCGATGGATGTCGCATTGACGAGAAGATCGGCGTCGGCGAGAGAGCGAGCGTCATCGGTCGATTGCACGAACGCTCCAAATCGCTCACAGAGCGCGCGGGCGCGGGTGCCGGTGCGGTTGTACACTCGCACGGTGGCCGACGGCCAGGACTCGGCCGCGGCGACGACGGCGGCGGCCGCGCCCCCCGCACCGAGCAACCCGACCTTCAAGTTCGCAGGAACCGTTGCGACGTCGAAGAGTCGTCGCACCGCCTCGTGCACTCCGCCCACGTCGGTGTTGTCGCCGGAGAGCGCGCCGTCGTCAGCCACCCACCAGGTGTTCACCGCACCGACGCGTTGCGCGACCGGCGAGTGCGTCGCGCAAGCGGCGTACATGCGCTCCTTGTGCGGGATGGTGACGTTCCCGGCCGCGCCCTCGCGCACGAGTTCTCGGACCGTCGAGTCGAACTGCTCCGGCGCGACGTCGAGTGCTTCGTAGCGTGCACGAATGCCGGCGGCGGCGAGCGCCGCGTTGTGCATCTGCGGTGAGCGGGAGTGGGCGACGGGATGCCCGAGCAGCACGAGACGCTCGGGCGGCGGCCGGCGCATCACGCCGCTCCGGTTCCCCGCTCCGCCGTGATGCGATCCAGAACGCGGCGAATCTCTTCCTCGAGCTCGTTCGCCGTCGCGCGATAGACCTCGAGCTCCGCGCCGACGGGATCGCTGATCGGGCGCACCGACGCGCCGTGCGACGCGTAGTCCGACAGCAAATACGCGCGTCCGCTTCCGCCGAGCGCCTCGACACGCTCCAGGTGGTGCGGTCCCATCGCCAGCACGAGGTCGGACCCCTGCACCAGCTCGCGCGTGAGCGTCTGCGCGCGGTGCGTCGTGAGGTCCATGTTCCGTTCCATTCCGACGAGCAGCGCGCCGTCGCTCGCCGGAGCGCCCATGTGCGCGCTCGTTCCGGCGCTGATCGCCTCGACGTCGAGAAGGCCGCGCTCGATCGCGATCTTCCGCGCGATCGCCTCGGCGAGCGGACTGCGGCAGGTGTTGCCGGTGCAGACGAACAGGATCTTCATGCGCTCAGGCGTCTCCGATCAAATTGGGCACGCTCTCACGCAGCGTCGCGGCGGAGATCGCCCCGGGCCGAATGACTCGCGGAAGTCGCCCCATGCAATCGATCACCGTCGACGGCTTGGATGGCTTCAAGGCACCGCCGTCGAGCACTCGCAATTCTCCACGTGTCACCGCGTCGCCCCATTGCGACAGAATCTCAGCGGCGCGCATCGCCGGGGGAACCCCCGGACGGTTGGCGCTCGTCGACGTGATCGCGTCGCCGTGCGCGTGGATCAACCGCGTCATGGCGGCGTGGCTCGTCCAGCGAACGGCGATTCCGCCTTCCGGACCGCGCAGCCGATCGGGGACACGCCGCTCACCGCCGGCAAGCACGAGCGTCAACGGCCCGGGCCAGTGTCGCGTCACGAGATTCGCGGCGTACGCCGGCAACCGCAGGTCGAGGCGCTCGATCATGTCCGGTCCCGAGATGAGCAGCAGAAACGGCTTTCCCGGCGGCCGGCTCTTGAGGCGAACCAGCGCGTCCACCGATTCGCGATCGATTCCACCGCCGAATCCGTAGACGGTCTCCGTCGGGTACGCGAGCACTTTGCGTGCGGCGATCTGCTCGAGCGCGGGCTTGATGGCCGCGCCGATTTCCTCGGCGGACCAAAACGGGATCGAGAGCGACTCGATTCTCATTCGGCGAGCGGAAAGAGCGCCTCCGCGCGGTCGAAGTCCGCGTCCTCGGTGATTTTCATGGCGCGCTCACTCCCGCGCACGACCCGTACCGGCGCTCCGATCGCCTCGCAAAGCGCGGCGTCGTCCGTCGCGGTGAGGCCGGCGGATTTGGCGTGACGGTGCGCGCGCTCGATCACCTCGCGCGGAAAGCCCTGCGGCGTTTGCGCGCGCCAGAGCCGTTCGCGGTCGACGGTGCGCACGATCGCGCCCTGTTCGTCCACCTGCTTCAGCGTATCGACGACGGGCAGCGCGGCGATCGCGCTGACACCTTCGCGTGCCGACGCGATCACGCGATCGATCGTCGCGTCGCCCACCAAGGGGCGCGCGGCGTCGTGCACGAGAACGATCGCCGCTTCGTCGGGCAGGTCTTCGAGGCCATTGCGCACGGAGTCGGTGCGAGTCGCTCCGCCGATCGACACCATCAGCCGGTCGACGTCGCACTGGAACACCCAGGGCGGCGGATCGGCGACGTAATCGCGCGGCAGCACGACCACCACGGCCACGACGTCCGCGCGCGCCATGAAGGTCTGCAGGCTATGGAGCAGCGCGGGCTTTCCCGCGACCCATCGAAACTGCTTCAACTCCGATCCCGACGTCCGCGTGCTGCCTCCACCCGCGACGATGACGACGCCAACGTCACGGTTCGTTTCGCCGCTTCCCCTGTGACCTGAGACCGGAGACCCGAGACCTGTCATTCAAACACGCGCTGAAACAGATCGCCGATCGTTTTCACGCCGACCACCTCGATCTCGCGACTCACGCGTTTCGGAACGCCGCGCTCCGCGAGATATATCCGCCGCATGCCGAGGTTCGCCGCTTCGGCGATCCGTCGCTCGGCTTGCGACACAGCGCGCACCTCGCCGCCGAGACCGACCTCGCCGGCGAACACGCTATCCCGCGGAAGCGCGCGGTCGTACACGCTGGACGCCAGCGCCACCGCGACGGCGAGATCCCCCGCCGGCTCCTGAAGACGCATTCCGCCGACGACGTTGACGAAGACGTCGAGCTGCGCGAACGACAGCCCGGCCCTCTTGTCGAGCACGGCGAGCAACAGCGCGAGGCGCCGGCCGTCGAATCCCGTGGCGACGCGCTGCGGCGTGCCGAATCCGGCTTTGGCGACCAGCGCTTGAATCTCGACGAGCACGGGGCGCGTCCCCTCGAGCAGCGCCGTCAGCGCGGAGCCCGACGCCGTCTGCGTCCGGTCGCCGACGAACAGCTCCGACGGATTCGCGACGGGGTCGAGCCCTTGCTCCGTCATGCGGAAGACGCCGATCTCGTCGACGCTGCCGAAGCGGTTCTTGTTCGCGCGCAGCACGCGATGATCGAGCGTGTTCTCTCCCTCGAAGTAGAGCACCGTGTCGACGATGTGCTCGAGCGTCTTCGGCCCGGCGATGCCGCCGCCCTTCGTCACGTGGCCGACCACGAACACGGTCGTGCCGCTCTCCTTCGCGAAGCGCATCAGCCGCGCGGCGCATTCGCGCACCTGGCCGACGTTCCCCGGCGCTCCCTCGAGGTCAGTCGTGAACACCGTCTGAATCGAATCGACGATGAGCGCCGCGGGCGGCGCCGCTGACGCGGTCGCGAGGATCGTTTCGAGATTCGTCTCGCTCAGGAGCGCGACGTCCCCGGCGTTTCCGCCGAGCCGGTCGGAGCGAAGCCGGACCTGGAGCGCGGATTCTTCGCCGGACGCGTAGAGCACCGGTCGTCCGGTCTGCTCGAGGCGCGCCGCCACCTGCAACAGCAGCGTCGACTTGCCGATGCCCGGTTCGCCCCCGACGAGAATCATCGAGCCCGGGACGATCCCGCCGCCGAGCACGAAGTCGAATTCGTCGAGCCCGGTCTGCCAGCGGTGGGCCTGCGATCCCTCGACGTCGCGCAGCCGCGGCGCGACCGCGACGTTGCCGCCCTCCGCCAACCCGCGCGGCCCTGCGGCGCGCCGCGCGCTGGCCGTTGCGCCGACGACTCGCGGCGCGACGATCTCTTCGACGAGCGTGTTCCACTCGCCGCACTGGTCGCATCGGCCCTGCCACCTCGAGTGCTCGGCGCCGCATTCGGTGCAGCGGTAGGCCGTCTTCACTTTCGCCATATGTCGAAACTACTCGAGGTCTCTGGTCTCTGGTCGCAGGTCACTGGGAGACAGCGGAAGCCGAGAGGCGAGACCCCAGAGACCAGAGACCTGAGACCAGTGACCTAGCTTCTCTTTTGCGAATAGCTCTCGAAGCGCGTGTACTGTTTGTGAAAGAAGAGATTCACGAGGCCAGTCGGCCCGTTGCGCTGTTTGCCGACGATCACCTCGGCCTTGCCCTCGAGCGAGTTGCCGTCCTTGTCGGTCGGACCGTCGTAGAACTCCTGACGGTAGAGGAACATGATCAGATCGGCGTCCTGCTCGATCGCGCCCGACTCGCGAAGGTCGGAGAGCTGCGGGCGCTTGTTGTCGCCGGTGCGCTGCTCGGGTGCGCGCGACAGCTGTGACAACGCGATCACCGGGACGTTCAGCTCCTTGGCGAGCGCTTTCAATCCGCGCGAGATCTGGCTGACTTCCTGCTGCCGGCTCTCGGCGTTGCTCGGTCCCTGCATGAGCTGCAGGTAGTCGACGATCACGAGCCCGATGCCCGATTCGGTCTTCAGGCGTCGCGCCTTCGACCGCATCTCCAGCAGTGTGATGCCGGGCGTGTCGTCTATCCATACCGGCGCGGTCCCGAGAATACCCGCGGCCCGCGCGAGGCGCGGAAAGTCGTCGTCGCGGAGCAATCCTTTGCGGAGTCGTTGCGCATCGATGCGAGCCTCCGACGTGAGCATGCGCTGCACGAGAGACTCTTTACTCATTTCCAGCGAAAACAGCGCAACCGGAACCTTGTGCTCGATGGCCGCGTATTGCGCGACATTCAACGTGAACGCCGTCTTCCCCATCGACGGCCTGGCCGCGACGATGATGAGGTCCGACGGTTGGAACCCGGACGTGAGCTCATCGAGGTCGCCGAAGCCGCTCGCGACGCCGGTGACGGTCGTGCCGCCGGCGTGGAGCTTCTCGATCCGCTCCATCGTCGGCCAGAGCAGCTCCTTGAGGCGCGTGAATCCATCGCGCGTCTGAGCCTGGCTCACCATGAAGATCTTCGACTCGGCCTCGTCGAGCAGCTCGCGGGCCGTGACGTGCCCGTCGAACGCCTCGGTCACGATGGAGGTCGAGACCTCGATCAGCCGCCGCAGGATCGCTTTCTCGCGGACGATCTGCGCGTGGTACTCGATGTTCGCCGCGGTCGGCACGGCGTCGACGAGGAAGCCGATGTAGTCCTTGCCGCCGGATCCTTCGAGATCGCCGCGGCGCTGAAGCTCGTCGGAGAGCGTCAGCGGATCGACGACGCCTCCGCGCTCGGCGATCCCCACCATCGCGCGGAAGATCCGCCGGTGGCGCTCCGCGTAGAACATCGTGTCGTCGACGAATTCGACCGCGCGGAGAACCGCGTCCTGGTCGATCAACATCGCCGAAAGCACCGCCTGCTCGGCGTCCTCCGAGTATGGAGGACGCCGATCGCGGTACGGGTCACGCGTCGGCGCGTGTGCTGGAGCTATCGAGAATTCGACGGGCGAGCTGGACATCTTCCCAAGTGGGACGCTTCCAACCCGGATTCCGGAGAAGCGCGGCAGGGTGATACGTGACCACGAGCGGTACACCGTAATAGCGGTGAACCTGGCCGCGCAACTTGCCGATCGAGAGCGTCGTATTCAAGAGCGTTTGCGCCGCGAATGTTCCGAGCGCGAGAATCACCTTGGGTCGAATCAGCTCGATCTGGCGAATGAGATACGGACTACACGCCTTTACTTCGTCGGGTAGAGGGTTACGGTTTCCCGGCGGACGATGTTTGAGGACGTTGCAGATGAAAACGTCCTCGCGCTTGAAGTCGATCGCGGCGAGGATCTTCGTGAGCAGTTGCCCCGCCGCGCCGACGAACGGGCGGCCGGTTTGATCCTCCGTCGCGCCAGGCGCTTCGCCGACGCACATGAAGTCCGCGTTGGGATTGCCTTCACCGGGCACCGGATTCGTCGCCGTCGAATACAGCGGACATCGGGTACACGTCGCGACGTGCGACGCGAGCGTCTCCAGCGAATCAAGCGCCGCCATCGGCCCGCCGAACAGCTCGGACGACGGCGTACCGACCGAGATTCCGGGCGCCACCGACACGATCGGCGCCGGCGGCGGTTCCGCGCTCTTCGTCCCCGGCGCGACGAACGAAGTATCCTCCCCTCCCGCCGGAGTAGAAGTAGTCGCCGGTCCACCGGTCATGCGGTCCACCGGTCCACCGGTCACGCGGTCCACCGGTCCACCCTTCGACGTCTCGATCGACGCATCGGCCGCACGGAGAATCGCGCGCCAGTCGTTCGGGTCCGCGGGGGCGCCGCCCTTCGACGCGGGCGAAACCGGCGTTGCCGCCTTTCCCGGTGCGCCGCCCCCAAGCAGGCGCATGGCCTCGTCCACCGTCATCTGGTCGAGCACGAGCTCCGTCTCGCCCATCTCGCGGCGCTGCTCGAGGTAACGGCGGAGCTGTTCCCTAGCGTCCATCGAGCAGCGCCTCCACGCGATCGAGAATCGCGTCGGCCACTTCCGCCTTCGACATCAGCGGAAGCCGAGACTCGGCTCCATCGCGCGAGATCAAGGTGACGCGATTGGTGTCCGTGCCGAACCCCGCTCCCGGCTCGGTCGCGTCGTTCACGACGATCAGGTCGAGGTCCTTCGACGCGAGCTTTCGGCGGCCGTTGGCGAGCACGTCGTTCGTTTCGAGCGCGAATCCGACGACGACCGACTCCTGCCGCCGCTTGCCGCGCGTCGATTGGAGAATGTCGGGCGTGGGCGCGAGCGCGATCGGCGTCGGCGAATCGCTCTTCTTGATCTTCGCATCGGCCGGGTCCGATGGACGAAAGTCCGCCGGCGCGGCCGCCATGATCAACACGTCGGTGGACGCCAGTGCGCCGTCGATCGCGCCCTTCATCTCGTCGGTGGATTCCACCGTCGTTACGGCGACAGCCGGCGGCGGGGCGACGCTCATCGGCCCGGCGACGAGCGTGACGTCGGCGCCGCGGCGCCACGCCGCCGACGCGAGCGCGACCCCCATCTTGCCACTGCTGTGGTTCGAGATGAACCGCACGGGATCGATCGCTTCGCGCGTCGGTCCGGCGGTCACGAGCACTCGCTTGCCGGCGAGCGATCCGCGCGGTTCGAGCAATCTCCCGACGTGCGCGAAGATCGTCTCCGGCTCCGGCATTCGTCCCGGACCGGTTCCTTCGCCTGCCGCGAGATCGCCTTCATCCGGGTTCACAATGCGGTAGCCGAGTGTGGTCAGGTGGGTCACGTTGTGCTTCGTCTGTGCGTGCGCCCACATGTGATCGTTCATCGCGGGTACGAGCAGCACCGGCGCGGTGGTGGCGAGAAGAATCGAAGTAAGCAGGTCGTCGGCTTGTCCGGTCGCCGCGCGCGCGAGAAAATCGGCCGTGGCCGGCGCGACGACCAAGGCCGTCGCGCTGCGAGCGAGCGCGATATGATCCAGGGCACGCCCTTGCTCGAACATTCCCGCATGAACGGGCCGGCCCGTGAGGGCCTCGAACGTGATCGCGCCGACGAACTCGGTCGCCGCGCGCGTCATCACCACGTCGACTTCGGCGCCCGCTTTCGTGAGCAGGCGCGCCAGCCAGGCCGATTTGTAACTGGCGATCCCTCCCGTCACCCCGAGGAGGATTCGACTCCCCGCGTACGGGCGGATGGAACTACTCGGCGCGTCGCCGCGGGACGACGTGGTACTCGATGTCACCCTTCGCCAGCTCTTCGAGCGAGCGCGTGGTGAGCTTCTTTTCGCGCGACGACGAGCGGTCGCGCGGGAACTCGTTCAGCACGCGGGCATACTTCGCGGCGACGAGAACTCCGAGGTACTTGTTCGCGGCGTGACCCGCGATTTCGTCCGGGGTGAAAACCCGCATCGATCAGCTCCGATCTATTGTTGAGTGGCGCTCTATTTCCGACTCGAGCCGCGCGATGAGCTGCTCGACGTTCCGCTGCAATCCAAAGATCCGTTCCCGGCTCACCACCTCGGCGTCCACAATCGAGCCGACGCGCGCTACCGCCTGGTCGAGGTCGTCGTTGACGACGACGTAGTCGTACTCGTTCACGGCCCGGAGCTCGTGGAGAGCAGAATGTAATCTATCGAGGAGCTGCGCGGGGGACTCGGTGTGCCGCCGCATGAGGCGGTCCAGGAGGACGTCGGCGGAAGGTGGTAGGAGAAATACACTTACGGCCGCGGCAAAGCTCTCCCGGATCAGCCGCGCACCCTGCACGTCGATGTCCATTATGACGTGCCGTCCCCCGCGAGCACGCGCGAGACCTCACGCCGAAGCGTGCCGTAGAGGTTGCCATGGACCTCGGCGGACTCGATGAACTCGCCGAGGCGCCGCCGCTCGACGAACTCGTCGCGCGTCAGGAAGTGGTAGTCGACTCCGTCCTGTTCGCCCCTGCGCGGCTCGCGCGTGGTGCACGATACCGAGTACCCGACGTCCGTGCGCTGCGCCAGCAGTCGATGCGCGATCGTGGTCTTCCCGCCGCCGGACGGCGACGAGAGGATGATCGGAAAGATCACCTGGCCCCAGGCGCCGGTGTCTTCTTCGTGCTCTCGCGGGTCGATCACTCGAGATTCTCCGCCTGCTCGCGGATCTTCTCCAGCTCCTCCTTGATCAACACGACGTCCTGCACGATCGCCGCGTCGTTTGCTTTGCTGCCAGTCGTGTTCGCCTCGCGCAGCAGCTCCTGGAGCAGAAAGCCGAGCCGTTTGCCCACCCCATCCGCCGGCGGCGCGGCGAGCGTCGTGCGAAACGCCGCGACGTGGGTGTGGAAGCGGCTGATTTCCTCGGAGACGTCCAGCTTGTCGGCGAGAATGGCGATCTCCTGTGTGAGTCGCTGTTCGTCGACAGTGACACCGGCCGCGAGCTCCTGCACGGCGTGGCGCAGCCGCTCGCGTTGTTCGACCAAGCGTTGCGGCGCGCGCGCGGCGATGCGCTCGACCGCCTGCTCGATGACGGACAGCCGGGCGCCGACGTACCCCGTGAGGCGCGCGCCTTCGACCGATCGCATCGCATCGAGGGATTGCATCGCGCGATCGACGATCTTCACCAGCTCGTCGGCGCTGCCGGCCGTCTCATCCGGCGGAGCGGCAACGACGTGCGGCAGGCGCAATACCGTGGCGGCGTCGATCACACCGTCGAGCGCGAAGCGTTCCTGCAATCGCCGGATCTGATCGACGTATTGTCCGAATCGCGTCTCGTCGATCGTTCCTTCGGATTCGTGCCGAGCGAGACGCGCCGTGACGGAGATGTGGCCGCGCGAGACACCGCGACGCAGCGCTTCGCGCACTTCCGGCTCCCAGCGGCTCAGTTCGGCCGGAAGCTTGATCGCGGGATTGAAGAAGCGGTGATTGACCGAGCGAATCTCGACGGAGACGCGCGCTCCGCCCACCTCGCCGTCCGCGGCTCCGAAACCCGTCATGCTCTTTATCATATCGCAGGGCCGAAGCTACGGACTGACAAGAAGATTTGTCAATCGACGAAGGACCAGCGCACCCCGTAGTAATTCATCTGCCGCGGCATGATGAACCCGCCGATCTCCGAGTAGCGTTCGCCCAGCATGTTGCGGAACTGCCACGAGACCGTGGCGCTCAGCACGCGGATCTCGAGCAGCAGCGAGAGCGTGCGGAACCCGGTGCCGAGCGACGGCTGGCTCGAGATGAGCGACGGGAAATGGACGTCGGACCGGTACTCGTGAATGATCGACGCCATCAGCCCGAAGTCGTGCGTCGGGAACCGGTTGGCGAGGTTCGTCCGCACGTACAGCTCCGAGCGCGTCTGATACTGCGGCCGATACGCGCCCGTGGAATCGTTCCACCGAATTCCGTAGACGTCGGCGCCGAGGGGACCCCACAGCTTGCCGCGGATCGCCGCCTCGAATCCGGTCGCGCCGGGAGCGTGTTGCGCGATATAGCTCGTATCGTATTCGCGTGCCGGCGCGAGAAGAGCGCTGTCCCGCCGCACCACGCCGCCGATGAGCCAGAGTTCGTGAAGCCGCAGGCCGGCCTCGCCGCGAAGGTACGTCGTCGTCAGCCCGACGTCGTTCGCGCGATAGTTCGTCGAGCGAGCGACGCTTCCCAGGAGCGAGATGAACGACAACGGCTGCAGCCGGAACGTCACGTCGGCGCGGGCGATCGAGTCCGCGCTTTTTGCCTCCGCATATCCCGAGACGCTCACGCGCTCTGTCGTGAAGCTCGCGCGGGCAGCGGGGGCGAAAATCGTCTGGCCGCCGGCGACGAAGGCTCGCGCCGTGCCGCTCGCGTGAAACGGTCCCTGCACGGTTCCCGCGGTCGCGATGTACTGCGCCATGTACCGACTCGTGTCGAGCGGGGCGATCGCGAGCAGAGACTCGGCGTGCGTCGTGGGAATTCCGGCGAATACCGAGCGGAACCCGGTGTAGACGTAGCGCGACGCGACAGTCATGACCTGCGCCCACGCCTTGTCGACGTCGGGATCAGCGTACGCGACCCGGAAATACGCGTCCGTGCGAGTCGACGACGTCTCCGGAATGGAGTCGCCTTGCACGTCGAACGACGACTCGCCGATGATCTCGCCGCGGTGTCGGCCGACTCGCGTTCCGAACCCGTCGACACTCCACTTCTGCTTCGCCCAGCCCGCGCGCACCACGATGCCGACCTGGTCGCTGCTCCCTCCGAACTGCGCCGGCGGCGTCGTGCCGTACTGCTGCGCGCCGAACTGAAACGCGCCGCCGTTGTTCAGCCGCGCGCCGAAGAAACCGCGATACAGGTTCGTCGATTGGTCGCCCGTCGAAACGTCGGTGCGGGTTTCGGTGTGGGTGTTCCGCACGCGCCAGCTTCGCAGATACACGCGAATCTCGTCGGCCGTCTGCTCGATCGTGGCGTCCTCCGCCGACCATAGGTTGATCTGCGTCAGGTCGAGGATGCCGCCGGTTCGCGGGTCGATGGAGACCTCCTCGAACCCGTCGTAGAAGACGCGAACTCGCCGCACGTCGCCGAGGTACGATCCGACCTGGGGCGGAGGAAGCCACCCGCCTCGATACGTCGACACGCCGGCGACGCGCTCGAGGAGATCGGCGACGGTGAGCGCGCCGGTGGCGAACAGCGAGTCGCGCGGCCAGTACAGGCGCCGCCCGACCTGGAGCTCCTGCGGATCTTCGGCGTGAGCGAGCGGGGACTTGATGCTGTCGGCGCGGATGCGCGCGCGCCGAATCGAGTCCACCTTGAACAAGCTGTCGCGCAGCGTATCCGCGCGCGTGCGCAAGCGCGGTTTCGTGGTGTCCGGCGGCGCCGGCACCTTCGGCTTGATCGTGTCGATCACCTGCGCGTCAAGCGGCGCCTGCAAAACGGCCCCGGCCAACAGGCCGAGGCCGATGACCAGCATTACACGGTGCATCGAACGGCTCAGCGCGCGCGCCCTCGCACGAATTCCACGAACGTTCCCACGGGCACTCCCGTCGGGCCGCGCGGCACCGTGCCGAGATCGGACTCGGTGTACGCGGTTCCGGCGATGTCGAGATGCACCCATGGATAGTCGTCGGCGAATTCTTTCAGGAACAATGCGGCGGTGATCGTGCCCGCGGGACGGCCGCCCGAATTCTTGATGTCGGCCACGTCGGACTTGATCAGGTCTTTGTACTCGTCCCACAGCGGCAGCGGCCAGCCGGGTTCACCGGCGCGCTTTGCCGCGTCCAGCACTTCCTGCACGAGTGGTTCGTTGTTGCCCATGACGCCCGTCGCAGTATGGCCGAGCGCGATCACGCACGCACCGGTCAGCGTCGCCGCGTCGATCACCGCCGCGGGCGACATCCGTTTCGCGAACGCCAGCACGTCGGCGAGCACGAGCCGGCCTTCGGCGTCGGTGTTGATGATTTCGATGAACTTGCCGTTCGACGCCTGCACCACGTCGCCCGGCTTCATCGCCTCGCCCGACGGCATGTTGGTCGTCGAGCCAATGAGACCCACGACGTTGATGGGAAGTTCCAACCGGCCGATCGCTTCCATCGCCCCGAGCACGCCCGCCGCGCCGCACATGTCGAACTTCATCCACTCCATGCCCTGCGCCGGCTTGATCGAGATGCCGCCCGAGTCGAAGCAGAGCCCCTTGCCGACGAGCACGACGGGCTTGGCGTCCTTCGCGCCCTTGCGATACTCGAGCATGATGAGCCGCGGCTCCTGCGTCGTGCCCTGCGCGACGGCGAGGAAGGAGCCCATCTTGGCTTCCTGCATCGCGGCGCGACCCATCACAGTCGTCTGCATGCCGAGTCGCTTGGCGATGTCGCGCGCCGTGTCGGCGAGATAATCGGGCGTGCACACGTTGCCCGGCAGCATGCCGAGCCGCCGCGCGAGAGCGAGTCCTTCGCCCAGCGCGGACGCCACTCGAGTCCCCGTCGTGCGCGCTTCGGCGTCGGCGGCGAGGATCACGGCTTCGTCGAGCGGTGCGCGCTGCTCGTCGGCCGGCGGCGCGGTCTTCATCTCCTTGAAATCCCACGCGCCGATTCCGAGACCGACGCCCGCGGCTTCGACTTCGCTCGCGTTCAGCGTTCCGGCGTAAAACGCGAGCCGGCCGACGCCGAGTCGCGACGCCTGCCGCGCGGCGATCGCGCCGGCACGCCGGAGCGCGGCCGGGCGATCCGAAGCGGGACCCATGCCGACGAGCAGCACGCGCTGAACGCCGCGCTCACCGCCGGCGAGATGGAGCGTCTCGTCTCGGCCGCCGCGAAAGTCGCGACGCGCGATCGCGCGTCCGAGCGCGCCGTTCGTGGCCGCGTCGACTGCCGCGAGGTCTGGTGTCACCGACGGCGACGTCGGCAGCGCGACGACGAGAAGCGGAACGTCGAGAGTTCCGAAATCCGGTGCGGCGCCCGAGATCGTGGGTTTCATGCGCGGTCTATATGGAGTTGATTCGGCGTCACGCGGTCACTCCGCCTGCCGTCATCCCACGGATGATTTGATCGCCGAACGCCGTCGTCGACACTTCGGTCGATCCGGGCATCTGGCGCGCGAGGTCGTACGTCACGCGCTTCGATTTGATGGCGTTCTCGAGTCCGCGCGTGATGAGTACGGCCGCTTCGTTCCAGCCGAGGTACTCGAACATCATCACGCCCGAGAGCACGACGCTCCCCGGGTTGATCTTGTCCTGGTTCGCGTATTTGGGCGCGGTGCCGTGCGTTGCCTCGAACACGGCGACGCCGTCGCCGACGTTGCCGCCGGGCGCGATGCCGAGTCCCCCGACCTGCGCCGCCGCGGCGTCGGAGATGTAGTCGCCATTGAGGTTCGGCGTGGCGATCACGGAATACTCATCGGGCCGCAGCAGCAGCTGCTGGAACATCGAGTCGGCGATGCGGTCCTTGATGATGACCGCGTCGGCGCGCGCGTTTGCTCCGCCCTTGGCGAGGTCCGCCTCCGGCACCACGCTCTCCGAGAACTTGTCGCGCGCGACCTCGTAGCCCCAATCGCGGAACGCGCCCTCAGTGAACTTCATGATGTTGCCCTTGTGCATCAGCGTCACCGACGGCTTGTCGCGCTGAAGCGCGAACCGGATCGCCATCTCGACGAGGCGCTTCGTGCCGAACGCCGACATCGGCTTGATGCCGATCGCCGATTGCTCGCGGATGTCTTTTCCGAGTTCGTTCTTGATGAATGCGCGCAACTTCTCCGCTTCCGGCGAACCCGCCTTCCATTCGATGCCCGCGTAAACGTCTTCGGTGTTCTCGCGGAAGACGACGATGTCGAGCTTCCCCGGATCCTTCATCGGACTTCCCACGCCCTCGAACCAGCGCACCGGACGAATGCAGGCGTAGAGGTCGAGCACCTGGCGGAGCGTGACGTTCAGCGAGCGGATCCCGCCGCCGACGGGCGTGGTGAGCGGGCCCTTGATCGAGACGCGGAAATCCTGCATCGCGTCCACGGTCTCCTGCGGGAGCCAGTCCTTGTAGTTGGTGAACGCCTTTTCGCCGGCGAAGACTTCCATCCAGGACACGCGCCGCTGGCCGCCGTAGGCCTTTTCGACGGCTGCGTCGAAGACGCGGACAGACGCGCGCCAGATGTCCGGTCCCGTCCCGTCGCCTTCGACGTACGGGATGATCGGATTGTCCGGGACTTTGACAACGCCGCCTTCGTACGTGATGCGTTCGCCGGCCGACGGGACGGTCGCGAGCTTGTAAGTCGCCATGACGTTGGGAAAGGCTAAATGGATCGGAGCCCGAGAAAGCTATGCCGCAGGGAAAAGCCGTTCAAGCGTTTGAGCGACTCCATGGTGTATTCTTGCGGCTCCCCTCTCTCGCCTCCATGACCTCTCCCACGCGCTCCGCTGGCCGTTTCGTCTTCGGCCTAGTCCTCAGTCTTGTCTGCGTCCGCGCCGTCTCGGCGCAGCAGGCTTCCACCGTCGTCATCGTCGTGCGCCACGCCGACAAGGACACGATCCCCAAGGCCGACCCGCACCTGACGGCGGCCGGTGTCGCGCGCGCGAACGCGCTGGCTGCCTCACTCGCCGACGCCGGCGTGCAGGCGGTCATCGTCACGGAGCTGCTTCGATCGCGCGAAACGGCTCGTCCGCTTGCCGAAGCGCAACGACTCACCGTGACCACGGTGCCTCACGGGTCGGACATCGCCCAGCACGCGCAGGCAGTCGCCGCGGCCGTGCGCAAACTGCGCGGCAAGACCGTGCTCGTCGTGGGTCACGGAGAGACCGTCGGTCCGATCATCCAGGCGCTCGGCGGTCCGGTCATTCCCGAGGTGTGCGCGTATGAGTACTCGAATCTCTATACTCTCGTGCTCGACGAGAACGACAAAGCGGTGCGGCTGATTCACTCGTCGTACGGCGCACCCTCTCCGGCGCACGCGTCGCCCTGCACGACGCCCTGATGAGCGCATCAACCCTCAGCTGACCGAAGCCTGGCGGCAGCATCGTGAGCGCGAGCGCCGCGGCTTGCGGCGCGTGTGCGAGGGAACCGCTGCGGGCAATGTGTTCCGTGGGTGTGCTACGAGGGTCTGGAACTTGCCTCGTGACCGACCACGAGACTCACATGAGACCAACACAAATCGTCTTGATCGCCGCCGTGTTTCTGGGCGCGTCCGGCTCCGCGCGGGCGCAGACGCCGGCCGTCGACAGCGTGCACGCCTCTTCATTGTTCACGTACCGCGATGCGGTGCTGGCCGCCGGTTTCGCCGGCCTCACGGTCGCGATGTTTCCACTCGACAAGTCGGTCGCGCGCCGGCTGCAGAACCCGACCGTTCAGGCGAACCGTTTCTTCACGAACGGGTCGACCGATCTGCGGCTCGTGGCCGATCCCGGCGGCGTGATCATCGGTTTCTCGGCGTATGGCGTCGGGCGCGTGGCCGGATGGAAGAACGTCGCCGACTTGGGGCTCCATACCGTGGAGGCGCTGTCCGTCGCCGGCCTCACGACGGTCATATTGGACGGCCTCGTCGCTCGTGCGCGGCCGTTCGTCGTCGGCGACACCAACTCGACCGACTTCCATTTTGGCCACGGATTCGGCAATCACGACCGTCAGTCGTTCCCGTCCGGCCACGCGACGTCGGGGTTTGCGTTCGCCTCGACGGTCACGAGCGAGTCGGCGCGATGGTGGCCGCACGCGACGTGGATTGTCGGGCCATTGATGTACGGAGCGGCCACGCTCTCCGGCTTCTCGCGCATGTATGACGACCGGCACTGGGCGAGCGACATCATCTCCGGCGCGGCGATCGGAACGTTCGCCGGCATCAAAGTCGTGCGCTACAACCACAGCCACCCGTCGAACATGATCGACCGGTTCTTCCTCGGCTCGATCGTCGAGGCTGGATCGCACGGCGACGTCAAAGCCGGATTCTCATTTGCGTACTAGCCGCTGGCGAGCGGCCAGCTAGCGGCTCATGGGACTGGGCCTTTTGCGAACGCGGCCATGGTTTCGTCAACCTTCGCCTCACCGAACTGTTTGGCGAGCAGGCCAATCACCTCGCGCAGCGTCGCAGGGTCGTCCGCGCGCAGCGTAACGCGCTGCCAGCCCGGCACGCCGGGCGCGGCCAATGTCTCCACGCCGTACTTCAAGTCGTGATGCTGCTGGTGCGCGTCGCGCAGGACGACCGTTACCGGTCCGGCCTCAGCGTCAACGGCCACGATCTTCTTTTGCATGCGCTCCGCCCTGATGTGACCAAACTTATGAATAAAACGCCGACGGCGAGCCTCGAACCGGCACCCCGTCGTTGAAGCTAATCCGTTGTTAGGCAATCAAATGCCCAAGGCGGGACTCGAACACGCAAGAGGCGAAGCTGGGGGATTTTGAGTCCCTGAGCCCCGTTCGCGTGTGCGCGCTGCTGGACATTACTCGCGCGCGCTCCTTCGGAACGAGCCTCGACAGCCGTTGCTAGCCGCGCCAAACGCGAGGTGCTTCGGACGACCGGGGGACAGCTCGCTCTCTCAGCTGCGGATCCGTTGTCGGGCTACGCCGTGTCTATGATTGGTCGGCGTTTCCCGCAGAGCGCCCCCCACAGGTTGGTCAATTGCCCGCCATTCCAGCCAAAGGTCCGCGAGGAAAGTCTTGGTCGTGCGTCGCCGGGCGGCGCGGAGGCGATGTTGGAACGACCACTGTGGCCGGGCCGCAAGGAGCCGGTCCTGCTCCTTTCGGTTGAGCGTCGCGTAATGGGGCGATCGCCCGACCAGATCGTGGCTGAGGAGGTACGCAGCCGTTCGAGCCTCGGGGTCGTATGCGGCTCGTGCTACGTGCGGATTGGGGATCCAGCGCTGCGCGATCCGCGTCGGGAAACGCCCGACCACCGGAACAAACGCGCCGCCACATCGTCGGCCCGGTTTGATCTCGCGGGTGCACGATGTGGGTCGAGCTCTCGGCAAATGCACCACGCGACCGCAGCGGTCGCACTTCAACTCGACTCCGGGAACCGTCGCCAGGCCGCAGAAGCGCCAAAAGGCGGAGGGCGTTGGCGCACGATCCGGCTTCAAGCGCGCGAGAAGCCGTCCCGCGATGACCGGGTTCGCCACAACGCGACCGGAGATCCAGGGCCACATGACGTGGTGGCGAGCGGCATTCGCGATGTTCTCTTCGAGGGCGGCGAGTACCGCCGACAGTTCCGCGAGCCACCCATCGAGGGTCCGGCGATCGGGCGAGCCAAATCGCTCAAGCGATTTTCGATACTGATAGGTCTGCACATAGGCGAATGCGGCCGCGTCGAGGCCAATCGGAGGCGCTGATTGGGGAAGCGAATCGACGGCTTCTGGGGCCGGGCTCGAGGCAGAGCGACTAATTGGATCTGGGGATCTCAAGGGGCGAACCACTCACATGGCGATGCCTCGAAACGAGCCTTCGGAGCAATCAGCATTTAAGCAATCAGCATTTATGGGTATCGATCGAATACCCTGGCGGGTTGGGACTGGCTCCGACGAAGCTCATATGACTCCGCTGCGCCCACGGCGTGTCTTGACGACGATCATGGGCCCGTCTACCAACGCGCCGTTCGGTGCAATCGCGAAGTGGCCCACGCTCGTCGTCGGTCTGTCGAGGTGTGCTTCCTCGACGTTGGCTGCTTGAATGCTTCGCAGGACGGAGAGATCGGTCGCCGGGGCGCCGTCCACCAAGACCATCGGCGTCCCCCCCCCACGCGCGGAGAGCCAGAGGGGTCGCGCCCTCTCGATCGCTTCCATTAGAGAGCCTTTCTCTGCGAACTTTGCCAAATCGGTGCCCTTGAGCACGTCGATATCCGAAAATCGGCTCGTGACCTCAACCGGGTGCTCCGGTAGGTGGCGCAACCGACCAGCAGGCCGGCAACGAGCCCGATCTGCTGGAACCGAGATACACATCCTTTGATCGACCCCATGGCCCCCCCGTCGGTTGAGTTCGTGCGAGCCGCGTCGTAGATTCGGCGCACGCACGGCAACTTGCCGAGCGGTTGGGATCTGAGCGGGATCGCTGGGCAACCGGGGGGTGACTTCGGCGTAAATTCGGCAAATCTTGTCGAGACGTTGAAGTCAAAGGCCGATGATCGAGCTTCGGATGCTGGGTCAGCTCGAGCTCCGCGGGGCGGACGGCCAGGAGCAGAGCGACGTCCTCGTCCAGCCGAAGCGCTTCGCCCTGCTCGTGTATTTGGCCGTCGGCGGTGGATTCGTTCGGCGTGACACCCTGCTCGCGGTGTTCTGGCCCGATCTGGATCAGGCCCACGCGCGCGACGCGCTGAAACAAGCCCTCAGCCACCTGCGACGTGGACTCGTCTCCGACGACCCCGTATTGGTGAGTCGCGGTGCGGAGGAGCTGTCGGTCAACCCTCGCGTCCTCTGGTGCGACGTCACCGCGTTCATCGACGCGGTGAACGCCGGGCAGAGAGAGACAGCGCTCGAGCTATATCGCGGAGCGTTGTTGGAGGGCTTCTTCGCGAACGGCTCGCCCGAATTCGACGATTGGCTCAGCCGTGAGCGGCATCGACTTCGTTTGCTGGCAGGAAAGACCGCGCAGCAGCTCGCGCAACAGGCCGAAGACGACGGCGACCTCCCGCGAGCGCTGCAACTCGCCGAGCGCGCCGCGGAGCTTTCCGACCTCGATGAGCGCTTGCTGCGGCAGCGCCTTCGCTTGTTGGACCGCGCCGGCGATCGCGCCGGGGCGATTCGAACCTACGACGACTTCGCTCGGCGGCTTTGGGCGGAGCACGGCGCCGAGCCATCGGCTGAATCACACGACCTGGTCGAGCGAACCCGAGTACGGCGGAGCTCGACGGCGACCGACCCCCTCCCTCTGCCTCTTCCCGTCCCCCTCCCGCTGCCGCGCGCCGCGGCCGAGGAAGCACGACCCGATCCAATCGCGCTCGTTCTGGATCCGCGCACTCACCGAGCTCGCCGACGTGGCCCTCTCGTCGCCGCCGCTGTAGGGGGCGTCGCGATCCTCGCGATTGCCACGACGCCAATGAGAGGAGTCTGGACGAAGCGCCCAGCGATCGCCTCGACGCCCGGAGTCGCGACCATCATGCCGTTCCAGGTCACCTCGGGTGATACGGCGCTCGGGCGGCTCCGAGATGGGTTGGGCCCGCTGTTGGCAATCCCGCTGTCGGCCGCCGGCGGGATTCGTGTTGACGCCGCCACTGCCGATCGGATCATCGAGGGAAGCGTCACCGGCACATCGAGCCATTTGGTCCTCACGGCGTCGATTCGATCGAAGACGGTGCGGCGGACGGGCATACCGGCGAGAGCGGAAGGACCGCTCGACAGTCTGGCGTTTCTCGTCGATCGGCTCGCCGGGCAGTTGCTGGCGCTGAGCGCTGGAGTGGAGGCCTACCGCCTGGAGTCGATGACGAAGGCATCGCTACCGGCAATCCGCTCATATCTCCACGGACTCGAGGAATGGCGAAGGGGTCGACCGGAAGCGTCGCGGGAACACTTTCGCGAAGCCATCGCGTTGGACTCGACCTTTGCCCTAGCGGCCCTGGACTATGCCCGGGCGCTGCTCTTCGTCGGCGGAGGCACGAAAGAGTTCGCTCGAGCACGCGCGCTGGCTCTAGCCAATCAGTCCCAGCTGAGCGGCGGCGACCGTGACCTGCTTCGCGTGACGCGACTGTATTGGGAGAGTTCCCCGGCGCTGTTTTCGGAATCCAATTCCGCGGTCGTGCACTACCCGCTGGTACCCGAGCTTTGGTATGCGCTGGGCGAGGCGTATTATCGCAACGGCATCGCTTCCGGCGTTGACAGCGCGTTCGAGCGTGCACTCGACGCGATACGGCAAGGCCGCGCGCTCGACTCGGCGGCCGCCGCCGACGGTGCGATCCCGAGAGCCGTGCCCGAAGTGGCTCAGCCGACGCGCAGCTTGGTGGAAATGGCCCGCGTGCGCGGCGACGCCGCCGAGGTGCGGCGCCTCGCCAAAGGTGTACTGGAGAGAGACTCATCCAGCGACCTCGCGGGAGTCGTACGGTGGCACGTCGCGGCGCTCGACGGACCGGCGCCGCACCGAGCGTTCCTGGCAAATCTGAAAGGCCTGAGCGCACCCGCGCTTGGCTCGATCTCTCTGTTCATCACGTTCACCGGGATTGACGGGGCGGACCTTCCCGCGCTGATGGTGGAAGGCGATCGTCGCCGCAGGATGGTCGATCCAGGGAACGTGGGCTATCGAGCGCTGGCGATCGCGCTGAACGCCGGCCGCCCATCCGAGGCACGCGACGGGCCGTCGTGGGTTCCGTCTTTCACCCCACGCGGCGGCGTCCGGAGTCGCATTTACGAAGCGCTGTCGTGGGGAGGCGACACGAGTACAGCGCGGGCTGCCGCCGAACAGCTTCGGCCCTTCGCTGACGGGCCATCGGCGGCTGGGCCGTCGGCCGAGCCGCAATACTATGACCTTTGCAGCGTGTCGCGATGGCGCGTGGCCCACGCCGATTTCGGCGCCGCCGACGCGGCGAGCAAACGGCTGCGCGCGGCGAAAGTGGCGGGCCTTGGCACGTACGAGGCCGGTCGGTTCGCCCGCATCGCGTTGCTCTGCGCCGCGTTGCTCGACGCGGAGCGTGCAACCGGGCTTCGGCTTCCGGACGCCGAGCGGCGGCTGGTCGTCGCCGACTCGCTGTCACGCGCCATGTACCCTTATGAACTCTCATACAACGAGGATGCTGCCGACGCGAACGTTCTTCTCGCGAAGCTCTGGGAACGGCACGGAGATCTCGCCCGCGCGCTTCGTGCGGCGCGCCGCGGGTCCGGGCAGCTGATGGGGCGGCCGAATTACCTGAGCAGCTTTCTGCGCGAGGAGGGGCGTCTCGCGGCGCGCACGGGGGACAGGGCCGGTGCAATCCGGGCCTATCAGCGTTATCTGATGTTGCGTGACGATCCCGAACCGTCGGTGCGGCCGGAGGTGGACCGGGTTAGGAGCGACTTGGCGGCACTGCTCGCGGGACGCTAGCTGAGGCAAATCGGCCAAACTAAAGACACTGGCGTGCGGGAGGGATCATGAAACGCACGCGACTGTCTGTCGTATCCGGTGATGCCCAAGGCGGGACTCGAACCCGCAAGAGCCGAAGCTCGGGGGATTTTGAGTCCCCTGCGTCTACCAATTCCGCCACCCGGGCCGGGACTCGAATGTAGTCGCGGCTCCAAGCCCGCTCAACGCTCGGGCGGAATCTCCGGCGGAGGCGGGCCGGCCGGTGCCTCCTGCTGGTTCTGCCGCAGCTGCTGGAGTCGCTGCGCCAACCGCTCCTGCAGCACCGAGTACCGCGCGCGTTGAAGCGGCGTCAGAAATCCAGCGAGCTCTTTCTGCTCGGCCTCGAAGAGATCGGCGCGCCGCCGCTGCGCCCCAACGAGAACATTCATCTGCTGCTCGATGCGAGCGTTCTGATCGCCGGCCGCGGTGTCCTCCATCGCTGCTTTGAGGCCGAGCCGCGCCTGCCGCTCATCGCGCTGGATGTCCCCCCGCTGACGCTCGTACTTCGTGTTCACCTGGTTGAGCGTCCGCATCTGCACGTCGTTGAGATTGAGCTGGCGCCGCACGTTGCCGATCCACGCCTGACGCACCTGTCGCTGCAACAACGCACGCTCGCCGAGCGGCGGCTGCGCCGAGTCGTTGCGCTGCGCCTGACGCTCGGCCTTGAGCGCCGCGCGCGCGGGACGCCGAGGCGGAGGGATCACCGCTCGTCCGCCCTGCGCAACCATGACCGTCGGCAGCAGCACCGACAACGAGGCAATCACCAACAAGCGTTCGATCGTTCTCACGTGCTCACTCTCAAAGTCCCGTCGGCGACGACGTCCGCGCGCCGACACGCAGCGTCACCGGTTCGGGCTCGGTGATCGGCGTCGCGTCCATGTGCTCGATCGCGTTCAGTAGCGACTTGAGCTGCTTGGCGTTCAAATCGCCGATGCGGCTGTTCGCCAAGCCAGCGCTCTGCTCCTCCGTCGACGCAACGGACTCGGTGTTGCCCTGGCCGGCAGGAGCGGGCGACGTCGACTCGGGCCGCGGCCGAACTGGCACCGCCGCGGTCGTGGCGTTCGGCGCAGGGAAGCGACCAGCGCTCTCCGCCCTCGCCGGAGCGGGCACGCTGGCCGTCGTCTCACTCGCCGCATTCTCCACATGACGAACCGCCGGCGCGCTCGCGGAATCGCTTCCGACGTCGCGGGCGTTGTGTATCACAACGACCGACGTTCCACCCGCGACGATGAACGTCACCGCCGCGGCGATGCGCCAATCATTCAGAACGCGCCATGCGCGACGATGCTGACTCGGGCGAACGGACGCCGGCGTCGGCAGCGCGGCGACGATGCGATCCACGTCCACACGCGGCGCCGCACGATCCAACGACCCTCGCAGCGACCGCAACAGCTCGAGCTCCGAGCGACAGTCGGCGCAGCCGTCGACGTGCGCGACGACCCGCGCGCGCGTACGCGCGTCGAGGCGGTCGTGCATCAGATCCGGCAACAGATCCCGGAGTTCGGCGTTCGAACAGTCACTCATCGAGAAACTCCTTCACAGCGCGCATCGCGTTGTGGTAATGCACCCGCGCGGCGCCTTCCGTCGTTCCCACCGCCGCGGCAATCTCCTTGTACGACAACCCTTCAGCCACTCGAAGCGTAAAGACCTCCTTCTGCGTCGGCGACAGCCGGCTCATGGCCTGCCGCATTCGCCGCTCCGTCTCGCTCGCGACCACGCCGTCGAGCGCATCGTACTCCGTCGACGCGTCGTCCTCTTGAATCTCCACGCGGTCGCGCCGCCGCTTCTCCGCTCGCCGCCGGTCCACGAGCAACCGCCGCTCGATCGTGAACAACCATGTCCGAAACGAGCTCTCGCCTCGAAACCCGTCGAGCGAATTGAACGCTCGCACGAACGTGTCCTGCACCAACTCGTCGACCTCGTTTTGTTCTCCCTGCGCCACCGCAAACCGGGCGAGCGCCGACGCGTGCCGAGCGACCAACGCGCTCGCCGCGCGTTCGTCTCCGGATTTCCAACGTGCGATGAGCTCGGAATCCAGCCCATCATCGGCGTCTCTCCTGGTCTCCGAGCTGCCGTCGCGCGCCGCGTCGCTCATTCGGTTCAAACGGTAGACGTCACAGGACTTGCGCCGTTAAGGTCCAGATCGGCGGGGTTACGGCCTGCCTGTCTCCAGGAGGGGACGCGACCGCACCGGCCCCGCTGAACAAAACGTGGCGATCTGGTGTTTTCTAGTTGACGAGCAATGTCTATCGAACGAATCGCCCACCGAGGCGCCCGAATCGAGCTCCCTGAGAACACGCTCGCCGCATTTGCGCGGGCGTTCGAGCGGGGCGCGAACGCCATCGAGTTGGATGTGCACGCCACGAGGGATGGGGTCGTCGTCGTTCACCATGACCCCGACCTCGCGCTTCCCGTCAGCACCGCCCGCCGGGCGATCGCCGAGATGACGTGGCAAGAGGTGGATGCAACTGCCGCCGTGACAAGGATTTCGGTGCCAACGCTCACCGAAGTTCTCGCCATCGTGCCGCCGAACGCGACCGTCTATGTCGAGATCAAGGGCACCGGCATCGAGTTGCTCGTCGCCGACGTGATCGGCCGCTCATCCGCCCACTGCGCCGTGCACTCGTTCGACCACGCCACCATCGAGCGCTTCAAGCAAATCGCCCCCGACGTTCCACGCGGACTGCTGTTCGAGGGAAACGCGGCGCAACTCGACGTCGAGGTCCAACGGATCGGTGCGCGTGAGATCTGGCCTCACTACTCGCTCGTCGACGCCGACCTGGTCGCGCGAGCCCGCGCACTCGGCGCGCGGACGATCGTGTGGACGGTGAACGACGCCGCCGAGGCGCGCCGCCTCGCGGGGCTCGGAGTCGACGGCATATGCACGGACGACGTCAGGCTCCTCGATGGGCTCGAGCTGAGGATCCCTGGCTTAAACGGGATCTCTGCGAGGGAAATACTCTAGTCGTCAGCGACAGGAGACAGCGTCAGGAAACTGCCGCCTGTCGCTGGCGCTGACGACTAGAGTGCTCGAGTCGCCAGTGATCCCGTTTAGTGCGCGTCAGGGACCCGACGGCGGTGGAGAGGCTCGGCTCGGTCGGGTTGAGCAGCTCTCTCCGCCCTCGCGCCGCCTCGGCGACGAGCGTCTCGAGTCGCGTGACTTCGGATTCCGCGGCCGTGATGTTGTTCATGTGCGCGGTGTAGTCGTCGGCGGGCACCTCACCGCCGGCTTTGCGCGCGTGGTAGACGGCGTAGCCGAGTCGTTGCGCGAAGCGATCGACGGACTGGCGCGCGCGGTACAACTCTAGGCGCAGACGTCCTTCGTCGATCGCGCGCTGTGCCGAGCGTCCAGCGCGATCCAACTCCTGGCGCAGCCTGTCGAGCAATGCCATTCGCGGCTCCCCTGCTGACCGGTCGACGTGTCGACCGGTCTACCGTCCACCCGAACTACGCGACCGACGCGTCGCCCGTGGCGGGGTATACGCTAACCTTGTACCGCGCCCGGCTCTTGTGCTCGAACTTCACCACGCCGTCGATGAGGGCGTAGATCGTGAAGTCGGTGCCGAGGCCGACGTTGTTGCCGGGATGCCACTTCGTGCCGCACTGGCGCAGGATGATGTTCCCTGCGATCACGCGCTCGCCGCCGTACTTCTTGATGCCGCGGTACTTCGGATTCGAGTCTCGGCCGTTTCGTGAGGAGCCGACGCCTTTCTTGTGTGCCATTGCGAGCTCCCTCAGCCGAGCGAGATGGCGTTGATGCGGACTTCGGTGAAGCCCTGCCGATGACCGCGCTTGCGCGCATAGTTCTTTCGGCGCTTCTGCTTGAAGACGATGATCTTGTCGCCGCGTCCGTGGCGGACGATCTCGCCGGTGACGCTGGCGCCCTTGAGCGTCGGCACGCCGGTCTTGACGGCCTTGCCGTCGTTGCCGACGAGGACGTCGTTGAACTCGATCGCGCCGCCCTCTTCACCTTCGAGGGACGGGATCTTGTACGTGCGGCCCGGCTCGACACGAAACTGCTTGCCGCCGGTGCGGATGATTGCGTAGGGCATATATCAGGGAACTGGTGAGCCTGTAAAGCTAGATAATGCCGTTGGTTGTGTCAACTGAGCACGTCGTGGTCTCAGGTCACCGGTCTCTGGTCTCTGGGGAACGGCGACACGAGCGACTCGGACGGTTAGCGGCTGACCGGTGCGCCGGACCGCCGCGAGTTGGCGACGCTCTTCGACAATCCGTGAAGCATTCTCGCGATGTCGTCGATTTGGCGGAGCAGCGCAGTCTGGGTAGCGGCCGAGGCCAAACCTTGTCGGCCGCTGATCAACAGCAGCGTTTCGAGTTCGCGCAGCGAACCGCGGGCGACCGACAGGAATCGGAGATACTCGCCGGCCCCTGTTCGCCCGTGCCCTTCGGCGATGTTCGAGGGCACCGAAACCGCAGCGCGTCTGATCTGACTGACTAGCCCAAACCGCTCGTCGCTCGGAAAATGCTTGGTGATCGAATAGCAGGCGTCGACGAGGATCATGGCCTTCTGCCACACATGCAGATCTTTGAACGATCTGACTGGCTCGGTCATCTGTCCCTGGCCTCTTGGTAGTTCCCAGAGACCTGTGACCAGAGACCAGAGACCACATCATCATTTCATTGCCTGACCCCCCATTAGTGCGCGAGGGCCGGCGCCGTACTACGCGACCGCGTACTGGCCCGTCACATCTCTCCCCGCCGACTTCACCACCAGCTTGAACTCGTCCGGCCTCAGCAGCGGGTCGTCTCTGAACTCCAGTCCGAACCCCACCGCCTTCTCGAGCCGCTTCAAGAGGTCTTTCTCGTTCTCCAGCACGTACATCGCGACGTCCGGGTGAAGGCGTACGACGAGGTGGTCCTTTCGCCCCTCGAGGCCGATGCGACGCACGGAGCGTTCGACGCGACGGGCGATCGTTTCGGCGGTGAACACGCGGCCGGTGCCGTGACACGTGGGACACGGGTCGGTCATGTTTTGGAGGTGGCTTTGGCGCACGCGCTGCCGCGTCATCTCGATCAGGCCGAGGTCGCTCACGGCGAATGCCTTCGTGCGCGCGCGGTCGCGGCCGAGATGCATGCGCAGCTCCTGGAGGACCTTGTCGCGGCTCGACTTCGTCTCCATGTCGATGAAGTCGCAGACGATGATGCCGCCCAGGTCGCGCAACCGCATCTGGCGCGCGACTTCGCGCGCGCCTTCGAGGTTCGTCTTGAGGATCGTCTTTTCAGGATCCTTCTTGCCGGTGTAGCGGCCCGAATTCACGTCGACCGAAACCAGTGCTTCCGTCGGCTCGATGATCAGATAGCCGCCGGACGGCAAATCGCAGCGACGCTTGAACAGGTCGCGCAGCTCCTGCTCGATGTTCGCCTTGTCGAAGATCGGCGTCTGATCCTCGTACAGCTTTACCCGGTCCACGAGCTCGGGAGCGATTCCCTTGAGGTACTCGAGGATCTCGTTGTGGACCTGCTTCGAGTCCACGGTCACCTGCTCGACCTTCGTGCTGAAGACGTCGCGGATGAGTCCGCGGGTGAGGCTCGTCTCGCGATGGACCAGCGCGGGGGCGCGGACGAACGTCGTCTTGCGCTTGATCTTCTTCCAGTTGCCGATGAGCGTGGTCAGCTCGCGCTCGAGGGTCTCCTTCGTGACGTCTTCGCCGACCGTGCGCACGATCACGCCGCCGGAGTCCTTGGGGAGCACTTCCTCGACCTGCGAGCGAAGACGCTTTCGCGTCTCGCGATCGCCGATCTTCCGGCTCACACCGACGCGGTCCGCCGACGGCATGAACACGAGGAAGCGGCCGGCGAGCGACACCTGCGCCGTGACGCGCGGCCCCTTGGTGGAGATCGGCTCTTTCGAGACCTGAACGATCAAGTTCTGGCCTCGCTTGAGCACGTCCTGAATGGCGGGAGCCTCCGCGCGGCGTCGCCGGCCGCGCGGGGTCTCGGCCTCGCTGTCCGACTCGTCGTCGTCGTCCTCGTCGTCCTCGCCATCGGCGTCGGGATATACCAAATCCGACGCGTGGAGGAACGCGCTCTTCTCCGTCCCTATGTCGACGAAGGCGGCTTGAATGCCCGGCAGGACTGCTTCGACTCGCCCGAGGTAGATGTCGCCGACCATGCGGCGCGCTTCGGGACGATCGACCAGAAGTTCAACGAGCTGGTCGTCCTCGAGGATGGCAACCCGCGTCTCGCGCGGGTTGGCGTTGATCAAAATTTCTCGTTTCATCAGTGCCCATCGCTTGTCCTGGTTCCGGCGACTCGGCGGAACCGGCGCGATGGCGTTTCGAATTGTGGGGTGAGTGGCGCGCCGCCGACATGGCGTACGCGACGTCTCGTGGAGGGGGAGTCCGAGCTTTCCGGGTGATCGTCCACATCGGCTCCGGCTGAAGCGCGTCCGGCCGGGCGGCCGGGTCGTTCAGCGTGGTGCGGAGGGATGTGCGATCGGCCCAACGAATCAGGCCGCGCACCGGAAACAGGACGAACGCCAGTAGACGGGCCAAGAGTGCTTCGGCCGCCGACTGGCGTGGGATGCGCTCCGTCCGTTTTGAGTCGCGGAACGGGACGAGCGCAGGAGAAAGCGCGACAGATATCACCGTACTAGAATCTAAACGGCGAACTGTCGTTTTCGCAACAAGTTAGAGAGCCGAGCACGCTGGCTGTCCGGTGGGTCGAGGTGTTCCCTGAAGTTAGAACGCCGCCGCGGCCTCGCCCAACGCGTCACGCAGGAGCTGCCTGGCGATGACGATTCGCTGAATCTCGGACGTGCCCTCGCCGATCTCGCAAATCTTCGCGTCGCGCATGAACCGTTCGATCGGATAGTCCTTGGTGTAGCCGTAGCCGCCGTGGAGCTGCACGGCGGTGATCGTGGCGCGCATCGCAAGCTCGGAGCAGAAGAGCTTCGCCATCGCGGCTTCCTTGCCGAACGGCTTGTCGTGTTGCGCGAGCCACGCCGCATGATACATCAGATGCTTCCCCGCTTCGATCTCCGTCGCCATGTCGGAGAGCTGGAAGTGCACGCCCTGAAAGTTCACGATCGGCTGGCCGAATTGCTTCCGAACGGAGGTATATGAAATCGCCTGCTCCAGCGCTCCCTCGGCGATGCCGAGCGAGAGCGCGGCGATCCCGATCCGTCCGTTGTCGAGCGTCTTCATGAAGTTGATGAAGCCCTGGCTCTCCTCGCCGAGGCGGTTTTCGATCGGGACCTCGACGTCCTCCATGATCAATTCGGCCGTGTCCGACGCGCGCCAGCCGAGCTTGTCCTCCTTCTTGCCGGCGCGGAACCCGGGCATCGGAACGAGCGACGGCTCGTGTCCGACTCCGACGGCCGCGGTCTCCTCGAGATCCGACGTCTCTTTCGTGAGGATGAAGGAGCTGATCCCGCGCGTTCCGGCCGAGGGATCCGTCACGGCCGTGACGACGAAGATCTCGCCGACGCTGCCGTGAGTGATGAATCGCTTCACGCCGTTGAGCAGGTAGCAGTTGCCGCGGCGGACCGCGGTCGTGCGCGTGCCGCCCGCGTCGCTCCCCGCCTCGGGCTCGGTGAGCCCGAAACCGCCCATGACCTTGCCCGACGCGAGAAACGGGACGTAGCGGCGCTTCTGCTCCGGCGTTCCGAAGCGCACGATCGGAGACGTGCCGAGAGTCGTATGCGCGGAGATGGTGAGCGCGTGGGACGCGTCCACTTTTCCCAGCTCGTGAATCACGATCATGAAGCTCAGGACGTCGAGCCCGGCGCCGCCCAACTCTTCAGGCCAGGGTACGCCGAGCAGGCCGAGCTCGCTCATCTTGCGGATGCTTTCCCAGGGAAACTTGGCCGACGCGTCGTACTTGGCGGCGATCGGAGCGACCTCGTCGCGGGCGAACTGGCGCACCATCTCGCGAGTCGCGAGGTGCTGCTCGGAGAAGTAGAGCGAGTCATCCATGGGGCGGCCTTCGTTAAGCGGCTTCGGTATCGTCGGACGTACGAACGACGTCGAGGAATCGTTCCCCGTATCGCTCGAGCTTGACCGGACCCACGCCGCGAATCTTGCCCATCGCGCTCGTGTCCGCCGGACGCCGAACGGCGATTTCGGCCAGGGTCCTATCCGGGAAAACTACATAGGCCGGCACCTGTTCCTCGCGTGAGATCGTGCGGCGCAGGTCGCGGAGACGAGCCAGAAGCGCTTCATCGGCGCCGGAGAGCGTCGGCATCTCATCGGGGGCGGACGCGTCGCGCGACCGGTCGGCAGGGCGCCGCTTCGCGGCGCGGTCGGCGGGTCCCCGCAGGCTAGGCGCCGCCCCCGCCTCGACGATGACTTTCGTGCCCATGCAGTTGTCGCAGCCGGAACACTTGGCTCGCGCGGCGGGATCGCCGAAGTAGCGAAGCACCAACCCGCGGCGACACCCCTTGGTGTACGCGTATTGCTGCATCATGTCGAGCTTCTGGAGGTCGGCTTTGCGCCGCCGGTCGATCGTCGCCCAGTCGATGCGAAAGGCGGTGAGCGGCTTCTTCGGCGCCACGAGAGACGCGCCGGAGCCGAGTCGCTTCCACATGAGGAATTGCCGCGACTGGAGCGCGTCGAGGATCGGCGTCGCGCCCGAGCCACCGCCAAACCCCGGCGGCAAACCGTCGAGGTTGATGGGCGCTCCGTCGTTGAGCGCGCCGCCGGCGACTCGCCACATCGCGCGCAAGAGCCCGAGCTCCATCGAAGACGCGTCGGGATCCAGCTCGCGCTTGATCCGCTCCGGTGTCGCGAGAAGGCGTACGAGAACGCGTGCCCCCGACTCGGCTTCGACGCGATACGCGCCGCCCTGCGTCAGGATCCTGAGCGCCGACTCGACGTCTCGCTCGCCCGCTTTCGTCCTGAGCCGCGTCGCGAGGTCGGCCGGTGCGGCGTCGACGCTGCCCGTCTCGTCGGCGTTGCGGCGGAGAACTTCGTAAACCTCTTCGACTAGCTCTCGCTCCGGGTAAGCGCCCTTGATGAAGAATTCGTGCGTGAAGCGATCGGGGAACGCGTGCAACAGATAGCAGGTCGCGGGGAGTCCGTCCCGACCGGCGCGACCAGCCTCCTGGTAGTACGCCTCGAGCGTACCGGGCATCGCGTAGTGCACGACGAGCCGCACGTTCGGCTTGTCGATCCCCATGCCGAACGCGTTCGTGGCGACGATGGCGCGCACTTTCTCGGTCATGAACGCCTCTTGCACCGCGTGCCGGCGGTCGTCGTCGAGGCCCGCGTGATACGCGGCGGCGGCGATGCGGGCGCGCTCGAGCAAGAGGGCGATCCGTTCCACCGCCTTGCGCGTGGCCGCGTACACAACGGCGAGTCCGTCGGTCGACCGAAGCAGCTGAACGAGCGCGTCGTCCTTGTCGCGCTCGGTCTTCGTCGGCACCACGTGATACGCGAGATTCTTCCTGTCGAACCCCGTGATGATCGTCGCCGGCTTCTCGAGACGCAGGTGCGTCACGATGTCGGCGCGCACGTGCTGCGTCGCCGTGGCTGTCAGCGCCACGGTTGGTGGCCAGCCGAGTTGCTCGCGAACGCCGCCGATCTTGAGGTAGCTCGGTCGGAAATCGTGCCCCCACTCGCTGACGCAGTGTGCCTCGTCCACGGCGAGCAGTGAGACTCCGGCGTCGCGCAGCCTTTCTGCGGTTGAGCCGAAATCGAACCGCTCCGGTGCGACGTAGAGGAGCTTCACGTCACCCCGCATCGCACGCGACAGGCGATCTGAGATCTGTGATCGGGTCAGCGTGCTGTTGACGAACGTCGCCGGCAGTCCGCGCGCCTCCAGCGCGTCGACCTGGTCCTTCATCAACGAGATGAGCGGCGAGAGGACGACCGTCAGCTTGGGCAGGATGAGCGCGGGGACCTGATAGCACAGCGACTTCCCGCCGCCGGTCGGCAGGACGACGAGCGTGTCGCGACCGGCCAGCACCGACTCGACCGCGGCCTCCTGCCCCGGACGAAACGCCGGATAGCCGAACCGCTCGCGCAGTACGGCGCGCGCCTGCTCGAGGGTGGGAGGAGATGCGGTCGCCGTCACGATCTCAGCGTGCCACGATGGGCGCGAAACACCGTCATCGAAACGCCGCGAGCGGGATCGCTAGACCGCGCGCGCGAAATGCCCGCGCGTGAACGACGTACCCAGTAGGCGGCGGATCTGCGCCGTGTCCGGCTCCGTCCCCGCGCTCAGCGCATCGATCATCGCGCGATAGCGCGCGACGATCTCGCCGACGTCCTCACCGGGGACGTTGAACACGAGTTGATACCCACGAATGCCCGCCTCCCAGAGCTCCGGCAAAAACTCCGACCCATCGACGGGACGCGAATGCAACAGACGATTTCGACATGCCGAGTCCGTGGCGACCGGGAACGTGTACCCGGTCGGGTCGGTCAGTTCGACGTTCGCGTGCTTCACGACGCAGAGGTCGCGACAGGTCGTCGGCTCGCGGTCGAACGCCGCCGACAGCACGCAGTGCTCGATCGTCATTCCTTCGGGACGGCCGTACAAGAAAACGTCGAACCCCCGCCCCTTCCACGGCGCGACGAGCTGCGCGAGCTCCTCGACGGTGAGCTCGACCGACGCCACGATTCGCCGCGCACCAAGCCGAAATACCTCGACGGCCGAATGCGCGTTGAACGCGTTCGTCGCGTAGTCGGCGACGATGTCGCGTCCCGCCCGGCCCCATTCCGACACGAGACCGAGGTGCCCGCTGAGCAGCGGCAGTCCCGAGTCGAGCCACTTCTCGATCGATTTGCGATCCTCCGGCCGAACGATCGTCGGCGTGCGAAGGCGAAGCGCGACGCCCGCAGCGGCGAGCCGGTCGCCAAGCGCGCGTACGCGCGCGAGCGGCGGCGCGGGGTGTCGAAGAAATGGATCGAAGCAGATTTCCGTCGCGCCCGCCGCCGCCGCGCGATCGGCGTCGTCGAGCTGGTAGACCTGCGCGGTCAATCGCGCCGTGTCGGGCAAGGATTCGGTCTCCCGATGCGGCTGCGACACACTGACCGCGGCGACCGCGGATTCGATGCGCGTCGTGCGCTCGCCGATGTCCGCGTCGTGCGTCCAGCCGCGCCGCTGCGCGAGCTCGTCGACCGCATGTTGCCGAAGGCGGTTCAACTCGCTCACCGGAAGGAAAACCCCTGCCTCGAGCCCCTGCGTGTCGACCGCTCCGAGCGAGAACGCCGTCTCACCCAATCGCCCGAGCTGGTCGCGGAGCAGGTCCGCGTCGAGCGGACGCTTCGTCGCCGGCGCGAGCGTCGCCTCGCTACGCACCGTCACGGACTCGCCGTTCGACGTGAACACCGCTTTCAGCGGTGTCCCGTGCGCTCCGAACAGACGTACGTCGAGTCGCGAGCGCCTGGTGCGGACTTCGCGCGTCATCGACGAGAAGCTCGCGCGCGCCTGTCCAAGGAGCGCGGCCTCCGACGTACGAATCACCCGCCAGCCGACCGGAACGCGGACGTGCGCCTCGATCGCCTGCTTCACGACGTTCCGCGTGACGAGCGTTCGCACCGCTGCCACCGTGAATCCCATCGTCGGTCCGCCGAGCGAGTCAGGCGCTTCGAAGCCGAGCCCATCGCCCTCGCGAATCGGCGACGAAACCTCGACGAGCAGCTCGCCGCGCTCCTGTCCGACCACCACGCCGAGCTCGATGCCGCGATTGTCCGGCTGCGTGCGCGTCACGTAGTCGCGACCCGCGCGGCCGCCGTACATGCCTCCGGTGAATCCGCGACTGAAGATCTGCACCAGCGGTTGCACTTCCTCGGGTGAAGCGGGCGTGTCGTCGCCCCGTTCGACCCGGTCGAGAAAATCGCGATAAGTCTTCGTCACCGTCGCGACGTACTCGGGCTTTTTCTTCCGCCCTTCGACCTTGAGGCAGACGATCCCCGCGTCCGCGATGGCGGGCAAATGTTCGTGTGCCGCCAAGTCGCGGGCCGAGATGAGATAGCCGCGGTCCAATTCCGAGCCGTTGGCCGCATCGGTGAGCACGTAGTCCTTTCGGCACGACTGCGCGCACGACCCACGGTTCGCGCTCCGCTCCGAGATCATCCCGGACATGAAGCACTGTCCGGAGTACGAGATGCAGAGCGCTCCGTGCACGAACGACTCGAGCCCGAGCGCCGGAACGGCCGCACGGATGGCGCGAATGTCATCGAGTGTGTTCTCTCGCGCGAGCACGACCCGATCGACGCCAAGCTCCAGCATCACCCGCGCGCCCGACTCGTCGTGGACGGTCGTCTGAGTCGACCCGTGAATCTCGAGCTCGGGATAGATCGCCTGAATCAGCCGAATGAGCCCGAGGTCCTGCACGATGACGGCATCGATGCCGCGATCGACGGCCTCGCCGAGGAACGTGAGGGCATCGACCAACTCGGCCGGCTTGATCAGGACGTTGAGCGTGAGGTAAATGCGCCGCTGGCGCTCGTGGGCAATGCGGCAAGCCTCGGCCAGCTCATCGAGAGACAGCTGCGCGCCCTCGTCGCGCGCGTTGAACCGCGCCGCGCCGAGGTAAACGGCATCGGCGCCGTTGGCCACGGCGGCGCGAACGGCGTCGAGTGAGCCAGCGGGCGCGAGCAGCTCAGGAATGTGGCGCGACGACATCGTGGAAGGATAAGGCGCTGGCGCGGGGGACGGGGACTTGGGATGAGAACGGGGTGCCGGGACTTGGGACTAGAACGGGGTGCGGGGGCTTGGGACGAGGACGGAGTCGGAGTGCGGGGACCTGGAACGAGAACGGGGTGGCGCGTGCGGAGAAAAGCGAGAGCGCTACAGCGTTCGCCGCCGCACCCCGCGACCGCACACGTCCCAGTTCTCCGCACCCCGCCACCGCACCCCGCACTCTCGACGACCTCTACCCTTCCGGCGGCCTCTTGAAGAACCTGAGCGCCGCCGCCGCGGCGAAGAACCCGATCCCGATCCACGTCAGCCGCCGGTCGTCGTTGCGCGCGCCGTAGCCCCACACGAATAGCCCCGCCGCGGCGAGGATGAGTTGAATCTCGGTGCGTCGCTTGATCTCGATCACGCCCCGAACGTTAGTCGATCGCTCGTCCGTGACCCATGCCACACCGACCCGGCCTTCGGCTTGCTAGTCAGCCATCTAACTCTGTCAGGGACTAGGACCGCCATGAAGACGACTGTCGCGTTCGCCGTATCGTTGGGAATCTCCGCCGTCGGCTTGGGCACGAGCGTCGCCGCGGCGCAGGGCAATCCTCCTGGCGGCTTCGCCGCGCAGCGAGCGCGCGAGCAGGAACCCTGTGCCATCAGCGAGGCACTTCTCGACAGCGCTCGCGCGGACGTTCAGGAAATCCTGTTCAGCGACAGCCGGCTCATTGTCGAGCTCCGGCACGAACAGGGCATTCCCGACTCCCCCGCACAGGTCACCGTGTCCCCCGTCCGTGACGGCTCGGTGTGCAGGCGCCTCGCGTCGCAACTCGATCACACGCTTTCTCTGAGCACCAAACTCGCCGTGTTGCGCGTGGGATCGATCTTCTACGCGCGAGATCCCGATCAGACTCGAGCAACAGGGGTTTTCGCCGACAGCACGCTTCGTGTCGTGATGCGAATGGGAGCGGCACTGGACAAATAGTGCCGTGGCACGGGCGCCGGCTCCGGCTACCTGGCCATGAGCCCGGCGTCTCGCGCCTCGCCGTCGGGCACATCGAGAACGAGGCGAAGCAGAGCGGTCGAAAACACCTTGCCCTGTGCGTCCGTCTTGAGCGAGAGCGTGCCGCCCCCGTCGAGCGCGCCATGGAGCAGGAAGTTGAGCGCGTTCAGATTCGGAAGCTCGAAGCGTTCGACGCCGCCCGTGATGAGCCCGTCGAAGTGCGCCGCAACGCGCTCGCGCGTGAGGTATCGCTCGATCACCGGATACCACCGCGGTTCGAGCGCGATGACGCCCACGTTGGCCGTGTCGCCCTTGTCGCCCGACCGGGCGTGGGCGATGTCGAGAAGTCGCACCTTCACGAGAGCACCTCCACCTTCGTCCGCACGACCTGCTTGTCGATCAGCGCGGGCCAGTAGGCGACGATCTCCTCGACCTTCGGCCGGCCGCCGGCGAAGCCCGTGACGCTCGGCGGGCCGTTGAGCACGAGCGGAACGATCTCGCGCGTGAAGCGCTCGACCGCCGCCTTGTCTTCTCCCCGCACGCCGATGCGGAACTGGACCTCCGGCGGGTCGTGCGCGTCGCCGGCGAGACGGCCGTGCGTCGCCGACGCGCCCACGAATTCCGTCAGGATCGAATCGAATCGGAGCCCGAGACGGTCCAGCCGCTCGCGCAACACGCGGTCGGCGAGCTGCGCTTTCGCGAGCGCGTCCGGCCAGGCGTACACCAGCGTGCCGACGGCCTTGAATCCGGCGCGATACGCGATCGACACCTTGAGCTTGTCGGTCGGCGGACGGCCTTTGATGCCATACACCCGCACTCGATTCGGGCCCATTGGCTCGAGGCGAATCGAGGTGAAATCGGCGACGACGTCTGGCGTGATGTACGAATGCGGGTCGCCCATCTCATAGACGAGCTGTTCCGTCACCGACTGCACCGAGATCCGCCCGCCGGTGTTCGGGTGTTTCGCGATCACGAACGTCCCGTCGGACGAGCCCTCGACGATCGGATAGCCGACGTTCGCGAGATCGGGGATGTTCTGCCAATCGTACAGGCAATTCCCGCCGGAGCATTGCGCGCCGCACTCGATGATGTGCCCCGCGATGATCCCCGCCGCGAGGCGGTCCCAGTCGTCGGCGCGCCAGCCGAACTCGAAGCGAAGCGGCGCCATCGTGAGCGCCGTATCGGTCGAGCGGCCGGTGACGACGATATTCGCTCCGCGCGACAGCGCTTCGACGATCGGCACCGACCCGATGTACGCGTTGGCCGAGAGCACGCGGTCGCGCACGGTGGAAAGCGCCTCGCCCGTGTCCATGTTGGCGAGCGCGTGCCCCTGTGACAACAACTCGTCGATGCGCGGCAAGAGGTCGTCGCCGGTCACGACGCCGATGCGCACCTTGTCCGATACGCCGTGCTTCACGGCGACCTGACGCACCGCTGCGGCGCACGCCGGAGGATTCACGCCGCCGGCGTTGGCCACCACGCGCACACCGCGCTCGGCGACGCCGGCCAACACGCTTTCGACCGCGCCGATGAAGTCGCGCGCGTACCCCATGTTCGGGTCGCGCTCCTTCTGCTTTTGCAGAATGCTCATCGTGACTTCGGCGAGATAGTCGAGCATCAGGTAGTCGATCGGACCACCCTCGACCTGCCGGCGCGGCGCCTCGAGCCAGTCGCCCCAGAATCCCTGCCCCGCCGCGACGCGAACGATCCGGTCGGGGCGGGCCACACGCGTAAATACTTGTGTCGGCGCCGTCATGCGTCGTCGAAGTGAGCGGGGAGCACGAATGGTCCGAGGTGTGGACCGGAGTTCTGCAGCGATGCGCGCAACGCCATCGCGATCACGTCGCGCGTTTCCTCTGGATACACGATGGCGTCGATGAAGCCGCGGGCTCCCGCGAAGCGCGCGTCGAGCTGGTGCTCGTAGTCGGCGCGCATCTCGGCGATCGATTCGGCCGTTTCCGACGTGACGTTGGCCTTCTTGGCCTTGGCTTTCTCGATCGCGGGCCCGTGCACCGCCTGCACCGCGGCTTCGCCTTCCATGACCGCCATGCGACCGGTCGGCCAGCTGAAGATGAAATCGGGGTCGAAGCCCTGGCCCGCCATCGCGTAGTAGCCGGCGCCCGACGCGTGATTCACCGTGAGTACGATCTTCGGCACGCGCGCCGTGGCCATGGCTTCGACGAACCGCGCGCCGGCGCGGATGATTCCCTCGTGCTCGGCTTCCGGACCGACCATGAAGCCAGACACGTCCTGAACGAAAAGCAGCGGGATGCGCTCGCGGTCGCAGCGGTCGATGAAATACGCGACCTTCTCCGCGCTCTCCGTATAGACGATGCCGCCAAAACGAGGCTTCTCGCCCTGGCGTCCTTTGACGAGGCCGCGCTCGTTCGCGATCACGCCGACCGGCACGCCCTCGATGCGCGCGTCGCCGCAGATCATCTCACGCGCGAGCGCGCCCTGGAACTCATCGAGCTGACCGCCGTCGACGAGCGCGTGGAGCAAGGCGCGCATGTCGTACGACATGCGGTGGTCGGCCGGGAGCAGATCGTACAGCGCCTCGCCGGTCGCCGGGGGGGGGTCGTTGGACGAACCGTTTCCGACGTGCCGCTGCTCGGGCAGGCGCGCCACGAGATCGCGAAGCCTAACGATGCACGACGCGTCGTCGTCCGCGGCGTAGTGCGCGACGCCGCTCACCTCCGTGTGCGCCACCGCGCCGCCCAGCGTCTCCGCGTCGATCACCTGCCCGGTGGCGCCCTTCACGAGGTTCGGGCCGCCGAGCCCCATGAAGGACGTCCCTTTGACCATGACGATCAGGTCGGAGAGCGCCGGCAGATACGCGCCGCCGGCGATGCACGGCCCCATCACCGCGGCGATCTGCGGGATCCGCAAATACCGCCGCATGATGGAATTGTAATAAAAGAGCCGGCTCGCGCCGTACTGTCCCGGGAAGACGCCGCCCTGGTACGGCAGGTTCACACCCGACGAGTCCACCAGATAGATGATCGGGATGCGGCAGCGCATCGCGATCTCCTGCGCGCGCAGCATCTTCTTGATCGTCTCCGGCCACCACGATCCGGCCTTGACGGTCGCGTCGTTCGCGACGACGACGACCTGGCGGCCGCAGACGCTGGCGATTCCAGTGACCACGCCGGCCGCCGGCGCCTGGCCCTCGTATTCGTCGTAGGCGACGAGGAGACCGATCTCGAGAAAGCGTGAGTCGGGATCGCGCAACCGCTCGATGCGCTCGCGGGCGGTGAGCTTTCCTTGCGCGTGCTGGCGGGCGACCTTCTCCGCTCCGCCGCCCTCTCTGAGCCGTGCCTCGAGCTCTCGGACTTCCGCGCTCAGGTGCCGGAGCCGGGTCGTCACGCTTCCTGCCCGAGCCGCTCCTCTCGCTCGGCGAACCACTTCTTGATGTAGTCGATCAGGTCGGTCGTCTTCGTGCCGGGGCCGAACAGCTGACCGATTCCTTTTTCTTTCAACGACTCCATGTCCTCGCGCGGAATGATGCCGCCGCCGGTGACGAGGATGTCGTCGCGCCCCTGCTCGGTGAGGAGCTCGCGGACGCGCGGAAACAACGTCATGTGGGCGCCGCTAAGTATCGACAGACCCACGACATCGACGTCTTCCTGCACGGCGGCCGTGGCGATCATCTCGGGCGTTTGATGCAGACCCGTGTAGATGACTTCCATTCCTGCGTCGCGCAGGGCGGCGGCGACGACTTTCGCGCCGCGATCGTGGCCGTCGAGGCCGGGCTTTGCTACCAAGACTCGTATGGGACGCATGGCGTCCTCAAGCTAGCGATGCCGCCGCGCGCGCGGCAACGGACGAAACCTCGCCTTTCCGCCGTCGGACTCGTCGTCCTTTCTCGCGACGAGCATCATTTCGCTCGAACGTCGGGTGAGCGGACGATCGCGGAAGCTGTCAAAGGCGCGTTCGACGATGAGCCCCACGTCTGCGCACAGTTCAGCGAGTCGCGTCGGCGTATAGAGGCGAATGCGATGCGACCGTTCGCCGCTTCCCGCTTTCCCCGCCCACACCGCGCTCACGTTCAGGATTCCCGAGAGCGCGTCGTACGAGCGCTCCTGCGCGACGAGCGTGCCGTCCTTCGTCCGCCACCAGTCGCGGGCGAGAAAGCGCGCCATGACGCCGTCCCGACTCGCGCCGTGCCACACGAGGATGCCGCCCGGCGCAAGCACCCTCGCGAATTCCGCGAGCACGCGGCGGTCATCCGACGGCTCGGCGAAAAAGCCGAACGACGTGAACAGGTTCGCTACCGCATCGAACCGTCCGGTCCACGTCGCCGGGAGCGACCGCATGTCGCCGCGGCGATAGCGAAGCCGCGACGAGGTCCCGCGCTTGCGCGCCACCTCGAGCAGCTCAGCGGAGTAGTCGTAGGCGTCGACGTCGAACCCCGCCTCGGCGAGCAGATGGGAGTGTCGTCCCTGACCGCACGGTACGTCGAGAATGCGCGCGCCGGAGGGCAGGCCAAGTACGTCGATGAGCCTTGCGACTTCCGCGCGGTCGCGTTCCGGCGAAAAGAGCGGCTCGTACTCGAGAAGGTATTGTGCGTCGAAGTAGTCCGTCCACCAGTTCGCGCTCGACATGCGGCGCAAGCTAGCGCCTCAGTGGGGCGTCTCGACCGCGATTGGAATGATCGGGGCGAGGCCCGGCGAGATTCGTTCGGCGCCGCTCACGGCGCGCGCCACCGCGGCGAACAGCTCGTCGCTGCCGAGCGGCTTTCGCAGGTAGTCGGCGGCGCCGGCGGCCAGATAGCGAGCCTGCGCCTCGGGCGCGTCGTCCGCGGTGTAGACCAGAACGGGAAAGCGCTTTCCTCGAGCGGCGAGAGACTGCTGGACTTCGAGGCCGGTCATGTCCGGCATGTGCGCGTCCAGCAGGAGGCAATCGGGTGACGGCGATCCCGCGTCGAGAAAGTCGATGAGCTCCGGTCCGGACGCGAACGCCATCGCATCGAGGCCGAGGGCCAGGCAGAGACGCCGCAGACTCGTGCGGACCGACTCTTCGTCGTCGACGATCGCGACCGAAATTCGCGGGTTCGGCATTTGGCTAGGCCGACGCCGAGGCCGCGACGCCGGCGGCAGCGGACGCGGTCTCGTCCGCGCAGGCCTCTGCGCCGTTGCCACAGGCTCGTGGCGCCGCGGGGAACAAGCAATGCACCGATGCGCCGCCGTCTGCATTGTTCTCGGCCCACATGCGGCCGCCGTGCGCGCCGACGATCGTTCGCGAGATTGACAGACCCAACCCCAGCCCTTCCCGCTTCGTCGTCACGAACGGCTCGAAGAGGTGGTCGATGAGCGGCGCCGGGATTCCGGTTCCCGAATCGCGGACGGAAAAGCGAACGTGGCTTCCGTCCGTCGCCACGAGGAGCGACAGTCGCCGGCCGCGCGCCTGCACGAGCTCCATGGCCTCGCAGGCGTTGAGAATGAGATTGAGCAGCACCTGCTGCAATTGGACGCGGTCCGCCAGAACCGGCGGGAGCTCGCCTCCGACGATCGCGTTCGCCGACACGCCTCGCGTGATCAACTCGGCGTGCGACAGCTCGAGCACCTCGCCGACGAGCTCCGCGGCGTCGACGGGCACCACGCGCGTCTCTCCTCGACGCAGCAAGGCGCGCAGCCGGCGAATCACCTGGGCGGCGCGCCTGTCCTCCGTCAGAATGTCGCCGAGCGCGGCGTCGATCTCCGGGAGGTCGACAGGGCGACGCCTGAGAAGATGTCGAGCCGCTTCGGCATTGTTCGAGATCGAGGTCAACGGTTGATTGAGCTCGTGCGCCAGGGCGCCCGACAGCTGGCCCAGCGCGGTGACGCGCGCGAGGTGGGAAAGCTCGCGGCGCTGTTCGTCCATCTGCATCTGCGCGTCGTGCCGCGTGGTCACGTCGGCGCGCGTGACCACCGCGCCGCCGTCTCCTCGCTCCAGCGCTTCGATGCTGAGCGCATAGCGGCGATGGTCCGTGTGGTCGTCGTACTCCATCTCGACCCGCGTGACCTCGCGCGCGAGGACGCGCGTCACTCCGGTGAGGGCGCGCGTGGCAATCGGGTCGCCCCGCTCCACGCCCGCGCGGCACGCGTTCAGATAGCTGCCTCCCACTCCGACGCGGTCGAACGCGCCGGCGGCGGGTGTGTCCGCGAAACGCCGCCACGAGTCGTTCACTTCCACGACGACCGCCTGCGCGTCGAGAATCGCCACGTGGTCATGGAGCGACGCCAGGAGCGCGCGATGCAGCTGCACGACGGCGCGGCGCGCCCCGCTCACCGCCGCGATGCAGAGCACCGGAACGGCCGTGAGCAACACGAACAGCTGAAGCACGAGAATGTTCTCATCGGGCGTCGAGGCCGCGAACAGACCGGTCTTTCGATCCGCGCTCCAGATGGCGACGTACGTGATGGCGCTGAGCCCGAGGCCCACCGCCCCGGTCCCGAAACGGAGCGCGGTCCAGAGCAGCACGGGGATCGGCGCATACAGCAAGAGAGCGAGTTGCCATCGGCTACCCGCCGCGGCGAAAACCGCGAGAGAGCCGCTAAGAATCAGCCCCAGAGCGATCGCAGCCGCTTCGGCCGCGCGTGCTCGGCTTGGGCGCGCCGAGCGCCGCTTGGCGACGTACACGCCCCCGAGCACCAGCGGGGGCAACAGCGTGAGTCCCGTGAGGGCGTTCGACAGGAACCATGCGGTCCACGGGCGCCAGTACGTGGCCGAACCGCCGTGAAGTACGACGTTCGCGGCGCCGATCGTCGCGCCGACCGCCGGCGCGACGACTACCGCGGCGAGCGCGAAGCGCGCCATGCTGTCGACGTCGTTCAAACCGCAGCTGTCCTCGGAGCGCCCAACGCAGCATGCCGACCGCGGTGAACGCGCGGGCAAGATTGGCGACGTCCGAGAGGAGCACCCAGGACAGGCTCCATTGCGGCCACGAGGCCAGCGTGTGCGCGGCGACGTGCACCGCCGACGTACCAGCCCCAGTCGCGCTTCGGCGACAGGAGCAGCGCGGCGGTGAGGGCGGCGTACGGCGGAAAAACGACCGCGCTCCCGAGGTCCGGATAGCGCATCCATTGGCCCGATGAAATTGCCAAGGATAGCGATTGGCGCGAACAGCAAAAGCCCGCGCCCGAGGCCGAGCGGCGCGGAGCCAGACGGATGCGCGCTCATAGGCTTCTCGATCATCGATGTCGGCGCCCAACCGTACGCGAAGAAGCCGGAGCCTAGCGGGCCGGTCTCGGGCGTGACGATACGACTTTGGTCCTATTTTATCAGGGCCGGCCGTCGACCCGACTCAACCGGTTCGGCCGTGCCATCTTGAGAGCTAGTCCACGATCCCGACGGAGGGGACATGCCCCGCGATCATCACTTGACCCGGCGCGAGGCCATCAAATTCGGTGCGGGCGCGTTGTTGTCCGCGCGCGGGCTCCCAGCCCTCGCGTGGTCGTCCTCGAGCCTGACGGCGTCCGACCTCATCGAGCGCGCAATCCCCTCGAGCGGCGAAAAGCTGCCGGTCGTCGGAATGGGCACCGCGGTGAAGTACGAACACCCGACGACGGAGCAGCTGCCGGAGCTCAAGGCCGTTCTCAAGCGCTTCCCGGAACTCGGCGGAAAGGTGCTCGATACCGCGCACTCGTACGGTGACGCGGAGATCGTGGTCGGCAACGCGCTCGCGGAGCTTGGGAATCGCGACAAGTATTTTCTCGCGACGAAGGTCGGACGCCCCGCGAACGACCGCGCGAGCGCGGCGGCGCAAATCGACGATTCATTCAAGCGGCTGCGCACCGAGCGCGTCGATCTCCTGCAGATCTGGAACATGGCGAACCCGGACGAAATCGCTCCGCTGCTCAAGGAGCTCAAGGCATCGAAGCGGATTCGCTACACCGGCTTCACGACGAGCTTCAAGCAGCAGTACGCGCCGCTCGAGGACGCCATGAGGAAGCACAAGCTCGACTTCCTCCAGGTCGATCTCGCCGTCGACAATCGGAGCGCCCAGGACCGCCTCATTCCGGCGGCGGCGGACCTTGGCATGGCGGTACTGATCAATCTGCCATTCGGCCGCACGCGTGTTCTGCCACGCGTGCTCGGCACGGCGGTGCCCCAGTGGGCGGCTGAGTTCGACGCGAAAACGTGGCCGCAGATTCTGCTCAAGTACATCGTTTCGAATCCCGCCGTTACGTGCGTCATTCCGGGTACCGACGTGGTGGCGTACGCCGAGGACAACAACGCCGCGGCGCGCGGTCGGTTGCCGGATGCGGCGATGCGGAAGCGCATCGAGCAGTACTTCGATCAGCTCGCCTGAGTCGTCAGCGGGAGCGAATTCGCTCCATCCGGCGGGCTCACCGCACGCCGCGGCGGCACTCGTTCCTAGAAAAGACTGGCTCCCTGTACGCGCCGAAGACGTCTTCGAGGGCCGCGCGAATCTCATACAGCGTGCAGTAACGCCGCGCGCATTCGAGGATGTGCGGGAAGACGTTCTCCGTTCCTTTCGCGGCGTCGCGGAGCCGGTCGAGCGCCTGCTTGCACGCCGCGTCGTCACGCTCGGCGCGCATCTTCGCCATCGACGTCCGCTGCGATGCCTCGGCGTCCGCGCCCACCTTGAGAATCGGAATGCTCAGCTCGGGCTCGTCCGTGACGAACTCGTTCACGCCGACGATCACGCGACGGTGCTGCTCGATCTCCCACTGCTGGCGCGCCGCCGACTCGGCGATCTTGCGCTGGAACCAGCCGGTCTCGAGGCCGCGGACCACGCCGCCGACCTGCTCGATCTCCTCGAAGAGCGATTCCGCCTCACGCTCGAGCTGATCGGTGAGCGCCTCGATGTAGTACGAGCCCCCGAGCGGGTCGGTGACGTTGGGCGCGCCGGTCTCGTAGGCGAGGACCTGCTGCGTGCGCAGTGCGACCTGCACCGCTTCTTCGGTGGGCAGCGCGAGCGTTTCGTCCATCGAGTTCGTGTGCAGCGATTGCGTACCGCCCAGCACGGCCGCCAGCGCCTGGTACGCGACGCGCACGACGTTGTTCATCGGTTGCTGCGCGGTCAGCGTGACGCCGGCCGTCTGCGAGTGGAATCGCATGATCCACGAGCGCGGGCTGCGCGCGCGGTAACGCTCCTTCATGTGACGCGCCCAGATGCGGCGCGCCGCGCGGAGCTTGGCGATCTCCTCGAAGAAATCGTTGTGGATGTCCCAGAAGAACGACAGCCGCGGCGCGAAGTCGTCGACGTCGAGGCCGCGCTCGATGCCGCGCTCGACGTACGTGAAGCCGTCGGCCAGCGTGAACGCCAGCTCCTGCGCCGCCGTCGAGCCCGCCTCGCGAATATGGTAGCCGGAGATCGAGATCGTGTTCCAGAGCGGCGCGTACTTCGCGCCCCATTCGAAGCAGTCGACGATCAGACGCAGCGCGGGCTCGATTGGGAAGCACCACGCGTGCTGCGCCATGTACTCTTTGAGGATGTCGTTCTGAATCGTGCCCCGCAGCTTCTCGGCCGACACGCCCTGCTTCTCGGCCGCCGCGACGTAGAACGCCCAGATGATGATCGCCGGCCCGTTGATCGTCATCGACGTCGACACGCGGTCGAGCGGAATACCGTCGAACAGCACCTCCATATCGGCCAGGCTCGAGATCGCGACGCCCGTCTTGCCGACCTCGCCGAGCGAGCGCGGATGGTCGGAGTCGTACCCCATCAGGGTCGGGAAGTCGAACGCGGTGGACAGTCCCGTCTGGCCGTGCTCGAGCAGGAACTTGAACCGCGCGTTCGTGTCGCGCGCGCTGCCGAATCCGGCGAACTGGCGCATCGTCCACAGCTTGCCGCGGTAGCCCGTCGGATGAATGCCCCGCGTGAACGGATACGTCCCTGGAACGCCGAGGTTTTCGGCCGTCTGCGGATCGGCGTCGAGCGCCGTGTAGACCGCCTCGACTTCGCGCGCGGAATTCACGAACGCGATGTCGCGCACCTCCCCGGCCTCGTAGCGCCGCCGCCATTCGGCGACCTCGGCGCGCAAGCGATCGAGCTCCGCTCCGTCGCCCGCTGCGCGGTCGGTGAAATCTCGCGTCGACGTCATGGCTCGTTCCGCGTTAGAAGGTTCACGCTGCGCGCCAGCAGCTCGTCCGCCACCGTGAACGGGTTCGTCGCGCCGGATTCCAGGGCGGCCAACTGGCCATCCAGCCACTCGGTCGTGCCGGCGTCCGTCCACAGGCGGCTGCGCACCCGCATCTCAACGACGTCCTCGACGCGATCGCGCAACCGGGCCCGGCGGCGCGCGCCGAGGGCTCCGCTCTTCTCAAGATACCCCCGGTGCCGGTCGGTCGCCTCGAGAACCTCGGCGATCCCCTCCCCCTTCGATGCAACGGTTCGAATCACCGGCGGCGTCCAGACGTCGGGGTCGTCCTCGCGCGCCGCGGCGCGCGCAGCGCGACGCGGATTCATAGAAAGGTCCACGCCATGGTGCGCCGGCACGTTGCGCATCGTCGCGCCGTGACGAAGTCCGAGCATGAGCTCGAGCTCGTTGCGCAACCGGTCGGCGCCGGGGCGATCCGCCTTGTTCACGACGAACACGTCGGCGATCTCCATCAGCCCGGCCTTGAGCGTCTGGATCGAATCACCCGACTCCGGCACGAGAACCACGACGCTCGTGTCCGCCGTGCGCGCGATGTCGAGCTCACTCTGGCCGACGCCCACCGTTTCGATGAGAATGCGATCAAGCCCGAAGGCATCGAGCACGTCGGCGACTTCGCGCGTCGCGGCGGCGAGCCCGCCCAACGAGCCGCGTGTGGCCATCGACCGGATGAACACCCCGGGATCGAGCGCCACGGCCTCCATCCGAATGCGGTCGCCGAGCAGCGCGCCGCCGGTGAACGGCGACGTCGGATCGACGGCGATGATCCCCACCGAGAGCCCGGCGTCGCGATACGCGCGCGCGAGATGCACCGTGAGCGTGCTTTTTCCCGCGCCGGGCGGTCCCGTGATCCCGATGCGACGCGCCTGGCCTACGCGCGCGTGAAGCGCGGCGAGGACCCGGTCGAAGCCCGGCCGGTGATTCTCGACCACGCTGACGACGCGCGCGAGTGCGGCCTTCTGTCCCGCATCGAAGTCGGCGAGCAGTCGCCCGTTCCGATCAAGCGCCGGAATCGTCGTCACGATCCGCTCGGCTTCGCGCCGCGGGGCGGCTCCGGCTCGTCGTGCTCGTCACGAATGTCGCCGACCAGTTCCTCGAGCAGATCCTCGAGCGTCACGAGACCCAGCGCGCGGCCTGATTCGTCGCGAACGATGGCGAGGTGCAGCCGCTCACGAAGCATGCGAAACAGTAGCTCGTTGCATGGAGCGCCGGGAGCCGAGAAAGCGACGGGGCGTAGGCGCGCCGGAACGTCGCCGTGCGCCTTGATGACGTCGAATGCGTGGACCATGCCGATGATCTGATCGAGCGTACCGTGGTAGATCGGCACCCTGCTGTAACGCGACTGGGCGATCTGCGCGGCGAGGGTCTTCGGATCGACGCCGTCGGGGAGCGCGAAAATGTCCGAGCGGGGCGTCATCACGTTCTTCACGATCTTTCCGCTGAATTCCACGACGCCGCTGATGATGGCGATCTCGTCGCGCTCGCCGATGCCCTCGAGCTCTCCCTCGCGCAGGAGCTCTTGAATGGGATCGCGTTCCTCGAGGGCGGGCACCGCCGGCGCCGGACGCACGATGAGCCTCGCGGCCCAGCGCCCGACGGCGACGAGCGGCATCATCAGCATGTCGGCGGTGCGCAACACCGGCAGCGTCGCCGCGGCGACCGCCGAAGGCCAGCGTCGCGCGATGGCCCGCGGCACGAGCTGCCCCGCGAGCACGACGAGTCCGGCGAACACGGTCGCGGCGAGAAGAACACCCGCTCCCTGCCCGCTCATGCCGAGCGACATGCCGGCGACGACGAGCGTCAACGCGACGCCCGCTCCCGCCGCCGTCAGCAGCCGATGCGGCCGCTCGAGGTAGGTCACCGCCGCGACGGATCCGCGAAGACGGCGCTCGGCCCAATGACGCAGCCAGATGCGGCTCACGAGCCGCACGGCCGTGCCGCCGGCGGTGAGCAACGCCATCACGCCGAGCGCGATGAGGAGCGGCACGGTGAGCGTCATTCGATCTCCGCCGTTCGGCGCGCCTCGAGGCGCTCGAAATAGACGCGCTCGATGCGGCGCCGCCTTACGCGCTCGACGACGACGCGGAATCCCGAATGCGCCAGCCACTCGCCGGACCGGGGCACGCGGCGAAAGAGCGCGTAGACCAAGCCGCCCACCGTCGCCACGTCGTCGACGCCGAAGTCCGTCTCGAGACGCTCGGCCAGCTCGTCGATCGGCACGGTTCCGCTCACCCAGAATCGGTCGGCCCCCTGCTGCTCGATCGGCGGCTCCTCGACGTCGTACTCGTCGCGGATCTCGCCGACGATCTCCTCGAGAATGTCCTCGATCGTGATGAGCCCTGCCGTCCCGCCGTACTCGTCGCTGACGATGGCGATGTGCGTGTGGCTCGACTGAAACTCCCGCAGCTGCGCGTCGATGCGCTTCGACACGGGAATGAACGTCGCGCGACGGACGAGCGATCCCCATCCGTTCGTCGGTTCCTCGTCCGCGACGATCACGGGCAACACGTCTTTCGCGTACAGGATACCGACGATGTCGTCGATCGTCTCGCGGAACACGGGCAACCGCGCGTGCTCCGAGCTCCGAATGCGGTCGAGCGTCTCGGACCATGAGGTTTCGGCCTCGATGCCGACCATGTCCACGCGGGGGATCATGATCTCCTGCACCTCCGTCTCCCCGAGTGAGAACACACCGTGGATCAGTTCTTCCTCGGCCGACGACACCTCGGCCTCCGCCGCGACCACCTCGCGAAACTGCTCGGCCGACGTCTCGCGATCCTCGTCGTCCGGCGGCGCCGGGGGAATCACCAGGTGGAGCGCGCGGTCGATCACCTGGCCGAGCATCACCGCTGGACTGAGGACGAAGCTGACGAGTCGCGTGAGCGGCTCGAATCGTATCGCGGCTTGCGCGTCCCCTTCGCCGATGGCGGGGCCCATGCCTTCGGCGACGACGCACACCAGCGTCGCGGCGATCACGATCGCCAGCACGCGGATCGTCGGCGACGCCAGCGGGAGGCGCAGCGCCTGGGCGAACGAGGCGCCCGCGACGACGTACGCCAACACGCGCGCCATCGACAGCGCGCGGTGGTCCCGCTCGCGGTCGGCGAACTCGGCGTCCCACACGCTCGCCGTCTCCGATACGTGCGATACGAGGAGCGCGGCGTCCGCGGCGGCGCACGCGCAGGCAACGAGCGTGGCGGTGACGCCGACGATCCAGGCGGAGATCTCGAGGATCACCGCGGCCGCTCCCGCGCGGTCAGACGCCGCACGATCCGCTCCTGACGCGTCCACATCGCCGACCGCTCTCGCGTCGGCCCCTCCGGATGATCGTACCCGAGGACGTGGAGCGTGCCGTGGACGACGAGTCGGAGCAACTCCTCGCGCACAGGTACGCCGCGCGCGGCCGCGTTCTCGCGGGCGATTTCAGGCGCGATGTACACGTCGCCGATCACGGCATCGCGTCTGGAAGCACGAGAAAACGAAAACGAAATCACGTCCGTCGCGCCGCGATGCCCGAGGTGTTTTCGATTCATCCGCGCGACAGCGCGCCGGTCGATCAGCGCGACCGATACGAGCGCGTTGCGCACCCGCTCCGCGCGGAGCACGGCGCGAGCGGCCTCGGCGAGTCGCGCGCCGGCGATGGGCGAGCGAACGCCGGACGCGGACACATCCACGTCGAGGCTCACGCCCAGGGCCCTGGCGAATGGGGGTGGCACACGCGCGGTCAGACCTGACTGTCGGCCGCGTACGCGCGAACGATGTCGCGGACGAGGCGGTGGCGAACCACGTCCTGCTCCGTGAAGTAGTGGAATCCGATCCCGTCGATGCCGGGCAGGATTCGCTCGACCTGCATGAGTCCCGAGTCCTCGCGCTTCGGCAGATCGACCTGGGTCTTGTCGCCGGTGATCACCATGCGAGAATTCACGCCGAGCCGCGTCAACAGCATCTTCATCTGCATCGTGGTGGCGTTCTGCGCCTCGTCGACGATGACGAATGCGTCGCCAAGCGTGCGCCCGCGCATGAAGGCGAGGGGAGCCACTTCGATCACGCGTTGTTCGAGCGCGCGCTGGACGCGGTCGAACGGCATCATGTCGTCGAGCGCGTCGTAGAGCGGCCGGAGGTACGGATCGATCTTCGCCTGCATGTCGCCCGGGAGAAAGCCGAGATTTTCCCCTGCTTCGACGGCGGGACGCGCGAGCACGATCCGGCGCACGCGCTTTCGCGCCAGCGCGTCGACCGCCGCGGCGACGGCCAGGTAGGTCTTCCCCGTTCCGGCCGGGCCGATGCCGACGACGATGTCGTTCTCCTGGATCATCCGCAGGTACTCGGTCTGTCCCGGAGTCTTGGGCTGAATGATGCGGCGAACGCCGGGGAGGGCGATGCGCATCCCATTGCCGGCCGGCGCGCCCGGCGCGCCCGGGGTTTCCTCGTCGTCCTCGTGGCGGTCCACGAGGTCACCCATGCGCAGCACGTCGTCGGGGGTCAGCTCGCGTTGCTGGCGCGCCGCTTCGATCATCCGGTGCGCGATGCCGGCGGCGCGCGCGACGAGGTCCGACGTGCCGGAGATCGTCAGCGTGTCGCCGCGCAGCGTGATGCGCGCCCCCGTGACGCGCGAGAGCTCCACGAGGTTGCCGTCATTGACGCCCGCCAGCGTGAGCGGGTCGGCGCCTTCGGTCGAGAGGCGCTCGGTCACCGCGCCGTCGGTCACGCCTTGACGCCGGTGACGGCGATGTGCAGGTCCTGCAAATCCTCGGGCGGCACCGGCGAAGGAGCGCCCTCGAACAGCGCGCGCGCCGCGGTCGTCTTGGGAAACGCGATCACGTCGCGCAGCGACCCCGCGCGCGCGAGCTGCATCGCGATCCGGTCGAACCCGAACGCGATGCCGCCGTGCGGCGGCGCCCCGGCACGCAGTCCCTCGAGGAGGAAGCCGAACCGCGCGGCCGCCGTGGCGTCGTCGATGCCGAGCAGCGAAAAGACCTTGGCTTGGAGACGAGGATCGCTCACGCGAATGCTCCCGCCGCCCAACTCGTTTCCGTTGAACACGCAGTCGTACGCCTGCGCCCGCGCGCGCTCGGGCGCGCTGTCGAGCAACGGCACGTCGGCGGGCATCGGCGACGTGAACGGATGGTGCACCGGGCCGAGCGCGCCGGTCACCGCGTCGCGCTCGAACATCGGAAAATCCGTTACCCACAAAAAGTTCAATGCGGATTCCGGAATCAGGTTCATGCGCCGGGCGACGTCCTGGCGGACGCGATCCAGCGCCGGGCTGGACACGCGATCCGGCCCGGCGACGAACAGCGCGAGCTCGCCCTCGGCCAGTCCCAATTGCTGGTTCGCCTCGGCCGCGAGAAACTTGGCCAGTGGCCCATCAAAGGCGCCGTTCACGAACTTGAGCCTCAGCAGTCCGGCGGCCCCGCCCTTCTTCGCCTCGGACTCGATCTCGTCGACCTGCTTGCGCGATAACGCCGCGCCGCCCGGCACGCGTATGCCGCGCACGCGGCCACCCGCGTCGAGAGCGGTCGTCGTGATGGCGAAGCCGACGCCGCGAAACACCTCGCTCGCGTCGAAGATCTCGAGCGCGTACCGCGTGTCGGGCTTGTCCGACCCGTAGCGCTCCATCGCCTCGGCGTACGTCATGCGCGGAAACGTCGCGGGAATCTCCACGCCCGCCTCTCGCCACAGCGCGCCGACGAGCCCCTCGCTCAAGCGCAGGATGTCCTCCGCCTGGATGAACGACGCCTCGATGTCGATCTGGGTGAACTCGGGTTGACGGTCCTGTCGCAGATCTTCGTCGCGGAAGCAGCGCGCGATCTGGAAATAGCGGTCGAACCCGGAGACCATCAGCAGCTGCTTGTAGAGCTGCGGCGACTGCGGAAGCGCGTAGAACTCGCCGGGGTGCACCCGGCTCGGCACGAGATAGTCTCGCGCCCCCTCGGGCGTTGGCTTGGTGAGGATCGGCGTCTCGATCTCGAAGAAACCGTTCTCGCTCAAATAGCGCCGCGTCGCCTGCATCAGGCGGTGGCGCAGGACGATGTTCTCCTGAAGCTCCGGCCGGCGCAGGTCGAGGAACCGATGGCGCAGCCGGAGTTCCTCCGCGGGCAGGTTCTCGTTGCGCGCGCGCGCGACGGGAATCGCCGGCGGGGTGGCGGGTCCGGCGATGGTCAGCGCGGTCGCGCGAAGCTCGACGTCTCCCGTCGAGAGCTCGGGATTCTTCATCGCTTCGGGGCGCGCGACGACATCGCCCTCGACGAGGACGACCGTCTCGGGTCCAAGCGCCGCCGCCGCGGCGCACACGTCGGCCGGACAGTGCTTCGGGTCGAACGACACCTGCACGATCCCCGCGCGATCCCGGAGGTCGACGAACGTCAGTCCGCCGAGGTCGCGATTGCGGTGCACCCAGCCGCCAAGCCGCACACGCTGGCCTACGTCGGAGGCGCGGAGCGCTCCGCACAGGTGCGTGCGCAGGGTCGTTGCGAGATGTTTGTCGGTCATCGAAGAGTGAGTCGTCGGGGCAGCCGCCGCATCGACGTCGCGCCGCGAGGTCGAGCGCGCCGGAGGCTGGGCAATCGTCACGATGCGTCGTCGACGCGCGTCGGCGGTGTCGCGGCCCAGGCCCCGTCGTCCGGATCGTGCCGGGCGAGAAGCAGATTCTGCTTCGTCGAATGGTTCATTCCAGTCCATGGAATGTAGGCGCCAAGGGCTCTTGACGGTAGTGATTTTGCTTGACCGTGTGCGCGTCGCTCACTAACCTCAAGTATATGTCGCGCTTGACCTTCGCCGCGCTCGCTTCAGTGCTCGTCTCGGCGCCCGCGGCGGCCCAACGAGTCCCGGCGCGCGACCTCCTCGAGTTCCCGCTCGGACTGCTCGCCGATGCACCGGCGTTGAGCACTCGCATGCCGGCGAGTCTTTGGAATCCCGCGAGTCGATCCGCCGATTCGAGCGCTCGCGCCGAGATTGGTCTGGCCGGACTCACCACGCCGCAGAACCAGGGCGCTCAACTCGGGATGATCGGCGGCGAATATCGAATTCGCCCGGGTCTGTCCGCCGCGTTGTCGTTCGCGCAGGCATCGGTGAGCGACATCATCCACACCGAAACCGATCCGCAGTCGATCGGCGGCGAGATTCCGTACGGTACGAGTCTCCTCTCGGCCGGCCTCGCGATGACGCGGCAACATTCGAGTTTCGGCACGTGGTCCGCCGGACTCGCCACGCGCTATCGCTGGGCGACGGTCGATCAGGATCACGGAGGCGCGTTCTCACTCGACGGCGGCGTCATCGTCGACAGGATCCTCGGCACTCCGCTGCGCGGCGCCGCGTCGACATTCTTGCTCAGCGCTCGGTCGGCGGAAGCGGCCACGTTCATGGCGGCAATCGACGCGCCGGTGTTGCGTCGAGACTCGACCATCGTGCGCGCCGGATACTCCGCGTCGGTGACTCAGTCCCGCGGACGCGACGACTACGTGTTCACGAGCGCGGACTACCGCTGGTTCAACGCCACCGGCGGGTTCGATTGGTCGACGGCGTTCGGCGACCAGGATCGGCGCCTCCGACTCGGCATCGGTCTTCGCTACGCGTCCTACCTCGTGGCGGTCAGCCGCGAGGACGGTGCGGCGGGCCTCGGCGCGAACTACCAGTTCCTCGTGACGCGGACGATTCCATGACGACCGCCCCAGGGAGTCTTCCGGTGGAATCGGGCGTGAATTTGCTGAACCTCCCGCTGGCCGACGCGCAGGCGCAGCTGGCGGCATTTCTCGAGCGCGCCGGCGAGCCCAAATACCGCGCCGCGCAGATCGCGCGGCGGCTCTGGCTGAATCCGGCGCCGAGCTTCGAGCAGATGACCGAGCTGCCGAAGGCGCTCCGCGAGTCGCTGGCGGCGTCGTTCGAGTTGCCCCGACTCGAGATCGCGGCGCGACAGAAGTCGTCGGATGGAACGGAGAAATTCCTTTTCCGCCTGGCCGACGGCGAGGCGATCGAAAGCGTCGCGATTCCGGAAGGCGACCGCGTCACCCTCTGCATCTCCTCCCAGGCCGGATGCGCGTTGCAATGCGCGTTTTGCGCGACCGGCGCGATGGGCTTCAGCCGGAACCTCTCGACGTTCGAGATCGCGGGTCAGGTACGCGAGATGCGCCTCCTCAACCCGCCGATCGACATCACGAACGTCGTCTTCATGGGCATGGGCGAACCGCTCATGAATTGGAAGGCCGTCGACGGCGCGCTCACGATCTTGAATGATCCCGCCGGTCTGGGGATCGGCGCGCGGCACATCACGATTTCCACGGTGGGCATACTCCCCGGGATCGTCGCGCTCGGCGAGCGTCCCGAGCAGTTCCGCCTGGCCATCTCGATCCACGCGCCGAGCGACTCGCTGCGGCGCGAGCTGATGCCGATCAACACCAAGTACCCGCTCGCCGACGTGATTCGCGCGGCGAAGGTCTTCGACCGGCGCGTGACGTTCGAGTACGTGATGCTCGGCGGCGTGAACGACGGCCCGGAGCACGCGATCCAGCTCGCGGCGCTCGCGCGTGAATGCCGTGCCTTCATCAATCTCATTCCGCTGCACCCCGGCGGCGCGCGCGGCTTCACCCCGACGAGCGCCGACGGCATTCGCCGTTTCGCGCGCGAGCTGCGCGACGCGGGCGTCGAGGTGGCGGTGAGAAAGAGCCGCGGTGTGGACATCGCCGCGGCGTGCGGACAGCTACGGGTGGAGCGCCTCGGCCGGCGGCCGCCACGACGACCCGATAACGACGGCGATATCCAGGTAGCGTGAGCTGTCGCTGCGCGCCTGAACGCGCGCGGGCGGAAACAACGACGCGACTCGCTTCGCCCACTCCGGATGCCCCGAGAGGTCGAGCACGAGCGTCGTGTCCGCCTGCCCGCTGGTGGTGCCCGTCTCCACGACGTCGAAGCCTCGGTCTCTGAGGAGGATCGTCGCGCGACGCGCGAGTCCGCGGACGCGAGTTCCGTTGAGTACCTGGACGCGGACGCGAACGCCCTCGGGCGCGACGTCTCCCGACCGCGTCGGAGCGGCCGGCGCAGGGCGCCGCGATCGCGACAGCGCGACAGCGCCGGCACCGACCGCCATCAGGAGGGCAGCGCCGACGACGATCCAGCGACGGCTCACCGGACTTCGTTCCACAGCCCGACTGTCTCCGGGAAGAGAGTGAATCCCTCGCGCAGCGCGTGCTCCAGCCGTGTGCGCAGCACTTGCCGGAAGACGCCGTCGAAATCGTGCGGCACCTGCACGGCGAGAAACGCGCGATAGCTCTTCAAAAAGCCGCGTCCCGGCTCGAGGAAGTCGGCCATGTAGAGCGCGCGTCCCGCGCGATCCCAACGCGGTGAGCCGACCGTATGGTAGCGTACCGCCTCGAGCAACGACGCGCTCGTGTTGCCCTGCGATTCGAGCAGACTCGCCACCGCTGGGCCGTGGAGCAGCTCCTCCTCTCGCTTCTCGTCGCCAGACAGCCGGCGGAGCTCAGGTTCCGGCGCGTCGCGAAGCGCGTCGTGAAGAAGTCCCGCGTCTCGCCAAATCCGCCGCTCGTCCTCGCCGATCTCGAGCTCGTCGGCCCAGCGCATGAGCAACGACACGACGCGGCTGATGTGCCCCTTCCGCTTCTCGGTCACGCACGACCAATCCGGCATCACGACGCGCGCCTCGCCGGTCTGTTGCGTCATCGTTTCTCCCGGAGCTCGGCGAGCTCGCGCTGCCAGAACGGTCGATCGGCCAAACCCGGATGCGGTATCTCGAGGTCCGTCTCGCTCGCCGTCTGCGCGTCGAAGCAGACGATGTCCAGGTCGAGCGTCCGCGACGCCCACCGCTCGTGCCTCACGCGACCCTCGCGCTGCTCGATCGCCTGCAGTCGGCTCAATAACTGCCGCGGCGTAAGCGACGTTTCGAGCGCCACCATCTGGTTCAGGTACATCGGCTGGTCGCGTTGGCCGAGCGGTGCGGTCTCGTCGATCGAGGATTCGGCCACGACGCGGCTCGATGGAAGCTGCGCGATGGCCTTGCGCGCGCGAGCCAAGTGCTCGTGGCGGTCGCCCAAATTCGATCCCAGCGCGATGTACGCCACGTCACGCATCGGCTCGGCGTTCGACCACCACCTCGGCGTACGCGAGCGGGCCCGGGAGCGCGACGTGCGGCTTGCGCACCGCAACGCGCGCCATCCGAACGCGCGGCGAATGATCGAGCGCCGATTTGGCGACGCGCGTGGCGAGTCCTTCGAGAAAGCTGGTCTGTCCGGCGACGGAGCTGGCGCAGAGCGAGTAGAGCTCGCGATAGTCGATCACGCCTTCTCCCGGCGCCACCGTCACCGTGAGATCCATCTCGATCGGCTGCGGGATGTCCCGCTCGTGGGGCAGGATGCCGACGAGGCCGTGGAAGCGCATCGCGTGCAGCGTGATCTCGACGTCCCCCCCCGACGCGCCGGTAGACGGCGCGGACTTGCCGGCGCGGCGAATCACGCGTCGTCGATCGCCGCGCGCAGCGACGACGTCAGGGCGACCGCTTGGGAAATGCTCTCTCCGGCGGCGCGGACGATGGCGCTGCCCACGACGACGCCGTCGGCGATCGCCGCGACCCGCGCCGCCTGATCCGGGCGCGAGACGCCGAAGCCCACGCACACCGGGAGCGACGTCGCCTCTCGAAGCCGGCGCACCGTCGCCGGAAGCTCCGCCGGGAGATCGTCGCGCGCTCCCGTCACGCCCAGTCGGCTGATGAGGTAGACGAATCCGCGTCCGTGCTCGGCGATCTCGCGCATGCGTTCGAGCGGCGTCGTCGGCGCGACCAACCGGATGAACTCGAGCGGTCCCGCGCCGATGCGCGCTTCGCGCTCCGGATCCGCGCCGACCGGCAGGTCGGTCAGCAGAAGCCCGCTCATGCCTGCTTGCGCCGCGCGAACGAGCGCGTCGTCGCCGGCCGCCAGGATGGGATTGAGATAGCTGAACAGCACCAGCGGCACGCCGACGTTCGCGCGGGCCACCAGTTCGAGCAGCTTGTCGAAGTTCATCCCGAGCTCGAGGGCGCGTTGCGAGCTCGCCTGAATCACCGGACCGTCGGCCATCGGGTCGGAGAACGGCAGACCCAACTCGATGACATCCGCGCCGGCGTCCTCGAGCCCGCGCATCAGGTCGACCGTTCGCTCCGCGTCCGGGTACCCGGCCGTGATGTACGGAACGAGCGCGCGACGCTTGCGCGCGCGCAGCTCGGCGAAACGCCGCGCGATCACGTCAGACGAAATAGTCGCCGATCCGGATGCCATATCGTTGCGGGTCTTCAGTCTTGATGATCGTGCGAAGATACACGCCGTCCGCGTTTCTGTCGGCGAGGTCGGCGAGCGCCCCGGAATGCGACAGGTTGCCGAGCGCGTCGGCGATGATGCGAACGATGGGGCGCGAGAGCATGTCCGCGATCGGGTTGACCGCGTGCACGATCGCCAGCTCGAACGTGTCGAGGACGACCAGCGTGCCGACCGGGTACACGCCGGTCAGGTTGATGAACGCCTTGAGAATGACGGGGTCCATGCCGCGCCGCGGGTTGTCGCGCATCTCGCGCATCACCTCGGCCGGACTCCACGGAATCTTCTGGTAGACGCGCCGAGTGGTGGCCGCGTCGAAGCTGTCGGCGATCGCGACGATCTTGCTGAACACGCCCATCTTCCGCGGGTGCGTCGTGCGGGGGTACCCGCTCAGGTCGAGCTTCATGTGGTGCTCGTACGCCACGACCATCGAGCGGTACGGCAACTCCTGTGCGCCGCGGATCTGGAACAGCGCGAACACGCCGAGCCAGGGGTGCGCGGCCATCTGCACCCATTCCACCTCGGACAGACCGTCGGCCTTCGTCAGCAGCCCTTGCGGCACGCGCGACTTGCCGATGTCGTGGAAGAGCGCGGCCATCCCGAGATCGTAGAGCTGGAGCTTGGTGAGCCCCAACCGTTTTCCAAGCGCGACGGCGAAGATGCAGACGTTCACGCTGTGCGTGAACGTGTACTCGTCGTAGTCGCGCAACGTCGTCAGCCCGATGAGCGACGTCTCTTCGTTCAGGATCTGATCGACGATTCCCTGCACGACGCGCTTGACCTTCTTGATGTTCGCGCCGGCGCCCATGCGCACCGACGTCATGAGGTCGCGCGTCGCGGCGACCGACTGCGCGTACGTGCGCTTCGCGCGTTCCTTGTTCTTCTCGAGATCGTCGTCGTGTTGGTCCGTCGGCGGCGTCAGCGTGAACGCCGAAACGCCGGCTCCCGACAGCTTTTCGATGAGCTGGTCGAAGCGCGCGGACGGGTCGTCGGTGCTCGGCGCCTGGAGCAGCGACAGGAAGATGAGCCAGTCCTTCGCCTCGGCGTTCGGTCCCAGCGTGATGCTGCCGATCCCCGAGCCGCGAAAGAGCGACAGGAGGTGGCTGAAGCTCGCGAAGTTGTCGAGGTCGAGTCGAAGGCGCGTCTCATTCACGAAGATGAACTCGCCCGACATGCGCAGCTCGAGCTCGCCGGCCAACTCGATCAGTGCGCGGGCCTGAGCGGCGACGTCGGCGAGCGCCTTCTGAACCGCGGCGTTCTCAACGGGATAGAGCTTCACCGCGCGCAGCGCGCCGTACAGCGCGAAGATCAGCTGGCGCCCCGCGCGGCGAACTTGCGCGTCGCTGACCGAGTCGCTGGTCTGGTTTGCCGCCGCTCGGGTCGGCGCTGTCACCGTGTGGCTCCGGTCTGACCGCGGAGCGCGCGCGTCACCGCGTTCCGCACGATCACGTCCTTTTCGCCGGCGGCTTTCCGCAAGGCTTCGAGCGCCTGCGGCGATCCGATGCGGCCGAGCGCCATGGCCGCGCACGCGCGCAGCTCGTCGTCGTCGCGCCGGCCGAGGAATCCGCGCCCGTTGAGAATTCCATCGCAGAGCGGAATGCCGGCGTCGCCGGCGACCGCGCCGTACGCCTCGAAGAACGCCATGCGTTCGGTGAGGTCGGCATTGCGGACCTTGCCCTTTACCGCCGCCTCGAGACGGGCCGCGGCCGGGCGATGCGGCTGCGCGGCATACGCGCGCGCGGCCCCGACGCGCACTTCGCGGTCGTCGTCGTCGAGCGCGCGCTCGAGCGCTTGCAGCGCACCCGGCGATCCGATCGAGGACAGCGCCGTCACCGCGACCTGGCGTCGCTCGACGTCGCCGCTCGCGAGCACCTTGGCGAGCTGCTGCACGGCACCCTGCGCCTTGAGACCGCCGGAGCGCCGAATCGCCTCGAGCGACACCTCGGGATCCGGCGAGTCGATGAGCTTTACCAACTGCGCGGTGTTCGCCGACGCGAGTCGCTCGGCGGCCGACTCGAGCAAGGGGCGCAACCGCTCGTTGCGCATCCGATTCAGCCACTGGAAGACGGTGGCGAGCGCCGCCGGCTGCAGCTCGGTGAACAGCGCCTCGAGGTCCTCGGTGGGCGGAAGCTCGGCCGCGTCGTCGAGAGACTGCAGGAGTTGGGCGAGGGTGTCGGGCGCGCTGAGGCGAACGGGTAGCTCGGCGAGCCGTTGGCGATGCTCGGGCGTCAGATCCTGCGCGCGCGTCAGCGACGCCTGTGACTCGCGCAGCACGAACGCCGCGCCGCGGAAATGCCCGCCGACCAGAAGGTAGGCCATCAGCGTGTGGACGTTCTCGATCGCCTCGGACCGCACCGCCGGCTCGTTCTGCCCGTCGATGATGTCGTAAAGCGCGGCGATCACGTTCGCGCGCAGATCCTGCTGGTACTCGCGCGAGATCTCGCCTTGCAGGTACTCGATCTCCGGTTCGTCGAGGAAGTAGAGTGTGGAGTCGAAGTCGGCCATGTTCACGACCGACGCGACGCTCGTCTCCGGGGGCGGCTGGTGCGCCGCGTTGGCGATCTCCTCCGGGCTTGCCGGTTCGACCTCCGTGCCGTCCGCCGGCTCGCCGCCGCCGATGTCGTGCAGCAGATCGATGTAGCGGTACTTCAGGTACGTGAAATCCGCTTCCCACATCATCGCCACGAGGTCGTCGTCATCCGGCTGCGCGTGGCGCGCGCGCTGGATGACCTCGAGGAGCTTGACGAACTCCGTGTCCTCGAACCCTCGAGCGATCGTGATCTCGCGCAGACCGTCCTTGTAGAGCAGCCAGGCCAGATTGTCGGCGTTCTTCTCGGTGTTCGACTCGCCGGAGACGACGACGTCGTACCACCGCAGGTCCGTCTCCCCGATCGTGAGGGAGAACTCCTCCGTATGCTGCCAGATCGGACGAAACCCGGCGCGCAGCGCGTCGATCGCGCCGCGATAGATCGGGTTGTTGGGCAGGTAGAGTTGATGCGCGCGGCCCGCTTTCGCGATCAGCCTGAGCCACTCCTCGATCGGAGCCGGCGGGAACGGCGGTGTGGCCGCGTCGGGTGCGTTCGGCGTGGCCTTGAGCGCGGAGGCGGGTGGCGACGAGGGCGAGGTCACTTTTCCAGGATGCCCATCGCGCTGACCTGCGCGACGTCTTTGTCGCCGCGACCGCTGACGCAGAGCAGCACCGGCTCGTCGCGTTTCCATCGGCCGCGCTGTGACGCAATCCAACTCACGGCGTGCGCCGTCTCGAGCGCGGGAATAATTCCCTCGAGGCGGCTCAGAAGTCCGAAGCCCTCGAGCGCTTCGGTGTCGGAGACGGCGACATACCGCGCGCGGCCCGTGTCTTTCAGGTACGCGTGCTCGGGCCCCACGCCGGGATAGTCGAGCCCCGCGGATATCGAGTGCGCCGGATGAACCTGCCCGTGCTCGTCCTGCAGCAAGTAACTCAGTGAGCCGTGCAGCACGCCCGGACGCCCGCGCGCCAGCGACGCGGAGTGGCGCTCCGTGTCGAGTCCTTCGCCGGCCGCTTCGACGCCGACCAGCTCGACGTCGCGATCGTCGACGAATGCGTGGAATGCGCCCATCGCGTTCGACCCGCCGCCAACGCACGCGACGACGGTTTTCGGAAGCCGGCCCGCGCGCTCGAGCATCTGCGATCGCGCTTCGCGGCCGATCACCGCTTGGAAGTCGCGCACCATGCGCGGATACGGCGCCGGCCCGACCACCGATCCGATGATGTAGTACGTGTCGTTGACGTTCGTCACCCAGTCGCGAATCGCTTCCGTGGTGGCGTCCTTGAGCGTGCGCGTGCCGCTCGACACGCCGACGACCGTGGCGCCCATGAGCCGCATGCGGAAGACGTTCAGCTCCTGGCGACGCATGTCCTCCTCGCCCATGTACACGACGCACTCGAGGCCGAACCGCGCGCACACCGTCGCCGTGGCGACGCCGTGCTGCCCCGCCCCGGTCTCCGCGATGATGCGTCGCTTCCCCATTCGGCGAGCGAGCAGCGCTTGCCCGACCGTGTTGTTGATTTTGTGCGCGCCGGTGTGATTCAGATCCTCGCGCTTCAGCCAGACCGGAGCGCCCACGTGCTCCGAGAAGCGCGGAGCCTCCGTCAACGCCGACGGGCGGCCCACGTAGTTCGCGAGCATCTCCTCGAGCTCCGCCACGAACGTCGGATCGGCGCGTGCTTCGTCGTAGGCGCGCTCGAGCTCATCGATGGCGGGAATCAGCGTCTCGGGAACGTATCGTCCGCCGAACACGCCGAATCGGTCGCTGGTGCGCGTCTCAATCGTGGTCGCGGTCATTTCGTCGATCCAACCCCTGCCGCGTCGCGGAACAGACGCATTTGATTGTGATCCTTGATCCCGGGCGCGGACTCGACCCCCGACGACACGTCGACGACGTCGGGAGCGAGCGCGGCGATCGCCCGCGACAAATTGGTCGCGCGCAGGCCCCCCGCCAGTATTACGCGCTTTCCCTCGCGAAGCCATCGCACGGTCGTCGCCAACGCATTCCAGTCGAACGAGACGCCCGACCCGCCGGGAGAGTTCGCGACGTACGAATCGAGAAAAAGGATGTCCGAATCGGAGACGACCCACATCGCTCCGGCGGGAAGCTCGCCGCCGGCAATGCGAATCACCGGCCACACCTCCGCCTCGACGGAGCGACGAATCTCACCGACGCGGTCGGGATCGAGCGCGCCGTGCAGCTGCACCGCGCGCAGCGACAGTCGCCGAGCGATTCGCGCGATTTCCGACGGCGCCTGATCGCCGAACACTCCCACGCGGCCGACGTCGCGCGGTACGTCGGCCAACACTTCGGCCGCTCTGTTTTCCGTCAGCAGTCGGGGGCCGCCGGCAAAGATCACTCCGACGTACGCCGCTCCCAACTCCGCGGCAGCGCGCGCGTCTTCGGCCCGCGTGAGACCGCAGAACTTGATGGCTGGCCGCACGGAAGACTCAGAGGCCACGCGGACGCCTCATGACGTTGGTGAGTCCGCGGACCGCGGCGCAGGGATCTGCCGCGGCCGACACGGCCGAACCGACGAGCACCGCGTCGGCTCGGGCGCTGGCCACGCGCTCGACATCGTCCCTCGCGCTCACTCCGCTCTCGGCGATGGCGACGAACCGCGTCGGAATGCCCGCGATCAGCTGCTCGGCGCGACCGGCGTCGATCACCAGTGTCTCGAGGTTGCGGTTGTTGACCCCGATGCCCGTCACGGCGCTGTTCGTCGCGGCGGCGTCGACCGCGCGCTGGAGTTCTTCGGCGTCGCGCACCTCGAGCAGCACCTCCAGACGCAGCTCGCCGGCGACGCGAACGAGTTCCGTCAGCTGATCCTGCGGCAGGGCTCGAACGATGAGGAGCGCCGCCGACGCGCCGACCGCTTTCGCCTCGAGGAGCTGAATCGGATTGACGTGAAAGTCCTTTTTTAGCACGGGAAGATTGACCGCGTCGCGCACGGCGATCAAATCGTCGACCGAACCGCCGAAATGGTCCGGCTCTGTGAGTACGGAGATCGCGGCGGCACCGCCAGCCGCGTACGCGGTGGCCTGGTCCACGGCCGACATCCCTGGATTGATCCAGCCTTTGGACGGCGAGCGCCGCTTCACCTCGGCGATCACGGCTACGTCACGCCGCTGAAGGGAGTCGGCGAACCGAGCGGGCGCGGCGATGTTGGCGGCCGCTTGCTCGAGCTCGCTTCGACGCGGCATCAGCGCATCCGCGCGACGACGCGCTTCCTCGACGAGTCGTCCAAGGGTGCCCCCGGGGGCCGTCCAAGCAGTCGACGCTTGCACTTCGGTACCTATTCGGATATCCTAGGATTCGGGTCTTCTTCGGTGAATCGGGTTCAGGAGACCTTCAACCCGACTGAACAGGTCACTGTCCATGCCGCTCACGAAGCGCCAGCGCGAAATACTAAACTACCTCACGGCTTACACCGAGCAAAACGGCTTCGCGCCGAGCTTCGAGGAGATCGCCGAGAACTTTGATTACAACTCGCTCGCGACGGTCCACGAGCACCTGACGAACCTCGAGCGCAAGGGCTACATCAAGCGAAGCTACAACGAGAGCCGCGCGATCGAGATCCTCCCCAGCGAGGCGACGCCGCGGGCCATCGAGCTTCCGCTGTTGGGGGCCGTCGCGGCGGGCGTTCCGATCGAGGCGCTCGACCACGGCGAGACGCTGACCGTGCCCGAGGCGCTGGTCGGGCGGTCCGGCAGCCACTACGTCTTGCGGGTCCGCGGCAACTCGATGATCGACGAGCAGATTCGCGACGGTGACTTCGTGGTCGTGAACGAGCGTCAGCGGGCCGACAACGGCGAGATGGTCATCGCCATGCTACACGGGTCCTCGGCGACGGTGAAGAAGTTCTTCCGCGAGCGCGACGGCCGCATCCGCCTCCAGCCGGCCAATGAGACCATGCAGCCGATGTACGTCCACGAGAACGACATCTCGATTCAGGGGATCGTCGTGGGAGTGTTGAGGCGTTACTGATCGAGGGACTCCGCCCCCGTCCCGCCGCCCCTCGTCCCAGTTCCCCGCACCGCGCCGCCGCACTCTTTCTCGCGGCGACAGTCAGCTGCGATCTGCTTTCCTGGAGAAGGCGGCACGCAAGCGCTCCAGCGCGACAAGCCCCGCGCCGGACTTGATCGCCGCACTCGCCGAGGCAACGCCGTCGTCGAACGTCGGCGCAACGCCTGCTACATAGAATGCAGCCGCGGCGTTGAGTACGACGGCGGCGGTAGACGGCGCGTTGCCCTCGCCTCGGAGAACGTCGAGCACCATGGCCGCGTTTTGCGACGGAGGACCTCCCGCGATCTGATCGACTGAACCGGAGCCGAATCCGTATCGCTTCGGAGTGATCTTCCATTCCTTCATCGCGCCGTCCCGAATCTCGATCACGGCGCTGTCGGCAAACGGAGAGATCTCGTCCATCCCCTCCCCGTGCACCACCAGCGCGTGGACCGCGCCGAGCTCGGCGAGCGCGCCCGCGATCAGCGGGAGACGTCTCGCGTCGGACACGCCCACCACCTGCCGTCCCGCGCCAGCGGGGTTGGCCAGCGGCCCGATGAGGTTCATGACGGTGTGAACACCGAGCTCTCGCCGCACCGGGCCCACGTGCCGCATCGCCGGATGCATCAGCGGCGCGAACATGAAGACGAGGCCGGCGTCGGCCAAAGCGGTCGCCATCGTCGTCACGGGAGCGTCGATGGAGACGCCGAGTGCCTCGAGTATGTCGGCGCTCCCGCACTGCGTCGTGAACGACCGGTTGCCGTGCTTCGCCACGCGGATTCCGCTGCCGGCGGCAACGAGCGCGGCGGCGGTCGAAATGTTGAACGTGTTGATCGAACCGCCGCCCGTGCCGCACGTGTCGACCAGCTCGTCCGGGCGTTCGGCGGGCAAGTGCACCATGGCGCGCCGAAAAGATCTCACGACGGCGGCGAGCTCCGCCGCGGTTTCACCCCGGACGCGCAGTCCGATGAGGAGCGCCGCGATCTGCGCCGGCGTCGCGTCGCCGCTCAGGACGACGTCGAAGGCGGCCGTCAGCTCCTGCGGGTCGGGTGCTTCTCCCGCGGTGAGACGACGAACGGTGGAAAGAAGCGCGTTGGGCGACGAACTACCGGACACTGAGCGCCTCGACGAGGCGTTCCGGCAGTCGAGCGTGTGAGGCGACGATGGAAATCACGAGACCGAGCAGGCGCACGCGGTCCACATCCTCTTCGCTGAAGATCCCCTGCATGGCGCGGTTTGCCACGTTCACGACGCCGACCAGCTCGTCGTGATAGACCAAGGGGAAGCTAATGAACGAGCCCGTCGTGAAGTGTCCGTCCTGGAGAAGCGGGTGCGTGTGGGCCTCGGTCGCATCGCGGACGAGCACGGGCTCGCGGGCCTGCGCGACGCGCCCGGCCACGCCCTGCCCCATGGCCACGCGCAGTCCCTCCATCACTCCCGGAGCGACACCCTTGGCGGCCGCGATGTAGAGGCAGTCTCCCTCCGGCGTCCGGAGCATCAACGAGCACCGGTTCGCGTGCATCTCGTCGCCGACCAGGGAGAGGAGTCCATCGGCCAGCTGCCGCGGATCGTCCGTCGAGGCGTCGAGAGTCAAAACCTTGTCGATCAAATAGATAGTGCGTGTCTTTTGACGCACTGCTTCACTTCGTCTATGAAGCTCGACGTGCGCCTTCTCCAGCTGCTCGACCGCCGACGCCACCGTGGCGTCGACGACCTCGGCGCGCTTGAGCGCGCGACGCGCGTCCTCGGTAGCGCGCGCCAGCTCGCGTTCGAGCGACACGACCCGCGCCGAATCCGCGTCGGCGTCAGCGGTCGCACTGCTCGCGGCGGTGAGGCGGGTTTCCAACTCGCCGAGCCTCGCCTCGTACTCGCCGTGAACGCGTTGCGTGACGTCCTCGAGGGTGCGCACCGCTTCCTCGCGAGCTCCGCGCTCGAGAAACCGGAGGTAGGCGAGCTCGAACAGCGCGATCGCCGGAAGAAACCGCTCGGCGGTTCTGGCGCCGAAGAGCTTTCGCGTCTCGTACAGAACGAGAAGCGCCGTCAGATGTCCGTCGAAACGGAGGCCCCGAACGTTCAGCCATCCGGTTTCGCCGAAAGACGGAATCTGGAAGAGGCGCGCGAACTCGTCGCTCGAGTCCGCGAAATCCACGAACTGCCCGCCGGCCGCGATGGCGGTCCGCTCACGAGTCGGGAGGTGATCGAACGTCGTGTCGAGCGAAAGACACTCGGCCCCGGCCGGTGTGAGCAGCACCCGTTCGCCGAGCATCTCCCGCCGCTCGTCGAAGTGCACGAGCGCGAGTCGGGCAACGCGGTCGACTTCCGAGAGTGCCTCACCGAGCGCGGCAAGCGCGGCGTCCGCGTCGGCCGAGACAGTCAGGGCGTGGGCGAGCGATGAGAGCGTGCGTGGGGGCATCGAGAAACGAAATGGGCCAGTGGGGAGAGGTGCCTGTTTCCAAGTCGGATGCGTGTAACATGAGGCGCCTCCACACTATGACGCGCGAGGGCGTTGCTTGACACACTCTCGGGTTTCCCTAGCTTTCGTTCGATGGCCGAACGCACCGTGCGACTCGTGTTGCACTATGACGGGGCCGGGTTTAGTGGATGGCAGCGCCAACCGGAGACGCGCACCGTCCAAGGCATTTTGGAGGCGGCGTTGGAGCGCCTCATGGGCGCCGGAATCGCCGCCCTGGGCTCCGGCCGGACCGACGCCGGCGTACACGCGCGAGGACAGGCGGTTGGCGTTCGGGTGGCGGACCGATGGAGCGTTCAGGAACTGCGGCGCGCCCTGAACGCCGTGCTACCGCCGGACGTTTGGGTCGCGGCGGCGACCGAGATGCGAAGCGAGTTCCATGCGCGCTACAGTGCGGTGAGCCGGCGGTACAGCTATTACGTCGGCACGGATGACGAAGCTCACTCCCCGTTTCGTGGTCGGTACGAGCTGGCGTTCGGGCAGCCCCTGAATCGGAGCGCTCTGGATGTCGCTGCCGCCTGCATCGAGGGCGAGCACTGCTTTCGGGGCTTTGCCGTTCGGGGTACCGCGCCCGCGCACGACGATCACCGCTGTCGCGTGACTCGAGCACGCTGGCGAGATCGCGCTGGCGGGGGGGGGCTGGTGTTCGAGATCGAAGCCAACCGATTCCTTCATCACATGGTGAGATTTCTCGTCGGGACGATGCTCGACGTCGCCACGGGCCGACGACCCGCGGACGACGTGGCACGCCTGCTGAACGCTGACACGAACGAGGACGCATCGCCGCCGTCCGCGGCGCACGCGCTATTCCTCGATGACGTGGTGTACCCGCCGGAGCTCTATCTCGACCCGGCAAGGACCGCCGTATGAAGTCGCACGCCCTTCGTCTGGTGCTGATCGCCGCCGTCGTAGGTTGCTCGCCTCCGCCGGATGCATCGAAGGCGCAGTCCTCCGCGGAGTCCTCGGCCGGAAGGCTCGCGAGCGCCATCCCTGCGGCGCAGTCGTCCGCTCAGGTTTCCGCGTCGAGACAGAACGCGATCACGAACGCGGTCGCCAAGATCTCGCCATCGGTCGTGACGGTTCAAACGGAACAGGTCAACCAGGCTCCGCAAGATCCGTTCGACTTCTTCTTCGGCCGGCAGCAGCCGCGAACGTCGGCGGGGCTCGGCACCGGCTTCGTCGTGAGGTCTGACGGCGTCATCGTCACCAACGCGCACGTCGTCGCCGGGGCGACGAAAGTCTCCGTCATGCTGCGCGACGGGAGCGTCTATCCAGCGAAGGTCCTCGGATCCGACGACGCGAACGACATCGCCGTGCTTCGCATCGACGCGAAGAATCTTCCCGACGCGAAGCTCGGCAACTCGAACGCGCTCGTCGTCGGCGAGTGGGCGATCGCGATCGGCAACCCGTTCGGCTTCTACCTCGGCAACAGCGAACCGAGCGTGAGCGTCGGCGTGATCAGCGCCACGCAGCGCAACCTCATCGCGCCCGGCGAGGGACAGGCCTCGTACTTCGACATGATTCAGACCGATGCGGCGATCAATCCGGGCAACTCGGGCGGACCGCTCGTCGACGCCGACGGCGAAGTCGTCGGCGTGAACAGCAGCATCTTCTCGCCGAGCGGCGGCTCGGTGGGGCTGGGATTCGCGATTCCGATCAACCGCGTGGCGCGCGTGGTCGACGATCTGATCAACCACGGCTCGATCCGCAGCCCGTGGATCGGCGTGCATCTTCGGCAGTCGAACTCCGCGAATCCACGCGACATCATCACGCAAGGCGCGTTCATCGCGAGCGTGGAGCCGGGATCTCCCGCCGCCAAAGCCGCCCTCCAGCCCGGCGACGACATCCTCCGCGAAGGGAGCCGTGTCATTCACAATCCCTTCGACTGGCAGGCCGCCTTGCTCGATCTGCGCGTCGGGCAGCCGGCCCGGTTGCACGTGAAGCGCGGCAACCGCGAATTCGACGTCGACGTCGAGGTTTCCGACCTTCCCGAGGTATCGGCCCCGAAGGTTCAGGTGCTGCGCGAGCTGAGCCTCGTCACCGTCACGCCGTCGATCGCTTCGGAGCACGGCCTGCGCAGCGCGCGGGGCGCGCTCGTGTTCAACGTCAGCCAGACGGTTTCCGACCAGACCGGATTGCAGACGGGCGACGTCATCGTGCAGATCAACAGCGTTCCCATTCGCACGGCGGAAGACGTTCAAAAGGCGATCGACTACTACGGCAACCGCACCTACCTGCGGGTCACCCTCGTGCGCCAGGGGCAACTCGGAATGACGGAGTTCGCGCTCAGATGAGCGAGCACGATCGCTATTCGTCGCCGCTGGCCGAGCGATACGCATCGAACGCGATGGTGTCGCTCTGGTCTCCGGCCGAGCGATACGGCCAGTGGCGTCGGTTGTGGCTGGCGCTCGCCGAGGCGGAGCAGGCGCTGGGCGTTTCGATCCCCGACGCCGCGATCGTCGAGATGCGCGCTCACCTCGACGACATCGACTTCGCGGCGGTGGCGTCGTACGAGAAGCGATTCCGCCACGACGTGATGGCACACATCCACGCGTTCGGCGACGTCGCGCCGGCGGCGCGCGGCTTCATTCATTACGGTGCGACGAGCGCCTACGTCACCGACAACGCCGATCTGATCCTGATGCGGCGTGGGCTCCACCTGCTGCGCACAAAGGCGATCCGCGTCATCCGCGCGCTCGCCGCGTTCGCCCGCGAATGGCGGCACGAGCCGACGCTCGGCTCGACGCACCTCCAGGCCGCGCAACCCACGACTGTCGGAAAGCGCGCCGCAACCTGGCTGCAGGACCTCGTGCTCGACGTCGTCGACCTCGATCATCGAATCGCCACGCTTCCCTGCCGCGGTGTGAAAGGCACGACGGGGACGCAGGCCAGCTTCCTCGAGATTTTCGGCGGCGACCACGAAAGGGTGCGCGAGCTCGACCGGCGCGTCACCGCGGCCATCGGATTCGCGCAGTCGATTCCCGTTTCGGGGCAGACGTACACGCGCAAGCTCGACGCCCAGATCCTCGGGACGGTCGCCGGCGTCGCCGCGAGCGCGATGAAGTTCAGCGGCGACATGCGGGTCCTGCAGTCGGTCGGCGAGATCGAGGAGCCGTTCGAGAAGGAGCAGGTCGGATCGTCGGCGATGGCGTACAAGCGCAACCCGATGCGCTGCGAGCGGATCGCGTCGCTCGCGCGATTCGTGATTTCGCTCGAGCCGAACGCGAACCTCACGCACGGCACTCAGTTCTTCGAGCGGACGCTCGACGACAGCGCGAACCGGAGGCTCGTGATCCCCGAAAGCTTCCTCGCGACCGACGCGATTCTCGTATTGATGGAAAACGTCGCCCGCGGGCTCGAGGTGCATCCGGCCCGCATCCGGCGCCGCCTAGCCGACGAGCTGCCGTTCATGGCGACGGAAGAGCTCATCGTCCGCGCCGTCCAAGCCGGCATCGACCGCCAGGTCGCCCACGAGTGCATCCGGCGCCACAGCATCGAGGCGGCGCGCGCGATCAAGGACGGCGCCGAGCGAAACGACCTGCTCGACCGGTTGGCCGCCGACAGCGAGTTCGGCGTTTCGATCCGCGATCTGGAAGCGGCGCTCGAACCGCGACGATTCGTGGGTCGCGCGCCCGAGCAGGTCGACGAGTTCCTGCGCGAGGTCGTCGATCCGCTGCTCGTTTCCGAAGACTCCCAAACCGAGGCCGAGGACGTGCGCGTATGACCGTGGCCGAGCTCACCGGCATCCCGCTGCGCCACCTTCGCCGCGGCAAAGTCCGCGAGGTCTACGTCGTCGACGACGACCGGCTTCTCCTCGTGGCCACCGATCGCGTCAGCGCGTTCGACGTCGTGATGGCAGAACCCATCCCGCACAAAGGCGCCGTCCTGACGCAGATCACCGCGTGGTGGCTGCGGCAGTTCGAGAGCCTCGTGCACCATCACATGCTGTCGGCGGACATCGACGAAATCGTCGCGATGGTGCCGTCGCTCGCCGAGCATCGATCGGCGCTGGCCGGTCGCGCGATGTTGTGCCGGCGGACCGAGGTCTTCCCCGTCGAGTGCGTCGTGCGCGGCTATCTCTCCGGCTCGGCGTGGAAAGAGTACCGGGAGCACGGCACACTGGCCGGCGAACCGTTGACGCAGGGCCTCCGCGAGAGCGAGCGATTCGAGCCTGCCATATTCAGTCCGGCGACCAAGGCCGAGTCCGGGCACGACGAGAACATCACACGGAGCCAAATGGCGACGACGGTGGGCGACGCGATAGCGATTGAGCTCGAGCGACTCAGCCGGCTCGTGTACGAGCGCGGTCGAGAGATCGCCGCCGAGCGAGGGATCATCATCGCGGACACGAAATTCGAGTTCGGCCGCGACCGGGACGGAACGATCACGCTGATCGACGAAGTGCTCACACCCGACAGCTCGCGCTTCTGGCCCGCGGACCGGTACACTCCGGGCACGGCGCAACCGAGCTTCGACAAGCAGCCGTTGCGCGACTATCTCGACGGCGAACGGCGCGCGGGCCGGTGGAACGGGGACGCGCCGCCTCCCGCGCTGCCGCAGGCGGTCGTCGATGCGACGAGCGCCCGCTACCTCGATGCGTTTCGCCGAATCACAGGTTCGACGCTGAACGACGCCTTGAACGGGGAGTCCACCTCGTGAACTTCGCCCGTGAGGGCCTGAGCTTCATCGTCATCGCGGCGCTCGTCGCCGCCGGCGTGTTCGGTCTCGCTCTGGTCCGGCGCTCCTGGCCGCTCTGGCTTTTCGCGTTCGCGCTGGCGCTGATCGCGCTCTGGGTCGCGTACTTTTTCCGCGACCCGGTGCGGAGCGGCGAACGGGGCGAGCGTCTCGTCATCGCGCCGGCCGACGGCAAGGTCGTGATGATCACCGAGGTGAATGAACCGACCTTCATGAAGGAGCGCTCGATCCGCCTCTCGATCTTCATGAACGTGTTCAACGTGCACGTGAACCGGTATCCGGTGAGCGGCATCATCCGCCTCGTCGATCACACGCCCGGGCGCTTCGCGAACGCCGCATCGGAGGAATCGAGCCTGGAGAACGAGCAGACGTCGATCGGCATCGAAGCCGGATCGAACCACGTGTTGGTGCGTCAGATCGCGGGACTCATCGCGCGCCGCATCGTCACCGACTCCAAGGTCGGCGAGCACGTACAGCAAGGCGAGCGAATGGGATTGATTCGCTTCGGCTCGCGCGTCGACGTCTTCCTTCCCGCCGGCGCCGCGCTTCGCGTGAAGGTCGGCGACGCCACGTTCGCGGGCACTACCGTGCTCGGTGAGTTGAGCGGCCAATGATCGCCATGCGCCGTGGCCCCGGTGGCGAGCGCCGGCCTCGCAAGGTGGTGCGACGCGCCGTCGTGCTGATGCCGAACGGGCTCACGCTCTTCAACCTCTTTTGCGGCGTCTACGCGATCATCCTCGCCATCCGCGGCGAGTTCTCGCTCGCTCCGGCGTTCATCCTCGTGGGTGGGATCGCCGACGTGCTCGACGGGCGCGTCGCGCGCGCAACGGGCACCGGTAGCCGGTTCGGCGGAGAGCTCGACTCGCTCGTCGACGCAATCTCGTTCGGGCTCGCGCCGGCGATCATGATGTACCTCGAGCTGCCGAGCCGCGGCACGTGGGAATGGCTGTTCGTCTTCATCTTCACCGCGTGCGCCGTGATGCGCCTGGCCCGCTTCAATATCGAGCAGGCGGGTCGCAAGAAGACGTACTTCCACGGCCTCCCCAGCCCGGCCGCCGGCCTCACGCTCGCGACGTACTACTGGTTCAGCCAGACGCCGCTCTACAGCAAATCCGTCATTCTCTTCACCGACAGCACGCTTTCCGACCTGCCCTGGCACGTGATCCTTCGCGGACTGATGGCCGTGCTCGCGGCGCTCATGATCAGCGAAGTGCCCTACCCGAACGTCCCCGCGATCGGCTGGCGGACGCCGCGCAAGCTGCTCGGGTCGATCGTCGTGCTCGGGTCGATCGTTCTGCTCCTCGTTCGGCGCGAGGAATTCATCTTCCCCGCTCTACTGGCGTACGTGCTGTATGGGGCCGTGCGGGCAGCGGTGCTCGGTATGATGAGCCGCGCCGGATCGCCGGAAGAGGCGTACGGCGACGAAGAGGGCGAGCCGAGCGAAGAGGAGACACGACGGGCGCAGCCGCTTCGCTCGCCCCCGCGGATCGCCGCCGCGGGCGTGTCTTCCGAGACCTTCGAAGCGCGTCCGCACGCCCGCGATGACGACAGCCGAGAGTCGCGCGACGGAGCCCGCGGCGACGCCCAATCGCGGCGCCGTCGCCGGCGCCGCGGTGGTGGGCCGCGCGGAAACCGACCGCCTGGGTCGCCGCCGCCGACTCCCTCCGCGCCGCCTTCACCTCCCGACTCTCAGAGTGGAAAGCCCGAATGAGCCGATATCGCATCGCCGTTCACATCACGCCGCGCCGAGGCATTCTCGACCCACAAGGGCGAACCGTCGCCGACGCGTTGCACACGCTCGGCTTCGCCGGCGTACGCGACGTGCACGTCGGCCGCCATCTCGTCGTGGAGCTCGACGCGGGCGATGCGCAAGAGGCGGAGCGCTCGACGCGAGAGATGTGCGACCGCCTGCTCGCCAATCCCGTCACGGAAGATTTCGAGATCGCCGCCGTGGAGGCCACATGAAGTTCGGCATCGTCACCTTCCCCGCCTCCAACGGCGACTACGACGCGTACCGCGCCGTGGTGGACGGCATCGGCGAGGAGGCGACTTTCCTCTGGCACAAGGATCACGACCTCCAACACAGCGACGTCGTGATCCTGCCGGGTGGGTTCTCGTACGGCGACTACCTCCGCCCGGGCGCCATCGCGCGCTTCAGCCCGATCATGCGCGAGGTCGTCGCGTTCGCGCACCGCGGCGGGCCGGTCATCGCGATCTGCAACGGATTTCAGATCGCCTGCGAGGCGGGGCTTCTGCCGGGGGCGTTGCTGCGCAACGAAAGTCTGAAGTTCGTGTCGGAAACTGTATCAGTTCGTGTCGAGTCCACGGATACGCTGTTCAGCAACCGGTACGAGGCTGGGCACGTGCTCAGAATACCCATCGCGCACGGTGATGGTCGTTACACGGCGGACCAGCAAACGGTCGATAGACTGGAAGGCGAAGGGCGCGTGGTATTTCGCTACGTGGGCGGTCCGGGCGACGCCGACGAGTGGTGGAGCCCGAACGGCTCCACGCGCGCCATCGCCGGAATAGTCAACGACGCGGGAAACGTGCTCGGCATGATGCCGCACCCCGAGCGTGCCGTCGATCCGCTGCTGGGGTCCTCCGATGGACTCGGCGTATTCGAATCGGTGCTCGCCCGCGTCACTGCATGAGGAAACTGCAATGATCGCGTTCGTCCTTGCCGTCGCAGTCGCCGCGTCGTCAGACCGGTCAGGGGTCCCCAACCATAGACCCGGGCATGACCCAGGCGCAGGTCGTCGCCAAGTTGGGTGAGCCGCTGTCCACGCGCACCTACGACGGCCACACGTACCTCCTGTACAAGAACGGTTGCGAGCGCTCGTGCGGCATGAGCGACCTCGTCGTCCTCGACAGCGACAAAGTGGTCGACGCCATCTTCCGGTCGAACGCTCGCCGCTATTCGGGCACGAGCAGTTCGCCGCGCATGATCCTGGCCGCCGATCTGCACCAACCCGCCGACAAATCGGCGATCGTCGTCGACGCGGCGAGAAAAGCCCGCGAAGGCCGAAAAGCCGGCCAAGCTCGCGAAGGTCGAGCCGCCGAAGGTCGAGGGCGTCGACAAGGCCGTGCAGCCGGCCAAGGTCGCGAAGCCGGCGAAAGCCTCGAAGCCAGCGACGGTCGTGAGAGTCGAGAAGGTCGACAAAGCCGAGAAGGTGAAGGTGGAGAACGGCGAGACCGCGCCAAGCAAACCGGCACCGGAAAAGGTTGCTGCTCCCGCTCCGGCCCCCGCCGCCGCTCCGGCCCCCGCCGCTCCGCCGAAGTTGCCCGAAGTGTTCAGACCCGCCCCGACGCCCAAGAAGGACACGGCGAAGAAGTCGGACGCGGCCATCAAACCGGATCCGAACAAGAAACCAAAGAGCTGATTAGACGATGCAAGCCAGTGCGAAGGTCGAGCCGCGTCCCGGCGATCCCGCCATCACGCCGGCGCTCATCGCCGAGCACGGACTCACGCCGGACGAGTATCGCCGACTCGTCGACATGCTGGGGCGCGAGCCGACCTTCACTGAGCTGGGCATCGTCAGCGCGTTGTGGAGCGAGCACTGCTCGTACAAGCATTCGCGTCCGCTCCTCAAGACGCTTCCCACCACGGCGCCTTTCGTGTTGCAGGGGCCGGGTGAGAATGCCGGCGTGATCAGCATCGGCGACGGCCTCGCCGTCGCGTTCAAGATCGAGTCGCACAACCATCCGTCGGCCGTCGAGCCCTATCAGGGCGCGGCGACCGGCGTCGGCGGCATTCTGCGCGACGTGTTCACCATGGGCGCGCGGCCGATCGCGATGCTCAATTCGCTCCGGTTCGGCTCCCTCGACTCGGCGCGCGTGAGATATCTGTTCAGCGGCGTGGTGAAAGGCATCGGCGACTACGGCAACTGCGTCGGCATACCGACCGTCGCCGGCGAGGTCTCGTTCGATCCGGCGTACGAAGGCAACCCGCTCGTCAACGCGATGTGCGTCGGCTTGATGCACGAGGACGAGCTCATTCGCGCCGTGGCGCAGGGCGTCGGAAATCCGATCATCGCCGTCGGCGCGCGCACCGGCCGCGACGGCATTCACGGCGCTTCCTTTGCTTCTGAAGATCTATCGGCGCAGAGCGACGCCAAGCGCCCGCGCGTGCAGGTCGGCGATCCATTCACCGAAAAGCTCTTGCTCGAGGCGAGCCTCGAGTTGATCCGCAGCGGCGCCATCGTCGCGATTCAGGACATGGGCGCGGCAGGGCTGACGTCGTCGTCCGCGGAGATGGCGGCCCGCGGGGACGTGGGGGTCACCATCGACACGACCAAGGTTCCGGTTCGCGAGACCGGGATGACACCCTACGAGATCCTCCTCAGCGAATCGCAGGAGCGCATGCTCGTCGTCGCGAAGCGGGGTCGCGAAGACGAAGTCGCGGCGATTCTATCGAAGTGGGACCTCACCGCCGCGGTGATCGGCGAAGTCATCGCCGAGCCGGTGTATCGCGTGACCGAGGGGGAGCGCATCGTCGCCGAGTTCCCGGGGACGCGGCTCGTCACCGACTGCCCGACCTACACGCCCGACGCGCAGGAGAGCGAAACGATTCGCGACGCGCGCGCGCGCGACGTGAGCGCGATCGCCGAGCAGCCGGAGGAACGCGACCCGCTCTGGACGCTCGAGCGGCTGCTCTCGTCGCCGAACATCGCGTCCAAGACGTGGGTCTTCCGGCAGTACGACACGACCGTTCGCACGAACACGGTCGTCGGCCCCGGCGGCGACGCCGCGGTCGTACGCGTTCGCGGCACCGACCGCGCTCTCGCGCTCAAGACGGATTGCAACGGGCGCTACGTCTACCTCGATCCGCGCGTCGGCGCCCGGATCGCGGTGTGCGAGGCGGCGAGAAACGTGGCGTGCACCGGCGCACGTCCGAAGGCCGATCACGAACAACTTGAATTTCGGAAATCCGCGCCGCCCCGAGGTCTACTACCAGCTGCGCGAGGCCGTCCGCGGAATGGCGGAGGCCTGCGAGGCGCTGGGAACGCCGGTGACCGGCGGCAACGTATCGCTCTACAACGAGAATCCCGGCGGCGCCGTGTTTCCCACCCCGGTCATCGGAATGGTCGGCGTCGTCGAGTCGCTCGCGCACGTGACCCGCGCGCCGTTCCGCGAGGAGGGTGACGCGATCATCCTGCTGGGTTCACCGACGGCTCACATCGGCGGCAGCGAGTATCTGTCGCGAATCCATGGAGTGGTCGCGGGCTCGCCCCCGCCGTGCAACGTGGACGACGAGCGTGAGCTGATCGGCGCGCTCCTCGAGGCGATCGAGCGCGGCGTGATCCGGTCCGCGCACGACTGCAGCGACGGCGGCCTCGCGGTCGCCATCGTGGAGTGCTGCATCATGGACCGCGCGGACCAACGGGGGGCGACGGTCGATCTGGGGCATTGGCCCGTCCTGCCGGATCGCGCGGTGCTCTACGGCGAGGCGCAGGCGCGGGCCGTCGTCAGCACGGCGTCGCCGGACGTCGTGCTCGCCATCGCCGCGGATCGGGGAATTCCCGCCCGCGTCATTGGCACAGTAGGTTCGAGCGCCTCTTCGGTGCAGATTTCAACGAAGTCGACGCGCATCGTCGCGCCGCTCGCGCGGCTCGACGCCGCCTATCACGAAACGATTCCCCGGATCATGGCCCAGTCCGCGCTCGCCGCGCAGTAGCAACGGCGGCGAGACCGACCGTCGTGATCGTAGCCCGGACCTGAATTCATGTGCGGCATTTTCGGAGTCCACGGCCATCCCGACGCGACGCATATCGCGCAGCTCGGCCTGTACTCCCTCCAGCATCGCGGTCAAGAATCGGTCGGCGTGGTGTCGATCGACGACGCCGGACAAGCACGCGCCGTGCGCCGGATGGGCACGCTCTCGGACACGCTGTCCCAGGAACTCGCGAAGATCCCGGGGACGTCGGCCGTCGGCCATACGCGCTACAGCACCGCCGGCTCGTCGACCATCGACAACGCGCAACCGGTCGTCGCGCGCTCCAAGGGCGGCTTCATCACCCTCGCCCACAACGGCAACCTGATCAACGCTGCCGAGGTGCGCCACGAGCTCGAGGACAAGGGGTCGATCTTCGCCTCGACGAATGACTCCGAGGTCATCGTCCACGAGCTCGCGCGCTCCACGGCCCCGACGCCCGCGTTACGCCTCGCCGACGCGCTGAAGCGTGTGGACGGCGCCTACAGCCTGATCGTCGCGATGGGCGACACGCTGCTCGCCGCGCGCGACCCGCGTGGCTGGCGGCCGCTGGCGATGGGCCGGCTTGGCGACGCCGTCGTCTTCGCGTCAGAGACCTGCGCGCTCGACATCGTCGGCGCGACCTACGAACGCGACGTCGAGCCGGGCGAGATCGTATCGGTCAACGGCAACGGCGTGCAGTCGTCGCATCCGCTGCCGAAGATGGAATCGCGGCGCTGCGTGTTCGAGTACGTCTACTTCGCGCGTCCCGACAGCCGTGTCTACGGCGGATCCGTCGACCGCGCGCGTCGCGCGCTCGGCAGGCGGCTCGCGCGAGAGCATCCCGCGCCGGGCGCCGATCTCGTTTTCAGCGTGCCCGATTCGTCGAATTCCGCGGCGCTCGGATTCTCGGAAGAGAGCGGACTGCCGTACGAGCTCGCGCTCATCCGCAACCACTACGTCGGGCGGACGTTCATCCAGCCCACGCAGGCCGGCCGCGACGCGAAGGTCAAGGTCAAGTACAATCCGGTGCGCGAGATCATCGAGGGCAAGAGTGTCGTGATAGTCGACGACTCGATCGTGCGCGGCACGACGACGCGCGGCTTGGTCGCGTTGGTGCGCGGCGCCGGCGCGCGAGAGGTGCACATGCGCGTCAGCTCCCCGCCGGTTACCGGTCCCTGCTATTACGGCATCGACACGCCGTCGCGCGAGGAGCTGATCGCGGCGAACAACACCGTCGATGAGATCGCCGGACACCTTGGCGTCGACAGCCTCGGGTATCTCTCGCTCGACGGAATGCTGGAGTCCGTGCCCTCAGGGCCAGACGGATTCTGTCACGCCTGTTTCTCCGGCGACTATCCGACCGCGCCTCCGGCCGACCCCGACAAGCTGCGGTTCGGCTGCGGCTGCTAGTGACGACCGCCGCGACGGAACAATCCGTCTACTTCTTCGGCGACGGCCGCGCCGAGGGCACGAAGGACATGAAGAGTGTCCTCGGCGGCAAGGGCGCCGGCCTCGCCGAGATGACCAACCTCGGCGTCCCCGTCCCGCCGGGCTTCACGATCGCGTGCGCGACGTGCGTGGAGTATCTCCGCACGAAGCGTGTGCCGGATGGATTGCGCGAGGAGGTGAACGGCGCCCTCGAGCGCCTCGAGCGCGCAACCGGAAAAACGTTTGGCGACGCGAGAAATCCGCTGCTCGTCTCGGTGCGCTCCGGCGCGCCGATCTCGATGCCCGGGATGATGGAGACGATCCTCAATCTCGGTCTCAACGACGAAACCGTCGGCGGACTCGCGGCCGCGAGCGGAAACGATCGCTTCGCCTTCGATTCGTATCGCCGCTTCATCCAGATGTACGCCGACGTCGTTCTCGGTGTGCCTTCGACGCAGTTCGAGCATTTGCTCACGACCAAGCGAATGACGACCGGCGCCGAGAACGATTCGGATCTCGCGGCCGATGCGCTCAGAGCTCTCGTCGACGACTACCGCGCGCTGGTGCGAAACCGCATTGGCCAGGAGTTCCCTACCGACCCGACTGAGCAGTTGTGGGGTGCCATAGAGGCAGTGTGGAAATCGTGGACCCTTAAGAAGGCTGCGGACTATAGAAAGGTGCACCGCATCGCCGACGATCTCGGCACCGCGGTGAGCGTGGTTGCGATGGTGTTCGGCAACTTGGGCGACGACTCCGGGACCGGAGTGGCGTTCACGCGAAATCCATCGACAGGGGAGAAGAAGTTCTACGGTGAATTCTTGGTGAACGCGCAGGGTGAGGACGTCGTCGCGGGCACTCGCACTCCGCTCGCGATCGACCAGATGAGCAAGCGGTTGCCGGAAGCCTACGACGACCTGCTCGAGACGCAGCAGCGCCTCGAGGGTCATTTCCGCGACATGCAGGACCTCGAGTTCACGGTCGAGCGCGGACGCCTATATCTGCTGCAGACGCGCACCGGCAAGCGCACGGCGACCGCCGCGGTCCGCATCGCCATCGACATGGTGGACGAAGGCTCGATCGATCCGTCGACCGCCGTTCTGCGCGTGATTCCCGAACAGCTCGACCAGCTGCTTCACCCTGTGATCGCGTCCGACGTTCGCGCGCAGCCCATCTGCACGGGACTCCCCGCGAGCCCGGGCGCCGAGAGCGGCGTCGCGGTGTTCGATCCCGACGTCGCCGTGCAACAGGCCGCGGCCGGCAAGCGCGTGATCCTCGTGCGCGAAGAGACGACACCCGAAGATTTTCACGGGATCGTCGCGGCGCGCGCCGTGGTCACAGCGCGCGGCGGAATGACGAGCCACGCCGCCGTCGTGGCGCGCGGGATGGGCAAGTGCGCCGTCGTGGGCTGTCGCGACATCCACGTCGACGTGATCCACCGGCGGTTCACCGCCGGTGATCAAACGGTCGCCGAGGGCGATTGGCTCACGGTCGACGGCGCGTCCGGACGGATCTACGCCGGCGACCTGCCCACCACGCCGAGCGAAGTCGTGCAGGTGATTCGCGGCACGCGCGACCGCCGGTCCGCGCCGACGTATCAGTCGTTCGCGCGTCTGCTCGGCTGGGCCGACGACGTTCGGCGCCTGCGCGTCCGCGCCAACGCCGACACGCCGCACGACGCGCGAATCGCGCGCGGCTTCGGCGCCGAGGGCATCGGGCTCTGTCGGACGGAGCACATGTTCTTCGAAGGCGAACGCATCGGCGCGATGCGCGAGATGATCGTGGCGCGCGACGAAGCCGGACGACGGCGGGCGCTGGCCAAGCTGCTCCCGATGCAACGCTCGGACTTCGAGGGAATCTTCGAGGCGATGAGCGGACTGCCGGTGACGATTCGTCTGCTCGATCCGCCGTTGCACGAGTTCCTCCCGCATGGCGGCGAGGAGAGCAAGCTGCTCGCGCGCACGCTGGGCATTCCGCGTGAAGAGCTGTCGCACATCGTGGATTCGTTGCGCGAAACGAACCCGATGCTCGGGCATCGCGGCTGCCGCCTCGGCATCACGTTTCCCGAGATCACCGACATGCAGGGCCGCGCGATCTTCGAGGCAGCCGTGCGCGCGAAGCGTCGCGGCCTCGATGTGCGCCCCGAGATCATGGTGCCGCTCGTCGCCACGGTTGCTGAATTCGAGAATCAGCGCGCGATCCTCGAAGAGGCCGCGCAAAGAATTCTTGGTGCGATGGGGGAAGAGATTCCCTACTCCATCGGGACGATGATAGAGTTGCCCCGTGCCGCCCTCACCGCGGATGAGATTGCGGCGAAGGCTGATTTCTTTTCTTTTGGTACCAATGATTTGACTCAGACCACTTTCGGTCTGAGCCGAGACGATGCCGGGCGGTTCCTACCCCTTTACGTAGATCGTGGTATACTTCCCGACGACCCGTTCCAGGTCCTTGACCGGAACGGGGTTGGCAAACTGATTGGATTTGCCGTAAACGCCGGTCGAACAGTGCGTCCGCAGCTCAAAGTTGGGATCTGCGGCGAGCACGGAGGCGAGCCTCGCTCCGTGGCTTTTTGCCACTCCATCGGGCTGGACTACGTCTCGTGTTCTCCCTTCCGAGTTCCGATCGCACGACTTGCCGCTGCCCATGCCGCTCTTGAATCCGGCTCTTCGCTCCAGGCGCTTCCGTCGTAATCACCCGGCATTGCCGAATCTGCCGCTCCTGGAGTCTACCCAGGATGAACGGCCGCTTCGCATTGCCCTGGTAACGGAGTACTACTATCCGCACCTGGGCGGCGTTTGTGAGCACGTCCATTTCTTCGCCCGCGAGGCCCGCCGCCGAGGGCACCACGTCGACGTCATCACGTCGAACATCCCCGGCGCCGAGGCGCAGCCGCACGTAATTCGGCTCGGCCGGAGCCAGCCCGTCTACGCCAACGGATCACAGGCGCGGATCACACTCGGCTGGAATCTCCGACGCGACATGCGCCGCGTGCTTCGACAGGGACAGTACGACGTCGTGCACGTGCACTCGCCGCTCACGCCGGTCCTCCCCGTCCTCGCGATCGAGGAGGCGGAGTGTCCGGTCGTCGGCACGTTCCACACGTATTTCGACCGGTCGTTCGGCTACACGGTCGGCCGGCGCTTCTTCCAGAAGCGGCTCGACATGCTGAGCGCCGCCATCGCCGTCTCGCATAGCACGACCGTCGCGCTCGACCGCTACTTCGAGGCGGACTGGCGGATCATTCCGAACGGCATCGATACCGACGTTTTTCATCCGAGTGCTCCTCCGCCCCCGGGAATCACGAACGACGTTCCGACGATTCTCTTCCTGGGCCGCTTTGACCCGCGCAACGGACTGACGACGCTGATCGACTCGTTCCGCCGCGTGAAGGCGAAGGGCAGCCGCGGGCGCCAGGCGCGGCTCGTCGTCGTCGGCGACGGACCGCTTCGCGAGCACTACTACAAGCAGGCCAACGGGGACCGCGACATCCGCTTCGTCGGCGCCGTGCTCGAGGGCCGGCCGAGCTACTACGCGCACAGCTCGGTGTACGCCTGCCCCACCACCAAGGCCTCGTTCGGCATCACGCTGCTCGAATCGATGGCCTGCCAGACGCCCGTTGTTTGCTCCGACATTCTCGGCTTCCGGGACGTCGTGGTGGACGGCCGGGAGGCGCTGATGGTTCCGTGCGGCGACCGCGACGCGCTGGCGGACGCGTTGGTTCGAGTGCTCGATGACGAAGGCCTTGCCATCCAACTCGGCACCACCGGTCGGGAGAATTCGCTCGAATACTCGTGGGCCCGTGTCACGGCTCGAGTACTCGACGTGTATCAAACGGTTCTCGGAAGGGTCGCCGTCGCGGTATGATGCTTGGCCTTGGCGCGGCTGCCGTCGTGATCGGCGGGGCCGCGCATGGCGCATTTCACCGCAACAGTCCCATCTTCGGTCCCGCGATCCGGCGCCTGACGACGCACGACCGCGCCGTCGCGCTCACCTTCGACGACGGACCGAACCCTGCCGCGACGCCGGTCGTGCTCGACGCCCTCGCCGAGCGCGGCGTCAAAGCGACCTTCTTCATCCTCGGCCGCCACGCCGAGCGATGGCCGGATCTGGTCGCTCGCGCCGCGGCTGAAGGGCACGCGCTCGGCAACCACGGCTACTACCATCGGAAACTTCACCTCAGGTCGCCCGCGTACGTACGGCGTGACCTCGAGCTTGGCACAAACGCGATGATGAAGGCCGGCGCGCCGAGACCGCGCTTCTTTCGCGCGCCGCACGGCTTCCGCAGCCCGTGGGTGACGCATATCGCGCGCACGCTGGGGCAGCGCACCGTCGGATGGTCGCTCGGCGTGTGGGACTCCGACCGTCCCGGCGTCGATGAGATCGCACGCCGCACGGTCGAGGGCGCGTCGCCGGGCGCGATCCTGCTGTTGCACGATGGTGACGGCTATGATCCCGACGGAGACCGCCTGCAGACGGCACACGCCGTGCCCCTCTTGGTGGATCGCCTCCTCGATCGGGGTTACCGATTCAGCCTCCTCGACGCCGCATGAACAAGGCCGTCTCGCGATCGCTTCGTGCCGCACTCACGGTCGCGATCATCGCGGGGCTGGTCCTTTTCGCGCGCAAGGTGAATTGGTCCACGACGTGGGAGCACATCGCCGACGCGAATCGCACCATTCTGCTCGCCGCGGCGATCGTCAACCTGCTGTCGCTCGTGCTCAAGGGCGTTCGGTGGTGGATCTTCCTCCGCCCCGCCGGCGTCCCGTCGCTGTGGCTGGCGCTTCGCGCGACGTTCGCCGGAGCTGGGCTCAACAACATCCTCGTCGCCAACGGCGGCGAAGCGGCGCGCGTGGTATTCGTCGCGCGTTCGGCGCACGTGCAGAGCGCGAAGATCCTCGCTTCGCTGGCCCTCGAGCGGATGTTCGAGTTGATCGGCTACATCGTCATGTTCGTTCTGGCCGTTTCGTTCCTCGAGCTGCCGCCGTGGCTGTCGCGCGCCCGACCGGTCGCCTGGATCGCGCTGGCGTTGGTCGTTGGCCTCATGATCTACCTTGTGAGGCGTCCGCACCTGGACGAGGTCACGTTCCACGAGACGCCGGCGACGGGTTGGCGCGGGCGGGTCGCCGAGTTCTTCCGCCACTTCGGGAAGACGGTCGGCGGCATCTCGACGGGCCCCCGGTTCATCGTGGCACTCGTTCTCTCGGTCGCCATCTGGGCGCTACAGGTCTGGACTTACGCGCTGACGGCGCGCGCGGCGGATTTCAACCTCTCGCTGGTCGGCACGGTCTCGGCGTTGCTCGCCGTGAACACCGGGTTCGCTGTTCGCGCGACGCCCGGTAACGTCGGCGTGTTTCAGGCGCTCTACGCGCTCACCGCCAGCGCGTTCGGCATGGACGCCAACTCGGCGATTGCCGTCGCGTTTCTCATCCAGACCCAGCAGATCATTCCTGTCACGCTCCTCGGCGTCGCCCTCGCGCCGGAATTCATCTTCAAGAAGCGCAAGACGCGCGCGGGGGATTCCGGACTCGAGCTGCATTCGCGGGCGGACGAGCTCGTCGAGCCCGCCGCGGTCACCGCGCGCTCGGGCAGTCCGCGCGGATGACGCACGCGCCGCAATCGCGGCGCCGTCGTCTTGCACACCGTCTGGCCGTGCGCGCGGAGCAGCAGGTTTGCTTCCACTAACGTCTCGAGGTTGGAACCCAGCTCCGGAAGCGCCGCGGCGGTTGCCGAGCGATAAGTCGTCGTGTAGGACTTCGCCGTCATCCCGTAGCCGAGTCGCGTGAGCACGCGTAGCGCGTTCGAGTCGAGCCCCATCACCGGGTGTGAACGCGTCATCAGAAGAATCTTCTCCGCGCCGGGCTCGCCGATTCCGTAAATACGCATCAGCTGTTTCTTCGCGTCGGGAAGCGGTCGCCGGCACACGTCGTCAAGCGAGCCGTCGAAGTCGCCGACCACCAGCTCTGCCGCCTTGATCAAATAGTTGGCGCGTTCGGGCGCGGCGATTCCTCCAGTCGCCAGCACGTCGATCAATTCCGCCCGGCGTGCGGCGAGAATCTTTCGCGGCGTGAGACCGATTTTCCGGCGAAGGAGCGCGAAAGCGTTCGCGCGTTTTTCGTCCGACGCGAGGTAGGCGACCTTTTCCCACGCGACCAACTCGAACGCCGTCTTCGCGGGCGGCGGTGTCGGAGGACCGTACTTGGCGCGCAGCCGGCCGACGAGCTTCGCGAGCCGCGAACGCACGTCAGCGTTGCGCGTCGCGCGCGTCAGTCGGCCTGTCTCGGCCGCGAGCGGCGATGACGAGGACGATTGCCAGCGCCACGGGCGCCGCGTAGCTGCCGCCGCGCTCCACGATTTCCCAGAATGGAGCTCCGGCCGCGACGAACAGCGATTCGACCGCGATCTTCCACCCCCCCACGAAGAGCGCGAGCGGGACCGACGGCCAACGCGCCAACACGAGCGCGAGCGCGATCTCTCCGCCGCCGATGAGCGGCGTCATTCGCGCGGCGACGTCCTGCGGAAACACCGACGCGTAGTTGGCGACGAGCCCCGCCTTGCCCTCGAGACCGAGCGCGCCGTGTCCCACGAGCAGCATCGCGACCACCGCCACGAGCACGATCTTCACCCGGCGAAGCAGAGGATCCGTCAACGGGCGAAGGGCGATGGTCCCGAAAAAGCCGCCGATCCCTCGCCACGGTGCCAGCAGCACGATCATCGCCAGCGGCACGCCGTAGTTCCCCGCCCGCTCGATCGCTTCCCATCCCGATTCGCCGGCGAGGGGACGCAACAAAGCCGTCCAAGCCGCCCAGAGGGTCATCCAGTACACTACCGCCGGCCGCGGCGAGAGCAGCACCAGACATCCCATCGTGACGTCGACGGCGCCGACGAGCGGCATCAGCTTGTACGCGGTCTCCGGGCCGATGTGGGCCACCGCGAAGTAGGGCAGCCACGCCTGCTTCGTCATCATGCCAAAAGCACCGTGCCCCACGAAGCACAGGAAGGCGCCGACTCGCAGCGTCCATTCGAGGGAACCGGACCACGAAATCCGTGACACGACTCCTGTTACGCGATCCGATGCGAGCGGCGTGCGCGACGCGTACATTTTGCTATCGAAGGTCGATTTAGAGGCGGTTCCGCAAGTATATCACGTTGCGCGGGGCCGCCGCGAGCGCGTTCGGCCCCTCTCGCACGCGCCTTGGTGCCACGCCCGCCGTCGCCTCCAGCATGAGCCATCGAAACGCCAGACTTCTCGCCGCCGCCGTCCTCGTCATCGTGCCGGTTGCGTGCCGTCCATCGCCCGACGCCGATCCGCGCATGATCTCGGAATGGGAGCGCGCGCTCTACGGAGTCGTTCGCGCCGAACGTCTCTCGCCGCCAGTCGCCTCGCGCGTGTTCGCCTACGCCTCCGCAGGGCTGTATTCCGGACTCACGGCGACGAAGACGAACTCCGAGTCGCTCGTCGGAATGCTCAATGGCCTGGATTCGCTTCCCCGCGCCGATGCCGGAAAGACGTACGATCCCACCCTCACCGCGCGTCGCGGCCGAGCACACCGTGCTCGATTCGCTCTTCGCCGAGGGGTTGCCGACGACCCGTTCGGCATTGAGCCGGCTCGCCGACTCACTTGCTCGCGCGCGCAAGGACCGCGGCGTCAGCGGAGACGTCGCCGCTCAGTCGGAGGACCTTGGCCGTCGCATCGGCCTCGCGATCGTCTCTTGGTCGCACGGCGATGGATTCGACAGCACGCGAGGAAAGGCCGTATGTGGCCCCGGTCGGCGCGGGCCTCTGGGTGAACGACGATCCGGCGACCCTGTTCGCGACGCAGAGCCTCTCGGGTGCCAGCCAGGCCGTCACGCCGAGCAATCCGGCGAACGCGCTCAAGGCGGGCACCGTCGACGATCGATCGCTCATCCTCGATCGGCCGAAACGCGCGGGCCGGAAGACCCTCCCAGCCGCGAACATGGCCGGCGTGACCGAGCCGTACTGGGGCTACAACCGTCCGTTCGCGTTGCATGCGTGGAACGACTGCCCCGCTCCGATGCCGCCGGCCTTTTCGTTGCAGCCGGGGACGCCGCTCTACGAGCAAGCGCGCATCGTTTACGAGACTGGAAAGTCGCTCACGCCCGCGCAGCGTGAGACGGCGCTCTATTGGGCCGACAACGGCGGTGAGACGGGAACGCCGGCGGGCCATTGGCTGTCGATCGCGAGCCAGATGGTCACCGAGCGCCACCTGAGCGCCGAGCAGGCCGCGTGGGTCATGGTGGCCACGAGCGTCGCGCTCAACGACGGTTCATTTCGGCGTGGGGCTACAAGTTCCGGCTCAACCTGATTCGCCCGCGCACGTTCATCCGCGAGGCGATCGACTCGACCTGGGAGCCGGCGATCCCGACCCCGCCGTTCCCCGAGTACCTGTCGGCCCACTCGACGATCTCTGCCGCGGCCGCCGGCGTGATGACCGATGTGCTCGGCGCGGAGCCGTTCGAGGACAGCACGAGCATCCTGCTCGGGCACGCCGTCCGGAAGTTCAATTCGTTCCGCGACGCGGCGGTGGAAGCGGGCATGTCACGCATCTACGGTGGCATCCACTTTCCCTCCGGAAACCTCGAAGGGCGCAAGCTCGGCGACTGCATCGCGTCGAAGGTTCAGGCGCGACTGAAGCTGAAGCCGCTTTCGTAGACCGTTCCGTCGCGCGGGCCCGAAGTCTGCCTTTGTCCATGACAGAGGTGCGCTCGAGCGAGTGGTGATTCGCTCGGCGCGAAGGATTGGTCCAGATGCGCAACGGTAGTAAAAAGCCCGACGATGACCATGGGTCCACGGGCGCTTCGAAAGGGCGACGCGTCCACGTGCGCGCTCCGAGCCGGGCGGAATACAGTGACGCCTCGTCCGGCCCTCAACCTCCGGACAAAACCCGCGCCCCCTCCCCTTCCCCCTCCTCTCCCTCCCCGAACCGATCGAGGAAGTCGAATGCCGATGACGTAAGACGGAAACGTTGATAGCCGTACGAAGGAGGCAGTTGTGAATTCCAGATTGATTCTTGTCGCGGGTGCGGTCGCCGCTTCGGCGTGCGCCCGATCATACGCCGAGCTCTCGCCCGCGGTTGGTACGACACCGGCGTCGGGACCGGGTGAAGGGGCGGTCGCCACCGTGGCCGACGTCCAGGTGATCGCTCGAACCCAGGCCTGGCACTTCGATCCGCCCGACCTCGAGACGAAAGCGACGCCGATCCTGCTCGAGCTCACCAACAATAGCGACCGCTCGATTGTCGTGCGGTTCGATCACATCGCGTTGACGGATGCCGCGGGGCACCGGATCGACGTCATTCCGCCATACAACGTCCAAGGCACGGTGAGCGTGCCGGTGACGGTCCAGCAGCCGTACTACTTCACGGGCAACTACACGTACGCACCCTATGCGTATCGTTTCTCGCCGACGTACCTGCGGTCCGGTGGGGGGTACGCTGGCGGGTTCGCGTACGACCCGCAGTACTATCAGCCCTATCTCACGGTCTACACCGACGTAGCGCTCCCCACGCCGGAGATGTTGCAGCGGGCGCTCAACGAAGGCCCGATCGAACCCGGTGCCGCGGCCGGTGGCTTCGTGTACTTCAAGAAGATTCGGCGGGGCGAGCAGATATTGACCCTTCACGTCGACATCATCGACCAGGCGTCTGGCAACGTCGTGGGAACGGCGAACATTCCCTTCGTCGCGCACTGACGAACCCTCGATCCACGGCTGGCCGCGGTCTCCGGACCGGCCGCGGCCAGCCGTTTGTCTTTGTTCGCCTCCAGGGGCGCGCGGTTGCGGCATTGATTTAATATCATTGCAGAACCGTCGAGGACGGCGGTCGCCAGCAACCTGCACCTCCCCACCGAGGCTGACCCACCGTGCACCGTCCCTTCACGAAACTCGCGTCTTCATTCGTCTTTGCATTCATCGCCTCCGCCGCGCTCCCCGCCGGCGCGTCCGCCCAGGAGCCGCGAAGGTTGGCCGAGCCGGACTCCGTCCCGCTCGAGCTGGCCGCGGCTCTCGTCTCCGCCGGCGGTTTCGGCGGCGAGCCGCAGATCCTCGTCGGGTCCGTCCCGGAGTGGATAGCGCCGCGCATCTTCGTGCCGTCCGGTGGCCGCGTCCTTGGATCGGCATTCCTCGGCACGACGATCGTCGCCGTCGTGACGATGCCGTCGGCATCCGACTCGATTCTCGCCGACGTCCGCCGCGGACTGCTGCAAAAAGGCTGGACGCCCGCGCCGCCGACTCCCGTGTACTCGGGCGGCGGATTCCGTTCGGCCACGATGTCGGTGCCGTCGTCGCCGTTCGCGCGCGACGTGTTGTGCAGCGACCAGCAGGTGATAACCGCGTCCGCGACCAGGCGACGCGGCGTCGCGACGGACATCACGCTGCGAATCACGACTTCGCCGGGGTACAGTCCCTGTCATCCGGTGCAGCCGTACCAACCGTCGGTACGTTCGCCGATGCCCACGCTGTTCAACCCGGTGGGGGTGAGCGAGATGGGGATGAACATGGAGTGCAGCGCCTTCAATGTCAGTTCCTCGGGGACGAGCACGACGTATCGCACGCCGATGACCGCCGACGCGCTGCTCGACCACTATGGGAAGCAGCTGTCCGATTCCGGTTGGACCGTCGTCGGCGAGCGAGTCTCGATCAGCGGTCGCTCGTGGACCCGGCCGGATTCCGCCGGGAACCCCATCGAGACGTCGATCACGGTCAAGACCGGGCGTGAGAGCGGCTGTCGCGAGCTGAACATGCAGGTGCGTACGCTGCGCAAGCCATGATTGTGCCTCGGCGCGCGGCGTGCGTCGCTCTCGCCGCCGCGCTTGGACAACTCGGGTGCCGCTCGTCGGCGGCACCATCGAGCTCGCCGTCGGCGCCGGCACCGCAAGCACGCGACGTTCTCATCTCGATCGGCGAATCGTTCTCCGCACGCAGCGGCGCGGTGGCGCTGCGTGACTTCACCCCCGAGTTGGCGCCGGTGGATTCGGGCGGCGAGTGCGTCGTGGCTCGAACGTCCGGCTCCGGCGCGACCGTCGTCCACGCCTATTTTCCGTCTCGCACTGCCGTGCGGACGCAGATGATCATCACCTTCGACTCGGCAGGTCGACTCGTGCGCGTCTCGGATCGCTGGGGCGTGACGAAGGTGCCGTCCACCGTCGGTATGACGCCGGCGCAACGCGACAGCACCCTGCGCGCGGCATCTTCGGCGACACGGTCGACGCAGGTGACGCTCGACTATGCTCGTGGACCAGGCGTTCGCGATGAATCGCGGCGGCGGACGGCCGACGGACGCGATCACAGGCCCGGTTCGCGACATGGAACGCTTGCGCCAAGCTCGGCCCTCCCCTCGCTCGCATCGAGCGGATGAGGCGACTCTGCGGCGTCTGACGGGGGCCGTAGTCGCCGCTAGTCCGGCGCTCGCCCCCTTCCCGCCGCCGCGGCCGCGCGCCGCGGCGGCCAGCATGATTCCCGTCATCGACTTCCGGATGAAGTCCAAGCCGCGCCGTGCGGCCGACTCGGGACCGGCGATTATTCGCGCGCATTCGGCGAGGGCGTGAGACATCTCCGTCGCGTCGGCGTACCGTGCCGACGGATCCGGCGAGAGCGCGCGAGACACGCATCGTTCGACGGACGGCGGGAGGTCGCGTCTCGACGCACGCAGCCGTCGTAGCGTGCGCGCCCCGTGCTGCGACAACGTCTCCGTGCTCACCGCCGCGGCGGGCGCTTCACCGGCGATCATCTCGAAGAGCACACATCCCAGGCTGTAGATGTCGCTTCTCGCGTCGAGCGTTCGGGCGCCGGCGGCCTGCTCCGGGCTCATGTACTCCGGCGTCCCGACGACGACGCCGGTCGACGTGAGACCGCGTTGCGTCCGTTCCACGGGTCGCGCCACGCCGAAGTCGCCGAGCAGTGCCTGCCCGCTGGAAAAGAGAATGTTCGAGGGCTTGATGTCGCGGTGAATGAAGCCCGCGCCGTGCGCGTGCTCGAGCGCCGCCGCGACGTCCGACGCGATGCGAAGGGCTTCGTCCACCGGTAACTGCGGCTTTTCGTCGAGGCGCGAGGCGAGCGTGCCGCCATCGTAGTACGGCATCACGTAGTACAGCGACTCCTCGGCCTCGCCGGAGTCATAGAGCGGGACGATGTGTGGGTGTCGCAGCGCCGCCGTCGTCCGGATCTCGGCCAGGAATCGAGCGGCGCCGACGCGCGCACGCGCCGACGGGCGCAGCACCTTGACCGCGACCGGCCGATCGTGCGCCGCGTCGTGCGCCAGGAAGACGATCGCCATGCCACCGCGGCCGATCTCCCGATCCACGTGATAGCGGCCGGCGAGCGTCGCGGGAAATCGCGAGACCGTCTCGTCGTCGTCGAGGAGAAAGGAGAAGCGCTCGATCGCTCCCGCGTCGAGTACCGCATCGCCTTGCTCGCACTCCTCGACGAGCTGTCGCAGCTGCGCGGTCATGGCCGTGTCGCCGTGGCAAGCGTCCGCGATGAACTGCGCGCGGCGCTCCGGCGGCGTATCGAGCGCCGCGTTGACGAGCGGGCCAAAGACACGCCATTCGTCCGGGGACATCGGACCGAATCCGTCCGGCCGACTGCTGGCGTGATCGCTCACGCGATCGCTCAGGCGGAGAGCTCGCGGCGCAGCAGCATTCGGGCTCGCGCCCAGTCGCGCTGCACCGTTCGCACCGTCACGCCGAGCACCTCGGCGATCTCCTCCTCGGAGAGCCCGCCGAAGAAACGGCATTCGACAACGCGCGCCAGCCGGGCGTCGATGAGCGCTACGCGATCGAGCGCATCGTTGATGTCGAGCAGGCTTTGCGGATCATCGGCGCCCGCGACCGCGTCGGCATCGAGCGTGACGGCGGCGTTGCCCCCGCCCCGCTTCCGCGCCGAGCGCGCACGCGCCCGGTCGATGAGGATGTGCCGCATGGCGACGGCGGCGATCGCGAGAAAGTGCGCCCGGTCGCGCGGCCCCGCGTTCGCCTGGTCGACGAGCTTGAGGTACGCCTCGTTGACGAGAGCTGTCGTGCCAAGCGTGCCGCTTCGCGCGCCGATGCGCCGGCCGCGCGCGAGATGCCGCCGCGCGATCCGACGCAGCTCGTCGTACGTCAACGCCACGAGACTGTCGAGCGACCCCGGTCGCGAGTCCCGAAGCGCGGCGAGCGCATCGGTCTTGGCCGACGCCGTCTTGTCGGGACTCACTTCCTACCGCCGGCGTGTCGGGATTCGGCGCTCGACGCCGTGTCAGGAATTGAAGCCGGTTGGAGGTTCAGCCGGCGGCAGATGTAGGGGGGCGTCATCACCGCCAAAAATGCGACGACGCAGGCCAGCCGGGCAATGGCGATTCCTGCGAAGAAACGCCCGTGATTCCAGAAGAGAGCCGATCGCATGTCTACCCCCGTGATGGTGCTGGTTCTGCCTCTGGCGATGGCTACGGCGTCGTGTGGCGACGACGCGGTCCGGCCGACCTTGCCGCAGCCTACCGTCATCTCGCGCGTTGCGATTGCCGCGAACGCCGCGAACGCCGTGTCGCTCTTCGCGGACGTCTCGACGGAGCATGCCGACTCGATTCGAGTTCGCTACGAGTCCGCCGCCGATGCGAGCGACACGACGCCGTACTATCGTGTCGACCCCTCGGGGACGACGCGGATCGCGGTCGTTGGTCTGCGCGCGTCGACGACCTACTCGCTGGTCGCCGAGGTCGCCGGTCAAGGCGGCCGAATCGCGTCGATCCCGCAGTCGGCGACGACAGGAGACCTCCCGGCCACGCTTCAATCTCTGCATCTGGCGGCAACGGGTCTCCATCTGCCGGCTACACGCTCGTCGTGCCTCTCTTCCCGGACACGTCGGCCAGCGCCGACGGATTCGTCGTCGCGTTCGACCAAGCGGGAATCGTGCGTTGGTACCACCGATTCCCGGGCGAATGGCCGGTCGAGGCGAAGCAGCAGCCGAACGGCCACATCACCGTATTCGTGGGGCGGAGCTACGGGTGGCAGCCCAATGCCGGCTCGTTCCTCGAGCTCACGCCGGGCGGAGACGTCGTGCGCTCGTACGCGGTCGGCAACGGCTTTTACACGGATCCTCATGAGCTGCTTCTCAGCTTCCAGGGATCCTCCGTGACAGCGGCGCATCTGATCGGCTACGACATCCGATCGTTCGACCTGACGAGCGTCGGTGGATCGCCTGCGGCGCGCCTCGCCGTCCACACCATCGAGCGTCACGACGCCGCGGGCGCGCTCACCTTCCGCTGGAGCGCGGCGTCTCTGTTCTCGATCGGCGACTGGCCGATTCCGAATCCGAATGCGTTCGACCTCGAGCATCCGAGCTCGCTGGCCATCGCGCCCGACGGCGGATACGTCGTGTCGTTCCAGGGAATGGACGAAGTCACCGAGATCGATTCGACGACCGGCGCCGTCAAATGGCGCTTCGGCGGGCGGCACAACCAGTTCGACATCCGCGACGACCCGGTGAACGGCTTCCTCGGGCAGCACGACGTCCAGATGCTCCCCAACGGGAACGTCCTGATGTTGGACGATCATTTTCGAGGCGCGCCCGGTCCTGCGCGCGCCGTCGAATACAGTCTCGACACGCAGAACATGATCGCGCGCCTGGTCTGGCAGTATCGCCCGTCGCCGCCGGTCATCAGTCCGATCATGGGCTCCGCTCAGCGGCTGGCCGACGGCACGACGCTCGTCGGCTTCGGTGCGGCCGGCCGCGTCGACGAAGTGAAGGGCGACGGAACGGTCCTCTGGAGCGCGACCCTGACGTCCGACAAGACCCCTGCAGCACTTCCCTTTTATCGAGCGCTGCGTATCCGATCGCTCTATGAGGCGAGACCATGACCGCCACCGCTCCGCGCTTCGCCGCGCTCGTCGCGGCAACAATCTCAGCGCTTGCGCTGCACGCATGCAGCGATGGCAAGCCCACCGAACCTGCCAAGACGCCGGTTCCTACTATGACGGCGGTGTCACCGCTGATCCAGCCAGGCGTCGTGGACCACGTCGCGACCATCGGCCCCAACGGTCCGCGTGAGCGATGCGGCCGGAATGCCGGTGAGCGGCGCGCACGTCGTGTTCAGCGGAAGCACCGTTTTCCCTGTCGTCATCACCGGTGCCGACGGTCTCGCGACAATCAACTGGAAGCTGACGCAGAACGCCGGACCGCAGACGATTACGGCGCGCCTCTACTCCGTCGACGGCAAGGCGGCGCTGGGACCGGAGGTCACGTTCATGGCGAACGCGATCGCCGATGCCGTGGCGGCCGTCCGCGCGGCCACGGAATTGGCGCTGGTGGGATTCCCGCTGCACGCGGTGGCCGCGACGCCGGCGGTCGCGGTCGTCGACCAGTTCTCCAATGGCGAGGCGAACGTCGAGGTCAGGTTCGAGACTACGGGTGGCAGCACAGTCTCGCCGGCGTCGGCGACCACCGACTCGAGGGGGCTGGCCTACATAGCCGAATGGAAGCTCGGCCCGGATCTCGGCATCGACACACTGATCGCGCGCGTCGGCGATCTCGCACCGGTGTACTTCACCGCTCGGGCGAGTCCGCCCTTTCACGCGTCGGCGGTCGTGGTCGCGAACCAGACCACGTGCGCGATCTCGGATGGTGACGTGTACTGCTGGGGCTCGAACGTTCGAGGCAAGGTCAGTGTCAACGCTCCGAGCGACGCGTTCACTTCTCCCCAGCGAATTCCGTTGCCCGCGAAGGTCACGAGCATTTCCGGCGGCTACAACCACGAGTGCGCGATCACGACCGAGGTCCCTCCACAGGCGTATTGCTGGGGCGACAACTCGTTCGGTCAGCTCGGCGTCGACGTCTCAAAACAGCTGTACGGGGGGCCGTTTCGCGTTCCCGTCGCTGACGGCCTCGCGTCGGTCGCCGCCGGCATGGATCACTCATGCGGGTTGACTCCCGCCGGCGTCGCGTATTGCTGGGGCAACGGCCCCTTCGGACAGCTCGGCACCGGAGCGATCGCCGGCTGCTTCGTCCCCGCGCCGGGAAAGCTCACCTGCTCTGGTCCAGCGCCCGTTGTCGGCGACGCGCGTTTCGTCGAGGTCGCGGCCGGCGCGTCGCACACGTGCGGCGTCGCGTCGAGCGGGCAGCTGTACTGCTGGGGCCTGAACGACTCCGGCCAGCTTGGGTCCCCGTCATTGAGTCCATGCGTGATTGAGAACTCCGACTACTACTACGGCTACTACGAGACCTCCATCCCCTGCGCGCTCGCTCCTCAGGCCGTTGGCAGCGCGACGTCAGTCACGGCGGTCGCGGCGGGGAATGGTACGTGCGCGCTAGGCGGATCGGGCGGCGTCTCCTGCTTCGGGCCCCCGGGTGGATCGGCATTCGTTTCGACTACCGTTCCATTCACGAGCTTGTCGCCGGACGCCAGCTGCGCGGTGGCGCTTGGTGGCGCCGCGTATTGCTGGACGCCTTCCTTCGACGCGCGGACGGCGAGCTTCGCTCAACTCGATTCAGTCAGCCAAGGACTGAGAGTCGCGTCGATCACCGGCGCCGCGGCGCACCGTTGCGCCATTCTCCAGAGCGACGCCACCCTCCTCTGTTGGGGCAACAACGACGTCGGCCAGCTCGGGAACGGTTCGAGAGTTAGCACCACGACTCCGTCGCCAGTCATCGCACCGCCGCCTCCGTGACGCCGCGTGCCCGCGTGCGGTGTCACGCGGCGAACTCGGGGCTACTGCGACCGCTGCCTGAGTCGCTTCGCGTCCTCCCAAGCCGACAGTTTCAGATGCTCGCCCGCGAAACGCACCGGAGCTAGACGCATGCGATCGACGGCTGCCGACGTCTCGTCGAGATACTGCGTCGGCGCCGCGAGCGTCTGCACGTAGTCGCTCGCCCAGAGGAATCGATCGGGGGCCAGGAACGCGGCGAGCGCTCCTTCGCTCGCGACGCCGTCGATGGCGAACAGCGTGATCTCGCCGCCGGCGAGCCTGAGGGAATCGTCCACGACGCGTAGCCGCGGAGTGACCGCGGCGCGGCGGCGCTCCAGGAGATCGGGCTCCCGTGTCCAGCGGCGATCGATGACGCGCTGGAGAAAGGCCCGGTTCGCCCGATGCGTCAGGACGGTGGCGCCGTTGGCGATCCAGAATCGCACGCCGGCGACATGAGGCCATGCGATGTCGGTGACCACCAGCGTGACGGGATGCTTCCCGGGAAATAATCTGGAGATCCATGCCGAATCGGCGCGTGCCCTCGCCTCTCCCTGCGTCGCGTCGAAGACGTAGACGGTGTCGCGGACGAGCGTCACGGCTTCGTTGAAGCCGACGTTGTGGAGCAGGAATGTGTGCTCTCCGACGCGGATCGTGTCCGGGTTCGACGCGACCATGAACGCCGGTGGCGCGAGCGCCATCGTGTCGGCGCGCGCCGGGAGCGACAACGGCGGCGCGCGGTCGGGTGCCTCCAGTCGCGTCGATCCGTAGGTTCGCGTGACGTCGGTCTGTCCGTCGACCACGCGGAAGCTGCTCACCGGCCACCGCAGCGAGCCATCGCTCTGCCAAGTCGAATAGACGTATTCGACGTGGGCCGTACCCCAGAGGTAGTCGGGCTCGAGACGATCCAGCTTGACCGGATATCCGCTCTTTGGATCGATGAAGAGACGCTCCTCGCCCTTGGCACCGCGCCGCGACAGCACGAGACGCGGGTAGTCACGGAACTCGCAGGTGGCGACGGTGTGCGCATCCGGCGACGCGATCCAATCGATGAGCGTCGCCCAGACGTCGAGTGGCCGTGTCGCGTAGAGCTCGCCGTGCGTCGATGGACTTGGTTGCATCGCGGTGTCGTGCACGACGAACGATGCCAACGCTCCGCCGATCGTCGTCACCGGCGGCTGCGTGCCGCCGAGCGTGGTGCGCGACGTCGTGCGCTCGATGCCGGTGCGCGGATCGAGCCACGTGTCGATTGCGCTAACGGCCGACAGGAACGGCGGCGCGTCGGGCCGATCGGATTCGAACGCGTGATTCGTGACGTCGAATCCGTCTATGTGGAGGACCCGGCCCGCCGCCGCGGTGAGGCCGGTCGCCGACGCGGCTCGGTCGAGCACCGTGCGCGCGGAAGGCGCCGTGGTCGCTCGGCACGGGTCTGGTGCAGCGGCGAGGAGTGCAAACGATGCGAAGAGCATTTTGTGGAATCCGATGGTCGGAAGAACGATCGGAATCTGGCGACCTCGGGGCGCCTCAGATCGCCCTCTTACCAGATTCTTACTCCCCGCCCTACGTTCTGGCGCCGTCCATCGCGTGGCGGTAGCACCGACGCTCCGCACGCCGTTTCGCGAAAACCGGACTTATTGTCGGGTACGGCATTTGCCTCTGGGCACCCACAAATGATCAGAGCGAGCCAAGCCGTGCCGTCTGGGCGGCCGCCGTCGCCCCGGTCGGCGGTACCGGGCAGAGAGGCCGACCTGCAACGACGCGGTCGCGCCCTCATCCTCGTCGTGGAGCGCGATCCCGACGTCCGCGAGCTCGAGTCGTATTTCCTGAACGAAGCCGGGTTCGACGTCGATTTCGCCGCGGACGGCGCCGAAGCGCTGGAGCAGACGCGCACGTTGCGCCCCGACATCGTCATCACGGAGGTCCTCGTTCCCAAGCTGGACGGGCTCGCTCTGTGCCGCGCGATCAAGACGGATCCGCTGCTCCATTCGACCGTGGTCCTGGTGTTCAGCATTCTCGCAGTTCACTTGCGCGCCAGCGAGGCTGGAGCCGATGCGTTCCTCATGAAGCCCCTGGCCGAGAGGCGTCTGGTGGATACGGTACGCGAACTGCTGCTGCTCAGGTCGTCGTCCGATCGAGGCGGCGACATCGCATGACGGCCCCACCCGTGGTCATCGACGCCGTCGGCGCGCCTCGCATCCAGACCGGCAATCCGCAAGCAGACGACATCCTGGGCGGTGGGTTCCCGCAGAACTCCATCAACATCGTGATGGGGGAACCGGGAACGGGAAAGACCATCTTCGCCGAGCAACTGCTGTTTCACAACGCCGACGGAGAGCGGCCGCTCCTGTACATCACGACCCTGTCGGAGCCTCTCAGCAAGGTCGTGACGTACGTGCAGCGGTTCTCGTTCTTCGACGTCGACCGGATCGGGACAGGACATCCAGTACGAGGACCTCGGGCGCGCCCTGTCGGAGCACGGACCGCAAGCGCTCCTGACCTGGCTCGCCGACGCGATCAAGACCCGCTCACCGCGGATCATCGTCATCGACTCGTTTCGGGCGATCCACGACTTGGCGATGTCGAAGGACGACATGCGGGCGTTCATGTCGCGGCTCGCGGGCCTGCTGTCGGCCTACGACGTGACCGCATTCCTGCTCGGCGAATACACGCGCGACGACGTCGGCCGCCTGCCCGAGTTCGCGGTCGCCGACTCGATCGTGGAGTTGGCGCGGCAACCATTGACGACGCGCGACGAACGATTCTTTCGCGTGCTCAAGCTGCGAGGCAGCGCGTATCGCGAGGGCCAGCACGCTTTTCGCATCACCAGCGACGGACTGGCACTGTTCCCGCGCCTCGTCGCGCCGCGTGTTCCCGAGCACTACGAGTCGCTCGTCGAACGCCTTCCGACGGGCGTCGACGGACTCGACGAGCTCATGGGCGGCGGGCCGTTCGCCGGGTCGACCACGCTCATCGTGGGCGCGACTGGCTCGGGGAAGACGACGATCGCCCTGCAATTCGCGATCGAGGGCGTTAATCGCGGCGAAGAGGTGATGTACGTCAACTTTCAGGAGAATCCGGCGCAGCTCCGGCGCGCCCTTACGAAGCTCGGCTACGACCCCGCCCAGGCCGACGCGCAGGGGTTTTCACTGATGTACGCCTCGCCGGTCGAGCTGCAGATCGACAGTATCGTCTCTCGAATTTTCGAGACGATTCAAGCCGGCACTGTCCGTCGGCTGATCATCGACGCCGTGGGCGACCTGGCGATCGCCGCAAACGACCAACAGCGGCTCCATGACTATCTGTATTCTCTCATTCAGCACTTTGCGGTACGTGGCGTCACGACGATGCTCACCCTCGAGTCGGGCGCGGGGGCGCTCGGCGCCGCCTCGTGGACGGACGAACGTTTCAGCTACATGTCGGACAACCTCATCCATCTCGCGTGGGGCGACGCGCAGGGCGGACGGCGCGGGATTCGCATCGTGAAGATGCGCGGCAGCGAGCATGAGCACGCGACGCGGGAGTTCGACATCGGCCCGCGCGGAGCGCGGGTGACGTGAGCGAGTCGACGGAGCGACACACCGCGGAGGGTTCGCCGGGCCAGACGCGCGCCCCACGGTCGCTCGAGGGCGTCTCAAACAGCTGACCAAGCTCGGTCGGACGCTGACCTACGCCGGGTCGATGGCCGAGATTCTGCACTACGCGGCGGAACAGGCCGCCGACCTGCTCGAGGCCGAAAAGGCGATCCTGATGCTCGCCGACGACGATGGCGCGCTGCGCGTCCACGCGTCGTTCGGCGTTACCGGGGACGTCGTCAGCCGCTTTCGAGCGTCGTTCGACGAAACGCTCGTGCACCGGCTTCAAGGACTGTTCGGAACCTCGACCGGATTTCTCGGCGTGCCGCTCGTGTCGCAGGGGCGCGTCATCGGTCTGCTGGCCGTGGTGCGGAAGGCGCGCGGCGACATCTCGGGCGAGGACGAATGGCTGCTGTCGGCCTTCGCCGACCAGATTGCCGCACCGTTGGAGAATGCGCAACTCGCCGCCAAGCTCGAACGCGCCGCGCTGCTCGTCGAAAACGCGCGGCTGTACGAGGCGGAGCGCACCGCCCGCCGCGACGCCGAGGCGGCAAAGGGCGAAGCCGAGAAGCAGCGGCGAGAAGCGGAGGCGGCCAATCGCGCCAAGAGCGAGTTCATCGCCAACATGAGTCATGAGTTGCGTACGCCGCTCAACGCCATCGGCGGCTACGTCGACCTGCTCGAGATGGGACTCCGCGGCGAGGTGACCGACGCGCAGCGAGAGGACCTGCGCCGCATCCACCACGCGCAGCGCGTGCTGGTCGGATTGGTCAACGACGTGTTGAACTTCGCCAAGATCGAGGCAGGCCGGCTCGAATTCGACATCGCCGACGTTCCGGTTCACGAGATGCTCGACTCGCTCGAGGCGTTCGTGATGCCGCAGCTCGTCGCGCGCTCCTTGTACTACGTCTACGAGCCAGTCGACCCGGCGCTCGCGGTGTCCGCGGATCGCGAGAAACTGCAGCAAATCCTCCTCAACCTGCTCAGCAACGCGATCAAGTACACGCCGAGCCCGGGCACGATCCGCGTGACCGTCACAGCCGCCGACGACGCAGTGCTCTTCCACGTGAGCGACACGGGCCGCGGCATCCCGAGCGAAAAGTGCGACCAGATTTTCGCGCCGTTCGTACGCGTGGACACGGGCTATTCCCGCGCGACCGAAGGCACCGGCCTGGGTCTCGCCATCAGCCGCGATCTGGCCCGCACGATGGGCGGCGACCTCACGGTCGAGAGCGTGCTCGGCGAGGGCTCGACGTTCACGCTGCGTCTGCCTCGAGGCGGCTAAGAACGAGCAGTTTCGCGGGGCCGTCCTCCTCCCTCTGCGTCCGTCGGTCTCCGTCCGCCGCTCCCCGTCCTCCGCACTCTCTACGGTATTACGGGCCTCGACGGCGTGATCACGTGCGGCGTGCCCGCCAGCGACTGGTTGATCTTCGCGACACGTCCCGAGACGATGGCATCCAGCCGCGCCTGCGCCTGATCGGCCTCGGTGCGCAGCTCGTCCATTCGAAGCAGCTCGCCGGCCGTCGGCGGCATCATCGGACGGCTCACCATCCCGGACACCGTCTGTGCTTCCTCGCGCAGCCGCGGGTACTGCCGGTAGCCGAGTCCCGGCAACGGACGCGCGAGCACGGAGTCGCGGAAGTGGCGCAGATCCTTGATCGTCGCCGTCGACGTCGCCGAGCACCTGTCCTTGCTGCAGCGACCCGCCTCCACCTTGCTCGCGGCGCAACTGTGTTTGCAATGACGTCAACTGCGCGAGCAGATCGTCCGCTCCGGTGATGACGCGATTCACGCGCGCCAGAATGTCGTTGAGCTGCGCCGCCGTCTGGTTCTGCGTCGACGAGCTGCGCCGCGGTCATGTCGGAGCGCGGATCGAGCTGACCTGCACCGGTCTTGGTGAGCTGCTTCCCGTTCACCGACAGCGGCGACGGTGTAAGTCCCGGGCAGCACGTCGAGGCCGCCGCCGCCGCCGCGTCCGCCGCCGCCGCCGCCACCTTCGTCGCCACCGGCTTGCTCGGCATCAGCTCCGCGCCGCGGCTCGACGCGCGCGGACCGCGGCGAGCGACGTGTCCGGCATCGGCGCCGCGCCGGGCTGCGCCCCGCCGCCGCCGCCACGTCCGCCGCGTCCACCGCCGGCGGTCCCGGCCGGCGCATCCGTGCGCAGATCCCACGCCACGCGATTCAGTCCCGCATCGTCGGCCACGCGGCGCATGCGACGCACCGACGCGGCCGTCCTTGTCGGAAATCGTGATGTTCACCTCACCCGGCGGCTGCGCCTTGAGGTAGTACGTGATGAGCGCGCCCGCCGGCGGATTCTCGCCCGTCCACTTCTTCTGGCCGAGATTGCCGTCGCGGCTCCACTGCGACCCATCGCGTCGGCGGGCGGATGTCGAACAGCGTCGCGTCGGCCGTCTGGGCCGCGCCCAGGTTCTGCAGCGCCGAGATGTCGTCCATGATGTAGAGCCCGCGGCCGTGCGTCGCGAGCAGCAGATCGTTGTCGCGCGGGTGGACCTGGATGTCGCGCACCGGAGTCGACGGGCAGGTCGCCGCGAAGCGACACCCAGTGCGACGCCGCGATCCCACGACGCCCACACGCCCATCTCGGTGCCGATGTAGAGCAGGTTGCGGTTGCGCGGATCCTCGCGCACGACGTGCACCCAGGCCGCCGACGCCGGCAGGTCGCCGGTGATCTGACGTCCACGTCTTGCCGTAATCCGTCGTCATGAACGCGTACGGCGCGTAGTCGTCGTCCTGATGGTGGTCGGCGGCGACGTACGCCGTGCCGGCGTCGGAGTGCGACGCGTCGACCGTCGGGATCCACGCGTTCGGCTTGAGGCCCGGCACGTTGGTGAAGACGTTGCTCCACGTCTTCCCGCCGTCGCGCGTCACCTGGACGTTGCCGTCGTCCGTGCCGACCCAGATGACGTTCGAGTCGAGCGGCGACGGCGCGATCGTGATGATCGTGCAGTGGAACTCCGCCGCCGTGTTGTCGACGACGATCGGGCCGCCGGAGCTCTCCTGCTTCTTCGGATCGTTCGTCGTGAGATCCGGCGAGATCGACCTGCCACGACATGCCGTAGTCGGTGGACTTGAACAGCACGTTGCCGCCGAAGTACACGACCTTCGGGTTCATGCGGCGAGAGCGCGATCGGCGAGTTCCAGTTGAAGCGATACTTGTGCGCGATCATCGCGTCGCCGACCGAGCCGACGCGGTTCGGGTACGGGTAGATCGTCTTCTGCGTGCCGGTGCGCGTGTCGGTGATGTTGATCATCCCGCCCTGCGCGTCGGAGTAGACGAGCCACGGCTTGTCCATCACCGGCACGGTGAAGAACCCGTCGCCGCCCGACACGGTGAACCAGTCGTTCTTTCGATTCCCCTGCCCCGACAGCGTCTGGCTCGGCGCCGCACCAGTTGCCGTTGTCCTGCAGTCCGCCGCACACCATGTACGGCTGCTGCATGTCGTAGTTGATGTGGTAGAACTGCGTGAACGGAAAGTTGTTCACGACCTCGAAGTTCTTGCCGCCGTCGTAGCTCACCTGCCAGCCGCCGTCCGACCCGCTCGAGGATGTACTTCGGGTTCGTCGGGTCGATCCACATCGCCTGATGGTCGCCGTGCACGTCGCGGGCGATCGTGCGGAAGTTCGGCGCCGCCGTCCTCCGACATGTACAGACGAGCCGGAGAGCGAGAACACTCGATTCGGGATTCTGCGGATCGACGCGAATGTCGGCGTAGTAGAACGGACGGAAGTTGATGTTCGGATCGCGGTTCACCGTGCGCCAATGGTCGCCGCGCGTCGTCCGAGCGCCACAGCTCGCCCTCGTTCTTCGTCTCGCTGATCACGTACACGATCGCTCGGATCGCTCGGCGCCACCGCGATGCCGATGCGATCCATGTCCGTCTTCGGCAGGCCGCGCTCGCGATCTTTGCCCGACAGCCGCTCCCACGTGTCGCCGCCGTTCACCGACCGATACACGGCCGTGTTGCCGCCGCCCGACTCGAGATGCCACGCCCAGCGCCGATACGTGTACATGCCGGCGTAGAGGATGTTCGAGTTGCCCGGGTCGGCCGCGATGTCGGAGCAGGCGGTCTGCGGAGTCGACGTAGAGCACCTTCTTCCACGTCTTGCCGCCGTCGACGGTCTTGAAGACGCCGCGCTCCTCGTTCGGCCCCCACTCGCGCCCGAGCCCGCACGCGTAGACGACGTCCGGGTTCTTCGCGTCGATGACGATGCGCGCGATCTTGTCGCTCTGCTCGAGGCCGATGTGCGTCCAGTGCTCGCCGGCGTCGACGCGACTTGTACATGCCGTCGCCGATCGACGCGTTGTTGCGCGGGTTCTCTTCGCCCGTGCCGACGTAGATGACGTTCGGATCGCTCGGCGCAATCGGCGATCGCGCCGATCGACGCGACGGGCTCCTTGTCGAAGATCGGCTTGAAGGTGATGCCGCCGTTGGTGGTCTTGATGATCCCGCCGTTCGCGCCGGCGACGTAGTAGACGTCGCGGTTGCCGGGGACGCCGGCGACCACGGAGACGCGGCCCGCGTTGTTGGCCGGCCCCACCGAACGCCAGCGGAGAGCCTTGAGCTGCTCAGGTGTTTGGGCGGCGACGGATGCGGCCAGAAGGAGACCTGAGACCACAAAGGCAGTGCTGCGCATGAGCGATCCTCGCGAGCTAGGTGAACGACGAACCCGTCCCCACGTTTCGCGAGAACATAGCGTCGAGCCCGGGATGCTGCACGGGATTGCGCTAGTCGGATCGGGGTTCGTTCAACCGGTCGCTCTCGTTGGCACCGCTACGCCAATTCTTCCCTCCGGTCCGACTGGCGGCGCTGGATCACCCCTCCGTCCGCCGCCGCCGCGCGACGCCGCAGGCCCTCTTCGTCCCCCCCTCACTCCCTGCCGGCGTGCCGGCCATGATGCCGGTCACGTTCCGGAACGGCGGGCCGAGGTGCATGCCGTCGCGTCGATCTTGAACTCGCGAATGCGCTTGTCGTGGATCGAGCCGCGCATCTTGAGCACCGTCATGCCGCGCTTCATCTCGCCGAACATCTCGACGTAGCGCAGCAGGATGATCGAGTCGGTGAGCGTCGAGATGTGCGCTTCGGTGATCGACGTCCCGCCCATCAGCGACGCGGTCGTCGCCGTGAACAGCCCCGTGATCTCCTGGTGCTTGATGAACGACGTCAGGCCGATCACGAACTCGCGGAAGCCTTGATCGTGCCCGACGCGCTCGAGCGCCGACAGGCTGTCGAGCGCCACGCGGCTCGGCTTGAACTCCTCGATCATCCGCTGGATCGATGAGCAGCCGGTCCTCGAGGCCCTCGGTCTCGGGATACTCGCAGACGACGCGCAGCAGCCCGTCGCGCTCCATGCGGTCGAAGTCGATGCCCCAGCCGCTCGCGTTGCGGAACAGCTGCTCGCGGCTCTCCTCGAACGCGAGCAGCAGGCAGCGCTCGCCCATCGCCGCGCCGCCCTTGAGGAACTGCGCGACCGTCAGCGTCTTGCCGGTGCCCGGTCGCGCCGGAGACGAGAATGACCGAATCGCGGAAGAATCCGCCGCCGCACATCTCGATCGAGCTCCGCGTTGCCCGACGAGATGCGCACGTCCGACGACTTCTGCCGGAGCTGCATCGCCGACAGCGGCATGACGACGACGCCCGTCTGCGCGACGATCGTCAGCGGGTACTTCGCCCTTCTGGTGGTCGGTGCCGCGGAACTTCAGGATCTCGATCGTGCGCCGGCGATTCTCGCCTTCGAGCACGTTGCGCAGAATCATCACGTTGTCGGCGATGAACTCCTCGACGCCGAACCGCGCGACCGGGTCCGTAGTCCTCGGTGCGTTCCGCGGTGAGCAGCGCCGTGACGCCCATCGACTTCAGCGCCCACGCGATGCGGAACAGCTCGCGGCGCACGATCGACTGATCGGAGAACTGCGTGAACACCGCGCCGAGCGAATCGACCGACACGCGCTCCGCGTTCACGCGCTCGACCGCGCGCTTGACGCGCGCGAGCAGCGCGCCGAGGTCGAAGCTCCCACTTTCGACGGTCTCGATGTTCGGGATCGGGCGACGCGTCGACGACCGCGAACTGCCCTCGCGCTCCCACGCCGCGAGATCCCACCCGAAGCCGCGCATGTTCTGTGCGGATGTCGGCGATCGATTCCTCGAACGTCACGAGCACGCCGTGCTGGCCCGCTGCGATGCCGGCGGCGAGGAACTGCATCGGCGAGCGCCGTCTTGCCGCTGCCCGCCGTGCCGGAGACGAGCGTCGTGCGGTGTTTCGGAAGGCCGCCCTTCGCGATGACGTCGAAGCTCGCGATTCCCGTCGGCAGCTTCTCGACGAGCTCGATCGGGCGACGCGTGGTCGGGGCAGTTTCCGCGGTTTCCATGGTCAGCTCGATGGCGCCTGCCGGGAGCCAAGTCGGGGAACGGTCAGTTCCGGGGCACGCGGCTCACCGGCGCGAACTTCGAGCGCGAGGAGAACTTCGCCTTTGTCGGACAGGTCGCCGATGATTCGCCGCAGCGGCAGCGGAAGCAGCTTGATCAGCGTCGGCGTCGCGAGCACCCGATCGCTCTTCGGCGAGGTCCGGCTGCTTCGAGCACGTCGATGATCTCCAGGCTGTAGTCGCCCGGAGATCGTGTCTCACACATGTGACGCAGATTCGCCACCGCGCGCTCGGCGCGCGGGCTCGCTCCACAGATGTACAGCTTCAGTACGAGATGTCGACAGTCGCGCGTCGCTCGCGTCATGTCGAAGTTCGTCGGCCCAGTCCTGGCCCAGTCACCGTTTGCACATTTTGGACCAGAGCGCCCGCGCTCTGGCACGCAGGTTGACTATGCGTGCAGCGATGCACAGAGCCCTTTGTGCCCTCAATCACGTTGCCGGAGACACGACCCGCGGTCGGCGAGGACCGGGTCCGCAGACAGATCGATCGCGTCGATCATCGACGCCGTGGTCATCGATCGGCGACGAACGAGCATCATTCGGTTCGCCAATCCGGCGGCGGAGGCACTGTTCGGTCGCCCGCTGGGACGACTGATCGGGCTGGAACCTCGGCTTCCCCGTCGTCGCGAGCGACAAGACGGAGGTGGATGTCGTGCGCCCCGGCGGTTTCAGCCGTGACCGCCGAGCTCCGCGTCGTCGAAGTCGACTGGAATGGGAAGCCGGCGCGGATCGTCTCCCTGCGCGACGTCTCGGATCGCAAGCGCGCCGAGGAGCGCGCGAAACAGCTCGATCGCGAACGGCGCGCCCGGTCGGAGGCCGAGGCCGCGAGCCAGCGCGAAGTCGCAGTTTCTCGCGTTGATGAGCCACGAGCTCCGCACGCCGCTCAACGCCATCATCGGCTACTCCGAGCTGCTCGATCTCGGCATCGGCGGCGCGCTCGACGACCCAGCAGCGAGAGCAGATCGGTCGGATCACGACCAGTGGACAGCACCTCCTCGGCTCTCGTGAACGAAGTGCTCGACCTCGCCCACGTCGAGGCGGGACGTCTCTCCCTGCACGCCGAGGCGGCGCGCATGCGACGACGTGGTGCAATCGGCGCTCACGCTCGTGCAGCGCTCGGCGAACAGCCGCGGCATGCGCCTGGATGGTCGGCCTGCGCCGGCGATCTCCTGTCTTCGAGGGCGACCCCGATCGCGTTCGACAGATCCTCGTCAATCTCCTGAACAACGCCATCAAATTCACGCCGCCGGGCGGCACGGTTGCGGTGCGCTGCGAGACAGTCGACGAACCGGACGACGATGCTCGTCTCCCCGGCTCGGGGCCGTGGCTCGTGTTGCGCGTCACGGACACCGGCATAGGGATACCGCGGGGCCGCATCTCGTCGATCTTCGATCCGTTCGTCCAGGTCGAAGCGGGGCCGACGCGGAATGCCGACGGCTCCGGGCTCGGTCTCACCATCAGTCGCCGCCTCGCGCGGCTCATGAGCGGCGATCTCACTGTCGTGAGCGAGGCCGGCTCGGGTTCGACGTTTTCGCTCTGGTTGAACCGAGCCACGTCGGCGCAACGCGAGGTGGCGGCATGGCGCGCCGAGTCCCCCGACGTCGCCGCGCGTTTGGCAGGTTTCTCCGACGTGGCGGCCAGTCTGTTGCGCGAGCTTCCGTCGTTGTGCAACGCGCTGGTGGATCGGCTGCGCGCCGAGGCGATCATTCCCAACACCGATTCGCTGCGCGCCGCGCAGCTCGCCGATCATCTCGTGTGCTATGTCGCCGACGTTGCCACGATGCTCAACGCGCTGGAGGAAGCGCGCCGCCGGCGTGTTGCCGCGCGGCAACATCTCAGAGGCGCTGATTACCGCCGACCGCTTGATGGAATCCGCTGAGGCCACGAGCGTTCGATCGCTGCTGCAGTTCCTCTCTGCGAGCGACGCGATGGTCCACTAGCCGGAACCTTCGCGGTGCACAAGCCAGGACGTGATGCGCGCGAAAGCGCAGGCAAACTGGTAGGGGTCGTGATATTACGGTTGGGTTTTTGATGCGTTCCGCGGACGGAGCGCGACTCTATGCCGACCGACCACTTTGAGGAGTTTATGAACAGAGCATTTCTCGTGTCTTTTGCCGGCGTCGTCGCTGTCGGTGCCGCCGCTGCGGCGCACGCGCAGGGCGCCCCGACTCAGTCAGGCCAACCCGCCGCTGCGGCATTTCCGGCCGCGGGCGACATGGCTCCCGACTTCACGGCCACGGCGACCGACTCGACCGGCAAGGCGATCCCTATGTCGCTTAAGGCGCTTCACGGCAAGGTCGTCGTGCTCGCGTTCTACCCGGCCGACCGCTCCCAGGGTTGCACCGCGGAGTTGAACAAGTTCCGCGATGAGTACACCTCGCTGTTCGGTGACGGTGTCGTCGTGTTGCCGACGTCGGTCGACAGCCTCCAGTCGCATTCGAGCTGGGCCAAGGATGCGCACTTCCCGTTCGCGATGATCGCCGACACCAAGAGCGACGTGGCGACCAAGTACGGCTCGCAGGGCGCGGCTCGTCCATACTTCAAGCGCACGGTGTTCGTGATCGGCAAGGACGGCAAGATTGCGTACGAGGATACGCGCTTCAACGCGCTCGCCCAGGACGGCTACGACAAGCTGGCCGCGGCGATCAAGGCCGCGAAGAGCAGCTGAACACGTCGCGTCCGCTCTGCGAGTCGGAGAGCGATTTTCCCTCTGCAAGAGACGAACGGCGTCCATTGCTGGACGCCGTTCGCTCGCCGAGGAGCGCGCGAAACAGCTCGAGCGACGACGGGGCTCAGGGCGGACACTCGCTCAAGCCCGTGCGATCGCTGCCACGCGTAAGTCCACCGCTATCAAACGGTGGGTTAGCTCACTAAGCGTTGAATCCAGCGACGCTCCGGGCGGCCACTGGGGCCTGGCAAGGCCTCGGGTGCCGTTGGGGATTCGTTACAGTCGGTAGTCCGGAAGCGTGATGTCGTCACGCAAGTCTCGGGTGAGGAAGATCTCCGCCACAAGGGGGATCCGCAGTAAGCCGGCAACAACGTTGCGAAGCCGAATACCGCCCCGAGTACGCGGCGCGAAAGACGAGGCGAACCGCGCCGCCGCCGCTTGTTTGCGTCTCAGAAATGGCATCAGGCGTCTCTCATAGCTCGAGAAGGCTGCGGCGGCATTCTGGCTGGCCCTGTGAAGCTCACCCGCGAGTACATATGCCTGTGCCATCGCGAGTCCGATACCCTCGCCCGCGAGAAGGGACACGGCCGACGCGGCGTCTCCGATGAGCGCAGTGCGGCCGCTCGTCCATCGATCCATCAGGACTTGACTGATGCGATCGAAATAGAGATTGTCGGCGACCTCCAGCGCGGCGAGCGCGCGGTCGCATTCCCAACCGAGTCCGGCGAAGATCTCGTTCAATGCGGCCCGACGCTCTTCGGCGTTCGATGGCCAGTTCGCGCTCAAGTACTCTTCGCGAAATACACACAGAAAGAGCGTCGCATTGCCTCTCAGCGCGAATCGGGAGATCTGTCGTCCCGGCACGCCGTAGGTTACGAAGGTCAACTCGTCGCGGGGCTGGTACCCCTCGGCCTCGAACGCGGCAACGGCATACCCGAGTGGCGCCTCAAAGTCCGCTTCTGCGCCAAAGGCAAGCCGCCGGACGCGCGAATGCAGACCATCGGCGCCGACGACGAGGTCGACCGCACGCGCCCGGGAGCGATCGAACGTGACGCGCATGCAGCGGCCGCGATCTTCGATGCCGGCGATCGAATCGCCAAAGATCGTTTCGACTCGTCCGTCCAACGCGCTGTAGATCGTCGCGGCGAGGTCTGATCGGCGGAGACTGGTAAACCGTCCTCGCATGGCGCGCGCGACGACCTCCGCGGAGAACCCGGCCGACTTGCGGCCAGTCCGGTCGACGAAACGCACCTCCCGCACCTGGTAGCCGAGCCCACGAATGCGAGGGAGGAGCCCCATCCGCTCGGCGATGTCGTACCCGATGCCCCAGAAATCAATGACGTAACCGCCGGTGCGGAGGACCGGTGCGGTTTCGACCAAAAGTACCTCGTGTCCGGTACGCTCGAGCCAGTACGCCAACGTCGGCCCGGCGATCCCGGCACCATTGATCGCAATTCTCACGGCAGCACAAAGAAAGATTGAGCCCAGCGTCGGCTCGGTTGCGGCTCCGGACCCGTGATCATAATATGGGGTACACCCCGTATGATACGGGGTCGACCCCGTATGTCAATCACTCGCGCCGGCCGGTGAGGCGCACCGCTCGTCACGGTCTGGAACGGAGGCCATCATGCGGTCGCAGATCAGAACACTGTCGTGTGTCGCATCCCTCACCCTCGCCGGAGTCGCGGGCTGTCACCACGCACCGCCGCCGGCCGCCTTGACGCCGGCATTCACGACCACCGGAGTCAACGCGAACGACGACCGCGCCGCGCGTGCGCGCGCCGCCGCCGATGCGGCGCGACGCGATTCGATCGCACGAGCCAACGCCCGTGCCGACAGTCTGCGTCGGGCGGCGGCCGCGGCGCGCACCGCCGAGGACGCGCGCCGCGCGCTGCGCCAGCCGGTACACTTCGACTTCAATCGCGACGAGATTCGCGCGAGCGAGACGGCGTTGCTGGAGCGGAAGGTGGAGATCCTGCGCGACAATCCGAGCTTGCAACTCCGCATCGAAGGGAACGCCGACGAGCGCGGGTCCGATGAGTACAACCTGGCATTGGGTATGCGCCGCGCCGCCGCCGTCGAGCGCTACATCCAGGAGCGTGGCATCTCCGCCAACCGCATGACGACGATCTCGAACGGCCTCGAGCGCCCTGTGTGCACGGACCACGAGGAGTCGTGCTGGAGTCAGAACCGCCGCGACGAGGTTGTGATTACCGCTGCCGGCGACCATCTCCTGCCTTGAGAGCAAATCGCCGGAGCGGCACCTGACTCAGACAACAGCAATTCTGGACGAATCCCGGGAGACGAGGTGGTACGAACGCCTCATCACGCTGGTCGAGGACTTTCGCCGGCGCGAGGATCGTCTCGCCCTCGCGCTCAGCCTTCTCATCGGCGCGCTCGTTGGCCTCGTCGTCGTCGCATTCATTCTGCTGACGGGGCGTCTGGCGGCGCACATGTTTCCGCCAGGCGGCGCGGGCGGGCGGCGGGTCGTCATTCCGGTGCTCGGCGCGCTCATCACGGGGTATCTCCTCTATCGCTTCTTTCCGGAAGCGCGCGGCAGCGGCATTCCACAGACGCGCGCCGCCATTTTCATCAACGACGGCCACATCTCTCTCCGTACCGTCCTCGGCAAGTTCTTCCTCTGCTCGACGTCGCTGGCGAGCGGCATCGCACTCGGACGCGAAGGACCGTCGGTACACATCGGATCGGGCATCGCGTCCGTCATCGCTCGCCGGCTCGGCCTGAGCACGCCGCAAGTCCGCTGGCTGGTGCCCGTTGGGGCTTCGGCTGCTCTTGCCGCCGCGTTCAACACGCCAATCGCCGCTGTGCTCTTCTCGCTCGAGGAGATCATGGGCGACATGCATGCGCCGATCCTCGGGTCCGTCGTCCTCAGCTCGACGACGTCCTGGATGGTCCTGCACCTCGTGCTAGGCGACGAACCACTCTTCCACGTTGCCGCGTACCATCTCGTCGATCCGTCGGAGCTGCTCGTCTACGTCGTCCTTGGCATCATCGGCGGGCTCGGCTCCGTCGTGTTCGTCCGGTTGCTCCTCCAGCTCCGTAAGGCGTTCGCACGCCTTCCAAGATCGACAGTATGGTTGCAACCGGTAGCCGGAGGGCTGTGCATCGGTCTCATTGGCTACTTCGTGCCGCAGGTGATGGGCGTCGGGTACGACCAAGTGGATCGCGCCCTGAGCGGAGACTTGGTGCTGCACGCGCTGGTCCTGTTTGCCGCGCTCAAGATTGTGGGGACTGCGATGTGCTACGCGTCGGGGAACGCGGGCGGCATCTTCGGTCCGAGCATGTTCATCGGTGCGATGATGGGGGGAGCCGTCGGGCAGGTCGCGCACAGCCTTCTGCCGGCGACGACCGCCGGCCCCGGCGCATACGCGCTCGTCGGCATGGGCACCGCGTTCGCTGGGATCATCCGCACGCCGTTGACGTCGGTGATCATGATCTTCGAGGTCACGCGCAACTACACGATCATCGTCCCGCTGATGATCTCGAACCTGCTGGCGTTCTACATCTCACAGAAGTTCCAGCGAGACCCGATCTACGAAGCCCTCGCGCGCCAGGATGGACTGCATCTGCCGAGCGGTGAGTTCCGCACGATGTCCCGACAGCTGCGGGTGAGCGCGGCGACAACGGCGGCGCCATCGCCACTCGCGCCCGAATTGCCTTCCGAAGAAGCGCGCCGTCGTATCGGTGGCTCGGCTCTTGGATCATGGCCGGTCGCTGATGAGGTCGGGCTCTTGGGAATGGTCCGAACCTCGGACATCATCGCCGCTGCCTCCGACGGTCGAGGATCCGTGCCGGTGCGACAGCTACTCGACACGATCACCAACGCCGACCACGGTGGACTGCCGCACGTCCACGGCGATCATCCCCTGGGACTCGCTCTCTCGCGCATGGGATCGACCCGACACACGGTACTGCCGGTGGTGAGCCGAGCCAACGTTCGCACGATGCTGGGCGTCGTGACGCTGCCGGACATTCTCCATGTGTATGGCGTGGAGCGTGTCGACGAGGTTCCCGACCTTGCCCGCCGTGGCGATGACTGATACGAGCCTCCACCCGACCACGCAGTTCCGCGTTGCGAACGCGTCCATTTTCATGGGCACGATTGCGGGCATCGTCGTGTTGATCGGGCTGGTCCTGTCGTTCGATCTATTTCTCGCGCACCTCGATCAAGGCGAGTCCGCGGCGCGAGCCGCCGCCGAGTACGAGAGCGGTGTGTCGGCCCTGCGTTCGGGACGTGCATCGGAGGCGGCGGATCACTTTGGGACGGCCGTGAGCATCGATCGATCGAACGTCAACTACGCGCTTGCGCTCGGCGAGGCGATGTTGCAGGAGGGACGGACCGCAGAAGCGGAAGCAACTCTGCGAGCCTTGCTCGAGCGCGCGGAGAACGACGGTGCTGTGAACCTCACGATGGCGCATGTGATGGTCCGTGAAGGACGGACCGCGGACGCCAAGGCGTATCTGCACCGCGCGATCTTCGGTCGTTGGGGCGCCGACTCGGTCGAGCGGCGGAGGCGGGCGCGGTTCGAGTTGATCGATCTGCTCGCGAAGCACGGCGTGCCAAGCGAGCTGCTCGCCGAGTTGCTGCCGTTTGAAGAGGTGTCGCCGGACAGCGTGGCGCTGCGCAGGCGCTTAGGCAACTTGTTTCTTCTCGCCGGCTCTCCGGCGCGCGCAGCCAACATGTTTCGCGAAGTGCTCCGGCACGACCCTACCGACGGCGAGGCCTACGCCGGTCTGGGCGAAGCGGCGATCGCGGCTGGCAACCTGCGAACTGCGCGCGCCGATTTCGCTGAAGCGGTGCGGTTGCGTCCCGCTGACACGAAAAGCTCCGGCCGTCTCTCGCTTCTGGACACCGTCCTTGCCCTCGATCCCACGGCGCTAGGCCTCGAGGCAAGCGAGCGATTGGCACGGAGTCGCGCGCTCCTCGCGCGGGCGCTCTCCGCGGTGTCGTCGTGCGGTCGGGCATCAACGGCGGCGCTGGACTCGGCGAGAGCCTTACTGTTGCCGCCGCCGATACGTCGCGCGCCCCATCAGCGCGTAGATTCCGAGGCCGAGGCCGACCGGTTGCTGCAGGCTGCTGCCGACGCGTGGGCAGCCAGACCTCCTGGCTGCGACGCGGCGATGCACGACGACGCCCTTCGGCTCCTCGTTGCTCGGATCAATCAATGAAAAAGGCACGCTCGAGGGTGACCACCGAGGCGACGCCGGACATTTCCGACGCAGTCGATGCCTTTCGACGCATCCTGCGTGAACTGCGCGTCGTCGCGCGTCGCACCGAGCTCGCGACGGGATTGAGCGCGGCCCAGATGTTCGTGCTAGCCGCGGTCGACTCGACGCCGGGCTGCTCGATCAACGATCTCGCCAGGTCGACGATGACCGATCGGAGCTCGGTTGCGACCATCGTCGATCGCCTCGCGGAATCCGGCTATGTGAGTCGTGAGGCGTCTGGGGACGATCGGCGCCGCGCGTCAGTCGTGCTGACGGCGCGAGGGCGCCGGGCGGTGAGCACAGCGAAGTCGCCGGCGCCGACCGAATTGCTCATTCAAGGGCTGGAGAAGCTGTCGCCAACGCGGCTTCATGAACTGGCACGTGGACTCATCGCGCTGACGACAGAGATGGGGATCGCGGATCAGCCGGCGGCGATGCTGTTCGAGGATTCGCACCGCGAACGGCGGTCTCGCCGCGGCGCGACTCGCGTTAGAGAGAGGCGCGTATCCGCGTAAGACACGGTGGGCAAACTCGGTCGCGTCTGGGTATGTTTGCTCAATGAGGGGCCTAGGGAAGGTCATGATCGCTTTCGGCGCAGCCGTCGGCGGGGCGGTTGCGGTTGCGATGTTTGCGCACGTCGGAATCGCCGGTGCGCCGTGGCTCGTCAACGTCGCCCTTGCCAAGCTTGGCCTCGTGGCGTCGGGTGGTCTAATGGCGGGTGGCGCCGTGACCGTCCGCGTCGCGAAACGCCTCGAGCGGGCAGCCCTCGTTCGCCCCGCCAAATAGGAAGCCGTCACGGCGTTTCGACCGCAGCGCGAAGCCTTCGGTTGTTGCGACACCTGTCGTCGTCGCACATACTCCGAATTGCGCGACGTCGTCCATCTCGGTTAGCCGCGCACACCCCATACTCACGACGAGGACCGCAATGCTACGATGGTTGGCCGTCCCTGCCCTTTTGGCCTTTGCTCCGGTGCTGCCCGCCCAGGACCCGGGGACCGCCTTGCCGGCGTCCGATGCCAAGCACAACGGCACCGAGAAGGTGCACGCGCTGGCCCATGTCGTCGCGCATCCTGGCGCGTGGAAGGCCGCCGACATCGAACTCGAACAGGATCCCGACCGGCCATACGTCTACCTCTGCGGCTTCGTCAACTTCGACGTGCAGATCTACGACATCCGCAGTACGTCGGCGCCGAAGAAAGTCTACGAATGGACCATCGAGAATCCGGAACTGCACCGCGGCATCGGCGCGATGGACGGCAAATACTTCAAGATCGGGAGCAAATACTACTACGCGCAGTCGTACCAGTTCATGCAGGGAAGCCCCGACACAGATCTTGGCGCGGTGATTTTCGACGTCACAGGACTGCCCGACGCCAGCAAGGTGAAGGTGGTCGCGCGCATTCGATATCCGCAGTCGCCGGGCGGGTTCCACAACACGTTCGCCTACAAGCACTCCGACGGACGCGTCCTCTACTTTGCCACCGTCAATCAATCGAAAGCGCTCGTCTACGACCTCTCGAAGGTCGTCAGCGGCGCGCCCGAGAGCTCGTGGCTCGTCGGCGAGGTGCCGAATCCCACGCCGTATCGCCAGATCGGCGGCGGGGGGTACCACGATTTCTATGTCGGCTACGACCCCGCCACCAAGCAGGACAAGTTCTACGGCGCGGGACTCGGCGGATATTCCGTGTGGGACGTGACCAAGCCCGAGACGCCGAAGCAGCTCTTCACTATCACGAGCTTGGGCATGGACATCGCCCACACCTTTACGCCGTCGCCCGATGGGCATTACGCCGTCACGGAGACCGAATATCAGTACACGCCGCTCCGCGTTTGGGACTTGAGCGCGGGACAACAGGGCAAGACCCAGAACATCGACGTCCCCATCAGCGCGTGGACCGCCGACTGGCGCGACCTTTCCCATAACCACGAGGTGCGCTGGCCGTACGTGTTCGTCTCGGCGTACGAGGATGGCTTACAGATCTTTGATCTCAAGGATCCGAAGCACCCGAAGACGGACGGGGCGTGGTTCACCTGCGAGTGCGAGCACGAGCACGGCTTCGGCGGCACGCCCGACAACGGCTGGCAGAGCACGACCAGCGTCGAACAGGGCGCATTCGGCGTCGACGTTCGCAACTACGACGGGCTGATCGTGCTCTCCGACATGCGCAGCGGTCTCTGGCTGTTCAAGATGGACGGCTTCAAGGGCTGGAATGGACACGACTACGGCATGCCGAACATCTCCAGCGTTCAGGACTACGACCACGGCCCTGAGAAGACGGTCAAGGCCGTCGTGCCGCACGACTGACGCGTGAGTCGCATGACTCGACTGGGGCTCGCGTTCGTCGCGGCGATGGCGGTCGCCGCGGCGGCGGGCCCGTTCGATATTCCGCTCTTCAACACACCCAAGGCGCCAGACGCCAAGGGGCAGGCGCGCCTCGTGTTCGCATCCTCGCCGTTTGGCGTAGCGGTAACCGCCGATGGCCGCGCGAGCTATGACGTCCAGATCGAAGCCCGGGTCTCCCGGCGCCGTCTACGCTCGGCGCATACGGCGCCTATGTCGCGTGGGCGGTGACGACGGATCTCAAACAATGGGACCGCCTCGGCGAAGTCACGAACGGCCAGAACACCGTGGGCCACGCGGAACTGAACAAGTTCCTGCTCGTGATCACCGCCGAGTCGATCGCGACGCCGACGACGCACGCCGGACCGACCGTCTTGCATGGCACTTCCCCGAGTGGATGGCTGCAGTCGTTCCTCTCGCATCCACTCTTCCGAGGGATTCCGCCGTGATGCGCGCTGCACCGTGGCTCCTCGTCGGAATCTTCGTCGTGAGCGCCGCAGCCACGGCGTCGTGTCAGACGCCGCCCAAGCCGCCGACAAAGCCGACCACGATGCCAGCCATGCCGGGAATGGGTTCGATGCCGGGCATGAAGGTGGATTCGTCGAAGCGCGAGGTCGCCGACGGCGCGACCCGCCGCGGCGCGCGACACGATGCCGATGGGCATGCCGATGCCGGTGCCGATGCCGAGGGGCATGCCGATGATCCCCGGTCTCGTCGGGCTCGCGCCGCCTGTGACGTCCTTTCTCCCCGGCGAAGGCGTCGATCTGAAGAAGCTTCCGGCGGCGAAGCCGTCGCAGGTCGCGCGTCTCGCGGACGGCGACACGCTCGACCTCACCGCGATGTTCGTCCGTCGCACCATCCAGGGCCACACGTTCGCGATGTACGGCTTCAACGGGCAGGTGCCCGGTCCGCTCATTCGCGTGCCGCAGAACGCGACGATCACCGTGCGCTTCCACAATCGCATCGACTTGCCGAGCACGGTGCATTGGCATGGCGTGCGCCTCGACAATCGATTCGACGGCGTCCCGGGCCTCACGCAGGACTCCGTCGTCGCCGGGCGGCGACTTCGTCTACACGGTTCACTTCCCCGACGCGGGGATCTACTGGTATCACCCGCACGTGCGCGAAGACATCGAGCAGGCGATGGGGCTGTTCGGCAACCTGCGCGTCGATTCGCCGGCCCCCGACTACTACTCGCCGGCGAATCGCGAGCAGACGCTTGCTGCTCGATGACCTGCTGGTGAACGGGGACACGCTGATCCCGTTCGGCAAGGAGGCGCCGGACTATGCTCTGATGGGGCGTGTCGGCAACGTGTTGCTCGTCAATGGCGAGCCGCGCTATACGCTCCGCGCGAAGAGGGGCGAGGTCGTGCGGTACTTCATCACGAACGTCTCCAGCTCGCGCACCTTCAACCTCTCGTTCGGCGGCGCGCCGATCAAAGTCGTCGCATCCGATGTCAGCCGGTTCGAGCGCGAGGAACGCGTCCCGAGCGTCGTGATCGCTCCGGCCGAGCGTTACGTCGTCGAAGTCCGGTTCGATCGGGCCGGTCGCTTCACGGTGGTGAACGCGATCCAGGCGATCAACCACTATGCCGGCGAGTTCTCACAGGAGGTCGACACGCTGGGTACCGTCACCGTCGATCCGTCGCCGGCGACACCGGACTATGCCAAGCCCTTCGCGACGCTTCGGACGAATACGCAGGTAGCGCGCGACGTCGATCGGTATCGTTCATACTTCACGAAAGCCCCCGACAAGACGTTGACGCTCACCGTCGCGACGAATGCGCTACCGCTCGCGACGGTGCAGTTCATGAACGTCGATACCGCGTACTACGCGCCGGTCGAGTGGGTAGACGGAATGCCGGATATGAATTGGCTATCGACGAGCAAGCAGGTGCGCTGGATTCTTCGCGACGACGCCACCGGCCGCGAGAACATGGACATCGATTGGCATGTCGCGCGCGGGTCGATCCTCAAGCTCAGGATCTTCAACGATCCGAAGTCCTTTCATCCGATGCAGCATCCGATTCACCTGCACGGCCAGCGGATGCTCGTCATTGCGCGCGACGGGGTCCAGACGACGAACCTCGTATGGAAGGACACGGCGCTCATTCCGGTGGGATCGACCGTCGACCTGCTCATCGACGCGTCGAATCCGGGCGCGTGGATGCTCCATTGCCACATCGCCGAGCATCTCGGCTCGGGCATGATGACGGTGTTGCACGTCGATTGAGGGCGTTGCCGCAACGAAGCCCGCATCCGTGGGGGACAGGTCGGGCCGCCCGACGGGCTGTATGTTCCGACGATCACGCGCACATCCGTCATTCCTCATAGGACAGGGAACGCCCGTGGAGCATTTCTTCCAGGACCTCAAGTACAGTCTTCGCACGCTCCGACAGCAGCGGGCCTTCACCATCGCCGCCGTCGCGACGCTCGCGTTGGGCATTGGCGCCACGACCGCCGTCTTCTCGGTCGTCAACGCCGTCCTTCTCCGCCCGTTTCCCTTCCCGACGCCGGCCCGGATCGTGCTGTTCATGAACACGTCTCCGAACGGGAACAGCTTTCCGGCGGCGTCGCCCGCCAAGTTCGCGCACTGGCGGCGTCAGACGGATGCCGGCGAGACGCGCTCGGCATACCGCTCCGTTCTCGTCGAACGACACGGGCGGCGACACGCCGGAACAGGTCACCACCGAGCAGGTCAGTCCGCCGTTCTTTCACCTGCTCGGCGCGACGCCGGTGCTCGGGCGCACGTTCACGACCGCCGAAGATCTCTCCGACCGCCGGCAAGGTCGCGGTCCTTTCCTATCGTTGGTGGACGCGACGCTTCGCGGCCGATCGAGCGATCGTGGGGAAAACGATCTCGCTCAGCGGCGAACCGTACGTGGTCATCGGTGTCATCGGGAACAGGCTTCGACCAGTCCGACCTCGGTGACACTCCGGACTTGTGGACGATGTTTCCAATCGATCCGAACACGCAGGACCAGGCGCACTACTTCCGAGTGGCCTGGTCGACTCGCGCCCGGCGTGACACTCGCGCAGGAGACAGGCAAAGCTGGCGCAATCGGCGGCCGCGTACCGCCCGAGCGCTTCCCTGGCTCGATCGGGCCGAAGGGAGCCTTCAGCGTGGAGCTGATGCAGAAGGTCTTCGTTCGCAAACTCGCAGTCGGTCCTCATCGTCCTGATTTCGGCCGTTGCGGGAGTACTGCTCATCGCGTGCGCCAATGTCGCCAATTTGCTGCTCGTGCGCTCGACGGTGAGAAAACGGGAACTCGCGATTCGCGCGGCGATGGGCGCCGACCGCGGCCGCATCATTCGACAGTTGCTCACGGAAAGCGTGCTGCTCTCAATTGCGGGCGGGGCGGCTGGGTTGACGCTCGGCCTCGTCGGGATTCGTTCGCTGATGTCGTATCAACACGGCGAATTTGCCCGCGCTGGGCGATGGCGGCGCCGCGATTCAGTTAGACTGGCGGTTGGCGGTGTTCACCATCGCTCGTCTCGCTCGTGACCGGATTGCTGTTCGGCGTCGCGCCGGCGCTTCAGGCCGCGCGGCAGGATCTAAGCGGTACGCTGAGGGACGGAACCGGGGCCTCGGCTGTAGACGTGCCAATCATCATGTGCGTTCGACCCTCGTGGTGTGCAGAGATCGCGCTCGCGCTGGCGCTCGTGATCGGCTCCGGACTGTTGATTCGCACAT
>CAWJXW010000009.1:0-323910 GCA_963846925.1 uncultured Gemmatimonadaceae bacterium | reverse complement strand
TCACCCGACAGAACCGTGGTCCGGATTCCGCCGACGCCAGAGGTGCCCGCACCGGCGCCTCCCTTCGTCAGCCCGGCGATCTCCGCGACGGTCAGTCTTCGCGGACTCGTTTGTGCGTTCGCCGCGACCGCCGCGAGCACGAATAGCGGCGCGATCACCGACGCACATCGATGTGGCGACAAGAACATGTCAGTTCTTATGTGAGGATACTGATACAGTACCCGCTACGAGAAAGTGCGTCACGAGCGCGACCGTTTCGTCGGGATTTTCCTCCATGATCCAGTGTCCCGATCGCCGGACAATACCCTCCTTGGACAACTCGTCGCGGACGGGCGCGTCACCCCCGGCGCGTTTTTCCAAACGGAACAACCCTTCGCCGCCCACCGCGAGAACGGGCATCGTCAACTTCCCCCCGGCCGCCAAAGGCCCGGTTGTCGATCACGTCCTGGTCGAACGCCTGGAACTGGGAGAAGCCCGCGTGCATCGCGCCCGGGCTTGGCGTAGAGTGCCGCATAGTGCGCTCGCGACGCTTCGGGAAATGCCGTGCGTGTCGCGGCGAATTCGTTCCAGAATCGATCGAGGTAGATACGCTCGCGGCCCGCCACCAATCGCTCGGCGTCCGGACCCCAGAATGAGAAGTGCCAGAGAGCATGGCACCTGGTGATCTCGTCCCAGGGGCCGACTCCTGGAAGCGGCGCATCGATCAGCACGAATCGCCGCACTCGGCTTCGCGTCTCGGCCGCAAACGCGTAACCAACCATGTTGCCGATATCGTGCGTCACGAGATCTGCCTGCGTGATCTTCAACGCGTCGAGCATACCGGCGATGTCGTGACCCTGCGTCTTCTTGTCGTAGCCGCCAGCCGGCCGGGCCCAGAGCCCCCATGCCACGCAGATCGGGAATGATCACCGTGTGGTCGGTAGCCAATTTGACCGCGAGAGGCGGACCTACATGTCGCCGGTTTCACCGTAGCCATGGAGCAGCACGACAGCGGGTCCTTGCCCACCAACGCGAACGTAGAGTGAGGTCCCGTTCGTCTGCGATCTGCTGTGTGCGAAAACTTGTCGGATATGGCTGAACCTGTCCTGCGATTCTTCCGGGACTTCCGAGGCTGATGAGTGCGGCCGCAATGGCGGTTCCCGCGAGAGTGTGTGTTTTCATGCGCGCAATGTGCGTGCAGCGGGAGACGACCGAATCCGTACGGAGGAGAGTCTTGCTCTAGCTCCTTTGGATGGGATCGGGGCACTCTACTTCGGGCGCCTCGCTTGCATCCGATCTTCGACGGGGGCAGTTTGCGCGCGGAGCTCGCTTGACTCCCGGAACGACACCCTCCCGCATGCCAAGAGCACGCCTGCTCGGCGCGATCGTTTTATTGCTGGGCGCGCGAACGGTGTAGCTGCTCAGCGGGCATTCCGCCACTGCGCTATTGGCAACACACACCGTGGAACGCGAGTACGGGCTGCCATCGGCGCGTTTCACCCAATGGTGAAAGGACCCGACGGCTATCTCTGGCTGGGCGGCGAAAACTCCCTGATACGGTTCGACGGCAGCAGCTACGTCGTTTCGACAGTGCGAGCTCGCCGCTACTCAGGGGTGCAGTATCGGGTCTCATCGTTCCCCACTTCGTTGGGCCGGACAGCTCGATATGGTTCAGTCGACCCGACGACGCGTTGATGACGTTGAAGGACGGACGCTTTTCGCTGATCCACTCCCCTGAGCCCGGCGTGGGCTCGTCGTCGTCGACGACGGCCTGGGACGACGCTGGCTCACCGGCAGCGGCCGAGAACTCCGCGTACTGAAATCCAACCGCGCTGAACGCGACCCGTGGCCCAACGGGCTACCTCGAGAGCGGATCAGTCGAGTCGCTCGTGATACCGGCCAGGGACTTTGGATCGGCCTACAGTCGCATGGTCTGTGGCACGTCGTCGGCGACCGCGCCACGCTGGTGGCTGACTTACCGGGTCCGGTGCGACCTTTTCTGCAGGATCGGCGAGGAACGCTCTGGGTTACCTCACCCGCAACTGGATTGAGGCGATTGGTCAAGCAAGTTGCTTGCTCCCGGACTTCCATGGGATGCGGCGACGCCGACCTCCGTGTCGACGTCAAGGTAGACCAGTCCGGCGCAATCTGGTTTGCGACGACGGGTCGCGGATTGCTCCGAGAGATGAACGGCACGTTCGAGCAATTCGGTCGCGACGAAGGACTCTCCGACATCAGCGTGTCAGCGATCGCTCCCGACGACGGCGGCGGTATGTGGCTCAGCACCACTGATGGCACGATCGAGCGACTCAGGCCGACGGCGTTCGTGACAGTCGGCAAGGGCGACGCGCTGCCGTGGGTTTCCGCGACGAGCATGGCCGAAGATGAAACGGGAGGTCTCTGGGCCAGAGGCCCCGGCGACAGCCGAATCAGCCGGCTCCGTGGCGGAATCTTCGATCGCACAGCCACGCCACCGATCGCCAGACGCTCGACCTTCCGATCACGGAACCTGTCGACGTCGTCGGTACGGTGCGCGGAGGCGGTGTGTGGCTCGGACCGTCGACGAGTGGATTGTTGAAGTACCACGACGGCAAATTCGAGCGCTGGACGGTGCGAGACGGACTTCCTCCGCATCGAGTCTGGCTCGCCCACGAGGCGCGCGACGGCGCCGTTTGGCTCGCGATCCTGGGCGGCGGCTTGGGCGCATCCGCAATGGGCGCTATGTCGAAGTACGGCTGCCCGGCGTCGAAGACGCGATGCCGCGAGCCATGACCGAGGATTCTCGCGGCAACATCTGGATCGCCGATTTGGATTCGACGCTGGTATTCGATTCACCGGCGACAGCGTGATGAGAATTCTTGGAAAGCGCGACGGATTGGTCGCCCCGCATCTCCCACTTCGCGCTGGCCGCCGGCGACACCATGTGGGGGAGCACCGACTCGGGCCTCGTGCGCATCGCGAACGGTGCTGTGGCGGTCGTCCGCGTTCCCGCGCTTGCGGAGAATTTGCGGAGGAATCCGGTGCTCGTCGTTTCCGGCCGGAACCTGTTTGTGACCAGCGAAATTGGAATGGCGCGCGTGTCGTTGTCGGCGCTGAACGCTGCGGCGAACGGCGGGCGCGATTCGATACCGGTTCGCTTCCTCGAGCCATGGGACGGAGTCACAACGCCGAGGCAAGCGAGGTACTATCGCTCCCTCAGCGTCCGCGGAGGTGATGGACGCGTCTGGACCGCGACGCCTTCTGGTCTCGTCGTCTACGAACCCGACTCGGACGTCGCGGACCGCACCGCGCCTGTAGTGCGGATCGATGGAATCTGGATTGGTGACCGACGCGCGACAGGTAGCGACTCTCTCGTCGTCGCCGCGAAGACAGAGCGACTCAGCGTGCGGTTCGGCGCCATCGCGCGCGTGCTCCCTGAACATGCCCGAGTCCAGTACCGGCTCGACGGTGCAGACGGTTCGTGGATCGAAGCGGGGACGTCTCGCCTCGCGAGCTATCCTCGACTCAGTCCTGGGAGCTACACATTCCGCGTGCGGGCATGGAGTGTCGACGGCGTGGCCAGCGCCGGTGAGGCAGCCCTCACGTTCCGTGTTCTGCCGCGTGGTATGAAAGCTGGTGGTTCGCGGCCGTCGTCGTGGTCGTCATCGCATTGCTCGCCGTCGCTGCCACGCTCGCGATTCAGCGGAACGCAGCCGGCGAACGAGGCAACTGCTCAAGTCGCAGTACGACGCCGCCTTGGCCGAGCGAGTGCGCATCGCGCAGGAGTTACACGACACGCTGCTGCAGGGCTTCGCTGGAGTCTCCCTGCAGCTCAAAGCCGCAGAGCTGGCGCTTCCAGACCCACCGGGGTCGCCGCGGAAACACTCGGCGCGGGTCCGCGCGCTCACGGCCGAGACGCTGCGAGAAGCGCGCGACGGCGTGTGGGATATCCGAACTCCAGATCTGGACGATTGTGACTTGGCCGATGCGTTGCTCCTGCGCGCTCAGGCATCCACCGACGAACAGGGCCCAGAAATACGAATGGTGGTGACCGGCGAGCGTCGTCGGCTCCCGCTCACGGTCGAAGTGGCAGCGTTCCGCATTGGCCGAGAGGCGGTCGCCAATGCGGTGCGTCACGCCCAGGCGCGAACGATCACGACCGAGATCGACTACGGCGCGCGGGAGCTCACGGTCCGCATCGTCGACGATGGACGCGGCTTCCGTCAGTCCGACGGAGACGCAGCGCGTCGAAACGGCCACTGGGGTCTGAGTCAGGGAATGCACGAACGGGCTCGGCGCGCCGGCGGGAAGTGCGACGTGGGACGCCGCGAGCGGCGGAGGAACCGTGGTGGTCGCCGTGCTTCCCTGCGAGACGCCGCGCAGAAAAGACTAATCGTTTGGTCTATTGTCCCTCTGCGCTTTCGCCCAGACGACTATTGCATATGAAGAACTTGGGCAGTGACCAGACCCCTGATGGCGGAGGCGAATCACGCGGCGTCGGTTCGATCCGGGTAATGACCGCGGATGATCATCCCATCTTTCGAGGTGGCTTGGCCGCGCTTCTCGCCGCGTATCCCGACATCGAGCTCGTTGCGGAGGCCGCGGATGGCGCGCCAGGCGCTCGAACTATTCAGAGCGTATCGACCGGACGTCACCTTGATGGATTTGAGCATGCCGGTGATGGGCGGCGCCGAGTCGATCGCGCTGATCCGTGCCGAGTTTCCTGACGCGCGTATCATCGCGCTCACTACATATGAAGGCGACGGCGACATTCATCGCGCATTGAAGGCCGGAGCTCGAGGCTACCTCCTCAAAGACGTCGTGAGCAATCAGGTGGCCGACGCCATTCGCGCGGTACATCGAGGCGGGAAGGTCTCTGCCTGCCGCGGTGGCTCAGCGGCTGGCGGAGTTAGCCCCGCGATCGAGCTCACCGCCCGGGAGCTCGAAGTCCTGAACGAGATTGCCAAGGGGAAGAGCAACCGCGATATCGCGTCGGCGATCGGCCGAACGGAAGCGACCGTAAAGGTCCACGTCGTCCACATCCTCGAAAAGCTCGGTGCGAACGACCGAACCGAGGCAGTGACGCTCGCGCCTTCGCCGTGGCATCATCCACCCTCGGCTGACGTCGAGCCGTTGCAGCGACCGACGACTCGGTCGTCGCATCAATCAAAGGGCGTAGTCCGTGAGCGGTGTATTCGATGATGAGAAGATCAGCACTTCGGTGAATGGTGTCGATCGCGCTGGATTCGCAGCTTGTCGATGTTCACGAGTGGGCATGTCTGCTCTCTCTCGGCGACCACGCGACCATCTTCCACTGCAAGGAGTTGTCATGGTTCCATCATCACCGAAACGGCGCGGGCGGCTAGCGCTGGAACGCGCCAGGGACTTCAGGAGGTTCTCGACTTCCTCGTCACCGAAGAGCAACTCGGCGTGACCTTTGTGACCGCGGCGATCGAACGCGCCGCCGGAACTCCCTCCGAGGCGTTCGTCCCGGTGTTACGCAATGCGGTCACGACCGAGTTCCATCACGTCGAGGCGCTCACGGCCGCCGGCGGCAGGCCGCTCACGAAGACGTACTGGTTCCCCGATGCAGCATTCGGAAACGGCGGCGTCGGGCTCTTCTCGACGCTCGAGATCGTCGAGAGCGTCGAGATCAGCCTCTACCTGCTTGGCGTGAGCGCATACGCACGCGCCGGGGAAGAATTCGGCGCGCGACTATGCGCCGAGGCGATGGGTACGGAGGCAGTGCATCGCGCGCTGGTTCGTTTCGCCCAGGGGCAGCTCGGGAAGGACGTCGGCGTTCCAAACGACGTCGGTTTCGAGAACTTTGACTGGCCGACGCTGATGAAGGTTCGCGATGCGCTGGAAGGGCTCGGCATCGGCTACGGTGAGCGAAGCAATCAGCCGGGACGCTTCTATGAATATCCGGGCGACCCGATCGCTCGAGGCGTTGGGACCCGGGTCAGCCACACTGTCCCGGCGTAAGTGTATCGGACGCACGGCCCGTCGAGAACATCTCGGCGGGCCGTCGAAGAACTACTTGATACTGTTGTCGAACTTTGCTGTGCGCTCGACGACGAGCAGGTGTCCCGGCTGTTCGGCCGGGTCGAGCCGTACGTAGTTTCGCACCCCGCGCCAGGTATGTCGCGCGCCGGTCAGCAGATCGTGCACGACATACGGCTCGTCGTCGCCGATCCCCATGTCCTCGATCGGCACGTGGACGATGCCCTCCTGGACATTGGCAGGATCCGTGTTGACGGCGACCAGGATGTCACTCGCCAATTCGCCTTCGTCGACCCGCCCCGCATCTTCCGCCAGTTGCGTGGCAATCTTCGGCGGGATGGCAACTGGCTCTTGTCCGGGCCACTGCACCACCGGTGGCGCGCCGCCTTTCTATAGAAAAGAATCGTCGGATTCTCGCTCGCGTGGAACGAGAGGTTGCCATACTGCTGGAGCGCGCGCTGCTCGCGCCGCACGGAGTTCAGCCGCTCGATGTCGGCGTTGATGTTGCCCGGTGCGCAGTAGTCGCGGGCGCGGATCTGGTACTTCTCCGAGTCGAGATACTCCTCGCTTCCCTCGCGCACGGGAACGTTCTCACCGAGCTCGAAGCCGCTGTAGATCCCGTATGAGGGAAGGAGCGTTCCGGCGAGCAACAGCCGTACGCGAAACGCGGGCCGACCGCCATTTACCAAATACTCATTGAGGATGTCCGGCGTATTGGCGAACAGGTTGCCTCGGAAGTACTCGACCGCGGGACTCTGGGTCAGCTCCTCGAGGTACTCGCGCAGCTCGAGCGCGCTGTTCTTCCATGTGAAGTACGTATACGACATGGTGAATCCGAGCTTGGCCAGACTCTTCATCCGCTTGGGGCGGGTAAACGCCTCGGCGAAAAAGATCACGTCGGGGTGCGCGCGTTGAATGTCGTGAATCATCCACTCCCAGAAGGCGGGCGGCTTGGTATGCGGATTGTCGACGCGAAAAGTCTTTACGCCATGCGAGATCCAGAAGAGCAGCACGTCGCGGCACGCCCCCCAGAGACCTTCTCGATCGGCGCACCAGAAGTTCAGCGGATAAATGTCCTGGTACTTTTTCGGCGGATTCTCGGCGTACCTGATCGATCCGTCGGCGCGAATGAAAAACCAGTCGGGGTGCTCGCTCACCCACGGATGGTCGGGTGAGCATTGGAGCGCGTAGTCCAGGGCGACCTCCATGCCGAGGTCGCGCGCCGTTTCGACGAACCGGTCGAAAGCGGCGATGGAGCCGAGCGCCGGCTCGATCGCGGTGTGGCCGCCGTTCTCATTTCCGATCGCCCATGGACTGCCGACGTCGTCGGGATCGGGCGTGAGCGAATTGTTCTTGCCCTTGCGATGCGTGTGCCCGATCGGATGGATCGGCGCCAGGTACACGACGTCGAATCCGAGCGAGGCAATTCTGCCCAGACCCGCCGCCGCATCGTCGAAGGTGGCGTGTCGCGCGTGGGCGACTTCGTCGGGCGACACCTGCGAACGTGGAAAGAGCTCGTACCACGCGCCGAACCGTGCGCGGTCGCGGTCGACGGTGATCGCCAGCTCGTGGCCGAGCAGCGTCAGGTCGTGGGGGCGGTAATGCTCCTCCATCAGCGCGAGGAACTCGTCGTCGAGCGCGCGCTGAATCCTGTCCTCGATCGCCACGTCGCGCCCATCCTCGAGCAACGTCGCGCTGAGGAGCAGCGACGCACGCGCCGGGCCGAACCGCGCACTCTTCGCTACCCCGCGGGCAAGCTGCGCTCCGTCGAGCAGATCGCTCGCCACGTCCTGGCCCGCCGCGACGTTTTTCTCGAGACCACGACGCCACGTCGCTATCGCGTCCGTCCACGCCTCGATGGTGAACGACCATCGCCCCAGTCGATCGACGCCAAACTCGCTGTACCAGCGATCGCTGTCGAAATCGAAATACATGGGCGCCATAGACCAGGCCTCGTCACCGGGCCCTTTGTAGAGCGTTCGTGCCGCGAGAAGGTCGTGGCCATCCTTGATGAGATCAGCGCCGACCGACACCCTGTCGCCGATGATGCGCTTGGCCGGATAGCGTCCCCCATCCACTTCTGGGGTGACGCACTCGATGATGATGCTTTCCAGTCTTCTCGTTGCCACGTTCGGTTTTCCGTTGGCGTACGAACTACTCGACAAATTCTTCTAGACGCCCTTCCGCTCCGCTCAGAATGACAACACTCTCAACCGCTCCGCGACGCCGCGGCGATCAGGAGGGTCGCTCGAACGGTGCGTCCGCGCTGTTCCGGCCTCAGCCGGGGTATTGACAGACTCGCGCCCGCCATACCCATTCATGGCGTCGCGCGAAACGTTGACACTTCCGGTACGCCGTTCTGACACGAAAACTCGGGTGACCGCATCGCGGCTTCAACGTGCCGCCATCCAGGGGCCGGTGTGCCCCCACAAATCCAGTGGACTCCGTATGAGAAGACTCGAGTTGGTCCTCGGCGCGTTCATGGTAACAATTGGGACTGCGCCAGTTTGCGCACAGGGAACCGGTACGATTCGGGGACGCGTCACCGCCGACAATACTCAGCAAGGCCTGGGCGGGGCGTTGGTCACGTTCCGAAATCGAAGCGTGTATACGCGCGAGGATGGCACGTACCTGATGACAGCGGTCTCCCCTGGGGCGGACACGCTCCGGGCGAGGGTCGTGGGGTATGCGCCCGGGAAGCGAGCGATAACGGTCGCCTCCGGCCAGACGGTCGTCGGCGATCTCGCGCTCAACGCGGTGGCCGTGGCGCTCTCCGAAATGGTCTCCACCGGATACGGCACGCAGCGGGCTGGCAGCGTGACGGGCGCAGTGACCAAGGTTTCAGCAGAGGAGTTCAATACCGGCCGCATCGTCAGCGCCGAGCAACTCATCGAGAGCAAGGTTGCCGGAGTGCAGGTCATCGACAACAACGAGCCGGGTGGCGGCATGTCCATCCGGATTCGCGGCGCGACCTCGATCAACGCGAGCAGCGATCCACTCTATGTCGTCGACGGCTTGCCGATCGGCACCGGCGGCGGGCTCGCGACCGCTGGGCGCGACCCCCTCAATTTCCTGAACCCGAACGACATCGAAAGCATCACGGTGCTCAAAGGCGGCGAGGCTGCGTCGATCTATGGAGCAAACGCTGCCAACGGCGTCGTGATCATCCAGACGAAATCCGGCCGGCCGGGGGCGACGCAAATCGAGTACACGAGCAGCGTGTCGGCGTCGCAGGTGACGCGGCTTCCCTCGATGCTGAACGCGACGCAGTTCGCGGCGGCCGTCAAGCAGTACGCGCCGCAGAACGCCAAGCAGCTGCAGAGCGCCAACACGGATTGGTTCGCCCAGATCGACCGCACGGGAGTCGGCCAGGACCACAACCTCTCGGTGTCGGGAGCCGGCCAGAGCAACGCGTACCGACTGTCGCTCGGCTATCTCAATCAGGACGGGATCATCAAGGCGAGCAGCACCGAACGAGTCAGCTTGGGACTGAATTACTCACAGCGGCTGTTCGATGATCGCCTCGACGTGAACACCAATCTGCGCGGATCGCGCTCGCTCGATCAGTTCGCGCCGGGCGGCGTGCTGTCCAACGCCGCTCAGATGGGGCCGACCCAGCCGGTGACCGACCCGACCAGCACGACCGGCTTCTACAACTGGCCGGGGAACAGCCTGCAATCGGCGGACAACCCGGCGGAAATCCTCGGGCTGGCCACGGACAAGGGCACGACCTATCGGAGCATCGGGAACGTGCAGGCCAGCTATCGGATGCCTTTCCTCGATGCCTTGACCGCCAACGCCAACCTCGGCTACGACCTCACCGAGGTGGACCGATCGACGTTCAATCCGACGGCGCTCCACGCCCAGTTGAAGGCCGGCACGGGCGGCACGCTCTTCACGACGAACCCGAGCCAATTGAACCCGCTGCTCGAGACGTATCTGAACTACGTCTCATCGCTTGCCGGTTCTGCCCGGAAGCTTCGATTTGACGGGCGGCTATTCGTATTCGAAGTCCCACGGCGAGTATCCATCGCTCAACGAGTCGAACCTCAGCACCAGTCTCCTCGGCAGCAACGGAATTGCGGCGGCGCAAACGGTTCAGAACACGCTGAACATCCAGGAGAGCAGGCTGATCTCGTTTTTCGGGCGGCTCAACTACAACCTGAACGACCGCTACCTGGCGTCATTCAGCGTGCGGCGCGACGGATCGTCGCGGTTCGGGCCCGATAACGCCTGGGGCAACTTTCCGGCAGTTGCGGTCGCATGGCGCGTGTCGCAGGAGCCGTTCATGAGCAAACACTCGTCGGTCTCCGACCTGAAGGTGCGGGCGTCGTGGGGCATCACGGGCAACCAGCAGTTTGCGAACTATCAGCAGTACGCCGCCTACACGCTGGGCGACGCTCAGTCGCAGGTGCAGTTCGGCAATGCGCTTCGTGAGCACCATCCGCCCCGCCGCGGTCGACCCGAACATCAAGTGGGAACAGACCAAGTCCTACGACCTCGGCCTCGATTGGGGCGTCCACGATCAACGGATCAGCGGCTCCATCGACTGGTACAACAAGAGCACGAGCGACCTCATCTTCACCGTACCTGTCGCGGCCGGAAGCAACTTCTCGAACTTCCTGACGACCAACATCGGCAGCATGAAGAATTCGGGGATCGAGTTCGCGATCGACGCCCGTGTGATCGATGGCGGGCGTGGTGGCCTCGGCTGGACGACCAACTTCAACGCGGCCCACAACTCCAACCAGCTGACGAGCATCAATCCGATCGGCGGCGGCGCACAGAAGATCCTCACCGGTGGGATCGCGGGCGGTGTCGGCACGACGATCGAGGTGCTGCAGCCGGGCCAGCCCATCAACTCGTTCTACGTCTTCAAGCAGACGTACGACGCGAACGGCAAACCGCTTCAGGGCAAGTACTCCGACTCCATCCCCGAGCCGTTCCACGACCCGGCGCCGAAGTGGATTTTGGGACACACGTCGCTCCTGACGTATGGCAAGTGGGACGCGGGCTTCACGCTTCGGGCGTGGCTTGGGAACTATGTGTACAACAATGTGGCTTCTAACCTGGGGACTTACTCGGAAGTCACGCGCGGCTCGCCGTACAACCTGCACACGTCGGTGCTGACGACCGGGTTTACCCAGCCGCAGTATCAATCGAATTACTATGTCGAGGACGGGTCGTTCTTGCGGATGGACAACATCACCCTCGGCTATGCGCTTCAGTATCATGGCCAGCCGCTGCGCGTGTACGGCGCGTTGCAGAACGCGTTTACCATCACCGGGTACAGCGGCGTGGACCCGACGGCAGGGCTGAACGGCATCGACAACAACATTTATCCGCGCGCGCGCACCTGGACCGGCGGCATGAGCGTCCGGTTCTAACCAATGGCTTCGAACCCTACCATTCGCGAAGGTACACACACATGAACGCCAGAACGTGCACGGTGTTCGCCAGTTCCGCCGCCCTTCTGTTCGTGGCCGCGACTTCCTGCACCGACTACGACCGTCCAGCCGGTAAGCACCGTCACGAGCGCCAACATCTTCAACGATCCAAGCTCGTACCAGAAATTCATCGCCAAGCTGTACGCGGGACTCGCCGTGGGCGGGGAAACGTCCGGCGACGGGAACACCGACATCCAGGGCATCGACGGCGGGTTCTCCCAGTATCTGCGGCTCTACTGGGAAATGGAGGAGTTGCCGACCGACGAAGCCGTGTTGGCTTGGGGCGATGTCGGCATCCCCGACATGAACACGCAGACGTGGAACGCGTTCAACGTGTTCCCGCAGTCGATGTATTACCGGGTCTTCTTCCAGGCGGCCCTGGCCAACGAATTCCTGCGCCAGACGACGGACGATGCGCTCGCCGCGCATGGCATCACCGGCGCGCTCAAGACCACGATCCAGCAGTACCGCGCTGAAGCGCGATTCCTCCGAGCCCTCAGCTACTGGCACGGGATCGATCTGTTCGGGGACATCCCGCTCGTGACCGAGGCCGACCCCGTCGGCGGAGCGCCGCCGGCCCAGAGCACGCGTGCGGCGATTTACGCGTACCTCGTGAAAGAGCTCACCGAGATTCAGCCGCAGTTGCCTGCTCCCGGCGCGGCCAACTACGGTCGCGCGACCGGTCCTGCCGCGAACATGCTGCTCGCGGAGCTCTACCTGAACGCCGGTGTTTACACGGGCACGCCAGCGTATGCCCAGGCACTGACGGCCGCCCAAGCCGTCATCAGCTCCGGCGCGTACAGCCTCGATCCCAACTTCCGGCACATGTTCCAGGCGGACAACAACACGTCGCCCGAGATCATTTTCGCCATCACGCAGGACGGACTGCACACGCAGACGTACGGCGGCGTGAATTTCATCATTCACGCTTCGTGCGGGAATTCGCTGGGCAACGCCGTCATGGGCATCGACGGCTGCTGGTATGGCAACCGCCTCAAGCCGCAAGCCTATCAGCGCTACGATGCGACGAACGACAAGCGGGCCTCGTTCATCTTCACGACAGGACCAGACGCTCGCCGTCGGCAGCATTTCCGACTTCGGCGACGGGTACCTCGCGCCGAAGTTCCAGAACGTGACGTCAGACGGCAAGCCAGGATCGAACCCCGGATTCGTCGACACGGATTTCCCCATGTTCCGCCTCGGCGAAGCGTACTTGATCTACGCGGAAGCAGCGGTGCGCGGTGGCGGCGGCGACCTCACGCAGGCGTTGACCTACGTGAACGCTCTCCGGCAGCGCGCCTATGGAAACACGAGCGGCAACATCACCGCAGGCCCAGCTCAACACGCAGTTCATCCTCGACGAGCGCGGTCGCGAGCTGCTCTGGGAAGGTCACCGTCGCACGGATCTCGTTCGCTTCGGCCTCTTCACCGGCGGCAGCTACATCTGGTCGTGGAAGGGCGGCACCGCGGCCGGCGCGTCGACCGATGCTCACTTGAACCTGTTCCCGATCCCGGCCACGGAGCTCGTGGCCAACCCGAAGCTCAAGCAGAATCCGGGTTACTAAGCGGTAGCGCTCGTAGCATCAGTCGTCCGGCAGCCAATCCGTGGTTTCTTCGCGCGGATTGGCTGCTTGCGCATTGGGCCCCAAACGTGACGCCGTCTGGACTGCGAATCCCCGCCGCGCTCCTGGTGCTCGCCACGAGCTGCAACAGTTCCCCGGCCGGCCCGCCCATCACTGGCCAGCCCCCCGTGGATCGGCCGGCACTCGCGCAGGCGTATCGCGCCAGCGGGCACATGGCGGCTGGCGACGTGTTCGTCCACCTCTTCGAATGGAAATGGCGGGACATCGCGAACGAGTGCGAGCAGAATCTCGGACCGGCCGGTTTCGCGGCCGTGCAGGTCTCGCCGCCGCAAGAGCACAGCATCACGCCGAGCTTCGACTGGAGCGAGCGCTACCAGCCGGTGAGCTACAGCATCGCGCGCAGCCGATCGGGAACGGGTGCCGAGTTCGCGGACATGGTGCAGCGGTGCAAGGCGGCGGGGGTTGGCATTTACGTGGATGCCGTCATCAACCACATGACCAATTCCCCCAGTCCGGGCGTCGGGAGCAACGGCACGAGCTACACGAAGTACGATTATCCGGGACTGTTCGCCCCGTCCGACTTCCATCCGGGGTGCATCGTCAACGACTACGGGAACGCCGCCAACGTTCAAGACTGTGAATTGTTGTCGCTCCCCGATCTCAACACCGGCCTCGCGTCGGTCAGACAGAAGATCGCCGGGTACTTGATCATGCTCGCGCGGCTCGGCGTCGCCGGCTTTCGCATCGACGCCGCGAAACACATTCAGCAAGTGGAGCTCGACGACATTCTCGCGATCGTCGATTCCACGATGACGGCCGAAGGCCGCCCGGTTCCGTACTACTTTCTCGAAGTGAGCTCGGGGTCGGGCGAAGCGCTGGGACCGCGTGATTTCTTCGGCGAGGCGTACCGATCCGGCGGCGCGGCGGACATCACGGAATTCACGTTCGTCGGCGTCGGCGACAAATTCCGACGCATCGGCGGGCAGCATATTTCACAGCTGAATCCAAACGGTCCGCCAGGAAGCCAGTTTTCGGCGTCCGCGTGGGGGCTCATGCCGTCCGACAAGGCGGTGGTCTTTCTGCAGAACCACGACACGCAGCATCAATGTGGCTTGAGCTACCGAGACGGAAATGTCTTCCGCATCGCGAACGTCTGGATGCTCGCGCAACCCTACGGCTTCCCGTCCGTCCTCTCGAGCTACGCCTTTGCCTGTCCCGGCGGAAACTCGATGGGTCCGCCCTCCGATGCCGGCGGCCACACGAACGACGTCACCTGCGCGTCGAGCTTGGAGACCGCGGCGATCGGTCAATGGGTGTGCGAGCATCGTGACCCGTCGATCCGGACCATGGTGGCATTCCGGCGCCTCGTCGCCGGCACGCGACGTCAATCACTGGTGGGACGACGGCGCCAACGCGATCGCCTTCTCCCGCGGCGACAAGGGCTTCGTCGCCATCAACGACGAGGCCGCTCCTGTGGCGGCCTCGGTGACGTCGGGCCTCGCACCGGGCGTCTACTGCGACCTACTCACGGGCGGGCGGGGCCCGACGGGTTGCGTCGGAACCACGCTGGTGGTGGACGCCTCAGGAACGGTCCAGGTCCAGCTCAACCCGACTTCCGCGGTCGCGATCGACGTCGCGACGCGCTTATGAGAATACTCGCATGACCCGATCCCCCTCCCTTGCGTTCGCTGTCCTCACCGCGCTGGCCGCATGCGCAGGCCGGCACCCGACTCGCGCGGTTCACACCGCGGCGAGCGTCGCGCGATCGACGACGAGCGTGCCGGCGTGGACTCGAGGAGGTACCTGCTACGAAGTCTTCGTCCGGTCGTTCTACGACAGCAACGGCGACGGCGTCGGCGACCTCAAGGGATTGATCCAGAAACTCGATTACATCAACGACGGCAACCCTGCGTCGTCGCGGAGCCTCGGCGCGTCGTGCATCTGGCTCATGCCGGTGGCCGCATCGCCCAGCTACCATGGCTATGACGTCAGCGACTACTACCGCGTCGAGCCGGCCTACGGCACCAACGACGATTTCAAGCGTCTCGTTGCAGAAGCGCATCGGCGCGGGATCGCCATTCTCGTGGACATGGTGCTCAATCATTCCTCGAGCGAGCATCCCGCCTTTCAGGCGGCGCTCCGGGATACGACGTCGCCGTTCCGCGCATGGTACCGATTCGCACCCGCGCCGCTCGGCAAGGGCCCATGGGGATCCGACGCGTGGCACAAGTCTCCGATTCGCAACGAGTACTACTACGGTCCCTTCTGGAGCGGCATGCCGGATCTGGACTATCACAGTCCCGCGGTTCGCGAGGAAGCGAAGAAGATCGCCGCGTTCTGGCTGCGTGACATGGGGGCGGATGGCTTTCGGCTCGACGCCATCCCGTACCTCGTCGAGGATGGCACCTGTCTGATGGGCTGCCCCGGCACGCATGCGTTCCTGCACGAGTACGCGGCGTACATCAGCAGCATTGCACCGGCGGCGTACACGGTTGGCGAAGCGTGGGGAAACATCGACGCCGTTCTGCCCTACTACCCCGACCAGCTCACCTCATACTTCGGATTCGAGCTCGCCGACTCGCTCGTCGCGGCGGTTCGAAGAGGCTCGGTCGGCGGAATGCTCTCGGGCTATCTGCGGTTGCAGGACACGCTGCCAGGATACCGATGGTCGCCGTTCCTGAGCAACCATGACGGGACGCGTGTCATGACACTGCTGGGCGGCGACATGGCGCGCGCGAAGATCGCCGCGACGCTCCTGCTGACGCTGCCCGGTCTGCCCTTCGTCTACTATGGCGAGGAGATTGGAATGTCTGGCGACAAGCCGGACCCGCGACTCCGAACTCCGATGCAGTGGAGCACCGGCCACGCAGCGGGATTCACCACCGGAACACCGTGGGAAGCCCTTCAGCCTGATACTCAGGCGATCAACGTCGCCACCGAGGACGCGGACCCGAGCTCGCTGCTGAATCTCTATCGCCGGCTGATCAGCCTGCGGAGCTCGAACGACGCCCTGGCGACCGGCAGGCTGGTGCCGCTCACCGCCGGCAGCACCGAGGTGATCGCCTACCTTCGTCGGGCGGGCGACAAGGCCGTGCTCGTGGTCGCGAACCTCGGCGCGGCGGCCGTTACCGGAGTGTCCGTGCACTCGGGGAAAGACGCGATTCCACCTGGCAGCTACGCGGCGCAGGGCCTGCTCGGCACGCAGAACGGCGCGACGCTGGTGGTTGGCCCCGATGGTCAGCTGCTCGGCTACGTGCCCCTCACGGGCCGGCTGGGGCCGAGGGAGAGCGCGGTGTTCGACCTGGTCCGTCAGTAGCTCTGACGCCACGAGTCGACGAGATCGCGAGCACGACGCATGCGAACGACGCGTCGCAGTGATCGGAGCAGTCAGTCGAGCAACTGACAGTGGCATCCGTACATGCAGCGTCGAGCCTCGTCGGTCGCCCGGCCGTTGCCCGAGCAGTCCTTCGTCGACGCTCTGCACTCGAACGTTCCGCTGCGTCCACGATCGCCGATGCGTGCGTGACGAGCTGATCTCGACGCTACGATCGCTCTGTAAGCATCACTAGTTCCGCTCGAGGACCACGGCGCCGAACGCAGGCAGCGTGACCGAGGCGCCTCGCTGGATGCGGCGCGTCAACTGGTCGCGCAAACCATCCACGCCGACGCCGGTCACCGTGAACTTCACCTCGTGCGGCCGCGCATTTACCAGCACGATCGCGTCGCCGCGCCGATAGGCGATTACGTCGCCAGGGTCGCTCGTATCGACCGCCAAGAGATTCCCTGAGGTGAACGCCGGATCGCTGCGGATCAGCTGCTCGATCCGCTTATAAAACGCCAACGCGACGGACGCGTTGGGTTGATCCCAAACGATGGGATCGTGCTCGAAGAGAGGCAGCTTTTGAGGACTCTCAACCTCCTGGCCGTCGTAGATCAACGGCCGGCCGGGCAGCAGCGCCATGGCGACGTACGCCGCGCGCGCGCCCGCCGCACTCGTGAACCGCGTGACCGGCGGCTTGTCCCACGCCGTCTCATCGTGATTCGTCGTGAAGCGCAGGCGCATGCCGCCTGGAGGGACCGTCTTGAGATCGGCGAGCTCCTGTTGCACGAATCTCGACGCGGGCACGCTGTCCCACACCGCTTTGAGGTGGCTGTACGAGTCCCACGCGTACGTCAGATCGAACCCGAACCGGTGCATCTTGACGTCGCCCCACTCGGCGAGAAGCAGAATCGGGCGCTTGACGCTGGCGCGCAGCTGCGGCAGTGCCTCCTGCCAGAAGTCGTCGGGAACGAATCCAGCGGCGTCCACGCGGAATCCGTCAATGCCAAACTGCACCAGCCAATAGCGCATCGCGTCGATCATCGCGCGTCGCATCTCTGGATTCTTGTAATTCAGCTGGGCGACATCGGTCCAGTCGGTCAGCTTCCCCTTGTCATCGCGCGGCACGGTGAGCGCGCCGCTGTCGTTGCGAACATAGAACGCCGGATGTTGCTGGACCCAGACGTTATCCCACGCCGTGTGATTCGGGACCCAATCCAGGATCAGCTTCATCCCGCGTGCGTGCACGGCCTGCACGAGCGCCTTGAAGTCCGCGACCGTGCCGAACTCCGGATTGACCGCGAGATAGTCGCGCACGGCGTACGGGGAGCCGAGCGTCCCTTTCCGGTTGGCTATCCCGACGGGATAGATTGGCATGAGCCACACGACGTTGGCCCCGACCGCCTGAATCCGGTCCAGCCCTCGCGTCACACCTCGGAAATCGCCGCTGGGCGAAAAGTCTCGCACAAAGACTTCATAGATCGCACTATGACTAACCCATGAGGAGTCGGGTGCCGTTACTCGCGAGGACACTTGCGCGATGCACGCCGTCGCCGGAGATGCGACCGCCAACATCGCCGACATGACGAAGAGCGTGATGGCGGATAGACGATTTCGCATCGACGTTACTCCCGCGTGGAAGAGAAGCCCGACGAGCAGTAGCCACGCGCGAATGTAGCCGTCACTTCTTTTCACCAGATAGTCTCGCACGGCGTACGGGGAGCCGAGCGTCCCTTTCCGGTTCGCTATCCCACGGGATAGATTGGCATGAGCCACACCACGTTGGCCCCGACCGCCTGAATCCGGTCCAGCCCTCGGCTCACACCTCGGAAATCGCCGCTGCGCGAAAAGTCCCGCACAAAGACTTCATAGATCGCACTATTACTGACCCATGAGGAGTCGGGAGCCGTTGCTCGCGAGGGAGCTTGTGCGATGCCAGCCGTCGCCCGAGATGCGGCCGCCAACATGACGAAGAGCGTGACAGCGGACAGACGATTTCGCATCGACGTTACTCCCGCGCGGAAGAGAAGCCCGACGAGCAGTAGCCACGCGCGAATGTAGCCCTCGCGTTCTTATTGCGGGAGAACGATCGTCCGGCGATCACTCGGAGGAGGCAGAGGATGTGTCTGACTCGTTGGGCGGCGGTGTTCATGCTGTGCCTGGGCGTGGGGGGGCGACCGCGCAGAGCACCGGCCGGCAGCGTCTGTCGATGGACCCGGAGTGGCGCTTCACGCTGGGCGATCCGGCGGGTGCCGAGCGTCCGGCGTTCGACGATCGTGCGTGGCGCCGCCTGGACCTCCCTCACGACTGGAGCATCGAGGGAACCATGCGCCAGGATGCTCCCGGCGGCGGACAGTTCGCGTTCCTCCCCGGCGGAATCGGCTGGTATCGCAAGGCGTTCCGCATGCCGGCGAGTGCTCGTGGCCTCGAGGCACGGCTGGAGTTCGACGGCGTGTACATGAACAGCGACGTCTGGATCAACGGCGTCCACCTCGGCAAGCGGCCGTACGGGTATATCAGCTTCGCCTATGACATCTCTCGTCACCTCGTGCCGGGCGTGAACGTGGTGGCGGTGCGCGTCGACAACTCGAGCCAACCCAACTCCCGCTGGTATTCGGGGAGCGGCATCTATCGCCACGTGTGGCTTGACGCTCTCCGACTCACTGCATGTGGCGCATTGGGGGACGTACGTGACGACGCCGCGCGCGGACTCCGCGCGCGCGGATGTGGTCGTGCGCACACAGCTCGAGAATGATCGGACCACGACGCGCCGCGGCACGCTTCGCTCGATCGTTCGTCGATGACGCGGGCCGCGAAGTAGCCCGCGTTCGACACGGCGTTCTCACTGGCCGCGGGCCAGCGGCTGGAGTTGGAGCAGCAACTTCACGTCGCAACGCCGCGACTGTGGTCGGTGGCGCAGCCGTACCTCTATGCCCTTCGGACGGAAGTGCTCGACGGCGCCAAACCGGTCGACGTCGTGACAACGCCGTTCGGCATTCGCTCGATTGCATTCGACAAGGACCGCGGCTTCCTGCTGAACGGTCGTCACCTCAAGCTGAACGGTGTGAACCTGCACCACGACGCCGGCGGACTTGGCGCCGCCGTGCCGGAAGGCGTGTGGGAACGTCGCCTCGCGCTGCTTCGCTCGATGGGCGTCAACGCCATCCGCACGTCGCACAATCCGCCTGCGCCCGAGTTCCTCGACCTGTGCGATCGAATGGGGTTTCTCGTCATGGCGGAGGCGTTCGACGAATGGACGTTCGGCAAAGTGCCCGGCGGCTATCACAACTACTTCGCCGAGTGGTCAGCCCGAGATGTGACGGACTTCGTGCACCGCGATCGGAACCACCCGTCCATCGTGCTGTGGAGCGCCGGGAACGAAATCGGTGAGCAGAGCGCACCGAACGGCGCGCAGGTCCTGCGCCAGCTCGTGGACATCTTCCACCGCGAGGATCCAACGCGGCCGGTGACGACCGGGAACGATCAGATCGTGGCCGATGGGCATCCGGCCACGTTGGCCTTCCTGAATGCCGAAGACATCGTCGGCTACAATTACGTCGACCGTTGGCACGAGCGGCGCGAGCTGTTCGCCGATGAGGACCGCCACGCCCATCCCGATTGGCGGATGATCGGAACGGAAAGCGGTTCGATCTTTCAGAGCTTCGACGAGCGCTACTCGCTCGGCACCGACGCCACCGTCGTGCGCCCGAACTACACGACGGGCATGCTGCAGGCCGAACGGCGTTGGAAGTGGGTAGCGACGCACGACTACTTCGCGGGCGATTTCATGTGGACAGGCGTCGACTACCTGGGCGAAGCCGTCTGGCCGTTCCGAGGGTTTCCCTCCGGCGTCCTCGACATCACCGGGCATCCCAAGGACTCCTACTACCTGTACCAGAGCCAATGGACGGATCGGCCGGTGCTGCATCTCTTTCCACACTGGAATTGGAGCGGGCGCAATGGCCAGATGATTCCCGTGCTGGCGTATACCAACTGCAACAGCGTTGAGCTTTTTCTAAACGGCCGGTCCATGGGCGAGAAGCGCCTCGAGTTTCCCGCGCAGGGCACATCGGGCGGCTGGAACAGTTACGCGCTTCCGGTCGTCAACTCCCACGACGAACGACTTGCATCTCGTCTGGGACGTGCCGTACGAGCCCGGCGTGTTGCGCGCGGTCGGGAAGCGGCGCGACGGGGCCGTGTGCAACGACGAGGTGCGAACCGCCGGTGCACCAACGGCCATCCGACTCGTCGCGGACCACGACACCATCGCCGACGGACGCGGCGACGTCGCCCATGTGGCGTTCGAGATCGTTGATGCCGCCGGCACACTCGTCCCGATCGCCGGCGACCTCGTGCGCGTCACGGTGACCGGTGGCGATCTCCTCGCGCTCGACAACGCCGACCTGCAAGACCAGAGTGGCTATCGCACCGGACAACGGCGCGCGTTCAACGGCCGCGGCTTGGCCATTGTGCGGGCGACGAAACCCGGGCTCGTGCGCGTGGACGCGAGCGCCGACGGGCCTCCGCTCGGCGAGCATCACGTTGCACGTCGTGCCGGGACGCGCGACGCCAATCGTCCCGGCGGCGCGGTGAAGGCGATCATGCACACTGCGTCGACGAGCATTGCTCATTGTCTGCTGCCTCGTGCCGCTCTGTTCAGCGGACGCACAGCCGGCGTCGCACGCGACACGCGCCGTCTATCTCGACAGTGCGGGCGTCGTTCGATGGCAGGACGACCAACGGGAAGTCACGCTCTTCGGAGCGAACTATGTCGTGCCGACCGCGTCGGACTATCGCGCCGCGGGTTATGTCCACGCCGATCGCAAGAAGATGATCGACGAGGACATGGCGCAGTTCGCGCGCATGGGCTGGGACGGCTTGCGGTTGACGTTTTGGGGCGATTGGGAAGCGTCCGACAGCGCCGGCAACCTGATCGCGAACGACCACCTGGACTTGCAGGACTACCTGATCGCCCGCGCGCGCGAACGCGGCATCTACATGCTGTTCAGTCCCATCCAGCTCTATGGCTCGAATTGGCCAGACGCGCTTGGGGACACGTCGGCCCCCGGCTTTGGCAGGCATTTCGGCAAAGAGAAGATGGGCACCGATCCCGCCGCGATCGCCGCCCAGGTGAACTACCTGCGGCAGATCTTGAATCATGTAAATCCTTATACAGGGCGTCGCCCTCAAGGACGAGCCGGCGATCCTCTTCATCGAGCTGGTCAACGAACCCTGGCATCACCCGGAGAATCTTCAGGGCTCGATCGCGTATATAAATACTCTCACCGAAGCCGTGCGCAGCACCGGCTGCAAGAAGCTCGTCTTCTACAACGTGAGTCAGGATTTCAGGATCGGCGAGGCCATCCGCCGCTCGCAGGCGCAGGGCGTCACCTTCGGCTGGTATCCGTCGGGGCTGAACTCGGGCCACGAGCTTCAAGGCAACTACCTTCGCGGCGTCGACTCCTTCCCCGACATGCTGCGCCCTGAGCTCGCCCGCATGCCGCGCATCGTCTACGAGTTCGACAGTCCCGACTTGCGCACCGGCACGATGTATCCGGCGATGGCCAGGAGCTTCCGCGCGGTGGGCACCCAGTTCGCCGCCATGTTTGCCTACGACATGCTGGCGACTGCCTCGCGCAACCTTGGCTGGCAGACGCACTACTTGAATCTCGTGTACACGCCTCGCAAGGCGATGAGCGCCATCATCGCGGCCGAGGCGATGCATCGTCTGCCGAGGATGCAGTCGTACGGTCCGTATCCGCTAGAACACCCGCTTCGGCGATTTCCACGTTTCGGCCGACGAGAATCTCGGCGAGCTTGTCGCGCGCGATGCCTTCCTCTATGCGGGATCAACGCACGCAACGCCGCCGGATCCGGCCGCGCTGAGCCGCATCGCGGGCTATGGCTCGTCGTCCACCGTGACGTACGAGGGCGACGGGATCTACTTCCTCGACAAGGTGCGCGCGGGTCTGTGGCGCCTCGAGGTGTATCCCGACGCGGAGCCGGTCCGCGACCCATTCGAGCTTCCCAATGCCGACAAGATCGTGACACGCGCGATCAGCCGGTCGTGGCCCATGACAGTCGTCTTGCCTGATCTCGGCCCAACGTTCACCGTGCAGTCGCTCACCGCCGGCAACCGTCCGAACGAACGCGCGACAGCTGGTCGATTCGGCGTCAGGCCAGGTGTCTACGTCCTCAGCTCGGCCGGTCCTGTCAACAAGTCGGACCTTCCGGCGCGCCTGGGTGAGCTGGGATTCGCCGAGTATCACGCGCCACCGCGTGACTCGTTGCCGCCGTCGATCCAGCCGCTGATCGCGCCGTCGTATCTCGCCGGGCATGATGCCGAGCTGCGCGCGCGCATCGTCGATGCGACTCCGCCCGACTCGGCGACGCTATTCATTCGCCCGGCCGTGGGCGGATTCTACCGCGCGTTCAAGATGCGCGCAGCGGGGGGTTACGAGTACGCGGCAACCGTGGCGGCAGCAGCGCTGGAGGAGGGCCCGCACGAATTCGTCATTGCCGTCTTTCGCGGTCGGTCGACAACGACGTTTCCGTCCGGGGTAAACCGCAAGCCGTGGGACTGGGACTATGAGGCCGCGCGTCATGGCCGCTCGAGGTCGTGAGCCCGCAGACGCCGCTGCGGCTGTTCAGCCCCGGTTCAGACGCCGAGCGGCTGGCGTTCACGCGCATCGGAGACGCGGGGCGACGCGGACTCTTTCGCGTACAGTTCTCCAGTGTCACGGGACTTCCGGTCTTCCACTTCGAGCGACCGGTGGACGCGCGCGGCTGGAGTCCTGATGACTACACCGCGTCGTTGGTCATCAAGGATCGTGTCGTCGCCCGTCGGGCGAACATCGCTGACGCGAATGCGCTCCAGGTGCGATTGCGCGGCCTGGGACCGCGACAGCGACTGCATATCACGCTGATGGAGGATGACGGCACCAGTTGGAGCGCCGCCGTGACAGCAGACAGCGGTTGGAGCGAGCAGTCAGCTGCCGCTCAACTCCTTCGTGCTGGACCGCGGCGTCCTGCTGCCGCAGGGTTTTCCCGGCGAGTGGAATTACTGGGTGGGGCCCGCCGCGGGCCGCGGCGGCAGCGCGGACCGGTTGAAGCTCGACCACGTGGAGCGGCTGCAGCTATCTCTGCGACGCGAAGAAGGCGTCAACGTCTCTCCTGGCAGTTACGGCGTCGAAGTGGAATCAATCGTCCTGCGCTTGACGGTGGCCCGTGCGCGCGCCGGACCGTACTATAGCTGCATGGCTACTCCAACGAGCCTCATCGTACGCGGCCTTGCTGCCTTCGCGCTTGCGGCGGCGGTCAGCCCACTTCGAGGCCAGAGTATGGTCGATTTCGCCGAATGGTCGCAACAAAGTCACGATCACGGTCAACGAGGGACGGCTCTACTACAGCCTCGAGCGCGATCGGCGCCCGCTGATACTTCCATCGCTGCTCGGCTTTGAATTCCGCGGAGCAGCTCCGTTGCGCGACGGGCTGCGTGTCACCGACACCGTGCGCCAGTCGCACGATGAATGGTGGACGCAGCCGTGGGGCGAAGTGGCTCGCGTGCGCGATCACTACAACGAATTGGCGGTCGGAGTGGTGGAGACCGCCGCCGCCGAACCGCCGGTTCACGCTCAGAGTGCGCTCCTTCGACGACGGCGTCGGCTTCCGGTACGAGTTTCCCTCCCAGCCCGGGCTGGCGGCCTTCGAGATCTCGAATGAGCTGACCGAGTTTGCGCTCGCCGACAACGCCCGTGCCTGGTGGATCCCCTCCAACTGGCCACGAAAGGACCGATCCGAAGATGCTCTACTCGTCGGGACCGGTGAGCACGCTCGACAGTGTGCAGACGCCGCTGACGATGGAGATGCGCGACGGCCGGACCTTCATGGTCATCCACGAGGCGAACCTCGTGCACTACGCGCGAATGTTTCTCGCCGGGCCCCGGATGGAGAGCCGCACGCTGCGCGCGGCCCTCGCCCCGCTCGCCGACGGGATCAAGGTGCGTGGCAGCACGCCGTTCGTCACGCCGTGGCGAACGATCCAGCTCGCCGACCGCGCGACGGACCTTGCGCCGTCGCTGCTTGGCCTGAACCTCAATCCGCCGAACGCCCTGGCCAGCACGGACTGGATCCATCCAATGAAGTTCGTCGGCATCTGGTGGGGCATGCACATCAGACACGATGACCTGGGGCTCGGGGCCCATGCACGGGGCAACGACGGCGAATGCGCGCCGGTACATCGACTTTGCCGCGGCCAACGGCATTGGCGGTGTGCTGGTCGAAGGGTGGAACACGGGTTGGGACGGCGACTGGATCGCGAATCGAGACGCATTCTCCTTCACGAAGTCCTATCCCGACTACGATCTCCCGGCCGTCGCGGCCTACGCGAAGCAGAAGGGAGTGCGGCTCATCGTTCATAACGAGACGTCGGGCGGGATCGAGAACTACGAGCGCCAGATGGACAGCGCCTTCGCGCTGTACCGATCGCTCGGGCTCGATGCGATCAAGTCCGGCTACGTCACGGACCTGCATCAGCTCCGGCGACTCGCACTATTCGCAAACGATGGTGGAGCACTACCGGCGGGTCATCGAGCTCGCGGCGCGCGACGGCATCATGTTGGACGTGCACGAGCCCATGCACGACACGGGCGAGCGGCGCACCTATCCGAACATGATGAGTCGCGAAGGCGCGCGCGGGCAGGAGTACAACGCCTGGAGCGGCGACGGCGGCAATCCGCCGGAACACGAGAGTATTCTCTTCTTCACGCGCCTGCTCGCCGGGCCGATGGACTTCACGCCCGGAATCTTCGATCTCCTGCTCCAGCGCGGCACCGGCCGGCCACGCCGCCTCGACGAGCCACGCCCGCGGACGACGCTGGCGAAGCAGCTCGCGTTGTATGTCGTTCTGTACTCGCCGCTGCAGATGGCCGCCGACCTGCCGGAAAACTACGCCGCACAGCCGGCATTCCAGTTCATCCGCGACGTCGCCGTCGACTGGGACACCACCCGCGTGCTCGACGGCCGGATCGGCGACTATGTCGCCGTCGCGCGGCGGGAGCGCGGAGGCCAGTCCTGGTATGTGGGCGCGATCACCGACGAATCGGCGCGAACGCTCGACATCCCGCTGTCGTTTCTCACGCCCGGCAAGCAGTACGTCGCCGAGGTGTACGCCGACGGCCCAGGCGCGAACTGGTTCGACAATCCCCTGCCCGTCACCATCACACGGCGCACGGTAACATCCGCCACACAGTTGCACGTTGCGATGGCCCCGGGCGGGGGACAAGCAATCCGCATCCGGCCAGCGAGGTGACGCGAGTGCAATCCCAGCTTCCCACTCCATCCGTCGACCCCGACATGGCCCAGAGTCCGATGCAGGCGGCCACGGTGCCCCTGCCCATAAACCGACGTCTCACCTTCTGGGAAATCTGGAATATGAGTTTCGGATTTCTGGGAATCCAAATCGGCTTCGCGCTGCAGAACGCCAACGTGAGCAGGATCTTCGAAACACTGGGCGCAAAGGTGGAGGACATCCCCATCCTCTGGATCGCCGCGCCCGTGACCGGGCTGCTCGTCCAGCCGGTCGTGGGCTATTTCAGCGATCGAACCTGGAACCGCTTGGGGCGACGCCGGCCCTACTTCCTCGGCGGTGCCATTCTCGCGTCGCTGGCGTTGTTGGCGATGCCGAACTCCCCGGTGCTGTGGGTGGCGGCCGGAGTGCTCTGGCTCATGGATGCCTCGATCAACATCTCCATGGAGCCCTTTCGCGCGTTCGTGGGCGACAACCTCACCCGGGAGCAGCGCACCACCGGCTTCGCGATGCAGAGCTTTCTCATCGGTACCGGCGCGGTCGCGGCGTCCATTCTTCCCTGGCTTCTCACGAATCGGTTCGGCGTATCGAACTCGGCTCCGCCGAACGTGATTCCCGACTCGGTGCGCCTGTCGTTTTACCTCGGCGCCGCGGTGTTCTTCCTCGCGGTACTCTGGACCGTGGTGCGCTCCAGAGAATACCCGCCGGCGCAGATGGCTTCGTTCGCGGAGAATCAGGCGCGCGAGGTGCACGTGCGAGTGGAGCGGACGGCCGAAGAGCACGCTGCCCGGGGCCGTGGGCAAGTGCGGCTCGGCGGCATCCTGCTGACTGTGGGGGCGGCGGTGTCTGTCTGGTTGGCGAGTCAGGCCCTCTATCAGGTGATGATTCTTTCCGCGGTGCTGGCGGTTGTCGGAGTTCTGCTCGTCGCCAGCGGAGTTCTGCAGCGGCGCGGCCGATACGACAATGGCTTCGTGACGATCCTCAACGATCTGCAAGACATGCCCCCGACGATGAAGCAGCTCGCCTGGGTGCAGTTCTTCTCGTGGTTCGCGTTGTTCGCCATGTGGATCTACACCACGGCCGCGGTCACCAGCCACGTCTACCACACCACCGACACCACGTCGGCGCTCTACAACGACGGGGCGAACTGGGTCGGCGTCTGTTTCGCCGTCTACAACGGCGTCGCCGCCATCGTCGCCTTCGCCATTCCCGTGATGGCCAGGAAGACCAGCCGAAGGGCGGCACACGCGATTTGCCTGGTCTGCGGTGCGCTGGGGCTCGTTTCCATTTTTGTCGTCGGAGATCCGAAATACCTTCTCGCCTCGATGGTCGGCGTGGGGATCGCGTGGGCGAGCATCCTATCGATGCCGTATGCCATCCTCGCCGGAGCGCTGCCGCCGTCGAAGATGGGCTACTACATGGGCGTGTTCAATTTCTTCATCGTGATCCCCCAGATCGTCGCGGCGGCACTGCTCGGCTTCATCGTCGGACGATTCTTTGGTGGTCAGGCGATTGACGCCCTGTTGATCGGGGGCCTCTCCCTCGTGCTCGCCGCGGTGCTCACGCTGAAGGTCAAGGACGACGACGTGAGGCCAGCCCAGTCGCTATGAGCCGCCGTATCGCGTCGTAGTCAACACCGCGCGGCGGTCCTTGTACGTGATCACGTACACCAGGTCGTAGACCTTGCCCTTCCACTTGGCCGGTTCGGGATTCACGCCGAGTGCGGCGGCGAGTTGCGGAAGCCACTCGTGGTTCCAACAGACGACCACCGTCTTGCCGGTGAGGGACGGGTCCGAGAGCACGCGCTTCGCGAGCTTGTCGTAGTCCTTCGAGTGATACGGCGTCAGCACGGGAAGTCGGAGCGCCATCGCCAACGGCGCGACGGTCTCCTGCGTTCGCTGCCCGTTGTCATCCTTGGTCGTCTCGGTCGCGAAGATCGCGGCGGGCGTGCCCAGGCGAATCATCGCCGGGTCGTGGGTCATGAACTCCACGAACGCGTGTGCCCTCGCCCGGCCGTCCTTCGACAGATGGGGATCATCGGCGTCGCTCGGCTCTTCGCCGTGGCGGATCAAGACGATGCGGCCGGGACCTGCCGGCAACGGCTGGGCGCTGTCTCGGGCCGCGCACGCGACCAGCAAGGCAAGCAGGGCATAACTGGTTCTCACACGTCCTCCTATGGATCAAAAAAAAGGACGGCGCAGCGCGCCGTCCCTGCCTTTAACGCCGGCGTTCAACCAATGTTGTGGAGCCCGAGGATTCCCGTGAGGATGGCGCCCAGGATCGACGGGGAACCGTTCACCACGGTGCCGTACTGCGAGTGCCGGGCGAAACCGTCTTCGTAGCCGCGACGGAACCCTTCGCGGAAGTAGTAGTTGTAGTCACTCTGCGGCAGGTAGTTGCCGCTATAGCCGAAGTTGGCATCCTGATAGCCGTACGATTGCTGATAGTTCGAGGCCCAGCGGTCCTTGCGATCGGCGCGTCCGGCCTTGAATCCCTGCTGATAGCCGTTGTTCACCGCCTGTCGCATCACGTCGGCGCCATACCTGTTGGTTTCCCGATCGGTCGACCCGACGGTGTAGCGGAAGGTCATCGGCGCCGAGTAGTACGGGTCGCGCTGGACGTTGCGCGGGGTGTTCAGTCGCTGCTGTTGCAGTCGCAGGTTCGCCTCGTACTGCTGGTTCACGGTGTACTGCGCGCTGCGTTTCTGCTGCTGCAACGCCGTCGACGCCTGTTGTGTACTGCGCACCTGGTTGGCGAGCGCCGCCTTGTACGCCGTGTCGCGCTGGCGCTGATCGTTCACGCGCTGCTGCTGCTCTTGGGGTGGGACGGTCTTGGGATCCCGACCGCGGCCGCGGCCACGACCCGGATTACCTTGGGCGTGGGCGACGCTGCCGACGAGCAGCAATGCGGCGAACGTCGTGAGACTTGTCGATCGTTTCATAGGGTGTTGCCTCCAGGCAACGGGTCTTGGCGAAACGCCAAGGTAATCAACCACTTATCTAAGGCATCAGTCGTGCCATTAGCATTCTAACATACAACTGTACACGACCTACGCCGCGTGTCGCGCCGGTGGCACGAGATCGCGCATCACCAGGCCGAAAGCCGCCGGCGACATGGGAAACTTGAGCCACCTGACCCGCTCCACCGGCGCGAAGGCCGTCCACGCCCCGCTCCTCTCGGACGCATGGAAAATCACCAGCGGTACGCGCCGAGCCGAGCTCTCGACGATCAACCGGTGGACCAGGCCGACCTGCGCATCGAAGTCGCAGATCACGACCCGGGGCTGCGTCCGGGTCAGGGACAGCCACGGCCCCTCGAATTCCGTCGGAAATGCCGGCGTGAAGCCGCACTCGAGCACCATTTCCCGACGGTCGTGGCAAACGCCGTGTTGGTCGATGCGACGAGCACCCGACCCTTACTCTTCACACGCCGAACGACACCCGTATCCATCATTCTCCCCCAAAGAGACCAGCGATACTCGAAGCCCATCAGTGGCACTTTCCGCCACTCTGATCCCATACGCGTCCCCCGATCTCGATGAACGCGGATCGGTACTCGGCGGCGCCGAGCGTCAGCAGCAGCACCCCCGCGCGCCCCTCGATTCGATACAGGCTGTTGGCGTTGATGCTGCTGAATCCGCGCAGCTCTTCACCACCCGTGCCCGCGACGATCTCCGTGATCCCCTTCGTCGTATCGGCCAGGCCATCGGGCGTCATCGGACGAAAGCGCTCGTAGTCGTGATCGTGGCCGTTGAGTACGAGGTCCACGTCGTTGTCGTAGAGAATCCGCCACATCGGAATGAACCGGCGGTCGCTGCCGTGCCACCCGGAGCTGAATCGGGGATTGTGCCAATAGGCGATCGTGCAGAGCTTCTTGTGCGCCTTGAGATCCTTCTCCACCCAATCCATCTGCGCCTGCCGCGAGGAATCGGTAAAGGCCGAGCTGACGATGATCTCGCTGTTGACGACGACCACGTGCCAGGCGCCGACGTCGTAGCTGTAGTAGCCTCTGCCCTCGTCGCCGGCCGCCGGTCCGAAGTACTTGTAGTACGGATCGGCATTCAGTGTTTGGTACTCGTGGTTGCCGGGAGACGGATGCAGGCTCTTGATGATTCCCTTTTGCGGATCGCCCCAGGACGGCGCGAAGCACTGATTGAACTGGGCGGTCGTGCCGGACGAGTAGGCGTTGTCGCCGAGCGTGAAGACCGCGTTGGGCACTTTGGCGATGCTGTCGGCACGAAGGACGCTGTCGACCAATCGGGCGGTGCCGAAGCTCAATCGCTGCGAGCAGCTGGCGATGTCCCCAACGCCGACCATCACCGAGGCGCCGCTCAAGCGCCACGTCGGCCGCCGGCGATGCGGCGGGCGGCGGCGTGAGATCGACCGCTGGCTTGCAGTCCAAGACGAGCAACGCGACCAGCAACGCGACGAGTGGACCCATGGACTGCCTGAACCGCATGACCGTTCCTATTGTTTGCGTGTGAAGACTGCAGGCGACAACAGCCGTCGCTCAGAAGTTCAGACCGAGCCCGAGTCTCAATCCGGTTTGACCGGGCTCCGTCGTTCGCGTCAACGTGACGACTGGCGACGCGTCTACCGCGCCAAGCCAGATTCCTTCGCCGGTCCGCGTATGCCATCCGCCGGGCGAGCTCCCGCCGACGTACACCCGCCCTGCTTCGGCGATGCCGAGGATCCCGGCGCGCAGCGGGAGCAGGACGGTAAATCGCGCGAGAGGAATGCGAAGCTCCGATGTCGCGTAGAGCGACGCGTCGCCCGCGTATCGCTGCGGATCCATGTAGCGAGTGGTTCCTTCACCGCCGATGGCCGCCGCCTCGTAGAACGGAAAGTCGCCATACAACTTCTTGCCGCCCGTCCGGACGATGAACAACGGATGGGTCGCCACGGGGATCGTCACCGACGTGGCGATCGCAGCGTCGAACGCCTCGAACGGCGAGCGTACGTCCATCGCGGCCGGGAAGTAGGAGCCGTTGAGCTCGATCAGTACTCTGTGATGCGTGTGCTCTTCGCTGTCGGGCGCCGCCCGCCACTCGTACCGCGCGCCGAGTTGCATTCCCGCTTGGGTGAAGGAGCCGAATCCATATGGGCGAGCCGTCGCCAGATATGGGCTTCGCGCGCTGTCGCTGACCGAATGCTGGATGACGGGGCCCAGTGAAATCTCCGTCGTCGATCCGACCGCGAGCGCGACCGCGGGATGAAACATCCACTGCCGCTGATGCACCGCGAAGTATGGATTCGTACCGCCGGAGTCGGGCGTCGCGTTTCCGAAGCCGTTGAAATTGGTGAATTCGAAATCGGACGCTCTCGCGATGGCCGCAAAGTGGATTGGCGAAGACTCCAATCGCCGATCCGCCACGACCGTGACGCGCGCCCCGCGAAACGCGGTGGCGTACTCGCCATCGATCGCGACCATCGATTCATACGGGCGCCGGTCGAATCCATAGGTGTACCTGGCGACGCCGATTCGAGGCGTGATGACCGACGCCACGGTGGTCGCTGATTCCCACGCGGGGCGTGTACGTCGTACCGACGTCGAGCGCCCGGTGGCGCAAGCGTTCCGTTCCGTGTTTCCCAAGGCCGCCGATCGAACATCGTGTCCGGCCCATACGACACGCCGACGACTGTGCCCGAATCGTACAAGCGCGCGGCGTGCCGCTGTCCGGCCACCGTCGACGAATCAATGAATGTGTTGGTGCCGTTCCCGCCGATGATTCGGACGGGAATGCTCTGCTGCACATGACCCGCCACGAACGCCGTGTCGTCGCCGCCGTGCAGGTAGATGAGGATCTCCGACGTCTCGCGCGCGTTGAAGCGTCGAGCAAAGAAAGTCGTTCCTCCCGACTCGAGGCGAACGTCCACCACGCCATCGCTCGCGCGCAGTGACCAACGCGCGATCGGCCGAGTCGGTCCCGTGCACGTCGACCCGAGCCGCGAGCAGACGGTAGTACTCGTCCGCCGCCTTGGGCAGCGCGTCGCGGCGCTTGATGAGCACCGCCTCGAACTTCGCGACCGACGCCTGATATTCGATCGGCATCGCCCGCGCGGCCTCGTTGATCACCGCGTCGGTGACGTGGGCCTGCACGGCCAGCGCGATCGAATCCCACACCGGCTTCTCGAGCCCCGCCAGGAGCCGCGCGTCGAAGTCTCTCGGCTGCGTGAGGCCCACCACGTTCGGCGCGTTGCCGAACGAGATCAGGCTCGTTCTGCCCATCGCGGCCAGTCTCAGCAGAAAACCGTCGTAGGACACGAACGCGTGGTCCCGGTCGCGGGCGATCGGTTGCCATTCTTTCTTCGGCCCCGATTCCATCCGCGCCCACTTCCATTGACCAGAATGACGATCGTTGTCGTTGATCAGGAAATCGGTCAGCCGCGCGGCAAGAAACGCGCGGGCGTCGGCGTGCTCGCTAGGGTCCTCGTTGAGGAGCTTCAGCAGCTCCGGGCTGTCGATGATTTTCGTCGCGCCGGCAAACCCCGGCGCGCCCTTCGGCACGTTGGGGTACTGCTCGATCATGCCGAGACGTCCGGCGAAATCCGCGCTGAATTTGCCGAGCGCGGAATCATTGGGCATGACGACGAGCACCGCGGTCGGATGCAGGACGCCGCTCGCCTCGAGGATCGGCGCCGAGATTTCGGCGGCCGCCGGATGCTCGGCGCTGACTTGGTCCTGATAGAATCGACCGACTGGTGTGTGCTGGAGTCCCTCGGGCGTGCCAGTCGCGCCCTTGTCGGAGAGACGGAACACGTACTCGGTGCCGTCGGAGGTCTCGAGACGCAGCGACTTGGTCTGCATCCCACCGCCTTCCTTCGTCGGATGAAGCCCGCCGAGGTACGTCTCCCAATCGAGCACGGGGACGCGAATCGGCATCGCCCACAGGTCGCGGTACGTCCCGCCTGCGAACCATCGATAGAGTGTGCCCGCCTGGTATCGCGCTCCGGCGGCGACGGTGACGCTTTCCGGCTTCAGCGTGGGCGAAAGCCCAGGCTGTGCCGCGGCGGGCCCTGAAACCGCTGACACGAGGGTCGCGGTTCCGATGACGATCGACGCGGCACGCCATGTGGCGTTCATACGGGTGCCTCAGCCTTCTTGCGCTCCTGACGAACCTCGCCGGCTTCCTTTGCCAACGCGTCGCCAACTTCCACATTGGCCTGATCGATGAACCCATTGCTGCCCGACCGAATCGCCGTCACCATCGCGTCGCCGGTCACCGATTTGCGCTGGCGGACGAGATAGTACAGCTCGGACGGCTTGCCGACGTTCGTGACGACTTCGTCGAGCTTCCATCGCTTGCTGACGTCATTGAGCGTCTTCTCGATGTGCTTCTGTGCACCTTCGAGCTCGGTCGTTGTGACGGCGAGGACGGCGTCGAACCTCGGCTTCTTTCCATTCGGTCCGAGGAGAACGCGCACCCGCTCGAACCGTTCGGCCAGCGCTTCAACTTTTTTCGGCGTCAGCGCGAGAACGAGGTCGCGATCGGGAACGACGTTGCCACCGTGGTCCTTCCCGGCGAGGTCGCCGAGCGGCTCGGCCCACTGCGACGACGGCGGTCGGCTCGAGCACGGTGCGCCCGAAATCGTATCGCCAGAGGAAGACGAGGACAAAATTGAAGATGCACGACAGCGTCAACGCGATCGTGATGTCCTGAACGCCCGCGGCGAAGCCGACGGCGATGGCGAGAAAGATGAACACGATATCGCGCGAGTCGGACATGTTCGTGCGGAACCGGACGGCGGCCACCACGCCGCCAAGGCTGAACGCCAGCGCCAGGCTGTTGCTCACGATCAGCACGACACCGGCGACGATCATCGGCAACACGATCAGCACTTGCACGACGGACTGGTTGTGCCCTTGGGCCGATCGCGCCGACATGTACACCCAGGTGACCGGCAGCATGAGCGCCAGAGTGCTGAGCAGGATGAACGCGGTGCTCAAGCCGAACGTGGCGCGCGCCACGAGATCAGCAGGCGGTGCTTGCGACTGGGCGGCGGAAATGCTGTCGCGCAACAGTGCCGCGGGGGCCTTCGCAAGGTGTTGCAGGCGGTCGCCGGTCAGTAAGCCGTCGAGGACCGGAAAGAAGTGGAACACCACCAGGCCGACGATCGCGAGAAGCGCGTAGTATGCGGCAAGACGCCGAATCGGCCGCGCGGAGCCGAGCGTGAGATACGACATCATTCGTGTGAAGAAGCCCATCCATGCAGCCTAGGCCTCATCGCTCCCATCACCCATCACACGAACGGCTGATTAAGTAGGTACGCCGACGGCGCGATCAGCTGTCGAGCAACTCTCCGACGTGGGCGAGCGTCGACGCGGATCGAGAACATCGCGACGGCAACGGCAAGTGGCGCTCGAGCGAGGAACACGAGCGTTCGCGTCACCTGCAGCGTGGCCGAGCCGCCTACGCCGCTACCGGCGGAAGTTCGACGATTTCGAGCCAGTATCTGCCGAGCACGTTCATCGCCTCCACCAATCCGGAGAACGTGACCGGTTTGGTGATGAAGGAATTGACGCCGAGCCGGTAGCTCCTGATGATGTCGGCGTCCAGGTTCGACGTCGTGAGAATCACGACCGGGATGTCGTGCAGCGTGACGTCGCCCTTGACCAGCCGCAGCGCCTCTCGGCCGTCCATCTTCGGCATGTTGAGGTCGAGCAGAATCAGTCCGGGCCGCGGCGCGGCTCCGGTCTCCCCCGAGAACTTTCCACGCTGATACAGGTAGTCCAGCATCTCCTCGCCGTCTTCGACGAATCGGAGATCGTTGGAGATGTGCGCGTCTTCGAGCGCCTGTCGGGTCAGCATCCGGTCGTCGTCATCGTCATCGCAGATGAGAATCGTGATCGGAATCTTGTGCTTGTCTTTCATCATCATGGCGTGTACTCCACTTCTGCCTGGTTGACGGGGAGCGTGACGGTGAACGTCGTTCCCTGACCGACGACGCTCGTCGCGGCGATGCTGCCGCCGTGACGCTCGACGATCTTTCGACAGATCGCGAGTCCCATGCCGGAGCCTTGAAACTGCGTCCGGGTATGGAGGCGCTCGAACATTCGAAAGATCTTTTCGTCGTGCTCCTGCTTGAACCCGATTCCGTTGTCGGTCACGGTGATCGTGCAGACACCGTCGAGCGAGATCGAGGCGCCGACCTGAATCACCGGCGGCACGTCCGGACGGCGAAACTTGAGCGCGTTGCTCAAGAGATTCTGCACCAGCTGGCGCATCTGCGACGCGTCGGCGTCGATCGCCGGCAACGTGCCCACCTCGATCCGGCCGCCCGTGTCGGAGATGGCCGTCTCGAGGTCGGCGACGACTTCGCGCACGATCGCGGCCAGGCTCGTCGGCGCGAAGGCCGCGGCGTTCGTCCTGATCTGCGAATACGCCAGCAGATCGGCGATCAGCGTGCGCATGCGCGTCGCGGCGTCGAGCATCCGGTCGAGGTATTGGCGCGCGTTGCCCTCCGGGAGCGCTCCAGCCGAGGTGCCCAGGCGCTCGCCAAACGATACGATCTTGCGCAGCGGCTCCTGGAGGTCGTGCGATGCGACGAACGCGAACTCGTTCAGCGCCGCGTTCGATCGCTCGAGCTCGCGGCGCTGAACGGCGAGGAGTCGCTCGGCGATGCCGTCGCTCGGTCACGTCTTCGATCGCCAGAAGAATCAGCCCTGAGACGTCCGTGCCATGCGAGACGAGCCGGGCATTCAGCTGCATGATCTTTCGGCCGATGCCCGGAAAGACGTGGTCGACGTCGACGTCGTACAACTCGCGCTCGGCGAGGAGGCGGTCGTGCAACAGCGCCCGAAGGGGCGCAATGTCCCATTGACCATTGCCCAGCGTGAAGAGCACTTCACCGATCGTGTCCTCGGCGGCGACTCGAAAGGTGTGAAAAAACGTCCGGTTGGCGTGCGTGACGCGGAAGTCGGAATCGAGCACCAGCAGCGGCTCGCGCACGGTGTCGATGATGTCCAGCAACAAGCGCTCGTCTGGCGAGCTGCGGCCGGCGGCGGGGCCGGCGCTCGCTCGGGAGAGAACCTCATTGCGCGTCATATTGACGTAGCGTAGGAGTCGTATGGAGCGCCCACAATGACACGAACGGACTAGGAGACCTACTACCGCGCCCGAAACGCCGGGGATGGCCGCGGTAGTTGCCGGCGGTAGATTCAGTTCCTCGGCGGCCCATTCCGTGCCTTCTCGCGATTCGGGCACTCCACGTGCATGGCGGCGCCCCTCTGCCCGGTGACATGATCACGGTTGCGATCGTGGATGACAATCGCCTCGTGCGCGAGGCGCTCACCGCGATGCTCGATCGGCTTCCCGATCTGCGCGTCGTCGGCGCGAGCGTCGCCGATCCCGCGTTCATCGAGGAGGCCAAGCCCGACGTGCTGCTCCTCGATGTCGGCCTGGGGGACGAGGACAGCCTCCGCGTCGCCGCCGCCCTCACCAAACAGGCGCCGGGCACGAAGATCATCGTGATGGATCTCATTCCGATGAACGAAGACATCGTGCAGTTCGTGAACGCCGGCGTGTCCGGTTTCGTCCTCAAAGACGCCACGTTCGACGAGTTCGTGGCAACCATCCGGTCAGTGGCCGCCGGGGGCAAAGTGTTGCCGCCGCGCATGGCCGAGTCTCTGTTCTCTCAAATCGCCAGTGCCGCCGCCGCACACGGCCGCGAGCACGTCCTCGAGGACGTGCGCATGACGAAGCGCGAGCGCGAAGTCATCGAGCTGATCGGGGAGGGCCTGAGCAACAAAGAAATCGCCCAACGGCTCAACATCGCGGCCCACACGGTCAAGAGTCACGTGCGCAACGTCATGGAGAAGCTCGCGTTGCACACGCGGCTGCAAATTGCCGCGTACTCGCGTCGAGACGGCGCGCCGTAGCGCCGCCTGGGCAGCCCCGGCCGCCGCCCTGGCGGGTCCCACAAGTGGCGTAGGACCCCGACCATCCCTTCGTGCGATGGCTGGCGCACGCCGATGAGGCGTACTGTGAAGCGTGATTCCGCGACTCAGTGGAGCGCAGATCGGAGCGTCGACCTCCCCTCCGCCGCAACAATCCCCGATCGCGCCTTTACTGGCCCGCGAGCTGCTCGGGCGCGGACCGGTGACTAATGGGGATCTCCCGCAGACCGGCGCCGACATGCAGCGCGCCTTCTCGCGCGTATCGGACAATCTCCGCCGCTCGCTCGGCGAGGACGGATACCGCGCTTTGGTCGGGCGCGCCATCGCGCGCGTGGAGTCCGACCCGCCCCTGTGGACCGCCATTCGATACGCCGGGCTCGGAATTGATCTGGACATCGTCGTGGCAGTCGAGCGGCACGGGGCCAACGCCGTAGGCGCCGCGCTCGAATCGCTGGTCGCGGCGCTTTTTGACATCTTGAGCGACCTCATTGGAGTGGAAATGGCGCGAAACCTCCTGGATCACGATGACACACGTCGGGCACGCGTGGGAGCAGCGCCATGAGCGTCTCAGATCCATTGGTGATCCGCAACGTCGCCACCGGCGTGCCGGGCCTCGATGCCGTCCTGGGCGGCGGGCTGTGCGAGTTCTCTTTCAACCTGATCGCGGGCGCGCCGGGGTCGGGAAAGACCACGCTCGTCCAACAGATTCTGTTCGCCAACGCGACGCGTGAACGGCCGGCGCTCTATTTCACGGTCCTCGGCGAACCGACGATCAAGATGCTCCGCTACCAGTCGCAGTTCGATTTCTTCGATACGGCGCGCGTTCCCTCGGCGGTGCGGTTCATCAACCTGGCCGCGGAGGCGACGGGCGGCAATCTCGACGCCGTCTTCCAACGCGTTGGGGCTGAAGTGGCCTCCGTGCGGCCGTCGTTCATCGCCGTCGATTCGTTTCGGACGATCGTCGGCGAGCATCAGTCGCCGGCATCGGGCGGCGTGATCGAGCTCGCGCGCTTCGTCAATCGTCTCGCGCAGCAGCTCACGACGTGGGAGGTCACGTCGTTCCTGATCGGCGAATACGCGGACACCGAGCAACGCCACCCCGTCTTCACGGTGGCCGACACGATTCTCTGGCTGTCCGAGGACGTCGATCGCAATTCGGCGACGCGCAAGCTGCGCGCGGTCAAGGTTCGCGGACGAAGCCCGATGCCGGGGCTGCACACGTTTCGGCTCACCGACGCGGGCATGCAGGTCTTTCCGCGCATACCGGAGCAGCAGCGGCAACGCGTCGTTCGGCGGAATGTGCGCCTCGCGACCGGAGTTCCGGGGCTCGACGAAATGACCGGCGGCGGTATTCCAGCCGGCGATGTCGTGCTGCTCACCGGTCCGGCTGGAAGCGGCAAGACCACGTTCGCGACGCACTTCATCGCGCAGGGACTCAGCGACGGCGAGAGTTGCGTGGTGGCGGTCTTCGAGGAATACCCCGAATCGTATCTCGCGCGCGCGAAAACGGTTTCGATCGATCTCGACAGCATGGTCGACGGCGGACGGCTCGCCATCACCTATTTGCGGCCGCTCGACTTGTCGGTCGACGAGATGTTGGCTGAAATCCAGGCCGCGGTCGAACGCGTCGGCGCGACGCGCGTGGTCATCGACTCGCTCTCGGGCTTCGAAGTCGCGCTGGCGCCGACGTATCGCGCGGACTTTCGCGAATCGCTGTATCGCCTCGTCGGCGCCCTCACGGCGACCGGCGTCACGGTGCTCATGACCGACGAGGTCGTCGATGCAAACCCGGGAGGGCGATTCACGCACGAGCGCGTCTCGTTCATCACCGACGACATCCTCGTGCAACGATATGTCGAGATCGAGGGCAAGCTCCAGAAGGTGCTGTCGGTGGTCAAGATGCGAGGCAGCGCGCACGCGACCGACTTCCGTGCCTACTACCTGACGTCCGACGGCGCCATCATGGGAGAGTCGCTATCGAACTATCGCGGGATCACGACCGGTGTCCCGGAGCTCGCGGACGCGGCGATCGCAGTCGGCGTTCCGGATCTCGAGGACGTGGCGATCGCAGTCGGCGTTCCGGATCTCGAGGACGTGGCGATCGCAGTCGGCGTCGATGGATAGCCTGGTGCAGGGCGGACTCGCCGAGGAGGAAGCGCCGGCCGCACCGGAGTTGATCCGTCAACGCGCGATCACAGAGCAGTTCCTGCTCTCGGCGCTACGGGCGCGCGACGCGTCCGACGAGGCGGTCGCGGCGAGCCATCGCGCCACGTTCCTGGCGGCGGCCGGCCGCGAACTCGCCGTGTCGCTCGACGACCAGAACGTGCGCGAGAGGATTCGGCGGCGCGCACTGCCGCGCGAGGGCAGCTGGTGCATCGTGGACGTCGTGGAGTTCGACGGCGCAATTCACCGGCTGCCCGTCGCGCATCCGGATTCGGAGAGGCAAGGCGCTGCCCAACTGTTCGCCGACCGATGGTTCCCGCCGCCACCGCCGCTGAGTGCCGGCTCGAGGGACCCGCGCGTACTGGACAGGAACGATGCGCACGGGGTGGCGGCGCGCCGCGCGCTCGGCTTCGGCGCCTTGTTGGTCGTGCCGCTCGTCGTGCACGCGCGAGTGCTCGGGGCGATCACCTTCGTCACGCGGGAAGGCGACCCGCCATTCTCGACGGAAGAAGTCGCCCTCGCCACGGGCCTCGCCGATCTCTGCGCCCTCGCACTCGACAACGAGCGACTCTATCGTCAGGCCCGGGAGCTGAGCCATGCGGCCGACCTCGCGAACCGCGCGAAGTCGACCTTCCTCGGCAAGATGAGCCACGAGTTGATGACGCCTCTCAACGCCATCGGCGGCTACGTCTCTCTGCTCGAGATGGGGCTCCGCGGGCCGGTGAGCCCTGAACAAATGCTCGACCTCGAGCGCATCCGGCGCAGCCAGGAAAATCTGCTGACGCTGATCTCGGAGCTGCTCACGTTCGTGCAAAGCGAAAGCGGCCGATTGGAGTACCGCTTCAGCGCGGTCTCCGTTCAGGGGATGCTCCACGAGGTCGCAGACACGCTCCGCGGCGCTGTCGACGAACGCCGTTTCGCGCTTGTTCATTGGCCATCGGATGTCGACGCGATGATGTGGGTCGATCCGGACCGCGCACGGCAAATTCTTCTGAATCTCGTCATGAACGCGGTCAAACACGCGACCGCCGCCGGCGGGCAGATCACGCTCAGCTTCGCCACGACGCCGCAGACCGTGTCCATTCATGTGGCCGACACCGGTCCCGGAATTCCAGGCGAGAAGTTGGTGGCGATCTTCGAGCCCTTCGTTCAGCTGGCGAACGGTTTCACCGAGCGGCGCGGTGGTGTGGGCCTGGGGCTGACGATCAGCCGCGACCTCGCGCGCGCGATGAAGGGCGATCTGACAGTCGAGAGCGCCGTCGGGGTCGGGTCGCGGTTCACGTTGCAGTTGCCGCGCGCCGGGGCCGCGACGGCCGATGCGCCGCAGCGCACGACCCAAGTAAGCAACTAGCGGCCACGTCCGCGATGGCGAACGTGACCGCTATTAATAGAAGAAAGGTGGTCGGGGCGACTGGATTTGAACCAGCGACCTCCTGCTCCCGAAGCAGGCGCTCTACCGGGCTAAGCTACGCCCCGCCGACTTTTCTTACCGCCGGCGATCCACCGCCGTTTAGCGCGCCCAGAAGGACTCGAACCTCCAACCTTCTGATCCGTAGTCAGATGCTCTATCCAATTGAGCTATGGGCGCATGGGCGGTACAAGACTCGAACTTGTGACCTCCACGATGTCAACGTGGCGCTCTAACCAACTGAGCTAACCGCCCGAAATCCGCGGAGACCAGAGCCGGACTGAACCACCACAGACGACTCGAGCCCCCGCTGACGTGGAGAGCGGGAAACGGGACTCGAACCCGCGACCCCAACCTTGGCAAGGTTGTGCTCTACCAACTGAGCTATTCCCGCAGAACTAATACGACTGGTGCGTCCAAACCAATGCGAAACCCCAGCTGACCGTTCGTCCCAACTTTCATCCCAACAGCGAGGGCGTCCTACGCTTCGATTCGCCTCGCCATGGAGGCGAGGGGAATCGAACCCCTGACCTCTTGAATGCCATTCAAGCGCTCTCCCAACTGAGCTACGCCCCCGATGCTGCGGACGGCTCGACCGCTCGACGGCAGGACTGCTTGACAGCTTACTCGCTCACTGCTCTCGGCTGTCCAGCCGTCCAGCAGTCACGCTGTCCAGCAGCGGTTTCCACAGGAACCACCAAGTATAGCCGGGGGTATCCGCGAGTGTCAACGAATTGGGACTGGCGCAAAACTGAAAGGCCGGTATTTTGCAGCGCCTCTCGTAACTCGCTTCGAAAGGTGCGCGTAGTGTCGGTGCAGTAGGTCTGGTGGTGGACGCCGCGCGGGCTGTGTACCGCAGCACAGCGGAACAGCAGAGCAGTGCGCATAGTAAACCGTAGCGACGCGGTATCGTGGGCTGGCCGCCGCTCCTTAGATACGACTCCAATCGCGCCCGCGGGCGCGAGGGCAATCCGCAACCATGACCGAACTCAAGCGTCGACGCCGTCGCTCGGCCCCCGCTGGGATCGCTCCGAACGAACCCGAACGCGACATCCTCGATCAGTATCTCTATGAGGTGTCGACGTATCCGCTCCTCAAGGGAACGGAGGAGATCGACCTCGCGAAGAAGATCCGAGCAGGCGACCAGGACGCGCTCCAGGAGCTGGTGAAGCGGAACCTCCGCTTCGTCATCTCCGTCGCCAAGAAGTACCAGAACCGGGGACTCCCCCTCATCGACCTGATCGGTGAAGGGAACGTCGGGCTGCTCACGGCCGCCCGAAAGTTCGATCCCGACCAGGGCGTCAAGTTCATCTCCTACGCCGTGTGGTGGATCCGTCAGGCGATTCTGTCGGCCCTGGCTCGCCAGGGGCGTACGGTCCGCGTGCCGCTCAACCGCACCGCCGACCTTTCGAGAATCATCAAGGCGTCGGAGATCCTCCGGCAGAAGCTGAACCGCGAGCCGAGTCCCGAGGAGCTGTCCCAGCTCACCGGGCTGTCGGTGGACGTCGTGCAGTCGCTGGCGGCGCTCAACACGAGCGACGTCCGCCTCGACGCGCCGATGGATCCCGAAGGCGACCGGTCGCTCATCGAGCGCTTCGTCGCCGACGAGATGCCGGACACCGAAGAGGAAGCCATGAACCGCTTCCTCACCGACGAGATCGAGCAGGCGCTCAGCACGCTCCCTCCCCGTGACGCGAAAGTCCTCCGGCTTTACTTCGGCCTCGAGGGCGGGCGAGAGCACACGCTCGAAGAGATCGGCTCGATGCTCGGCGTCACGCGCGAGCGTGTCCGCCAGCTTCGCGATCGCGCGCTCAAGCGCCTGCGCGAAGGCGACGTCGGCCGCGCGCTCGGAAGCTTCGCCGCGTAGGCGGTTCGACACAGAGAGAAAGACAAAGGGCCGGCGCAACGCCGGCCCTTTGTGCGTTCGGCCGCGTCGGAACACTAGCCGCGCGACTCGGACGGGATCACATTTCTGCGCCGTGCTCGGCTTCCCACGGGCCAAATGATCCGTCTCGTCGACGTCTACAAATCGTTCGGCCCGAAGCACGTGCTGACAGGCTTCACCCTCGACATCCAAGAGGGTGAGACGATGGTCATCATCGGCTACTCGGGCACGGGAAAGTCGGTCGCGATCAAACACATCGTCGGCCTCCTCGAGCCGGACTCCGGTCAAGTGTTCGTGGATGACTTCGAGGTGCCGCGCTTGAGCCGCCGAGATCTCTACGCTCTGCGCGCGCGGATCGGGTACGTCTTTCAGTTCGCCGCGCTCTTCGACTCGTTCACCGTCGGCGAAAACGTGGCGATGGGGCTGCGGAAGCAGCAGGAGCTCTCGGAGAGCGAGATCCATCAGCGCGTCATGGAAGCGCTGGATCTCGTCGATCTCCCAGCCGTCGTCGACCGCTATCCGGCGGAGCTGTCCGGCGGCATGCGGAAGCGCGTCGGTATCGCCCGCGCCATCGCCCTTCGGCCCAAGTACATCCTCTACGACGAGCCGACCACGGGCCTCGACCCCGTCACCAGCGCCGTCATCGACCAGCTGATGATCCGCATGCGAGAGAAGCTCGGCGTCACGGCCATCGTCATCACGCACGACATGCGGAGCGCGTACACGGTCGGTAGCCGGATCGCGATGCTCTACGACGGCCAGGTACGGCAGGTGGGAACCGTCGAAGAGATCCGGAACACGACCGATCCGATCGTCCGTCAGTTCATCGAAGGCAGGCCGAGCCTCGACAATCTGGACAGCGACGAAGGGCCGGAACACCTGACGGCCGAGCGCCTCATCCGCGACGTCGACACCGCGGCGCCGGCCGAGCGTCGGTCGGGCGTCGAACGGCGCACGTGATCCCGTGACTCGCGCGCCAGCTCCTCCGCCGATTCACGCCGACCACGCGGCACCGACCGCGGTGCCGCCGGCGATCGTCCTCTACGCGCAGCGCGAACGAACACGGGCGCTCATGAAGACGGCTTTTCCCCGCCGGCGCGCGCGAGTCCTCGTCACGCGGTCGGTGGTGGATTTCCAGGCGGCCTTCAAATCGGAGCTGGTGGACGCCGCCGTCGTCGACATCGGAAGCGCGCACGAGGATACGTGGCGCGTTGCGTCGCTCGCTCGCGAATATCCGAGCATCCCATTCTTCGGACTCGCGGCACTGCGAACGGCCGATGGTCCGGCGCTGGCGCAGTGCGCGGCCTATGAGTTCGCCGACGTCCTCGTCGACGGCGTCGACGAGGCGGCGGCGCGAGAAGTCGTGCAGCCCCTCGCCTTCTCGTCGCGCTTCGCTCGCGCGCTCGATCGGCCGCCCCGTCCGCTCGCGCTCGAGTCGCCGCTCCAGTCATCGGCGTGGCGATTCGTCGTGTCGCACGCCGGTCGTCCGGTGCGCACCTCGTCGCTTGCCAAGACGCTGCAAGTGACGCGAGAGCACCTTTCGCGATCGTTCGCGGCCGGCGGCGGGCCGAACCTCAAGCGCATCATCGACCTGGTGCGCATCATCGCCGCCGCGGAGCTGGCCAAGAATCCCGGCTACGACCTACGCGACGTCGCCAACATACTCGGCTTCGCGTCGCCGTCGCATTTGGCGAGCACCGCTTCGCGCGTCGTCGGAACGCGGGCTGCGTCGCTGACTCGATTGCGCACCGTCGATCTAGTGGATCGGTTCGTAAAAGGGCATGGGAGGAGTAGGGGGTGAACTGGTCTACTGGTCACAGGTCTCTGGTCACTGGCAGTTCCCAGTGACCAGAGACCTGAGACCAGAGACCTACGATGCCGTTCCCGACTCCTTCGCCTGATTAGCTGCCTCCAGCTGCCGCTCGAGGTACACCAGGTACCCGCCGAGCAGCCTGTTCACGCCCTGAATCCGCGCTGACAGATCGGCGTGCGTGTGAGCCGAGACGAGGTCCGCCTGGCGGGCGATCGCGAGTTGGGTTTCGAGGCGAAGTAGCTCGCGCTTCGCCGTACGGTAGAGCTGGCGTTGCTCCGGCGCCGTGTAGCGACCGTATCCGTCGGCGATCGCGCCGGCGGCTGACAGCGCGGAGATCATGATGTGGTCGGTGACTACCTTGGTCTCACGTTTCGCCGATTGCCGCGCCGACCGAACCGTCTCGGCGGCGAGCGCCACGGCTTCTTGCCAGACTTTGAGGTCGCGAACTGTACCGGCCATGATGGAGTCTCGCTCTCTGGTCTCAGGTCTCTGGTCTCAGGTCTCGGGCCTTGGGTTCTCCGCTCCTTCCCAGAGACCAGAGACCAGAGACCAGAGACCTGTGACCGGCGAGCATTCTGCGCTGCCAGCCGCGAACTTGCGTCATCGTTTCAGCGCGAGTCGCATCACCGGTGTGCGACGGCCGTCCTCGTCTGGGAACGGGCCAATACATGGGGGAACAGGGATTTAGCCCGAGCGCCCCGCGACGACGGACAACTCGTGCTTGCTCGAAGTCGTAGCTTGTGATATTTTTCACAAGCCACCAGGCCCCACCCAACGCCCCTCGATTTCCATCACCGCGTATGGCAACCGACACGACGCTCCGACCTGGCGAAATCAAAGACATCCTGCTTCGGCAAATCGAAGCCGCTGACCTTCACGAACTCGATGTCGAAGAGGTCGGGACGCTCCTCGAGGTCAAGGACGGAATCGCGCGCATCTACGGCCTCCAGAAGGCGATGGCCGGCGAGATGCTCGACGTCACCTCCTCCGAGACCGGCAACCACGTTACCGCGCTCGCGCTGAACCTCGAGGAAGACAACATCGGCGCGGTGGTGCTCGGCGATTACCTGCAGCTCAAAGAGGGCGACGAAGTCCGCCGAACGTCCCGCGTGCTCGAGGTCCCGGTCGGACCAGCCCTCGTGGGACGAGTCGTTGACGCGCTGGGACACCCGATCGACGGCATGGGCGACATCGTCACGACGATGAGCCGTAAGGTCGAATCGCCGGCGCCGGGAATCATCGTGCGCCAGCCGGTGAAGGAGCCCCTGCAGACGGGAATCAAGGCGATCGACTCGATGATCCCGATCGGCCGCGGACAGCGCGAGCTGATCATCGGCGACCGCGCCATCGGCAAGACCGCGGTCGCGATCGACACGATCATCAATCAGAAGGGCCAGGGCGTCGTCTGCGTGTACGTCGCGATCGGCCAGAAGGCGTCGACGGTCGCCTCCGTCGTCGAGCGGCTCAAGCAAGCCGGCGCGATGGAGTACACGATCGTCGTCGTCGCATCCGCGTCCGACCCCGCGCCGATGCAGTACATCGCGCCCTACTCGGGTTGCGCGATGGCCGAGTACTTCATGTATCACGAGGGCAAGCCGACGCTGTGCGTGTACGACGATCTGTCGAAACAAGCGGCCGCGTACCGGCAGCTCTCGCTCGTGCTGCGTCGTCCGCCGGGCCGCGAAGCGTTCCCGGGTGACGTGTTCTATCTCCACTCGCGCCTCCTCGAGCGAGCGGCGAAGATCAGCGAAGATCCGTCGGTCGTCGACGGCAAGTTCATCTTCAAGCCGGGCGGTTCGCTCACCGCGCTTCCATTGATCGAAACGCAGGCAGGCGACGTCTCGGCGTACATCCCGACGAACGTCATCTCGATCACCGACGGCCAGATCTTCCTCGAGTCCGACCTCTTCTTCGCGGGCGTGCGCCCCGCGATCAACGCCGGCATCTCGGTGTCGCGCGTCGGCGGCTCGGCGCAGGTGAAAGCGATGCGCTCGGTGGCCGGACGCCTCCGACTCGACCTCGCGCAGTACCGCGAGCTCGAGGCCTTCGCCGCGTTCGCCTCGGACCTGGACGCGGCGACGCGTCGTCAGCTCGACCGCGGCGCCAGAACGGTGGAAGTGCTCAAGCAGCCGCAGTACGCGCCGATGCCGGTCGAGCAGCAGGTCATGATCATCTTCGCCGTGACGAACGGCTTCATCGACGACGTGCCGGTGGCCGGCGTGCGCGAGTGGGAGAAAGGCTTCCACGCGTTCATGGCGGCGAACTTCCCGCAGGTCGGCGACGGTATCCGCACCGGCAAGACGCTCACGAAGGAGATCGAGGCCGAGCTCCGTCGCGGCATCGAGGCGTACAAGAAGACCGCGGTGACGACGAAGCCGGCGGGCATCAAGAAATCGGATCTGTAGTGAAGACATTCGCCACGACACACTCGGCCGAGAGATTCCATGGCTAAGGGTCGCGAGCTCAAGGGTCGCATCAAGTCCGTCGAGAACACGCGCAAGATCACGCGTACGCTCGAGATGGTCGCGACGTCCAAGCTCAAGCGGACGCAGGACCGCGTCGGCGCCGCGCGCCCGTACGCGCAGGCGCTGCGCGACGTGATCGCGAGCCTCTACTCGCCCGACCTCGCCGAGCAGTTCCCGCTGCTGCGCCAGCCGGCGAAGGCCAAGCGCGCGGCCGTCATGCTCCTGACGGCGAACCGCGGACTGGCCGGCGCGTTCAACGCGAACCTGATCAAGGAAGCGCGCGCGACGATCGCGCGGCTGGAGCGCGAGGGCGTCGAGGTCGACATCCATGCCGTCGGCCGCAAGGGCCTCGGCTATTTCCGTTACGTCGGCCGCAAGGTCGCGAGCAGCCGGACCGACATCGGCGATCGCCCGACGGCCGCGAACGCCGCCGAGCTGGTGAACGATCTCACCGCCGCGTTCGCGCGCGGCGAGATCGACGCCGTCTATGTGGTCTATCCCAACTTCAAGTCGGTGCTTGTCGGCTCCGCCGGCGACCGTTCAGGTGCTCCCGGTGACGCCCCCGTCGACCGACGCGAAGCGCCGCGACTACATCCTCGCCCCGAACGCGCAGGCGATCCTCGGCGAGCTGCTGCCGCTGTACGTGCGCAACTCGGTGTATCGCGCGCTGGTCGAAATGACCGCCGCGTTCTACGCCGCCCAGCGCACGGCGATGAAGAACGCGACGGACAACGCCAGTGACATGCTCAAGATCCTCGGCCGCACGTACAACCGCGCGCGGCAGGCCAACATCACGCAGGAAATCGCCGAGATCGTCGGCGGTTCGGCGGCGTTACAAGGGTAATGGCAGGCGTACTGGAGACCGAAGTCTGAAGGTCACTGGTCACAGGTCTCCGGTCACTGGAGCAACTCAGAACAGAGTAGTTCCCAGAGACCAGTGACCGGAGATCAGAGACCTAGAGTGGTGATCCAGCAACACCAACCGTATTAGGGAATACCAATGGCCACAGCCACTGCGATCCATAACATAGGCAAAGTCGTCCAGGTCATCGGCCCCGTGCTCGACGTCGAGTTCGAGGCTGAGCATCTGCCCGAGCTTTACAACGCCCTCGACATCACTGCAAAGGCGCCGGACGGCTCCGACATCCGCGTCGTCTCCGAGGTGCAACAGCACATCGGGCGGAATCAGGTGCGCGCCGTCGCCATGTCGTCGACCGACTCCGTCGTGCGCGGGATGGAGGTGGTTGACACAGGGGGGCCTATATCTGTCCCTGTCGGCGCCCCCGCACTCGGACGCATCCTCAACGTGCTCGGCGAGCCGGTGGACAACGGCGCTCCGATCCCGAAGGACGCGCTGCGTTGGCCGATCCACCGCAAGCGCCCCGACTTCGTCAACCTCGAGCCGAAGACCGAGATCTTCGAGACGGGCATCAAGGTCATCGACCTGATCGCGCCGTTCGTGAAAGGTGGCAAGATCGGTCTCTTCGGCGGTGCGGGCGTGGGCAAGACGGTCGTGATCATGGAGCTGATCAACAACGTCGCGAAGGGACACGGCGGCAGGTCTGTGTTCTGCGGCGTCGGTGAGCGTACGCGCGAAGGAAACGATCTGTATCTCGAGATGAAAGAGTCCGGCGTTCTTCCGAACGTGGCCCTCATCTACGGTCAGATGAACGAGCCGCCGGGCGCGCGTCTGCGCGTCGGCCTCTCCGGTCTCACGGTCGCCGAGTACTTCCGCGATCAGGAGAACGCGGACGTGCTCGTGTTCATCGACAACATCTTCAGGTTCACGCAGGCCGGCTCGGAGGTTTCGGCGCTTCTCGGTCGTATGCCGAGCGCGGTGGGTTATCAGCCGACGCTCGCCACGGAGATGGGCGATCTGCAGGAGCGCATCACGTCGACGCGCAACGGGTCGATCACGTCCGTGCAGGCGATTTATGTTCCGGCCGACGACATCACCGACCCGGCTCCGGCAACCGCGTTCGCGCACCTCGACGCCACGGTCGTGCTCTCGCGCGCGATCACGGAGCTCGGCATCTACCCCGCGGTCGATCCGCTCGCGTCATCGTCGCGAATTCTCGACGTACAGTTCATCGGCGAACGGCACTACAAGGCCGCGACCGACGTCCAGCGCATTCTGCAGCGCTACAAGGAGCTCCAGGACATCATCGCGATCCTCGGCATGGACGAGCTCTCCGAAGAGGACAAGAAGATCGTCGGCCGCGCGCGCCGCATCCAGCGCTTCATGTCGCAGCCGTTCTCGGTGGCCGAGCAGTTCACGGGCATCAAGGGCAAATACGTGAAGCTCGAGGAAACGATTTCCTCGGTCGAGCGGCTCGTCGCCGGCGAATTCGACAGCCTGCCGGAGCAGGCGTTCTTCATGGCCGGCGGCATCGACGACGTGGTCGAGAACGCGAAGAAGCTGCAGAGCTGAGGCGCGACGATGCTGAACGTTTCGGTGATCTCGCCGGAGGCGGTGCTCTACGAGGGGACGACGGATTCCGTCGTCGCCCCTGCCTTCGATGGCGAGGTCGGCATCCTGACGGGCCATGCACCGATGATGACGCTCCTCGGCAAAGGCGTGCTGCGGCTGGGGAGCGACAGCGGCCCGCGCTTCAACGTCGACGGCGGATTTCTTCAGGTCGTCGACAACATCGTCCGCGTCGTGACGGAGAAGGCGTCGGCGGCGTAAGACGTGTTGTTGGCCCCACGCTAGTCGGCCCACGAGGCCGGCCGAAGAAAATTCAACGCAGATGCCGCAGATCTGAACAACAATTCCGCAGATCTGCGGCAATTGTTTTTTTGTCTGCGGCATCTGCGTTGAATTCTTCTCAACCCGCGATGCTGGCTCGAATGGTTCGGGAGGGCCTGCCGTAAGCGCCGGTCCGCGAGCGCGGAGGAACTGCTTCTCCAGGCACTCGCGGTCGGCGTAGATTTGCTCGAGCGGTGCGTTCAGCGTGGAGCAATGAGGATTATGCGAGTCCGTCCTGGACGTGGTCGGCGACTAGCGATCGTGACGCTCGTTCTCGCCGCCGGCACGGCGGTGGCGCGAGGCCAACCGACGAGGGCGCCTGACACGGTCGTCGTGCACAATGGCGGCGCCTCGCTCCACGCGCTGATCTGGCGGCCGACGGGTCGCGGGCCGTTTCCAGCGATCTTCGTCAATCACGGCAGCGGTCGGACTCGCGAACAGATGGAGCGTCGGGGCCCGTATGAGAATCAGGCGAAGACGCTCGGTCCCGTGTTCGCGCGCCACGGATACATCTGCTTTTTCTTGTTCCGGGAAGGCGTGGGGTTGTCTGCCGACAACGGTGAGAGCGCGATCGACCTCATGAGTCGTGAGGCCGATGCGCACGGTCAGGACGCGCGCAACGCCCTGCAGCTTCGGCTGCTGGACAGAGATTTGGGCGATGCTGAAGCCGGGCTCGCGGTGCTGCGAACGCTTCCCGGTGTCGATGCCCGGAGAATCGCGATCGTCGGTCACTCGTTCGGCGCGTCGCTGTCGATTCTGCAAGCGGCGCGTGAACCCGACGTGCGTGCCGTGGTTCTCTTCTCGACCGCCGGCTACAGCTGGGACCGCTCACCGGAGCTTCGCGCCCGCCTCCTCGCCGCGCTGGCGCGCGTGCGCGCTCCGCTCTTTGCGATTCACGCGGAGAACGACTATTCGCTCAACCCCGGCAAGGCGATCGATGCGCGCCTCACGGAGCTGGGAATGCCGCATCGACTGCGGATCTATCCGCCGATCGGAAAGACGCCGGATGATGGGCACGACTTTCCTCTGACTGGCGTCTCAATTTGGGCACCCGACGTGTTCGCATTCCTCGACGAACACACGCGCAAGTGAATGGCGCCTACCGTAAGAGCCGATCCACGAGCGCGAACGATCGCTCGGCCGCACCGACGCCGCTCCGGACGAGCGCGCGCGCGAAGTCGCCGGCGTCGCGACGGGCGGTAGGATCCGTGATCCAGAAGCGCAACCGGCGCTCGGCCTCGGCTGCGTCCGCGGCCGAGGCCCCGCCGTGGCGTTGCACGAGGAGAGCGGCGTCGCGGCTGTCTTGAAAGCGCGGGCCGAAGAGAACCGGCGCACCGAACGCGGCCGGCTCGAGAACGGAGTGAAGTCCAGCCGCGTGGAAGCCGCCGCCGACGAACGCGACGTCGGCGAGCGCGTAGAGGTCGCCGAGCACGCCGACCCGATCGACGACGACGACGTCCGTGTCGCTCGTCGCTTCGTCGAGACGATCCGCGCGCAACGAAATTCGCTCGGCCCACGCCAGCAATTCGGTGACGTGCTTTTTCGTCGGCTCGTGCGCGGCGATGACGAGCCGTGCCTCCACGTTTCTGCGCCGCAACCGTTCGAAGGCCGGCAGGAGCACCGCCTCGTCGGAGGGCCACGTCGATCCCGCGACAAGGATCGGGCTCGCACCGCGGAGGCGCCGGAGCAAAGGCGATTCGCGATCGACCGCCTGGGCACGCGCCCACACCTGGTCGTAGCGCGTGTCGCCGGTGACGGTGATCGTCTGCGGGCGCACGCCGAGCTGCACCAGGCGATCCGCGTCTGCCTCGTCGATCGCCCCAACGACGTCCAGTGCGGCGTACGCGTCGCGCAGCAGCGCGCTCGCTCCCATGGATCGGCGCGACGATCCGCGCGCCAACGTCGCGCTGACGAGGCCGAGGTGGACGTTCCGCTCGCGTGCCTCGCGGGTGATCATCGGCCAGACGTCCAGCTTGGAGAACACGAGCGCCGTCGGCTGCAGCGCGTCGAGGGCGGCGCGCGCATCGCCCGGCGTGTCGAACGGCAGATAGTCGGTGAAGTCGACGTCGAGTGAGCGGGCGAAGGCGGCAGCGCTCGGCGAGAAATGCGTGTAGGCGATCTGCACGTCGGGCCGGCGCGACCGCGCCAGGTCGAGGATCGGGCGGGCCTGAAGACCTTCACCGACTGATGGCGCGTGCATCCAGAGAAGCGGCCGGCTCGCGTCGCGATGCGCCGCGCCCCATCGGCGGTAGCGCGCCCTGATGCCGCGTCGTGCCCGCAGGGAGCGCAGGACCTTCGAATTGATGTTGGGCGTTACGAGCGCCGCGCCGCGCGCGATTTGCGCCAGCGCGCGATATCCGAGCTGGACTGGAAAGCGCACGCTGTGGCGAGTAAGGCGGCGGTGAGGCTACTTGCCTTTCGCGGCGAGCGCCGCGTCGAGCGCGCCGGCCACGTCGGCGTCGGCACTCGCCAGCTTCGTCGCGCCGATGATGAACGTCGGCGTCGAGGTCACGCCCGTCTGCCTTGCGCGATCGTAGTCGGCCTCGATCAGCGGCCGCGTGAGATGCTGCGACACGCACGTCCGCCACGCGCCCATCTCGACGTGGTTGTGGTTCGCGAGCGTGTCGAAGAACGAGGCCGGACTCTGGAGCCTCTCCCAGATCTTCTGCGTCGCGAAGAGCGAGTCGTGCATCGGCCAGAACTTGTCCTGTACGGAGGCGCACATCGCCGCTTCGGCCGCCGGCACGGCGAACTGGTGGATGCTGAGCGGCATGTTGAGGTACGCCATCCGCACGCGCCCCGACTTCACGTATTTCTGCACGATGTTCGAGAACGACGAGTCGTGCCACTGCTTGCAGAACGGGCACTGAAAGTCGCTGGCCATCACGAGCCAGACTTTCGCGTTCGAGTCGCCGAGGATGCGGCCGCGGTCGGCTTGCGCGTTGATCGAGTCCGGCGCGCCGGCGGCGGCCGGCGTGGCTGTGGATGCGACGCTGGCGACGGCAGCAGCCGACTTGCCGGCTGATCCGGCGGCGTCGCCGCGGGAACACGCCGCGACCAACGAGAGGGCCGCGGCCAGTTCGACGGCGACCCGCCGCAAGCTTCTCACCGAACGGTATGACATTGTCGTCCTTGAATCTACGTGCACGCCGGACACCCGCCAATCGGAGCGTTCGCGCCGCTCGTCCCAAGGCCGGCTTCCACCCGGGGAAGGAGCGGGATAGCCTTCGACCGTGCACATCCGCGCGCTCGCGCTCTTCGTTTTCGCCTCGCTCACAGCGGTGGCCCGAGGGAGCGCTCAGGCGCAGGGGCTCCAACTCCCCGCGCCGGTCGGCTACGTCAACGACTTCGCACACGTCATCCCGCCCGACAAGGCGGCCGCCATCTCGGCGATCATCGACGACGTGAAAGCGAAGTCCGGCGGCGAGATCGTCGTGGTGACGCTCCCCGATCTCAAGGGACGCCCCGTCGAGGAAGTCGGCCTTCAGATCGGCCGTCAGTGGGGCGTGGGACGGAAGGGCAATCCCGGCGACCCGGCGAGAAATACTGGCGTCATCCTCCTCGTCGTGCCGAAAGAGACGAGCGCCGACGGGAGCGGACACATACGCACCGAGGTCGGATTCGGCGCCGAGGGCTTCCTCACCGACGCGACGACCGGCGAATTCCGCGACCTCGCGATTCCTTATTTCAGGAATCGTGATTACGGCTCCGGCATCCTGTTGATGGTCGACAGCATCGCCGCCCATTACGCGAACGAATTCAAGTTTCAGGTCAACCCGAACGTTCAACCGCAGATCGAAGTCGAGCGGCCGCCGCCCCGGGGAAGTTCCGGGCGCGGCATTCCGCCGGTCGTCTGGTTCGTGCTCCTTTTCATCGTCCTGTCGTTGCTCAGTGGAGGCCGGCGTCGCGGCTGTGGGGGAGGGGGATGCCTACCCATCTTCCTGCCGATCGGCGGCGGAGGCGGCGGCGGTGGTTGGGGCGGCGGCGGATTCGGTGGCGGCGGTGGCGGTGGCGGTGGCGGTGGATTTGGCGGATTCGGAGGTGGAGGCGGTTTCGGCGGCGGTGGCTCCAGCGGATCTTGGTGACTCATGGCGCGAATGACACTCGACGAACTCGTGAAACAGTTGCGCGCCGCGTACGGAACGGCGCTCCGCTCGATCGTGCTGTACGGCTCGTCCGCCGGGGGTGAAGCGGGCGCCAAGAAGCCGGATCACAACGTGCTGGTCATCGTGGATTCGCTCGACGCGTCGCGGCTGCGCGCCGCGTCGGCGGCGTCGCGCGCGTGGGTCGACGCCGGCAACCACGCGCCGCTCACGCTCACGCGCGAAGAATGGCGCGGATCGGCCGACATCTTCCCCATGGAGTACGCGGACATTCTCGACCGCCATCAGGGTGCTGCACGGCGAGCCGCCCTTTGATGGAATCAAAGTTGATATGAAAGACTTGCGGCTCCAGCTCGAGCAGGAGGCGATGGGGAAGTTGATCCGGATGCGCCAGGGGTTGCTCGGCGCGGGGAACGATCCTGAACGTGAGCTCGAGCTGTTGGCGACGAGCCTGAGCCCAATTCTCATCGTCTTCCGCGCGTTTCTTCGTCTACACGGCGCGCAACCACCCAAGGACAACATCGAGCTGGTGGAAGCCGTCGCGCAGCGGGCGGGCTTTGACGCTGTGCCCTTTGCCCGAGTCGTGCGGCACATCCGCGGCGAACCTGCTCTCAAGCCCGCCGAGTCCGGTGAAGTCCTGGCCGGCTATCTGCGGGGGGTGGAGCGCTTGGTGGCGTATCTCGACCATTTTCAGCCAGTTGGGTGATTCTGTCACCCGGCTCGGCCGTGTTGCGTAGTGTGAGGGCAGGTCATTCCACCCACAGTTCGTCTCGGAGCACGACAATGAAACGCTGGCTCGCCCTTTTGCTGCTGCCTCTGCTCGCATCGTGCGGGTACAACACCATTCAGCGGCTCGACGAGCAGGCCAACTCGGCGCAGGGACAGATCGAGGTGCAGCTGCAGCGCCGCGCCGATCTGATCCCGAACCTCGTCAACACGGTCAAGGGATACGCGACGCACGAGGAGCAGACGCTGACCGAAATCACGCAGGCCCGCGCCGGCCTCGTGAGCGCAATTCAATCACACGACGCCGGACAGATGGCCGACGCGGACGCGAGACTCACATCGTCGCTGGGCCGGCTGATGGTGAACGTCGAGGCGTACCCGAATCTGAAGGCCGATCAGAGCTTCATCCGCTTGCAGGACGAGCTGACCGGTACTGAGAATCGGATCGCGGTTTCGCGCAACGACTACAACCAGGCCGTGCAGCAGTACAACGCGTACATCCGCCAATTCCCGGCCGTGCTCACGGCGAAGGTCACTGGCGCGAAGGACCGGAAGTACTTCACGGCGAATGCGGCGGCGCAGCAAGGACCGCCGACGGTCGATTTCTCAAAGCCGGCCGCGACGCCGCCCGCAAAACCCTAGGTGATGCCGGCCCGAGCCGCCGTTGGCTCGGGTCGCGGGAACAGCGCCGGACCCTTGGCGACGTGCCATCCGGCAACGTCCAGAGCGGCGGCATCGTCGAATCGCTGTTCCTCGACTCGCCCGGGACCGCCTATCTGCGTCCATAGTTCCTGCGCCTTGTTCGGCATGAACGGCGCGAGGTGAATCGCGTGGCGGGCCAACTGTCGGATGATCGCGGCCAGCACGCGTTCGAGCTCGCCGCGCGATTCGGGTTTTTTCGCGAGCGCCCACGGCTGCTGCGACTGGACGAATTCGTTGCCGCGCGACACGCAGGACATCACGCGCTTGAGGCCCTCGTGCAACAGGAAGCCGCGGCTGCCATCGAGCGCGCCGTGATACTCGGCGAGATCGACGGCGTCGGCGCGATCGAGGTCCATGGCTGATCCGCTCGGGACGACGCCCTCGCAGTATTTCTCGACCATCGAGATCGCGCGGCTCGCCAGGTTGCCGAGTGAGTTCGCGAGGTCGGCGGTGTAGCGCTCGTCGTACCGCTCGAACGAAAAGCTTCCGTCGGTGTCGAACGCGACCTCGCGCAGCAGGAAATAGCGAAGCGCGTCGGCGCCGTATCGGGTGATGGCTTCGTCGACGTCGAGCCGGACGCCGGACGATTTGCTGAACCGCTCGCCGCCGAGCAGCACGAAGCCGTGCGCCCAGACGCGATCGGGCAGCGGCAACTCGGCGGCTTGCAGCATCGCCGGCCACACGACGGTGTGAAGCCGCGTGATGTCCTTGCCGATGACGTGCAGCTGCGCCGGCCAGAGGTCGTGGTAGCGCTTCTCAGGGAAGCCTGTCGCGGTGAGATAGTTCGGCAGCGCGTCGAACCAGACCCACGTGCCTTGTTCCTCGCCATTCGAGAGCTGAAGCGGGAAGGGGATCGCCCACGACAGGCGCGACCGCGTGATCGAGATGTCCTCGAGGCCCTGTTCGAGCAGCGAAAGGATCTCGTTACGTCGCGTCTCCGGCTCGAGGAACTCCGGACGCTCGGCGAACAGCCGCCGCAGAAACGGCTCGTAACGCGTGAGCCGGAAGAACCAGTTGCGCTCTGTCGTCCATTGCAGCTCGCGCGTCGGGTGCAGCACGCAGTGGCCGCTCTCGATTTCGTCGTCGCGCTTGAACAGCTCGCAGCCCACGCAGTACCAGCCTTCGTACGACTTCTCGTAAAAGTCGTCCGGCGTACAGTCATGAATGCGCTTGATCAGCGCGCGGACGCCGCGCTTGTGGTCGTCGCCCGTCGTCCGCATGAAGCGATCGTACGAGATCGAGAGCCGGCGCCACATCTCCTCGAAGTGACCGGCGATTCCGTCGACGAACTGCTGTGGCGAAACGCCGCGCTCCGCGGCGGCCTGCGCGACCTTCTGCCCGTGTTCGTCGAGGCCGGTCAGGAAGTAGACGTCGTCACCACGCATGCGGCGATACCGCGCGATGGTATCGGCGCCGATCTTCTCGTACGCGTGCCCGATGTGCGGATCGCCGTTCGCGTAGTCGATTGCGGTCGTGAGGTAGAACTTGCCCATCAAGCGCCGCCGGGCGGCGTCCCGTCGGAAGGCCCGCCGGACGGTTCGCCGCCGCCGCCCCCGCCGGGACGGTTGCGTCGCCCGCCGCGGCGCCCGCGTCGCCGCCGAGGACGCTTGATGTGATCGTCGGGCGACGGTGGACCGGTTGCACCGGTGGACTCGCTCGACCGGCTAGACCGCTGGACGGCGTCAGCTCCTGCGTTTCCGCTGGTCCTCTGCCTCCTCCGGTTCACCGGTCCACCCGTCCACCTGTCCACCCTCATCCAACGGTCCGAGAATCACGACGCGCTCAGCGACGACCGCCTCCTCGAGCACGATGTCCTCTTCGTGCTCGTCGAGCGTCACGATCGCCGGTGCCGGCGCGAACGGAAGCGGCGCGCCCACCTCCTCGGCCTCGGCGCGGAGATCGAGGAGCGGAATCGTCCGCTGCTCGCCATCGTCGCCGCGCAGCGTGACGCGTTCGCGGAAGATGTCGTTCGCGACGATCTTCTCCTCGCCGCGCTTGGTCTTCACGATCTTCCCTTCTTTCGGAAAACGCTTTCGACTCTGCACGTAGAACTCGTGCTCGTAGCGGAGGCAACACATCAGGCGCCCGCACGCGCCGGAGATCTGCGACGGATTGAGCGACAGACGCTGGTCCTTGGCGACGCCCAGGTTCACTGGCCGTAGCTCCGGCAGCCACGCCGCCGAGCAATACTGGCGGCCGCAGCGGCCGACGCCGTCGAGCCGCTTGGCCTCGTCGCGCACGCCGATCTGCTTGAGCTCGATCCTCGTCCGGAACATCGACGCCAACTCACGCACGAGCGCGCGGAAGTCGATTCGCTTTTCGGCGGTGAAATAGAGCGTGAGCTTCTTGCGGTCCCACTGCCACTCGGCGTCGGACAGCTTCATCGCCAGCTTGTTCGCGTTCACGCGCTCCATGGCGCGGCGGCGGGCGTCGTCGTCCTGAGCACGCAGATCGTCCGCGCGCCGCACGTCGTCCTTGCTCGCCAAGCGGCGCGCCTTCTTCGTGGTGCCGGCGTTGCCGTAGCCGTGCGGCGTGCCCGCATTGCGCTTCGCCGCCAGCTCGCCGAGCGCATGCACGCGCCCGAGATCCTCGCCGCGGTCCGCGTCGACGATCACCGCCGACTTGAGCGGCGGCGCCTCCTCGGATTCCCAGAGGAAGAAGTCCTTTCGATTGCCCTTGAAGGCGACTTCGATCAGGTGAGACATCGACATGACGGCTTGACGGCTAGACGGCTAGACCGGTAGACCGGCGAGACGGGAACCGACGGCTCGTCGCCGCGCCGTCCGGCCGGTCCAGCCGTCCAGCCGGTCATTCCAGATATTGTCCGATTCGCAGAAACTTCTCTCTTCGCCGCCGAACCAATTTGTCCGGCTTGTACCGGCGCAGATCCTCGAGCTGGCGCACGAGGGTGTCGTGAAGGTTGGCGGCCGCGGCCTCGTGGTTCGAGTGCGCGCCGCCAGGCGGCTCAGGGATAATCTCGTCGATGACGCGCAATTCCTGGAGGTCCTGCGCCGTGATGCGGAGCGCGGAGGCCGCCTTTTCGCGCAGTTCCTGGCTCTTGCCGTCCTTCCATAGAATGGAGGCGCACCCCTCGACCGTGATGACCGAGTAGACGGCGTTCTCGAGCATGTTCGTGCGGTCGGCGACGCCGAGCGCGAGCGCGCCGCCCGAGCCGCCCTCGCCAATCACCGTGGCGATGATGGGCACCTCGAGCCTGCTCATCTCGAACAGGTTGCGTGCGATCGCCTCCGACTGGCCGCGCTCCTCCGCGCCGAGTCCGGCCCACGCGCCCATCGTGTCGATGAACGTGATCACCGGCACCGAAAACTTCTCGGCGAGTTTCATGAGGCGCAGCGCCTTGCGGTAACCCTCGGGGTGGGGCATCCCGAAGTTGCGCTTGAGAATCTCTTTCGTGTCGCGGCCGCGCTGATGGCCGACGACCATGATCGTCTCGCCGTCGAGCCGCGCCCAGCCGCCGACGATGGCCGCGTCTTCCCGGAAGGCCCGATCACCGTGCAGCTCGATGAAGTCGGTGAACGCGTGCTGGATGTAGTCGAGCGTGAACGGACGCTTCGCGCTGCGCGCGACCTGCACGCGCTGCCACGGCGAGAGGTTCTTGTAGATCTCCTCGCGCAGATCGGCGAGCTTGCGCTCGAGCGGCGCGATCTCGTCGTTGACGTCGAGTTGCTGGCCGCCGGCGAGCCGCTTCAGCTCGTCGATCTGCTTCTCCAGCTCGACGATCGGTTTTTCGAAGTCCAGTGTGGCAGAAGTTCCCACGTCAGTTCCTCTCGGCCTTCCCCCCGCCCCCCCCCGCACGTACGACTCGCACCCGATCTTCGCCGAGCAACTGGCGCAGATCGCGCAACGCGGCTTGAGAGGCCGCCAGCTTCAACGAGCGCGACTTGAGCCTCGCCCGTGAACCGCTTCCGTCGATCCACTGCACCTCGAGCGGCGGCGAGGTGACGTTCGCCGTCGCGTGCGTCTCGACCACCACCCGCACGTCCCGCATCACGTCCGGCGTGAGCGAATCTCCGGACTGGAGATCGATCGCGACCGCCACTTCCCCGTTCAGCCGCTTCTCCACCAGCGGAGTGAGCGACTCGACGATGAACGTCGGGTTGTCCGCGTCCTGGTCGCGCCGCGAGTAGCTGCCTTTGAGCAGAACAGGGACGTCCGTTTTCACCCGGTCGCTCAGCATCGTCCAAGCTTCCGGGAACACCAGAACTTCCGAAGATCCCGAAAAATCCTCGACTGTCAACCGTGCGAACTCGGCGCCCGATTTCCGGCTGATTTGCCTCTTGACAGCGGTCACAACAACACCCAAGGACGAGGGGCTGATCCGTCCACTTCCCGAGCTCCGACACCGTGTGCGTCGCGAACAGCTCGCACTCCACGCGGAACGGCTCCAATGGGTGTCCCGAGATATAGAAGCCGAGGATCTCCTTTTCTTTCGTGAGACGCTCGGACTCGCCGAGCGGCGCGATGTTCGGGAGCACGTGCGGCTTGGCGACCGACGTCGATTCGTCGACGCCGCCGAGCAGCGAGAACTGGCCGACCGCCGCCTCCTGCTGCTTGAGCGACGCCTCGCCGAGCGCGCTGTCGAGCACCGCCCAGTACTGGGCGCGGTGCCCGCCGAGGTTGTCGAGCGCGCCCGACGCGATCAGCGCCTCGATCACGCGCTTGTTGCAGAGACGGAGATCCACGCGCTCGCAGAAATCATGGAACGAAGCGAACGGTTTCTCGGCCCGCGCGGCGAGCATCGAGTCGATCGCCGAGCGGCCCACGTTTCGAATCGCGCCGAGGCCAAAGCGGATCCGCTTGTCGCCGACGACCGTGAACTTGTAGCCCGACTCGTTGACGTCGGGCGCGAGCACCTCGATCCCCAGCTCGCGCGCCTCGTTGATGAACTTCACGACGCTGTCCGTGTCGCCGATCGACGACGAGAGCAGCGCGGCCATGAACTCGGCCGGGTAATGGACTTTGAGCCAGGCCGTGTGATACGAAATGACCGAGTATGCGACGGAATGCGACTTGTTGAAGCCGTAACGTCCAAAGGTCTCGATCTGCCCCGCCAGCTCTTCTATGATCGCGGCGGTCGTACCCGCGCGCCACAGCTTTCTCTACGAACTTGCCCAGCTCCTGGCGAATGAGCTCCGCGTCCTTCTTGCCGACCGCTTTGCGGAGGACGTCGGCTTCGGCGAGCGAGATCCCCGCCAGAAGCTGCGCGATGCGCATCACCTGTTCCTGGTACGTGATGACGCCGTACGTCGGCTCGAGAATCTGCTGAAGCTCGGGGAGCGCGTATGAGACCGGCTCCTCGCCGCGCTTCCGCCGCTGGTAGACGCGATGCATCCCCGCGTCGAGCGGGCCGGGGCGCATGAGCGCGTTCGACGCGACCAGGTCGTCGAACCGGTCGCAGCGCATCCCACGGAGCAGGTCCGTCGCCAGTGGGGACTCGAACTGAAAAACGCCGACCGTGCGCCCCGCGCGGAGCATGCTGTAGACCGGCGGGTCGTCCATCGGGATCGTGTTCAGATCCGGCGCCGTGCCGTGGCGCTGCTCGATCGCGGCGAGCGCGTCGTGCAATACGGTGAGCGTCGTGAGACCAAGGAAGTCCATCTTGAGCATGCCCGCGTGCTCGAGACAGTTCATGTCGTACTGGCTCACGATCACCTGCTCTTCGTCGACCGATCCGGCGCCCTTGGTGGACTGGGTGCAGACGGGCACGTAGTCGTCCACCGGTCCGGGCGCGATGACGACGCCGGCGGCGTGGACGCCCGTGTGCCGCGAGAGTCCCTCGAGCGCCGCGGCGTAGTCGAGCAGCTGCCGATAGCGCTCGTCCGTGCGATACAGCCGCCCGACGTCGTCGAGCTTCTCGATCGCCTCTTTGACGGTCAGCGAGAAGTTCGGCTGATTCGGAATCAGCTTGGCGAGCGAGTCGGTCTCCGCGGGAGTGAAGCCGAGCGTACGGCCGACGTCCTTGATGGCCGCGCGCGACTTCATCGTTCCGAACGTCACGATCTGGCAGACGGACTCGCGCCCGTATTTCTGCCGAACGTACTCGATCACCTCGCCGCGCCGCTCGAAGCAGAAGTCCACGTCGACGTCGGGCATCGAGACGCGTTCCGGATTCAGGAAGCGCTCGAACAGGAGATCATAGAAGAGCGGATCGACGTCGGTGATGCGCAGCGAGTACGCGACGAGCGAGCCCGCTGCAGATCCGCGGCCAGGGCCTACGGGGATTCCCCGGTCGCGGGCGGCTTTAATAAAGTCGGCGACGATGAGGAAGTAGCCAGCATATCCGGTTTTGGTGATGACGCCGAGCTCGTAGTCGAGGCGCTCGCGCACGTTCGCGGGGAGCGGATCGCCGTAGCGCTCCTTCGCGCCGCCCGTCGCGAGCGTCGTGAGCAGGTCGTTCTCGGTGGCGACGCCCGCCGGAAGCGGGAACGCGGGCAGATGGTACTTCTTTCCGAACTCGACGTTGATCTGATCGGCGATGCGCAGCGTGTTCTCGAGCACGTCCGGCCGATCCGGGAAGTGCTTCGCCATCTCCGGCGCGCTCTTGAAGTAGAGCCCTCGATCGTAGCGCATCCGGTCCGGATCGCTGCGATCCTTGCCGAGCCCGATGCACAGGAGCACGTCGTGCGCGTCGTGGTCCTCGCTCTTGAGGAAGTGCGCGTCGTTGGTGGCGACGACGGGGAGTCCGAGCTCCTTGGCGAGCGCGAACACGCGCGGGTTCAGGGTCGCTTGCCCCTCGCTGTCGTGCGCCTGGACCTCGAGGTAGTAGCGGTCCTTGAAGAGCTCCGCGTACCAGCTTGCCGCCTCGCGCGCCGCGGCCTGGTTGTCCGCCATGAGGTGCTGGGCGACCTCTCCGGCCAGACACGCCGAGGAGACGATGATTCCCTCGTTGTACTTGGCGAGCAGCTCCCGGTCTACCCGGGGGCGCGAGTAGAAGCCCTCGGTGTAGGCAAGGGATGAGAGCTTGACGAGATTCCGGTACCCGACCGCGTCCCGGGCCAGAAGGACCAGATGGTAGTAAGGTTTGGCCGTGGGAGTCGTTCGGCCACGGGCGCGCCGGTCCCCGGGCGCCACGTATGCCTCCATTCCGATGATCGGCTTGATCCCCGCCGCTCGCGCGTGCTCTTGGAACTCCCAGGCCGCGTGGAGGTTACCGTGATCGGTGATCGCCAGAGCGGGCTGCTCGAACTCCTGGGCCCGGCGGATCAGGTCATCGATTCGGTTGGCGCCGTCGAGGAGGGAGAACTCGGAGTGGCAATGGAGATGGACGAAAGACATTACGCAAAATAGCTGGACGGCTGGACGGCCTGACAGCTTGACGGCGGTCTAGCCGTCTAGCCGTCTAGCTGTCGCGCTGTCCAGCCGTCTAGCCTTCTCCGATGCGCAGAATCCGCCGCGTCCTCGCGGTCCTCGTTCTCCTGCTGATCGCGTGGCTCGTGGTCTCGCCCACCGGGCGGTACCTCGTCCGAGCTGCCTGGGCCGAGGGATCCATTCTGGCACGGCGCCGGTCGATCGAGGCGATTGTTGTCGATCCGGCCACACCGCTGGAGGCGGCCGCCAAGTTGCGGCTCGTGCTCGCGGCGCGCGCGTTCGCGGCCGACTCGATCCAGCTGCGCACGCGAAAGAGCTTCACGACCTACACGCAGCTCGACCGCGACACGCTCGTTCTAGTGCTCTCCGGCGCGTACCCGGACCGCCTCGCGGCCTACACATGGTGGTTTCCGATCGTCGGCCGTGTTCCGTACAAGGGATTCTTCGATTTCCGGGCGGCGCGCGCGGCGGAACACGATTTGTCGGCGAAGGGGTTCGACGTCTATCTGCGACCTTCGCCGGCGTTCAGCACGCTCGGCTGGTTCAACGATCCGCTGCTCTCCACGTCGTTGCGCGCCGATACGATCGACCTGGCGAACACCGTCATCCACGAGCTGACGCACAACACGTTCTACGCGCCGGGGCAGGCGGTGTTCAACGAATCGTTCGCGAGCTTCGTCGGGGCCCGAGGGTCGGCGTGGTTCTTTCGGTCGCGCGGCGATTCGGTGGCGGCGGACCAAGCCGACGCGCGATGGGCCGACGACAAGGTGTTGGCGCAATTCTGGGCGGCGTTGTACGCGCGCGTCGACTCGGCCTTTCGCGCACACCCGACGGATTCGCTCGCCCGCATCGCGGCGCGCGACTCACTCTACGCGACGGCGCGCCACGATCTCGTCACGACGCTTGGGCCCCGGCTGCGTACGATTCCCGCGGCCGCGCTCTCTCGCGTCCGCCTCGACAACGCGGCATTGCTGGCGCACCGGATCTACAACACCAATCTCGACCTGTTCGACCGGGTCTGGGTGCGGGAGAACGGCGACCTCCGCCGCGCCATCCCGCGAATCATCGATCTGGCGAAGAGTCAGCCGGGAGATCCGTTCGAGGCGATTCGGTCGTCGGTTGAGCCGCTCCCGGTCAGCCCACCGAATGATCCTGTGCTGTCAAAAAACAACAAGTAGTTCTTGCGTTGTTGTCCGTTTGTTTCCGTCTTTTCTCTGTTTGTTTCCGTGTACAAACCGTTGATGCCTGACTTGGCGAGCGAGTCCCGATCGCCACGCGAGCATCAACAATTGGGACACGGAAACAAACGGATAACAAACAGAAACAAACGGAGAAACAAAAACACTGTGTTGTCGGAGCGCCGACTGGGCCACAACTGGGACTCGAGAAAAATTGAACGCAGATGACGCAGATTTGAAAAACAATCCCGCAGATCTGCGGCAATTGTCGTTCAGATCTGCGTCATCTGCGTCTAGCTTGCTCGCCCTTCCGGTGGCTTGCTCGGCGGCTCGAACCGCCCGCGCAAGAGCGCGCGTAGATCGATGGGCGGCGCGTCGGCCCGAGTCTGCCGTTCCGGCGATGGCGGTGCGGCCGGATCCTGCGGCACGACGCGCCGCATCTTGTCGCGGACGCCGCGATCGATGAAGCGTGAGAGTTGGTCGATCGAGTAGTCGGAGCCGCGGCGCGTGGCGTAGACGTTCAGCGGGTACGTCACCGCCAAATGATTTCGCGCGCGGGTCATGGCGACGTACATGAGGCGTCGCTCCTCTTCCAACTGATCTTCGTCGTCGATCGATCGAGAAGACGGGAACCAGCCGTCCACCGCCCAGATGACGAAGACCGCGTCCCATTCCTTACCCTTCGCGCTGTGCACGGTGCTGATAACGAGCGCGTCGTCCTCCTCCTGGCTGCCGGAACCCAAATCCTGCGTACTCTGGGGTGGCTCGAGGGCCAGCGCGGCGAGAAAAACGGCGCGGCTCGGGTAGCCGGCGGCGATCACGCGAAGCTGATCCAGATCCGCCAGCCGCGGCTCGGCTCGGTCATACCGCTCAGCTAGAACCCCGTCATATAGTAGGCGGACTTCGTCGATGTCCTCGCCGACGCCCCCTTCGCCGCGTTTGGCGCCGCGCAGCCGACGTAACAGATCGGCGAGGTCGCGATGCGCGTCGTGGGCGCGCGCCGGCGGCTCGAATCGGGCGAAGGCGTCCGGATCCCACGACCGGTCGGCGAGCGTCTGCATGATCGCGCGGGCCGTCGCGTCGCCGATGCCGGGCATCAGCATGAGAATTCGATACCAGCTCACCTCGTCGCGCGGGTTGTCGAGGACCCGGAGGAACGCGAGGACGTCCTTGACGTGCGCCGCCTCGAGGAACTTGAGACCGCCCCATTTCTCGAACGGGATGTTGCGGTTAGTGAGCTCGATCTCGAGGTCGGCCGACATGTACGCGGCGCGCACGAGCACCGCCATCTCGCGAAGCGGCATGCCCTCCTCGTGCAGCTCGAGCACGCGATCGACGACGAAGCGCGTCTGGAGCTGTTCGTCGCGCGCCGTGACGAGCCAGGGCGGCTCCGAACCGGTGCGCTCCGTCCACAGCGCCTTGGTGAAGCGCTCGAGCGCGCGCGAGATGAGCGTGTTGGTCGTGTCGAGGATCGGCTGCGTCGAGCGGTAGTTCTGCTCCAGCGCAACGATCTCCGTCCCTTCGAATTGCTTAGGAAAGTCGAGAATATTTCGGAAGCTGGCGCCGCGGAACGAGTAGATGCTCTGCGCGTCGTCGCCGACGACAGTGATGTTAGAATGCGACCGGCACATCCCGCGGAGGATTCGAGCCTGGAGAAGGTTCGTGTCCTGGTATTCGTCGACGAGGATATGGTCGTAGAGCCCCGCGATGCGGTCGGCGAGGGCGGGTGACTGCTCGAGCATCATCCCCCAGAAGAGCAGCAAGTCGTCGTAGTCGACCAGGTTTCGCTCCGACTTCCGGCTCACGTACTCGGCGTAGACGCGGATCATGCCCGGCATCTGCTCGAGGAACTGCGGAAGCTCGCGCTCGATCAGCGTCTCTATTGGAATTTCGGCGTTGATGTGTCGAGAGTAGACGTAGTGCAGCGTTTCCTTCTTCGGGAATCGCTTTTCGGATTTGCCAAAGCCGAGGGTTCCGCGGGCGAGCTGCATGAGGTCTTCGGCGTCGCCCTGGTCCATGATGGAGAAGTTGCGGGCGAGGCCGGCCTCGGGGCCGAATTGGCGGAGCAGGCGGTGGCCTGTCCCGTGGAACGTTCCGCCCTGGACCCGGGTTGATGCCGACCCCACGAGCCGCTCGGCGCGGGAGAGCATCTCGTGCGCGGCCCGGCGGGTGAAGGTGAGGAGCAGAATTCGCTCTGGGGCCACCCCCCGTTCTATAAGATGGGCCACCCGGTAGACCAGCGTCCGTGTCTTACCGGTCCCGGCGCCGGCGATGACGAGGAGGGGACCCGAGCCGTGAGTGGCCGCCGCGGCCTGTTCGCGGTTCAGCTCCGCGGTGAAGTCCCGGGGGGTGACGTCGACACTTCGCTCGCGGGGGGGATAGACCAGAGGGGAGGAAGCGACGTCGCTGGGGGGGGCGGTCATTGCGGCAAGATATCGCTTCGGGATGGTTTCGGTAGCGGTGCGGTGCGGGAAGTCACGCGGAGCCAAGCGATTGGTGACAGTGGCCGGTCGGCGTGACGGTTCGCGTTACCTGAAACGGGCGTCCGCGTCCTAATCCGATGCCAGGCCCATTCGGGCCGGGTGTCGCGTGGTTTTGTGTCAGTTTTCTTTGCTTAGCAGCACCACGCTGACGGACATAGAGCCGATGAAGGCTTGAGAAAACGGAGTCGGTGAAACGCGTAAATCGCTCAGGATACTCGTTCTTGACCGTCTTGACGGTCGCCGATATCTTGCGTCGCTTGCCGAACTGACTCTTTTTGTGCCAGTAATGCGTTTTGCGAGTTTTCCCATGGGGAAGAGCCACGCTTCCCCGAAGCGTCGCAGACGACCGCGGTCGTTTTACCCGGAGTTCGTGGCGCGCTGTGATGGATGTACGAAATCGAAGGGTAGCGAAGTCGCAGTTCATGGTTTTCACACCGCATCACTTACCAAGGGGGTAAGATGCAATCCGTTGTTCGTTCTACTTTAGTCCTGAGCGTGTTTGCGTTCGCGGGCCTCACGGCCTGCGGCGATAAGATCACGCAAACAGGCACCGCAGTGGATAGCGTAGTGCACTCGGTAACTGTGTCGCCGGCATCGGTGCCGGGCATGAAGATCGGCGACAAGGTCACTCTGGCGGCGTCGGTTGACGCCGGCGCGGGCGTGACCGATCGCACGGTGCAGTGGTCGTCGTCGAACACGGCAGTCGTGACGGTCGACCAGCAGGGTGTCGTGACGGCCGTCGCCGGTGGTACGGCCTCGGTCATCGCCAAGGCGACCGCGAATCCGGCGGTTTCGGGCGCGGCCGTGATCACGGTCGGCGCGAACGTTGCGGCCACGATCACCGTCGCGAACGTCAACCAGACCACGTGCTCGGTCTTCGGCAATTGCAGCTCGGTTCCGGCGAACATCGCCGCGATCATGGGCCAGATTGACGTGACGATGAACGTTGATCCGGGCACGCAGACGCTTACCGGCGTCGACCTGATCATGAACTGCTCGGGCACGGGCAACTCGGCGACCGATACGGTTGTCGCGAGCCAGAACCTTGGCGCCGACAAGGCGCCGATCGCTGGCGAAGAGGCCTCGGCTCCGGTGCAGCTCAGCTTCAACACCGCGAGCTTCAACGCGGCGACGGGCGCGGTGTCGTTCAAGAACGGCAACTGCATCCTCAAGGGTCGCGCTCGCACGGCGGCCGGCACGCAGTCCGGTTCCAACACGGAGACGCTCGTCCTCGTGAACCCGGACGTGATCATCGGCACCATGGCTTCGACGAAGTCGGCGCTCAACCCCACCACTGGCCTGAACTGGAAGGGTGGCGACGTGACGATCTCGGAGACGCCGGTTTTCTTCACCCCGGGTCGTTCCGCAGTTTCGGCGCAGATCTTCTACGAGGGTAAGAATGCGCCCGTCACCGCCGGTGGTTCGCAGTCGGTGACGTTCCTCGACGTGAACAACCCAGCGTCGACCAACCCGCTGAGCATCGATGGCATCACCGATGCCAACTCGGACGTTACCCTCCAGGTGATCGCGGTCGACAACTCGGGCAACAATTTCCAAAATCCGAACGGTTTCGGCGTTGTCACCGCCGCGTCGTTCCTGGCCAATCCGGGCGCCGGCGGCGTTCCGCCGTTCGGCGGCACGAATCCGTTCCGCCTCGATACGCGGAAGCCGATCTCAGGTGGCTTCACGCTGGCGAGCAACACGGATCAGAACACCGGTCCGAACGGCTTCCTGAACGCGACGTTCCGTTTCGCGGGTGACTCGGCCGCGGGCTACCGCGGTGCCGACCGCCTTGGCGTCTCGGGCTGCGCGCCCACGTCGTCGATCAGCAACTGCGATTTCAACGGTATTGACTCCGTGACGGTGATCTTCCAGACCGGCACGACCAACACCGGCACGTTTACGACCGTTGCGAACCCGGCGAACCTGCCCGAGACGGCGACGGGCACGGCCAACCTGCTCCGCCAGATCCACACGGACAGGCTGGGCAACGCGGATACCACGTGGGTTTGCCCGACCGGTAACTGCCCGCAGTGGTCGGCGGGTGCTGCTCCGGCGTCCGCGAAGTTCGGCGTCGACAAGACCGCGCCGACGGCGACGTTCGTCAGCGGCGAAGTCCAGGGCAACGCGTACAACAGCCCGGCGACCCCGGGCAACTACGTGTTCAACATCACGGATCCGGGCACGGTCGGCGCTTCTGGCGTCGGCACGTACGCGGGTGCGGGTACGATCCTCGTCGCGCAGGTTCGTCAGTGGAACGGCTTCACCACGAGCAGCAGCGTGACGGCGTTCGAGAACGTGAACGAAACGAACACCCCCGCTGCCAACCGCCCGGGCCTTGGTGAGACCCTCGGCGCGTTCCCGGCGGCGAGCAACGTTCCTTGCACGATCGGCCGCTTCAACGCCGCCCAGGCCAGCGCTGGTCCGAACGCGCTCCCGGTTCTTGCGGCGAACGGCACGACGGTCGGCTTCTGCACGCCGATTCCGTTCACGGCCGGCGGTCCGCCGACGGCCCAGACGATTCCGTCGAGCAGCAACTTCTTCAACGGGTACTACACGACCCGCGTCATTGCGCCTGACGAAGCGAACAACCTCAGCGCCGTGTTCACGGCGACGGTGTTGGGCGACAACACGGTGCCGATCGTCGTCAACGTCGACGTTCCGCCGACGATCGCGGGTAACAGCACGGTCGCCCTCCCGGCGAACGTGACGGACAACGCTGGTGCCGGCGTCGGTGACTTCGTCGCCTCGTGGCCGGCCGTTGCCTACCCGAGCGGTATCTATCAGTACGCGGTCACGACTGGCCCGGGCGTTTCGTTCGACAACGTTCTGACGAACTCGACCCCGATCAGCCCGTCGCTGCCGAACTTCATCAAGAACCTCCAGGTGAGCAACGGCGTGACGGCTCCGACGGCCACGGTTGCGAACACCACGAACGCGACGGACTTCTTCGTCAGCGCTCAGGATCCGTCGGCCAACGTCGGCTTCAAGGACGTTGTTCTCTCGACGCAGCCGACGAACTTCACCGGTTCGGCGACGACTTGGACGAACTTCACGGGCGGCTTCGCGATCAGTGCAAGCGCGGCCAACGTGTCGAACGGCCCGTCGTCGGTAACGGCTGTGAATCCGACCTCGACGGTGCTCACCGCGGTTGCGACTGGTACGACGGGCATCTTCACCAACCCGTTTGTCACCACGCAGCTCTGGTATCGCCCGACGGGTGGCGCGGTTTGGTTCCTTGCGCCGGCTTCGGACGCGGTGGCCGCTGGCCCGAGCACGTCGGACAACGGTACCAACCGCACCTGGAACTTCGCCTTCACCTGGAACCCGCCGGCGGGAACGCCTGCGAGCCACCTCGGTGGTCCGGTCACACTCACACCGGCGGCCCCGGGCCCGAGCACGATCAGCGTCGATGTCGTGATCGTTGGCATCAACGCGAACGGCGACGCTATCCAGACGCCGGTTCAGGTCATCACCCTCACCACCCCGTAATTCAGGGGTGCAAGAAGTACGAAAGGGCTCCGTCGAAAGACGGGGCCCTTTCGGTTTTATGGCGTCGTTGGGCGCGGACAAAAAGGAAACAGCGCCGAGGCATTGTGCCCCGGCGCTGTTTTTTCGCCCTTCGGAGTGGCCGCGCTGCTAGTGCTTCTTCAGCGGAATCTTGTTCGCGGTGGCGACGCTATCCCAGTAGGGCCATCCGCGTCCGGCCAGCCGATTGTCGACGAAGACGAGCGGCGTGAGACGCTTATAGGGGATGATCGTATCCGGGCCCGCCGATGGGGCGCGCCCGTTCACCGCCGGCGGCGCCTTATCGTTCTCCGGCGTGAAATACAGCACCTCGATGTTCTTTCCGCCGATGAGGAAACGCTCGCGGGTATAGACGTTCGGGAACGAGTCCGACGGCGCGCCCGGCTTGAGGTCATGCGCGATCACCGTGACGGCTGAATCGCGCGTGATCCCGGCATTGAGCTCTTTGACGCGCTTGTCCTCGCACGCGCCGACCATCGTGGCTGAAGCGAGTCCGGCGAACAAGACGGCCCTGCGTCTGACGGAAGAGTGATTCATGGGTAGATGGGTGGACGGTTGACAGGGGAACTGCGAGAGCGCGGTTTCGAAAAAACCTAGTGCGCTGCGCGGACTTCAGCAGTCGCCGTAGAATCGCCCAGAAGACGAGCGACGCCGTGCGGCGTCAGGCTGAACGCCGAAGCGAGCGCGGCGATTACCGCGGATTCTACACGCGACATGTCCGCCGAGTTTCCACCCACCTCGCGCGCGATCGACGTCATCGTCACCGCCTCGATCCCGCAGGGGACCATCACGTCGAAATAGCTGAGATCCGTCGTCACGTTGAGCGCGAAGCCGTGCCAGGTGACCCAGTCGCGCGCGTGCACGCCGATCGACGCGATCTTGCGGCCCCCGCCCTGGGTCCAGACGCCCGTGAAGCCGACGCTTCGCTCGGCGGGAATGCCGAATTCCGCCAGCGCTTCGATGAGCGCCGCCTCGAGCGTACGCAGATACCAGTGCAGATCGCGGCGGTGGCGCTTGAGATCGATGATCGGATAGCCGACGAGCTGCCCGGGCCCGTGGAACGTGACGTCGCCGCCGCGCTCGACCTCGAACAGCTCGATCCCTCGCGACGCGAGGAGCTCGGGAGAAGCGAGCAGGTGCCGCTCCTTCGACGAGCGGCCGAGCGTCACGACCGGCGGATGCTCGACAAGAAGCAGCACGTCCTGCGGGATCTCGCCGCTGATGCGCGCCCGGGCCACCGCCCGCTGGTACTCGAGCGCCTCGCCGTATGGCATGACGCCGAGTCGTTCGACCCACAGCTCGCTTGCGATTGGTGATTCCATCATAGTTGAGGGGCTGGACAGCTCGACGGCTTGACAGCTCGACGGCCTACTAGCTGCTCGCCCGGGCTGTCCAGCCGTCAAGCTGACCAGCCGTCCAGCCGTTCAGCCTCATGCCTGGATCATCTTCCCCAACGAATCCAGACACGCCTCCGCGACCGCCTCGGAGAGCGTCGGATGCGCGTGAATCGCGAGGTCCACTTCCTCGACGGTGAATTCGTTCGCCCGCGCGACGACCAGCTCGTGAATCAGCTCTGTCGCGTGCGCGCCGACGATGTGGGCGCCGAGGATCTCGCCGTATTTCGCGTCGCGAATGACCTTCACAAAACCTTCCGTGTCGCCCGACGTGCGCGCGCGGCCACTCGCCATGAAAGGGAACTTCCCGACTTTGTAGTCCAGCTTCTTGTCCTTGCACTGCTGCTCGGTGAGGCCCACCGACGCGACTTCGGGGTGGCAGTAGGTCGCGTTCGGGATGTTTCCGTAGTCCATCCCGTGGGTGCTCTTGCCGGCGAGCAACTCGGCCAGGACGACGCCTTCGCGCTCGCCCTTGTGCGCGAGCATCGGCGGGCCGGCGACGTCGCCGATGGCGTAGATGCCTTTGGCGGTCGTCTCCATCTTGTCGCTGATCTTGATGAAGCCGCGGTCGGTGAGCTGAACGCCGGCTTCTTTGAGGCCGATTCCCTCGACGACCGGCGCGCGGCCGGCGGCGACGAGAACGATGTCGGCCGTGAGTTCCTTCTTTTCACCGCCCGCCTCGACCGTCATTGAGACCGAGGCCTTGCCGGGCTTCACGTTCGAGATCTTGGCGCCGGTGAGCACGGTGATGCCGCGCTTCTTGAACGAGCGCTCGACTTCCTTGGAGGAGTCGGCGTCCTCGAGCGGGAGAATGACCGGCATCACGTCCAACAGGGTTACCGCAGATCCAAAGGCGTTGAAAACGTCGGCGAACTCGCAGCCGACCGCGCCGGCCCCGACGATCACGATCGACTTGGGCGCCTTTTCGAGGATGAGCGCCTCGTCGGACGAGATGACGGTCGTCTTGTTCAACTCGAGCCCGACCTGCGGGAGGCCGCGGACGCGGGAACCAGTTGCGACGATCACGGCTTTTTTCGCGTCGTGCTTCTCGTCCTTGCCGTCGACCGTCTTGACCGCGACCGACGTTCTTGCCCGCAAGCGTTCCGGTCCCTTTGATCCACGTGATCTTGTTCTTCTTGAAGAGGAACTCGACGCCTTTGGAGTTCTGTATAGCCACCGCGCGCGACCGCTTCATCGCGACGCCGAAGTCGAGCTTGATCTCCCCGGGGGTGACGCCGAACTCGGCACCCTTCTTCACGTGCGTGGCGAGGGAGGCGGATTCGAGCAGCGCCTTGGCGGGGATGCACCCCCAGATGACGCAGGTGCCGCCGAGCTCTGATTTCTCGACGACGGCCGTGTTAAGTCCCAATTGGGCACATCGGATGGCGCCGACGTACCCCGCCGGGCCGGCTGCCGATGAAGATGACGTCGAAGGAGGACATGGGATTGCGAGTGGACCGGTGGAATGGCTCGACAGCAAGACGGCGTGACGGCTGGACAGCAAGCAACGGCTGCCTGGCTGTTCAGCCGTCTGGCTGTCCAGCTGTGTCGCGCTCTCCTGCCCATCCGTGACGCCGACCAAAGATACCGGGGTTATAAAAGACGGCGCTACCAGCGCTGGCGTCGTCCGCGGGTACGATACGTGATGCTTGCCGGAATTCTCACCGATCCATTAAGGTGTAGGACCATGGCGAACGCGGGACTGGGCATGGGCAATGGCTGGAGACGCCTCATCACCATCTGCGCCGCGGCGAGCGCCGCGGTGGTCACCCCGCTGCGTGCTCAGCTCACGCCGGTGTCGGACACCACGAGCCGTGACTCGATTCCCGCGACGCTCATCGGACACGTCGTGGACAGCGCTGGCGTAGGACTCCCCGGCGCCGAGATCACGCTCAACAAATCCGACAAGGTGCACGCGATCACCGGCGACAGCGGCGAGTTCCGCATCGCGGGTCTCCCGTCGGGCGCGGTCGTGTTCAACGTGCGTCGCATCGGCTTCGAATCGGCGAGCTTCACCGCCGTCCTGAAAGGCGGCAAGACGCAGCGCGCCAAGTTCTCGCTCACGCCGACTGCCCAGGCGCTGCCCCTCGTCGCGGTGTCGGATACCGCGAGCAAGACGCACTGGCTCGACGATTTCGCTCGTCGAAAAGGGACCAACCGCGGCACGTTCATCAGCCGCGCGGAGATCGAGCGCAAGGGCGCGCGAATGGGCACCGACGTCGTCAGGTCGGTGCCGGGCCTTCGTCTCGTCCCGCGGCGCGGTGGGATTGGCAACCAGGTCCTGATGACACGCGGCGACGGCCCGCGCGCGTGCGTCCCGCAGATGTTCGTGCACAACATGGCGTACAGCGGCACGCTCGACGACTTCATCGCCGAGGATATCGAGGCGGTGGAAGTCTACGTCGGGACGTCCGAGGTGCCGGCGGAGCTGGACAAGGCCGGAAAGGGCATCTGCGGGGCGATCGTGGTGTGGACGAGGGACCCGCACAGGCCACCCGAATAGGTCGCCGCTCCTGCATCGAGCTTGGGCTGGGCCGGCCACTCTAGGTTCGAATCGCCCGTTGGATGTATCGGCTTTCCGCTCGAAGTCTGAGGACTGATGTCTGACATCGGACATCAGACCCTGCGTTGAGCGGAGGGCGTCCGATCAACGTTGGAGTCCCTCCCAGTCACGCCGGGTCTGATGTCGGACGTCAGATGTCCGACACTGATTTCGAGCGCACAGCCGTACTCGCCTGCGCGACGACAGTCCTCAGAGTGGCCGTGATCCCGCGCTCGTTGCAGTCAGCTCGTAACCGCCGCGATCAGAAGACCAGCATCAACGGATTCTCTATCAGCCGTCTGAGCGTCTGCAAGAACGTCGCGCCAACCGCGCCGTCCACGGCGCGGTGGTCGCAGCTCATGGTGAGACGCAGGCGTTTCTGAACGCCGAACGCGCCGTCGGCCTTGCCCGGCACGATCACGTCGTGCGCGGTACCGATCGCCAGGATCCCGACTTCCGGCGGATTGATGATCGCGGTGAACTGGTCGATCCCGAACATGCCGAGGTTCGATATCGAGAACGTCGAACCTGTGTACTCCTCGGGCTTGAGCTTCCGTTCGCGCGCGCGCTTGGCGAGCTCGCGCGCTTCGGCGGAGATCTCGCTCATGCGCTTGCGGTCGGCGTCGAAGATCACCGGCACGATCAGCCCGTCGTTGGTGGCGACGGCCATGCCGAGGTTGACGCGGTGATGGTAGCGGATGCGGTCGCCGAGCCAGTGCGCGTTGACCTCGGGGTGCTGCGCCAGCGCCGTGGCGACGGCCTTCATGAGGACGTCGTTCACCGAGACCTTGAACTCGTCGCCCATCTCGAGCATCGCGGCGCGTAGCTCGGTGACGCGCGTGAGGTCGATGTCGGCCGTGAGGTAGAAGGTCGGGATCGGGCCGATGGATTCGGAAAGACGCTTGGCGATCGTCTTTCGGATCTGGGTAAGGCCGATGTCCTCGAAATCGGCTTGACCGCTGGACGGCTGGACGGCTGGACGGCCAACTGCAGCCGGCGCGCTGGCTGCGGCCTCGATGTCGCGCTTGATGATCCGCCCCCCGGGTCCGGAGCCCTGAAGTCCCGATATATCGAGCCCTCGGTCGGAGGCGAGGCGACGTGCTAGGGGCGAGGACCTGACTTGGCCGCCGTTGCCGGTTGCGGCGGTGGAGCCGCTGGACGGCTGGACGGCTGGACGGCTGGACGGAGGCGGCGGTGGCGGCGGAGGAGCGACGGCCGTGGGGGCGGTCGGCGGCCCAGCAGGCTGCGTCTTTTCCTGCTGTCCAGCTGTCGAGCCGTCCGGCTGTCCAGCCGCAGCGGCTGGAGCCGCTGCCGCTCCCGCCTCCGCTATCAACGAATCGATATTCTCGTCCGGCGCCGCCGATCACCGCCACGAGCTGCCCGACCGGTCTCGCTTCCCCTTCGTTGACGAGGCGCTTGCGCAGTACGCCGTCGCCGCGCGCGACGAGCTCCATGACCGCCTTGTCCGTCTCCACTTCGGCGAGGACGTCGCCGCTCTTCACGGCATCGCCTTCGTTCTTCAGCCATTTGACGAGGCGCCCCTCTTCCATCGTGGGGGAGAGCGCCTCCATGAAGACTTTGGTGGCCATGGCGTCTATTCGAGGTACATGACTTTGCGAATCGCGGCGACCGTCTTGGCCGCATCGGGCTTGGCGGCGCGCTCGAGGTTCTTCGCATACGGCATCGGCACGTCGGCCTGGTGGACGCGCAGCACGGGGGCGTCGAGCGAGTCGAAGCAGTCGCGCTGGATGTAGTCTACGACTTGAGCGCCGATGCCCGCGATCTCCCAACCTTCCTCGAGCACCACGGCCCGATTCGTCTTCTCGACCGACGCCTTGATCGCGTCCACGTCCATCGGCCGAACGGTGCGAAGATCGACGACGTCCACGTTGATGCCGTCCTTCGCCAACTGGTCGGCGGCCTGCATCGCGACGAGCGCCATCTTGCCGGCGGCGATGATCGACGCGTGGTCGCCTTCGCGCTTGAGGTCCGCCTTGCCGATCGGAATCAGATAATCCTCGTCCGGCACCTCGCCCTTGGTGTTGTAGAGCATTTCTCCTTCGAGAAAGCACACCGGGTTGTCGTCGCGAATGGCCGACTTGAGCAACCCCTTGGCATCGTACGGCGTGCTGGGCGAGATCACCTTGATGCCCGGGATGTGCGCGAGCCAGGACTCGAAGGCCTGCGAGTGTTGCGCCGACAGTTGCAGCGCCGCGCCGTTGGGCCCCCGGAAGACGATCGGGATGTTGAACTGGCCGCCCGACATGTAGAGCATCTTCGCCGCGGAGTTCAGCACCTGGTCCAGCGCGAGGACGGCGAAGTTCCAGGTCATGAACTCGATGATCGGACGCAGCCCGACCATCGCCGCGCCGACGCCGACGCCCGCGAACCCGAGCTCGGTGATCGGCGTGTCGACGACCCGCATCTCGCCGAACTCCTGGAGGAGTCCTTTCGAGACCTTGTACGCGCCCTGGTAGACGGCGACTTCCTCGCCCATGAGGAAGACGCGGTCGTCGCGCTGCATCTCTTCACGAAGCGCCGCGTTCAGCGCGTCTCTATACGTGATGACTGGCATGTTGTCGGAAGCTCAGGCGACGTCGGCGGCGGCGGCGTCGCTCGTCGTGTCGACGTAGACGTCCTCGTACAGCGCTTCGAGCGGTGGCTCGGGGCTCTTGTCGGCGAAATCCCAGGCGTCCTGCACGACCGCCTTGATCTCGTCGTCCACCTTGTGGAGCTCGTCGTCGTTCAACTCGCCGTGCTCCATCATGTGCGTGCGCAGCAGCACGATCGGGTCGCGCTTCATGTGCTCCTCGAGCTCGGCCTTCGTGCGGTACGTCCCGCTGACGGCGTCGGACATCGAGTGACCCATGAAGCGATACGTGCGCACCTCGAGCAGCGTCGGCGTGGACTCGGTGCGCGCGCGATCGATCGCCTTCTGCACGGCGGCGCGTACCTCGAACACGTCCTGTCCGTCACAGACGGCCCTCGACATGTTGTACGAAGCTCCGCGCTCATAAATGTCGTGAATAGCCGACGCGCGCTCCAACGCCGTGCCCATGCCGTAGCGGTTGTTCTCGATGATGTAGACGACGGGCAGCCTCCACAGTCCCGCCATATTCAGTGCCTCATGAAAGGCACCGGTGTTCACCACCGACTCGCCGATGAAGCAGACGCACACCTGATCGCCGCCGCGATACTTGATCGCGAACGCCACGCCCGTGGCGAGCGGCACGTTCGCGCCGACGATGCCGTGCCCGCCGAGGAAGTTGAGGCTCTTGTCGAACATGTGCATCGAGCCGCCCTTGCCGCGCGCGCACCCGTCGATGCGGCCGAACAGCTCGGACATCACCGTGCGCGGAGCCATCCCTCGTGCCAGCGCCTGGCCATGGTCGCGATAGGTCGTGATGACGTAATCGTCGGGGCGGAGCGACGAGAGCACGCCGGTGCTGACGGCTTCCTGTCCGATATACAGGTGGCAGAACCCGCCGATCTTGCCGACCGCGTACGCCTCAGCGGTGCGCTCCTCGAAGCGGCGCTGGAGCAGCATCGAGTGCAGGAGCTCGCGATTCAGCTCGGGACTCGACGCCGGCTCGTTGCCATTGGTCGACGGCTCGGGGGCCGACTTCTTCTTTGGCATTTTCGATGACTCAATGTCGGTAACGGCCGTGCTGGTAACGGCTGTGCTGGTACCTTCTGGGCTACCCATCTTCACACTCCCGCCGCCTGGACCTGCTCCCAGGCGTGATAGCTGGATCGAACGAGCGGTCCGGACTCGACGTGCTTGAATCCCAATGACATTCCGACCTCCCGCATACGCCGGAACTCGTCCGGCGTGACGTAGCGGTCGATGGGAATGTGCGAGTCTGATGGTCGGAGGTACTGGCCTAACGTGAGGATGTCGACGTCGACGGCGCGCAGATCGCGCATGACGAGCTCGACTTCTTCGAGCGTCTCACCCATGCCGAGGATCATGCCAGTCTTGGTGGGGATGTCGGGCGCGAGACGCTTGGACGTGCGGAAGATCTGCATCACGCGATCGTAGCGCCCGCCGGGCCGGCACTTTTTGTAGAGACGCGGCACCGTCTCGGTGTTGTGGTTGTAGATGTCCGGGCCGGCCTCGAGAACGGCGCGTATCGAGTCCTCGTTTCCTTGAAAATCTGGCACCAGCACTTCGACCGAACAGTCGGGCAAGCGGTTCTTAATCTGCCGGATCGTCTCGGCGAAGATGTACGCGCCGAAGTCGGGTAGGTCGTCTCGATCCACCGACGTGATGACGGCGTGTCGCAGCCGCATCTCCGCGATCGCGTCGGCGACGCGCGCAGGCTCGTCGATGTCATACTTGGGCGGCCGCCCGTGCGCCACGGCGCAGTAGGCGCAATTCCTCGTGCAGACGTCGCCGAGGATCATGAACGTGGCCGTGCCGTGCTCCCAGCACTCCCCGACGTTCGGGCAATGAGCCTCCTCGCACACCGTGTGGAGGTCGAGCTCGCGCATCAGCTGCTTGAGCCGGAGGTACTGCGGCCCGCCGGGGGCGCGAACCTTCAACCAGCCCGGCTTTCGGTCAGGGAGGGGCTCGGCGCGGTGTCGGCCAATGATCTGATACAGCGGTTCGGACAAGGGTGCGGACGGTTGGAGCTGGGAGCCTTGGGTCGGAAGCGGCGCGTGGAACTGGTTGGGCGGGAATAATCTAGAGCCGAAGGAAAGTGGTCGGAAGAATCGAATAACCTATCGAATCCTATGTTGAAGGTTAGCGACCCGACGCGCCGGTACGGGCGACAGGGCGACCCATCGGCTCCGACAACGGACTGATCGCTAGTCCACGCCGGTCCACCGGTCCACCGGTCCACCGGTCCACCGGTCCACCGGCTAGTCGGCGAACCGGGCCATCGAGAAACGGCCGATCGCGGGATGCAAGGGCGTCGCCTGCTCCACGATGGCGCGCACGGCCACTGCGGTGGCTGGAGCGAGGAGGATTCCGTTGCGGGAGTGACCGCAGGCGTAGATCAGGGACGGTGACTCGGGGTCTTCGCCGAGGATGGGCAGCATGTCCTCAGTGGCCGGGCGCAGGCCCGCCCATCGGCGAGTGACGCGTGCGTGGCCGAGGCTCGGGCAAATGGCCGCCGCGGCCGACTGGAGCGTCTGCTCACCTTGGTCGCTCGCGGTGGTGTCGAAGCCCGCGCGCTCGCTCGTCGCGCCAGCCACCACCTCGCGGCCTCGCGGGACGAGGTAAACATGATCGCCGGCGACGGGGCGGTGAATCAGGTCCGGCGCGTCGAAGGCGATGATCTGGCCCTTGAGCGGGAATACGGGGACACGGCGCGGCAGCCCGCCGATCTGCGGCGACCACGCCCCCGCGGCCAGAACCAGAGATCTCGCACGGAACGAACCCCCATCGCGGGTGAAGACGGTAGCCGGCGACTTGGCGACATCGATGCTGGCGACGCCGGCGTCGCTTGCGACCGTGATCAGCGGATGCCGCGCGACGACGTGACGCAGCGCGGTCATCACCCTCGTGCTGTCCACGGCACCGTCGCGCGAATGGCGCAGCGCGCCGTGGGGTGCGAGGATGGCGGGTTCGGTCTGGCGAAGCTCGGCGTCGTTGAGCCAGTGCGATCCGGGTTCGGGCGTCCCTGGCGTCGACGACACGATTTCGAGAAGACCCTCGAGAATCTCGAGCCCGGGGTCGAACTCGCGCAGCGGTGCCAGGAAGGCTGGAAACAGGTTCAGGCTGTAGCGGTAAAAATCTCGAATCTCACTGTCGCGCTGGCCCACCGAAGGTGCGAGAATACCCGCGGCCGCTCCGGATCCGGCACCGGGCTCGGACGCGCCGAACAGCGCGCACGAGGCGCCGGCGCGCGCGAGCTCGAGCGCGGCCGACAACCCGATGATGCCGTCGCCGATGACGGCTGTGTCGAAATGAGATGACGATGGCGCGGGCACTACGGATTGAGCCGCGATCCGAACCGATGGATCGGCTGAAACAGCTGGAGGCTGTGGATCGTAGAATAGGGTGCAGGGAAGGCTGCTTTTTCGCTCATTCGGGAGATCCCGCGCATGCTCCGCACAATTTTTTCGATCGGCCTGTTCGCCGTGCTCGGTCTGATCGCCCTGAAGTTCATCTTTGGAATTTTCGGGCTGGCCGTCGGGCTGTTCGTTTCGCTCCTCTTCCTAGCCTTGAAGATCGGGCTGGTCTTGCTCGTCGTCTATTTCATCATCCGGATCGTGAGTCCGAACACGGCGAGGAATCTCAGGGAGCGGTGGTCGGGCCGGCCGTAAAGCGGTCGCCCCGAGCTCCAGATTCAAGCTCCCGGCTCCGACCTTGAAGAACGGCAAAACCGCCGCGGCTTCAAGGTTGGAGCCGGGAGCTTTTTGAGCTTTGAGCTGGGACCTCCGCCGCTATCGAACGACCAAGTCCTCAGAACACAGACTGGTGGGCCGGCCACTCGGAGTTCGAATCGCCGGTTGGATGTATCGGCTTTGCGCTCGAAGTCTGAGGACTGACGTCTGACATCGGACATCAGACCGTCCGTTGACCGGAGGGCGCCCGATCAACGTTGGAGTTCCTCCCCGTCACGCCGGGTCTGATGTCGGACCTCAGATGTCCGACACTGATTTCGAGCAAACAGCCGTACTCGCCGGCGCAAGACAGTCCCCAGAATGGCCGCGACTCCCGCGCTCTTTGGAGTTACGCCTCTAACCGATCCATCACGGCCCACACCAGCATCGGCACCATGATCTCATGGTGTCCGGTGATTTCATAGCCCTTTCCGCTGTCGAGCGTGGGTCGTTGCACGACGTTCACGCGCGGGCGGTAGTGGCGCTGCATGTCGAAGTCCGCGGAGACGAAGTTGCGCGGGCGGCCTTCGTTCAGATTGCGCGCGATGGTGAGGGCCTTGAGAAAAACCTCGGGCATGATCACCGCGCTGCCCAGGTTGAGCACGACGCCGCCGTCGTGAATGTCGGTGAGCGACGCCGCGAGGCGGCGAAAATCGCGGTGACTCGTGTCGCCGATCGCCGCGCCGTTCGCCGCCGGATGCTGGTGAATGATCTCGGCGCCCAACGCCGCGTGGACCGTCGCGGGAATTCCCAACTCCATGGCGGCGAGAAGGAGCGACATCTCCGGGTGCGCGAGATCCGATCGCGCGCCGAGGGCGCGGCCGAGCGATTCGCCCATGCCTTGCTGCGCGCGCATTCCCTCGACGAAAGCGGCGTTCATCTCGCGGCCGGTCTCGTCGGCCATGCCGAAAGTGCCGTCGCGCAGTCCGGCGGCGACGTCCTCGGAGGTCGCGCCGAACCGCGCCACCTCGTAGTCATGGATCGCGGCCGACCCGTTCATCGCGAGGTGCGTGATGACGTGGCGTCGCATCAGCTCGATGAGCAGCGGCGAGATGCCGGTCTTCACGATGTGGCCGCCGAGCATCGCGACCACCCCCCGTCTTCGACGCGCGGCATCGGCGATCGCGTCGGCGACGGCGACGAAATCGCGCGCGACGAGCACATCGGGGAGCGACGCTAGGAATGCATGGAACGACCGATCGTCGCGCGGCGGATGCGCGAACTCTTCGGTCTTGACCTTGTTCGGTCGGCGAGCGACGGGGACGGTGCGGATCGCGGCGAGATCCGCTTCGCGCGTCAACCGCGCGGCCGCGGGGTCGCCGTGTCGGTCGGCGGTTTGCTTGCGGCCGGCGCCGGAGAGGTCACCGTCGGGGGCGGGCGGTACGATTTGAGGTAGAGGCTGAGGGAACCGAAACGCACGCTCGACTTCATCTGCAGCATGATGCGATTGTCGTCGTCGGAAAGCCAGACCTCGGCGTGTCCGCCGTCCGAGAAGAACTTCGACTGAAAGATCGGCTGCACGACGATCGCCGGAAATCTTCCCGCCGGAACGTCGATGGTGTCCTTGCGCACCACCTTGAACCGTACCGGATTCCGGTCGGCCATGAAGTAGTCGTTGAAGCTCGTGTCCATCCCGACGCGGAGCGGTACCGTGCGCAGAAAGTAGATGAACGACCCGTCGTCGAGAGGATGTTCGACGCTCGGCGCGGGCGCCTTGTTGTCCTGGACGTACTCGCGCCTGTCCGGGAAGATCTCGTAGCGATGCTTGGGCTCGTACGACCCTTCATCGATGTCCTTCAAGTAGCGAAGGGACGCGAGCGTGTGCGAGTCGAACCAGGTCTCGTACTTGTCGTTGACGCGATAGAAGAGGAATCCGCCGTGCAGCCGGAAGACCGTGTGCCAAGTGTCGATGCCGCGCACGGTGTCCATCGGCAGAACCTCCATCTCGCCGCTGCCGACCGGGATATTCTTGTACTTCACCTGATACTCGAGGCGCTCCCCGACACCGAACGGCACGCGCGCCGGCTCGGCGGGACGGGGGAGGGGTGGCGTGGCCGTGGTCGTGTCCTGGGCGCTGGCGGGCAGCACGGCCAGCACGGCGCCGATGAACAGCGAGCGAAGCCCGGAGACGCGCGGGAACATCACGGCGTCGGCCGCTCCGCCCGGAGCCCGCGACCGGCGCGCAGGAGGGCGAGTCCGTCGGCCCACGGGCGGATTCGCGTCTCGCGCATTCGAACGTCGTACCGAGGCTCGAGCGCGACGGTTTCCACGCGTCGGGCACGCGGAGCTGCGCGGAGCAGGAGCGACAGATTCGCCGCCCATCCCTGACCCTTCGCCAACGGCCCGTCACCGACGTCTTTCAAGAGATCTCGAATGAGCGAGATTCGATAGAGCCGCAGGGCGCCGAACGGATCGCTCACGCCGGCGACGCCGCCGGCCTGCCGTGCGGCCCACGACGCGATCCAGCGGAGCCGCCGCACCGCCCTGGGCGTCGACTCGGGGAGCGTCCGCTCGGCGACGACGAGATCGGCGCCCCCCTCGAAGCGCTTGATCAGCTCGGGAAGATGCTCGGGCTGGTCGGTAAAGTCGGCCTGCATCGTGATCAGGCCGTCGCGACGCGGATACCGGGTCCTCGCCGCGGCCGCGCGGCACAGCGCGTCGAGCGCCCGGTCGTAGCCGAGATGCTCGGACTCGCCGAGGATGGTGAGCGGGAGTACGTCTATGTAGCCGCGGAGGACTTCCCCCGTCGAGTCCGAGCTACCGTCGTCATAGACGAGGATCTCGTAGTCGCGCGGGTAATCCTGGAACACCTTCCGGATGCGCCACAGGAGCACACCGATCGTTTCGGCTTCGTTGTACGCGGGAATGCAGAGGTACAGCACAGGACAGATGGACGGTGGACGGGTGGACGGGTGGACCGGTGGACCGGTGGACCGGTGGACCGGTGGACCGGGAGCTCAAGACGAAGGCCTAAACGAATCTACCCATAGCAATACCCAGGCGGTCCCGGCGCGTTTCAGCAGGTAACGACCGCTTCCTGTCGTGCGTCCTTGGACAACGGGTGGAACGGGACTGGCTTCATTGGACGGTTAGGCAGTCGGGCTGTTCCGGTCCACCGGTCCACCGGTCCACCCGTCCACCGGTCCACCGGTCCACCCGTCCACCGGTCCACCGTCCAAATCGCCCAGCACGGTGTAACAAAACGTAGCAGGGAGCCCGATGATTCTCGCCGACACGCGGTACCGCCTGACTCGCGACGACGCACAGCTCGCCGCGCGGCTGCTGGCTAGCGAGTCCGGCCAGGACCTCGCGACGCTGGAGACGATGCTCGCCGACGAGGGAATCGACGTGATTCTCGACGACCCGCGCCTGTCCGCGGCGCTGAGGCGCGACCCTCGCGGAGCGCACGCGTCATTGACGCTATTCGCGTACGTGATGATTCGATCGGCGCTGCGGCAGGCTGGCGAGTCGGACCGCGGCATGGCCGATTACGTGACGTCGATCGTTCTCAACTTCGGCGTGCGAGGGCGGGCGCTTCGCATCTCGGATTCGGACGACGAGGTCTACGACGCGATCGTCGAACTGTGCGAGGACCTGAACGATCCCGACGCGCGTCGGAGCTTCCTCGTGCGCACGCACCTTGGCAACTACGCGCTCTGGCTCAGCGGCATCTTCCCCGACTTCATCGAGCAGCGCCACTCGACGCGCGGCGGTCCCGACCTCGACTACTATGAGGCGATGGGGCGTCGCGGCTTCCAACTGGCGGCGGACCATCGCCTGGCCGAGGAGCACGGACTCACGACGCTCTTCGCCAGCGCGGCCGCGCACTTCGGACTTCTGCGTACGGCGCTCAACACGGTGAGCGACGCGCTGTTCTTTCCGAACGTGAACTCACCAGAGCGGTTGATGCGCCAGGTGAGAGATGAGTTTCGCTGGAAGCGCCCGGCGTAGACGGGTGGACCGGTGGACCGGTGGACCGGTGGACCGGAAGGGCGCTTAAGTACCGAGCATCGGCGCGCGCCTCAGTCTCCTGACCTCACGGCCTCCGCGAATGCCGAGAACAACCGACGATCCCACGGCTCCGGCGTGTCGGTGAGCTCTTCCGGGTGCCATTGGACGGCGATCATCCACCAATCGTCGTGAGTCGGTTCGAGCGCTTCGATCACGCCGTCGGGGCTCGTCGCCGAAACGCGCAGGGTCGGCGCGACGGCATCCACCGCCTGGTGGTGCGACGAGTTCACGGCGATCGACGTGTCGCCGACGATGCTCGCCAGCGAACTACCATGCTCGATCGCGATGGGGTGCACGCGCTCGGTGCGGCGCTTCGATTGATCGTGGTCGGCGGCCGACGGTTTGAGCGACGGGATGTCCTGGATCAACGTCCCGCCCAGCGCCACGTTCACGACCTGCGCGCCGCGACAGATGGCGAGCGTCGGCATGCGTCGTTCGCGGGCGGCTCGCGTCAGGGCGAGCTCGTATTCGTCCCGTTGCGGGTGCGGCGTTCCCACCATGGGGTGTGGAGTTTGTCCGAAGTGCTCGGGGCCGACGTCTTCACCGCCGGTGAGCACGAGTCCCGCGACGCCCTCGAGCGCCGCCGTCGCGATCGCGGCGTCTACCGGCGGCAGGACGACCGGGATCAGTCCCGCCGAGGTGAGCGCGCTGGTGTAGGCCTCGTTGACTCGAACGCGCGAGCGCCCGCGTAGGGACTCCGTGGTAGCCGAGAGGATGACGATGCGCGGTTTTTTCATGTTCGAATCGCCCCATCGTACGAATTCGCCCGTCCACCCGTCCACCCGTCCACCTGTCGACCCGTCCGCCCGCAAAGTATCGTACACGCGATCGCTCGGAGGAGCAAAGAACCGCATGGCATTCGAGGGCTTTCGGCGTTCGTTCGACGAGTTGCTATCACGCGCCACGCGGCCGGAGGAGCGGCGGGCGATCGCGTCGCGCATGAAGGACACGCTCGTGCAAGCTCGGCTCGGTCTCGACGACCTCCGCGACGGCCTCGCGAAGGCGCGTCAACGGCTCGCGAACGAGGAGCGGGAGTTGGAGACGGTCCGCCGGCGAAAGCAACTCGCGGAGGGCATCAAGGACCGCGAAACCGCCGAATTGGCGGCGAAGTACGAGCAGATGCATGCGGAGCGAAGCGAGATGCTCCGCAACAAGGTCGCCGCGCAAGAGGCCGAGGTGGCGCTGGCCGAGCGCGAAGTGGCGGAAATGTCGGCGGAGCTCAAGGCGGTGCTCGCGGGAGCCCCCATGCCGAACCACGTCGGCGGACCAGTCAGCGACGCCGATCTGGGACTTAATGACGAAGCCGCAGCGTCTTCGATCCGTTCCGAGATCGACGCGCTCGGCCGTCAACGAGACCGCGCCGATCGGGAAGAGGACGCGGCGCGCCGCCTCGACGAGCTCAAACGCAAGATGGGGAAGTAGGTCGATTCGGATCCTCGGTCCTCGTCGGTTGAGTCCGGCCTCCGTCGCGCTTCTCGCCGCGTCGCTCCTCGCGGCTCGCGCGGGCGCGCAGGACACGCTCTTCGTGCACTGTTTCGGGCAGCGCATCAACGGCATCGTCGTGCGAAGCTCCGCGCCGACGGCGTCGTTTCTTCGCCGCGCGCCTGTGCTGCGCGACGTCGTGTCGGCGATTCACGTCACGACGAATCCCGAGGTCATTCAGCGTTTCTTGCTGCTCTCGCGCGGCGACGCGTGCGACGAGCTGCGTCGAGCGGACTCCGAGCGTATCCTGCGCGCGCAGCCGTTCATCGCCGAGGCGTCGGTGCGCGCGATTCCGGACAGCGACGGCGGTGTCACGCTGCTCGTCGAGACGAGCGACGAAATCTCCCTGGTGCTCGACGCCGCGATCGGCGCAGGGAGTCCGTTCGTTCGGTTCTTTCGTTTCGGGGACGCCAACCTCGACGGAGAGGGGTTGTACATCGCGGGGGATTGGCGAAACGGCGGCGCATTTCGCGACGCGTTCGGTGGGCGCCTCGTCGACAATCAGATGTTCGGCCGGCCGTACACGTTCAGCGCGCAGGCCTACCGAAATCCGCTGGGAACGGCGTGGACGGCCGAAGGCTTCCACCCGTTCTACACCGACATCCAGCGCGTCGCGTGGTTGGTGCAGGTCGGATCGCTCGACGACTTCGTGCAGTTCGAGAACGACATCAACTCGGCCCATGCGATTCGTCTCGTGCGGAGCTTCTTCGAGCTCGGCGGCGTGCTGCGCATCGGTCCTCCGGGGCGGCTGAGTCTCTTCGGGCTGGCGATCGCCGGCGACGACGAGCGTCCCGGCCAGAACCAGGTGCTGGTGACCAATCGCGGATTCGCGCCCGATACCAGCACGCAACTTCTCAACCGATACGTCGACCATCGCATCGCCCGCGTGAACCTGCTCTGGGGCATTCGCGACATCGGCTTCACCCGGGTGAGGGGTCTCGATGCGCTGACGGCGACCGAGGACTTTCCGATCGGCTTCCAGGCCGGCACGATCTTCGGACGCAGCGTCACCGCGCTCGGCGCGCGAGACGACGACATCTTCCTGTCGAGCGATCTGTACGTCGGCGCCATCGGTCACAACAACGCGCTCCGGCTTCAGATCGAGGGCGAAGGGCGCCACGACAATTCGAGCAACGTCTGGGACGGGATGCTCGCCAACGGCGTCGCGATCCAGTACTTCAAGCCCGTGCCGAGCAATACGACGACGCTTTCACTCGCCTTCAGCGGCGGTTGGCAGCAGCGCATCCCCTACAACTTCACGCTGAGCGACCCGGTGGGCGGCGTCCGCGGCTACTCGGGTTCGAATACGCCCGGCGCGCGGCGGTTCGTCAGCCGTCTCGATACGCGCCAGTATCTGGGCCGTCCGAACGGAGTCGCCGACGTGGGGTTTGGCGCGTTCGTCGACGCGGGCCGCTTGTGGGCGGGCGACATCCCCTATGGGCTCAACACGTCGATGCGCGCGTCGCTAGGGGTGAGCCTTCTCGGCTCCGTGCCGCCGAACTCACCGCGGATCTGGCGGCTGGATCTCGCGTACGCACTCAATCCCGAGTTTGGCGGCCGGCGATTCGAGCTTCGCTTCGGCAGTTCGGACCTGACGACGTTTTTCTTGCCGGAGCCGTTCGACGTGCAGGCGACGCGCGAGCGGACGGTGCCATTTCGAGCCGTATTTCGATGGCCGTAGTTCGGCCCTCCAATGCGACTCAGAGAGACGCGCCCCTCTACTTGGGTCTTATGGCCGACCCCCGAAATGGTAGCAATCGGGTCGACCGAAACGCGCCCGAAAATGTCACGCGAGCGTCATTCGTGAGAGAATTGTAACATTTTTGGCGCCAAAACACCCCCCGGCGATAAGACCCAAGTAGAGGGACACGCGTTCGAGTATTGTTGCCGGAGGCGATTCCCCCAAACTCCCCGGTCGCCGAGGCCGAAGGGAAAGGGGGAGCGAGTTGAGACACGCGCCTCTCTACTTGGGTAATAGCGCCGAGGTGTGTTTTGGCCTCAGGTCCGCCGCCGCAATGTTACAATTTCTTAATGTGCGATCTGCGGATTGACGATGGATTGACATTTTCGGGCGCGTTTCGGTCTGACCGATTGACGCCATTTCGGGGGTCGGCGCTATTACCCAAGTAGAGGGGCTGATGATTCCTGCCGATTGCGCCGCCCTTTCTAATCCGGCCGCAACTTCTCGTATGGAGTTTTCAGCACGTTTTTTCGGTCACCGAACATTTCTATCCGGCCACCGCACTTTTCCATCGCGTGCGCCGAACCGAGTCGCGCGTTCACCGATCTGTTTCGCCCGGCGACGCGACCAATCCGGCCGGCCAGCGACGTTTGTCGATTGGGTCGGCGCGTTTTCCCGCGCGGCCAACCGGTCGGACAGACCGGTCGGCAAATCAGTCAGGCTAGCCAGCGCGCCCGTTGCGACACGCGTCGAACTCGACTCGCCGAGCGGTTGATCGAGAGCGTGGGGCAGGCTCCTCGTCGCTCGAGCAAACAGAGCAGGCGCAACATCCGACGCGCCGGACGTATCGCCCAGTCAGTCGGATCGACTCGCCAGTTCACTCGCCCGCGTGGCGAGCGAATCGCCGACGTGTCATGAATTTGGTTTTTCTCTCGCCTCACCGGATCGGTCGTTCGGGCGAGCACGCCGTACAACTCGGCCAGTCCGCGTTGCTCGGCGACGAGTTGACCCGGCCCAGCGGCGACCGCATTCGACGGCTTGGCAAGACGAGACGCCGGCAGGGCTGATTCACCGCCGCCGTCGGACGGGGGACCGCCCCTGACGATCGGTCGTTCGAGACAGACCAGACGACTCGCTATCAGCCGCGCCGTTCGCCGTTCAGGCCTGCACGCTCTGAGTAAGCCGCTTGAGCAGCGGCACGAACAGCAGCATCAACGCGGCGGCCGCAAATCCGGCGACGACGAAGATCATGTAGAAGCCCTGTTGCGTCGCGCTCACCGATTGCAGGAATCCGCCGATGCCGCCGGCGATGGCCTGCGGCTTCTCGCCTGGCGTCGGCGTGAACGCGGCGACGGCGCCGGCGATCTTGCCCGCGACGGCGTTGGCGAGAAACCAGACGCCCATGAGCAACGATGCGAAGCGTACCGGCGCGACCTTGGTTACGTACGAGAGGCCGACCGGCGACAGACAGAGCTCTCCCCACGTGTGGAACGTGTACGCGGCGACGAGCCAGAAGGGGCTGACGAGCACGCCCGTGTCCGCACGGGCGCCGCCCATCACCATGAAAAGGAAACCGGTCGCGAGGAGCGCGAGGCCGAGCACCATCTTGAGCGCGGTCGACGGCTCGCGACGCCGCTTGCCGAGCACGGTCCACATCCACGCGAAGAGCGGCGCGAAGATGATGATGTCGAACGGATTGACCGACTGAAACCAACTCGACGGAATGTTGAACGACCCGGCCTTGAGGTTCGTGTTCTTGTCGGCGAACAGGTTCATCGAGCTGCCCGTCTGCTCGTACGCCGACCAGAAAAAGATGACGAAGAACACGACGATGAAGAGAGCGATGACGCGCTTGCGCTCCTCGCCATGCGACCCGAGCAGAGCGATTGTGAGCGCCGGCCCGACGACGACCCCCATCAGAAGACCGAGCACGCTGCCGTTGCCGAGGAACCACGCGAGCGCGGCGCCGAGGACGACCCCGATCGCGGCGTGGAGGGTGGTATTCGACTTCGGGCCCGCCTCGGTCGCGGCGGTTAGCGACGGGCCGCTGCGCGTGGGCGACGTCCCGATGCCTGGCAGGTACTTGTCGCGGCCCCAGAGATACGTGGCGAGTCCGAGCAGCATGCCGACGCCGGCGCACGCGAATCCCCAGTGCCAACCGTAGCGTGGATTCTGAGCGAACCATCCGCAGAAGAGGGGACCGAGGAACGCGCCGGTGTTGATGCCGACGTAGAAGATCGTGAAGCCCGCGTCGCGGCGAGGGTCGCCTTCACGATAGATCTGCCCGACCATCGTCGACACGTTCGACTTGAAGAAGCCCGTACCGACGATGATGAGACCGAGTCCCGTGTAGAACGCGGTCATCCCCGGGAATGCCAGCGTGAAGTGGCCGAGCGAGATGACGATGCTGCCGATGACGAGCGAGCGTCGTGTCCCGATGAGCCGGTCGGCAAGGAAGCCGCCGATGACCGGCGTGAGGTACACGAGCATCATGTACGTGCCGTACAGATTCGCGGCGTGCGGCGTGTCCCACTTGAGCGCGTTGACCAGGTAGAGCACGAGGATCGCGCGCATGCCGTAGTACGAGAACCGCTCCCACATCTCCGTGAAGAAGAGGAGACCGAGGCCGCGCGGATGTCCGAAGAGCGCGCGATCGTCGAGGGCAGTCGGTCTGGCGCCGAGTGCCGCGGGAACGTCGGGTTCGCGGACGTCGATGATTGTCATTGGGAGAGGTTGACAGGTGGACGGGTGACACGCGTGACGGCAGGACGGCTTGACGGCTCGACAGCTTGACGGCTCCTGCCTGTCTAGCTGTCGGCCGTCTAGCTGTCGGGCGCCTTTCCAATCCATCGGACCGGCTGCTTCGTTCCTCCCGCCGCTTGCTGTACGCGCCACTCTACCCCGCTCGGCGGCTGTTTGATGCACGCCGCCCAATGTCCCGGCGCCTTTTCTTCGAGGGGCGGAACGATCTCGGCGCACGCGGCGTCCTTCGCGGGGTGCTGGCAGCGTGGATGAAACACGCAGCCCGTAGGCGGGTTCGCGGGCGACGGAACGTCGCCGGTGAGCACGACGCGCGACCGCTTGGCGGTGGGATCGGGAACCGGCACGGCCGACAGGAGCGCCTGCGTGTACGGCATGACGGGGTCGCGGTAGAGATCGGCCGCGCTCGCCAACTCGACGATCTTGCCGAGGTACATCACCGCCACGCGGTCGGCGATGTGCTCGACCACCGACAGGTCGTGCGCGATGAACAGGTACGCCAGGCCGCGGTCGCGCTGTAGGTCCTGCATCAGGTTGATGACCTGCGCCTGAACCGACACGTCGAGCGCCGAGACCGGCTCGTCGCAGACGATGAAGGTCGGCTCGACGGCGAGGGCTCGCGCGATGCCGATGCGCTGCCGCTGCCCTCCGGAAAATTCGTGGGGATACCGCGAGACGTACTCGGCCCGGAGGCCGACTTCTTCCAAGAGCTGACGCACGCGTGCGTCAGCCTGGGCGCCCTCGGCGATCTTGTGGATCGTGAGTCCCTCGCGCACGATCGCGCCTACGGTCATGCGCGGATTCAGCGAGGAGAACGGGTCCTGGAAGATGACCTGGATCTTTCGCCGCATCTTCCGCATCGCGCGCGCGTCGAGCGCGGTGAGGTCCACGCCGTCGAACTCCACGTGCCCGGCGGTGGGGTCGATGAGGCGCAGGATCATTCGGCCCGTGGTCGACTTCCCGCAACCCGATTCGCCGACGAGGCCAAGCGTCTCGCCCGGCATCACGTCGAACGACACGTCACTGACGGCGCGCACGAAGCCGGCGGGACGGCCGAACGCGCCTTTCTTGATTGGAAAACTCTTGACGAGGTTGCGAACTGAGAGAAGCGGGTTGACCGGTTGACCGGTGGACCGGTTGACCGCGGGTGAGTTCGTCACGACTTGATCGCGGCGGCGGGTTCGTGACGCTGCGAGCGGCGAGCTGGTTCTTCCGCGAGGTGGCAGCGTGAGACGTGATGCTCGCCGATCTGATAGAGTGGCGGATGCTCGGTCGAGCATCGATCCCAGGCGTAGGCGCATCGATCGTGGAAGCGGCATCCCGTGGGCCACGCGGTCGGAGGCGGCACGGTTCCCGGAATCGTCGTGAGGCGCTCGCGATCCTGGCCGACGCGCGGCATCGCGGCGAGGAGTCCCTCGGTGTACGGATGGTGCGCGTGGGCGAACAGCTCCGCCACCGGCGATTCCTCGACGATCTCGCCCGCATACATCACGATCACGCGTGACGCCGTCTCGGCGACGACGCCCAAATCGTGCGTGATGAGCAGAATCGAAGTACCGAATTTGCGCTGCAGGTCGGCCAGCAGCTCGAGGATCTGTGCCTGGATCGTGACGTCGAGGGCCGTCGTGGGCTCGTCGGCGATGACGAGGGCCGGATGCATCACGAGCGCCATCGCGATGACGACGCGCTGGCGCATGCCGCCGGAGAGCTGGTGCGGATAGTCGCGCGCGCGCTGCGCGGCGTCGGCGATGCCGACGGTCTCGAGCATCTTCACCGCCCGGTCCCAGGCTTCCTGTTTGGTGCCGGCGTGGTGGATGCGCACGACCTCGGCGATCTGGTCGCCGATGGTGAAGACGGGATTGAGCGCCGTCATCGGCTCCTGAAACACCATCGAGATGCGCGCGCCGCGAACGGCGCGCATCGATTTTTCGTCGAGCGTGACGAGATTCTTCCCGTCGAACCGAATCTCGCTGCCCGGTTCGATGCGTCCGGGGGGCCGCACGAGGCGCAGAATCGAGAGCGCCGTCACCGACTTCCCGCATCCCGACTCGCCGACGAGACCGACCGTCTCGCCAGCGCCGACCTCGAACGTGATGCCGTCCACGGCCCGGGCCACGCTGCCGTCGCCGTAGAAATAGGTGCGCAGGTTCTCGATCCGGAGGAGCGAAGAAGATTCAGCCATTCTGCGCGAGCTGGTGCGTGGGGGGCGCCGGCCTCGAAGCCGGCTCGAGCTCGATCGTCGCGTCGGGGATCGGACGGTCGAGGTGAACCTGCCGAGGATCGAGCACATCGCGCAAGGCATCGCCGAGCGCGTTGAACGCCAGCACGGTGACGATGATCGCCATTCCGGGAAACAGCACGACCCACCACGCGGTCGTGAAGGTTTCGATGCCGTCGAGGAAGATCGATCCCCAGCTCGGCGTGGGCGGCTGCGCGCCGATGCCGAGGTACGAGAGGCCGGCCTCGAGCGCGATCACGTTGCCGACGGCGAGCGTCGAGCTGACGATGATCGGCACCGAGACGTTGGGCAGCAGATGCCGAAGCACGATCCGTACGTCGGACGCGCCGAGCGCGCGCGCCGAGGCGACGTAGTCCGCGTTCTTCGCCAGCCGCGTCTCGGCTCGCACGAGGCGCGAGACGGTGAACCAGCCGGTGGCACCGATGAGCACGATCAGCCCGGCGAGCGGCACGGGGTGCCATATCGTGAGCACGGCGATCAGGATGAGCACGCGCGGGATCGACATGAACGCGTCGAGCACTCGCATCATCGCGTTGTCGAGCCGTCCGCCGGCGTAGCCGGCGATGAGTCCGTACGCGGCGCCGATGGTCGTCGAAACGACGACGGCCAACACGCCGATCGCCAGCGAGATCCGCGCACCGCACAACACGCGGGCGAGCACGTCGCGGGCGTACCCGTCCGTGCCGAAGAGGTGCGAGAGCGACGGCGGCGCGTTCTTGAGCCGCACGATGTCCAGCTGTGCGACGCAGCTCTGCGTCGTGAGAAACGGCCCGACAACCGCCGCGACGACGAGCGCGCCGATCACGAACAGCGACCATCGCGCGCCGCGATTGGCGATGAGCCTCGCCCAGGTGGAACCGGGACTATTCACGGACGCGCGGATCGAGCGCGACGTGGAGCGCGTCGGCAATGATGTTACCGACGACGACGAGCACCGCGCCGACGATCACGGTCGCCGTCACGAGGTCGTAGTCACGGCCGCCGATGGCGTGCGTGGCGAGCAAGCCCATGCCGGGCCAGGAGAATACCTGCTCGACGAAGATCGTACCGCCGAGCATGGCAGGAAGCATGACGCCGAGCAGGACGATCATCGGGGCGAGCGCCGTCCGCAGTGCGTGCTTCCAAATCACGCCGGATTCGGGGACGCCCTTCGCGCGCGCCGTGCGCACGTAGTCCGCCGGCAGGACTTCGAGCAGCGCGCCGCGTTGAAATCGGCTGATGGCCCCCGTCGTCAACAGCACGATCGAGGCGAGAGGCAGCACGAGGTGCATCAATCGATCGGCGAGTGCCCGGCCCGGTCTCATGTAGTCGTGCATCGCGTCGACCATGCCCCCGGCGGGAAACACCTGCCACCAATAGGCGAAGACGAGGAGGATGATCAACGCGCCCCAGAAGTCGGGGACCGAATAGAGCACGAGCAACACGTACGACGAGATTCGGTCGAACCACCCGCCGCGCCGCGCGGCCTGCACTGTGCCGACGACGACGCCGATGATGAAACTGAGAAGAAGGCCGAGTCCGGCCAGCGCGAGCGTGCGCGGGAGCGCTTCCGCGAGCGCCGTCGCGACGGACTCGTTCTTGAGCGTGGAGTACCCGAGGTGTCCGTGCGCGACGTTCCACAGGTAGCGCCCGTACTGGACGATGAGCGGTTGGTCGTACCCGAAGCGCGCGCGCCACTCGGCGCGCACCGCGGGCGTGATGAGCGCCGAGTCGTACGAGAAGGGATCGCCGGGGGCCGAGTGGATGACGAAGAAGGCGATCGTCGTGACGATGAAGATGACGACGACCGATTGTCCGAGGCGCGCGGCCAGGCGCCTACGCACGGTCAGCGGGCCGGCGGAATAGCGCCCAACGGGATTCGGTCGCGGTCGATCCGCTTGTCTGGCGCGATGGACCACTCGGCCAGACTGTGCCACCATCCGTCGGGGCGCGTTTTGGTGACGTTGATGCGGCGGTTCACCGCGTCGACTTCGGTGAGGTCGTAGAGCCAGATCCCCGGCGCGTCGTCGGCGATCTGCTGAAAAGCGCGCGAGGCGTACTGCTTGACCTTGGCCGGATCGAACGACGCCGACACGCTGTCGATCAGCGCATCCGTCTTCGGATTCGAGTAGCGCAGAAAGTTTTGCCCCTGGGGGCCGATGCCGATCGTCCCCCAATTCTGGCGCATTCCGCTCGGGCTCGGATCCGTGGAAAACGTCTGAATGGCCATGTCGAAATCGCCGGCTTTGGAGCCGGGCTGGACGCGGTCGGTGTAGGTCTTCAAATCCACCGCGTCGATTTCGAGCTTGGCGCCTAGGCGCCGGTACTGCTCCTGAAGTAACGGCGAATACTTATGGCGGATCGCGCTTGTCGCCGGCATCAACAGTGAGAACTTGAGCGGCGTTCCGTGCTTGGCTCGCATCCCATCGGGGCCGCGCCGCCAGCCGGCGGAGTCGAGAAGCGCCGACGCGGCCGCGGTGTCGTAGGGGGGCAGCTTCACGGTGCTGTCCGATGCCGAAAGAATCATCGGGAAGGGGCCGTGCGCGATCAGCCCTTGGTCGCCGAACACGTTGCGGAGCATGTCGACGCGATTGACGGCCATCGACAGCGCGCGCCGAACTCGCACGTCGCTGAAGATCGGATGCGCCTGCATGTTCGACTTCGGGGCGTAGAGATTCATCCCCAAGAACGCATATTGGAGGCTCGGAATGAGGAGCGGCCGCGCGACCTTGCTGCTGTCGAGCACCGAGATCTCGCCGGGAAAGTTCTGCATGAGGTCCGCCTGTCCGGTGAGCACCTGCGTGCGCCGCGTCGACGGATCCGTGGTCGGTGTGAAGATCACGCGATCCAGAAGCGGGCGTCCGTGATAGTTCGCCGTGTCGGCCTCGAGCTCGAACTTCACGTCCGGTTGCCACTGGACGAACCGGAATTGGCCGCTCCCGATCGGAGTGCGCGCGACGGCGGACGTGCGCAGACTCTCCACCGGAGTTGAGCCGTACACGTGCTCGGGGACGATGTACAGCTGATACGCCACGTCGTAGAACTGCTCCGGCGTGTGCTTCTTGAACCAGACGACGGCGGTCAGCGAGTCCTTGACCGAGACCGAATCGACGTTCGCCAGCAGCGACGCGACGGGCGAAGACGCCTTGGGGTCCGTGAACACCTTGAGGCTGTAGCGGACGTCCGCCGCGGTCACCGGCTTGCCGTCGTGCCACCGCGCGCGCGGGTCCAACGAATACGTGATCGACAGGGAGTCGGGCGCCCACGTCCAGCTCTTGGCGAGCCGCGGCGAAAACGTCTTGTCGCCGGTCGTCGTCAGTTCGTTCGAGATGTCCGCCAGGTGGTCGAAGACCAGGTCGACGATCGGCGCGCCGACCTGCTCGGTGACGAACGCCGGAAAGACCGACACGGGGTCGCCCGGGGCCGCGAAGATGAGGGTGCCGCCGGTCGGCCCCGATGCGCTGGATTTGGATCCTCCCTCGTTCGAAGTGCACGCGGCAACGAGGGCAAGCACCAGAACCGCGAGAACGCAATGGGATAGGGGCGCGCGCATGAGCATTCGGGTGAGAGGGACGGACGAGAGAAGGATACCCGAGAGGCCTCAGTCGGCGGGCGGGGCGCGTCGACGATCATCCATCATCGCCTCCACGTCCACGAATCATCCGAATACTGGACGACGAGAGCCGAGGCACCGGCACGCAACTCCGCGTCGATTTCCAGGGGTAAGGCTCGAGGGTCTTCGAGCTCCCGAACAGCGGCCTCGAACGCGGCCGCCGCCTCCTCGAGCGACGGAGCCCGCCCCATCGCGTCGATGAGGGTCGCCGGGGGCGGCAACTCGGTCTGCGCGGACAGGCTGAAATCGGCCAGCTGCGTCTGGTCGTCGTCCACCAGGATCGAGCCATGCTGAAGGAGGGCGCCGTCGGATCGCCATTGCGCGCTTCCCGCGATCTTGCGCCCCTCGAACGTCAACTCGCCCTCGGCGGGAAGCTCGAAGCACGGCGTGGCGTCCGGCAGGCGAGCCCGCCCGCGCTTGGGCGCGATGCGAGCGTCGACCCCGAGGTTCTGCAGCGCGTGAACGAGCAAACGGTTAATGCGAGCGTACGACTCACGCTCGGTGCCCGCGGTGGCGGCGGGTCCCGTGACGCTGTAGGTGATTTCCCGATGGTGCAGTATCGCGCGGCCGCCGGTCGGCCGACGAACCACCGCCATGGCGCGCCGCCGTATCCGCTCTCGGTCATAGTGACGCATCGCCGGTTGGTTGCGGCCGAGGGAGATCGTGGGCGCCGACCACGCGTAGACGCGCAACGTCCACTCGCCCGTCCGGCGCGCGCGAGTCATCAGCGCCTCGTCGAGCGCCATGTTTTCGGCTCCCGCCGCTGCGGGGGTGACCAGGAAGCGCCAGCGCTGGTGGAGCATTAGGCGAACGAGAAGGAGGTCGGGGCGGAGGGTTTGACCCTAACATAAATTCAAGGCGCAGTTGGCGCCCCTCCCGAACTCACCGGGCCTCTCCCCGCCCGCGATCGAGGACTTGCATGACGACCCACGCTCGAGAAATCACCGCTGCTCCCGTGGACGCGACGAGCTTCATCCCGCGACACATCGGCCCGTCACCCGCCGAGATCCGCGCGATGCTCGATCTGCTCGGCTACGACTCGCTGGATTCTCTCATCGACGCGACGGTGCCGTCGCGCATCCGGCTGAACCGTCCGCTCGCGATCCACGCGCCGATGTCTGAGCACGAGGCACTCACCTCGCTGCGCGAGACCGCGCGCCGCAACCAGATCGCGCGGTCGTACATCGGGCTCGGTTACTCACGACTGCGTCACGCCGCCGGTCATCCAGCGAAACGTGTTGGAGAATCCCGGCTGGTACACGGCCTACACCCCCTATCAAGCCGAGATCGCGCAGGGACGTCTCGAGGCGCTGCTGACCTTCCAGACGATGGTGATCGATCTCACGGGTCTGCACATCGCGAACGCGTCGCTGCTCGACGAGGGGACCGCCGCTGCCGAGGCCATGGCGATGGCCTACGGCGTTCGCGGCAAGCCGGGCAAGGAGACCTTCTTCATCTCGAACGAGTGTCATCCGCAGACGATCGAAGTGGTGAAAACACGAGCGCACGCCCGCGGCGTCCACGTCGTCGTGGGCGACTGGCGGAAGGCGGCGATCGGGGAAGAAGTGTTCGGCGTGCTGGTGCAGTATCCGGCGACCAGCGGCGCCGTGTACGACTACCGCCAGTTCTGCGAGCGCGCCCACGCCGTCGAGGCGATGGTGACGGTCGCGACTGATTTGATGAGCCTCGTTCTGCTCACGCCGCCGGGCGAGTGGGGCGCCGACATCTGCGTCGGTAACAGCCAGCGGTTCGGCGTTCCGTTGGGTTACGGCGGTCCGCACGCGGCGTTTTTTTCGACCCGTGAGGAGTACAAACGGCACCTTCCCGGACGAATCATCGGCGTGTCGCGCGACGCGGACGGCAAGCCGGCGCTCCGCATGGCGCTTCAGACGCGCGAGCAGCACATCCGCCGCGACAAGGCGACGAGCAACATCTGCACGGCGCAGGTGCTGCTCGCGGTCATCGCCGGCATGTACGCGGTCTATCACGGCCCAGAGCGGCTCACGGCGATCGCGGCCCGCATCCATGAATTGGCGGCGGCGCTCGCCGCCGGCGTCGAGTCGCTGGGCTATACGCTGGCGTGCGACGACTATTTCGACACGATCTGTGTCGAGATGGGCGCGCAGCCGGCGACCGACGTGATCGGCGCGGCGCGCGCGAAGGGAATCAACCTCCGGGCCCTCGGCGACTCCCGCGTGTGTATCGCGCTCGACGAGACGACGACGGCGGCGGACGTCGACGACCTGCTTCAGGTCTTCGCGACCGGCCACGGGGCGGCGCCGACGTTTCATGGATTGAGCCCCGAAGTCGATTCGAGATACGACGAGCGCTTCGCGCGCACGACGCCCTTCCTGACGCATCAGGTCTTCCACAACTACCACTCGGAGACCGAGATGCTGCGGTACCTCAAGCGTCTCGAGAACCGGGATCTTTCGCTCACGACGTCGATGATTCCGCTCGGCTCGTGCACGATGAAGCTGAACGCCACGGCCGAGATGTATCCGGTGACCTGGCCCGAGTTCGGGAAGATCCATCCGTTCGCGCCCGCCGAGCAGACCAAAGGCTATCGCGAGATGTTCGATCGCCTCGAGCAGGCGCTCGCGGAGATCACCGGCTTCGTCGCGGTGTCGCTGCAACCGAACGCCGGGTCACAGGGCGAGTACACCGGGCTGCTCGTGATTCGCGCGTACCACGAATCGCGCAACGACTCGAAGCGCAACGTGTGTCTGATTCCGCAGTCCGCGCACGGGACGAACCCGGCGAGCGCGGTGATGGCCGGAATGAAGGTCGTCGTCGTGAAGAACACCGACGCCGGCGACGTGGACATGGCCGATCTCGAGGAGAAGGCCAAGGCGAACGCCGACGTGCTCGCGGCGCTGATGATCACGTATCCGTCCACCTACGGCGTGTTCGACGAAACGATCGCCGACGTGTGCACGATCATTCACAAGTACGGCGGCCAGGTGTATCTCGACGGCGCGAACATGAACGCGATGGTCGGCCTGGCGCGTCCGGGCGACGTCGGCGCGGACGTCTGCCATCTCAACCTTCACAAGACGTTCTGCATTCCGCACGGCGGCGGCGGTCCGGGCATGGGACCGATCGGCGTCGCGAAGCACCTCGTCGAGTTCCTGCCAGGCAACCCTGTCGTGAAGGTGGGCGGGTCGCACAGCGCGGGCGCCGTCTCGTCGGCGCCGTGGGGAAGCGCCAGCATTCTACCCATTTCTATGATGTACATCGACATGATGGGCGGCACCGGGCTCACGGAGGCGACCAAGGTCGCGATTCTCAACGCGAACTACATCGCGAAGCGGCTCGAGTCCCACTATCCGGTGCTGTACAAGGGCAAGCAGGGGATGGTAGCGCACGAGTGCATCGTCGATCCGCGCGCCTTCAAGTCATCGGCCGGCGTCGAGGTCGAAGACATCGCGAAGCGCCTGATGGACTATGGGTTCCACGCGCCCACGGTGTCGTTCCCGGTCGCGGGGACGCTGATGATCGAGCCGACGGAGAGCGAGTCGAAGGCGGAGCTCGACAGGTTCTGCGAGGCTCTGATCGCGATCCGCGCCGAGATCGGGGAGATCGAGTCGGGAGTCGCGCACCGTGACGACAACGTCCTCAAGAACGCGCCACACCCATTGTCGCGCGTCATGAGCGATGCGTGGAGTCATGCGTACGGACGCGAGAAGGCCGCGCTTCCGGCACCGTGGACGCGCGAGTACAAGTTCTGGCCGTCCGTCGGGCGGGTGGACAGCGCCTACGGCGATCGGAATCTCGTCTGTTCCTGCGTCCCGACGGAGGAGTACGCCTCGGACTAGACGTGCGGTGGGCGGAGGCGGTGTGCGGAGACCTGCATGCCGTGAGCGGTGACGGTGTGCGGAGACTTGCACCACCGGCCACGGGCTGCCATCGCTCGTCTCGCTAGCCGCCGAGGTGGGCCGAGTAGGCGCTCGCGTCGAGCAGCTGTTTGCGCTCGCTCGGGTCCTTGAGGCGGACCTTGATCATCCAGCCGTCGCCATACGGCGAGCTGTTGACGAGCGCCGGCTCTTTGTCGAGGCGGTCGTTGACGGCGACGACGTCGCCGGACACCGGCGAATAGAGCTCGGACACGGCCTTTACGGCTTCGACGGTGCCGAACACGTCGTGCTTGGAGAACGACGCACCGACCTTGGGCAGCTCGATGAACACGACGTCACCGAGCTCTCCCTGCGCGTAGTCGGTGATGCCGATCGCCACGACGTCGGCGTCGTCGGTGGGCTTCAGGTATTCGTGATCTTCGGTGTACAGCAGGTCCTTCGGGATATCGGACACGACGTGCTCCAAATCGGGGTCGGCGTGAGGGACGAACGCGCGCGGAGTCTATCCGCGCTGGGATGGGGCGTCAATCGTGGGTGGATGGACAGCCGGACAGCTAGACAGCCGGACAGCTAGACAGCTAGACAGCTAGACAGCTAGACAGCTAGACAGCTAGACAGCTAGACAGCTAGACAGCTAGACAGCTAGACAGCTAAACAGCCGGCCATCTCCTGAAGCCGTCAAGCTGTCAGGCCGTCAAGCTGTCAGGCCGTCAAGCTGTCAGGCCGTCAAGCTGTCAGGCCGTCAAGCTGTCCCGCTGCTGCTACGATCGCGCGACTGACCTCGCCCCGTTCGCGGCCCGCATCAGCGAAGACCACAGGTCCTGAACGCGACGCTCGAGCTGCGTGAGCGTGCCGCCGTTCTCGACGATGAAGTCGGCGCGGGCACGCTTGAGCTCAGCGGGCATCTGTGCGGCGATGATCTCCATCGCCTCGGTGGTCTGCAGGCCGCGGTCGTGGAGCAGGCGCTCGAGCCGGATCGGGCGCGAAGCGTCTACCAGGAGAATGCGGTCGAAGCGGTCGGCCATCCCCTTCTCGAAGAGGAGCGGGATGTCGCAAACGACGATTCGGTCCCCGCGCGCGCGCGCCTGCTCGACGAGGTGCTCGCGGAGGCGCTCGACCTCGGGGTGCACGATCTCGTTAAGTTCTTCGAGTTGGGCTTGGTCGGCAAAAACGACGCGACGCAGGGCGGTGCGGTCGAGGTGACCGTCGGGGGAAAGGACCGCGTTCCCCCACCGTGCCACGATCTTCGTGTATGCCGGGGTTCCGAGTTCGACGGCGCGCCGGGCAAGAACATCGGCGTCGATGATCGTCGCGCCGCGTTCGGACAGCATGCGGGCGACCGTCGATTTACCGCTTCCGATGTTGCCGGTGAGGCCAACAAGCAGCATGTCAGGTCCTCTGGCGGCCTTTTTGATGGTTACGCCTCGGCGCCAAGGTATGTGCGGGCCGGGAACCCGTCAACGAAAAACCTGCTTTTTGGAGCCTATATGCAAGACGGGGCGCATCTCTCGCTGAACCCCCGGCGCCAGCCGGACTCAGCGGACCTGGACGACGGGGCGGGGGCCGACGACGAGTTTGTACAGCTCGTGCGCCGGCAGCTCGAGCTGATCGGCGAAGACCCTGATAGGCAAGGACTTAAGCGAACGCCGGAGCGCGTCGCCAACGCCCTCGCCTGGCTCACCCGCGGCTACGAAATGGATGTCCAGCAGGTCGTGAACGGGGCCCTGTTCGACGCCGAAGGGGGCTGCAACATGATCATGGTGCGCGACATCGAGCTGTATAGCCTCTGCGAGCACCACATGCTGCCTTTCTACGGCCGGGCGCACATCGCCTACATCCCGAACGGCAAGATCGTCGGGTTGAGCAAGGTCGCTCGCCTCGTGGAGGTCTTCGCGCGGCGCCTCCAGGTGCAGGAGCGCCTGACGGAGCAGATCGCGTCCGCGATGGACGACGTTCTCAAGCCGATGGGCGTGGGCGTGGTGATCGAGGCGTATCACCTGTGCATGATGATGCGCGGCGTCGAGAAGCAGAACTCGAAGACGATCACGAGCGCGATTCGCGGATCGTTCCGGTCCGACCCGCGCACGCGCGAAGAGTTCCTGACGCTGGCGCACGCGCCGCGCAGTCCAAGCTGAGGTCGGGCAGGGCGCCCGCTCTACAGCAGCCGCCCCTGGTCCTCGTCGCGACGCGGCACCGAGTGGCAGGCGCGGCAACGCGCCTCGTACGATTCCGTGCTGCCGACCATGATGGTCGGCGAGTCGTAGCGCGCCGGCTTTCCGCCGATCAGCCGCTGGTTTCGGCTGGCCGGGTTGCCGCAGACGACGCAGATCGCGTGGAGCTTGTCCACCACTTCGGCCACGGCCAGCAACTGCGGCATCGCGCCGAACGGCTCGCCGCGAAAGTCGGTGTCGGTGCCGGCGACGATCACGCGCAGCCCGCGACTGGCGATCGACGTCACGAGATCCACGATGCCGGCGTCGAGAAACTGCGCTTCGTCGATCGCCACGACCTGCGTGTCCGGCAGCAGTAGACGGGCGATCTGCTCCGTTGTATCCACCGGCTCGGCGTTCACCGTGCGCCCGTCGTGGCTCGACACCTGGTAGATGCCGGCGTAGCGCTCGTCGAGGTGCGACTTGAAGACCTGAATCTTTTTCTTCGCGATGATGGCGCGACGAACGCGCCGTATGAGCTCCTCGCTCTTGCCGCTGAACATCACGCCGCAGATCACCTCGATCCACCCGGCGCGGCCGCTGGAGAAGGAGCCGTCGGAGATCACGCGCGCGGTGAGGGGCGCGGACCGCGCGGGCCCCGCGGAGGTCGATCGTCGGAATCGCGGTCCCGGCGAGGCCGGTCATCGTGGCGATCCCGCGGCCGAAAGCTGCCGCGCGATTCGCGCGGACGCCTTTCGTCGCGGGCCCCGCCCTCGCGCCGACCCGCGCCTTCGCGGCGCGGGGGGCGCTCGTCACGGCGGGGAGGGCCCTTGTCGCGGCGGAGGAGCGCGCGACGACCGTTCACCACCGTGCCGGACGCCCGATCGATGATCTGATCCGCGAGCTCGCTCGCCACCTCGATCGTCGAGTGCGATTCGCGAATCTCGATGCGCCCGACGTCGCTCCCGGCGACGCCCGCTTTGCTCGTGATCATCCCGATCAAGTCCGCGGGACGCACGCCTTCGCGCGTGCCGACGCTGGCAAACAGGCTGACCATCGGCCCGGCGTGCTCACGGGGGGGAGGCGCCTGAGGTGCCCGCTCGCTCTGCGCCGCACGTTCCTGCGTGGCCGCGCGGCCTCGCTCGGCCAGCCGTTCCTGTTCGAGCAGTTTGAGCGCCGCCGCCGCGACCTCGGCGCCGTCGTAGTCATCGAGCAGTGGCTCGAGGGACAGGAGCTCGCGCGATGCGGCGCCCGACTCCAAGAGCGCGCGGAGCTGCTTGAGCACGCTCGCGTCGCGCGCCCGCGACGCCGCGGCCGCCTCGGGCAGGCGATGCGGCTTGAGTGTGCCATTGAGGGAAAGCGCGCGAAGGCTTTCCAACTGGCGCGGCTGAATGAGCGCGATGCGCCGAGCCGCGCCGGCGACGGCTTCACGAAGCTCTTCGTGCGTCGCCGGCAAGTCGTACAGGACGGTCAGCGCCGTCCCGGGAGCGGCGGCCGCGGCGCAGCGCACGTCGCCGTCGTCGGCGTAGCCGAGCGAGCGAAGCTGACCGCCGACCGAGGACCGGCTCTCGGCCTCTCGGGCGAAGATCAGCGCCGACGCGGGATCGATCTCGTCGAGCAGGCGACGCAGCGTCATCGGGCGCGCGGCAGGCGATCCAAGCACGTACTCCAGCGCGATCGGCTCGTGAACTTCGGGAACGCGAGTGACTTCCCGTCGCGCGCGCCGCGCGTATCGTTCGACGAGTTCATCGACCGCGGGAGTGACGACGGATGCCACGATCGTACGGGGAGTGGTCTTCGGCACCTCGGCCATCAGCGTCTCCAGCGACGCCGACTCGTCGCGCACGACCAGCTCGTCGGCCCACGCGATGCAAATCGCGCGGAGATCGGCGAGCTTGAGCGCGCTGGCGCGGACGAGATCGACGAGCGTCGTCGGCGTGCCCGCCACGATGTGCGGCGGGCGAATTCGGGCGAGGCGTGTGGCACGCGGCGCCGACGTCGCGGCGAGGACGCGAATCGGGCGCTCGCCAATGAGACGCGCGCTCGCGGCAATCACGTTCGCGGCGACGTCGGCGTCAGCGGTCGCGACGAGGAGTTGAAGATCCGCCACGTCGGGGTCGATGCGCTCGACGAGCGGGGCCAGAAACTCCGCGATCGACGCCCAGTCGTGCGGCAGAACGATGACGGCGTTTTGGCCGCGCGTGATGGCGGGTGATGCGCTGTCGGGATCGACGGACGACATTGAGATCGACGGAAGGCGTCGGGATGTGATAAGTGGGGACGTAAGTATAGCTGCGTGGGGCGACCGGTGACCAACTACACTCCTTCGTCGAACATCCACCATTTGCACGAATCCGCCACCATCGCGGCGTCCGCGCGGGCCAAGCGGCTGCGCGCGGAGGGGCGGTCGATCATCGACCTCGGGGCGGGCGAGCCGGACTTCCCAACGCCCCGGTTCGTGATCGACGCGGCGCATCGAGCGCTCGACGCCGGGGCCACGCGGTACACGTCGGTCGCCGGTATCGAGCCCTTGCGCGCCATCATTGCCGAGGACGCCGCCCGGCGACGCGCCGCGCCGGTGGATGCCAGCGCCGTCGTCGTGTCGGCGGGAACCAAACAGGCGCTGTTCAACGCGTGCTTCGCGCTTTTCGCCGCGGGCGACGAGGTCCTCGTCCCCACGCCCGGCTGGACCAGCTATTACGAAATGCTCACGATCGCTCGCGCGACCGCCGTGCCGGTGACCGGGCCGCGCGAGAACGCATTCAAGATCTCGGCGCGCGAGCTGGAGCGCGCCCGTACCGCGAAGACGCGCGGTCTCATCCTCAACTCGCCGAGCAATCCCACGGGCGCGGTGTACTCTCGCGCCGAGCTCGAGGAGATCGTCGCGTTCGCCGACGAATCGGGCTGGTGGATCCTGAGCGACGAGATCTACCGGGGGATTTGCTACACCGGCGAGGCGACGTCGCTGCTCTCGGTCGCGCCGTCATCGGGGCGACTCGTCGTCGTGGATGGCCTCGCGAAGTCGATGGCCATGCCTGGGTGGCGTATCGGGTGGTCGATCGCTCCGGTGGCCCTGGCGCGATCGATGGCCGCGCTCCAGTCGCACACGACCTCCAACGCGACGACCATCTCGCAGCACGCGGCGCTGTCGGCTCTGGCGGACACGAACGCGTACCAATTGGCCCTCGCCGAGATGATGCGCGAGCTACGTCGACGTCGCGACGGCGCGCTGAGCGAGCTTCGCGGTGGGGGTTTGGAGGTGCTCGAGCCCGAAGGCGCGTTCTACCTGTTCGTGCGCGCCGGTCAGGCGTCCCCCGATGATCCGGAGCCGGGCACCCGAGCCGCCGAACATCTGCTCGACGCTCACGACGTGGCGGTGGTGGCCGGCTCGGCGTTCCGCGCGCCGGAGTGGATCCGCGTCTCGTTCGCGGCCCCGACCGCCGACGTCTTCGAGGGGGTTCGTCGAATCGTCGCCGCGGGCTTATCTTAGCCGCGAGGGAGGGAGGGGTGCGGAGGCGGGGTGCGGAGAGGGTGCGGGGAGCGGCGGGCGCGGTGCGGTGAAGGGCAAACTGCGACAGGCCGCAACAGGGTGATCGGCGGGGCGTGAAATCGGAACTGCTCGTCGACGCGCTGGGTGCGAGATTGACGCTTGACTCGATTGGAGGAGAGGTTCGTGAAGGTTGCCGTAGACATCAGGCCGGCGGACGCCTCGCCGGCGGCAGTCGAATACACGTGGGACCCCGACACCGACATTCTCTCGGCGCAGCTAAGGCCGCGGACGTCGGGTGACGGGTTGTCGGGGTCGGTCGGTCTCGAGGGATCCGACGGCTCATGGGTCATCCTGGACGTGGCGGCGGGCAGGATCGCGGGCGTCGAGGTCGCGGTGTGGCCCGACGTGCGCCAGATCCCTTCGCTGTCGCTCCCGACGCAGATCGAGGACGTCCAAGTCGTCGTCCCGGTGAGCAAAACCAAGGCGGACGTCGCGTCGCTGGAAGTCGACACGCATCTGTTCGCGGAAGTGGACGCGGGCCAGCGCAACTTTCATTTCCGCCTCGGTGCGCCGCGCGGCGCGCGCACCGTGCGGGTCGCCAAAGACCTCTTGTTCGACGTGGACGACAAGAACCGCATCTCGGGGCTGTGGCTCCTCAACGTGCCACCCTGTCCGCCCACGACGACCGTCGAATGATCACGACGATCGTGCTGATCCGGGTCGATCCGACGCTCATTCCGACGGCGGCGAACATGCTCGCCGGCGTGGAGGGCGTGACCGAGGTGTATTCGGTCTCGGGCGATTGGGATCTGGTCGCGATCGTGCGGGTGTCGGAGTACGATCAGATCGCGCACGTGGTGACCGAGGTCTTTCCGACCGTGCCGGGGATTCAGCGGACGCAGACGCTCACCGCGTTCCGCGCGTACTCGCGCAAGGATCTGCAGCAAGCCTGGGACATCGGCGTCGAATAGCACCGAGGCAGAGTAGCCACGATGTCAGATCGAGCTGGGGACTACATCGCAGGACTGTTCAGCGCAGAGGACGAGATCCTTTCGGCGCTGCGGGAGGAAGCCGACCGCACCGGACTCCCGCCGATCGCCATCTCGGCCGACGAAGGCCGGCTGTTGCAGGTGCTGCTCACGTCCATCGGCGCGCGACGCGTGCTCGAGGTCGGAACGCTGGGCGGCTACTCGGCGATCTGCATGGCTCGCGCGCTGCCGCCGGGAAGCCGGCTCCTCACGATCGAGATCGAATCCAAGCATGCCGATTTCGCGCGCCGTTACATCGAGCGGGCGGGGCTCACGGATCGGATCGAGGTGAAGGTTGGCCGCGCGCTCGACGTCCTGCCGTCGCTCGATGGCGAACGCTTCGACGCGATCTTTCTCGACGCCGACAAGGAGCCGCTGCCGACGTATCTCGATTGGGCGTTGCGGCTGGTGCGTCCCGGCGGGCTGATCATCGCCGACAACGCGCTCTGGGGCGGCCGAGTGTACGAGCAGGACGAGACCGACGATCGCACGCGCGCGGTCAGGGAGTTCAATCGCCGTCTGGCGACCGATTCGCGCGTTCTCGGGATCATCGTTCCGACCCACGACGGCGTCGCGGTCGCGGTCGTGCGGTGAGCGGCGCGAGCCGTCCCGCCGATCATTTCTCGTCAGTCTCAGCAGCGTACTCCGCGTTTCGCCCCCGGTATCCGGCGGCGCTCATCGACTATTTCGCGTCGCTCGCACCCAGCCGGCGGATCGCCTGGGACTGCGGTGCCGGCTCGGGTCAGGCGACCGCCGACATCGCCCGTCGCTTCGACTTCGTCGTGGGAACGGATCTGAGCGCAGGACCAGTTGGCGCGGGCGTCGAAGGAGCCGAATGTCGGCTGGGCGGCGTGCGCGGCGGAGCAGGCCGCGATCCGATCCGACGCGATCGACGCGATCGCCGTCGCGCAGGCGCTGCACTGGTTCGCGCACGACGCCTTTTATGAGGAGGTCAAGCGCGCCGCGAGCGGCCCCGATGTGCCGATCGTCGCGTGGACCTACGCCGCGCCGCGCATGGAAGGCGACGTCGGCGAGGTGTTGCGCAGGTTCATGTTCGAGGACATCGGGGCCTATTGGCCGCCCGAGCGGAAGTACGTCGACTCGGAGTACCGGACGATCTCGTTTCCCTTCGAGCGAATCGACGCGCCGCCGTTCTCGTTGGAAAACGACTGGACGCTGCCACAGATCGTGGGATACATGGGAAGCATGTCGGCGACGGCGCGTTACAAGAAAGCGAACGGCGTGGACCCCGTCGTGGCCGTCGGGGAGGAACTGCTCGCGATCTGGCGGGACGGCGCTCCGCGACGAATCGTGTGGCCCGTGATCGTCCTCGCGGGTCGGGTCGGTTCATGACAGCGACGAGCGCGGGTCCTGAGCTGGGAAGCGTACGACCCGATCACGCGATCGGCCGGTGGCTCGCCTCCATCTTTCCGGACGGCGAAGCGATCGAAGGCGAGGCTCCGCTGGAGTTCGTGGCCGAACCTGCCGATCCGCCGAAGCTCGCCCAGGCCACGGTGATCGAAGGTGGGGACCTGCGTGCGATCGCGGTGCGCGGAGAGCCCGAGGTAGCGATCGCCGCGTTTCTCGACGGACGCCAGGAGAGCACCGTGAAGATGTACCGGCCCGGCGGCGTGCCCATCGTCGCGGGGACGATCGGCGCCGTGATCCGTGAGCGACGCGACCGGCGCATGTTCACGTGGAGTCATCGCGTCGATCAGCGCATCTACGTTCCCGCGCGATACCTGAGCGCGTCCGACCGGCGCGCGCTCGACGCGAGCGGCGCTCACGTCCGTGACACGACGGCCGGCGCCGCGGAGACGATCGAGCACCCGCTCGCGCTGCGTGAGCTCGCGCGGAACCTCGTGCGAAACGACCGGGAGTCGCTCGAGCACGCCTTGGCGCAGCAGTGGTGCGGCGCGGAAACGCGCCCGCTGCTGATCGATGGCGGCATCAGCGCAGCCCAGCCGATCGCCCGGTCGGCGTGCGCCGTCGGCGTGGTGAAGAGCCACCGCACCCTTTATGTGCAGGGCGATGCGCTCAGGGTGACGCTGGGCCTCGACGCGGCGGAGCGAACGAGCGTCTTCCTGATTAACCACGAAAAACGGGCGCCCGTAGCAAGTTGGTATCTGCGCCTCCGCGATCGAGTCGGGCGCGAGCCGATGTGGGGGCTGGTCCGCGTCGAGGTCTCAGCGCCGTCCGGCCGAGATGACATCGGCGCGCGCGCCGACGAAGTTTCGCGTTGGATCCTCGCCGAGGCGGCGCCGCTGGCGCTGCCGGACGGGCGATGGGACAAGATGGTCTACGGAGTTCGCGACTGTGAAGAGTTTCTCCGAGCGGTGATGTGACCCTCCCCCCGAACGAATCAGCCCCCGCCGCGCTCGGCCGCGTGGTCGCCACGGAGCGCAAGCCGAACACGCCGCACGAATTTCATTTCTGGACGGCGCTCGACTCGCCCGTCGGCATCGGCACGATCGTTCGCGTGCAGGGCGACGCGCCGGTCAACGGCCAGATCCCGCAGATCTACGGTGTCGTGGTCGAGGGGTTCAGCTACACCGACCTCGCCACGCCGCTGCACGACGTCCTCGGCCACGACGGCGCGCCGACGTCGGCGTCGCTCGCGGCGACGCGCCGAGCGGAGATCCGGCTGTACACCGCGGCGGTGCTCCGGCAGATCCCCGAGGAACCGCTGCAACCGGTGGGGATGGGGCAGGTGTATCTCGCCGGGGACCAGGACGTTGAAGTGGCGCTGCGTATGGACGCGTACCTCCGCGACGGCGCGCGCACGGGCATCCCGATCGGCGTGTACCACGCCGGCGGCACCGACGCGCCGATCTACCTCGACGCCGATTTCCTGATCGGACCCGAGGCCGCGCACCTGAACATCACGGGCGTGTCCGGCCTCGCGACGAAGACGAGCGCGATCGAGTGGATCATGGGCTCGATCTTCACGCACTTTCCGGCGCAGAAAGGTTCGATCGCGGCGGTGTGCTTCAACGTCAAAGGACCGGACCTCTGTTTCTTGGACCAGCCCGGCACGATCGACGATCGGGACATGGCCCTCTACGACAAGTGCGGCGTCCCGGCCACGCCGTTCGAGAACGTCCAGTACTTCGCGCCCTTCAAATCGGACGGGTTCTCGCTCAACACCCTGCGCTCCAACGACGAGCTGACGCACAATGTGACGCCGCTCACGTGGGGCCTTCGCGAGGTGCTGCAGTACGCCGAGGTGCTGCTCAACAAGGACGACGTCGACGCGAAGGCCGACGCGCTGATCGACTTCATTCGAGAGCGGATCGTGGACCGCGATTTTTCCGATCCCCTTCTCGGGAACAAACGCTACCTCGTCCGCTCGTTCGCCGATCTCGAGATGTGGTTCCGCGACGTGCTCTCGGCTATGGAGAACAAGGGGAACGAGGGGTGGCGGACGCACCACGTGGCGACGATCCGCAAGGTTCGGAACCGGCTTTCCAATATTTCGACCCGGTGCGCCGGGCTAGTCACGGACGCCGGAACGGTCAGCGACCTGCCGTTCGGGAGCTTTCAAGACCGCACGGTGTACGTGATCGACGTCGCCTCGCTCGAGGAGGACGCGCAGGACCTGATCTTTGCGCGCGTCGTCACTCGCCTTCGCGAGCACCTCGAGAAGCGCGACCTCGGCGTGAATCACGTCATCGTGTTCGTCGACGAGCTGAACAAGTACGCGCCGAACGATGGACAAGACACCTATGTGCGAAAGATGCTGCTCGATCTCGCGGAACGCGGCCGGTACCTCGGTCTCGTGCTCTTCGGAGCGCAGCAATTCCGTTCGCAGGTCCATCGCCGGGTCGTCGGCAATTCCGGGACGGCGCTCTTCGGCCGCATGGACGCCGACGAGTTGGCGACCCCGGGGTACGCCGTGCTGAGCCAAGCCGTGAAGACCAAGCTCGCGACGCTGGAAAAGGGGCAGCTGATGGTGCGGCATCCGCATTTCACGCAGCCGATCTTCGTCCGATTTCCCAGGCCGGCCATCATGCGCGGCCGCGACGGGATCGAGAAGTATCCGCAGGCGGTGGACATCGACCTCGACGCGGCGGTGCTCCGCAGTCTGCGGTCGCTCGATCCGTCCGTCACGTTGAATTGGGTGCGCGACGCGGTCGGCATTCGGGACGACGAGGAAGTGATTCGCGCGCGGAACGCGACGATGCGCGAGCGCCCGGCCGACGTGAAGAAGTTCTTCCTGTCGCAGCTCAAGCCCATCGTCGCGGCGCAGGCGGCGGAGCGTCAGCCCGCGGCGGCGATCCGCTCGGCCCCCGCCGACGACCCGTACGGATTCTGAGCCCTCGCATGTTCCCGCGGCGGGTCCGCATCGGCGCAAGCGTTGGACTGTTCGCGGTCGTCTCGGTCCACGGCGCGTTCGCACAGGAACTGCTGCTGCAGATCCGGCCGCGGGCCGGCGACACGCTTCGCATGCGCCTCGACCAGGAGACGGATTACACCGGCGCCGGGGTCACGCGAACCGGCGTGGGTCCGGCGAGCCTGATCACGACGATGGCCATGTTTTCCCGGGCAATCGTCGAGGGGGAGGCGAACGATGAGACGGCCGTCCTCGCCGTCACCGATTCGGTGAGGTTCTGGAGCACCGACCAGCGCGGGATCGTCGCCGCTCGACAGATGGAGGCTCGGCTGCGGGGTCAACGGGTGCGCTTCCGCGTCACGCCCGAAGGGCTGCTGGCTATGGAGGCGGCGGGCACACCGCGCGAGGTAGCGCACCTCGTTTCACTGATGCCCGCGACGTTCCCCAAGGGTCCGATCAAGGTCGGCGAAACGTGGATGCGCGAGATGCCGTTGCCGTCCGGCACGCAGTTCGGTGCGCAGCTGTCGGGTATGCTGCATGTGACGCTGCGCCTCGACTCGGTGACCCACGCGGGCGAGCTGGCGTTCGTGTCGATGCGCGGCGAGATGCAACCGGCGAGCGGCCCGGGGGCCGCTTCCCAGACTGTGCTCGAGCAAGGGACGGTGAGCGGGACGATGGTGCTCGACCGAAGGCGCGGATGGCTCAGTGAGTCGTGGTTCAACATCGTCGTGTTGACGTCGGTGACGAATCCTCCCGCAGCGGCCGCGCTGCGACTGCAGATGAGAATCATCCAACACATGCGTACGGCAGAGCGTCGAGAGCGTTAGATTCGTTCAACGCCTCCCGCCGCATGCGCCTGGTTCACCTCTCCGACCTGCACTTAGGCTACCGGCAGTATCAACGGCTGACACCAACCGGGGTCAACCAGCGCGAAGCCGACGTCGCCGCGACGTTCCGTTTGGTGGTGGATCGGATCATCGATCTGCGGCCTGAGCTCGTCGTCGTGGCGGGGGACGTCTTTCACAACGTCCGCCCCTCGAACCAGGCGATCGTCCACGCCTTCCTCCAGTTCAACCGGTTGGTCACCGCCCTACCGGAGTCGGCGATCGTTCTCGTCGCGGGCAACCACGACACGCCGCGCACCAGCGAGACGGGCGGCATTCTGCAGCTCTTCGCCCAGCTCAACGGCCTCGACGTCGTGGATCGCGAACCGCGACGGCTCTCGTACCCGCACCTCGATCTTTCCGTCCTGGCGGTTCCCGACGTGCCGGGATTGGTGAAGCCGTCGTTCACGGTCGACTCGAACGCACGGTTCAACGTCCTGGCGATGCACTGTGGCATCGAAGGCCTGACGGACAGCGTCGCGTGGGACCGTCCGCCCGTGGAGGTATCGCCGTCCGAGTTGAATGCTCCGGCGTGGGACTACATCGCGCTCGGCCACTACCACGTGTATCGCGAAGTCAAACCGAACGCGTACTTCAGCGGCTCGATCGACTACACGAGTGTCGACACGTGGGGTGAACGGCGCGAGGAGGATCCCAAGGGCGAAACCGGGCCGAAGGGGAAGGGATTCATCGAGCGCGACCTCGTCACGGGTGAACAGCGGTTTCATCTGCTGCCACCGTCGCGCCCTCTGATCGAGCTGCCGCAGATCAACGCTCGCAATCTCGCCGCGTCGGAAATCGACGGCCGAATTCGCTCGATCGTCGACGCGTGCGTCGATGGCATCGACGACAAGATCGTGCGTCTCACCGTGTGGGACATTCCGCGGCACGTCGCGCGCGAGCTCGATCACAAGTCGATCCGGGAGTACAAGCGCCGCGCGCTGAGCTTCCAGCTGGACCTCCGCCGCCCCGAGCTGCACCGCGTCACGACATCCGGCGCGCCGGCGCGGCGACCGTCGCTCAACGACATCGTGCGCGAAAAGCTTGCGACCCGGACCATCGACGCCGACATCGACCGCGACGCGCTGATCGAGCGCGCGATCGCGTACCTGGACGAGGCACAGGTCGCGGCCGTGGTCTCCACGCCGCCGGCGCCGATCGAGGCGTGAGATGAGACTCAACAGTCTGCACCTCACGAACTTCCGGCAGCACGTCGACACGCACATCGACTTCTCGACGGGGATCACCGGAGTCATCGGACCGAACGGGTCCGGCAAGTCCACGCTTCTCGAGGCGATCGCCTGGGCGCTCTACGGCGCTCCCGCCGCGCGCGGCAAACGAGAGTCGATTCGTTCGTACCGTGCCGGCCCGCGCGCGGTCGTCAACGTAGACCTGGAGTTCGAGCTCGGCGCGCATCGCTATCGCGTCTCGCGCGGGCTGACCAACGCCGAGCTGTATCTCGACGGCGCGTCGTCGCCAATCGCGACGTCGATCTCCGCGGTCACCGACGTGCTCGCGCGCCGGCTCGGGATGAACCGGGACGAGTTCTTCCATACCTACTTCACTGGGCAGAAAGAACTCAGCGTGATGGCCGCGATGGGCCCGACCGAACGCGGCCAGTTCCTCTCGCGCGTGCTCGGTTACGAGCGGCTGCGAGTGGCGCAGGACCTCGCGCGCGAGCGGCGGAAGACGCTCGTCGCCGAGGCGACGGGACTTCGCGCCGGGATGCCGGACCCCGACGTCGTTCAAGGCGCGCTCGCCGACGCGAAGACGCGCATTGCCGAGAGCACGCGCAAGGCGAATGATTTCGGCGTCCGACGAACGGCGGCCCGGCGCGCATTGGACGAGATCGCGCCGCGCTGGGAGTCGGCGCAGAGCGATCGCGAGCGCGCTCAGGCGCTCGCCGCCGAATCGCGCTTCGCCGACGGCGAGCTGGCGTCCGTGGAGCGCGAGATCGCGCGGATCGATCGCGAGCTGGGCGACGCGGCGGCCGCGCGTGCCGATCTGGATGGCGTTTCGAGAGAGCTGGCGCCGCTCCCATCGCTCGAGGCGGAGCTCAAGGAGCTCGACCGGAGCGCCGCCGAGGCCGGCCGCAAGCGAACACTGACCGAGACCGTGGCCACGCTCGCCAAGGAGATCGCGCAGCTGCGCGAGCGGGCATCAAAGATCGAAGTCACTCCGGCGCTCGAGACCGAGGTCGCGGCGTCGCTCAAGCTAGCCCGCGAGTCGCTCGACGAGACTCAGCGAGCCCTCGAGGCCGCGCAGACCGACTGGGTGCGCGACAAACAGGAAGCGGAGACGAAGCGGCAAGCGCTCATCGAGCAGCTGAGGGACGTCCGCGCGCAACGCGATCAAATCGTCGAGCTGGGAGAGGGCGGCATCTGCCCGATCTGCGCTCGGCCGCTCGGCACGCACTTTCGTTCCGTGCTCGACGTGCTCGACAACCAGATCGAGACGATCACCGTCGACGGGAAGTATTTCCGCGCGCGCATCGAGCAGCTTGCCGCTGTCCCGGCGGATATCACGACGCTCGGCGAGCACCGGCGCGAGCTGACGGATGCGGCGACCAAGCTCGAACGGCGAGTCGTCGAGGTTCAGGCGGGGTTGCGCGCGCTGTCAACGATACAAGCGGATCTGGTCGCGAAGGACGAACGACACACGACGGTCGCTCGTGAGTTGGCCGGTCTGGCGGTCAACTACGACGCGGCGCGTCACGGCGAGGTTCGCTCGCTGGTCGACCGACTCGCGCCGCTGGCGATGCGCGCGACCAAGCTCGCCGCACAGCTCGAGCGCGAGCCGGTGCTCGTCGAAGAGCGCACGACGGTGCGGGCAAAGGCTGACGAGGTTCAACGTCGCCGCGCCGACGTCGCGCGTCAGACGCAAGCGTTGGGATTCTCCGAGGACGCGTTCAACGCACTCCGTGGAAGGTTCGACTCCGCCGAGGTCGAGCTCCGCACGGCGGAACTGGCGGCGGTTGGCGCGGAAACGGAGCTCTCCGCGGCCAAGGCCGCCCTGGCGATCGCCGAGCAGGCGCGCGCCGAGCTCGCGCGAGCCGAGGAGCGGCTGGCCGTGCTCGGCCGCGACCGCCGGCTGCACGAGGAGCTGGACCGCGCCTTTTCCGACCTCCGGACGGAGCTCAACGTGGCCATGCGCCCCGAGATCTCCGATCTCGCCAGCAGGTACATCCGGGAGCTGACGGACGGCCGGTACACCGAATTCGAGCTGGACGACGACTACCAGATCGTCCTGCTCGAGGATGGGATCCCCAAGCCCGTCATTTCCGGGGGTGAAGAGGACCTCGCCAACCTCGTGCTCCGGCTCGCAATTTCAGAGATGATCGCGGAACGCGCAGGCCAGTCCTTTTCGCTCCTCGTGCTCGACGAGGTGTTCGGCTCGCTCGACGAGTCGCGGCGTCAGAACGTCGTGGGTCTCCTGCAGCGCCTGCACGACCGTTTCGAGCAGATCATCCTGATCACGCACATCGAGTCGGTGCGCGAGGCGCCGGTCGATCGCGTGATCACCGTGAGCTACGACGACGAAGCGGGAACGTCGCGCGTCGATACCGAGTCGCCGCGCGGCGACCCAGTGCTCGCGCTTCACGCGGGCGCGGCGGACTGATGGCCACGTCACGCGCTTTTCGTCCGCAGGCGTTCGACGGTCCGACACGGGCGACCGCCGACGACATCGCCGAGCTGAACCAGGTATTCAGCGAGTCGTTCACGGAGCGCTACCGCCGCGACGGCATGGTCGGCGTGCGCGTGCCGTTTCTCAATCCGTCGATTTGGCGTTACGCCCTGGAGGACGCGGCCGAGGGCGCGATGATCTGGCGCGATGATCGCGATCACATCGCCGCGTTCAACATGGTGCACCGTTCGGGCGCCGAAGGGTGGATGGGGCCGCTCGCGGTGCGGACGGAGTATCAAGGCAACGGGATGGGCAAGGAGATCGTGCAACGCGGCGTCGAGTGGCTCAAGGCGCAGGGCTCGTCGGTCATCGGGCTCGAGACGATGCCTCGCACGATGGACAACATCGGGTTCTACTCGCGGCTCGGGTTTCTGCCGGGCCGTCTGACGATCACGATGACGCTGGAGGCGCAGGCCTCGGTCGACGGGGCGGTGCTCTTCGGCCGGATGTCGCCGCGGGCGCGCGACGACGCGCTCGGCCAATGCCGTGCCCTGGTGCAGCGGCTGCTTCCGGGCTACGACTATTCACGCGAGATCACGCTCACGAGCGATCTGTCGGTCGGCGACACGGTGTTACTCTACGACGACGACCGTCTGGTGGGCTTCGCGCTCGCGCACACGGCCCCGCTCGTCGAGGGACGCGTGCGCGAGGAGTTGCGGGTGTTGAAGCTGGTGCTGGAGGACGAATCGCGATTCGAGGACCTGTTGCGCGCGGTGAGCGATCTCGCTCGGCGCAGCGGAACGCGCCGCGTCTCGCTGCGCGTGCAGGGCGAATTCGGGTCGGCCTATCGCCGCGTGATCGCGCTCGGCGCGCACGTGCGGTGGACCGACCTGCGGATGTCACTGAGTGCGTATGAAGAACGACGCCCGGAGCGGGGGCTCGTCTTGTCCAATTGGGAGATCTGACCCGCCGCTCGGCGTCTTCGTCTCCGACCCACCCGGACGACACATGACATCATTTCGCTTTCGTTCCCGCTCGACCGCGCTGGCGCTCATGTTGTTGGCGCTCGCGGCCGCGTGCTCGCGGCACCCGGAGACGGAGGACGATCAACCGGAGGTCAAGCCCGATCCGATCCACGTCCACGTTCGCAACGAGAACTTCCTCGACGTCAACGTGTTCATGATCGTCAACGGCGTCAGCCGTCGGCTCGGCACGGTGACGGGGAACGGGGCCGGGGATTTCACGGTCGACTGGGGAATCACGATCGGCCAGTCGATCGCGCTGCAGGCCGTGCCGATCGGCGGGCGCGGATCGGCGAACAGCGGCCAGCTCAGCATCGGCCTCGGGCAAATGATCGACTTCACGGTCGCGCCGGTGTTGCGGCAGAGCACCGTGAGCGTGCACGAGCCGCCGTGAGACGATCGACGGCTCTGCTCGTCCTATTTGGGCGGAGGCGCCTTACCCGGCGTACCGCGGACGACGATTCTCGCGATGATCACGAAAACGCCGACTGATAGCAGGAGATGTACCCAGCCGGGTGGTTCGAACGCGAAAAACGCGATGCCCCATACGACAAGCAGCGCTATGCCGCCGAGAATTCCGAGATCCATCACGTGACCTCAGGGTTTGACCGAATCTGTGCTCGCCCGTAAATTGCTTCTCGCAACGCACGAAGGAAACATTCGGGACGGAGAACTCCGTTTTTGAGCCAACAAGTCCTTCGAGTGGGTTCGAAAATCTACTACCGACGTCATGCCCCCAGTGCGGGGGAAGGCGGAAGGTTGGCGGTGAGGACCTCATAATTCGACTGGGCTTCACAAAACCCTCTCCGGACCCGAATTCTGTCGAGCCCCGCGGTAACCCCGCGGGGCTCGTTCTTTTAGGCTGGGGGCGAGAAATTCCCGTATGCCCAACGTCACGGTGGTTCGCCGCCTCCAGTTCAACGCCGCGCACCGCGTCCACAACCCGGCGCTCTCCGACGCCGAAAACAAGACGCTGTTCGGCAAGTGCAACAACCCGAACTGGCACGGCCACAACTACACGCTCGACGTCTCGGTCACCGGGCCGGTCGACGAGCGCACCGGCTACGTCATCGATCTCGCCGTCGTCAAACGGGTCGTGACGCGCGAAGTGATCGACAAAGTCGACCACAAGAACCTCAACCTCGAGGTCGATTTTCTGCGCGACATCATCCCGACGACCGAGAACTTCGTCGTCGCGATGTGGCGAGTGCTCGAACCGGCGCTCGCGCCGGCGCGCCTTACACGACTCGTGCTCTGGGAGACGCCGAACAACTACGTCGAGTACGACGGTCGATGACGACAGCGGGGACGGCCGTCGTGTCCGGCGCGTCGCGGGGCATCGGGCTGGCGACTTCTCGCGCGCTGGCGGCCGCCGGCTACCGGGTCGCGATGCTGGCTCGCGGCGCGGACGCGCTCACCGGCGCCGCGGCCTCGATCGGCGAGCGCGCCGTGGCGATCGTCTGCGACGTCACCGACAGCCTCGCGCTCGACGGCGCCCTGGCGCGCGTGACCGACGAATTCGGCGACGCACCCGCCGTGCTCGTCAACAACGCCGGTTTCTTCTCGCTCGCCACCGTCGACGCCACGACGGTCGACGACTTTCGCTCCGCGATCGATGTCAACCTCGTCGCTCCGTTTCGCCTGGTGCACGCGTTCCTCCCCGCGATGCGCGCGCGCCGCTCGGGGCACATCGTGTCCATCGGCTCGATCGCCGACCACGTCGCCTTCCCCGAGAACGCCGCCTACGCCGCGAGCAAGTTCGGCGTCCGCGCGTTGCACGAAGTGCTGCGCGCCGAATTGAAGGGGAGCGGCGTGCGCGCGACGCTCGTCTCGCCGTCGGCCGTCGATACGCCCCTCTGGGATCCGGTCAACCCGGACGAACGCCCGGGGTTCACCGCGCGGCGCGAGATGCTCCGCGCCGAGGCGGTGGCGGCGGCGGTCATGTTTGCCGTGACGCAGCCGGCGGACGTGAACGTCGACGAGCTGCGGCTGTCCGGGGCGTGATCGGTGTTTCTGCCGCTGATCGACCGGCTGCGCTGCCTGAACGCGCACGAGGACACGTGGCTCGTGGCATCGATCGATCGGGCGGAAGAACGTGACGTGCTCGAGGGGACGCTGGGTTGTCCGGTATGCTCGGCGGAATACCGAATTCGAGACGGCGTCGTTTGGTTCGGCGACGCTCCGGCCGCCGAGGACGAAACGCCCAGCCCGGTGGAGGCGCTTCGTCTCGCCGCGGCGCTCGATTTGACCGAGGCGCGAATGACGGCGATTCTGCATGGCTCCTGGGGCGCGCACGCGTCGATCCTGCGTGGCCTTTCTCCGGCTCAGATGCTTCTCGTCAATCCTCCAACGGGCGTGACCAGCGGTGACGGCATCTCCATCGTGCGCGCACCGGTCGCCCCTGTCGCGGCCGCGTGGGCGGACGCCGCCGCGCTGGACCGCGCGGACGGCGCAATGGCGGAATCGATTCGCGCGGCTCTGCGCGGCGGCGGGCGGCTGCTGGCGCGGGCCGACGCCGACGTCCCGCCGGGCTTCAGCGAGCTCGCGCGCGACGCCGACGTCTGGGTCGCGCTGCTCGACGCGGGCGCCGTCGCCGGCACCCCCGTCGCCATCTCGCGCCGCGCTCGCGCCGACGCCGAATAGAATTCTCTAAACCCAGCGCACGCATGCTTCGCGTCTTCATTGCGGGTGGAACGGGCGTCATCGGACGGCGCGTCGTGCCGGCGTTGGTGAAGGCCGGCTACGCGGTGACGGCCGCCACGCGCAGCGACACGGGCACCGCGCGGCTGCGCGCGATGGGCGCCGAGCCGGTGAAGATGGATCTGATGGACGCGGCGAGCGTTCGGCGCGCCATGTCGAAGCCGGACATGGTCGTCAACCTGTCGACGCACATCCCCGGTGGCCCGGCCGCGACGATGCTCCCGTGGGCGTGGCGCGAGAACGACCGCGTGCGGCGCACGGGCTCGGCGAATCTCGCCACCGCGGCGCGTTTAGCCGGAGCGGACTGCGTCATTCAGGAATCGTTCGCGCCCGTCTACGCCGATCACGGCGACGAGTGGATCGACGAACGCTGGACCGTGGCTCCCGCGCGCTACAACAAGACGGTGCTCGACGCCGAGGCGTCGGCGGCCCAGTTCACGAAGTTCGGCGGGCGCGGCATCGTGCTCCGCTTCGCGTACTTCTACGGCCCCGATTCGGCCGTGACGCGCGAGATGATGCAGAGCGTGAAGCGAGGCATCAGCCCGATCGTCGGTCCGCCGGACGCGTACTACTCGTCGGTGTCGCACGACGACGCGGCTGCCGCGGTCGTCGAGGCGCTCCATCTTCCCGCGGGGATCTACAACGTCTCCGACGACGAGCCGATCACGCGCGGTGAGTGGGTCGAGTCGCTCGCCAAAGCGCTCGACGCCAAACCACCGCTCATGCTCCCCCACTGGCTCACGATGCTCGGCGGCGGCACGACGCAGCTGATGTCCCGGTCGCAGCGCATTTCCAATCGAAAGTTGCGTGAGTTGAGCGACTGGCGGCCCTCCGTCGGGTGCGTGCGAGACGCGTGGCCGGCCGTGCTCGATCGTTCGTCGGAGCTTGCCGCGGCGCGTTAGCGCTTCGTGACGCGGCGGGGATCTCGGGGGGCTCGCGAGTGTAGCGCTCCCGGCGGGCAATTACGTCTCGGAACCGCAGATTTCGCGGAAATCGGCGGAGTTCCGCCGACGCGGCCACTGCACCAACGGAGAGCTGTTGTCGTCTCCGTTTGTTTCCGTTGTTGCTCCGTTTGTTTCCGTTTTCCAGTTGTTATGGCCAGAGTGGCGCTCGGGACCAAGAGCGCGATGTCGGCATCAACAATGGGAAACGGAAACAAACGGGTGTGAACGGAAACAGACCGTAACGGCAACAGCAAAACCAATTTGTTTTCGCCAGGTGCCGGCTCCGCGAAAATCAACCATCTGCGCGAAATCCGTTGCAGTATCGTTTCGCAGATGCCGACCGCCCGGAAGTGGCGGAATTAACTCGCGAGCGCCGGTTCGTGTTCGCTCGGATTCCCCTCGTACAAAGCGTCAATGACCGACTTGTACGTCTTGTCGATCACGCGCCGCTTCACCTTCAACGTGGGCGTGAGCTCGCCGCGCTCGATCGAGAAGTCGTGCTCGAGGAGGCCGATTCGCTTCGGCATCTCGAACTGCGCGAGCCCCTTTACTTCGCCCCTCACCTCGCGCTCCATCTTCTCGCGAATCGGCGCTGAGTCGAGGAGCTTGCCAGGCGCGTCCCACGGAACGCCCTCGCTCTTCGCCCATTTCTCGAGGTTTTCCCAGTTCGGCACGATGAGCACGACCGGATATTTGCGCTTGTCGCCGATCATCACCGCCTGCATGACGAACTTGTTGGTTCGCAGGGCGTTCTCGATCGGCTGCGGCGCGATCTTCTTGCCGCCCGCGGTAACGATGATGTCCTTCTTGCGGTCGGTGATCGCGACGAAGCCGTCGCGTAGCTCGCCGATGTCGCCGGTGTGAAACCAGCCGGCCGTGTCGATCGCCTCGGCGGTCGCGGCAGGCTTGTTGAAGTAGCCCTTCATGATCTGCGGGCCGCGCACGAGGAGTTCGCCGTCCGGGGCGATCGTCGCCTCGGTGCCCGCGACGAGTTTTCCCACCGTTCCGATGCGATAGTTCGCCGGTGTGTTCAACGCGACCACGGGCGACGTCTCCGAGAGGCCGTAGCCTTCCAGAATGACGAGCCCCGCCGCGTAGAAAAATTTGATGATCTCGGGCGCGAGGGGCGCCCCGCCGGAGACGAAATACTTGAGCCGTCCGCCGGTGCGCGCCTGCAACTTCGAGAACACGAGCCGATGGGCGATCGCGTACTGCAGCGCGAGCAGTCCGCCCGGCGCCCCGCCGCCGAGCTTCACGTTCGCCCAGCGCTCGCCGACGCCGCGCGCCCAGTAGAAGATCCGTTTCTTCAGCGGTCCGCCCGACAGCGCATTCTCCAGCACGCGCGCGTACATCTTCTCGTACAGGCGCGGCACGGAGAGCACGAGCGTCGGCCGCACCTCGACCAGATTCTTCGGAACCGTCTCCATCGATTCGGCGTACGCGATGCTCGCGCCGAAGTTCAGCATCACGTAGTAGCCGCCCGTCCGCTCGAAGCTGTGGGACAACGGCAGAAAGCTGAGGCAGGTGTCGTCGCTTGAATTCGGAATCGCCGCGCAGGCCGCGATCGTGTTCGAGTACAGGTTGTCGTGCGTCAGCATCACGCCTTTCGGGTCGCCGGTCGTGCCCGACGTGTAGATGATCGTGGCGAGGTCGTCTGGTCGCACCGCGTTCGCGCGCGCGAGATACGCCGTGCGCGCCGCGTCGGTGTCGGCGGCGGCGCCTTTCGATTCCAACGCGGCGAGGGTCATGTCGCCGCCGGCGGATTCGTCGAACGTGATGACGTGGCGCAGCGCGGGGCATTCGCCGCGGATCGATGCGACCTTGGCAGTCTGGTCGGCGTCCGACGTGAAGATCGCCACCGCGCCCGAATCGCGAAGGACGTACGCCGTCTGCTCGGCGGGGAGGTTCGGGTAGACCGGCACGTCGGCGACGCCCGTCGTGAGACAGGCGAGGTCGGCGACGACCCACTCCGGGCGGTTGGTCGAGAGAATCGCGACGCGATCGCCCGGGCGCACGCCGAGCGCATCGAGCCCGAGCGATGCGCGGCGGACGCGGTCCTTGAGCATGTCGTGCGAGATCGGCTGGTAGCGTCCGTCGCGCTTCACCTGCAGCGCGTCCGGCTTACGGCGCTCGCACGCCTTGAAGAAGAGCTGGTTGACAGTTCCCGGCGCCGAATTGCGCGGACCGCCCGTTGAAATCATCGAGAGCCTCGGCTGGAGCGCGAACTACGCAGTATACGACGCAGTACGACGGCGCGAAACCGAATACGACGAAGCGTGCTATGGCGACCCGAGCACGCCGACAACGTGGAACACGAACGTCACCGGCGATCCAGCGAGGGGCGTGCCCTTGTACGACGCCGTCGCCTGCACGATCACGCTGTCCACCTTCTGTCCGGTCGCGATAGCGACGTCGGCGAGGAAGCTGGCGCGCACGTTGAGGAGGTCCTTGGTGGCGCTGCCGCCCAAGATCGTCGTGTCGGTGGTCGTCAGCGGCCCGCCCGGACCGCTCGTGATGTAGACCGCCGGCTTCGCGTTGTTCGACGCCAGCGTTCTCGTGATCACGTAGTGAACGACCACGCCCTGAACGGTCGTGTCGCCGGCCCCGCGCACGACGATCGGAATCGGCGACGAGCCGGGGGCGACCGTGGTGTCCTGGGTCAGCGGCGCCTTGATCGTATCCAGCGCGCCGGTCCCTTGGTCGATCACCGTCGGCTGCACGGTTACCGCCACCGAGACGGTCGGCGTCTGCAAGCCGCGGATCTGGCCGATGAAGTTGACCGTGCCCAGGTGATCGCCGACGAGTACGCCGGTCGTCGGGTCGAAGTGCGCGGCGGGGGCGCTGTCGAGGATGAAGAATTGGGGCGCGTCGCCGCCGATCAACTGTCCCTTCACGTTGAACTGGTTGACGACGGGCGGAGCGGGTGTCCCGGCGCTGTCGCGCATGGTGTCGCCGCGCACGACGAACTTCGCCGGCAGCTGGATGGGCGAAATCGACGCCGGACCTATCGGGGCGGACAGGTCGAGGCACGCGACGCCGAGCGCCGCGAACACGAGCATGAGAATTGTCGCGTGCCTACGTGTCACTGGTGTTTACTCGAGCCGTCCAACGAGAAGCGCGGCGAGCGCGCGATACGCCTGCGCCGCCGGATCCTCGGGCGAGCGGAGCACGACCGGCTGTCCCGCGGCGAAGGCTTCGACCGACGCCTGAGTTCGCGGCACGGCCAACTCCAATACCAACCCCGCGGGAAGCTGTTCCCGCACGTACGTCGCGACGCGCTCCGACGCCGGATTCCCGATCTCGACCATCGTGAGCAGAATGCCGTCGAGCACGAGCGCCGGATTCGTCCCCAACGACGCGCGAATGCCGCGGAGAATCTGCGTCGTCGTCTGGAGCGCGAGCGGCTCGCACTGCAACGGGACGAGCACGTGCTGGCTGCACGCCAACACCCGGTTGACGACCGGCCCCAGCCCCGGCGGCGTATCGACGATCACCGTGTACCCGCGCTCGCGCGCGCGCTCGAACAGCTCCGCCGTACGCGGAGACTCGGCGACCTGATGTTGGTAACTGTCGTGCGACGCGGTGTCGGTAACGCTGCCCGCCGAAACCACCCGCAGCCAAGGCAACGTGGTCGTGCGCACCACCTGATGCAGCTGGTGCGTCCCAGCCAGATAATCCGAGAGGCCGAGCCGAGTCGCCGCGGCGCTGAGCCCGAGTCCGTAGCGGACGGAACCCTGCGGATCGGAATCCACGAGCAGCGTCTTCACGCCGCGACGAGCCAAGGCGGTCGCGAGGTTCACCGCTGTGGTGGTCTTGCCGACTCCCCCTTTTTGGCTGACGACTGCGAGGACTTGACCCACGTTACGTCTCGGCGTCCTCGGCGGCGGAATCCTCGGCGGCCGCGCCGCCGCCGCGCAGCGACTCCAGGGTCTCGCGCGCGTGGTGGATCCAGCGCTCCGCTTCGGCGCCGCTCGGCGGCGAGGCGAGGAACGCGTCCAGATGCTCCTCGGCGCCGGTCTGGTCGCCGCGCTTGAGGAGCAGGAACGCGAGTCCGTAGTGCGCGCCGGACAACTGGGGCGCGACGTCGAGCGCGCTCTTGTAGCAGCGGATCGCCTCTTCCGGCCGGTTCGTTTTCGTGAACGCGATGGCCATGTTCTGGAGAATCTTCGTGTCGTTGGGCCGGTCGCGTAGCGCGAGGCGGTACGAGGTCAGCGCGGCGTCGTAGTCGCCCTGCCGCTCGAGTGCCATCGCCTCGCTCAAATAGTCGAGGCGCTGCGGTCTGACCTCAGTCTCGGATCTCCCGCCAAGAATGCGGCTCCACCAGGACATACGGCTCGGGTTTGGAGACGAAACGGCGGGAGGGAGGACGGCCGCGCGACGTCGCGCCGACAGCCCTTCCCGAACGAAATCAGAAGGTTGTCTAGGCTCGCGGCAAAGCTACGCGTTCGAGAGTGCCGGAGCAACGGTTGCCGTGTGAGCGATCGTTCTCGGCGCTGATTCTTCCACGCATTTCCGCGTCCGGATAGCTTACCTGCATGTCTCCGCGCCGCACCACCGTCGAGCACTCCAAGGGCGTCTTCGAGGTCGAATGGCCGCTCTTCGGCGAGCTCTCTCGAGGACTCGCCCTCAAAGTGGCCCGGGCCTACGATCCCGAGGTCGTGATCGGAATCGCGACGGCGGGTGTCGTTCCGGCCGCGGTGATCGCCGCGATCCTCGGACGCGAGTTCCACTCGATGGTCGTGAGCCGACGCTTTGGGACGGAGTCCGTTCGCGAGACGCCGGCGGTTCTGAGCGCCGCGCCGGCATCGGTCCGCAACAGGCGCGTGCTGATCGTCGACGAGACGTGCGACACGGGGGACACGATCCGCCTCGCCGTCGCCGCGATGGTCAACGCGGGAGCGGCGGAAGTCCGCACCGCGGTGGCGTTTCAGACGGGTTCGTACACGCCGGATTTTCATGCCCTCGCGACCGAGAGCACGATCGTGCTGCCGTGGGATCGCGAGGTGCTGATCGACGGTGACCTGCTCCCGAATCCGCTCTACGCGGACGCGCTGAAAAGCGACGTCTGAACCGGGTCAGGTCCCGGCGGCGACCGCCTGGTCGTAGGCGACGCCTTCGCCCATCGCGTCGTACACGCGCTGCATGATCTCGGTGGCGCCCACCAAAAAGCGACAGCGCTCGGCGCCCATGGAGCGGCACTCGACTTCCATCACCGCGACCGGCTCCCCCGCCACGCGGCCGAAGAACTCGGCGAACGCCCCGGCGGTGTAGTAGCAGCCAGGAAAATCGAGCGGGTGATCGGGGTCGCCCTCGGCCCAATCGCTGGAATCGAGCGTCATCACCGACGCCAACTCGCCGACGCTCACTGAGCCCCAGCCGATGTCGCGAAAGAACTCCGACGCGCGCGTGCTGAAATCCTCGGCGGCGAGCGACTCCGGCGCGGGGAAGCGGCGCGACGACAGCCAACGGCCGAACGCGGCGTAAAGCGCGGGCCCGCCGGCGAATCCCGCCTCCTGCAGGAGCGCCGCCGCGCTCGGACCGACCTCGCGAAACAGCGCGGCGCGCAGAGCGGACAGCGAGTCGCGAGTGATCGCGACCAGCGCGTTCTCATTCAGACCGATCGACTGTGCCATTCGGCTCTCCGAATCGTGCCGCTCGTTGTCACCCGCCAACTCCGACTCGCCGCTTGAGCTCGTCCTCGTCGATCGTCTCGACGCCGAGTTGCCGGGCTTTTTCCAGCTTGCTCCCCGCGTCCGCCCCCACGACCACGAAAGCGGTCTTCTTGGAGACGCTTCCCGACACGCGGCCGCCGTTTTCTTCGATCAGCGCGGCGGCCTGTTCCCGGGAAAGCGTCGGGAGCGTCCCTGTAATGACGATCGTGAGGCCTTTCAGGGTTCCGCCCGACCGGGTGACGGGCTCGTCGAACCTAAGCCCCCGCTCGCGAAGGCGCTCGATCAGACGGCGCGCCCCCCCCCGCTCGTCGCCGAACCAGCCGACGAGCGCCTCGGCGATCTTGTCGCCGATCCCGTGGACCCCGAGGATGTCGTCCACGGTCGCCGCGAGGATGGCGTCCATGGTGCCGAAGTGCCGGGCGATCTCGCGCGCCGCCGTCTCGCCGACGTGCTCGATTCCGAGGGCGAACAGGAGCCGCGAGAGTGGTTGTTCCTTCGTAGCCGCGATGGCCTGCACGAGATTCGCGGAGCTCTTCTCGGCGAGCCGTTCGATCCCCTCGAGTTGCTCGGCCGTCAGGTCGAACAGGTCGGCCGCGTCGGACACGAGCCCAGCGTCGATGAGCTGCTTGATTCGGGCGTACGAGAGGCCGCGGATGTCCATCGCTCCGCGCGAGGCGAAGTGGACTAATCCCTCGAGTTGCCGTCCGGGACACGCGAAGTTCGGGCAGTACAACATCCCGAGCTCGCTGCCGGTCACGAGCGCTGTGTTGCAGGCGGGGCAGTGGGTCGGGGGCGTGTAGGGCGCGGGCGGATTCTGCGCGTCTCGCTTGTCCGGCACCGAGCCGATGATCTGCGGAATGACCTCGCCCGCGCGCTTGACCTGCACGACGTCGCCGGCGCGAAGGTCTTTTCGCGCGACGAGGTCGAAGTTGTGCAGCGTCGCGAGCTTCACCCGTGCGCCGCCGATCTCCACCGGCTCGAGCACCGCGTACGGGTTGATCGACCCGGTGCGCCCCACGTTGACGTTGATCGAGCGAAGCGTCGTCTCGGCGATGTCGGGGGCGAACTTGCGCGCGATGGCGTAGCGCGGCTCCCGTCCGCCGACGACGCCGAGGTCGGGCCAGAGACGCAGCTCGTTCACCTTGACCACGCCGCCGTCGATGGCGAAGTCGATCGCTGCCCGCACCGAGTGCTCGATGTCGTGGGCCCACCCGTGCGCTTCCTCGAGCGTCGCGCACCGCGCGTGGTGCGGGGCGACGGGCACGCCCCAGGACTCGAGGCGCGCGAGCAGCTCGTCCTGCGTAGAGACGGGCAGCTTTGCGCCGTCGGGGAGCGCGATCGCGTAGCCGAAGAAGTGCAGCGGACGCGCCGCGGTGGCCTTGGGATCGAGCTGGCGCAGCGCGCCGGCGGCCGAGTTGCGCGGATTCGCGAACACGGGCTGTCCGGCGGCGATGCGCTGTTCGTTCATGCGTTCGAATCCGCTGAACGTCATGTAGACTTCGCCGCGAACTTCCATGAGCGCGGGGATGTCGCTGCCGCCGCCCCGCAGCTTGAGCGGCACGTCGCGAATCGTGCGAAGGTTGGCGGTGACGGCCTCGCCGATGATCCCGTTGCCGCGCGTCGTACCCTCGACGAATACGCCGTCCTTGTAAGTGAGGCTCACCGCGGCGCCGTCGATCTTGAGCTCGCAGGTGTAGCCCGAGTTGCGAACGTCCTCCCCGGCGATCCGTACGATGCGCTCTTCCCACGCCGTCAGCTCTTCGTCGTTGAAGGCGTTGGCGAGCGAGAGCATCGGCACGAGATGCGTGTGCTTGGCGAGCTGGCTAAGCGGCTCGGCGCCGACCCGCTGCGTGGGCGAGTCGGGGGTGCGGAGGGTCGGGTGAGCTTCCTCGAGCTCGACGAGCTGGCGGTAGAGCCGATCGTACTCCGCGTCGGAGATCGTCGGCTGGTCGAGAACGTGGTACTCGTACGACGCGCGGTCGATCTGTCGGCGAAGTTCGTCGGCGCGCGCCGCCAGCTCGCTCAGGTCGTCGTCATCCTTTGGATTCTTCATCGATGACTTGCATCGCGACGCCCACGAGCCGGTCGAGCTCCTCGCCGGACGCCTTGGGCAGGAGGCTCTCCGCCCACGCCTGATCGTAGCTCGAGGCGTAGCGGTCGAGCAGCTTCCGGAAGAACGAGACGAGTGCGATCCGTTGGAGGTCGCCGCGTTTCTGAGCCGCCAGCGTGTCCTTCTGGTCCCGCATGACCGCCTCGAGGCGGTGCGCATTGAGCAGCGCTTTTGCCGTGAGCGAGGCGACGACCTGGCAGAATCGAATGTCCGACTCGGAGAACGGCTGCGAGTCGCGGTCGGTGCGCAGGAAGATCGCGCCGATCGTCGACGACTGCCATCGAATGGGGAGCACGATGATCGAGCGGACGTTGCGCGAGTCGAGTTTGTCCTTGATCGCTTTGAGGTCGGGATCGGCGGCCGCGTCGGGGATGAACACCGTGTCGCCCGAGTCGAACGCGCGCTTCAGCTCGGGATAGCGATTGAGGTCGACGACGAGGTTGCGGATCGCCGGATCCTCGTAGCTGGCGACGAGTCGAACCTCGTCCTTCTCGCCCGACAGGAAGATCGACGCGCGATCGAGGCCGAACGCGTCGCCCAACTTCCGCGCGATCGCCTGGAGAATGTCGACGAAGTGAAGTGAGGACGAGATTTCCTGCAGGATGTCGACGATGGCGACCAGGTGGTCGCGCTCGCGCTGAAGCTCGGCTACGCGAGCATGCAGACGGACGAGCTCGTCATCTCTCCCATCGGATCCCGGCATCGCCGACTGGTGCGATCCGGGTCGCTGGGCGTGAAGAGCGTACGTCGGATCCTGAGGGGTCGGACTCGTCTCGTCCATCTTCCGGCGTGGTGTGCGCGTTGAAGGCGTCACTATCGAACCGCACGACACGGTTGCGGCCGGTTTCCTTGGCGACGTACAGCGCCTCGTCGGCCGTGCGCACCAGCACCTCGGGCGCGCCGATGTGCGAGTGCGGCCATGCGGAAACGCCGAAGCTCGCCGTGCGGCGAATCGACGTCCCGCCACCGTTGAACGTGAATGTATGCGACTCGACCTGTTTGCGCACCCGCTCGGCAAAACGACCGGCGGCGTCGGTCCCGGCCCCCGGCAGCAGGAACATGAACTCTTCGCCGCCGAATCGGCCGACGCGGTCGATCGACCGCGCTTCGCCGCGCAGGATCTGGGCGAACTGCCGCAGCACCTCGTCACCCGCCGGGTGTCCGTACGTGTCATTCACCGCCTTGAAGCGATCAAGATCGCAGATGACGCAGGCGATCGGCTCCTTGAACCGGCGCGCGTGGGCGAACATCTCCTCGAGCCGGAGCTCGAGATGCCGGCGGTTGTCGAGCCCAGTCAGCGCGTCGGTCTGACTCATGTGGAGCAGCTGCTCGTTGGCGTCGAGCAACTCACGCTCGCGGTCCTCGAGCTCCGCTTGCAGTCGCTTGATGCGGAGCATCGAATTGACGCGCGCTTTGAGCTCCGCGAAATCGATGGGCTTGGTGATGTAGTCGTCCGCGCCCGAGTCGAGTCCTTCGACCTTGGACTCGGTCGTGGCGAGCGCCGTCTCCATGATGATGGGAATGAACGGCAGAGACGGGTTTCCCTTGACGCGGCGCGCCACCTCCATCCCGTCCATGCGCGGCATCATGATGTCGAGCAGGATGAGATCGGGGGGCGACACGTCGATCTTCGCCAACGCCTCTTCGCCGTCGCTCGCGGTCTGCGTGCGATAGCCCCAGGATTCGAGGCGCGCGCGCAGAATCTCGAGGCTGTCCTGGTTGTCGTCGACGATCAGAATACGGGAATGATCGCTCTCACGCCGGGCGTCCATCCGTTTTCCCCAGGAAGCGCTGCACCTCGGCCACCACGGCGCGAGGCTCGCATGGTTTGGCCAGGTATCCGTCACATCCCACCTCCATCGCTTTCTCGCGGTCGGAGGCGAGTGCGTGAGCGGTGAGAGCGATGATCGGGATGTTTCGGGTGTCGGGGTCGTGCTTGAGGACTTGCGTCGCTTCCCACCCGTCGATCACGGGGATGGAGATGTCCATCAGGATGAGATCGGGGCGTTCGCTACGCGCCTTCGCGATCCCCTCTTCGCCGTTCAGCGCCTCGGTGACCGAGAAGCCGAAGTGGCGGAGGATCGTGGAATAAACGATGCGGTTGTCTTCGTTGTCTTCGACGAGAAGAACGGTCTTGCCGTTTGCGGTCATGCGTTCCCTCGGGCCGTCGACGGGTGTCTCGGCCTCGTTTCAGGCGCGAAAAAAGATCGTCTCGAACTGCTCAAGCCGCAATTTCCTTACCACGTCGGATCACCGAGAGGTGCCAATATGTCCTTCGCCGGACCGATCCTCCGCCGGGCGCGCTCCCGCGCCAACGGTGCGCTGCTGACGGAACCCACTGATAGGGGCCCACTTGCGCCGTCGTCCCGCCGGTCGGCGGTGGACGCCGATCGCCCCAATCGCGCGCTGATTTTCGCCGCCGGCATCGCTGTCGGGGCACTGCTCGGCGCGGCGGCCGCCCTGCTCACCGCGCCACAAAGCGGCGAGGACACGCGACGGGCCCTCACCCGCCAGTCCAAACGGCTGGCTCGTCGGAGCCGCGAGATGTTGGGAGACGTGGGTGACGAGTTCCGCCGTCAGCGAAGCGCCGTGAGGCGCCGCATCGCGTCGGTCTTGTAGTTCGGATCGTTGTAGTCCGTGACCGGCGCGCGAGCGATCCACTCGTACTGTTCGATCGCCTTCGCGCGCTGATCGCGGTCCGCGTAGACCGCCGCCAGATCGAGGCGGTGCACGATACGCGTCGAATCCGCGGCGACGGCGCTCTCCAGATACTTCTGCGCGTCGTTCCAATTCGCGGCGTCGAAGATCGACGCGCCGAGAAAGTGGCGCGCGATCGCCCGTGAGAAGCCGTTCACGCGCATGATCTCGGCGTTCCACACGCCCATGACGTGCAGCGCGCCGGAATGCTTCGCGTCGATCGCGAGCGCGGCGAGCGCTTCGCTCCGGATCTCGCTCGCCAGCTTGATCCTGTCGCGAACCCCCATCGTCAGCGCGTTTCGTCCGAGCGCTTGCGCGACCTGAAAGTGTCCGTCGGCCTCGCGCGGATTTGCCGCCACGGCGCGACGCGCGTACTGTTCGGCGCTTCGGTACAACGCGGTGCGACGTTCGGCGTTCGGCTCGAACTCGCCGAGCTCCACGCTCACGTACGCGGCGTTTCTCAGCGCGTCGTACTCATTCGAGTCGGCGGCGATCGCCGCTTGGTAGTGCTGGAGCGCGGCGGTCGGGTTGCGGGCGTCGCGCTCCTTGTTGCCCAGGGCGACGTGCTCCGCGGCGGATTGTGACCGCGCGACGCCGGCGGTGCCGAGCAGCAGCGCCATCACCGCACCTACCGCAGTCGTCATGATTCGAGATTTCGAACGATCCATGAAACCAGGCCTCTCGGTGGACTACGAACGCCCGCGCTCCATTCAATGCTCGCGCAGGGACTGATCGAGCGGAAGCGCGACGGCGGTCGCATCGAGGCGGCCGAGTGGCGTTCGCTGGCGTCGGCGTACGCCCGCGGCGACGTGCCGGACTACCAGATCGCCGCCCTGCTCATGGCGTGTTTCCTCAATGGCCTGGATCGCGCGGAAACGGCCGCGCTCACGGACGCCATGATCGCCAGCGGGGAGCGCCTCGACCTCGCGCACCTCGGCCGACCGCGCGCCGACAAACATTCGACGGGCGGCGTTGGCGACAAGGTGTCGATCGTCCTCGCGCCACTCGTCGCGTCGACGGGAGTCGTCGTACCCATGATGTCGGGCCGATCGCTGGGCCACACGGGCGGTACCCTCGACAAGCTCGAATCGATCCCCGGGTTCCGCACCGATCTCTCGCTCGAGGAAACGCGCCGGCAGCTCGAAGACATCGGGTGCGCGATGATCGGGCAGACCGCCGAAATCGCCCCGGCCGACCGCAAGATGTACGCGCTTCGCGACGCGACGGCGACCGTCGAGTCGATTCCGCTGATGGCGTCGAGCATCATGAGCAAGAAGCTCGCGGAGGATCTCACCGGCCTCGTTCTGGATCTGAAGCGCGGGAGCGGTGCCTTTCTTCCCGCGCTCGACGACGTCCTCGAGTTGGCCGACGTGATGATCAAGCTCGCCGCGGATCACGACTGCAATTGCGTCGCGCTGGTCACCGCGATGGACCGGCCGCTCGGCCGCGCGTGCGGCAACGCGCTCGAGGTCGAGGAGGCGATCGCGGCGCTCAAGGGGGAAGGGCCGCCGGACCTGATGTCCCTCACGTATGCCCTTGGCGCGGAGATGCTCGTATTGGCCGGCGCCGCGCCCGACCTCGATTCCGCGCGCCGTGAGCTGGAGAAGTCGATCGGGACGGGACGCGCGGCGCAAACATTTCAGAGAATCATAGAGGCGCAGGGCGGCAATCCTTCGGTGGTCGACGATCCGGCCGTACTGCCGCAGGCCGTCGAGTGCGAGATCTATCCCGCGCCTCGGCGGGGGCTGGTGGCCCGCGTCGAGCCGAAGGCCGTCGGCCGGGGAATTACGCGGCTCGGCGGCGGGCGGACGCGCCTCGGAGACGTCGTCGACCCAACGGTCGGGTTCGTCATCACCGCTCGCCCTGGCGATTGGGTCGAGGCCGGCGACCCGCTCGCGACGATCTTCGCCCGGAATCGCGAAGGAATCGAAGCCGGACGCGAAACGCTGTTGAGCGCGATCAACATCGCCGACGAGGCGGAGCCCCCGCTCCCGCTGATCTCGCATCGCGTGACGACCGCGGGGGCTGAGCTCTACAGGTCCGAGTAACCCGCACGCGCCGAGTTGCGCGTCGACGGCGCGCCGGAGATGTTTAGAATCCTTCAACCGTATGATTTCATGCCGACGAAATACGCGAGGCTCGCCGGACTGGGCGCCTTTGGCGCGTGCGCGGGGTTCGTCGCGCTCTTCGCTCTCGTCGCGTACATCAGCCGTCGTACGGCGACCGGCGGAATGATGGAGACCCTGTCCGTGGTCACGTGGATCTCGGTCGGGTTGGTGGTGCTCGCCTTGATCGCGGTCCACGTGGCGATCGGCAAAGAACTTCTTTCTCTCGGTCGTGGCGAGTCGCGCGGCGTCTGAGCCGCGTTTGGACGAAGAGAAGCGCGGTCAATCGTCGGCCGCGCTTCCGTCGCCGGCGGCGCCTCCCCGGACAACCAGCGGGCTCTTCGACGCGAATCCTTTCGCCGCGCCGAGCTCGCTTCGGTTCGGAGCGCCGCGCTTCGACCTGATTCGCGACGAGGACTACGCGCCGGCGATCGAGGAAGGGATGACGCGGCAGCTTCGCGAGGTTGGCGAGATCGTCGCGCAGAGCGAGCCGCCGACGTTCGACAACACGTTCGCCGCGCTCGAGGGGTCGGGACAATTGCTGACGCGCGTGCTGCGCGTGTTCGCCGCGGTGACATCCGCGAATACCAACGAGCGCCTGCAGGCCGTTCAGGCAGATGAGGCGCCGAGACTCGCCGAGCACTCCGACTCGATCTACCTCGACGACGGGCTGTTCGCGCGCGTGCGCGACGTCTACGACCGGCGCGACACGGTTGCCCTGACGCCCGAACAGCGCCGTCTCGTCGAGCGGTATCACTTGGATTTCGTTCGCGCCGGCGCACGTCTCGCGGCGCCGGACAAGGCGCGGCTCCGCGAATTGAACCGCGAGGAGGCCACGCTCACCACCGAATTCCAGAGCCGGCTGCTCGAGGCGAACAAAGCCGCGTCGATCGTGGTCGAAGACGTCGCGCAGCTCGATGGTCTGAGTCCGGAGGAGATCGCGTCGGCGGCGCAGCTCGCCGCCGAGCGAGGCACGCCGGACCGCTGGGCGCTCGCGATCCAGAACACGACGCAGCAGCCGGCGCTCGCGTTCTTGCGCGACCGCGCGCTCCGCTGCCGGCTGTTCGAAGCGTCGGTCCACCGCGCAGACCGCGACGGCCCGGTCGATACCCGCGAGATCGTCGTTCGGCTGGCCGAGCTTCGCGCCGAGCGCGCCGCATTGCTGGGGTACGAAAACGCGGCCGCCTACGTGCTCGACGATCAGATGGCGAAGACGCCTCGAGGCGGCGATGCGCCTCCTTCATCAGGTCGGCGAGCACGCCGCGGCCAAGGCCCGGCACGACGCCGCCAGGCTCCAATCGATGATCGACGCGGCCGGCGAGCGCTTCGTTCTCGCGCCGTGGGACTGGCAGCTCTACGCGGAGCGACTGCGAAAAGCCGAGTACGAGCTGGACGAATCCCAGATCAAACCCTACTTCGAGCTCGACCGGGTGCTGCGCGACGGCGTGTTCTTCGCCGCGAATCGCTTGTACGGGATCGAGCTCGTCGAACGCGAAGGAATCCCCGTCTACCACCCCGAAGTCCGCGTGTTCGACGTGCTCGACGCGGACGGCTCGCCGCTGGCGCTCTTCTACGCGGACTTCTTCAAGCGAGACAACAAGGTCGGCGGCGCCTGGATGGACATGTTCGCCGACCAGTCTCGCCTGCTCAATTCCCGCGCGATCGTCTACAACGTCACCAACTTCACGAAGCCCGCGCCCGGGCAGCCCGCGCTGCTCACGTTCGACGAGGTCGCGACGCTGTTCCACGAGTTCGGGCACGCGCTCCACGGGATGCTGTCCGACGTCGAGTATCCGATGCTGTCCGGCGCCAACGTCCCGCGCGATTTCGTGGAGTTTCCCGTCGCAGTTCAACGAGCATTGGGCGCTCGATGAGACGGTCTTCGCCCGGTACGCTCGCCACCATCTCACCGACGAGCCGATGCCGGCCGTGCTCGTCGACCGAATCAAGCGATCGCGGACGTTCAATCAGGGATTCGCGCTCACCGAGTACGTCTCGGCCGCGCTCCTCGACATGGCGTGGCATCTTCAGCGCCCCGGACGCTCCGTCGCGGGGGGGACATCGACGCGTTCGAGCGCGACGTCCTGCGCGAGCACGGCCTGGCGGTGCCCGAGATTCCCCCGCGCTACCATTCGACGTACTTCGCGCACGCGTGGAACGGCGGCTACGGCGCCGGCTACTACGCGTATCTTTGGGCCGAAGTGCTGGATCACGACGCGTACGACTGGTTCCGGACTCACGGCGGCTTGTCGCGCGAGGCCGGGCAGCGATTTCCGCGAGATGGTGCTGTCGCGCGGCGGAACCGCGGATCCGGCGGAGATCTACCGGGCATTCGTCGGCCGAGACCCGCGCGTCGAGCCGCTGCTGGCGTTCCGCGGATTCACCCCGACCGAGATGTGACCGTCATGAGTGAACTGACATGAAGGGCTGGGTCGGCGCCGGAATCGGCCTCGCCCTTCTCGTTCTCGGCGTGACCGGGTTCGAGATGCTCCGCAATCCCGAGCACGACGCGATCGACGCCGACGCGCGAAGGTCCGCCCCCGGAAAATTCATTCGCCTGACCGACGGCGTGACGCACTACGACGTGTCGGGTCCCGACTCCGGGCGCGCGATCGTGCTCGTGCACGGCTTCTCCGTGCCCTACTACATCTGGGATTCCACCGCCAAGGCGCTCGCCGCTTCGGGTCACCGCGTGATTCGTTACGACGAGTACGGCCGCGGCTGGTCCGACCGGCCGGCGATCGTGTACAACGCCGAGCTGTACGAACGTCAGTTGCGGGATTTGCTCGACTCGCTCCACGTGCAGCGCGTGGATGTCGCCGGCGTCTCGATGGGCGGTTGGGTCACCGCGACCTTCGTCAGCCGTCACCCCGAGCGCGTCCGCACGCTCACGCTCGTCGATCCGGTCACGGGGACGGCGACCAAACCGGGCGGACTCTTCGCGACTGCCGATCGTCGGCGATTATCTCTGGCAGACTCTCGCCGTTCCGCGAATGGCCGAAGGCCAGACCGGCGACTTGCTGCGCCCCGAGCGATTCCCCCGTTGGGCGGCACGATACCGCACGCAGATGAGGTTCCGCGGTTTCGGGCACGCGCTCCTGTCGACGAGGCGAAACATCGCCGGCACGAGCATGGACTCGGTCTATCGTGCCGTCGCCGCGACGGGAGTCCCGACGCTTCTGCTCTGGGGAATCGCCGACCGGACGGTGCCGTTCGAAACGAACGGGTCGGTCCGTCGCGCCATTCCCTCGGCCGAGTTCCACTCGATCGAAGGCGCCGCGCATCTGCCGATCATCGAACAGGCGCAGCATACCGATTCTCTGATACTCGCCTTCCTGGCGAAACACCCGTGAGCGACTCGTCGCCGGACTACGGGATTCCGCCCGCGGGATACCGGCTTCCGCCGGCGACCCACGTCGGACTCGTTCGCATTCAGGTCGCGGACCTCGACCGATCGATCGCGTACTATGAAAAGGTGATCGGCTTTCGTGTCCTCGACCGCGCCGATGGCGTGGCGCGCCTCGGACCGAACGGCGCCGACGTCACTCTGCTGGAGATTCACGAGAAGCCGGGCGTTCATTCGGTCGAGCGGCGCGGACGCATCGGGCTCTACCATTTCGCGATTCTACTGCCGAACCGCGCGGCGCTCGGGCGCTTTCTCAAGCATCTCTCCGACATCGGCGAGCGCGCGGGAATGTCCGACCACTTCGTGAGTGAGGCGATCTACCTGAGCGATCCCGACGGCATCGGCATCGAGGTCTACGCCGATCGGCCGCGGAGCGCATGGCGCCACGAGGCGCGCCAGTTGGCGATGACGACGCTTCCGCTCGACGTCGAAGATCTGGTCGCCTCGGGAGGAGACGAGCCGTGGACGGGTGCGCCGGAGGGCACAGTCATCGGGCACATTCATCTATACGTGCGCGACATCGACCAGGCCGCCGCTTTCTACCACGACGCCCTCGGGTTCGACAAGATCGTCTGGAGCTATCCCGGCGCGCTGTTCATGTCCGCCGGCGGGTACCACCATCACCTCGGCACGAACACGTGGGCCGCGTCGGCTCCCATCGCGGCGGACGACGACGCCAAGCTGATCGAGTGGGAGGTCGTCGTTCCCACGAGCCGCGACGTGGCCGACGCGGCGGCGAGCCTCGAGTCCTCCGGGTTCCGTGTCGAACGCCACGGCGAGACCGCCTCGGCGCGCGACCCGTGGGGGACACAGCTTCGACTCGTCAGCGAAGCGCGCTGACCACGGGTCGGCGGAGTCGCTAGGGCAGCGGCAGTCCGCTTGGCACCGACGACGGCACGAGCGCGCCGAGGTTGCGTGCTGCCGGGTCGGTGAGCGATTTGAGAAACGCCACGATCTGCTGCTGCTCGTCGGGCGTGAGCCCGAGCGACCGCTGAAGGCGGAAGTCGAGCGTCTTCTCGACCGCGGCGATGGTTCCGGCGTCGCCGTGGTAGCTCGCCCGCAACGACGCATCGAGCTGTGTCGCGTCGAAGGACTTGAGGGCGGAGTCCACGTTGTTGTAGTGGCGCACGACCGCCTCGAGCGTCGGGTACACGCCATCGTGCATGTACGGCGCGCTCAGCTCGATGTTGCGGAGCGGCGAGATCCTGAATGTGAACCGGCCGCTCTGAGGCGGTCCGCCGGCGGCGACGTCGCCGCGCCCGGCGTCGAGTGGCGCCGACGGCGCGATGCCCGGTCCGAGCTGCGGCACTCCGGTATTCGTGAACGACTGTCCACCGAGTAGCGGACCATTGTGGCACGACGCGCATCCCGCTCTGCCGAAGAAGAGCAGCGCGCCCCTGTTTCGCCTCCGGTGAAAGTGCGTCGTCGTCGCGAGCGAGGTATCGGTCGAAGGGTGAGCCGGTCTTCGAGAACGAAGCGATCTCGAAAGCCGCGATCGCGTTTGCCGCATGCTCGAATCCGAGCTGGCTCGTCGCGATCCCCGGATATGCGGCGTTGAACTTCTGGACGTAGGCGGAGACGGCGAGCACGCGCGTCATCGTCGCTTTCCACATCGCGGTGAACGCGCTGTCGTTCGGGATCGCCAACTCGTTCTCGGCGCCGAACACGTCGCGATCGCCGACGTTGCCGCGCATCTCGGTCCGGTTGGTCACGGGGATCATCGCCTGCGCCGCGACCATGTTGGCCACGCCGTTCGGCAGCGCGACGCCCGCCGGCGTCGTGAACCTGCCCCCGGTTCCGTTCGCGTCGGTGACGCGACCGTCCCAGAACAGATAGAACGCGCCGAGCCCCACGCTGAACAGCGCCGGCGCATTGCGCGGCGTTACTGAGCGGCCCGGGCCCAATGCGCGCGACGTTCCGACGCCGATCGCTCCCGTGCCGATCGACAGCGAGCGTCCGTCGTCTGTCCCGTTGCGCGGATCATGGCAGCTCGCGCACGCGACGTCGCGGTTTCCGCTGAGGATCTTGTCGAAGAAGAGCGAACGCCCGAGGTCGACGAGCGCCGGATCCGGCGCGGAGACGGGGAGCACCGGAACGACGCCCCACGGGCTGATCGCCTGTCGCACCTGCTGGTCGAGCGACGGATTCGTCGCGATCGACGTGACCGAACCGTCGCCGCAGCCAATCATGGCCGCCGCCATCAACACCGAGCGCGGCGCGCGCGCTGATTCGAGAGTACGCATCGTCGTCGACCTCAGCGAATCGGGAGCGAGACGGAGAACTGGTGCGTCATCACCGACACGTTCGTGAGCGACAGCGGTCCGTTGGGAGCCGCGAGGATGTTCGGCCCGGCGGCATCCGCGGCGAGGAATACCCGGCCGTCCGGTACGATCCCCGGGCGGCCGGTGCCGGTCAGGCTGCGGCCCGCGTACCGCAGCTCGAGATCGGTGAAGTGCAGGCTCAACCCCCAGGTCCGCGTCCACTCGTTCCAGTGCTCGTTTTGCCGCAACGTCGTTTCGGCGACGTGGTCCGTTTGGTCGAGCGTGTAGTCGATCGACCGTACGCCGATGCCGAGCTGCACGCGCAGGATCTGGTGTGCGCCCGTCTCGAAATCGTGTCCGACGCCGGCGCGCAGAATCCCATTCGAGAAGTGGAATCGGTTCTCCGTCGTCATGCCGCCGTCGGGTATCGTCGAACCGGAGGCCGTCGGCGTGACGCCGTGCGCTTCTCCCCATGTATGCGAGAGGATTGGCTCATAGATCGGCGTCGAGGCCGAACGTGAGCGGCCCTTGCACCCTCGCCACGCCGACGCCCAGGTCGTACGCCGCCGAGTGTCCCGGGTCCCACGGAATCACCGCGACCTGCGCGATCTGGTAGTCGGGCAGCTTGGGATGCGACGCCAGGTTCACCGTCGCGATCGCGCCGATTCGGAGGCCGGAGTCGGAGACAGGCTGCGAGTAGCCGAGGTGAAGGCCCCAGGTGTTCGTCTGGTCGAGGTTGTTGTCGATGCGCGCCGCGTTGGTGAACGTCCGCTGGTTCGGGTCCCAGACCTGATCGATCCACGTGACGTCGTGCGTCATCGCGTACGAGTTGCGCAGCAGCACCAGCTCGGCCGTTCGGTCGCCGCGGTCGGCGCCCGCGCTCCAGTCCTTCGTGACGCCGACGCGCGCGTCGAACGAATTGCCGTGCTGTACGACGCCGGCGCTCCCCGCGTACATCGACTCGGTGCCGTCTATGTCGTGAAGCCCCGACCAGAGCACGCTGCCTGCGACGGAGATTCGCGAGCGCTCGAACACGTGGCCCAGGCTTCCGAACGCGAACTGATTCTGCCGTGATGGATTGGGTCGCTGAATCGTTGTTGTCGTGACGATCGGCGTGACGCCCGGCGCCGTTTTCGCCGCGAGAGCTACGGGATTGGGCGGGAAGAACGCCTGCGACGCGCCGGACGCGCTATCGATCTCCTGCATCGCGAGCATGAAGCCGCCGAAGCTCGAACCCCAACGGGCGATGCCGCCGATCGGAAGCGTCCGCCCGCCGCCCGCGTGATCCGATAGCGAATAGAACGTCGGCGAGCTGAAGAACGCGCCGCGCCCGCTGGCGACGCGCGATCCCTTCGCCGGATTCATGAACGGATCGAGCAGCGAATCGGCGAGCGCGATCGAAACGTCGCCGAGCGCAGACGCGGCCGAGGGGAAGATTCGCCACTGATCGCCATCGGCGAGCGGGAGCGTCTTGATCTGGATGACCTGACCCGCCGCGCGTGTGGCGGCGACGATCAGGAGCGCGAACGCGAGACTGGAGGCGGGGCGGAGCCGTGCGAGCGGACGAGCGGCCATCTCGGTGCCCTCGTGTGAGGTGTCCGAGGGCCTAACCGCGGGTCGAACCGCGGCGTCACCGGTGCGGCGAATGTGCGACCGGATTCGCTCGACGATTCCGTTTTGATCGATACCGCCGCGGACGTTGGCGCGCGGCCAACCGATTACACACGGAGTTGTCATGAAGCATGTCGTTCAGTCTGTAGTGGTGCTCCTCACTGGTCTCATTTCATTCGGCTGCAGCGATTCGCACACCGGGCCGCGCGATCCGCAGGCCCCGAACTACTCCGTGGAACGGGCGCATGGGAGAAGCGCGTTCGGGTTCAATGGAACGATCGTCACCCCCGCGGGCGACGTCGTGCATCTGACTGGCGGAGGGTCGTTCGATCCGTCGTCGGGCAACAACACGATCCCGTCCCCTGAGACCAGCGGTCACGGGAACGGAGGATTCAGCTGTTTGGTGGACTTCACGTCGACCCCGCTCAACGGATGCGACGCGGGGCAGGGAACGCACTGGGACACGGTTCAGTTGCTCGCGTCGTCAGGGTTCAAGTGCGGCGGCGTCGCCAACGAGCAAGGAAAGACCGCGACGACCGGCGAGGGCGTTTTCGTCGCGCGCGCCGATTTCTATCGCGCGGGTGACGGTGACAACGCGTCGTTCCACGCGAACATGTTCGTCGCCGACCACGATCTCGCGGATGACGTGCCGGGCGTGCAGAACATCTGGATTCAAGGCGTGGGCTGTGGCACGGGCGTCATCAACTTCAACAACTAGTTCATCGGGACTGCCGCGCCCGCTCCGGCATCTACGAATTGGTACGGCAACGATTTTCGCGGAGCCGGCGGATTTCGCGGAGTACGACGAAGGGCGAAAAGCGCTCTTGATGAACGACCTCGGGTGGCCAGCGTGGGGCACCCCGAGGTCGTTCCACAATCCTTGCCGTTTCGCAGTTAGTTGTACTCCGCGGAATTCCGCGGTTTCCGCGAAATCGTTGCAGTACCGAAATCGTTGCAGTACCGGTCGTAGATGCTCGTCTGGCGTTACGTACCCTCGAAAACGAAATCGCGGCTCGAGATCATCGGCTGAGCGGTGCCGCCGTGCTTGCCGACGAGAACTTGCACCGTGTAGTGACCCGGCTCGATGCGCGACAGGTCCAGCCGAATGCTGCGCGCCTGAATCGGTACGACGCCCGGAACCGTCCACGAGCTGTGTCCCGGCGTCGGCTCGCCCCACCGCACCGCAACCTGTCCATTGAGATCGTGCGCGAGGCGCAGAAACATGCCGATGCGGCGCACTTTGCTGACCGGCTCGTGGCGTGAGATGATCACGGCCACGTCCACCGAGTCGCCGGCGGCATAGCCGTAGGTCTCCCAGTACACGCCCACCTTGGCGCCGCGCACGCGCGTGGAGCCCAGCATCTCCTGGAGCGCCCGGTCCGGACCCGGCGGCGCGTCGTCGTCGGCCCCGATCAGGACGGGATCCGAGATCGCCGCCTCGCCGTGACGAAGCGTCGCGAGCGGCGCGGGAGGAACGATGCCGAACCGCGTTCGAGCCGACAGCTCTCCATGCGGCGCGGGAAGCTCCGTTCCCACGATGGCCGGTTTCGGCGAAATGTTCGCCGTGACCACTATGGCATTCGCGTTCTTGAATGTCTGGTGCGTCAGCCGCTCGATGTCCCGCGGGCCTGTCGTCCGGATGAGTACCGCGCCGGCGGTGTCGGCGCGCAGCTCTTTCCCGCCGGAGCGGAGTCCCGACGCCGTCGCCAGCAGAATGTCGGAGTCGCGGCGCAACATCACCGTCTGGTCGGAAAGCTGAACGATCCCGCCCGCGCCTCTCGCGTAGTGCTCGGTGGGCCACCATTGCTCGGCCGGCTCCTCGTCGCCGGTCAGAGCGACGGCATGTTGATCTGCCACGCGTCGGCTCCTGCGCTGGAACGGGTCGTCCATCGCTTTCCACGCCGGCACGAGGTGCAGGCGATCCATCGGGTACTCCGCGGTCGCCGTGCGCGTGCTGTCGTAGAATCCCATCCAGCCGGCGTGGCTCGCTTCCTCCTGCGCGCCGCCCTATGCCGCGTACGCCGGCCAGCCGTATCGCATGAGCATCTCGGACAGCGCTTCGCCGCCGAAGCGGTCGCGCCAGTCGAATCGCTCGTCCCACGGAAGGGCCGAGTGCAACTTGGATCGACAGCTTTGCGCGTGAAGTCCTCGCTCCGGCGGTCGGGCGTCGAGTCGGAGAAGAGCGGCGTCGTCAGCCACCAGATCCGCTGGTTGGCTTTCGATGCGCTCGTCGCAGTTCAGCGTGGTCGTACGCGGACTGGCCCTTGTCGTCGAGCAGGAGCTCCACGCTGTCCATTTGCATCGGCGCTCCGGCGTCATCGCCGCGGACGGCGGCATCGTAGGCGGAATCGGCGCGAGTGTATTCGCCGGCGGCGTTGTAGCGCGAATCCGGTGAGCTGGTCGCACCAGACGCGTTCGGCGGTGCACGCTTCGGGCGACCTCCAAGGCCCCTTCAAATCGCCCCTGATCGACGAGAAACCGCACGCGCTCCCCCGTGATCCACGCGTCGCCGGGCTTGAGGCGTGCGAGCGTGCCAGCGAGTCGAGGAGGACGGCGCGCGAGCCCCATGAACCCGGTCGCGCCACTCCGGGCGTCAGCGATGCGTCGCGCAAGACGGCTCTCGTCGCTCGGGCATTTGCTCGTCGGCGGGGAACCAGTTGGGGCACATCGAGCGCCGGCTGCCGCGATGGATCAGGTCGGCGGACGACTGTAGCCTCGGCCTCCGCCGGCGCTGTAGCTGCCGTCCCAATGGCAGTGGTCGTCGCGCAAGCGCAGAGTCGGTGCTGCTCGACCCGCGCCAGTCGACGCTTCCCTCGCCAGGCCGTTCGCCAGGACGTGAGAAAGTTGAGCACGGCGTAGCCGGCGGCGTCGGTGATCGCATTCGAGGCGACCGGGACGCCCTCGAGTCGTGGTTGCAGCGAGGGGTCGGCTTTGAGTTGCAGGGCGAGCGCAATATGAACCAGCATAGGCGGCAACGGTTTTTGACCGATGCAGACTCGCCCGCGGACACGCTCTGTACACAGTGGACGAAGGGCTACAGCATGCGACCACGGCTGCGCCAGCGACCTTCAGCAAGGAACAAAAACGGGCCCGTCCAGCGACGGGCCCGTTTCTCTTCGTGAGAGTAACCTCTGACGTCAGATGTCGAGGTTCTTCACGAACTGCGCGTTGTTCTCGATGAAAATGCGCCGCGGCTCGACCTCGTCGCCCATCAGGGTCTCGAACAGCTGCGACGCGATCGTCGCCTCCTCGACTCCGACTCTTAGCAGCGTGCGGCGCTCCGGATCCATCGTCGTGTTCCACAGCTGGTCCGGGTTCATCTCGCCGAGGCCCTTGTAGCGCTGGATGTTCACGCTGCGCCTTGCCGTCGCCGTTGCCGAGGCGGGTCGAGATCTCCAGGCGCTCGGCCTCGTCGTACGCGTAGTACTCCTCTTTCCCCTTGGCGACGCGGTAGAGCGGCGGCTGGGCGATGTAGACGTAGCCGGCTTCGATGAGCTCGGGCATCTGGCGGAAGAAGAACGTCAACAAGAGCGTGCGGATGTGCGCGCCGTCGACGTCGGCGTCCGTCATGATGATGATCTTGTGATAACGCGTCTTGTCGATCTCGAACTCTTCCTTGATCCCGCTGCCGATCGCCGTGATGATCGTGCGGATTTCCTCGTTCGACAGGACCTTGTCGATGCGCGCCTTCTCGACGTTGATGATCTTGCCGCGCAGCGGCAGGATCGCCTGGAACTCGCGCTTGCGTCCCTGCTTGGCCGAACCGCCGGCCGAGTCGCCCTCGACGAGGTAGAGCTCGCAGAGCGCGGGGTCGGTCAGTGAGCAGTCGGCGAGCTTGCCCGGCAGGTTGCCGACGTCGAGCGCCGACTTGCGCCGTGTGAGGTCGCGCGCTTTGCGCGCCGCCTCGCGCGCGCGCGCGGCCGACACCGCCTTGTCGACGACGATGTTCGCGGTGCGCGGATGCTCGTCGAGGTACGACGCGAGCCACTCGTTGACGAGCGTCTTGACCGCCGACTCGACCTCGGAGTTGCCGAGCTTCGTCTTGGTCTGGCCCTCGAACTGCGGCTCGCGGACTTTCACCGAGAGCACGGCCGTCAGCCCTTCGCGCACGTCGTCGCCCGACAGCGTGAAGTCGGCCTTCTTCAGGAAGCCGCCCTTCGACGCGTAGTTGTTGATCACGCGCGTGAGCGCCGCCTTGAAGCCGGTGAGGTGCGTGCCGCCTTCGTGGGTGTTGATGTTGTTGACGAAGGAGAAGACGTTCTCGTTGTAGCCGTCGTTGTACTGCATGGCCACCTCGATGCCGACGTCGTCGCGCGTCGTCTCGATGTACATCACCTCGGGGTGCAGCGACTTGCGCTGCGTGTTGAGGTGCTGCACGAATTCCTTGAGCCCGCCCTTGGCGTGGAACGTGTCCGCCTTCTCCTGGCCGGGCCGCTCGTCGGTGAGCGTGATCATCACGCCCTTGTTGAGGAACGACAGCTCGCGCAGCCGCATCGCCAGCGTATCGTAGCGGTACACGAGGTCGGTGAAGATCTGCGCGTCCGGCTTGAAATAGACCTTGGTTCCGGTCTCGTTCTTCGGCACCTCGCGCAAGGTCTTGAGCTTGGTCGTCGTCTTGCCGCGCGCGAAGTCCATGTAGGTCTCTTTGCCGTCGCGCTTGACCCAGACCTTGAGCGTTTCCGAAAGCGCGTTCACGACCGACACGCCGACGCCGTGAAGCCCGCCCGACACCTTGTACGTGTTCTTGTCGAACTTTCCGCCGGCGTGCAGCACCGTCATCGCCAGCTCGACGCCCGGCATCTTTTCCGTCGGATGGATGTCGACGGGAATGCCTCGGCCGTTGTCGTCGACGGTGATCGAGTTGTCAGGGTGAATCGTGACGCGGATGTCGTCCGCGTAGCCGACGAGCGCTTCGTCGATCGAGTTGTCGACGACCTCGTAGACGAGATGGTGCAGTCCGCGTTCCGACGTCGAACCGATGTACATGCCGGGGCGCTTCCGCACCGCATCGAGACCTTTGAGTACCTGAATCTGGCCCGCGTCGTACTTCGCGCCGGCCGAATCGATCTCGCCTCTCGTTCCCATGATTCCCCTGGAAAAAACGCCCCGTACAAATACCGAAGAACCGCACAAATCCAACCTGTTAAAAATAGCTCCACGGACCCGCGCGCGCAACGTGGCCTGGAACGGCCAACCTTTTGATTTGCAACGCGTTATCGAGCCTTTTCAACCGGGCCCAACATCCAGCGAATCCGCCGCACCGGAGCCCGGTCGCCTTTCGCGTTCAGCGACCGCAACAGCTCAGGCTCGAGCAACGAAAGCTCGTTCATCCACGCGTTCGTCGTTACGCTCACAAAAAGCGTCCCGTTCGCCGTGATCGACTCGGGAGTCGTGACCTTGGCGATCTGTGCGCCGACCAGCGATGCCCACTCGGGAATGATCGCCGCCTGCTTCACGCGATCGGCGAGTCCGCGATCGCCGAGCACGCCGGCGATGATCGATCCGACCGTCTCGGGTCGCTTCTTCTTTCCGTCGCCACGGTCGCCACGGCCCCTCACGAGCTCAACTCCATCTCATGCCGCGTTGGCGGACGTCACGACGCCCGCGCCGATTCGAAAGCGCTCGAGTCCTGTCAGCTCCGCCGGAATGTCGCTGTCGCGCGGCACTGCGAGCACTGTTTGCCCCACGCCACCGCCCACCCCCATGCCCTCGCGCTCCAACAGCGACAGGATCCGCGCCGACCGCCGCGCGTCGAGTTCGGCGAACGGGTCGTCGAGGAGAAACATCGGCGCGAGCCCGCGGCGCTCCGTCACCGTGGCCGCCTCGAGCATCCGCAGCGCGATCGCCGCCGTGCGCTGCTGCCCGGCCGATCCGAACACGCGCAAATCGCGCCCGTCGAGCGTGACGACGAGGTCGTCGCGGTGCGGGCCGACGTGCGTGAGGCCGCGCCGCAGGTCGGAGGCTCGTTTCTCCGCGAGGGCGCGCGCGAGCGCGGCGCGGGGATCGTCCGCCGCGGCGAGCGTGCTCGCATAGCGCATCCGAACTCGGGCGCCCTCGCCGATCTCCCGACAGAGCGTCTCGAGCCTGTCATCCATCGACACCACCCACGCCCGCCGCTCGCGCCAGAGCGCCGCGCCGTACTGAGCGAGCGCCGGCTCCCAGACCGCGACGGCGTCGGCTCCGCCGCTCACCGCGGCCGAGCGCAGCGCGGCGTTCCGGCGCAACAGGGCCGCGCGGTACTGCTGGAGCGCGACGAGATACGAGTGATCCGTCACGGCCAGCACCACGTCGAGAAAACGCCGTCGCTCGGCGGGCGAGCCCGTGACGAGCGAAACGTCGTCCGGTGCGAACATCACCGACGGCAGCGCGCCGAGCGCGTCACTCAGGCGCTCGGGCACGGCGCCGTCGAGGCGCGCGCGCTTCCGGTGCCCGGCGCGCTCGAACCCGACGGAGATTTCGTGACAGGCTCCGCCGGTGTCGACCTGCGCCGCGACGTGGAACCCGTCTGCTCCGAAGCGCACGACGTCCGAGTCGCGCGCGCCGCGCGACGAGCGCAGAAGCTGGAGGTAGTGAATCGCCTCGAGGAGATTCGTCTTGCCCTGGCCGTTCTCGCCGACGACGACCCACCCCGCGGCCGGCGGAGCGAGATCCACATGTTCGAGGTTCCGAAAGTCGCGAACGACGAGACGCGCGAGTCGAGCTGCCGCGGCGCTCACGCGCCGGTGAACGTCGCGGCCCGCTTCTCGAGGAACGCGCGCGTCCCCTCGCTCTTGTCGTCCGTGGCGCCCAGCTCGCCGAACGACGACGCTTCGAGCGCGAGACCGGCGTCGAGCGAAGAATCCGCGCCTTCGTTGACCGCGTCGATGCAGGCGGCGAGCGCGAGCGGAGCGTTGGCCAGCATCGCCCGCATCATAGCGTTCGCCGCCTGAAGCAGCTCGTCCGCGGCGACGACTCGGTTCACGAGACCGATTCGAAGCGCTTCTTGAGCGTCGATCATTTCGCCGGTGAGCAACAGTTGCAGCGCGCGTCCTTTCCCAACGAGGCGTGGAAGCCGCTGGGTGCCGCCGTAGCCGGGAATGAGCCCGAGCTTCACCTCGGGTTGGCCGAACTTCGCGCTCTCGGACGCGATGCGGACGTGGCACGCCATCGCCAGCTCGCACCCGCCACCGAGCGCGAACCCGTTTACCGCGGCGATCGTCGGCTTGGGGGACGTCTCGAACCGGCGGAACACCGACTGCCCGCGCTTCGCGAGCGCCTCGGCCGAATCGCCGGCGACCTGCTCCAGCTCGGAGATGTCGGCGCCGGCGACGAACGCGCGCCCCGCACCGGTGAGCATGATTCCACCTACGTCGCGATCCGCGCGCAGCGAGTCGATCATCTCGCCCAGCTCCGCGATGACCCGGTTGTTCAGCGCGTTGAGCTTGTCCGGCCGGTTGACCGTGACCGTCGCGATCCGGTCGGCGACGTTGAGCGTGATCGTCTCGTAAGACATGCGCGGAATCTAAGGGAAACCCGTTACGCCGGCCCCGGGACGAACCTACGTTTTTGGACCATGCAACCGATCCAGGCCGTGATGTGGTCGGACGACGGCGATGGCGTTCGCATCCTCGACCAGCGTCTCCTTCCGGAGCGCGAAGTGTTCCGCGTGCTGCGGTCGGTGGACGAGGTCTGCGAGGCGATCAACACGTTGGCGGTGCGCGGTGCCCCGGCGATCGGCATCGCCGCGGCGATGGGCCTGGCACTGTCGATTCCAGCCGGGTCGCGCGGCAACCTGGCGATTGCTCTCGCCGACGCCCACGGACGCCTTCGCGGTACACGTCCCACGGCCGTGAACCTGGCGCGGGCGCTGGATCGAGCGATGAAGGCCGGCCTGCGGCATCGCGCCGATGCGGCCGCGATGCGGGGGGCGTTGCGCGATGAAGCGACGAAGATCCTCGAGGAGGACCGCGCCATGTGCCGGCGCATCGGCGAGCACGGCGCGACTCTCATCGCCGACGGCGCGCGCGTGCTCACGCACTGCAACACGGGAGCGCTCGCGACCGGCGGCATCGGCACCGCCCTCGCCGCGGTGTACGTTGCGGTCGAGTCGGGAAAGCGCGTCGAAGTTTACGCCGACGAGACCCGCCCATTGCTTCAGGGGAGCCGCCTCACGGCGTGGGAGCTCCAGCGCGCGGGAATTCCCGTCACCGTGCTCGCCGACGGCGCCGCGGCGTCGTTGCTCCGAGACGGCGAGGTGGACCTGTGCATCGTCGGCGCGGATCGCATCGCGACGAACGGCGACGTCGCCAACAAGGTGGGGACGTATCCGTTGGCGATCGCCGCCTGCCGCCACTCCGTGCCGTTCTACGTCGCGGCGCCGACGAGCACCTTCGACCCCGCCACGCCGCGCGGCGACGAGATCCTCATCGAGCAACGGTCCGCCGAGGAATTGCGGCATGTGCTCGGAGCGCAAACGGCGCCGGCGAACGTGCCCGTCTACAACCCGGCGTTCGACGTCACGCCCGCGGAGCTCATCTCGGCGATCGTAAGCGACCGCGGCGTGCACCGTCCGCCGTACGATTTCTCGGAGCCCGCGTGAAGCACGTGCTCGCCGTCGATGCTGGCACCACAGGCGTCACGTGCCTCGTGATCGGCGCCGACGGCAAGGTCGCCGGCCGCGGCTATCGCGAGGTCCCGCAGTATTTCCCGGCGGCGGGTCACGTCGAGCACGACGCGAACGAGATCCTCGAGTGCGTGAAGTCCGCGGCGCGTGACGCCGTCGACGCCGCCTCGGTCCGGCCCGATGCGGTGGGGATCACGAATCAGCGCGAGACCGTCGTCATCTGGGAGCGCGATTCGGGTCGGCCGGTGCATCGGGCGATCGTGTGGCAAGACCGGCGGACCGCGGCGCGCTGCCGAGAGCTCGCGCCGCGCGCGGAGTGGATCGCGAAGCATACCGGCCTCGTGCCCGACCCGTACTTCTCGGCGACGAAGATCGAGTGGCTCCTCGACCACGAGCGACTCCTCGACCGCTATCGCCTCGGCGATCTCGCGGTCGGCACGATCGATACTTGGCTCGTGTCGCGACTCACCGGCGGCGCCGTCCATGCCACCGATCCGACGAACGCGTCGAGGACGATGCTCTACGACATTGACGCGCGGTCGTGGAGCGACGAGCTGTGCGCGATCTTCGGCGTGCCCAAGGAGATCCTGCCCGAAGTGCGTCCGTCGTCGGGCGACTTCGGCGTCGCGACGCGCGACGGCCTCGGGTTCGACGCTCCCATCCTCGGCGTGGCCGGAGATCAGCAGGCGGCACTGTTCGGGCAGGGCTGCACCGAACGCGGCACCGGCAAGAACACGTACGGGACCGGCGCGTTCCTGCTGCTCAACGCGGGCACCGAGCGGCCGGAAGGCGGTCGCGGAGGGTTGTTGACAACGATCGCCTGCGACGCGCGCGGCGGGCCGGTGTACGCGCTCGAGGCGGCGATCTTCATCGCCGGCGCCGCCATTCAATGGTTGCGGGATGGGCTTGGAATCATCCGTGACGCGCGCGAGACCGAGGCGCTGGCGAGGTCCGTCGATTCGACGGAAGGCGTTTACTTCGTGCCCGCGCTCACGGGGCTCGGCGCACCCCACTGGGAGTCCGAGGCGCGCGGAACCATCGTGGGACTCACACGAGGCACGACTCGCGCGCACCTCGCGCGCGCCGCGCTCGAGGCGATGGCTTACGGCACCGCCGAAGTGCTCGCGGAGATGCACCACGCGACCGGGGGGGAGCCAATTTCTCGCGTCTGCGCGTCGACGGCGGGGCGACGATGAACGACTGGCTGATGCAATTTCAGGCCGACGTTCTTGGCGTTCCCGTCGAGCGTCCGGACATGGTCGAGACGACGGCGCTCGGGGCCGCCGGTCTGGCCGGAATCGCTGCCGGCGTTTGGAAAAGCGTGGACGAGTTTCTCGCCACGCGACGCTTCACGACCTTCACGCCGCGAATGTCGCGCGGCGAGCTGAATCAACGAATGCGCGGATGGGAGCGAGCCGTCCGAACCGCGATCGCCTGGGCCCACGACGACGCCGGAACTGCACAACCGGGAGAGGGATACTGACCATGCACGGTCTGCTTCTGGTGTTCACGCTGCACCTGAGTCCAAGTCAGGCCGGCGATCGGTGGTTCGGTCCCGACAAGGCCAAGCACTTCTTCATGGCCGCCTTTGTTGAAAGCGCCGCTTTCAGCGGCTTGCGCCTCACCGGGATGCATCGGACGCCGGCGCTGAACACCGCGATCGGCGTCGCGGCGGGGGTAAGCATAGGAAAAGAGGTGTACGACCGCTATTCGGGGGGCGATCCGAGCCTCAAGGACCTGACGTGGGATGGCATCGGCATGGCCGCGGCCGGTGTCTTGTTGCACCAAACCAAGCCGTGATCCGACGGCTATATTGAAGGCCTCGCCAGGGATGCAATCACGATGAAGCCACGAACGAAATTCCTGATCGGCGGCGCGATCGTCCTCGGCACCGCCGGCTATCTGATGGCCAGCTCGATTCGTTCGACTGGCGTCTACTATCTGACGCCCACCGAGCTGTCCGCCAAACTCAAGGCCGATCCGACGTTCACTGATGTTGGCGTGAAGGTCGGCGCCCGCGTCGTCCCCGGCTCGGTGCAGCGGGCGGCGGGTGGAAAGGAGTACGCGTTCCGTGTGACGGACGGCAGCCAGACGATTCCGGTCGTCTACCGCGGCATCGCCCCGGACACGTTTACGGACAGCGTGGACGTCGTCGTGGGCGGCCGCATGGGAACCGACGGCACCTTCCACGCGACGGAGCTGCTGGCGAAGTGCGCGTCTCGCTACGAGAACGCGCCTGAGAAGTACCGGGGTACTCCAGGCTACAAGGCGGCCCAGACGAAGACGGCCGGCCGCGCGTGATCCTGATCGGCGAGTTGTCGCTATGGGTCGCGCTGCTCATGGCGGCGTGGTCGACGACCGTGTCGTTCGCCGGCGGCGCGACGCGGCGCTCGGATCTCGCCGCGAGCGGCGTCCGTGGACTCTACGCGACGTTCGCCATGATCCTCTTGGCGTCGATCGGTCTGTGGACCGCGCTCCTCACCAAGGATTTCTCGCTCGAGTACGTCGCGGGCCACATCAGCTCGACGATGCCGAGCGTGTACATCTTCACGTCGTTCTGGAGCGGGCAGGCGGGCTCGATGCTCTTCTGGGCCCTCATTCTGTCGATGTACGGCACCATCGCGATCGCGACGAGCCGCCGCGGCAACGAGGAGCTCATTCCGTGGGCGACCGGCACGATCTCGGCCGTGCTCCTCTTCTTCATCGCGACGACGTGCTTCAAGGCGAACCCGTTCACGCGGCTCGACTTCATTCCGCTCGACGGGCGCGGGATGAATCCGCAGCTGCAGAACCCGGGAATGGCGATCCATCCGCCGAATCTCTATCTCGGCTACGTCGCGACGGCGATTCCGTTCGCGTTCGCGATCGCGGCGTTGTTCGCGCGAAAGCTCGACGCGCAGTGGCTCGGCATCGTGCGGCGCTGGACGCTCCTGTCGTGGTTCTTCCTCACGATTGGCATCGTGCTCGGGATGTGGTGGGCGTACGTCGAGCTGGGATGGGGCGGATATTGGGCGTGGGATCCGGTGGAGAACTCGTCGTTTCTTCCGTGGCTCACGAACACCGCGTTCCTGCACTCGATCATGATCCAGGAAAAGCGCGGCATGCTGCGGAAGTGGAACGTCGTGCTGGTCGTGATGAGCTTCTTGCTCGCGATCTTCGGCACGACCCTCACGCGCAGCGGCGTGATCGAGAGTGTGCATTCGTTCGCCCAATCGCCGGTGGGACCTTGGTTCCTGACCTTCTTCGGCGTCGCGACGGGGGTCACGATCTACCTGGTCGCGACGCGTCTTCGCGATCTCGAGCCGAAGGCCGAGCTGGAGAGCATGGTCAGCCGCGAGGCGGCGTTCCTGTACAACAACCTGCTGCTCATCGGCATCGCCTTCGCGATATTCTGGGGAACCGTGTTTCCGGTCCTGTCCGAGTGGGCGACACAAAACAAGATCACGGTCGGCCCGCCGTTCTTTAACGCGGTGAACGTCCCGCTCGGACTGCTGTTGCTCGCGCTCACGGGCATCGGTCCGCTCATCGCGTGGCGCAAGGCGTCGGTGTCGAACCTCAAGCGACAGTTCGCTACACCTGTGTCCGTCGGCATCATCACCGGTGCGCTGCTCTTCGCGCTCGGAATGCGCTCGCGATACGTGCTCCTCGCATACGCGCTGTGCGGCTTCGTCATGGGCACGATCGTTCAGGAGTTCTACAAAGGAATGCGCGCGCGCCAGACGATCCATGGCGAGTCCGTCGTCACGGCGTTCAGGCACCTCGTCGCGCGCAACCGGCGCCGATACGGCGGCTATATCGTGCACGCCGGCATCGTGATGTTGTTCGCGGCGTTCGCGGGGATGGCATTCAAGCTCGAGAACGACGTGACGCTCAAAACCGGCGAAGCGTTCGAGACGATCGACCCCTACGGCCACAAGTGGCGCTTCGTGAGTCAGGGCATCTCCACGTCCGAGCCGCGCGACGCGCAAGTGATCGGCGTCGGGCTCGACGCGTTCCGCGACGGGAAGCGCGTCGGGATCATCCGAAGCGAGAAGCGCGCCTACCACGACGCCCAGGGCAATCCGCTCTTCCAGCCGATCACCGAGGTCGGCATTCGCACCACGCCTGGACAGGACTTATATGTCGTGCTCGCCGGCGTGCGCAATTCGGACACGGCGGAGCTGCGCATCTCGTTCAATCCCCTCGTGGTGTGGGTGTGGGCTGGCGGCTTTGTGATGATGATCGGCGGCTTGATCGTGATGTGGCCGCAGGCGGAGCGACGGCGGGCGCAGGCGGGGTACGTCGCGGTGATGCGGCCGGCGACAGCAGGCGGCGAACCGGTCGGCGCATGAGCGACGAGCAGGCGAGGATTCTCTCGCGCCGCGGATTCCTCGCCGGCGCGGGCGCCGGAGTCGGATCGATGGTCATCGCGGTTCGCGCCGTGGCGCAACAACCGAACCCGCGCGCGAGGATGACCCACGATTCGTCGATCGTGCGCGACACGTCGAATCTCTTCGCGATGGACCAGGGCGCGGCGCGTCCCGTGCGCTTGCCGCCCAAGGCGAACGCCGTCAAGCAGCTCACGAACACGCAGCGCGACGCGCTCGAGCATCAGCTCCATTGCCAGTGCGGGTGCACGCTCGACGTCTTCACCTGCCGCACGACGGACTTTTCCTGCCAGGTCTCGCCGGCGATGCACCGCGACGTGATGGCGCTCGTCGACGGCGGCTACAGCGCGCAGGAGATCATCGACGCGTTCGTGTCGACGTACGGCGAGCGCGCGCTCATGGCGCCGCCGCGATCCGGATTCAACATCCTCGCGTGGGTCTCGCCGGGAATCGCCGTGCTCGTCGCCGCCGCGTTCATCCTCGCGTTTCTCCGGCGCTCGCAGTCGTCGCGGACGGCGCCGCTCGGGCCGGCCGCGAAGGGCGTCGACGCCACCGACGACGAGCTTGCACGACTCGAGGCGGCGATTCGGCGGGACGGAGAATAGTGGCGGCGCTCCTCGTCGGAACGTTGCTCGCCCTCGGCGCGCTGGCGTTCGTGCTGTATCCGGTGTTCTTTGGGTCGGACGCCGCGCCGGCGACGCCATCGCCGTCGGCGCGAGCACGCGCCGTCGATGAGGCCGACGAGTCGTCGGCGGTGGCCGCGCTGCGCGAGCTCGAGTTCGATCGCGCGACGGGCAAGCTCTCGGACGCCGACTACGCGGATCTCAAGGCGCGCTACACCAAGTCCGCCATCGCCGCCATGCGCCGCGGAACGGACGCCGATCAGCCGACTGCGCGACCGACCGACGCCGAGGTCGAGGCGACTGTTCGCGCGTACCGCGAACGTCTGGCCGGATGCTCGTCGTGCGGACCGCGCCCCGAATCCGACGCGGTCTACTGCTCGAACTGCGGCAGGTACCTAAACGACAGGTGCGCCACGTGTGGCGCACCTGTCGTCGCGCCCGAGGCGCGATACTGCAACAACTGTGGAAACCGCCTAGCAGCCTGAGTTACGGCTTCTTGGTGGTGGAATCCTTCTTCGCCGGAGCCGACTTCTTCTTCGGCGCCGCCGCGGCCGTGCCGGCGGCCTTCGTCGTGTCCTTCGCGGCCGCCTTGTGCGTGCTGGCGCGCTTCTTCTTCGGCTTGGTCGTGTCGGCCGGCGCTGACGCGGCCGGCTTGACCGCGGCCGGCGCGCCGGCGGGCTTCACCGTCGCCGCAGCGGCGGGCTTCTTCTTCGTGGTGTCCTGCTTCTGATTGCCCTGCTGGGCGTGGAGCTGCGTTCCGGCGACCAGGAGAGCCGCAACGGCTGCGAATGCGATACGCTTCATTTCGAACTTCCTCCGAGGGTGGGTTTTTGACCCATGGGCTGCCCACTCCAACCGGGGCGCGGGAGCGAGCCTGTGTGACGTACCAGCGGATTCCCGAAAGAGGTTCGGGGCATCCGGCATGAACGACCCGGGCATCTCGCGGGTCGTCACAATGCGCTCACGAGCCGCGATCTAACGCTCGAGGCGCTCGAGTCGTCGCAGCGCGACGGTGACCGGAATCACAGTGGCGGCGGCGCACACCGCCGCGGCAAGCCCGAATCCCGCCACCATCTCGACGAGATCGCCCCCGGTGCCGAACGCCTTCGATCCGAGGTACGTGTAGACCGGCTTTGCCTCGAGGACCACGACCACGCCGATCAAAGCGATGGCGCTCATCATGAACACCAGTCCGCCGAACGAGGTCGGGATTTGCGCGGCGTTCTCCGTCTCGAACCGCGGGAACAGCGTCCCCATGCCGATCGCCAGTCCGGCGATCGCCAGCGTCATGAACCCGATCGTGAGCGTCGATACGACGAACATGAACGCCGAAACCTGCATCAAATAATCGGTGACGCCGACGATCAGGAGCGCGAGCACGAGCAAGGGCAGCGTGCCGACCCAGAACTTCGACCAGAGCAGGTCGCGCATCCGCAGGGGGCTCGACCGCAGCAGCCACCACGTTCTTCCCTCCAGGCTCACGCCGGGGAAGATGAAGCGCGCGGCGACCGAGGCGAGCACGAATCCGGCCAGCACCAGATTCAGAAAGGGCACCACGTTCGCCAGGAAGAACGACACGCCCTGGCCGCCGATCGGCAGGAACTTGATGTTGAAGACGTACACGACCACGAGCACGGCGAGCAGGATCAGCTGCGACCACTGCGTCGTGTCGCGGAAGAACAGCTTCACTTCCTTGAGCACGAGCTCCCGTCGAACGATGCCGAACGGCGCCAAGAGCGCGTGGCCCATCCGGCTCACCGGCCCGCTCGGCGCCCAGCGCTGCGCGCTCTCCTGCGCTTTGCTGAATCCCATGGCGTAGAGCCAGCGGTGGAGCAACGCGCCGAGCACCACGGCGGCGGCGGCCGTCGACCAGAGGAGGTAGTACGGCAGGAGCTGCGGACGTCCGTTGAGCCACGACATCACGGCGCGCTGCACCCACTCGCTCGGCAGAAACGGCGACGTTGGGCCGCGCAGAAGGGTCACGAACTCGACGAGCGACTTGAATCCCTCCGGCCGGGCGAGGCGCTCCGGTCGCAGAAGACGGAAGAGCACGACCAGCCCTCCCGCCGCGAGCACCGCGATGACGCTCAGAATGTCCCGGGCCCGCCGCGCCGGGAACACGGTGACCAACAGCAGCGTGACCGCGCTCCCGATCACCGTCGGCACGACGAGAAACGGAACGAACGTCACCAGCACGATGAGCGGAAAGAGCGGGCCCCCCGAGTAGACGACGCCATACGCGGCGAACATCGGAATCGCGAGCAGCAGGACCATCCAGCTCGAGTTCACCAGCGTCTCGAGGACTTTCGCGACGTAGAACTTGAGCCAATCGACCGGCGCCGACGCCAGAAGATCCAGATCTCGCGCGAGAAAGAAACTCGACAGCGAGGTGATGACGTTCGACAACAGCAGGATCGAAAAGAATCCGGCCAGGATGAGGCCGAGCACCTTGCCGGCGATGAGCGTCCCGATCTCCGGCGTCTTCTGCAGATAGCTGAGCAGCCGGTACAGCATCAGGTAGATGAACGCCCAGAACACGAACCCGAAGACGAGCAGGAACACCGTCCGGGCGCGCCGCCCGGACTCGCGGTGCGCGCGGGCGGTGAGCCACTTGGGGCTCAGCAGGTGCGCCGTTGATGGATCTGGCAGCGGCAGAGCCGCCGCCTTGGGATCGGGCAGGGGGCGGGGGGGCGGCGAAGCCGCTGCCTTTTCAGGCATCGAGGACATCGACCAACGCGCGCGCGGCGTTCTCGCCGGTGAGCCGCAGGAAGATCTGCTCGAGTCCGTCCATCCCCGACTCGGCGTGGGCGCGGAGGTCGTTCATCGTACCGCAGGCGCGAATCACACCGCTCTGGATGATGCCGATGCGGTCGCACATCGCTTCGGCGACTTCGAGCGTGTGCGTCGACATCATGATCGTGTGGCCGCGCCGAGTGTATTCCTTGAAGAGATCCTTGAGGATGCGCGCCGCCTTGGGGTCGAGGCCGACCATCGGCTCGTCCACGACGATGACCTCCGGACGGTGCACGAACGCGCTCGCGATGATGAGCTTTTGCCGCATGCCGTGGCTGTAGCTCTCGACCATCTCGTCGCGCCACGCCTCGAGGTCGAACAGCGCGAGCAGCTCGCGGCCCCGGTGCTCGATCTCCGCGCCGTGCTGGTCGTACAGCCCCGCGACGAATCGCAGAAACTCGCCGCCGGTCAGCTTCTCATAAATGAAGGGGCGGTCCGGAATGAAGCCGAGCTTCGACTTCGCGGCGACCGGACTCGCGACCACGTCGATGCCGCCGACCTCCACCTTGCCGCCCGTCGGGCGAAGGATGCCGGCGATCATGCGCAGCGTGGTCGTCTTGCCGGCGCCGTTCGGCCCGAGAAATCCGAAGAGCTCTCCTCGCGGCACCTCGAGATTGATGCCGTCGACGGCGGTAAAGGCCCCATACCGCTTCGTGAGATTCGTCAGCTTGATCATCGGTGGGTCGTCTCACTCGGCTTACGTTGGGTTTCCTTCACCGACACGACGTTGACGTCGAGGCCGGCCCAGCGGCGAATCAAATCAGTGCGCAGCGCCAACCCCTGCATCAGTCGGATGTGGGCGGCGTCGGCCGGCGCCTGGCCGAGCATGGGGTCGACCGGAACCCAGTCCTTCAACAGCACCTCGGCCCACGCGTGGTAGTAGAACTTCCCGTCGACGTACAGCAGTCCGCTCACGGGCCGCGCCGTGAGCCCGCGCGCACGCGCTAGAGCGACGAAAACCTGGGCGAGTTCGTTACAATCCCCGGCCCGCGTGAGCAGGACATGCTGGGGGGTCGACATCTCGAACGACACGTGGGGGCGGATCGAATCGCGCACCCAAGCGATGAGACGCCTCGTCACGACCTGGGGCTCGAGGCTCCCGCGCGTGATCGCCGCCGCCTGCGGGGCGAATCCGATCTTTGACGGCGGACCCAACGTGGCGGTCGACACCAGCATGTTGTCGTCGGCCGTCGAAGCGAACACGGTATCGTGAGACGCGCGTTGACCCGCCCCCGTGAGGCGCAGCCTGAGCTTCGGATCGACGTTGTCGAGGCGAACGACGAGCGAATCGATACGACGGACGGCCTTCGGCGTCTTGCCCGCGGCAAGCACGGTCGTTCCGATGACGTGGCTCGCGTCGGACGCATGCGCCGTCGGGTCGTTTTGCCAATTTCTGAACGCAACCTCGTACGGCTGTCGCCGGAGCTCGAGACCGAGCTGCGACGTCGCGACGATGCGCCCCTGGTCGTCGATCCAGCCGGAGAATCCGATGTCGACACCCGAGTCGGGCGTCACCTGCCACGCGCGCACGGTGTCGGGGCGGGCGCCGTGCCAGAGCGCCGGAGTCACCGTCGTGTCGAGCACCGCGCTGTCACTCAGCACGAAGAGCGACTCGGCGCGTATCGAGTACCCGATGCTGCGCGGCGCCTTCGTCGCTGGATCGAATACCGGCAACACGTAGCGCTTGCCGATCGAAGGCTTCTCCGCCAAGCCGACCACGAGCGGCACGAGCGTGGGCAGCAGGAGCGGCTCGGCGAGTGAGACGCGCGTCGTATCGGATTTCGGCGACGTCGTCGAGTGAACCAGCAGCACCGAGTCGCCGTCGACTCGCCCTGTCATGTCGGTGCGGGCGCTGTCGGTCTCGTACGAAAGCTCGAACCGCATCAGACGGAGCGCGCGCGACAACGTGACGTTGGTTCGCGCCGTCGCGCGTCGCATCGTCAGGCCGGAGGGCAGCTCGACGACGAAGTAGTCGTTCTCGGAGACGGACGTGTTCGCCGTGTCGATCGTGGACGAGGCGAAACCGACCTGCCGGCCGCCCTGCATCGCCGCGTAGTACAACGTTGCCGGCGCGACACGGGTTGCCGCTTCGGCGAGCCGCTCGAGGCGCGGGCGGAAATACTCGTGTTGCACGAGCACGCCGACGCCGCCGCCCCACGCGGCGATGATTCCGATGCCGGCCACCGTCCTGCGCTTCACGGAGACTTCCCCTCGCGCGCGCGCGTGTGGCCGCTCAGCTCAGAGCGAGCGTCGTTTCGCCGTTGATCCACTCGATGTACTTGTCGAGTCCGGCTTCGACGGAAAGCGCGAGAAGCTCGGGAACCTTGTACGGGTGGAGCTCGGAGAACGCCTCGCGCACGGACTCGAACCGCGCGGAGCGCGTCTTGAGCATGACGACGACCTCGCGCTCGTCGGCGATCTTGCCCTGCCAGCGGTAGAGCGACCGCGCGCCGGGGTACATGGTGCCGCAGGCGATGAGGCGGCGCTCGAGGAGGGTCCGGACGAAACGAACGGCCTCCTCGTCGGAGGCCATCGTGGTCAGAACGACGATCGCGTCGGTGTGCACCGCTTGAGACGGCAAAACCGGCCAAAACGTAACGGGGAAACGGGTTTGCGGCCTACTTCGCTTGTGCCTTTGGTCGTTCGCCGTAACCCGTGACTTGTCTGCGGAGGACACGGACCGCAGCTTACCCAGGCTATGGCAGAAGATTTCCTGATCGTTCGCGGCGCGCGGGAGCACAACCTGCGCAACATCGACGTGACGATCCCCCGCGACCGCCTGACGGTCGTGACCGGGCTGTCGGGCTCGGGAAAGTCCTCGCTCGCCTTCGACACCATTTACGCCGAAGGACAGCGCCGGTACGTCGAGTCACTGTCCGCGTACGCGCGGCAGTTCCTCGGCCTCATGGAAAAGCCCGACGTCGACTCCATCGAGGGCCTGTCGCCGGCGATCTCGATCGAGCAGAAGACGGCCGGGCACAACCCGAGGTCCACGGTCGGCACGGTCACCGAGATCTATGATTACCTGCGTCTGCTCTGGGCTCGCGCTGGGACGCCCCACTGCCCGAACTGCGGGCGGCCCGTGCAGCGCCAGAGCGCGGCGCAGATCGCCGACATCATTCTGGCCTGGCCGCCCGACGCTCGCCTCGAGATTCGCGCGCCGCTCGTGCAGCAGCGGAAGGGAGAGTTCCGCGAACTATTCGAGAGCGTTCGCCGTCAGGGATTCATCCGCGCCTACGTCGACGGCGAGCTGATCGAAGTGGCGTCGCCGCCCAAGCTGAATCGCCGGCAGAACCATTCGATCTCGGTCGTCGTCGATCGCCTGATGGTCAGGCCAGAGGATCGAAGCCGCCTCGCCGACTCGCTCGAGACCGCGCTCAAGCTCGCGGAAGGTGTCGTCGAAGTCGGCAACGTCGACGCGAAGACGATCGAGTTGTTCTCGGAGCGCTACGGGTGTCCGACGTGCGGCATCTCGCTGCCTGAGCTCGAGCCGCGCCACTTCTCGTTCAACTCTCCCTTCGGCGCCTGCACGGCGTGCGGCGGTTTGGGCACGCGCCGTCGCGTCAGTGAAGCGCTCATCCTGGGCGACTCGCGCATCTCGATTCTCGAGGGCGTGATCCTGCCCTGGGGCGAGCCGAGCGGGTATTTGCGCAAGATCGTGCTGCCGGCGCTCGCGCGTCAACTCAAGTTCGATCTCAATTCGCCGTGGGGCGATCTGCCGAAATCGGTGCGCGACGCCATCCTCTACGGCGAAAAGCGCGACGCAAAGGCGACTGCCAAAGCCGCGCCGTCGGCGATCGAGTGGGAAGGTGTGCTGCGGAACATCGAGCGCCGATACGACGAATCGGAGTCCGACTCGATCCGCATGGAGCTGCAGGAATACATGATCGAGGTGCCGTGTCCGGAGTGCAAAGGGCAGCGTCTCAAGCCGGAGGCGCTCTCGGTCACGATCGACTCGAGGAGCATCGGCGACGTGGTCGAGCTGCCGATCACCGACGCGCTCACGTTCTTCGAGAAGGTGCCGGTCCGCCGCGATGGTTCACCCGGACTCGACCCCGAGATCGCCGGCCCGATCCTCAAGGAAGTGCGCGAGCGTCTACGCTTCCTCGTCGACGTCGGGCTCGACTATCTCACGCTGGGGCGCGCGGCCGAGTCGCTCTCGGGCGGCGAGGCGCAACGCATCCGGCTCGCGACCCAGATCGGTTCGCGGCTCGTCGGCGTGCTGTACATCCTCGACGAGCCGTCGATCGGTTTGCACCAGCGCGACAACGCCCGGCTCCTCGCCACGCTCGAGCAGCTGCGCGACCTCGGCAACACGGTGATCGTCGTCGAGCACGACGAAGAGACGATGCGGGCCGCCGATCACGTCATCGACCTCGGGCCGGGCGCGGGAAAACACGGCGGCGAAGTCATCGCGGTGGGGACGGTCGACGAGATCGCGCGCAACCCGTCGTCGATCACCGGGCGCTATCTCGCCGGCGAGCTCTCGATCCCCACGCCCGCCAAGCGACGGACGTTCGACCAGCGGAAGCTCATTCGCATCGAGGGCGCGCGTGAGCACAACCTGCGCAACCTCGACGTCGAGATTCCCCTCGGACTCTTCGTCGCGGTCACCGGCGTATCCGGTTCCGGCAAGTCGACGCTCATCGAAGACATCCTGCACCGCGCCCTCGCTCGGCATTTCTACCGCGCGCGGGTGATCCCCGGAGAGCACCGGCGCATCACCGGGTTCGAGCACATCGACAAGGTGATCGATATCGACCAGAGCCCGATCGGCCGCACGCCGCGCTCGAATCCGGCGACGTACACGGGCGTCTTCACGCCCGTTCGCGAGCTGTTCGCCGAGTTGCCCGAGGCGAAGATTCGCGGCTACGGGCCGGGGCGATTCTCCTTCAACGTGAAGGGCGGCCGGTGCGAGGCATGTCAGGGCGACGGGCTCGTGAAAATCGAGATGCACTTCCTGCCCGACGTCTACGTGCCTTGCGACGTATGCAAGGGACGCCGCTACAACCGCGAGACACTCGAGGTGCGCTTCCGCGGCCAGACGATCTCCGACGTGCTCGAGATGACGGTCGACGACGCGCTCGACTTTTTCCAGAACCAGCCGCGCATCGCGCAGAAGCTGCAAACGCTCGTCGACGTAGGACTCGGCTACATCCACCTCGGCCAGAGCGCGACGACGCTGTCGGGCGGCGAGGCGCAGCGCGTCAAGCTGGCGACGGAGCTCTCGAAGCGCGACACGGGACGGACGTTCTACATCCTCGACGAGCCGACGACGGGTCTCCACTTCGAGGACGTGCGCGTGCTGCTCGACGTGCTGCATCGACTCGTCGATCGGGGCAACACGGTGCTCGTCATCGAGCACAACCTCGACGTGATCAAGACCGCGGATTGGATCGTCGATCTGGGGCCGGACGGGGGGAATCGCGGCGGGGCGATCGTCGCCGCGGGAACGCCAGAGGACCTCGCGGCGATTGATGCGTCATACACGGGCCGCTACCTGCGGCCGCTCGTCCAAGCGAGGCAGCGGAAGAAAGTCGGCTGACGACGCCGGTTCTTTCACGGGGAGGCGACAGGGTGGCGGCACGCACGCGGAAGCTCGCCCTTTTTCTGGCTGTGGTCGTAGTCGCGTGCAACTCGGCGACGACGACCGGTGCCGCGTCCGACGGGACCAATCCAACGAGGCCGGACCCGTCCGCGGTCGGCCGCCTGACCGTTCGCGTCGACACGGGCCCCGCGATCGTCGGGCGGCATTTGCATGTCCAAGTCACCGCGACCGACGTGAGCGGCGTACCGATCGACGCGAGCAGCACCGAACTCACCTCGTCCAATCCTTCGGTGGCGCAGTTTCTCGGCGCCGTCGCGGTCCCGGTCGGCGTTCCGCCGCCGACGAACCTCTACGCGTTGTCCGCCACCTTCGATCTGACGTCCGCCGGCTCGACGGCCATTCGGGCGCGTCTCGGAATCCTGACGGACAGCGTGGTCATCTCGGTCGTCCCGCCGTGAGCCGGCCGCGGATCGCGCGACTGGAGCCGTTACTTCGGACACCCCGGAAGGCGAAACGCACCGATGCGCGTCGAGTAGCTCGCCGCGCCCTGTTTGAAGTAGTCGCCGACGTACCAGATCGTGCAGTCATCCGACGGATCGACGGCGGTCTGCGCGTAGTCTTCCCACCGCAGCGTGTTGGTCTGCGCCGCTTCTCCTGTTGCCAACACGGCCTCGTGAAGAGTGAGGCGTCCGAGCAGGATCGCCGGCGAGACGCGCCGCGAACCGCTGGCCCGCGAACCCACCGGGTCCTCCGTACGAGTAGCCGATTCCGATGTTGCCGCGCGCGTCGATGGCCGGACTCGCCATCCAGCGGAATGCGCTGTCCGGCGCGTACGTTCCCTGCTGGTACAGCGCGGGCTCGCGATGCCCATCGATCCGGAACTCGTACCACCGCACGCCGCCGCCGCCCGCCTTCGTATTCACGGAGTGAACGGCGACGATCGCTTCGTGTCCGTCGACCCGTCGATACACGAGACGCGCCATCAGCTTGTCGCCCTGCGCGTCGAGCCGGCGTTCGGCGCCGAGCTGCGGCACGCAGTTGGTGAGCTGCCCGTCGCACAGATAATGGTAGGGCGCGACGGGAATGCGTTTCGGACCCGTCGACGCGCGTCTTCGACGGATTCGACCAATCGACGTGGAACGACCACGCGTAGAATGACGCTGTCCTCCATGATCTTCTGCAGCTGCATCCCGCCGGCCGCCATCATGACGTTCGGCGCGCCGCGCGGAGGCGCTGCCTTGCCGTCGACGTCGGCGTTGTTGAGGAAGTTCACGCTGTCGATCACGACGCACTGCTCGGCTGCGTCGCCGCCGACGAGCATCTTGGCGCGCTCGACGACGCACGCGTGCTTCTGAATGACCTCGTCGCCGGTGCTGGTCGGCACGTAGTAGCCGTCGGGCCATACGGCGGGACGCGGGTAGTCGGGGAAGAGCGGTCGAATGAACTCGTAGCGGTAGTACGGCCCGAACGGGTCGGCGCCGGTGCTGATCGCGTAGCACATCGCGTAGACGCCTTGCGTCGGCTGCGCCGGACGCCGACGCGTGGTGTCGCGCGGCGCGTTTTGTGAATCGGGGCGCGGCGGTGGAGGCGGCGGCGGAGGAGGTGGCTCGTACAGTCGCACGGCCGGCCCAGGCTGCCCGGCGATTCCGGCAAGACTCTTCCGCGCCGGCTCACCGGCGCGCGGCATCGGCCGGTCGTCGGCCTGGTCGGGGATGCGCGAGAAGATCGGCATGACGATCAGCCAGCGATTGGCGAGTTGGTCGTAGCGCACGACGGCGTCGCCGTTGTTGCGCTGGTCGCACGGACCGCCGAAGCCCTCGAAAGACGTTGCGCGTCTCGACCGGGCCGTACAGCACGCGCCCCGTCGTGTCGAAGCGCGAGCCCTTCTTCGTGTAGATCGCCATGCGGCTGTTCACGATCTGCACGATGTGATCGGGGCCGACGGCGAGCGAGTTGTCGGATGGATTCCGCCCCGCGTACGTGCCCTGCGGGCCGCTGAACCCGACGCCGAGTCCGTCGAAGCTCGCGACCGTGATCGGCGGCGGCCGATCTCCTGGTGTCGTCTGCTCGACGTCGAGTCCGCGCGTGAGCGCGGCAGCGGCGAGCGCTACGCCGATGGCGAGGGAGAGTGGGCGGAGTCGTCGAAGCATTAGGACGTTGTGCTGTTGTCGGTGCCGGAAACTATACGGCTGGTGGCACCTCTCCGCGGCCACCCCTTTACGAGATGGGCCTTCGTGCGGTTTAGTCAGGCATCACCCGCAGGCAGGGAGCTCGAAATTGAACCGCATCGTTCGACGCCGCATCGGCGTCTCAGCTTCGCTCGGGGTTTTCGCCGCGTCCGTGTTCTGTCCATCTGTCGGAGGCGCACAGTTTCGCCAGGAACCGGGGCGATCGATCGGCACGATCACCACGCAGGGAAACCTGATCGTCATGACCCTGAACGAAGGCGCGCTCGGGAAGGCGAACCTCTTCGACCTCGCCCACCGCACCCTCCGCTTTACACCGGACGGGGTGGGCTATCGAATCGAAAACCTTCCGGAACAGTGGGACGCGGAGTTCGGCTCTCCGCTGACGAACAGCCGCGCCACGCTCGCCGGCTTCGCGTTCCCGTTCTCCGGCAAGAGTTGGAACTCCTTTTCCGTCGGCATGACCGGCTCGATGACGTTCGACCAGTCGGCGCCCACGGACGGCCGCGGCGGTCGGGGAGGCGGCGGACTCTCCGTCGACCGCTTCGCCGAGCTTGCAGGAGGCCGCAGCGAAGCTCGTGAATACCACTCCGGCGATCAGCGTCTTCTTCAAACCGCGGATGTCCGGGACGCGCTACCTCAAAGAGCTCGCCGACCGCGCCGTCGTCACGTGGACGCTCACCGAGCCGGTGGGCGGCATCCAGGACATGACGTGGACCCCGACCGTGAACCGCTTCCAGGCGGTGCTGCGCAAGGAACGGCACGATCGAGCTCACCTACGACGCCGTGCACGCGGAAGACGCGATCGTCGGCGTCTATCCGGTCGTGGACAAAGGTGTCGAACAGGCGAGCGCTTCCGTCGCCGCCGTCGATTTCTCGTCAGTGAAAAAGTCCGACGGTCCCTTCGCCGCGGTGTACGAGGCGTTCCACTACATGAAGCCGCCGCGCGCGGTCGATCTCACCTGCACGGTGATCAACGCGCTCGGCGACAAGTTCGACATGCTCGCGTACTACTCCGACTTTCGCATCGACAACCCGGAGGCGGGCACGTCGAGCTCAGGCCCCTTGGGCGGCGGTCCGACGGGCGGCGCGGTGACCGGAATCGGCGCCAACCAGCGGAACCTCGCGAACTACTGCACGCAAGGGACGTTTCCAGTGGCAGTACATCCAGCCGGTGTACGTCGGCGCGAACCAGATGGCCGAGTATCCGCCGGAAGGCATCGTGGACAGCAACACCCACAACGTGATGGCGTACGCGCACCAACTCGCCGAGCGAACGTCGAACGGAAAGATCCCGCCCTACGACTACGCGATGTCGCAGATCGGGCACGAGATGGGCCACCGGTGGAGCGCGTTCGTCTCGGCCAAGGTGAACGGCGAGACGATCCAGCTCGGTCCCACGCACTGGGCGAGAGGGTTGCAGGCGCCGGTGGCATTCCCGTATCAGCGGCCCGTGGAAGCGTCGGCGATGGGCGGCGGCGTCTGGCAGGACAACCTCGATGGCACGTTCACGCAGCTCGACGACGACTACTACGTGCCGGCGACCGGATGGTCGTACCTGGACCTCTATCTGATGGGTCTCATCGCGCCGAGTGAAGTGCCCGACTTCTTCATTCTGCGAAACCTCGTCCCCGCAGGGACGCGACGCGAATGGTCATCCGATCTTCAAGGCGGATCGCACGAAGGTGACGATCCAGGACGTGATCGCCGTCGAAGGACCTCGGCTCCCCGACGTGGACCATTCGCAGAAGGATTTCAATACCGGAATGGTCGTCGTCGTCGAACACGGCAAGACGCCGAGCAAGGAGCTGCTCGAGCGGACGGAAGGGATTCGCCTGCGGTGGATGGACTACTGGACGACGACCACGGGTCACCGCTCGACGATGACGACGAATCCCTGACGCTGCCTCAAGCCGCCGGCACCGGCCACGGCGGAACGAAATCGAAGGCTCGAACGGCGGCGATTCGCGCGCAGTCGGCGACGTTCTTCGTCACGAGCACCATGCCGGACTCCCGGCAGGACATCGCCAGCAAAACGTCATTCACGAAGCTGCGCGACACCGAGCTCCATCCGTTCGGCGAGATCAATGCGCCGAGTACGCGGCCGGCCTCCTTCCAGGCATCGTAGCTCGGCGTCACCAGTCGCCCGCGCCGTTCGAACGGAGCGAGGATCGCATTCTCCAGCTTCGCGGCGGCCGCGCCGCGGACGCCGGCCCGGAGCTCGTGCGCGACGACGGCGCTCAGGTGCTCGAATGGAGCGTACGCGGCGTGAAACGCGCTGAGGGCGGTTCTTCCTTCCTCCGTCCTCAGCGCGTCGATGTATAGGTTGGTGTCGACCGTGTATCGCCGTCCCTCCCCCGAGCCCGCGCGATCATTTGCCCGAGGTGCTGTCCGGGAACGCGTCGCGGATCGGCAAGCCGAACGCCTGGTTGATGCCGTCCATCAGCTCGCTGCGAAAAATGACCAAGTCGAGGGCTTCTTCGATCGTCGCGGTCGCCGTGGGTGTGCCGAGGATCGCCTGGGCGCGCGCGATCTTACCCGGCGAGAGGCGATAGCTCATCGGCGTCTTGGTCTCGCTCACGCGACGCGGCGCCTTTCGCGCGCCCGAGTATTTTTTGGCCAAGACCGCCTCCCGCAGATGTATGTACACAATCAATGTACGGTCTATACACCGAATAACGCAAGGGCCGCGTCCTCCGTCCACCCGGCTCGGCGGCTCCGCTTAAATTCAGAGCCAACGTATGGTCTCTCTCCTCGACATCATCGGCCCCGTCATGGTCGGCCCGTCGTCGTCGCACACGGCGGGGGCGTGCCGGCTCGGACTACTCGCGCGCGGTCTCGTCGGCGGAACGCCGGACCGCGCGATGATCGAGCTGCACGGCTCGTTCGCGCGCACCGGGGAAGGCCATGGCACCGACAAGGCGATCGTCGCGGGCCTGATGGGCTTTCGTCCCGACGACGACCGCATTCGCACCGCGCTCGAGATCGCCGAGCGCGAGGGTTTGAACTACGCGTTCGACAAGACGACGCTCGACGAAGAGGCACATCCCAACTCGGTGCGCATCACGCTCGAGCGCGGCGATCGCAAGGCCGTCATGATCGGCTCGTCGCTCGGCGCGGGCCGCGTGCTCGTCAGCGAGATCGACGGTTTTCCCGTCGAGGTCTCGGGGCACTATCACACGATCGTGCTGGTCGCCGAGGACGTTCCCGGATCGATCGCCAAGATCGCCACTCTGCTCGCCGACGATGGGCTCAACATCGCGACGCTCAAACTCACTCGGCAACGGAAGGGCGGCGACGCCTTCATGGTCATCGAGTTGGACGAGTATCCCGCCGAGACCGTCCGCGATCACATCCGCGCGCTGCCGTGGGTGCGCTGGGCGTTCCGGCTCGACAAAGTCTCGGCGTAGACCCTCCAACTGCAACTGATTCACCGCGGAGGCGCAGAAGACGCAGAGGAAAAGCAAAAACTCTCGGGAACGGCCTCCGGAAGCCACGTGTAGCGCCCCGAGGTTGTTCAACCAATTCCTGCGGTTTTCCGTCTTAGGTGTCCTCGGCGTCCTCTGCGCCTCAGCGGTAGAGCAGTTTCGGAAACGGCGGCGCGCCTAGATTTCGAGCATGTACAAATCGCTCGCCGCCGCGGTACACGACGCGGAAGCACGCGGGATCTCGCTTTCGCGGCTCGCGCTCGAGACGGAGGCGTCCGATCAAGGACGTCCGATTGGCGAAATTCGCGATGTGTTGCATCGCGCGCTCGTCGTGATGCGCGGCGCGGTCGAGCAAGGCCTGACCGGGAATCTGAGATCGCCGTCAGGACTCGTCGGTGGCGACGCCGAGAAGCTCGTGAGCGGTCCGCCTGGCCCGTTGGCCGGCACGCCGTTCCGTGACGTGCTCGCCCGCGCGCTCGCCGTGCAGGAAGTGAACGCCGCGATGGGTGTGATCGTCGCCGCGCCGACGGCAGGCGGGGCCGGCGTGCTTCCAGCGGTCCTCACCGGACTCGCCGCCGCGCGCCGACTGTCCGACGACGCCGTGGTGGACGCGCTCGCGACGGCGGGACTCATCGGGGCTGTCGTCGCCGAGCGCGCGTCGCTCTCGGGCGCCGAGGGCGGTTGTCAGGCGGAGACGGGAGCCGCCGCTGGAATGGCCGCCGGCGCGGCGACCGAGATGCTCGGCGGATCGCCGTCGCAGGTCGCTCACGCGGTGGCGCTGGCGCAACAGGGAACCTTGGGACTGGTCTGCGATCCGCTTGGCGGTCTTGTCGAGTTGCCGTGCGTCTTCCGCAACGCGACCGGCGCGGCGATCGCGCTCGCCGCGATCGAGATGGCGCTCGCCGGAATCACCTTCGCGATCCCCGCGGACGAGGTGATCGACACGATGGGGGACATCGGCCGCGAGATGGACGTGCGATATCGTGAGACAGCCGGCGGCGGTCTTGCCGCCACGCCCACCGGGCGGCGGTTGGCCCGCGAGCGCCTCGTGCAAATCAAGCGTGGCTGAAGCGTTACGTACCCTCGCCGGGCGCCGATTCGGACCATAGGTTTCGGCTCAACGGCGGCCTCGTGGCCGGCTGAAACGCGCGTGGAATCCCGTTCGTAGGTCCTTTCAGTATTCACCGACAACAGGACTCACGATGGTAACGAAAGACGAGATCGAAGGCTTCCTCGACCGCCTCGGGGCAGACGGCGCGAGCCACTCCGAGGTCGAGCCGGGCTTGTGGATCGTGCGGCCGAGCGGCGAGCTCGATTTCAACGTCGTCGTGCACTTCTCGCCGCCCGTGGTTCTGCTGCGTGTGAAGGTCATGACGCTGCCCACGAAGCCCGAGTCGCTCGCCACGCTCAGCCGTCGGCTGCTCGAGCTCAACGCGACGGATCTGCTCCACGGATCATACGGCATCGAGAAGGACTCGATCGTCATGACCGAAGCGCTTGAATTGGCGCACCTCGATTACGAGGAGTTCCTCGCCGCGTACGAGGGCATCACCGTAGCGCTCGCGTCGCACCTGCGCGAGATCGGCACGTATCGCGAGGCACGCTGACCATGGGCCTTTTCGATCGTCTTTCGACCCTGCTGCGGTCGAACATCAACGACTTGATCTCTCGGGCCGAAGACCCCGAGAAGATGCTGAATCAGATCATCACGGACATGCGGTCGCAGCTCGCCAAGGCGAAGCAGCAGGTCGCCACGGCGATCGCCGACGAAAAACGCCTGCGCGACCAGGCCGACGGCGAGTTCAAGCAAGGCGCCGACTGGGAAGCGAAGGCCATGCTCGCGATCAAGGAAAGCCGCGACGACCTCGCCAAGCAGGCGCTCATGCGCCAGACCGAGCACAACTCGCACGGCCAGCAGTTGGCGCAGACGTGGGAGCAGCACCGGCTCGAAACTGAAAAGCTCAAGAACGCGCTCCGCGATCTGAACGACAAGATCGAGGAAGCGAAGCGCAAGAAGAATCTGCTGATCGCGCGGCAGCGGCGCGCGGAAGCGCAGAAGCGCATCCACGATACGATGTCGTCGCTCTCCGAGAAGTCGGCGTTCGAGGCGTTCGCCCGCATGGAAGAGCGCATCGACAACAACGAGCGCCAGCTCAAGGCGTCCGTCGAAATCGAAGAGGAGTTCACCGGCGACCGGCTCGCCCAGGACTTCAAGCAGCTCGAGCGATCGGCGACGGCCGGCGGCGTCGACATGCAGCTGCTCGCGCTCAAACAAAAGATGGGCATGCTCCCCGCGGGTTCGCCTGACGCCAAGAAGCTCGGCGCCGGCAACAACGACGAGGAGACGGTCCACGCCGAGATCGAAGACATAACGAGCGAGAAGCAGCGGCCTTGACCGCCGATTCGCCGCGGACGACCGGCTCGATCACGATCGGCCCCGCGAAATTCAAGTTCGCGCCGGTTCTCGCGGCGACCGTCATCACGTTTCTCCTGCTGTGGCTGTTCAAGACGGTCGCGCATGTGTTCGTGCTGCTCATGCTCGCCGTCCTCGTCTCGCTGTACCTCGGCGCGGTGGCGGATTGGCTCGACCGCCGGACGACGCTCTCCAAGCGCATGGCGCTCGCCATCGCCATCATCGGTTCCCTCGGCGGCCTCGTGCTGCTGGCCTGGATCCTCGTCCCGCCGATCGTCGAGCAGACCCGCCAGCTCTTCCTCGCCCTTCCCGATTTCATGAACGCGTGGGAGGTGGGCATCGATCGCGTGGCGTCGAAGCTCCCCGGCGTGAGCGACATCGTCGGCGCGCCGAACGAGCACAAGGCGCTCGTCGCCGCGTACGACCAGCTCAGCGGATTGTTCAGCGGCATCCCGACCAAGTTGTTCGAGATCGTGGAAGCGGCGATCAACATCTTCGCCGTGCTCGTGATGAGCATCTATCTCTCGGTTCACCCGGCGCTCTATCGCGAGTGGCTGATCGCGCTCTTTCCGCCGATCCACCGCGACCTCGTGCGAGACGTGCTTGCCGAGCTGGCCGATTCGCTGCGCGCCTACATCGTCGGGCAGCTGCTGACGATGACCTTCCTCGGCTTGATCACGGGCCTCGGACTCGCGCTGCTCGGCGTACCGTTCGCGTTCCTGTTCGGAATCTTCACCGGCCTCGTCGCGATCGTGCCCTTCTTCGGCACGCTGCTGTCCACGACTCTCCCCGCGCTGTTCGTTCTGAACGGCAAGGGCTACTTCGGCTTCAGCCCGGTCGGTCACGCGCTGCTCGTCGTCGGACTCGGCGTCGTGGTCCACCTGATCGAGGGGAACCTCGTTTCGCCGCTCGTGATGTCGAAGAAGGTGGACCTGCCGCCGGTCATGACCATCATGGCGGTGCTCATCATGGGATCGCTGCTCGGCGGTCTCGGCCTCGTCGTCGCGCTGCCGACGCTCGCCGCGCTGATGGTGATCGTGCGTCGAATCGTCATCAGCCGGATCTACGAGGGGCAGGGTTTCCGCCGAACCACGCGCGAGCGGCCGATGCTGCTCCGAGTGCCCGGGCCGGGCGGCGGCGTTCTGGCACCCGCCGGCCCCGCGCCGGACATCGTCACGTTCGCGGAGAGCGAGGGTCGGCGGCAGAGCGCGTAACCTGGGTGGGCCGGTGGGCCGGTGGACGGTGGACCGGTGGACGAGGAACTGCGAGCGCGTGATGACGTTCGCAAAGCCACGGTGATGGTCGGCGAAACCTCGCGCGTTATCGATCGGCGTGCGAAAGGCACTCGACGTCTCCCGGGTCTCCAAGCGATTCGTCGCGGGTTGCGGGTCGTGCTTGGCGAGCGCGTACGCGCTCGCCGACGTGGATCTCACCGTCGACGAGGGAGAATCGGTGGCGCTCGTGGGACCGAGCGGAGCGGGAAAGACCACGTTGCTCCTGTGCGCGGCTGGGCTGACGGCGCCCGACGCCGGTGTGGTCTCGTGGTTTGGGGATTCGAATCGCGCCGCCTCGCTTCGACGGGTGCGATTGCACTACTACCGCTCGTCGCTCGACGAACCATGCCCGGCGGACGAAGCGCTCATTCACCTGATCGACGTCGGCGATTCCGAGGCCGCCCGTCTCGGCGCATGGATCGCCCAGCGTCGAGAAGCAGGCGACGCCGTCTTGATGGCACTGCGCGACTCAGCCCTGGCGTCTCGCCTGGCGGAGAGCGCCGTGGTGCTTCGCGCCGGCCGAGTGGTGGCGCACGTGGCGGCGCGGCGCGTCGCCGAGCGCGGTTTCGTTGACCGCCCCCTTCGACATGCCTAGCATTCACGCACCTGCTCGCGTCGGGAGTCGATGCGTCCGTCTCATACTCAGTCCGCCGACACTCCGAGTTCATCGCCGGCGCGGGCGCCCCAGACCGGGACCGCGACCCGCGAGTTCCGGCTGTTCAACACCCTGACTCGCCGGACCGAGGCGTTTGCCCCGGCCGACGGCGAGACGGTGCGTATCTATAGTTGTGGGCCGACGGTCTACAATCCGGCGCACCTCGGAAACTTCCGGACCTTCCTGTTCGTGGACCTGCTGCGGCGCACGCTGAGCCTGCGCGGCTGGAAGGTCCGGCAGGTGATGAACCTGACCGACGTCGACGACAAGATCATCCGGCGCGCGCACGAGCAGCGAAAGACGATTCGAGAAGTCACCGAGCCGGTGACGGCGATCTTTCACAAGGATCGTGAGTATCTGCGCATCCAGGCCGCCGAGGTCTATCCCAAGGCGACCGACTACATCCCGCAGATGATTCGGCTCGTCGAGCAGCTCATCGCGCGTGGCGTCGCGTATCAGGCGGACGATCGCTCGGTCTATTTCGCGATCGATCGGTTCCCCGCGTACGGCCGGCTCTCGCGTCTCGACAAGCGTGAGCTCAAGACCGGCGCCCGCGTGGCGCAGGACGACTACTCGAAGGAGAACGCGCAGGACTTCGCCCTCTGGAAAGCCGCGACGCCCAACGACGAGGTGACTGGAGCGGCGTGGGACTCACCGTGGGGCCGCGGCCGTCCCGGCTGGCACCTGGAGTGCTCGGCGATGGCGATCGACCTGTTGGGCGAGACCCTGGACATCCATTGCGGCGGTATCGATCTCGTGTTTCCGCACCACGAGGACGAGATCGCGCAGTCCGAGGCGGCGACAGGGCAAACGTTCTCCCGGTTTTGGTGTCACGGGGCCTTCCTGCTCACCGACGGCGCGAAGATGGCCAAGCGACTCGGCAACGTCACGACGGTGCAGGGGATGCGCGAAGCCGACGTGTCGCCGGCGGCGCTGCGCCACTTCGTGTTTAACACGCACTATCGGAAGGAGCTCAACCTCTCCGATGACGCGCTCGAGGCGTCGATCAATGCGGTACGGCGGATAGGGGACTTCGCGGATCGATTGGCGGCGGCGACCGGGGGGACGCCGGAGCTCGCGGCGGCGGCGGACACGGCCGTTGCCGAAGTGGAGGCCGCGCTCTTCGAGGACCTGAACGCGCCGAACGCGCTGGCTGGGCTGTTCACGTTCATCCATCGGGCGAACGCCCAGCTCGATCGGCGCGGATCTGACGTCGAGGCTCTTTCCCGGGCTCGGCGGGCGTTCGAGCGCATCAACGGCGTGTTGGACATCGCGCCGGACCGGGAAATCCATGATGGGGCGCTCGTTTCGTGGGTGGAAGAGCGGCTTTCCGCGCGCCGAGCCGCGCGCGAGCGGCGGGATTTCGCCGAGGCGGATCGGATCCGTGCCGAGTTGGTGGGCAAGGGGATCGCGATCGAGGACGCGGGGGGTGGGACGACGTGGAAGCGGGTCCGGTAGAGGCAGGTTTTGGGCCCGACGCGTAAGCGTCGATCGGAGCGCGGCTTGACACTCTTTTCCGAACCGCGTATCCTACGAGTCTGGCAAAAAAATGGCCGTCTGCTGACGTAGCTCAATTGGCAGAGCACCTGATTTGTAATCAGGCGGTTGCGAGTTCGATTCTCGCCGTCAGCTCTGCCGATCGGGCTGGAAGGCGATTTTTCGTGTGACCGGCAGGTACAGCAGCGGATGGTCGAAGGAGTGCGGAACACTCCGGTGGGGTGGCCGAGTGGCTAATGGCAGCAGACTGTAAATCTGCCGGGTTTACGCCCTACGAAGGTTCGAATCCTTCCCCCACCATTTGGTGGCACACAACGGTTCGGGCGGAGTAGAGCGCGACGCGGCGAGCGATGGACGGCGGATCATTCGGCGGGAGTAGCTCAGTTGGTAGAGCGCAAGCCTTCCAAGCTTGATGTCGCGGGTTCGAGCCCCGTCTCCCGCTCTGGTGAACGTTTGGAAGCACGCGGGACACGAGCGGCGACGTGAGGCCGAGGAACAGCGGGAGACGAACGACGTAAGAAGTTGCTGACGTAGCTCAGTTGGTAGAGCACACCCTTGGTAAGGGTGAGGTCACCGGTTCAATCCCGGTCGTCAGCTCTCGGAGTTCGGTACGGAAGCACGAGCAATACTTCGCGACGTACACGCACCACGTTTTTTTCAGGTCCTGGCAGATGCCTCGAGAGAAGATCATCCTCGCCTGCGGCGAGTGTAAGAACCGGAACTACTTCACGACGAAGAACAAGCGGCTCCATCCGGAGCGCGTGGAGTGGAAGAAGTACTGCCCGCGGTGCAACAAGCACCTGGTCCACAAGGAAACCAAGTAATGGCCGACGCTGTCGCGCGCGCGGGGGGGTCGGGCACGCCCACCACTCCCGGGCCGAACTGGATCTCGCGGCTCGTCGCGTTTTATCACGGCGTGGTCGCGGAGATGAAGAAGGTCACCTGGCCGGACCGACCGCAGGTCCAGCAGGCGACCATCTCGATCATCCTCTTCGTGCTGGCCCTCGGGGCGGTCATTTCGATTCTCGATCTGATTCTTCAGGGTTTGCTGATCAAAGGAATTCCATCGCTGTTCGCCGGACGTTGATCGCCATGGCGGAACATCGCTGGTACGCGATCCAGACCACCGCGGGTCACGAGAACAAGGTTCGTTCGCTGATCCAGCGGAAGATCGACGCGGACGCGCGGGCGGCGGAAGCCCGGTCGATTCGCCAGGCGCTCGTCCCGACGCAGGAAGTGGTCGAGATCAAGAACGGCAAGAAGGTGAACGTCGAACGCAAGCTCTATCCCGGGTACGTGCTGGTCGAGATGGAGATGAACCAGGAAACGGCGCACGTGGTGAACGGCATTCAGGGCGTGATCAAGTTCGTCGGTCACGACCAGCGTTTTCCGCAGCCGCTGCGGCCGGATGAAGTGAACCGCCTCCTCGGCATCGCCGTCGAGCAGGAGGAAGAGGAGCCGAAGGAGGAGATCCCGTTCCTCGTCGGTCAGGCGGTGGCCATCACGGAAGGACCGTTCACGGACTTCAATGGAACGGTGGAAGAGGTGATGGTCGACAAGGGGAAAGTGCGGGTGTCGGTCTCGCTGTTCGGCAGGCCGACGTCGGTGGAGTTGGACTACTTGCAGTTGAGGGCGTACTAGGTCGACAGGTCGCTGGTCAGCTGGTCTCCGCGAACCGCTGAGACCAGTGACCCGAGACTAGCAGACCTCGGCAGCCAGTCGGCGACCACTCCGACGTATCAGTCCCAGTGGGAGATTGTTCTAGCAGTCGTCTATAAGGAGTTCTATGGCGAAGAAAGTCACGGGGTTCGTGAAGCTGCAGATCCCCGCGGGCAAGGCCAATCCCGCCCCTCCGGTGGGAACGGCGCTCGGTCCGCAGGGCATCAACATCATGGCCTTCTGTAAGGAGTTCAATTCTCGAACTCAGGGCCAGGATACGATTCTCCCGGTCGAAATCACGATCTTTTCGGACAAGTCCTTCACCTTCATCACCAAGACGCCGCCCGCGGCGGTCTTACTGAAGAAGGAAGCGGGCATCGACAAGGGATCGGGACAGCCGAACCGGAACAAGGTCGGACGCGTCACGCGCGCCCAGGTGCGCAAGATCGCCGAGATCAAGATGCCTGATCTCAACTGCGACACGATCGAGTCGGCGATGCACATGGTCGCCGGCGCGGCACGGTCGATGGGCTTGGAGGTCGTCGACTGATGCGCGATCACGGAAAGAAGTACACGACGGCCGCCAAGAATCGCGACATCGCCTCGACGTACCAGCCCCGCCAGGCGCTGGAGATCGTCAAGAAATCGGCATTCGCGAAGTTTGACGAGACCGTGGAGGTCGCCGTCCGTCTGGGTGTCGATCCGCGCCACGCCGATCAGGTCGTGCGCGGCACCGTCGTCCTCCCGGCCGGAACCGGCAAGTCGGTCCGCGTGCTCGTCATCGCCGCCGGCGACAAGGCCAAGGAGGCCGAGACCGCCGGCGCCGACTACGTGGGCGCGGAGTTCATCCAGAAGATCAAGGACGGTTGGCTCGACTTCGACGTGCTGATCGCCACGCCGGACCAGATGGGCCAACTCGGCCAGCTCGGGCGCGTGCTCGGTCCGCGCGGGCTCATGCCGAACCCGAAGGCCGGCACCGTCACGTTCAACATCTCGAACGCGGTCAAAGAGACGAAGGCGGGCAAGATCGAGTTCCGCGTCGACAAGGCGGGGAACGTGCACGCGCCGATCGGCAAGGTGTCGTTCGGCATCGACGCGCTCGAGACGAATTACACGGCGTTCATGGACCAGATCGTCCGCTCCAAGCCGCCGGCGTCGAAGGGCGTCTATGTCAAGAACGTCTCGGTGTCCAGCACGATGGGCCCCGGGGTCACGATCGACAACACGCTCTACCGGATGGCAGGGAGCGCACAATGAACCGCACCGAGAAAGAGCAGCTGGTCTCAGACCTCAAGATCAAAATTGCAGGGCGCCACGGCGCTCTACTACACCGACTTCACCGGACTCAACGTGAAGCGGATGACCGACCTCCGCCGCAAGCTGCGCAAGGCGAACGTCGAGTACGTGGTCATCAAGAACACGCTCGCCCTCCGCGCCGTAAACGAGAGTGGCCTGGTCGGCGAGCGTTTGCGCGGCCCGACGGGACTCGTCGTCGCCAAGGATCCGATCGCCGCCGCCAAAGTCATCACCGACTTCGCCAAGGAGAACGACCAGAAGCCGACGGTGAAGGGCGGAGTGTTCGAAGGGACCAAGATCGACAAGGCGCAGGTGACCAAGCTGGCCTCGATGCCGTCGCGCGAGCAGATGCTCGCCCAGCTCGGCGCCGGCCTGCAGTCGCCGTTGGCCGGGTTCGTCGGCGCGCTCAGCGGCATCCTGTACATGTTCGCGGGCGCGCTCGAAGGTCTGCGCGCGCAGCGCGAGAGCGCCGAAGCGGGATAAGTCGGTCAGTCGACCGACCGCGGGTTCGCAGTGACTGACCGAGAGAACGATTGACCGACTTGCATTATCACATAGGGAGAACGACGAGATGCCTACGACCATGACGAACGACGAGATCCTCGAAGCGATCGGCAACAAGTCCGTCTTCGAGCTCGCCGAGCTGATCGATGCCTTCAAATCGAAGTTCAACGTGACGATCGCCGCGGCCCCCGTGGGCGCTCCGGCCGCCGGCGGCGGCGGTGCGGCGGCGGCTCCGGCCGCGGAAGAGAAGACCGAGTTCGACGTCCTGCTGAAGGACGCCGGCGGCAAGAAGATCCAGGTCATCAAGGTGGTCCGCGAGATCACCGGCCTGGGCCTCAAGGAAGCGAAGGATCTCGTCGATGGTGCGCCGCAGACGGTGAAGGCCGGCGTTTCGAAGGACGAGTCCGCGACGATCAAGGCCAAGCTGGAAGAGCAGGGCGCGACGGTGGAAGTGAAGTGATGCGCGGGTTTCCGCCATCCCTTCCTTCAGCCAAGCGCCATTAGTGAATACGAATACATCGCGCACCAACAACTCTGTGCAGTCCCTGGTCCTCCGATCGGACGCGCTGTCGCGCGCCCGCGCGGGGGATCTGTCCGTCGCCAGGCCTCCGGTGAATCATGTCTGACATCAAGCAAATTTCGTTCGCCAAGCTCGACCAGGGGATGGAAATGCCCCACCTCCTGGACATCCAGACCCGCGCCTTCGAGGCGCTGCTCCAGCTGGATGCCGCCTCGCACGATCGCGAGGACATTGGCCTCGAGCGGGTCTTCAAAGACCTGTTCCCCATCTCCGACGTCCACGAAAACTTCTCGCTCGAGTTCGTCCGCTACTCCCTCGGCGAACCCAAGTACTCCGTCGAGGAGTGCATCGAGCGCGACATGACCTACTCGGCGCCGCTCAAAGCGACGCTGCAGCTGGTCATCAACGAGGTCGTCAACGAGCAGAAGCGCCCGCGCAACATCATCGAGAAAGAGGTCTATCTCGGCGAGCTGCCGCTGCTCACGCCGCTCGGCACGTTCGTCATCAACGGGGCGGAGCGCGTCATCGTCAGCCAGCTGCACCGGTCGCCGGGCGTCGTGTTCGAAGAGGCGACGCACCCGAACGGCCAGCGCCTCATCTCGGCGCGAATCATCCCGTTCCGCGGCTCGTGGGTCGAGTTCACGGTCGACATCCACGACGTCGTGTACGTCCACATCGACAAGAAGAAGAAGTTCCCGGCCACGGCGCTTCTGCGCGCCTTTGGCTACGGGACGAACTCGGACATTCTCCGCCTCTTCTTCGCCGTCCGCGACCTCGACCTGACCAAGAAGCGCGAGAGCCGCACCGACCAGCGCGAGCTGCTCGGCGCGATCATCGCCGAGGACATCGCGCTTCCCGGTGAAGCGACCGCCGAGGACGCGCCCAAAGCGCGCACCAAGAAGGCGAAGGCCGAGCGCGAGCGCGCCGAGAACGTGCTGCTCGTCAAAGAAGGCGACGAGCTGACGGAAGAGGTGTTCAACCGTCTCCGCCGGCAGGGCATCGACGCGATCAAGGTCTTCTCGTCGCACATGCGCGTCGATCTGCGCGACGAGCAGGACGCCATCGAGCGCGGCGAGCGTGACGTCCGCCGTCGTCTGGCGCTCGACGTCGTCGACGCCGACGGCGAGGTGATCGCCGAGACCGGCCAGCTCCTCAACGACACGGTGATCAAGAAGATCCGCAAGGCCGAGATCAACAAGGTCAGCGTGTTCGTCACGTCCGGGCGGGCCGAGTCCACGCTCATCAAGAACACGCTGGCCAAGGATCCGACGCACAGCGAGAAGGAAGCGCTGTCGCAGATCTACGCGCTGCTCCGTCCGGGCGACGCGCCGGACGCGCAGACGGCGAAACAGGCGCTCGAGCGGTTGTTCTTCTCGCCCAAGCGCTACGACCTCGGCCGCGTGGGCCGCTACAAGATCAACCAGCGGCTCGGCATGACCATGCCGGCCGACTACACGGTCCTGTCGAAGGAAGACTTCGTCGAGATCATTCGGTACCTCGTCGAGCTGCACGAAGGTCGCGGCCACGTCGACGACATCGACCACCTGGGCAACCGCCGCATTCGTTCGGTCGGTGAGCTCATCGCGAACCAGTTCTCGGTCGGCCTGAGCCGCATGGCCCGCTTGGTGAAGGAGCGCATGTCGATCAACACCGATCCGGAAAAGATCAGCCTCGACGACCTCGTGAACGCGCGAACGGTGTCGGCGGTGATCCAGGCGTTCTTCGGATCGTCGCAGCTGTCGCAGTTCATGGACCAGACGAATCCCTTGGCCGAGTTGACGCACAAGCGTCGTCTCTCGGCGCTCGGTCCGGGCGGTCTGACGCGCGAGCGCGCCGGCTTCGAAGTGCGAGACGTGCACTACTCGCAGTACGGCCGCATGTGCCCGATCGAAACCCCCGAAGGTCCGAACATCGGACTCATCACGTCGCTCGCCTGCTACGCGCAGGTGAACGACCTCGGGTTCGTGGAGACCCCGTATCGGATGGTCAAGAACGGACGCGTCTTGAATGAGATCGCGTGGCTCGACGCGAACAGGGAAGAAGGCGCGTTGATCGCGCAGGCCAGCGCGCGCGTCGACGAGCATGGAAACTTCCTCGAAGACCTCGTGCTATGCCGCCAGCAGGGCGACGCGCCGCTCACGCCGAAGGATCGCATCGAGTACATGGACGTGGCGCCGGAACAGCTCGTCTCGATCGCCGCCGCGCTCATTCCGTTCCTGGAGCACGACGACGCGAACCGCGCGCTGATGGGCTCGAACATGCAACGCCAGGCCGTCCCGCTCTTGAACCCGCGGACGCCGCTGGTCGGCACCGGGCTCGAAGACAAGGTCGCCAAAGACTCGGGCGCGGTCGTCATCGCGCGCCGGGCCGGCGTCGTCGCGCGCGTCACGGCCGATGAGATCATCATCGACGCCGCGGCGGTCGAGCGAAAGCGCGGCACGGAGGAAGGCGATCGCCCGCTGGCGCGTCTCACGCAGCACGACCGCTATCGGTTGAAGAAGTACTGGAGAACGAACCAGGACACGGCGGTCAACCAGCGTCCACTCGTTCGCCAGGGCCAGAAGGTGACGGCCGGCGACGTGCTCGCCGACGGCGCCGCGACCGAGGCGGGGCAGCTCGCCCTCGGGGCCAATGTGACCGTCGCGTTCATGCCATGGTACGGCCACAACTTCGAAGACGCGATCGTTCTCTCTGAGCGCCTGGTGAAGGACGACGTCTATTCGTCCATTCACATTCAGGAATTGGAGCTCCACGTTCGGGACACGAAGCGCGGCCAGGAAGAGATCACGCGCGAAATTCCGAACGTCTCGGAAGAAGCGCTGCTCGACCTCGACGAGCGCGGCATCGTCCGCATCGGCGCGCACGTGAAGCCGGGCGATATTCTGGTTGGAAAAATCACCCCGAAGGGCGAGACGGAGCTGTCGCCGGAAGAGAAACTCCTCACGGCGATCTTCGGCGAGAAGGCGAAGGACGTGAAGGACTCGTCGCTCAAGGTGCCGCCGGGCATGGAAGGCGTCGTGATCGACGTCAAGATCTTCTCGCGCATCGAAGACCAGGTCGTCGAGAAGGATCGCGGCGAGCGCATCGGCGAAGTCCGCCGGCTCGAGGGCGAGGAGAAGGTCCGCGTCAACGAAGTGCGTGACTCGGAGCTCGTCGAGGTCCTCGACGGGCAGACGATCGCGCTCGCCCTCAAGGCGGGCACGGTCGAAGAGGCGATCGCGGCCGGGACGAAGGTGACCTCGGCGAGCCTCCGCGAGATGCGTTTGTCGACGATCGACCTCAAGACGCTCCGCGTCGAGAACAAGCGCGTGAACGAGCGGCTGCGTCAGATCATCGACGCGTCGAACGAAGAGAAGGCCAAAATCGAGGAGAAGGCGGAAGAGCGCATCGATCGCATCCTTCAGCCCGATGAGTTGCCGCCGGGCGTCATCCAGCTCGTGAAGGTCTACCTGGCCGAGAAGCGCAAAGTCTCGGTCGGTGATAAAATGGCCGGACGCCACGGCAACAAGGGTATCGTCGCGCGCGTCGTGCCCGAGGAGGACATGCCGTTCCTCCCCGACGGCCGACCCGTCGACATCGTGCTCAATCCGCTCGGCGTGCCGAGCCGAATGAACGTCGGGCAGATTCTCGAGACGCACCTGGGGTGGGCCGCGCGCATTCTTGGGTTCTACGCCAAGACGCCGGTCTTCCAGGGGACCAACGAGCGCGAGATCGGCCTGCTATTGAAGATGGCGGGCGTGATCTGGGGCGCGCGCGCGCTCGGACTGCGAACGGCGGCGCCGACGATCACGGACGCCGACGTCCGCGCGTTGCTCGTCGACGTCAAGCCCGACGTGTCGAGGGAGCACGAGGTGTTCGTGCGGTTACAGGAGGCGTCGCTCAACGAGCTCTCGGCGCGCGGCATGTCGCAGGCGACGCGCGACATGCACCACGCGATGCGCGACTTCCTCGCCGGCGCCGCGAAGGAATGGGCCGAGCGAGAGCAGACGGCGATCGCGAACCAGATCGCGTTCCATGCGGTGTGGGTCGACGACGAAACGCAGTCGGCCTCGAAGCGCGCCGAGTTCAAGGCGGCGCTCAAGCAGCTCGAGAAGCGCAAGGGGCTCGAGTCGGCCGAATTGCTGAACGACCAGGAGCTGCCGGCGCTCGCCGGGATGCTCGGCAAGAAGTCGGAATCGGACGTCGACGCCGCGGCGGTCGAGCTGATGCGGCTCGCCGGTTTGAACGCGTACGGCAAGGTGCGGCTCCGCGACGGACGCAGCGGCGAGTTGTTCGTGTCGCCGGTGACCGTCGGCGAGATTTATATGCTGAAGTTGTCGCACTTGGTCGATGACAAGATCCACGCGCGGAGCATCGGACCGTACTCGCTCGTCACGCAGCAGCCGCTGGCGGGCAAGGCGCAGTTCGGCGGCCAGCGCTTCGGAGAGATGGAAGTGTGGGCGCTCGAGGCGTACGGCGCCGCGCACGTGTTGCAGGAAATTCTGACGGTGAAGTCGGACGACGTGAACGGCCGCAGCCGGGTTTATGAAGCGATCGTGAAGGGACAGAACCTTCCCGAGCCCGGAATCCCCGAGTCGTTCAACGTGCTGGTGAAGGAATTACAGGCTCTCGGCATCAAGGTCACGATGGGACAGAGCGTCGACGGGTATTGGGGAACCGGCATCGACACTGGCACGTCGTCCAACGGCACAGGGAGCGAGGAGTAAACGATGATTGATTTCCGAAGCGTGCGCGAACAGCGCGCCAGCTCGTTCGATTTCATCCAGGTTCGGATCGCCTCGCCCGAGGAGATCCGCGGGCCCAAGGATCCCAAGGAGCGCGAGCGTCTCGAGCTCCAGGGGCTCCGCAGCTGGTGGTCGTGGGGCGAAGTCACCAAGCCCGAGACCATCAACTACCGCTCGTTCAAGCCGGAGAAGGACGGCCTGTTCTGCGAGCGGATCTTCGGTCCGGTCAAGGACTGGGAATGCCACTGCGGCAAATACAAGCGAATTCGCTATCGCGGCGTGATCTGCGACCGCTGCGGCGTCGAAGTGACCCTGAGCAAGGTGCGCCGCGAGCGCATGGGGCACATCGAGCTCGCCGTTCCCGTCGCCCACATCTGGTTCTTCAAGACCCTGCCGAGCCCGATGGGCAACCTGCTCGATATCACGCTCCGTGATCTCGAGAAGGTCATCTATTACTCGAACTACGTCGTCATCGAGCCCGGCGAGCAGGAGGTGTCCGTCAACCAGCTGCTCGACGAAGACGAGTACCTCACGCTGCGCACCAAGGCCAAGGAAGAGAACGACGGCGCGTTCCTCGCCGACATCGGCGCGCCGGCGGTCCGCGAGCTGCTTCGCCGCCTCGACGTCGACAAGCTCGCCGAGGAGCTGCGCGCGCAGGTCGTCACCGAGACGTCGCAGCACCGCAAGAAGATGCTGCTCAAGCGGCTCAAGATCGTCGACGCGTTCCGCAACTCGGGCGAGTCCGGCGACGTTCGCAACCGCCCGGAGTGGATGATTCTGGACGTCGTGCCGGTGATCCCGCCCGACCTCCGTCCCCTCGTCCCACTGGACGGCGGGCGTTTCGCCACGTCCGACCTCAACGATCTCTATCGCCGCGTCATCAACCGCAACAACCGCCTGCAGAAGCTCATCATGCATCGCGCGCCGGAGGTCATCCTCCGAAACGAGAAGCGCATGCTGCAGGAAGCGGTCGACGCGCTGTTCGACAACGGCCGGCGCTCGAAGGCGATTCGTGGGAGAGGGAAACGTCCCCTGAAGTCGCTCTCCGACATGCTCAAGGGCAAGCAGGGCCGGTTCCGTCAAAACCTGTTGGGTAAGCGCGTAGACTACTCGGGCCGAAGCGTGATTGTTGTCGGTCCCGAGCTTCAGCTGCATCAGTGCGGCCTGCCCAAGCTGATGGCGCTCGAGCTGTTCAAGCCGTTCATCATCCACAAGCTCGTCGAGAAGGGCATCGCCGAGACGGTCAAGCGCGCCAAGAAGATCGTGGAGCGCGAGTCGCCGGAGGTCTACGAGATCCTCGAAGAGATCATCCGCGACCATCCCGTGCTCCTGAACCGCGCGCCGACGCTTCATAGGCTCGGCATTCAGGCGTTCGAGCCCGTGCTGGTCGAAGGCAAGGCCATTCGAATCCATCCGTTGGTCTGCGCCGCGTTCAACGCCGATTTTGACGGCGATCAAATGGCGGTTCACGTTCCGCTGTCTTTTGAAGCGCAGCTCGAAGCCCGCCTGCTCATGCTCTCGAGCAACAACATCCTCAAGCCGTCGGACGGCCGTCCCGTCGCCGAGCCGAGCCAGGACATCGTGCTGGGCTGCTACTTCGCGACGAAAGCGCCGGCCAACTTCAACACGGTCGACGTGAAGTCGTTGCGCCGGTTCATCGACGTGGCCGAGATCGAGATGGAGCTCACGCTCGGGCGGCTCACGCGACACAGCGCGCTGCTCTACTGGGTGAAAGACGACGCCGGCACGCGGTGGGAGAAGACGACCGCCGGACGCGTGCTGTTCAACGCGATCATTCCGACGGAGCTCGGCTACAAGAACCACGACATGAAGAAGAAGGCGCTGTCGGAGCTCGTGTTCGAGTCGTATCGAAGCGCGGGCCTCGCCGGCACCGTGCAGTTCCTCGACCGCCTCAAGGAATTCGGCTTCGCCAACGCCACGCGCGGTGGCGTGTCGATCGGCATCGAGGACCTCGAGATTCCGGTCGCGAAAGCGCAACTCCTCACCGAAGCCGAGGAGCGCGTCGAGCGGTTCCAGCGCGCCTACCAGACCGGCAACATCACGAACGGTGAGCGCTACAACAAAGTCATCGACACCTGGACGCACGCCAACTCGGACATCGCCGACGAGATGGTCAAGTCGATGCGCGAGTCGAAGGATGGCTTCAATCCGGTGTTCATGATGTTCGACTCGGGTTCACGCGGCAGCCGCGACCAGATCCGGCAGCTCGCGGGAATGCGCGGACTCATGGCCAAGCCGCAGAAGAAGCTCACGGGCGGCATCGGCGAGATCATCGAGAGCCCGATCAAGTCGAACTTCCGTGAAGGGCTGTCGCCGCTCGAGTACTTCACGTCGACGCACGGCGCCCGCAAGGGTCTCGCCGACACGGCGCTCAAGACGGCCGACGCGGGCTACCTCACGCGTCGTCTCGTCGACGTCGCGCAAGACGTGACGATCAGCGAAGAGGACTGCGGTACGATCCAGGGCCTCGAGGTCTCCGCGCTGAAGGAAGGCGAGGACGTCATCGAGCCGCTCTCGGAGCGCATCGTCGGGAACTTCGCCGCCGAGGACGTCGAGGATCCGCACGAGCTCGACGAGTCGGGACGCCGCACGCTGCTCGTCGAGGCTGGAGAGCTCATCGACGAAGAGAAGGCGCAAGTCATCGAAGAGTCGGGCATCGAAACGGTGAAGATTCGCTCCGTCCTCACGTGTGAGGCGAAGCGCGGTCTCTGCCGCATGTGCTACGGCCGCAACCTGGCGACGATGAACGTCGTCGACCTTGGCGAAGCGGTCGGGATCATTGCAGCACAATCCATTGGCGAGCCGGGCACGCAGCTCACGCTGCGCACGTTCCACATCGGTGGAACGGCGGCTCGTATCGCCGAGCAGACGGCGCGCAAATCGAAGGTCGCGGGTACGGTCGAGTACTCGGACCGGCTCGTCGTCGTCACCAATCCCGAGAAGCAGCGCATCGTCACGTCGTACGAAGGCGAGATCCTCATCAAGTCGAGCGGCGAGCGCAACGCCAACATCGCCGCGCGCCTGCAAGTGCCGCTCGGCGCGATCCTGATGGTCGAGGACGGATCGGACGTGAAGCGCGACCAGGTGATCTTCACCTGGGATCCGTACACCAACCCGATTCTCGCCGACGTCGACGGTTCCGTGCGGTTCGTCGACATCGTCGAAGAGGAGTCGGTGTCCGAGGAGCTCGACGAGCTCACGGGCCTGCGCCAGCGCGTGATCATCGAGGACCGGGAAAAGAAGCTCCACCCGCACATCGAGATCATTCAGGAGAAGGGCGGCAAGGAGAAGCGCGTGCGCGACTTCATCATCCCGGCGGGCGCGCAGCTCACCGTGGAAGATGGACAGCGCATCTTCCCCGGAACGATCATCGCGAAAGTCGGAAGGGAAGCATATAAAACGCGTGACATCACGGGCGGTCTCCCCCGAGTCGCCGAGTTGTTCGAAGCGCGCCGGCCGAAGGATCCGGCGACCATCTCCGAGATCGACGGCGTCGTGCGGTTCGGCGAGATCAAGCGCGGCAAGCGCGAGGTGTACGTCGCGCCGATCAACCCGGACGGCTCGCTGGACGAGTCGCGGGAGGCGCAGGTCTACGAAGTGCCCGCGGGCAAGCACCTTCGCGTGCACGAAGGCGACCGCGTCCGCGCCGGCGACCGCATCTCCGAGGGTCCGGTCAATCCGCACGACATCCTCCGGATCAAGGGCCCGCGCGCGGTGCAGGAGTATCTGCTCAACGAAGTGCAGGAGGTCTACCGCCTGCAGGGCGTGAAGATCAACGACAAGCACATCGGCGTGATCGTGAAGCAGATGCTGCAGAAGGTGCGCGTGATGGATCCGGGCGAGACCGAGTTCCTGGAAGGGGAGCACGTGGATCGTCAGATCTTCCGCGACGAGAACGATCGGGCCAAGAAGAAGAAGGAAACGCCGGCGACGGCGGAGCCGCTTCTCCTGGGCATCACGAAGGCGAGTTTGACGACGCAGTCGTTTATATCTGCTGCGTCGTTTCAAGAAACGACGCGGGTGCTCACCGACGCTTCCATCAGGGGGGCCAAGGACGACCTCCTCGGCCTCAAGGAGAACATCATCATCGGTCACCTCATCCCGGCCGGTACGGGCATGTACCGGTACCAGGACGTCGAGATCGCGCTCTCGGTGCCGGAAGGCTTCGAGCCGCTCCCGCCGATGCAGGCCGAGCTGCCGAACGTCTTCTCGATGGCGGACGACGAAGACTCGCCGTTCCCGCCGCTACCGCGCCCGGCAATCAAGGGCGCCGAGTAGCAGACGGCGCGAGTGAACGAGTGAGAAGGGCGAGCTTTCGGGCTCGCCCTTTTCTCTTGCGCCCCGCCTCGCTCGGGCGTTTCTTCGGACGCATGCGCCGCCTCGCGCCCGCATTGTGCTTCGCGCTCCTGCTGCCGATCGCCGCTTCGGCTCGGGGGCAATCGCTTCGCGTCGGCCTCGCCAAACAGCCGTTCTCTCCGACGGGGACGTCCGTCGGACCGAACACGATGGCGAGCGGCGGCATTCAAGAGCTACTCGCCAAGATGGGCGCGACCGTTCGCGTCGACGAGTCGAGGCTCACCGCGGCTCAGGACACCGAGTACGGCACGTGGAAGCGCCTCGGTTGGGCGCTGGGCGATTTCGCGCGGATCGTGGCCAGGAACGAGCGCGACGGATTCTTCACGGTGGGCCTTTTCGCGACCTGTCCGTCGATGCCAGGCATGGTCGCCGGATTGGAGCACTCCGATCCGAGCGGACGTCCGCTGCGAATCGGCATGCTCTGGCTCGACGCGCATCCCGACTTCAACACGCCGGAGACGACGCGCAGCGGCTCGATGGGCGGCATGCCCGTCGCGATTGCCACCGGCCGCGCGCTCAAGAACCTGCGACTGGACGCGACGCTCGATCCACCGTTGCGCGATGAAGACGTCGTGATGGGTGCCGTCCGGGTTTCGGATCCGCTGGAGCGCGACCTGCTCGTTCACTCGAAGATTCAGCAGCTCTCAGTGAACGACATTCGCCACATGACGCCCGCCGTCTGGGCGCAATTGGGCCGGCTCAACGCGCAGGTGGACAAGCTGTACATCCACGTGGACATGGACGTCCTCGACCCGCGCGAAGTGGCAATGCACTACTACCCGGTGCCTGGCGGGCCGTCGAGCGAGGAGCTGGCGGCGCTCTTCGAGCGAATCTTCGCGCGGTACCCGAAGGCGTCCGCGATCGGATTCGCCACCATTCCGCCGAGCGATCCGGGCGGCCTGGCGATCGCCGCGCTGAATCGGATGATCCTCGGTGCGCTCAAGGGCGTGCAGGCTCGCCAAGTGGCGCGATGACCAGCGGCGGCCGCGAACATTGAGAATCGTCCACCTGCTGGCGCCAGCTCGCATCGGCGGTCTCGAGCGCGTCGTGCAAGGACTCGCCATCGGGCAATCGAAACGCAACCATGACGTGACCGTCTTCGCCGTCGGCGAAGAGCCGATGGCCGATCATCCGTTTCGCGCCCCGCTCGATCTCGCGCGTGTGAAGGTCCGCGAGATCGTCGTTCCGCCGCGCCGATACCGCTCCGAACGCCAGGCGATTTCCGATTTGGTTCGCGAGCTGTCGCCCGACGTCGTCCACAGTCACGGCAGTCGCACCGACGTCGTGGACGCCGACGTCATCCGGCGCCTCGGCGTTCCGACCGTCTCGACGCTCCACGGCTGGACGCGAGGGTCGCTCAAGAATCGCTTCTACGAGTACGTGCACCGTCGAAGCCTCCGGCGCTTCGACGCGGTGATCGCCGTCTCCGAACCGATCGCGAACCAGCTGACGTCGCACGGCGTTCCGGCCGATCGCGTGTACCTGGTGCGCAACGGCTTCGCCGCGGTCGCCGAGCCGATGCCGCGCGCCGAGGCCCGCCGGTTGCTCGATCTGCCGGCGGACGCGCGGGTCGTCGGATGGGTCGGCCGCCTTTCGCGCGAGAAGGGAATCGACGTGCTCGTCGACGCGCTCTCGCGCCTTCGCGACGAGGGCATCGTCGCGTGCGTCGTCGGCGACGGGGCGGAGCGCGACCGCGAACGGGCGCACGCCGAGCGCGTCGGAGCGCGCATCCTATGGAAGGGGATGGTTCCCATGGCGAGCCGACTCTCCCCGGCGTTCGACGTGTTCGTCCAGAGCTCGCGCACCGAGGGTACGCCGATCGCGCTGCTGGAGGCGATCGCCGCGCAAACGCCGGTCGTGGCGACGCGCGTCGGCGGAGTCCCCGACGTGGTGTCCGACAGAGAGGCGATTCTCGTTCCGCCCGAAGATCCGGCCGCTCTTGCCGACGCGATCCGCGTCGTCTTCACGAACCCGGAAGCCGCCGCCGAACGCGCGCGGCGCGCGGGGCTGCGGTTGTCGAGCGTATTCAGCGCCGATTCCTGGCTCGATCGTCACGAGGAGATCTACGCGCGCGCGGCCGCTCAGCGCCGCCGTGCGGCGGCAGCCACGTGACCGCCGTGGCGCCCTCCGGCGACGATGGATCGCCGCGGCGTTCGTGAGCGTTTACTGAACGACGCGGCCGTGGCGGCGGCGGTGCACGTGCATTGCGTCGCCGCGGGACTCTCCGAAGCGGCGGCGTGGTCGATCGTCGCGGGTTACGTCGACGAGATCGTTCCCTTTTTCGGCGGCGCCGGGTTTCATCGCGCCGGGTATCGTGCGGCTGGCTGGTTGCTCGACCTCTTCTACAAGGTCACGCTCGAGCACGAGACCGGCGAAACGCTTCCGGCCGACGCCGTCGCGATCTACCTCATCAACCACCGGTCGAACGCCGACTACGTGCTCGTGAGCTATGCGCTCGCCGGCAAGGTCGCGCTCTCGTACGCCGTGGGCGAATGGGCGCGCGCGTTTCCGCTGGAGCACATCTTCAAGGCGTTCGGCTCGTACTTCGTGCGCCGCCGCTATCGCGAGCCGCTCTACCACGCGGTGCTCGAGCGCTACGTGCAGCTCGCCACTCGCGAGGGGGTGACGCAAGGCATCTTCCTCGAGGGCGGTCTCACGCGCGACGGAACGCTCAAGCCGCCCAAGATCGGACTCCTCGACTATGTCCTGGGGATAGCGCGTGATCCAGCATTCGCGTCGCGCATCCATGTCGTGCCGGTCGCGGTCAACTACGACCGCGTGCTCGAGGACCGTTCTCTACTGCGCGAGCTGGCGTCGGCGGAAGGGCGACAGCGGCCCGGGCGCCTCGCGCAGCTCGGCGAGGTATCTCGATACGTCGCGTGGAATCTGACTCGGCTCGCCCTTCGCCGGTGGCAGCGCTACGGGCGCGCCGCGGTGACGGTCGGACGCGCGATTCCGCTCGAGCCCTGGTTCGCGCGCAATCCCGACCTGTTCGAGCTGCCCAAGGCGGAGCGACGCGCGCGCGTCCAGGCGTTGTGCGACTCGGTCATGTCGCGCATCGGCGAGCTGATTCCGGTGACGCCGGTGCCGCTCGCCTGCGCGGCGATCCAGAGCCTCGACCGCGACTTCCTGCCGCGGGGCACGCTGCTCGATCGGATGGCCGACCTCCGCGACGTGTTGCTCGAGTTGAACGGGCGGGTGATTCGACACGACCGGAGCATCGACGAGACCTTCGAGCGCGCGTGGCGGATGCTGCAGATGCGTCGCGTGCTGGCCGAGACGGGGGACGGGTTCGCGGTGATGCCGCGCGGCCGCGAGCTGATCAGCTATTACGCAAACAGCGTCGCGCACCTGTTGGGCCCGTTTACGGCGGCCGTTCGAGAGCGGGACGCGCTCCCGCTCGTTCATTCCCTCAACACTTGATGATTAGAGAGGCCGGCGTACGCTCCGGCGTGCCGCTTCCCGACGGGATCCGGCTGGTGGTGCGCGCCGACCGACCCGGCCGTATCCACAGTCGGGATAACACATTACGACTGGACAGCGGCATCTGCCCAGTCTACTTTTATCAGTCTCCCCCGGTCCACGTCCGGTCCGGAGGGAAGTGCAGCCACGGGGTTATCCCGTTTCGAATTAAGGATTTCATGCCAACGATCAACCAACTCGTCCGCCGCAGCCGCAGCGACGTCGCCAAGAAAGAGAAGTCGCCGGCGCTCAAATCCAATCCGTTTCGTCGTGGTGTGTGCACGCGCGTGTACACGACCACTCCCAAGAAGCCGAACTCCGCGCTCCGCAAGGTCGCCAAGGTTCGCCTGACGAACGGCTTCGAAATCATCGCCTACATCCCCGGTGAAGGCCACAACCTGCAGGAGCACTCGATCGTGCTCGTGCGCGGCGGCCGTGTGAAGGACCTGCCGGGCGTGCGATATCACATCGTGCGCGGCTCGCTCGACGCGTCGGGCGTGAACGGCCGCAACCAGAGCCGCTCGAAGTACGGCACCAAGAAGCCGAAGGCGGGAGGGAAGAAGTGAGCCGCCGCAAAGGATCAGTGAAGCGTCCGGTCCTCGCCGACGCTCGCTACGACAGCCAGACCGTTTCGAAGTTCATCAACGCGATGATGCTGCAGGGCAAGAAGTCCACGGCCGAGCGCATCTTCTACGGCGCGATGGATCTCGTCGAGTCGCGGACGAGCCAGCCCGGCGTCAACATCTTCAAGCAGGCGTTGTCGAACATCAAGCCGGTCGTCGAAGTGAAGAGCCGCCGCGTCGGCGGCGCGACGTACCAGGTACCGGTCGAGGTTCGGCCGGAACGGCGCACCGCCCTCGCCATGCGCTGGCTGATCTCGTACTCGCGCGAGCGCAACGAGAAGTCGATGTCGGAGAAGCTCGCCGCCGAGATCATCGCCGCGTCCAAGGGCGAAGGCAACGCGATCAAGAAGAAGGAAGACACGCACCGCATGGCCGACGCGAACAAGGCGTTCGCGCACTATCGCTGGTAGTCGCCCGAGGACGAGGCACAAACTGCCGGTGATGCGCGACTGCGAGCGGCGCAGATCGTCCACCACGTGACGGGTTCACCGATCGCTCAACGAGTGCGCGACGCGTCGGCAAGCAATCGCTGGCGCGCCGCGCTCGTATCGGCGGCCCTGGTCGTACCTTGCGAGTGGCACAGCCGGATCGAAGCAGGCGACCTCGGAAGCCACGTCTACAATGCCTGGCTTGCTTCGCTCGCTGAAAGGGGACTGGCTCCGGGCGTCTACGTTGTTCAGCAATGGAACAACGTGCTGGTCGACCTGATGCTGTCAATGGCGGGTCGATGGGTCGGCCTGCCGTTCGCAGAACACATTGTCGTACCTCTGTGCGTGTTGGTCTTCTTCTGGGGGACCTTCGCGTTTGTGGCCGCCGTCAGTGGTCGACAGGCCTGGGCGCAGGTGCCCTTGATCGCGATGCTCGCATACGGATGGACGTTTCATGCGGGCTTCCTGAACTACTATCTGTCGATCGGCATCGGATCGTTGGCCGCGGCGTGGCTCATTGGGGAATCGCGCGGCCGCAGGCTAGGGGGGCTGGGGCTGTTGGCGTTGGCGTACATGGCCCATCCGCTCGGAGCGGCATGGGGAGGCGGCGCCGCGGTTTTCGTGACAGCCAGCCGGCGGCTTCACGGCATTGCGCGGCTCGCACTCGCACCGGCCATCGCGGTCGTAATCGTCGTCATAGTCCACATCGGAAAGACGCATTTCCAGGCGACCCCCAGGGTCGCTCACTGGTGGGCGGAATCTGGAATTGATCAGTTCTATGTATTTGGTCGATTGGACCGAATCATAGCCTTGAGCATTCTGGCAATCGGAGCGGCCGTGATTTGCTCCGACATCCTCCAGCGGCAGCGGGCGGAGCAAACGCTCCGCGGACTTCGCATGCCATCGGAGCTTTACGGATTGACCGTTGCCCTGGCGCTCGTTGCTCCATCTGGAATTCTGTTACCTCAGTACACCATCGCTCTCGGATGGCTCAACGAGCGTCTTACGATGTTGTCCGCGGTGATGCTCATATGTGTGTTGAACGTGTCGGGGCGCCGGCGGATCCTGTGCATCGCCAATTCGTTGTTGGCGCTCGCTTTCTTCGCCGTGAGTTTCAGCGCGACGGGTCTGGCGAATCGGATCGAGGGTCGAGTACGAGACCTATTGCACACGCTTCCGCGGGGAAGCAGGGTGGTTTACTCAGTCGACATCGACTTCAAGGGCGTGGAGCCAAGCAAGTTCTTCAATCATCTCATTGATCGAGCGTGTGTTGATTGGTGCTTCGTCTATTCGAACTACGAGCCACCGACGAAGCAATTTCGCGTTCGGGTGCAGCCCGGAAGTCCAGTCGAAACGGATTCGGCGACCCTGAACATGCATACGGATACGTGGCGTCCGAAGCGGGGCGATCTCCCCGTGTGGCTCGTGTATCAAGCCCACACGGGCGACACGTTGTTGGCCATCCGGCCGCTCCCACCGTGCGCGCCGTCTGAAAGGTGCACCGAGTGACGGGGGTCATTCAGCCGTCCGAGTCCGGCGCATAACGCGCGGCCCCCGGCGTGGGCGGGGGCGTGCATTCTTGGGACCAGCTTGCTGCGCTCCACGCGCGCCACGTAGGTTACCCGGTCGATGTGGCCACGCCGGAGGGCTGAGTTGTCGCCCAAGCTCAGTCGCGCAGTCGTTGTCCTCCTGATCGTCGGACAGCTCATCGCTGTTCCGATCCTGCGACTCGAGTACGTTCGCGTTCGATGGTCGTTCATGGCCGTACTTGTCCTCGACGCGTACCTGGCGACGCGCGTCTTGCGGGCGGCGAATCCGCGCGAGCGCATCCGTCTGGCGGCCTTTCTCGGAGTGCCCATCTGCGTCATGGCGGCACTGGCGGGCCCGTCCGTGTACAACATGGGCCAGGTTGTCGGTCCGCTGCTCCTGGGATGGAGCGCGCCGCTCGCGATCCTAGCGTGGGACGCCGACTTCGAGACGTTTCCGATCCCTTCGCTGAATGGCCGGCTCCTCGTTGCGATCTGGGTGGTGGCAGCGATCGGGCTCTGGATCGTTTTTCTCCCGCCCGGTCATCGGCCGCTCATCCACGACGAGCCGCTGTACATGCTGCAATCGCAACACATGCGGCGCCCACCATTCATGCGACCTCTCGATCAGGCGCTGAGCCCCTTTTTTGTGATCGAGCAGAGCTATTCCGTGTCCGGCTACATCAACGGCCAGTACCCGCCCGGCTGGCCGTTGGTGTTGTCGATGGCCTCGACGCTTCCCGCGGCGTGGGTCATCGTATTTGGCGTTTACGCGTTGCTCGTCTGGGCAACCTATCTGTTCGGCCGCGTCGTCGCGGGATCGCGGGTCGGATTGTTCGCCGCAGCCCTCGTCACCTTCAGTGGGTTGACCCTCAACTGGGCGACATCGTTCATGCCGCACGTGTTCGAGGCCGCGCTCGCGCTCATCGCCGGTACCCTCATGGTCGGCAGCGTACGCGCGCCGCGCCGGCGGCGAATCGCGGCGTGGTCGCTCGCCGGTTTGGTCCTCGGATTCGCGATCGCCGTACGGCCGCTGACCGGGGCTGCGCTGGCCGTGGCGCTGTGGCTTTGGGTACTACTGCGCGAGCGCCCGACGCCGCGCGCGGCGGTCGCCGCGACGCTCGCGGCGTGCGCGGGCGGCGTGATCCCGATCGTCTTCCTGATGTATTACAATCTTCAAACGACCGGCGCCGTCCTGCGCTTCGGTTATGATCTGGCGGAACACGGGCTGCACGCGCTCGGCTTTGGTCGGCGCGGATTCGTGGAATACACGCCGACCGGCGTTCCGGTCGAACGCGCATTCACGTTCGGCCCACTCCTCGCGCTCCGCTACGCCGGAGACAACCTGCGCGTCGGGTTGTTCGACTTCTTCACCACCGGGATCCTCATCGTCCCGGTCGCCTACGTCGCGCTGCGCAGCGGCGTCCAATGGCGGTGGCGGCGCATCGCCGCGTTCCTCGTGCTGCCGCTCGCGTACTTCTTCTATTTCTTTCACAACGAGCGCTCCGACCGGTTCTACTTCGAGATTTTTCCGTTCGCCATGGTGGGCGCCGCGTTCCTCGTGCACGAACTGGCGCAGCGGCGCCGGAACGTGGGGATTGCTCTGGGGGGCCTGCTCGCCGCCACGATGCTCGTCGATACCGCGATCACGGCGATCACACGCCGCCGAGTCCAGACGCGTTCGATCGCCGTGTCCGCCGCCGTCGAACGGCTGCGGGCAGAGCACTCGAAACTGCTGGTGTTCGTTCGCGCGGAGCTCCCTCAGCAGGCCGCCGACCCCGGATCGGAACCAATCCTCTGGTGGGGCGAGCCGGTGATGCAGGCGCTGTATTGGTACAACGTGTACGGATTCCCGTCGGACGTCGTCGTCGCACGCGACCTGGGCGCGCGCGATACGGCGCTCGCCCGTCGTTTTCCAGAGTGGTACGCCGTACTGCTGACCATTCGCCCGGCACCTCCGGGTGGCGAGCCGTGGCTCATCGAGGCGAAGCAACTCGAATCGAGGAAAGCCGTTCGCGTAGAGTGAGTGCGTCCCAGGACACAACACGTCGGGTCTCGACTGGCCGCGGCGGCCCACGTTCTCGCTGTTGCGTGCCCAGAGTCGCCGCGTCCTTCGTAGAGTATTGTCTCCACAGCCTGGCTCCCCGAGGGGGCCCGATCCCATCGACGCTCCTGGTGACGAGAATTCCCCGAACGGCCGACAGGATGCCCGCCGCCACCCGAGGGGGATCGTAGGATGGCGAGCGGCGAACGGGTCGAGAAACTGGACGTCCTCGTAATCGGCGCCGGTTTTTTTGGCTGCCGCATCGCGATGCATCTCCGTCGGTTCCTCGGACGCGTCGCCGTGCTGGAAGCGGGCGGCGACATCATGCAACGCGCGTCGTATCACAATCAGGCGCGCGTCCACCAGGGATACCACTATCCGCGGAGCCTGCTGACCGGCCTTCGATCGCGCGTGAACTTCGACCGCTTCGCGGCGGAGTACCGAGAGTGCATCGACTCGTCGTTCACGGCTGTGTACGCTATTGGCCGTGCCTTCTCCCACGTAACCGCGTCCCAATTCGTGACCTTCTGCAAGCGAATCGGTGCGCCTATTCAAGTCGCGCCGGACGATTTACGCCGCTTGTTCGAGCCGCGCCACGTGGAGGATGTGTTTCTCGTCCGTGAGTGGGCGTTCAACGCGCAACAATTGAAGGAAGTCGTGGCCGCCAAGATGAAGGAGGCCGGCGTCGAGTTGCAATTGCGATCGCGCGTAACCGGGCTGACCCCGCAGCCGGACGGGTCCGTGCTTGCCAGTGTCGAGTCCGGCGGTGACAGTCGCGTGGTCTTGGCCAAGACCATTTTCAACTGCACCTACTCGGGGATCAACCAGGTCCTGGCAGGCTCCAACTTGCCGCTCATTCCACTCAAACACGAGTGGACGGAGATGGCGCTGGTCGAGGCGCCGGCCCCCCTTCGACATGTCGCAGTGACCGTCATGTGCGGACCATTCTTTTCGTTCATGCCGTTTCCCGCGCGCCAGCTCCACACCCTTTCCCACGTGCGCTACACTCCACATTGGTCCTGGGAGGAGCCGGGCTCAGTGGGTCATCCGGACGCGCAGACCCCCCGCCAGAGTCGTTACCTCGCCATGATCAAGGACGCACAGCGCTACCTTCCGGCGTTAGCGGATTGCCGTTATCACGACTCGCTCTGGGAGGCAAAAACCGTCCTCCCGACTAGTGAGACAAGCGACAGCAGACCAATCCTCTTCCAGCGGAGTCGCGCCATGCCAAGTCTGATCAGCGTGATGGGCGGGAAGCTCGACAATGTGTTTGATGTGCTCGTCGAGTTGGACGGGATGCGTGAACGCGGCGAGTTCCGATCGTGAGATGGACCGGCGAGATGGATCGGCGAGACGGTTTCACCGATACCGTTGGCCGGGCAGTCGGCCGTTCAGATGACTTCGTCTCCGTCGTTGCGCCCATCAGCAACGATGCGGACATCATTGACGTCTTCGTCGCGGAGACGCTCGGCGTACTCGAGGCGAACTACGCCAACTACGAATTGTTGCTGGTCGATGACGGCAGCAGGGACTCCAGCAGCGAACGTCTCAGCTCGGTTCTCGCGAGGTTTCGCTGCATTCGCGTCGTGCGACTTTCGCGAAAGTACGGAACAGAGATCGCGATCGCGGCCGGCCTCGACACTGCGATCGGCGACTACGTCGTGGTGATGTTGCCGGCATCGGACCCGCCGGCGCTGATACCCGCCATGATTTCCAGGGTGCGGGCGGGCGCCGAGCTGGTGTACGGCGTCCACGCACACCGTGGGGCCGAGCCGACCTGGGCGAGGCTTGGCGCGTCGGCATTCTATACCATCGGGGCCAAGCTCTTCGACCTCCGGCTGGCGCGGAACTCGAGCTACTTTCGCGTGATGACGCGGCAGGCGGTCAACGCCATTGCCCGGATGAAGGACAAATACCGCTACCTCCGCCTGCTCAGCCTCGAGGTGGCGGCCGCGGTGGAACCGTTTCCGTATTCGCCGATCGCCTTGCGACCCACGAGACAGCATCGGGGGCTCATCGAGTCGTTCGCCGAAGCGATTGGCATCGTCGTCGCCCATTCGACTCGCCCGCTCCGCATCGTGAGCGGACTCGGATTGTTGGCCAGCGCCATGAACCTGGTGTACATGGTGTACGTGGTGCTCATCTACTTGCTCAAAGCGAAGGTGGCCGAGGGATGGACCACCAGCTCGCTGCAGGCAAGCGCAATGTTCTTTCTGGTATTCCTCATTCTGGCCGTGATGGGCGAGTACCTCGTGCGCATCCTGGAGGAGTCTCGCGATCGGCCGCTGTACAACGTGGCGGGGGAGCGCAACAGTAACTTGGTCGTCGCTGACGGCGCGCGGCGAAATGTGGTCCAAGAGTCGGAGACTCGTTCTCCCGCCGCTCTCTTTTCGCGCGAAACAGTCGGGCCGCCGTAAGCGAACACAGGGCGAGCCCTGATTATGGCCAAGTCTGGTCCGATGTCGCCCACGGCGGGTCAACCGATAGAGCGCGTTCTCATTGTGCTCGTGTGCGCGCTGGCCTCGGCCCTCGTTCTCCGGTTGTTTGTTCCTGCCCGGGATCCGTGGCTCGATGAAGCCATGCTCGGACTGAATATCAAGGCAGTCGGGCTGGGCGATCTATTTCGACCACTCCCGTTTTACGAGCAGGCGGCGCCGCCGGGATATCTCGTCCTGTGCTATCTGGCTCGATCGATCGCGCCGGATCCATTCTTCATTGCCGCGGTTCGGGCCGTGAGCACGGTCTTGATGATCGCGACGTTCTATCTGCTCCTCCGGCTCGCGGCAGCCTACGGCGGACTCAAGGCCGCCGTCTTGTTGGCGGCCATTCTACTGGCGAGCGATTTCATTCTGACGTACGGGGTCGAGCTCAAACAGTATGCCGCCGACGCGCTCGCGACGACCGCGATCCTCTTCGCCGGGTACGACCTTTCTCGTTCGATCAACGCTCGCTCGGCCTTGCGGTTCTGGGCCGTCACGCTCGTGGCGAGCTTCTTCTCGTTTACCGCGCCGATTCCCGCCGCCGCAGTCCTCGGATCGACGCTGGTGCTTCACTCGTGGCGCGCGCGTCGCGCGAGGAAAGAGGTCGGCGTTGCGCCGACGGTTCCGCCAGCATGGCTCGGTTGGTGGTCATTGTGCGCGGTCCTTACGGTGGTCCCTGTCGTCGCCATAAAGAAACTGATGACCGACCCGCTGACCGCCATGCAATTCAGTGCGTATTCGGACGTCTACAACACATTCCTCAGTCGCCGAGGTTCGATCGGCTCGAATGCTCAGATTCTGGAATGGTTGTTCGCTAGAATATATGAATTCATGTACCTTAACACTTTCGCCGAGGGCCATGCAGCGACAACGCGCCACATCGGCATGCTGGTGGCGGCGGCGGTCATCGTCGGCGTGAACGTCTTCGCGGCGCGAAAGAGCCCATATCTCGTTCTGACGAGCGTGATGCTGTTTGGCGCGATACTGACGCTGAATGTGGCGAAGCTGTTTCCAATCGGCTTCACGCGTCACCTGCTGTTTGCCGCGCCGATCCTGCTCGTGCCGGTCGCCCTCGGTACCAGTGAACTCTTCGAAGCCGTGGGGCGGCGGGCGGGTGCGCTCGCGCGAACAGCGACGACGGTTGGAGCCTATGTCGCCCTGCTCGGTCTCGCGGCATTCGCGACGTATCGAACGGTGCGCGCCGACAAAGCGGCCGAGTCCCGATTCCTCCGCGACGCACTTCGCATGGACGCCGCCACTCCTGTGTGGGTCTATTTTCGCGCGCAACCGACTGTGCGCCTGATCGCACCGCCGGGGCTTCGGTTCATTGGCATGCTCGACCACCACAGCCGCTATGCAAGCTGGCTTCGGCGTGCGGGTGTCTTGTCCCGAAGCGACCCGCGAGGGGATGCCTACCTCGAGGGATTCCGACAAGTCCTACGCAGCCAGGACTCTGTTTGGTTGTTGTTCACGTACACCGACCTGGCCGCCCGGCCGGAACGGTCTCTCGATCCATACCTGGCAATCGCGGACTCCGTAGTGGGTGGGTGCACGCTGCGAAGTACGGCGGTTACCGGTCGCCTCTACTGGTGTTCGAACCGCGGCGGCAGCTCGGAATAGCGTTTCCAGCCTTATTCGGTGTGCTGGTGTCAGGCCCGTGCTTCGAGTGGGCTCCGTCCTACGCAGGCTTCTTGACCGCGGTCTTCGTAGAATCACCCATCTTCTGCAGGTCGTGGTGAACGGCCGCCTTGGAGGACTTCACCCCGGCCTTCGTGCTGCGCGCGGCCGACTTTCCGACATGGCTCACCTTCTGGGCGGCCGCGCCCGCCGAGCCGCCGACCTTGTGAATCCCCGTCACGTTGCCGGCGACCGTCTTCGTTTTGTTGCCAGCGGCGCGAAGGGTCTGGTGGGTAGCGCTCCCGACCTTCTTGGCGTCGCGCTTCACCGCGTTGCCGCTCTTCTTGAGCGTGTGATGCACGGCCGCGCCCGTCTTGTGCAATGTGCCTTCCTGCGCGAGTGCCGTGGCGGGGGAGGCCGCGACGGCCAGGCCGAACACGGCACCCGTGATGAGTATTTTATAAAGTCGCACGGAGATCGCTCCACGTTCTTCGGTCGATGCAGTGACGCGTCGCGACCGACCGGTCGCCGGCGACGCGGGCTCGTGCGGAGCCGCCAACCTCGGCAGCCTGTAATGCAAGAGGTGGGCACACTCGGCGGGCGCGACAGGAAAAGAGTTCGGCTTGGCAGGCAAAAAAAACCCTCCGCCGGAATCCCGGCGGAGGGCGTCGTGCTATCGGGTGCTATTCAGCGATCTGCGTGAGTCCCGTCACTGATACTTGGCCGACGTGGACTTTTTCGACTGGCCCGATTTCTTGTGGTGCTTCATGCTGGCGTTGCTCGAATTCACATGGTGCTTCGACGAGCGCCGGAACGATTGGCCGGTGCGCTCCGCGGACCGGTTGGACTTGCCCATCAACTGCTTGCTAACCGTGCCGCCCGCCGTTCGGGTCGTTCCGTCCTTCTTGATAGCCAGGTGCTTCTCAGAGCCGCCGTGCTTGGTGACGTGTTTGTGATGGTGGCTCGTCGGCTTCATCGTGTGATGCACCGGCGCGTTCACTTCCAGGGCGCGGGACGGGGTGGCGTTGGCCATCAAACCCGCGAGTGCGCCCGCTATGAGTAGGCTGTGAATACGCATTGCTGCTCCTGCTTCTCCTTCGGTACTTCGCGTCGCGGCTTTGTCCGCGCCGCGAGCCTTGCACATGCTCAAAGTGCAAGACGCGGGCACACCAGCGGACGCGCACCGACCAGACTGTCGCAACCGAATGTCCGCACGTCGATTGCGAGGCAATCGAGCGCGATCGCGAGGCCACCTGAGCGCACAAAGAAACACGTCGCTCCCCGTGCCCGGATTGCGGCGGATTCGTGCCGGTCTCGGCGACCACCAGCGACTACTGCAAATGTTCCAGCGCGAAGCGGCGCCCGACGTACATCCCGACGCCGGTGCCGACCATGCTCAGCATGAAGGCGGCGAAGAACCCGGCAAAGGCGCCGAGCCACCACCCGATCGACCCGCCCACCGTCGCGCCGATGAAGACCATCAGCTTTGTCATATCCTCTAGATGGTCCGATGACCCCGCGCGTCACGGGGAAAGCCGGGGGAAGTCGAAACGGACCGATGCGATTCGTTTCAGTCTCGGCGCCGCGCACCCCGGCGAGCGCCCAGAAACTCGGTCTCGAGCGGCCGCTCGGTCACGGTTCGGCCGGCGCGCGCGACGCGATAGGCCTTCGCGTTCGGCCGGGAGCTCACGACGCGGTGGAGCTTTCTGCCGATGAAGTGGAGCGCGGCGCCATCGTCGGCTGCATAGCCGGCCGGAAGCCGACCCGCGCCCACGAGCGCGTGGTACGCCGGGCGGCGCTCGGACTCGCCGTCGTAATGCGGGCAGTGGCTGCCGCGGATCCAGCCAAGCGCATGGACGGGCGCGAGCCGCGGGCCGAACGAATCGCTGACGCCCGATTCGAACCAGCAGAGCGAGCCCGCGCTGAGCCCGGCGAAGACCTTGCCTCGGCGCCATTCGCGGGCGAGGAGCCGATCCAATCCCCACTCCCGCCAAAGCACGAGCAAATTGCGCGTGCTCCCGCCGCCGACGTAGAACACGTCCTGCCGCGGAACAATGCGCGCGATGTCCGGCGGCGGCGTGTCGAACATCGGCAAATGCGTCGGCTCGCAGCGTTGCTGGCTGAACGCGCGGTAGAATTTCTCGACGTACGCCGAGGCGTCGCCGCTCGCACATCCGAGGAAGCAGATGCGCGGCTTCGAACGTCGGGATTGCGCGAGAACGTAGTCGTCGAGGAGCGAGTTGTGCGGTTCCATGGAGAACCCGCCGCCGCCCATCGCGATGATCTGTCCGGAAGGAGAAGGCACGTCGGGAACGGTAGACCGGTTAGTGCGGTGTGACGAGCCGCGTGAACGGCTCGTAGCCGCGAAGCGACGCGAACGCCGGCTCGGTGTGGAGGTACACCGTGTAACGCGCGCCATTCGCCAGCGCGCGGCTCAGCAACTCGACCGCGCCTTCGCGATCCCCGAGCATGGCCGCGATGCGTGCCCGGGATTGGAGGAAGAATCCGATCGCGCCGGGCGGTGCATTGGGCGGAAGGGCGAACGCCGCCAACGATCGCTCGGCTCGACGCGCCGACGTCGTGTCGCCGCGGTGCGCCGCGATCAATCCCTGATAGCCGATCCACCGCGGGTCGTTCGGCGCGTCGTGCGCGAGCTGCGTCACGCGCGCCTCGAGCTCAGGCCACGCTTGAATCGAATACAGCACCCACGTCAGCCCAAAGCCTTTCGCTTCGCGCGCCCGTTCATCGGCGGACAACCCGTTGTACCATGCGAGGCCGCGCGCCCGCGCGTGCGGCACCCAGTCCCCGTGGCCGTGCGCCGCCGCTTCGAGCGCCGCCACGGCGATGACCGATCCGGCGTCCCACCCCGGCCGCGTCGCCATCGTCATCGCGTCATCGACGACGGAGTCCGCTTCCTTCAGCTGCCCTGTCGACGCGAAGTATCGCACAGCCGTCGCCGCGATCGGGATGTCGCGCGGGAACTCGCGCGCGCCTTCTCGCACGTTCTCTCGCGCCGCGTCCTGGTCGCCGAGCATGTCGTCATACATGCCGGCGCTCACCCAATACGCGAAAAAGCGCGTCGAGCCCCCTGAGCTTCTCATCGTGCGCAGTGCCGCCGACGCCTCACGAACCCGGCCGACAGTCTCGAGCGACTGCGAGTACACGTACGGAAAGAGCGACGCCGGGGCGAGTCGCGCGAGGTCGCCGAGGAGCCGCGTCGATTCGACAATGTCGCCGCGACGCGACGCCTGCATCGCGCTCAGCCAGACACGCGACTGCTCCGAAAGTGCCGACGGTCTCCCCGAGAGCGCGGTGAAGATCGAGTCGAGCACCGGCGACGCGGGATTGTCGTACAACAGCGACGCGGCGACGGCGAGAGCGGCTACGGCGAACGACGTGTCGATCCTCGCCGCTCGCACGAAATGCTCGTATGCGCGCGGGCTTCGCTCGGCGAACAGGTCAATGCCCTGCACGTACTCCCGATAGGCTTCGTAGGCAGGCGCCCTCGGGCTGCCCCGGACGAGTGACGACGCGCGCTCCGGCGACACGGCGAGCGCGACGATCGTCAACGCCTGCCGGCGAAGCGAGTCGAGCGCCAGCTGAACGTCGTGTTCGCCGACCGTCACCGGCTGGAACACTTGCTTGACGGCGTTGTCGGCGGCGCTCCAGAGCTGTGCTTCGAACACGACGCTGTCGCCCCGCTTGTAGTACGCCCCCGTCATCACCAGTCCCGCTCCCGTCGACGCGGAGAGCTGTCGCGGCGTTTCGGCGCGGGGAGTCGGGTTCGGCGATGTGGTGACGCTGACCAGACTCGCCGCGACGATGCCTTGCGTGAGCCAGTCGGATGTCATCGCCCCGAGCTGATCGAGCGTCGAATCACCCGTCACGATTCTCCAGCGTGGCCACGACCAGGCGATGCGGATCTGCCGGCGCCGGGGGGGCGGCGCTCGAAGCGCGCGATTCAGAAAGACGGCTCCGCCCAGAGCAATACTCACTAACACCGCGGCGGCGAGTGGCCACGAGCGATGCTTCGCGCGGATTTCGGACGCGGACTTGGGGTCTGCCGGAGCGGCGAGTGGTGCCGCGACGTCGGGTCGCTGATCGAGCGACGCCGACGCGTTCGCTCCGGGCGTTCCGCCAGGTGCGTTCAGTGACGACCGCAACGCCTGCGTTTCCGGCGACGGAGCGAGGTCGAGCTCATCGCGAAGCCGCCGGGCGAAAGTGTCGTACTCGTGGGCCGCGCCCGCGTTGTCGCCGGCGTGGCGCAGCGACAGCATCAGCCGGCGTAGCGCGAGCTCGTCGTGCGGCGACAGCTCGAGCGCGCGACGCGCCAACTCGATCGATGTCGCCGATCCGGCCACGCTCGCATCGGCGGCCTCACCGGCGGCGCGCGATGCCGTCTGTCGCACACGGTCGCGCTCCATCGACAGCCACTGGTCGAATTCTGTGGCGTCGTCGACATACAGGCCGTCGGCGAACTCACCACGGTATCGAACCAGCGCGGCGGCCGCGCTGCCGGCGGCGATCTCGGCGTCGAAGAGCCGCACGTCCAAAGAGACGACTGCGTCATCCAGCGCGATCTCGTCGTCGCCGCGTGAAACGATGGCTGCGTCGCCCAGGCTCCGCCGCAACACGTGCACCGCCTTGTTCAGCGCTTGTCGCGCGCGCGCCTGGTCGAAATCGGCCCAGAAGAGCGCGACGAGCTTGTCGCGTCGCTGAAATCCCCGGGGGCGCGCCGCGGCGAGATAGACGAGCAGCGCCAGGCGTTTGGGCTGTGCCAACACCGCCGAGAGTTCGTGGCCGTCTGCGCCGCGCAACTGGATCGGGCCCAGAACGCTCAACTCGATCATGGCGCGGTCCTAATGAAGGCCGGTGACGGTGCCCGGACACGCGAGCGAAGTCACGGAGACCGGACGATAGTCAGACGATTGGCGACGCTTAGCGTCCGAGGAAGAGCCGCGGAAGAGCCAGGGAACCGGCGAAAACCAAGCTCCAACGTACCGACGACCGCAAAGTCGAGCAACGCGGATGCGTCGGCGACGATTCACCCCGGAGCAACCAAATGCGCCGTTTCACGGCTCTCTCGAGATCGATCATCGCCCTCCTACTATTTGTCGATGTCGGGTCGGCGCAAGCGCAGCCGAGTCCTTCCGATTCGCCGCATCTCGTGTCGATCTCCGCTGGAAGCGCTCACTACTGCGCGCTCGACGATGCGGGCACCATCTACTGTTGGGGCGACGGGCAGTGGGGCCAACTCGGCAACGGATCGACCGCGTCGTCACCGGATCGCGCCGTCCGTGTGGCGAGCTTTCAGCAATTCAAACAGGTCGTGGCCGGCGCCACGCAAACATGCGCGCTCACGGCGGGCGGATATCCGTATTGCTGGGGTGCGGACGTGTCAGGCGTCATGGGCGACGCAACGGTCCGTGAGGTCTGCGGCGGACTTCCGTGTTCGACCGTATCCATGCCGATCGCGATCGGCATGCGATTCGATTCGCTGTCGGCGGGGTTCGAGCACGTGTGCGGACTCGCCCAGGGGCGCGCGTACTGCTGGGGTCGCGCGGACGCCGGGCAATTGGGTCGCGCCGGAACCGCGCAGATCTGTGACGGGGGGGTCGCGTGCAACCGCACTCCGCGGCTAGTCAGCGACTCCCTCCTTTTCAGTGCGATCAGCGCGCGCGGGACACACACGTGCGGCATCGCCGCCGCGTCGCTCGTGTGCTGGGGCGACAACCGCGAGCGGCAACTCCTGGCGGATCCGAATGTCGCGTGGAAGGCAATCCCTACTCGAGTCCTGGCAAGCGAACGCGTCGTTCAACTGAGCTCGGGTGGGGCGTACAGTTGCGCGGTCACGAGCCAAGGTGATGTGGTCTGCTGGGGAACGAATCGCCATGGGCGCCTCGGCGTCGCCGACCCGGACTCGACGGTCGGGCGAATCCCGGCGCCGTCGGGGACCCGTTTCGTCGAGGTAAGCGTCGGAGGGACACACACCTGCGCTGTGACCGCGGGCGGCGATGGATACTGCTGGGGGTTGGGTATCGACGGCCGCCTCGGGGGCACCTCCATCGCTCGCTGTGGACCATTCGAATGCTCGGCGACGCCGGTCCGCGTCGAGCTCGGCGAACGCCTCACGCACATCGCGGCCGGGGGATCGTCCTCGTGCGCCACAACGGCGGCCGGTCGGGCGTATTGCTGGGGGCAGACGCTCGCGGGCGTCATCGTGATCGCGAACGAGACGGCGAAGAGGTGAAGGTCCGCTCCCGGCGACCAGCCCACCACCACTGTCCACCGGTTGACACCCGCCGAAACCCCGATAACTTCAAAGGGCTCCGGGTTTTGGCGCCTCGCTTCGAGGCCAACCGCGAGCGATCCATCGGCGTACTGCGCGCCGACTCTTATGGGCCTGCATGACGCAGGGGTCTGCTCCGGCTGACGCGCTCGAGTGAGCGCTGCGGCTCCCGAAAAGAAACGCAGGACAATCTGACGTTCATCCCGAGTCGCGGACCGCGCGGTAACAACGCGGTGACGCGACGGCTGGTTCGGGACGGGCGCGCCTTGGGTCCCCACTCGCGCAGCAGCGGCGAGCGCACCCGGCGACTGCGGATGGATACCGCCCTCTCGAGGGGTCCGGTCCACCCGCGTTTTTGCTGGTGGTCATCGCACGACGACTCACAACGACTTCGATTCGCTGAACTGACTTCATATGGCCCGCGAAACACCGCTCGACCACTATCGCAATATCGGCATCATGGCCCACATCGATGCCGGTAAGACGACTACGACCGAGCGCATCCTCTACTATACCGGCAAGGCGCACAAGATCGGCGAGGTGCACGAAGGCACCGCGACGATGGATTGGATGGAGCAGGAGCAGGAGCGCGGCATCACGATCACGTCCGCCGCGACGACCGCGTTCTGGACGCGCCACGGTACCGAGTACCGCATCAACATCATCGACACGCCGGGACACGTCGACTTCACCGTCGAAGTCGAGCGCTCGCTTCGCGTGCTCGACGGCGCCGTCACGCTCCTCGATTCCGTCGCCGGCGTCGAGCCGCAGACCGAAACCGTCTGGCGGCAGGCCGACCGCTACGGCGTGCCGCGCCTCATCTTCGCCAACAAGATGGACCGCGTCGGCGCCGACTTCGATCGCTGCATGACGATGATTCGCGACCGACTCTCCAAGAACGCGTTTCCGCTGCAACTCCCCGTCGGATCCGGTGAGCTCTTCACGGGCCACATCGACGTCATCGAGCGCAAGCAGTACATCTTCGACGACGAGTCGCTGGGCAAGAAGTTCGACGTCGTCGACGTGCCGGCCGAGTACCGCGATGCGGTCGAGCAGGCGCGCCACGCGTTGATCGATCACGCCGTCGCCAACGACGACAGCGTGATGGAGAAGTACCTGAACGGCGAAGAGCTGTCCTGCGAGGAGATCCGAAGCGCGATCCGCAAGGCGACGGTCGCCGGCAACATGATTCCGGTGCTGTGCGGCGCGTCGTTCAAGAACAAGGGCGTGCAGGCGCTGCTCGACGCGGTGATCGACTATCTCCCCGCGCCGGTGGACGTCAAGGCGATCGAGGGGCACCTCCCGCACCACGACGAGCACCACGCCGAGCGTCCGGTCTCGGACGACGCGCCGTTCGCGGCGCTCGCGTTCAAGATCGCGACCGATCCGTTCGTCGGGAAACTGACGTTCTTCCGCGTGTACTCGGGCGTGCTCAAGTCGGGCTCGTACGTCTACAACTCGACCAAGGACAAGCGCGAGCGCGTGAGCCGCGTGCTGCAGATGCACGCGAACAAGCGCGAGGAGATCGAGGAGGTGCGCGCCGGCGACATCGCCGCCGCGATCGGCCTCCGCGACACGCGCACCGGCGACACGATGTGCGACGATGATCATCCGATCATCCTCGAGGCGATGAAGTTCCCGAATCCGGTCATCGACGTCGCCATCGAGCCGAAGACGAAGGCGGATCAGGACAAGCTCGGCATCGCGCTGGCGAAGTTGTCGGAGGAAGACCCGACGTTCCGCGTCCACACCGACGAGGAGACGAGCCAGACGATCATCTCCGGAATGGGCGAGCTGCACCTCGAGATCATCGTCGACCGCATGCTGCGCGAGTTCAAGGTCGACGCGAACATCGGTCAGCCGCAGGTCGCGTTCCGGGAGACGATCCGCAAGCGCGTCGAGAAGGTCGAGGGCAAGTTCATCCGGCAGTCGGGCGGCAAGGGACAGTACGGCCATGTGGTGATCAACATGGAGCCGTCCGAGACGGGCGCGGGCTTCGTGTTCGAGGACAAGATCGTCGGCGGTGTGATCCCGCGCGAATACATCGCGCCGGTCGAACAGGGCATCAAGGAAGCACTGGAGAACGGCGTGCTGGCGGGCTATCCGATGGTCGACGTAAAGGTCGAGCTCGTGTACGGCTCGTACCACGACGTAGACTCCAGCGAAATGGCGTTCAAGATCGCGGGCTCGATGGCGTTCAAGGAAGCGGCGAAGAAGGCGCACCCGGTGATTCTCGAGCCGATGATGAACGTCGAGGTCGTGACGCCGGATTCGTTCATGGGCGACGTGCTGGGCGATCTCTCGGCGCGCCGCGGCAAGATCGGCGGGATGACGCAGCGAGGCGAAGCGCAGGTGATCGCCTCGACAGTGCCGCTTGCCGAGATGTTCGGGTACTCCACGAAGCTGCGCTCGATGTCGCAAGGCCGCGCGGTGTACTCGATGGAATTCGCGCACTACGCGGAAGTGCCGAAGAGCAAGGCCGAGGAGATCATCGCGAAGGTGAAGGGCTAACGGGCAGGACGCGGGACGAGGGAAGCGGGGACGACTGATCCCGTGCTCGCATTTGGACTTCGGATTCAAACCAACCAGGACTCGTACAATGGCAAAGGCAAAGTTCGAGCGGAACAAGCCGCATGTGAACGTCGGCACGATCGGCCACGTTGACCACGGCAAGACGACCCTGACGGCGGCGCTCACGAAAGTGTCGGCCGACAAGGGCTACGGGACGAAGTACATCTCGTACGACCAGGTGGCGAAGGCGTCGGAGTCGCAGGGGCGCCGCGACGCGACGAAGATTCTGACCATCGCGACGTCGCACGTCGAGTACGAGACGCCGAAGCGCCACTACGCGCACGTCGACTGCCCGGGCCACGCCGACTATGTGAAGAACATGATCACGGGCGCGGCGCAGATGGACGGCGCCATCCTCGTGGTGAGCGCGGTCGACGGCCCGATGCCGCAGACGCGCGAGCACATCCTGCTCGCCCGCCAGGTCAACGTGCCGCAGATCGTCGTCTTCCTCAACAAGTGCGACCTCGTCGACGACGCCGAGTTGCTCGACCTCGTCGAGCTCGAGGTGCGCGAGCTGCTGAGCAAGTACGACTACGCCGGCGACGAAGCCCCGGTCATCCGCGGCTCGGCCAGCGGCGCGATCAGCGGCGACGCGAATTGGGTCGGCAAGATCGAGGAGCTCTACAACGCCCTCGACACCTACATCCCGCAGCCGGTGCGCGAAGTCGACAAGCCGTTCCTGCTCCCGGTCGAGGACGTGTTCTCGATCACGGGCCGCGGCACGGTGGCGACGGGCCGTATCGATCGCGGCAAGATCAAGGTCGGCGAGGAAATCGCGCTCGTCGGCTTCGGCTCGACGAAGAAGTCGGTCGTCACCGGCGTCGAGATGTTCCGCAAGCTGCTCGACGACGGCCAGGCCGGCGACAACGTCGGCCTGCTCCTGCGCGGCGTCGACAAGAACGAGATCGAGCGCGGCATGGTGCTCGCCAAGCCCGGCTCGATCACGCCGCACACGAAGTTCGAGGCCGAGGTCTACGTGCTGACCAAGGACGAGGGCGGCCGCCACACGCCGTTCTTCAAGGGCTACCGCCCGCAGTTCTACTTCCGCACGACGGACGTGACGGGCTCGATCGAGTTGCCGGCCGGCACGGAGATGGTCATGCCGGGCGACAACATCCAGATGATGATCGAGCTGATCACGCCGATCGCGATGGAAGAGCAGGTCCGGTTTGCCATCCGCGAGGGCGGCCGCACGGTCGGCGCCGGTGTCGTGACGAAGATTCTTGCCTGACGGTGCCTGACGGCAGGACAGCCTGACAGCTTGACGGCTGTCTTGCTGTCCAGCCGTCCAGCTGTCGAGCAGTTCAGGGTTTACGCTCTCATTCGGGAACACACATGGCTGGCAGAATTCGCATCCGTCTCAAGGCGTTCGATCACGCGGTGATCGATCAGGCGTCGGCGGACATCGTGCGGACGGCGGAGAAGACGGGCGCGCAGGTGTCGGGCCCGATCCCGCTCCCGACGAAGACGCAGCGGTGGACGGTCCTCCGCTCGCCGCACGTCGACAAGAAGTCCCGCGAGCAGTTCGAGCTCAAGACGCACAAGCGCGTGATCGACATCCTCGACTCGCGTGCCCAGACGGTCGATGCGTTGACGAAGCTGGATCTGCCGGCTGGGGTCGACGTCGAGATCAAGGTGGAGTAGGGAGCGCACTAATCGAGGACTGGTTGACTGAACACTCAAGGTCACCGGTCACAGGTCCCTGGTCTCTGGTAACTGCCGAGACCCGAGACCGGAGACCAGAGCCCTCAGCAGCCGGCCCCACAGTCCAACTGCCATTCGGCCACCCGGCCGGCAGTGACTACGAGGAATGAGACTTCTTATGATCGGTATCGTAGGCAAAAAGCTGGGCATGACCCAGATCTTCAACGAGGCGGGGCAGCAGATCCCGGTGACGGTGATCGAAGCGCCGCCGAATCCGGTCGTCGCGGTCACCGACCCGGCGAAGTCCGGCTACACCTCGGTGCAGCTCGGCCTCGGCACGTCGCGTCTCCGTCGCGCGTCGAAGCGGGGCGAGGGCGCGCCGAAGGGACATCGCGCGACGCTCGCCGCCGTCGGCCACGCCAAGAAGGCGGGGCTCGAGGCGCCGCCCCGCGTGCTGCGCTCGGTCCGGCTCGACGAGCCGGGGAACGCGAAGGCGCAGATCCCGTCGTACAGCATCGGCGACGTCGTGAAGGTCGACGTCTTCGCCGTCGGCGACACCGTGAAGGTCACCGGCACGTCCATGGGACACGGCTTTCAGGGCGTCGTCAAGCGCCACGGAATCGGTGGCGGCCCGAACACACACGGCAACACGAAGCATCGCCGCCCGGGCTCGGTCGGACCCGGGACGGATCCGTCGCGCGTCATCAAGGGCAAGAAGATGCCGGGGCACTACGGCGACGCCCGGCGTACGGCGATTCACCTTCGCGTCGAGAAGATCGACGCCGAGCGCAACCTGATCTACGTCCGCGGGTCCGTCGCCGGAAAGCCGGGCGGTGTCGTGGTCGTGCGCAAGCAGAGCTAGGGCTCTAGAGAACTCTCATGGCTGATACCACGACCGAAACCTCATTCCGGGCCAACGCGTACAGCGCCCGCGGGACGGCGCGCGATTCGATCGCGCTGCCCGGCGAGCTGTTCGACGGCACCGTGAACATGCCGGTGATGCACCAGGCGGTGAAGGCGTACCTCGCCAACCAGCGGCAGGGCAACGCGGCGACGAAGATCCGCAAGTTCGTCATCGGCGGAAACCAGAAGCCCTGGAAGCAGAAGGGAACCGGCCGCGCGCGACAGGGCTCGATGCGCGCTCCGCAATGGGTCGGCGGCGGCACGGTCTTCGGACCGATCCCGCGCAGCTACGCGCAGTACGTGCCGCGCCAGGTGCGCGCCCTCGCCCGCAAGAGCGCCCTCAACGCGCGCGCTCGCGAGAACGCGATCTTCGTCATCGACCGCTTCGAGTACGACTCGCCGAAGACGTCGCGCCTCCAGGCGCTCGTCGACACGCTCGGCGTCGCCGAGCAGAAGGTGCTCATCCTCACCGACGGATCGAAGCCGAACGTGTTCCTCAGCGGCCGCAATCTGCCGATGGTGCACGTCATGCCGTACGGCGACGTCTCGACGTATCACGTGCTCTGGTCCGACGTCGTGTTGATCGAGTCGGACGCGATCGGCTACCCGCTCACGCCGTTGGCCGAGCGCGACGAGGCCGGCGCCAAGCATGCCGCGCCGTCGCGCGCGACGAAGTCGAAGTCTCCGGCGAAGAAGGCGGCGAAGGCTGCCGCGGCCGGGGCGACGAAGGCGAAAGCCGCCGCGAAGAAGTCGCCGGCCAAGGCCGCGAAGAAGTCGGCGGGCGCGCGCTCGAAGTCGCGCACCTCAAAGAAGAAGGGGAAGTAATCGATGCCTACCGTCCATCGCACCATCGTGCGGCCGCTGATCACCGAAAAAACGTCGGCCGCCTATCAGAACCGCGGCGAATACGCGTTCGAGGTGCACCGCGAGGCGACCAAGACGCAGATCCGCGCGGCCATCGAGCAGCTGTTCGGCGTGAAGGTCACGAACATCTGGACGATGAACGTGCGCGGCAAGGAAAAGCGCGCCGGCGCGACCCGCACCCTGGGACACCGCCCCAACTGGAAGAAGGCGATCGTGACGCTCCGCGAGGGCGACAAGATCGAGCCGTTCTTCGAAGCCTGAGCGCGAGCACACGAACCAATGCCAATTCGCCAATTCAAACCGGTCACGAAGGGCACGCGATTCCGCTCGGTGTCGGATTTCTCCGAGCTGAGCGCGGTCGAGCCGGAGAAGTCGCTCCTCGAGCCGCTGAAGAAGAGCGGCGGGCGCGACAACCACGGCCACATCGCGATGCGCCGCCGTGGCGGCGGGCACAAGCGCCAGTACCGCGTCATCGATTTCAAGCGGAACAAGCACGGTATCCCGGGGACGATCTCGACGATCGAGTACGACCCGAACCGCTCGGCGCGCATCGCCCTCGTGACGTACAGCGACGGCGAGAAGCGCTACATCCTGCACCCGAAAGGGCTCGCCGTCGGCGACACGATCATGTCCGGCCCCGGCTCGGACATCCGCACGGGCAACACGTTGCCGCTCTCGGAGATGCCGCTCGGCACCTCCGTCCACAACATCGAATTGAAGATCGGGAAGGGCGGACAGCTGTGCCGGTCGGCGGGGATGTCGGCGCAGGTCGTCGCCAAGGAAGGCGAGTACGTCACGGTGCGCATGCCGTCGACCGAGATGCGGCTCATCCACGCGCGCTGCCTGGCGACGATCGGCGTCGTCGGCAACGAGGAGCACGAGCTCGTGTCGTGGGGCAAGGCCGGGAAGACGCGATGGCTCGGTCGTCGCCCGAAGGTCCGCGGCGAAGTCATGAACCCGGTGGACCATCCGCACGGTGGCCGCACGCGCGGCGGCCGCAACGTCGTGAGTCCGTGGGGCAAGAAGGAAGGCGTCAAGACGCGCAACAAGAAGAAGTCGTCGCAGCGCCTCATCGTCCGCGGCCGCAAGCGCGGCAAAGCGACTCAATAAGGTATCGATCCTATGGGACGTAGCGTAAAGAAAGGTCCGTTCGTTCAAGAGGCGCTGGCCAAGAAGGTCGAGGCCATGGCCGCCAAGAACGAGAAGCGCGTGATCAAGACCTGGTCGCGGGCGAGCACCGTGCTGCCCGAGTTCGTCGGCCACACGTTCGCCGTGCACAACGGGAACAAGTTCATCCCGGTGTACGTGACCGAGAACATGGTCGGCCACAAGCTTGGGGAGTTCGCGCCGACGCGCCTGTTCCGCGGACACACGGGACAGAAGGCCGTCGACAAGAAGGCGCCGACGCCGGCCGCGGGCACCGCCGCCGCACCGGCCGCCGCCGCTCCGGCGGCGTCGGGTCCCGGCCCGCGCGGAGGGAGATAAGCCATGGCCGCCCAAGCCCGTGCGACGCAGCGCTCCGCGCGCCAGTCGCCCTACAAGATGCGGCTCGTCATCGACGAGATCAGGGGCAAGAGCGTGAACGACGCGCTCGCCTATCTGCAGTTTTCGAAGAAGCACGCCGCGAAACAGATCGAGAAGACGCTGCGCTCGGCCGTCGCGAACGCCGAGCACGCGGCGCGTGAGGGCAACACGTCGATCGACGTGGACGATCTGTACATCACGCGCGCGGTCGTGAACGAAGGCCAGAAGCTCAAGCGGTTCACGCCGGCCGCGATGGGGCGCGCCACTCCAATCCAAAAACGCACGAGCCACATTGAAATCGTGGTCGCCGAGCGGGGGAGCCGGTAATGGGACAGAAGACGCATCCGATCGGATTCCGACTCGGCATCTCGAAGGATTGGAAGTCGCGTTACTACGCGGGGCGCGAGCTGCCCGCGCTGCTGCGCGAGGACGAGCTGCTGCGCAAGTATCTCAAGGCGCGTCTCGGGCACGCGGCGATCGCGGACATCGTGATCGACCGCAAGCCGGGGAAAGTCGTCGTCACGCTGCACACCGGACGCCCGGGCGTCGTCATCGGAAAGAAGGGCGCCGAGGTGGACAAGCTGCGCGACGAGCTGGCGCACCTCACGGGCAAGGAAGTCGGGATCAACGTCGAAGAGATCAAGCGTCCCGAGCTCGACGCGCAGTTGGTGGCCGACAACATCGCGAGCCAGCTGGCGCAGCGCATCTCGTTCCGCCGCGCGATGAAGCGCGCGGTGCAGAGCGCGATGCGCATGGGCGCGCAGGGCATCAAAGTGAAGGCGGGCGGCCGGCTCGGCGGCGCGGAGATCGCGCGCGTCGAGGGCTATCACGAGGGCAGAGTTCCCCTGCACACGCTGAGGGCGGACATCGACTACGCGACGTCGACCGCGAAGACGACCTTCGGCGCCATCGGCGTGAAGGTCTGGATCTTCAAGGGTGAGAAGGTCGAGGATCGCCGCGGCACTACCTACTCCTCCGGCATGTAAGGAGACGAGCGAGCAATGCTGGCACCGAAGCGAGTGAAATTCCGCAAGCGATTCAAGGGCCGCACGCGCGGCCTGGCGACGCGCGGCGGCGAAGTATCGTTCGGCACGTACGGGCTGCAGACGGTGGAGCCGGGGTGGATCACGGCGCGCCAGATCGAGGCGGCGCGCGTGGCGCTCACGCGTCACATCAAGCGCGGCGGCAAGGTGTGGATCCGCCTCTTCCCCGACAAGCCGATCACCAAGAAGCCCGCCGAAACGCGCATGGGCAAAGGCAAGGGATCGCCGGAGATGTGGGTGGCGGTCGTCCGCCCCGGCCGCGTGCTCTTCGAGCTCGAAGGCGTGACGCGCGAGATCGCCGAGAAGGCGATGGCGCTCGCGGCGGCCAAGATGCCGGTGCGCACCAAGTTCGTCACGCGCGAAGGCGCGGAGGGAGGAGCCTGAGCGATGCGAGCTGAAGAGATTCGTGAAATGGGGACGGAGGACATCGTGACTCGCGTGCGTGAGCTCGAGGAGGAGCAGTTCCGCCTCAAGTTCCGCAGCGCGACGGAACCGCTCGAGGATCCGCTGCGTCTGCGCGTGATCCGGCGCGACATCGCGCGCCTCAAGACTGTGCTGCGCGAGACGGTCGGAAGGGGGGGGGAGCCGTGGCGAGCGCGGCGACGAGCGCGAAACCGGTTGCCAAGGCGAGCGCGAAGCCGGTTGCCAAGGCCAAGGCGAGCGCCAAGACGGCCGGAAAGCGGAGAACCAATGCCTGACATGACGACGAACAACGGCGCGACGCCGGCGGCTGGAAGCGCCAGCGAGCGCGGATCACGGAAGGTCCGCACGGGGCTCGTGGTGAGCGACAAGATGCAGAAGACCGTGGTCGTGGCGATTCAGCGCCGCGTTCCGCACCCCGTGTACGGCAAGATGGTCACGCGTACGACGCGCGTGAAAGCACACGACGAACAGAACGCGGCCAAGACCGGCGATACCGTCCGGATCACGGAGACGCGCCCGCTGTCGAAGGACAAACGATGGCGCGTCGTCGAGATCGTCGAGCGGGCGCGCTGAGCCGGGAGACGAATCGATGATTCAACAGGAATCCATAGTCAAGGTGGCGGACAACTCGGGCGCGAAGCGTGCCCTGGTGATCCGCGTCCTTGGCGGAACGCGCCGGCGCTACGCCGGCCTCGGCGACGTCGTGATCGTCGCCGTGAAAGACGCGCTGCCCAACGGCACCGTGAAGAAGTCCGACGTCGCGCGCGCCGTCGTGGTGCGGACGGCGAAGGAGACGCGGCGGAAGGACGGGAGCTACATCCGGTTCGACGAGAACGCCGTGGTCATCATCAACGACCAAGGGGAGCCGCGGGCGACCCGCATCTTCGGTCCCGTCGCGCGCGAGCTGCGCGAGAAGCGGTACATGAAGATCGTGTCGCTGGCGCCCGAGGTGATCTGACATGCGACATCTCAAACATCGCAAGACCGACCGGCCGCGCGCCGTCAACCGCAAGCGCCACGAGGACAACGCCGCCCGCGTGAAGGTGCACGTGACCAAGGGCGACACCGTTCGCGTGATGCGCGGCGACGACAAGGGGAAGGAAGGCAAGATCATCCGCGTGGACCACCGGACGGGCCGCGTGACGATCGAAGGCATCAACATCGTGAAGCGCCATCGCCGCGCGCGGACGGCCGAAGAGCAGAGCGGGATCGTCGACTTCCCGGCGCCGATTCACGCGTCGAACGTCATGCTCCTCGATCCCAAGAAGGGCGAGCCGACGCGCACGCGCCGGCAGATCGACGACGACGGAACGAAGGAGCGGATCGCCGTGAAGAGCGGCGAAGCGATTCCGCGAGTGCTGAAGTAGCCCGACACAGGACTGAGACCCATGGCCAACAAAGAACAGAAACCCGCTAAGGGCAAAGGAAAGAAAAAGGGGGGCGAAGCGCCCGCGCGTGGTCCGCACGCCGGCGCGAAGCTGCCCGTGCCCGCGCCGCGCCTCCGCGACTTCTATCAGGCGACCGTTCGCCCGAAGCTGACGCAGCAGTTCTCCTACGCGAATCCGCATCAGGTGCCGCGGCTCGAGAAGATCGTGCTCAACGTCGGCGTCGGCGAAGCGATCAAGCAGCCGAAGGCGCTCGACTCGGTCATCGACGAGCTGGCGATCATCACCGGCCAGCAGCCGGTGCGGAAGAAGGCGAAGAAGTCGATCTCCAACTTCGGGCTCCGCCAGGGGCAGGAGATCGGCGCGGCCGTGACGCTGCGCGGCGCGCGGATGTGGGAGTTCCTCGACCGCTTCATCAGCGTCGCGATTCCGCGAATCCGCGATTTCAGAGGTCTGGGGACGCGGTCGTTCGACGGCCGTGGGAATTATTCGCTCGGGCTCAAGGAGCAAATGATCTTCCCCGAGATCAACTACGACTCGATCGACTCGATCCACGGCATGGACATCACGTTCGTGACGAGCACGAACCGCGACGACCACGCGATGGCGTTGTTGCGCGAGCTCGGCATGCCGTTCCGGACGGACGAGAAGAAGACGCGCGGCGCCGCGTGACGCCGACACTCACCTAGTTCAGAGAGATCCAGATGGCTCGTAAGGCGATGATCGAGAAGAGCAAGCGGAAGCCGAAGTTCAAGGTCCGCGTCCACAACCGGTGCGGCCGCTGCGGCCGCTCGCGCGCGTTCCTGCGCCGGTTCGGCTTGTGCCGCATCTGTTTCCGCGAGTTGTCGTTGCAGGGGATGATTCCGGGCGTACGGAAAGCATCCTGGTAATAGAGGTCACAGGTCACGGGTCACTGGTCACTGGGAACTGCCCAGAGACCGGAGACCAGAGACCTGAGATCGCGAGTAGTCAGATCCACATTTCACCCTATTCCTCCACGTCCAACTCGGATACGAGAGGAGAGCAGATTCAGCCATGAGCATGACCGACCCGATCGCCGACATGCTGACGCGCATCCGCAATGCCTGCGGATCGAAGCACCGCCGCGTCGACATTCCGGTGTCACGGATGAAGACCGAAATCGCCAGAATCCTGAAAGAGAACAACTACATTCAGGATTATCAGACGCTCCAGACCGACGAGGGACGGCAGGTGCTGCGCGTGCGGCTCAAGTATGCCGCGGGCGGTCAGTCCGTCATCCGCCAGCTTCAGCGCGTCTCGACCCCGGGCCTGCGCCGCTACGTCGGTGCCGGCGAGATCCCGCGCGTCCGCAACGGCCTCGGCCTGGCGATCCTCAGCACGAACAAGGGCTTGATGTCCGACCGTGAAGCGCGGCAGGCGCGCACCGGCGGCGAGTTCGTCGCCATGGTCTGGTAGGAGAATCCTCATGTCGCGAATCGGAAAACTGCCCGTCTCGATCCCCACTGGGGTCACGGTGGCCGTCGACGGCAATACCGTGAAAGTCAAAGGCCCCAGGGGCGAGCTGTCGCACCGGCTGCCGGCGGGCATCTCCGTCGAGCAGACGGATGCCGCGCTCAACGTCAAGCGCGCGTCGGACGAGACGAATCACAAGGCGTTGCACGGACTCACGCGGTCGCTCATCAACAACATGATGGACGGCGTGACGAAGGGATATCGCAAGCAGCTCGAGATCACGGGCGTGGGCTACAAGGCGGAGCAGCGGCCCTACGGGTTGCAGCTCGCGCTCGGCTTCTCGCACCAGATCGAGTACAAGGCGCCGGCGGGCATCAAGCTGACCGCGCCGCAACCGACGCAGATCGTGATCGACGGCGCCGACAAGGCGCTCGTCGGACAGGTCGCGGCCGAGTTGCGCGGGCTGCGTCCGCCCGAGCCGTACAAGGGCAAGGGAATTCGCTACTCCGACGAGATCGTGCGTCGCAAGGCCGGCAAGACGGGAGCCAAGTAAACATGCCAACGTTCGGAAAATCGCGTGAGCAGAAGCGGCATCGCCGCCACCTCCGCGTTCGGAAGAAGGTCACCGGCACGCCGGAGCGTCCGCGCCTCGTCGTGTTTCGCTCGCTCAAACACATCACGGCGCAACTGGTCGACGACGTGTCGCGCCGCACGCTGATGACCGTATCGAGCACGGAGCTGGAGACCGGCAAGAAGACCGAGAAGTCGCTCGAGGTCGGCAAGCGGGTCGCGGCGAAAGCGAAGGACGCCGGGATCAGCAAAGTCGTGTTCGATCGCGCGGGTTACAAATACCACGGCCGCGTGAAAGCCGTGGCCGACGGCGCCCGCGAGGGCGGCTTGGAGTTCTAATAATGGAAGACACTCAGAATAGATCCGGAGCGTCGGGCACGCCCGCCCCAGCGCAGGGACGTAGCGGCGGCGGCGGTCCAGGCGGCGGCGGCAGCGCGCGGAGCGGCCGTGGCGGCGGCGGCGGTCGCGGCGGCGGTGGTCGCGGCGGCGGTGGCGGCCGCGGCGGCGGTGGTCGTGGCCCCGGTGGTCCCGGCGGCGGCCGTGGCCGCGGCGGTCCGGGCGGCGGTGGTCCTGGAGGCGGCGGAGGCGGGGGCGGCGACCGCGGCGGAGACCGCGGCGGTCGGGGTGGCGGCGGCGGGCGCGAAGGCGGGCGTCACGGTGACGCCGGCTCGCGCGGCGAGGGCAGCGATCTCGTCGAAAACGTGATCGCCATCAACCGAGTCGCCAAGGTCGTGAAGGGCGGCCGGCGCTTCTCGTTCAACGCGCTCGTGGCCGTGGGCGACGGGCAGGGAAGGGTCGGCTTCGCGTCCGGCAAGGCGAACGAGGTGTCGGAGGCCGTCCGCAAGGCGGTCGACGGGGCGCGTCGCAACATGGTCAACATCCCCCTCACCGGCAGCACGATCCCCCATGAGATCGTTGGATCACACGGGGCGGGCCGGGTACTAATGAAGCCGGCCGCGCCGGGCGCCGGCGTGATCGCGGGCGGAGCGGTGCGCGCGATCATGGAATGCGCCGGCATCTCGGACATTCTCACCAAGAGCCTCGGCTCGACCAATCCGCACAACATGGTTCGCGCGGCGATGCAGGGGCTGCAGCAGCTGACGACCGTCGAACAGATCGCGCGCGAGCGCGGTGTGGAGACGTCGTCCCTGTCGTACCGCTCGCGCGCCAAGTCGCGTGATGGCGCGGTCGCGTCACGCCCCGGCGACGGAGACTACGGCCTAATGGCGCGGACGTTCGTGTGGCACCCGCGACGCGGGCCGGCGAAGACGGAAAAGCAAAACCTTCCGGAATCGGGTAACGTTCGTATCAAGCAGATCCGCAGCGGCATCGGGCACTCGTGGCGCATGCGCGCGACGCTCGAGGCCATCGGGCTCAAGCATCATCAGGCCGTCATCGAAAAGCCGATCACTCCGGGACTGCGGGGGCAGCTCAAGCAAGTGCGTCACCTCGTCGAGGTCAGTGTGATCGACGGACAGACCAAGTCCAAGCCGAAGCCGAAAGCGAAGGCGAAGGCGGAGGGGGAGGCCAAGTAAATGCCGAAAAAAGCAAAGGCCGCGGCCAAGACAGTCGAGAAGATCGGCCTCTACAACCTCACGCCGGCGCCGGGTTCCACGCGGAACCGCAAGCGCCTGGGCCGCGGTCCGGGCTCGGGCACGGGTAAGACGTCGGGCAAGGGCACCAAGGGCATCAAGGCGCGCGCGGGCCACCATGGTCCGGGCGGTGGCAAACCGCATTTCGAGGGCGGCCAGATGCCGCTCACGCGACGCCTGCCGAAGCGTGGCTTCACGAATCCGTTCCGCGAGGAGTCGCAGATCGTGCGGCTCAACGATCTCGAGTCGTTGACCGGCGAGATCACGCGCGAATCGCTCACCGAAGCGGGGCTCGTCCGGGCGAACAAGGGGCCGGTGAAAGTCCTTGCCAACGGCGAGATCACCAAGGCGATCGCGGTGCGCGGGCTCAAGGTGAGCGCGGGCGCACGCGAGAAGATCGCCGCGGCGGGTGGCCGCGTCGAGGAGTAATCGAGGGAACCCCACTATGGCTCAGTCGAATGCGGCGGCGTCCGCGGTCCAGAACCTGTTCCGCACGCCGGAGCTGAAAGACAAAATCCTGTTCACGCTGCTCTGCCTGCTGGTGTATCGCATCGGCGCGCACGTGACGGCGCCGGGCATCAACCCGCAGGCGATCTCGGACTTCATCGATTCGCAGAAGAACGGGGGCGGCCTGCTCGGGTTGTACAACCTGTTCACCGGCGGCCAGCTCGCCCGGGCGACGGTGTTCGCGCTCGGGATCATGCCGTACATCTCGGCCAGCATCTTCCAGCAGATCGCGCAGGCCGTGGTGCCGCAGGTGGACAAGATGTCGAAGGACGAGGAAGGGCGGAAACGCCTGAACCAGTGGTCGCGTTACGCGACGGTGGCGCTCGCCGCCGTGCAGGCATGGGGTTTCTCGATCTTCGCCGAAGGGATCCAGGGCGCGGTGGTCAACCCCGGGTTCAAGTTCCGCGTCCTGATGACGTTCTTCCTCACCGTCGGCGCGATCTTCGTCATGTGGCTCGGCGAGCAGATCACCGAGCGCGGCATCGGCAACGGCGCGAGCTTGATGATCTTCTTCTCGATCGTCGAGCGCATCTGGCCGAGCATTTTCTCGGCGTTCGGCTACGTGAGCACGGGCGTCATTGGCGCCTTCTCGCTCGTCGTGCTGATCATCATCATGGCCGGCGTCGTGGCGGCGGTCGTCTCCGTGACGATGGCGGCGCGCAAGGTGCTGATCCAGATACCGCAGCGCACGATGCAAAAGGGCCGCATGCGCGAGGCGAGCCGCAGCTACATCCCGCTGCGCGTCAACGCGTCGGGCGTCATGCCGATCGTCTTCGCGCAGTCGGTGATCGTCGTGCCGGGCGCCGTGGCGCAGTTCATGGGCAGCCCCAAGCTGCGCGACTTCGCCGACCTGCTCGCCCCGGGGACGACGCTCTACTACATCCTGTCCGCCATCCTCATCCTGTTCTTCACGTACTTCTACACGTCGATCATCTTCAACCCGATCGACGTGGCCGAGAACCTGAAGAAGCAGGGCGGATTCGTGCCGGGCGTAAAGCCCGGCGCCAAGACGGCCGAATACATCGACGACGTCGTATCGAAGATCACCCTTCCGGGCGCGCTCTTTCTGACAGCCGTCGCGCTGATGCCGATCTGGATCTCGACGGCGATGAACGTGCCGTTCAACTTCGGGGGAACCTCCCTCCTGATCGTCGTCGGCGTCGCGCTGGACACGATCACGCAGATGAACCAGCACTTGCTCCTGCGGAAGTACGATGGGTTCATGAAGAAGGGGCGGATCAAGTTCCGTGGACGACAGGGAGCGCCCGGCGGGTACTAGCGCCCCGTCACGGTGACGCTCGGGGCCCGGCCGCAATTGGCCGGGCCCTTCTTGTGTCGGGCGGTCCGAAGTGCTCAACGCAGGGGACGCAGAGACGCAGGGGACGCCGGGGACAGCAACGACAGCTCAGAGGTTGTTCACGATGCGTTTGATGCCGTCGCGCATGTGGGGAACGTAGAAATTCAGAAGCAGACCAAGGCGATGGCCGGAGAGTCGAAGGTGGGTGAGGAGTTGAGCTTCGTGCACCGGGTGAATCCTGATGACGGTCTTAACCTCGACGATCACCGACTCTTCCACGAGCAGGTCGATTCGATAGCCGGCTTCGACCCTGATGTTCTTGTAGATGACCGGGAGCGCGACCTGAGTCTGCACCATGAGACCTTGTTCTCGAAGCTCGCAGGCCAAACAGGCCTCGTACGCATTCTCGAGCAGCCCCGGTCCGAGCACCGAATGAACAGCCATCGACGCTCGTACAATCTCCCCACTGATCTCATTGAGCCGCACCGATTCTATTTCACCCGGTTTCGCTCTCCTCTGCGACCCCTGCACCTCTGCGTCCCCTGCGTTGAGTAGTTCCCAAGTGTCCCAATAGAGTGGTCTGCAATCCCGCCACGATCGATACCGGAAGATTTCCGAGCGAACCAATTTCTCCATACATTTCTGCACGATGATCATCGTCCTCTTCGGAAAACCCGGCGCCGGAAAGGGAACGCAGGCTCCGCTGCTCGCGAAGAAGCTCGGTGTGCCCACTCTCGCGACCGGTGACGTGCTGCGCGGCGCCGTGCGCGCGGGCACGAGGCTCGGGCTCGAAGCCAAGGCGTTCATGGATCGTGGCGACCTCGTGCCTGATTCCGTCATCCTCGGCATCGTCGGCGAAGAGCTCAAACACCCCGAGTACGCGCGCGGCGTGATCCTCGACGGCGTCGTGCGCACGGTGCCGCAGGCGGAGGGGCTACACAAGATGCTGAAGACGCTCGGACGCCGCGTGGACGCCGTGCTCGTTTTCGACATCGACAACGACGAGATCGTGAGTCGCCTCAGCACGCGCACCGTGTGCGAGAAATGCCAGACGCCGTACACGGGAAGACAGCCCGGCTCCCCGTGCGACAAAAAAGACGGCGGAAAGCTCGTGCGCCGGAAAGACGACGAGCCCGAGGCGATCCGCACGCGCCTCCGCGTCTACGAAGAGCAGACCGCGCCGGTGCTCGACTGGTACAAGAAGAACGACGGCAAGGTCGTCGTGATCGGCGCGGTCGGCGACGTTGGCGCGATCACGGCGAGGGCGCTCGAGGCATTGAAGGCGTGATCCAGCTCAAGTCGGCGCGTGAGCTCGAGCTGATGGCGCAGGGCGGGAAGATCCTCGCGGCGACCATCGAGACGCTGCGCAGCGCCGTTCGCCCCGGCATCTCTACGGGCGAGCTCGACACGATCGCCGAGGAGTTCATCCGCAGCCACGAAGGCGCGGTGCCGGCGTTCAAGGGGCTGTACGGATTTCCCGGCAGCATCTGCGCGTCGCTGAACAACGAGATCGTCCACGGCATTCCGTCGGCGAAGCGCGTGCTCAAGGAGGGCGACATCGTCTCGCTCGACGTCGGCGTCGGCTACAAGGGCTACTTCACCGACAGCGCGACCACCGTTCCAGTCGGCACGATCTCTCCGGAGGCTCAGCGTCTGCTCGACGTCACGCAGCGCGCGCTCGCCGCGGGGATCGACGCCGCGGTGCTCGGCAACCACATCGGCGACATCGGCGCGGCTGTGCAGGGCGTGGTCGAGGAATCCGGATTCACCGTGGTGCGCGACCTCGTCGGCCACGGGATCGGCGTCGAGTTCCACGAGGAGCCGCAGGTGCCGAACTACGGCAAACCGAAGCGGCGCGAGCGACTGTCGGCAGGGCTGACCGTGGCCATCGAGCCGATGGTGAACGTCGGCGGCCCGGCGACCAAGACGCTCGCCGATCGCTGGACCATCGTCACGCTCGACGGATCCCTCTCGGCGCACTTCGAGCACACCGTCGCCATTACGGAAAACGGTCCGCGAATACTCACGCGGTAAGAGCCTCGGCTTTCGGCCGACCGCCGATCGAGGCTCGGGCTAACGGCTACGGGTCACGCGGACCGATGGGGCGGAGCGAGTACTTTCGCTCGAGAGCGTTTAGCAGAGCGACCGACTTCGGTGAGAACGGCGGCGGATTGCCGCGTTTCGCTTCGGCGGCAGCGTACGCGCGCAGGAACGCGAAGAAGTTGTAGACGCCGGGGTAGAGCGAGTCGACGCCGAACGTCTCGTAGATCTCGCGCGCGACGTACGAGCCGTTGTAGTGGCCCGATGACGGCAGCAGCTCGGTCACGCGCCGTCCAACGGCCGGCAACTTCGTCGAATCGTCGGCCGCGATTGCCAACGCCGAGTCTATCGAGTGAATGACCGCCGGCGTGCGCGCGTACGCTTCGTTATAGCGCTTGGCGTAGGCGCTCATGATCGCGCTTTTCGGGTACGAGAGCGGGTATGGCTTGTCGATCAGGTCGGCGATTCCCTCGTTGCGCATGTTGCGCAGCGCGAAATAGAGCGCCGTGGACGAGTCGCGTTCCGGGTCGCGAAGGCTGCTCATCGCGCTGAGGTACGAATGGTGGAACTCGTGCGCCAGCAGCTCCACGAGGCCGCCCTCCTCGTACACGTAGTCGAGGTCGATCACGACGCCGAGCGGGCCGAGCGAGTAGGCGTCATCTCGAAAGAGCCCGAACGCGACGAGCGGCGGGGTCTTGCCGTCGGTAGCGTGCGGCGGAAGGAATCGCGACATGATCGCCACGGCTTTGTCCACCGGCAGCGATCGAGTGAGGGAGTCGCGGTACGCGGCGAGCGCTGCGCGGTGAGTCATCGTGGCGCGAAAGTGCCGCAGCCTGTCGGCCTGGTCGTTGGCGATCTTCGTGAGACTGTCGAACTCCGCCCTACGCGACGGCCGAAGCGCGATCTCCATGTCGGACCGCGAGGTCTGGACCAGCTGTAAGGAGAGCCGGTAGCCGACCGAGGAGGCCAGCCGGTGCCAGTCGTCCTCAGAGGGCTCGATGTCCTTCGTCAGTTGATCGGCGAGGCGCCAGAACTCGTCGACGCCGGAGAAGTCGAGGCCAGCCGTCGGCAGCGGCGGGAGCGTCGTCTCGGACCGAATGCGCGCCACCTCGTCGGCGCGCGCCTTGGCCGAGGCGCTCTCGAGGCACTGCGGGTCAAAGGTCTTGAACTCGCTCGCGGCGTCCTCCAGCAAGCCCATCCGCTGCAGCGACTGGAGAATGTCGATCCGGAGGGAGCACTTTTCGGCGGCAGTGGCCGCCGGCATCCGCATCCGCGCGACCATCAGTGCGTCGTGCCAGAGACCTGCCCGGTTCAGCTTCGCGGCGCTGTCGGCCGAGGGTAACGGCGGCCGACGAGGAGCCCTGCATCGAGGGCGCCTGGGCGGCGGCCAGGTCGGCGGCGGCGGCGAGAATCAGGGGAAGCCTGGCGAGGGAGCGAATCACGCGGTCGTCCGAGAGTGGTGCGATGCAGGGAAAGATGCCGCGCCCCGCCGGATGGTTTGAACGTCCGAGGGCCAATTCTCCTCCGGCCCTGAGGCGTCACTACCGGAGAGCACGCGCCAGCGCTGGACCCTTCCGGGCCGTATTCTCAGAGGCCAATCTATCTCTTGGCCGGAGGACGTTTTGCCCCTCGGTCCGGCCGCCTCCACCCGGCGTCCGTCACACCCCACATGCTCTCGAGGTTTTAGAGACGATGCGGATTCTCCGCTCCTGGCGCCTCGCGCTCGCGCCGATCGCCTTCGCCGCCGTCACGGCCGGCGCGCAGGGTCACGTCACGTCGCCGAAGGAGTTCTTCGGCCACAACATCGGTGACGACTACTGGCTGCCCAACTACGACCAGTTCCTGGCGTACTGGAAGAAGATCGACCAGGAGTCCGATCGCATGCAGTCGGTCGAGATCGGGAAGTCGTCGGAGGGTCGCCCGCAGATGGCGGCGATCATCACGGCGCCGGAAAACTTCAAGCTCCTCAAGAAGTACCAGGACATCTCGATGCGGCTGGCGAAAGGTGAAGGACTCACCGACGCGCAGGCCCACGAGCTGGCGAAGGAAGGCAAAGCGGTCGTCTGGTTCGACGGCGGCCTCCACGCCACCGAAGTCCTCGGCGCGAACCAGCTGATCGAGACGACCTATCAGCTTCTGAGCCGGAACGACGACGAGACGAAGCGCATCCTGCACGACGACATCATCCTCGCCGTGCACGCCAATCCCGACGGCATGCAGCTCGTCGCCGACTGGTACATGAAGGACAAGGACTCGCTCGCGCGGTCGATGAACATCCCGCGCCTCTACAACAAGTACGCCGGCCACGACGACAACCGCGACTCGTTCATGTCGAACCTGAGCGAGACGAAGAACATCAACCACTTCATGTTCTGGGAGTGGCACCCGGTCATCATGTACAACCATCACCAGACCGGCCCCGCCGGAACGGTGATGTTCTCGCCGCCGTTCCGCGATCCGTTCAACTACAACCTCGATCCCATGATCGTCATGGGTCTCGACATGGTCGGCGCGGCGATCCACCAGCGTCTGCTCGAGGAGAACAAGCCGGGCTTCACGATGCGCTCGGGCTCGAGCTACTCGACGTGGTGGAACGGCGGTCTACGCACGATCGGCTACTTCCAGGGCATCATCGGCATTCTCACGGAATCGATCGGCAACCCGACGCCCGAGCGGATTCCGTTCATCCCCGACCAGCAGTTGCCGCGCGGCGACCTTCCGGCGCCGATCGCGCCGCAGGTCTGGCACTTCCGGCAGTCGATCGACTACTCGGTCTCGGCGAACTACGCGATCTTCGACCTCGCGTCGCGCTATCGTGAGACGCTGCTCTACGACAAGTACCTGATGGCCAAGCACTCGATCGACGCGGGCAGCCACGACAACTGGACGATCTCCGGAAAGCGCATCGCAGAAGCCGACGCCGCGCTCAACGGCTCGGGCGCCACGCAGGCGGGCGCGCCCGCCGGCGGAGGAGGGCGGGGTGGTCGCGGTGGACGCGGTGGCGGAGCCGGAGCGACGACACCGGCGGGCGATCAGCCGGGCGGCGCGGTCGGGAATCCCGTCGCGCCCTTTGGCCGTGGGAATGCCAACGTCGAGGCACAGATGCACGCGTACAACGACGTGCTCCACGCGAAAGACAAGCGCGATCCGCGCGGCTACATCATTCCGTCGAATCAGCCGGACTTCCTCACCGCGATCAAGTTCGTGAACACGCTGCGCCACGTCGGCGTATACGTGGACCAGGCGACGGGGCCATTCACGGTCGCCGGCACCAACTATCCGGCCGGCTCGTTCGTGATCAAGACGGCGCAGGCGGCGCGCGGCCAGGTGCTCGACATGATGGAGCCGCAGGACCACCCGAACGACTTCGCGTATCCCGGCGGCCCGCCGCGTCGCCCGTACGACAACGCCGGTTGGACGCTCGCCTACGAGATGGGCGTGAAGTTCGACCGCGTCCTCGACGGGTTCGATGTGGCGAACCTGAAGCAGATTCGCGGAACGGAGCTGGCCAAGCCGATGGCCGGCACCCTCGCGAGTGCGTCCGGCGCCGCCGGCTTCCTCATGTCGCATGAGGAAAACGACGCGGTGACGGTGCTCAATCGCATGTTCAAGGCCCACGGCGAAGTGGACTGGCTGCGGTCGCCGCTCCAGATCGGCGGCAAGACGTGGCCGGCCGGCACGTTCTTCATTCCCGCCGCGAGCGCCTCGGTTCTTCAAAAGTCGGCCGCGGACCTCGGCGTGAGCTTCGCCGGCGTCGCGTCGCGGCCGAACGACGCGATCAAGCTTTCCGAGAAGCGCATCGCGCTCTTCGACCAGTACGGCGGATCGATGCCGTCCGGCTGGACGCGCTACGAGTTCGAGCAATTCGAGATTCCTTATCAGACCGTGTATCCGCAGGACCTCGACGCCGGGAATCTCAAGAGCAAGTTCGACGTGCTGATTCTCCCGTCGGGCGCGCAGATCCGCGGCGCCGGCGGCGCGGCCTTCGCTGGACGCGGCGGTGGTGGCGGCGGCGGAGGCGGGGGGCGCGGCGGGAACATCCCGGCCGAGTATCAGAAGATGACGGGGCAGATGACGCCCGAGACGACGCTGCCGGCGCTCAAGCAGTTCCTGAACGACGGCGGAGTCATCGTCGCGGTCGGGACGGCGACGTCGCTCGGCTACGCGCTCAACCTGCCGATCGAGAATCACCTCGTCGTGCGCGGCCCGGGCCAGCCGGATCGAACGCTGACCGGCGAGGAGTATTACGTGCCGGGCTCGATCCTCAACGTCGCGGTCGACAACACCGATCCCGTCGCGGCGGGCTTCGACAAGCATCTCGACGTCTTCTTCGACAACAGCCCGGTGTTCCGTCTGTCGCCCGACGCGGCGCTCAAAGGCACGAAGGCGGTCGCGTGGTTCGACAGCGCGTCGCCGCTGCGCAGCGGTTGGGCGTGGGGACAGAACTATCTCGAGGGCGGCGCGGCCATCATCGAGTCGAGCGTGGGGAAGGGCAAGGTCTATCTGTTCGGGCCCGAGATCACGTTCCGCGGCCAGCCCCACGGGACGTTCAAGTTCCTGTTCAACGGGATCTACGCGCCGACGAACATGACGCAGGCGATCGTTCCGTAAATGACGCACGGGCCCGCGAGAGCGGGCCCGTGGTGTATCCGGCGGGGGAGGGGGAGGGGGAGGCCGTCGTGACTGATAATGCAGGCCCCACGACCGACAACGAGGTTCCGCGCCCGCGCTCGACGGTTGCGCGGCAACTTCGCGCGTGGTTCGGGCGCCGGCTCATCGACCGACTGCGATGGGCCGACGGCCCGGTGCACGTGGCGTATCACCCTGACATCGCGTACGAGTTGCACAAACTGCCCGAGTTCCGGGCTCTGTATCAGTCGTGGATCGCCGGCAACCGCCGCGGAAATGGCGGCGATCTCACGCGCCTGTATGCGTTCATTCTCAACATCAAGCACTGCCTGGCCGACGGCGTGGCGGGCGACTTCGCCGAGCTCGGAGTGTGGCGTGGCAACTCGGCCGCGGTGCTTGCGCACTTTGCCGCGCTGAGCGATCGGCACGTCTATCTGTTCGACACGTTCACTGGTTTCGACGCGCGGGATCTCCGCGACGTCGACGGCCATCGCTCCGCGCAATTCACGGAGACGTCGCTCGACGCTGTGCGGAAGACCGTCGGGCACGAGGAGCAGACCACGTACGTCCAAGGATTCTTTCCGGAATCGGTGACTCCGGCCGCGGAGCGCGCGACGTACGCCGTCGTGAACATCGATTGCGATCTGTACGCGCCGACGAAGGCAGCGCTGGAGTTCTTCTATCCTCGCCTTGCGCGTGGCGGCATCCTGTTCCTGCACGATTACGCATCGGGGATCTGGCCCGGCGTGACGCAAGCGGTCGACGAGATGCGCGCGACGACGGGCGAGGCGCTCGTGCTCATGCCCGACAAGTCCGGCACCGCGATCATTCGCAAGACCCGCTCTGGCTCGCGCTGAGCCGGTTGCTCATCTCGCGGTCGCGCCCGGGCTTTTCTATTCTTGGTGGCCCGGACTGCGGTAAGGCAGTTCGATAAGTCGACCGACAGAGTGGCCCGTCGACGCGAGATCGTCCTCATCACCTCGTCGGAGACGCTACGGCTTGCGGCCACCCGCGCGCAGCTGCTTGAGAACCGCACCCAGCTGATCGATCTCGCGTCCGTATGCGGCCCAATCGCCGGCGCGTTGGGCGGCGATCGCGCGGTCGTAGTGCTCCTGGGCCTGCCGTAGCACGTCGGCGGGAATTGCCGATACGCCGGCCGTCGGCGCCACTCCCGCCGTCGAATCGGCGGCCGCGAGGTTCCCGCGCGCCGGTAGCGTTCCGCCGAACAAGACTCCCAGTCCCTCCTCGAGCGTCTCGGCCATGGCTACACGGTTCTCATGGGCGACCACCACGCGCTTGAGCTCGGGGATCGAACCGCCCTCGGCGCGGAGATACAATGGCTGCACGTAGATGAGCGACCCTCGGATCGGAATCACCAGCAGCTCGCCGCGGATGACCTGAGAGCCTTTCTGATCCCACAACGTCAGTTGCTGCGAGATGCTCGTCTCCTGGTTGATCCGATTGACGATCTGTTTCGGGCCATACACGAGACTCTGCTTCGGAAACTGGTATACGACGAGCTTTCCGTAGTTCTCGCCGTCCATGCGCGCCGCCATCCATGCCGCGAGATTGTCCTTTCCTTGCGGCGTGAAGGGCGTCATGTAGATGAACTCAGGATTCGACTCGCCCGGCAGGCGCAGAATGATGTGCCGCATGAACGGGCTGGCATTTTGCGCGGCCTGTTCGATGCCCGGGTACTGCCATTGATCCTCGCGATGATAGAACGCGTCCGGATCCACCATGTGATACCGCGCGTAGAGCGTCGTCTGAACGCGAAAGAGTTGGCCCGGATACCGAACGTGCGCGCGCAAGTCCGCCGGCATCGCCGAGAGCGGCTTGAAGATCGATCCGAAGATCGCCGCGTACGTTCGAATGACGGGGTCGCCCGGGTCCGCGAGATACGCGTCGACGGTCCCGTCGTACGCGTCGATCACGACTTTGACGCTGTTGCGCAGATAGTTCGTGCCGTCGCTGGTCGGCTGCGAGTACGGCCACTCCTCGCTCGACGTGTAGGCGTCGAGGATCCATTTCAGCGTCCCGGAGTCGCTCACGACGAGGTATGGTTCCGGGTCGAAGTCGAGGAAGGGCAGGGCGGTCTTCGCGCGTTCGACGATGTTGCGCCGATACAGGATGCGCGCGTCGGAAGAGAGGTACGACGACAGCAGAACGTCCATCGACCCGAACTGCCAGGCGTAGAGCGCCCGGCGAAGGAACGAGCCGACGCGCACTCCGCCGCGCCCGGTGTAATTCGTGTAGACGTTCTTGTCGCCGGCCGGATAGTCGAACTCTTTCTGCCCCGTGCCGACGAAGACGTAGCCGTTCGTCAGCTCGCCGTAGTAGATCTGCGGTCGCGTGACCTTGACCGAGATCGTCGACACGGGCGGCAGATCCTTGATGAACAGCACCGGCAACCCCTCGCCCGTCACCTGATTCACCGGCGCCATGGCGATGCCCATGCCGTGCGTGAACGTGAGGCGATCGTTGATGAAGTTGCGCGTCGGCAGCGACGTCGTGTTGAGCTCGCGCGCCGAGACATGGACCTGGCGATATCGGCCGTCGATCATGTAACGGTCGTCGCTCACCGAGGCGAAGTCGTAGTACGTGCGAATCTCCTGGAGTTGGCCGAACGTCTGTTTCAGGAGATCCCGCTCCCAGAGTCGCACGTTGTCGATCGTCGGCGCGTTGGCGCGCACGTCGGCCATCGTGAGCTGGATGTCGCCCTCGAGGTCGCGCGTGGCGACGCTGTCGAGCCGCCAGGCGCGCCGCGTCGCCGCGATGTGTCGCTCGATGTAGGGGCGCTCGCGCGCCAGCTCGTTCGGCGCGACGCCAAACTTCTGCTCGGCCACGGGCAGGAGCCCCCGCGCCACGACGCCGACGGCGGCGTAGCCGCCGATCGCCAGAGCGGCGAACCAGAGGAGCTTGTCCTGAATCACGCCGTAGACCACGAGGCCGGCCGCGAGCACCGCCGCGACGGCGGAAATGCGAATGCCCGGCAGCAGCACGTGAACGTCCGCGTAGCTCGCGCCCGCCAGCGGTCCGGTGGTCGAGTGCAGCAGCGCCGATGAATCGACGATCCAGAGCTGCGCGGCGAAGACGATGAACAGCAGCGCGACCAGCGCTCCGACGTGGCGCGATGGACCCGGCTCGATCAACGCCCGGCGCGGGCCAAAGGAAACGACGCCGCCGGCGAGATAGAGGAGTGCGACGCCGACCAGCGACAGCGTCGTGAGCACGGCGAGCATGCTCAACGCCGCGGAAATCGCGGGGAGCCGAAACAGATAGAAGCCGATGTCCCGTCCGAACAGCGGATCGGTGGCGCCGACGCTCGACCCGTGCAGCGCCGTGAGGACCGTCATCCACTGCCCGGCCGCGACGACTCCGGCGACGAACGCCACGAACAGCGCGCCGAGGTGGAGGATTCTGGGAACGAACCGCGTCAGGTCGATCGCCTCGCCGTTTCGATTCAGGAACGGCGTCGGCACGCCGACGATGCCGCGACGCGCCACGGAAAGATTGGCAAAAATGAACGCATACGCGACGAGTGCCCCCACGAAGAAGAGCACCGTATGCGCGACGAGCGACGTCACGAAGACCGATTCGAAGTGAATCTCTCGAAACCAGAGCCAGTCGGTCGCGCTGCTGGCGAGCCACGGCGCGACGAGGACATCGAAGATGAGCGCGGCGGCCAGGCCCAGCACGACCCAGCGCAGCCTGCTCCGCGCTCGAGAGGAGGTGCGGAACCGAAGTGCGTTGGGAGGGAGCGGAGAGGTCATGCGGATCTCGGCAGGCCACGGCAAGGGGGGAACTGCGACACCTCCAATCTGGCCGCCTCAGGAGTGCGCACGCAATTCGATCGAGAATCCCACCGTGAGCCAAGAGGTACCTTTCTTCACGACGAAAACCGCGGTACGTCGGCCGGGCGCACTGGTCACTGAGTGGTTTGAGGATTCGACAGAGTCGCGTGAAGATCGACGTTCAGGTCCACGGAGCAGAGCGGCTCGCCGAGTATGCGGCGGTCTCCATTGCGTTTCGCGTGTCGGAGGTGCTCGACCTCGACGCGATCGCGGCTGATCCCACCGCGGCGCCCATTCCGACCCGCCCGGTCGCGGTTCCTTACATCAAGGACTACGACTCGGTGCCTGGAGACGCCCCACTCGATTGGCCGGGCCGATTCGACGTCTCGCGCTGGACGTTCCTGGCGGCACTGGTCGATGGGAACCGGGTGGGATGCGCCACGATGATCGCGCGCGATCCGGCCGTCGACCTTCTGGATGGGCGCGACGATCTCGCGCGTTTGTGGGACCTCCGCGTCGCCACGGAGTTCCGCTACCGCGGCGTAGCCAGCGCGCTCCTGGCCGCCGCCGAGGAGTGGGCCGATGCGCGGGCCATTCAGACACTGATGGTGGAGACGCAGGACGTCAACGTTCCCGCCTGTCGATTCTATGCGCGGCAGGGGTTCGTGCTCGGCGCGGTCAATCGCGGTGCGTATCCCGATCTGCCGCACGAAGTTCAGCTCCTGTGGTACAAGGAGCGGGTGGCTGGGCGGCCGCTTGCAGGGCGCGCCCACGGCGGCGTATGATGAGCCTCTCTGGCGAATGGGACGGCGCGACGTGCGACCAGGCCCGCGACCAGATCTCAAGGCTTCTTTTCTGACTTGGGGGGGGCGTGGCGGCCCCGAGTGTGCAAAGGAAAACGTGACCTTCGACACCACGGGGTAGGCTCCTGACCCGCTATCGGCTATCCGCCGCACAGACATTGTCACTCGCGAGCACCGCGATCGTGGCGGCGGTACTCGGCATTGCCGTGATCGTCGTCTGGGCAACGTTGACCCGGGCCGCCATCAACGACGCGCGGGTCGGGTTGGACCGGAGCGTCAGACAGCTGGCGATGGTGACGGCGAGCGGCGTTCGGACCACCCAGGTTCGCTTTGCACGGGTCGCGGAAGACGCGGCGATTCGAACGGCTCTCGAATCGCCTGAGCCGCAAAATCTCAACGCAGCCCGAGCCACGTTACGGCGGCTCGACATTCGACCGGACTCCGGCCTGCCGATAGAGCTCTGGAGTGAGACCGGGCGCCGGCTGGGATCGGTCGGCACCGACAGCGGCGCAACCCTGGCGCTGAACATCCCCGCTGAAGGGCCCGAGCCGGAATCAATCCGCGACCGCGGTCTCGACTCGCTGCGAATCGTGGATTCAGTGCAGCTGGGCGAGCTGCAGCGGTTCGGCGGCCGCACGCTTTTTTGGCTCGTGATGCCGGTTCGCGACGGCGACAAGCTCCTCGGTTTCGTCGCGTCGCGGCGGCACATCGGGTCCAATCCGCAGACCGAGGCGACCATTCGGGAACTGAGCGGCAACTCGGCGGCCGGCTACTATAGAAATGCCGACGGGAGCACGTGGACGTCATTCGGCGGGTTCCCCGAGGCCCCCCCGGACTCCACCCTATCCAGCGAAGGTGGAAAGGGGGAACGCATTCGACCCGCGGGACGCGTGCTTTTCGCCGAAGCCCGGGTCGCGGGTACCCCGCTCGTGTTGGGGATGGAGGCGCCGCGCGCCGCCATCCTGACGGTCGCGAACGCGACCGCGCGACAACTCGCGCTGCTCGGCGTGATGCTCACTCTGGTGGGCGCGCTCATCACGTGGTTCGTGGGTCGGCGCGTGCTCCGACCCCTGACCGAGCTGACGAGCGCGGCTGACTCGGTCGCGAGCGGCGACTATTCGACGCGCGTTCCGACGGCGGGTACCGACGAAGTCGTCCGTTTGGCGTCGAGCTTCAATCGCATGGCGCAGCAGATCGGCGACGACCGAAAGCTGCTCGAAACCGCGAATCGCGCGAAATCCGATTTCCTCGCTTCGATGAGTCACGAGCTGCGCACGCCGCTCAACGCGATTGGCGGCTACGCTGAGCTGATGGAGATGGGCGTGCGCGGGCCGATCACCGAGGAGCAGCGCCGCGACCTCTCCCGGATCCGCACGAGCCAATCGCATCTCCTCGGCTTGATCGGCAGCTTGCTCGACCTGAGCCGCATCGAGAGCGGGCAGGTCACGTACGCGCAGGAAGACGTGGCGCTCAATCCGCTGCTCGGAGGACTCGAGGCGCTCGTCCTGCCGCAGACGACGGCCAAGAAGCAAACCCTCGTCTATCGCTGCGAGTCAGAGCTGGGGGCGTTCGCCGACCGCGAGAAGTTGCGTCAGATCCTGCTCAACCTTCTTTCGAACGCCGTGCGCTACTCACCGAGCGGCGCGACGATCACGATGAGCGCGCGTCGCCTCGACGACGCGACCGTCGCGATCGAAGTCAGCGACACGGGCCCGGGCATTCCGCTCGACCGCCAACGCGAGATCTTCGAACCGTTCGTGCAGCTCGACCGCTCGCTGACGCGGACCAACGAGGGCGTCGGCCTCGGATTGTCGATCAGCCGAGACCTCGCCCACGGCATGGGTGGCGAGCTCACGGTGACGAGCGCTCCAGGCGAAGGGTCTTGCTTCCGGCTCACGCTGCCGACGGGTGTTGTCAACGAGGCGACGCCGAGGATGCAGACCGGAGCGTACGGCGTGCCGGCCGTGGCCGCCGATACGACCGGCCGCTAGGCCTTCCAACTACCACAGGAAATCGAGATGCTTGCCGCACAGAAGAACCTTCCTGGCCGCGTGCGCGCTATTCGCGCTCGCTGGCCGGCTGCTGGCGATTCAACCGTCGCCCCCGCCCCCGCGCGGCTCCGATCCCGGCGACCGACGACCTACGCCGCGTCGCTCGGAGTGAATATCTCGGCGATGACCAAGAAGTCCAACGCGCTGTACATCCAGGATCTCGTCGCGGGAACCGGCGGCGCGGCGAGCGAGGGCCACGGTCTGGCGGTGACCTACACCGGCTGGCTGGTAAACGGGACGCAGTTCGACAGCAACGTCGGCAAGACGCCGTTCGGGTTTACGCTCGGCGTTGGTCAAGTGATCCCGGGTTGGGATCAGGGCATTGTCGGCATGAAGGTCGGCGGCACACGCCGGCTCGTGATCGGATCGGCGTTGGCCTACGGAACCCAGGGTCGTCCGCCGGCGATTCCGAGCAACTCGACGCTCGTCTTCACGGTCACGCTGGATTCTCTCAGGACCTGCCGTAGCGCGCGGCGCGCGCCACGGCTCGTGCCGCGCGGTTCAGACGCCGGCGACCGCTTCCCTGGTAGCGCCCGATCCCTCGCCGTGAGACGCGTACGCCAGCCACTCGCGATAGCTCGCGTCTCGTCCGTACACGACGTCGAAGAACGCCTGCTGCACGCGCTTCGTGACCAGGCCCGGGCGTCCGTCGCCGATCGTGCGTCCGTCGACTTCCGTGACGGGCATGATCTCGACCGCAGTGCCGGAGAAAAACAGCTCGTCGGCGAGCGCGATGTCCGTCGTGCTGATCGGCCGCACGATGACCTCGATACCGAGGTCATGCGCGATCGCGAGGACGCTGTCGCGCGTGATGCCCATGACGATCGACGCGTCCAGGTCGTTCGTGATCAGCGTGCCGTCGCGCACGACGAATAGGTTCGCGCCCGATCCCTCGGCGACGTCCCCCTTCGAGTTGAGCAGAATCGCGTCGTCGTAGCCGCGGCGGATGGCCTCCTGCACGGCGCGGACGGAGTTCGTGTAGTGGCCGCACGCCTTGACGAACGGCGGCAGCGTCGACGAATCGATGCGCGCCACGGTCGAGACGGTCGTGCGGACGCCGCGGTTCGATTCACCCTGGAAGTAGGGTTTGCCCGGCACGGCGATGATCGCCACGGTCACGGGGCAGTCCTTCGGCCAGACGGCGAAGCTGTACGAGTCGAAGAACGCGAGCGGGCGCAGGTACGCGTTCGTCAGCCCGTTCGCCCGCACGACGTCGAGCGACGCCGCGCAGAGCTGGTTGAAGTCGAACGGAATCTCGATCTCGTAGAACGACGCCGACAGATAGAGGCGCCGAATGTGGGCGTCGAGACGGAAGATGGCGGCACCGTCCGGCGTCTCGTAGCAGCGCATCCCCTCGAACACGCCGGTTCCGTACTGGAGCCCGTGGGCGCTGACGTTGATCGTGGCGTCGGCCCACGGAACGAGCTCGCCGTTGAGCCAGATGTAGTCGGATTTTGTGAAGGGGGCCATTGTCGGGATTCTAGGGTCTGGGTAATCGGAGGAGTATGTGGCGCGCGAGGATCAGCGGCAAGTTTGGTGCGCCCGTCTGGCTACGATTGGCTTCGGAAAAGGGGAAACGATGACGCAGACTTGAACGGCAATGACGCAGATGAAACGCTCGCCGTTCACACGTCGCAGATCTCGTACGCCTGCTTGAGCGACGCGATCGGGTCGCGTTTGGGGACGAACTCCTGGCCCACGAAGCCTGTGTAGCCGGTGTCGGCGATCGCCTGCATCACGCGACGGTAGTTGAGCTCCTGCGTGTCGTCGATCTCGGCGCGGCCGGGGACGCCGCCGGTGTGGTAGTGCGCGATGTGCTGCGCGTTGGCGCGAATCGTCCGGATGACGTCGCCTTCCATGATCTGCATGTGGTAGATGTCGTACAGCAGCTTGAGGCGCGGCGATGCGACGCCTTGCACGACCTGGACGGCCCACGCCGTGTGGTCGGCCTGGTAGTCCTTGTGATCCACCTTGCTGTTCAACACCTCGAGGCAGAGCGTGACGCCGTGTTGCTCGGCGACGGGCGTGACGCGCTTGAGGCCGGTGATGCAGTTGGCAATCCCCTCGCCGTCTGACAGGCCGGCGCGGTTGCCGCTGAACACGACGATGTTCGGAATCCCCGCCGCCGCGACGAGCGGCAGCATCCGCGTCGCGTCGGCGACGAGCTTGTCGTGGTTGTCGGGGCGATTGAATCCGACGGGAATCTGGCCGAAGCCGTTGGCCATCGCGCAGTCGAGCCCGTGCTTCTTCACGACCGGCCATTCCGGCTCGCTCAGCAGCTCGACCGACTTGTAGCCGATCGACTTCGCGGACTCGCACAAGTCGTCGAGCGGGATCTTGGCGTAGCACCATCGCGAGACCGACTGCTTGAGTCGCGACGCGCGCGCTTCGTTGGGCGATTCGGCGAGCGCGCCGCGCGGCGCGAGTGCGACGCCGGCGGTCAGCGCGCCGAGAGCGCCGAGTGCTTCGCGCCGAGAGATGTCGCGCGTCACAGCGCGTTCTGCTTCGTGAGGGTCACGGCGTGCGACACCGCGCGCGCCGTGAGCGCCATGTACGTGATGCTCGGGTTCTGGCAGCCGTTGCTCGCCATGCACGCGCCGTCCGTGATGAACAGGTTCTTCACGTCCCACGCCTGATTCCAACGATTGAGCACGCCCTCGTCGGCCCTCTTGCTCATGCGCGCGCCGCCCATCTCGTGGATGCAGTGGCCGGGCGGATTGTTCGATCCGTGCGTGCGGATGTCCGTGCATCCCGCGGCGTCGAGCATCTCGGCCATCGCGGTCTTCATGTCTTCGTCCATCGCGCGCTCGTTCTCGCGCCAACGGACTTCGATGTGCGCGGATGGAACTCCCCACTTGTCCTTCACGTTCGCATCGAGCGTGACGCGGTTGTCGGGGTGGGGAAGCGTCTCGCCCCAACCGGACGCCGACAGCGACCACGGTCCGAGCTCGTCGATCAACGATTGCTTGAACGAGGCGCCGTAGCCGGGCATGCTCGACCCGCGTCCCCAACCGCCGCGCCCCGAGCCGCCTTGCATACCGTAGCCGCGCAGGAAGTTCGGGTGCGCCGACTTCACGTTTCGGAATCGCGCGATGTAGATGCCGTTGGGCCGATGGCCGATCGTGCGCTTGTCGGTGAAGCCCGGCACGGTTCCCCCGGCGCCCGAGCCGTAGTGGTGGTCCATCACGTAGCGGCCGAGCAGACCGCTCGAGTTGGCGAGGCCGTCGGGGAAGCGCGTGCTCTTCGAGTTGAGCAGCAGGCGAACCGACTCGATCGTCGACGCGCAGAGAAAGACGACGCGCGCCGTGTACTCGCGCGACTCCATCGTCTGCGCGTCGATCACGCGCACGCCGCTCGCGCGGCCCTTCTTCGGATCGTAGAGCACCTCGGCGACGACGCTGTTCGGTCGCAGCGTGAGGTTGCCCGTCTTCGCCGCGGCGGGAAGCGTCGAGCCGAGGCTGTTGAAGTACGACTGCGTGATGCAGCCGCGCTCGCACGGACCGCAGTAGTGGCAGGCGAGGCGCCCGTTGTGATTCTTCGTGAGAATCGCCGCGCGGCCGATCGTCATCACGCGCTCGCCACCGAACGCCTTGAGGATCTTGGGCCGAGCATCCTGCTCGACGCACGTCATCTGCATCGGCGGGAGGAACTCGCCGTCGGGAAGCTGCGACAATCCTTCGTGCGCGCCGGTGATCCCGATGAAGCGCTCGACGTGCGAGTACCAGGGCGCGATGTCGGCGTAGCGGATCGGCCAGTCGTTGCCGTGGCCGTCCTTCGCGTTCGCCGTGAAATCGAGGTCGCTCCAGCGATAGACCTGCCGGCCCCACGTGATCGAGCGTCCGCCGACGTGCCGGCCGCGGAACCATTTGAACGGCGCGTCCTGCGGATTCGTGTACGGGTTCTCCGCGTCCTTCACGAAGAACTTGTGTCCCATCTCGTCGCACGCGTAGCAATCGCGCTGCACGGGATAGTCGGCCTCGAGCAGCTTGCGGTCGCCGAGTCCGCGGAAGTGCATCTCCCATGGCTGGACGTGCTCGACGAAATCGTGATTCGGATCGACGGGGCCGCCCGCTTCGAGGACGAGCGTCTTGAGCCCGTGCTCGGTGAGCTCCTTTGCCGCCCAGCCGCCGGAGATGCCGGAGCCGACGACGATCGCGTCGAAATGCGTCGTCTCACGCATGGTCGTGCATCTCGCGTGAGGAGGAGCTCGCCGCCTTGGTCGCGAGCGGCGCGGAGCCTTCGAAGCGGCCGGGCATCACCTCGACGTGGAGCACGTCCTTGGAGACGCGCTCGCTCGTGAAGTAGCCGTGGATGACGAGACCCTTGAGCCGCCAGTACGTGCGCATCGGCTCTTCGCGGCGGCTCGGCGCGTGCTCGATCGCGGTCAAGCACGGCGCCACGTTCGTCGTTGGCGAGGTCGGCGAATGCGCGTGAACGACGAGTCGCCTGCGCCGTCGTGTCCGACGAACCCGCGGCAACCGGCGTCCAGGTATTCAGTGTGTCGAGTCCCGCGAGAAACGAGGTGCGCTCGGCGTCGGTGTAGTTCTCGCTCACGATCACGTCGACGAATGCCGGCACGCGGACGTCGGTCGCGCTGGGGGAGTCGGTGCGCGGGAGAATCGTGTCCGCGATCGCGCCGACGAGCGTGAGCTGCGCGTCGGTCAGGCCCGCGGCAGGGCGAACGCCGCTCGCGACGCGCGCCCACACGGCCATCGCGTCGCGGGGGATGAACGCGAGCGCCGTCGCGGCGCCGAAAGCACGGAGCAGATCGCGGCGTTGCATCGCGGCTGAGTCCTCCTCTGACTAGATCGACGGATGCTTCGTGTGCCAGTCCGTGTGAATCTGATACTGGTGCGCGACCGACAGAATCTTGTCGTCGTTGTACAGATTCCCCGCGAGCACCGCGCAGATCGGCTGCGGATTGTAGGTCACCGGCGGCGCCGTCGAGTCGACGGGCGCGCCTCCGCGACCGCCACGACCCGCGGGCTGCGGCTCGAACTTGTACGGCACGACCGCGCACGGATGTCCCGTCTGCGCGTGCAGCCCGACGTCGTACCCGTTCGCGCCCGGCACGTACATGTCGAAGTCCTTGAGCAGCTCGGCCATCTGCGTGATGAGGATCTACCGGCGCCGCTGCTGCTGAACGAAGTCGAACGCGCGCGGGAATCGGCCGCCGGTCCAGCGCGTGAGCGCCGCCATGCCGGTTGGATTCCCGGCGTCGCCGCGACCGCCGCCGCCGCCGCCGCCGCCACCGACGACCAGCGCCCGCGCTATCGGCCGCACCGCCGCGCCCGGCGAGCGTCACCGAATCTCCCGGCGCGCCGCGTCCTCGACCGCCGCCGCCGCCTCCGCCGCCGAAGCCACCGCGACCCTGCGGCTCGGGAATCGTCGCGAGGTCGATGCCGAGCTCCTTCGCCTTCATCTGCACGTACGAATCGAACGCCGCCGACGACTCGACGCCGAGTCCACCGCCTGCCGCCGCTGCGGCCGCGCGGCGATCTCCTTCGGCGACGCGCCGAGCTCGCGCAGCTTGTCGACGAATTCCTTCGGCGCGTTCGCGTCGACGCCGATGCGCATCGACGCGAGCTTGACGTTGCGGTCGAAATGGAACGGCGTCGTGACCGTGCCCGGATCCTTCGGATCGACGCCGTGGATCGTGTTGAACACCATCGCGCAATCTTCGATCGTGCGGCAGATCGGACCGACGCGGTCCTGCGACCACGCCAGCACCATTCCGCCGTGCCGCGTCACTCGGCCGAACGTCGGACGCAGCGCGCTGAGCCCGCACTCGCGCGACGGCGACACGATCGAGCCCGACGTCTCCGTGCCGATGCCGAACGCGACGCAACCCGCCGCGGTCGCCGACGCGGGCCGGCCGACGAACCGCTCGATCCGCGGCGAATGTCCCACGGGTTGTTCGTGCGGCCGCGATACCACTGGTCGCCCTGCGCGAAGAGTCCGGTCGCGAGCTTGGCGATGAGCACCGCGCCGGCGTTGCGGAGCCGCACGACGACCTCGGCGTCTTCGTCGATGATGCGGTTCTCGAAATCCTTCGAGCCCCACGTCGTGCGCACGCCCTTCATCGAGAAGAGGTCCTTCACGCCGTACGGAATGCCGTGCAGCGGGCCGTGATACTTGCCCGCCTTGAGGTCGGCGTCGGCCTTTGCCGCTTCGGCCATCGCCTGGTCTTCCATGATCGTGACGGCGCAGAGCAGCGTCGGATCGAGCCGCTTGATGCGGTCGAGATAGATCCGCGTGAGCTGCGTCGACGTGATCTTGCGCGCCCTTGATCAGCGCGGAGAGACGGTGCGCGGGGAGGAACGCGATCTCGTCTGGGATCGGTCGGCACCGTGCCGGTCCACGGCTGTACGGTGAACGTCGCGCGCTGGAACGCCGCGGCGCCGCGCTCGTTGATGAGCTTTTCCATCAGCGCGCCGGTGCCGCTCGGGATACGGCTGGAACGTCCACGAGACCGGCTCGCCGTTGCCGAGCGGCGGAAGCGGCGCCGCTTGCGGCGGTGTCGTACCGGGGGCCGTCGTGGGCGCCTGCGCGAGTGCGCTGGCGCCGAAACCGAACGTGCTCGCGGCGGCGGTCACGAGCGACCAGAACACGAAGTCGCGTCGATCTATGCCGTGCGTTTCTTCCAGTTCGTCGCCGAGGAATTCCAGCTCGTGTTGGGTCTGGTCGAGGAGCTCGAGGTCTTCGCGAATGCTCATGGTTGCTCGTCTGTCGCGGGAGATCGTCAATTATGTTCGCCGAGCCCGGGCGGCGACAGGGCTCCGGTTCGTCCCCGTGGCGCGCAGTTCGCGGTCGTCTGGCCCCCAGTTGGCGCGGTCATCCACACCACCCCTTAGGTTCCTGGCTATGCGCTTGTCGGCCGTGTCCCTCGGCTCGTTGGTCTTACTTCCGGCCACGCTTGCCGCGCAGGGTGGGGGCACCTTGCGAGGCGTGGTTCGCGATTCCGCCGACCGCCCGCTCCTCAACGTCGAGGTCGTCGCGACGCCGGGCCCGCACCGAGCGCGCACCGATTCGCTGGGGCGATTCACGATGGCCGGCATCGGCGGCGGGCAGTACATCCTGCACGCCCGGAAGCTCGGCTACTCGGCGGGAGAGTCGACGGCGGACATCCACGGCGACGGCTCGGCCGACGTGAAGATCACGCTCGACCACCGGATGGCCGACCTCGATACGGTCGTCGTCCGCGAGGACGGCAGTTGCCCGGAGCGGTCGATCGACGGCTTCATGTGCCGTCGAAAGCGGGGCGACAAGGGCGTCTTCATGGACTACCTCGACATCGACGACAAGGACCCGCTCACGACGGCGGATCTGTTCCGCGACATCCCGGGATTCCGGATCGACGTGCGGCCGACGCGCACCGGCAACCGCAGGATTCCCGTCGCGAACGGCCTTCACTGCATGGTATCGCTCGTCAACGGCCGCCCCGCCACCGCGGCCAACTTCGTCCCGGATATTCCGTGGGACCTGATGGCGCTCGAGGTCTACCCCACGCCGGCTGACGTTCCCAGGGAGTATCAGCGTTACATGTGGGACTCGGCTGCTGGTCAGCGGTGCGGGGTCGCCGTGTACTGGGACATGTTCGCGAACCTGTCGAGCAAGTAGAGCGAGCGCCGCGTTCGGACGCTGGCGGGCGACAGAGGCCAGACCAGCATCGAGCATTCAGCATCGAGAGACGAGATGCCGGAACCGCTTTGAACTCCGTGCGCCTTGACCTGCTGCGCTGGCCACCCAGGCGTCAGACTGCCGAGCCTTTGAGATTCCGGACATCAGGCGTCGGACAACTGGGTCCTCAGGCCGTCCTGACGCCTGGGTGTGCACCGATGCCATTCTTGCCACGCGGAGTGCAAAGCGGTTCCCACTCCTCGTCCCGCGATGCTGAACGCTCGATGCTGGTCTGGCAACTGAGAGCAAGCGAGCCGCCGGAGTAGAGCTTAGGTGGACAGGCGGACCGGCGGCCCGTAGATAGATCCGGACTCCGGACGCATTCCCTCCTTCCGCCGACCACTCCACATGATTCGAGCGCGTACCCTAGGTCTGCCCTGGATCGCCGTGGCAGCGCTGTTCTGCTCGACAGTCGCCGGGGCGCAAACCGGTGAAGACTCGACCGTATCGCTGCTGCGCGACCTTATTCGCGCGAACTCGTCGAATCCGCCGGGGCGAACGCAGGCGGTCGACGACATCCTCGCGGCGCGATTTCGGGCGCTCGGCTTCGACGTGAAGATCGTCCCGACACCGGATTCGGCGAAGACGCACATCATCGCGCGGCTGCGCGGCGACGGGTCGAAGCGGCCGGTGTTGGTCGCGGCGCACGCGGACGTCGTCGGCGTGGAGCGCGAGAAGTGGTCGCTCGAGCCGTTCGACGGGATCGAGAAGGACGGCTACGTCTACGGCCGCGGCGCGATCGATTTCAAGGGCGGGATGGCGGTCTTCGCGCGAGCGGTGATGATGTTGGCCGAGCGAAAGGTGCCGCTCGCACGTGACGTGATCTTTCTGGCCGAGGCGGACGAAGAGAGCGGCGGTCCTTACAGCACGGAATGGCTGGCGAAGAGCAACTGGTCCGACATCGACGCCGAGTTCGCGCTGAACGAAGGCGGCTGGATCATGAAGGGCGACGATGGGCACGTGCGCTACGTGAGCATCTCGACGGCGGACAAGATGTCGATCCCGCTCACGATCACGGCGCACGGGACGTCCACCCACAGCTCGATGCCGCGCCCGGACAACGCCATCTTCGCGCTGTCGCGTGGGATGGCGAAGATCTCCGCGTACGAGACGCCGCTCACCATTTCGCCGTCGACGAAACGGTTCTTCCTCGCGCTGTCCAAGACGAGCGCGCCGCCGATGTCCGGCTACTATCGTGACGTCGTCGGCGACGATCCGGTGAAGGCGCGGCGTGCCGACTCGATCGTGAGCCGGGATCCGCTGCTGCACTCGCTGATTCGAAATACGATCGCGCCCGTGATCATCAACGGCGGTTTCCGCAACAACGTCATCCCCGGCTCGGCGCAGGCGATGATCAACCTCCGACTGATTCCGGGAAGCGATCCGGCGGCTGTCGTCGCGACGCTGAAGAAGATCGCCGGCGACTCCGGGCTCGAGTTCTCGATCGGGAGTCGCGTCTACGCGTCGGCGCCCGAGTCGCCTGACACAACCGCGCTCTATCGCGCGTTAGAGAAAGAAGCGCACGCGACGTTCCCGGGCGCGGAGGTCACGCCGTATCTCTTCCAGGCGGGGACCGACGCGGGAGCGTGGCGGTCGCGCGGAGTTCCGGTGTACGGCATCTATCCGTACCCGATCGACGCCGACGAGCTGACGCGCATGCACGGGAACGACGAGAAGGTCAGTGTCGCGTCGCTCAAGCAGGGGACGGAAATGATCTACCGCACGTTGGTCGACGTGGCGGCGAAGAAGTAGGCGGCACCACTCAACTCACGACTCGAGCGAGAAGACGCTGAATGCAATACATGATGAAGCAGAAGCTGCTGTCTTGGGGCGACGACTTCTACATCAAGGACAAGGACGGGAACGACATCTACTTCGTGGACGGCAAGGCGTTCACGATCGGCGACCAGCTTTCGTTCCAGGATCTCGCCGGCAACGAACTCGCGTTCATCAAGCAGCGCGTGCTGTCGTGGGGAAAGACGTACGAGATCTTCCGCGACGGCCACGTCGTCGCGACGGTCCGCAAGGAGCCGCTCGCGTTCTTCAAGCACCGGTTCACCGTCGAAGTCCCCGGCATCGACGACAACTTCGACGCCGAGGGGAACCTGACCGACCACGAGTATCAGATCATGCGCGGCGAGCGAGTCGTGGCATCGGTATCGAAGCAGTGGTTCGCATGGGCGGACACCTACGGTATCGACATCCGCGGCACCGAGGACCAGGTGCTGCTACTCGCCGTGGCGGTCGTGATCGACGAGGCGTGTCACCCGGACGACGGCCAGCGGCACTAGGGCCGTGGCTCCCCGAGGTCGTTCAAAAAAAGCTCCTTCGTCGTTTCACCTCTGTGGCTCTGCGCCCTCTGCGTCTCTGCGTTGAGGTAGTTGCAGTTCGCGGTTGCGGTTGTGGTTCAGCCGATCGCAGCCTCGACGGCAGCCGTCGCCTGATCCACGAGGGAGCGCGTCTTCGTGAGCAATTGATTGGCCTCGGCGACGAGACCCGCGCCGCGTGACTTGTCGTCGAGCGCGGCGACGTTGATCCGGACGTTGTACACCGCGCCGCGGCAGGCGGCGTCGGCGAGGAGCGCGGCGACGCCGGCGTCGGAGACCGCGTTCGAGTTTCCCTTCGTCGCGCACGTCGCCGCCAGCTCGGCGACCTTCGCGCAGGCGCGCGCGGTCTCGAGCGGGACGTCGGCCGCGCCGATGAGCGCGTCATCGATCGCTCGCTTTCGTTTGGCGAGAGCGTCGGCCGGCTCGGACGGCAGCTTGTACGCCGCGGAGACGGCGCCGTACGCGTTGGCGTCCTTCACGACGAGCGCCGAGAGCGTATTGACGAGCCCCGCCGCTTCCAGTCCGAGCGCGCGCATCTCGGCGTCGACGGCGACGTATTTCTTTCGCCCCGCGGTGAGTCCGGCGACCATCTGCGTGAGCGCGGCAGCGAGCGCCCCCGCGTGGGCGACGACGCTGCCGCCGCCCGGAGTCGGCGCCGACGACGCGACCGACGCGATGAATCCGGACACCGACTCGCCGCCTTGCACTGCCGCGCGCACCTTGTTCTCGAGGACGATCTCCGGCTTGAAGTCGCGGAGCCGGATGTGGCGGGCCGCGGTCTCGAACAGCGCGCGCTCGGGGACGAGTCCGACGATCTCGCTCCACGTCGGCGAAACGCCCTGCGACTCCGCTTCCATCTTCACCGCGTCGAAGGCGCGATAGAGCGGCGTCTTCTCGGTGTCGACGAGATTCATCGAGACCTGCGCCTGTCCGTCCACCTCGAGGCCGAGTCCCTTCACGTAACGAAGTCCGCCGGAGGACCCGCGCACCGCCTTCGCGACGTTCTTCGCGACCTGAAGGTTCGATGCCGGTCCGAGGTAGACGTTGTACGCAACGAGAAAGGGCCGCGCGCCGATCGCCACCGCGCCGGCGGTCGGGTGAATCGTCGACGGGCCGAAGTCGGGAGTGCGAGTTGTGGCGCCGGTCGCCATCTCGTCGCGAATTCCCTCGAATTCGCCGCGCCGGATGTCGGCGAGATTTTCGCGCTCGGGCCGCGTGGCCGCGCGCTCGTAGAGAAAGACGGGGATCTGCAATTCCTTGCCGACGCGCTCGCCGAGCTGCTTCGCGAGGACGATGCAGTCCTCCATCGTCGCGCCCTCGAGCGGGACAAATGGGACGACGTCCGTCGCTCCCATGCGCGGGTGCTCGCCGCTGTGCGCATTGAGATCGATCCGGTCGCGGGCGGCGCGAATTCCGGCGAACGCCGCGTCGACGGCGTGCTCGACTCCCACGACGAACGTGACGACGGTACGGTTGTGCGAGGCGTCGGACGAGACGTCGAGCAGCGCGACGCTCTCGACGGCGGCGATCGCGTCACGGATGGCGGTGACGACCTCGGGCCGGCGGCCTTCGGAAAAATTCGGGACGCACTCGACGAGCTTCATCTTGCTTGCCGCGGCGGAGTTGGTGGAGCAGGGAGGCGAGGCGCCGACGCGGAAAGGGCGCCGACGGCGGCGCCGGAAAACGTGCCTCAATATAGGAAGGCCGGTCTCGACCCGTGCGCGTTCAACCGGGGGGAAGGGGCTGCAACGTCCACTGCACCCAGTCGCACCTCGACGCGTTGCCGGTCGAGTCGATGAACGTGGTGATTCCCGTCATGTTGCCGTTCACGAACTGGCCGATCGTCTCGCCGCCGCCATCGATCACGGCGAGATCGGAATCGAAAACGATCCGTACACGGCTCGGCGCGGAAACCGGAGTTCCGAGGACGCTGATCGCCGTGCCCAGTCAACGTGCCTGTCACCGTGTGCCGGCCGATCGACGGCCCCGCCGAGCGCAACGTGAACGACGATGTCCCCATCCGCGGCCGCGATCGATCGGCCGACCCAGGCCGTCACCCTGCGGCTCGAGGTCGATTCGCGTCGTTGACGAACCTTGCCGCCGGCGAACAGACGCCGCGAATGCGCATGGTCGCGGATGCGCCGCGTCGCCGCTGCCGTCAGCGCCGGAGATCGATCAGGAGCTTCGCCCCCGGCGTGAGGCTCGAACACCGAGAACGAATTCGTGTCCGCGTTGGTGATCACGGCGGTGCACTGGACTGGCGGCGAGGCCCACCGCAAACAATCCGGACCGTAGAAAGATGCTCATAAAAGAAGTCGCCCAGCGTGCGACCGCACTCTAAGACTCTCTCGCGCTGCGTCGTTTGACAAGCTCGACGGTCACATGCGGACGCGCTCCAACAGCCACGCGTGCATGCTCGGATTGCCGGTGACGATCGAAGTGTGACTCACCGTCGCCGGGGCGCCGGTCGCATCGGTCACGACGCCGCCGGCTTCCCGCACCAACAAAATGCCCGCCGCGACGTCCCACGGCGCCAACGACAGTTCCCAGAATCCGTCGAAGCGGCCGCACGCGACGTCGGCGAGGTCGAGCGCCGCCGAGCCCGCGCGGCGAATTCCCGCGACGTCGCGCATCACGACGGGAAGCGACAGTACGTACGGGTCGACGAGATGAGGAGTCTTGAACGGAAAGCCGGTGCCGATGATCGCCAGCGCGGGATCGTCGATCGTCGAGACGCGGATCGGCTGTCCGCTCCGCCGCGCGCCGCCGCCGGCCGTCGCCGAGAAGAGCTCACCCGTCGCCGCGTTGAGGATCACGCCCGCGACCGGCTCGCCGTCGACGAGCGCGGCGATCGATACCGCGTACCACGGGTAGCCGTGCAGAAAGTTCGTGGTGCCGTCGAGCGGGTCGGCGACGAACACGAGCCCCGACCGGTTCTCGGTGGACGGCGTCAGCTCTTCGCCGAGCACGCGCGCGTCCGGATGACGCGACGCGACGATCTCGTTGATCGCTCGTTCGGCGTTGCGATCGACGTCGCTGACGAAGTCGGTCGCCCCCTTCCGTTCCCACGTCAGCGAGCCGCGCGTCTCGGCGCCGCGTCGTATGATGTCCGCGGCGCTCGCGGATGCGGCCACGCAAGTCGCGAGCAGCGCCCGGGCGTTGTTATGTTGAACGGATGTCACGGATTTTCAGTGGGATTCAACCGTCCGGGGAGCTGCACATCGGAAACTACCTCGGCGCGGTCAAGAATTGGGCTCGATTGCAGTACGAGCACGAGTCGATCTTCTGCATCGTCGACTACCACGCCATCACGCAACCCTACGAGCCGGAGCAGCTGCGCGAGCGACGTCGCGCGATGGCGGTCTCGCTCCTCGCCGCCGGTCTCAATCCGAACCAGTGCTCCATCTTCGTGCAGTCGCAGGTTCCGGAGCACACGGAGCTGGCGTGGATGTTCAACACGATCACTCCGCTCGGAGAGCTCGAGCGACAGACGCAGTTCAAGGAAAAGTCGGCGCGACAGGAGAGCGTCCCGGCCGGGATCCTCAACTATCCCGTGCTTCAGGCGGCCGACATTCTCCTCTATCGGGCCGACATGGTGCCGGTCGGCGAAGACCAGGTCCAGCACCTCGAGCTGTCGCGCGTCATCTCGCGCCGGTGGAACGCGTCGTTCGGGAGGCTGACCGGACGGCGCACGGCGGACGGCGCGGAAGAGCGCGAAGAATTCTTCCCGGAGCCCAAGCCGCTGCTCACACCGACGCGACGAATCATGGGACTCGACGGCCAGACGAAGATGTCGAAGTCGATGGGCAACACCGTCGCGCTGCTCGAGTCGCCGGATTCGATCTGGGCGAAGCTGCGCCCGGCGGTCACCGACCCGAAGCGCATCAAGCGCACGGACCCGGGGACGCCCGAGGTCTGCAACATCTACCACCTGCACAAGGCGTTCAGCTCCGTCGCCACCGTCGAGCACGTGGCGACGCAATGCACGACGGCGGGGTGGGGCTGCATCGACTGCAAGAAGGTCCTGGCCGAGTCGATGGAGACCGAGTTGGTGCCGATTCGCGCCCGCGCCGCGGCGTTGGAGGCGAAGCCCGAGCTCGTGGACGACGCGCTGTCGGCCGGCGCGGCGAAGTGCCGCCGGCTGGCGCGCGAGACGATGGACGTGGTCCGCGACCGGATGGGCTTTTGAGCGTCGAGCACCTCATGGCCGCGATCACGCTGGTGCCGCGAAACGTCGCCATCAGAGCCGTCACGTTGGCCGGTCTTCTGGCGCCGTGGATCTGGCTCGTCGCGATCGACCGCCGGCTGAACCGTCAGCGCTGAGCGACAGGAACCCGGTGTTCGCAGGACACGCCGCGATCGCGACGTTCGTGAAGGGAAAGAGGCCGCGCTTGCCGCTCGCGCTGCTCGTTCCCGTCGCGTTCGGACCGGACTGGATCGATCTCCTGAGCCACGTCATCCACCATCCGAACCCCGAGGTGTCGCACTCGCTCGTGTCGGTTGGGATCGTCTCGCTGGTCGTCGTGCTCTGCACGCTGCCGTTTTTCGGCGTCGTCGACGCGGCGGTGGTGGGTGCGACGTACGTCTCGCACTGGCTGGCCGACTGCGTGACAGGTCTCAAGCCGACGTGGCCCGGCGGTCCGTCCGTCGGGCTGCACCTTTACACGCATTCGTACCGCGACGTCGTCATCGAGTCGGCGGTCGTCGTGGCGTGTTGGCTCGTGTACCGGTCGTCGTTGCGCGAAGAGGTCCGATATTCGATCGCGGCCTACGCCATGCCGCTCGGCTTGATCGCGATGCAGGTCGTGTTCGCGTTCCTGCAAGCACCGACGCTCACCTGAACCAACCGCTGGCGCGCGCCGCCGCGTCTGAGCAGTTTTCAATCTCGATGACGCCAGAGCTTGCCGCGTTCGTCGCGCAGCCTCAATCGACGCCCTTCGCCGCGTTGGCGTCCGCGCTCCGCCTTACCGTCCTCGTCAAGCTGTTGCTCGCCACGCTCCTCGGCGGCGCGGTCGGCATCGAGCGCGAGCTGTCGAACAAACCGGCGGGGCTGCGCACGAACATTCTGATCTGCGTCGGCGCGGCGCTGTTCACGCAACTCTCGATCGACATCGCGCAGATCGGCTTCACGCCGGACGGCCGCCCATACGGCGACACGACCCGCATCGCGGCGCAGATCGTCTCCGGGATCGGCTTCCTCGGCGCGGGCGCGATCCTGCACGCCGAGGGCGCGATCGTCGGGCTGACGTCGGCGGCGACCATCTGGGTGGTCGCGGCGATCGGCGCGGCGGTGGGTGCCGGAGCCTATGTCGACGCGCTGGGCGGAACGGCGCTCATCGTGCTGGTGCTCGTCGGCCTGCGGCCGCTCGAGCAGCGGCTGATGCGGATGCGCCGGCGGGTCCGCGCAACGCTGCGCGTGCTGCCGGGCGTAACATTCGGGCAAATGGAGAAACTCATTCGAGTGGAAGGCATTCACGTCTTCTCGCACCGAACGTTCGAGCACGAGCAGGATCGGACGTTCGAGCTGATGCTGGTCGGCGCGACCAAGCAGCTCGACGCGATGGTCGACGCCCTCCGCCGCGACAAGAACGTGGTCAGCATCATCACCGAGTGACGACGCGACTGCTGGTCGTCGATCTCGCGGCGACGTCGAAGAACTGGGCGCTCACGCCGGAAGGCGCGCGCCGAATCACGGCCGAAGCGCCGCCCGGATGGACCATTCACATGGTCCAAGCGGCGACGAGCTCCGACGGCGACGGGCCGCCGCGTCCGAGCGACGAAGTGCTCGAGGCCGTTCGCGGCGCCGAGGTCTACTTCGGGTTTGGAGTTCCCCGCGTGCTCCTCGTCGCCGCGCCGAACCTCCGCTGGGTACACTCCGCGGCGGCCGGCGTCGGGACCGCGCTCTATCCCGAGATGCTCGCCAGCGACGTGGCATTCACGAACTCGGCGGGCGTCCACGCCATTCCGATGGCGGAGTACGTGGTGGCCGGCGTGCTCCACTTTCTGCGCGGACTCGACTACGCGGCGGACCAACAGCACCGCACGGAGTGGAACAAGACGCCGTTCGTGCGCTTGGACTCGGTGCTTCGCGAGATGGACACCGTGCAGGCGCTGATCGTCGGAACGGGCGGGATTGGACAGGCCGTCGGAGAGCGACTGACCGCGCTGGGCGCTCGTTGCACCGGGATCCGACGACGGCCGGAGCTGGGTCCGCCGCCCGGGTTCGAGCGGGTGGTGTCGCTGGACGCGCTCGACGCGGAGCTGCCGCGCCACGACGTGATCGTTCTGGCCGCCCCGCTCACGTCGAACACCGCTGGCTTACTAGATGGTAAGCGTTTGGATCTGCTGCCGCGCTCGGCGATCGTCGTGAACGTGGCGCGCGGTGCGTTGCTGGATGAAGAGGCGCTCGTCGTACGCCTGCGGGACGGAAGGCTGCGCGGCGCGGTGCTGGACGTATTTCGAGAGGAGCCACTGGCGACGTTCAGTCCGCTGTGGCAGCTCCGACAAGTTCTGCTCACGCCGCACGTCTCTCCCGTTTCGCCGGGACGATTCTGGCCCCGGCAATTGGATCTCTTCCTCGATAACTGGCGGCGCTACGTGAGCGGAAAGCCCCTCAAGAACCTGGTCGACAAGCAGGCCGGCTACTGATGATGGAGAAAATCATCAAGGCGGCCGTCGACCGCGGCGCCTCGGATCTGCACATCAAGGCCGGCGACGTATTCCGCGCGCGGGTTCATGGCGAGCTCGTCGCCGCTCACCAAGCAGGCGTTGACGCCGGACCAGACTCGCTCGATCGCGCTGCACCTCATGCAGAACGAGGACGACAAGGCGCGCATCGACAAGATCCTCGACTACGATTGCTCGTGGTCCGCGTCCGGGATCGGCCGATTCCGCGTGAACATCATGCGCCAGCGCGGATCGTTCTCGATCATCATGCGCGTGATCCCGTGGGAGGTTCCGACGTTCGAGCAGCTCGGCCTCCCGCCGGTCCTGGCCGACATCGCGGGTGTCGAACGCGGCATGGTGCTGGTGACCGGCGTGACGGGCTCCGGCAAGTCGAGCACGATGGCCGCGCTCATCAACTACATCAACTCGCGCGAGAGCCGCCACATCCTCACGCTCGAGAACCCGATCGAGTTCCTGCACCGCGACAACCAGTCGTCGATCACGCAGCGCGAGGTCGGTTCGGATACGACCGACTTCAAGATGGGACTGCGCGCCGCGCTCCGTCAGGATCCGGACGTCATCATGATCGGAGAGATGCGCGACGCCGAGACGGTGGACACGGCGATCAAAGCGGCGGAGACCGGCCACCTGCTGATGTCGACGCTGCACACGCCGGACGCACAGAGCACGATCCTCCGCATCATGGCCATGTTCCCGCCGGAGGAGCAGGAGATCATCCGCATCCGGCTGGCCGAATCTCTGTACGCGGTGATTTCGCAGCGGCTCCTGCCCAAGAAGGCCGGCAAGGGACGCGCCGTGGCAGCTGAGATCATGATCAACACGCCGTCGATCCGCGATCTGATGATGGATGGCCAGCGCATCGGCGAGATCCGCGACTTCATCGCCGCGGGACGTGAGCAGTACGGCATGCAGACCTTCGATCAGTGTCTGGCCGACCTCGTCAGGAACGACGTGGTGACCTTCGAAGTCGCGAAAGCCGCGGCCTCGAACCCGTCGGACTTCGAGCTTCAGATGAAGATGTTCTCGGGGGACTCGTCGGGGGGGGGATCTGGGGCGCGAACCAACGGGCAGAAGGCGACGGAACCCAAAGAAGAGAAGGAGACGCCGCCGCAGCCGGTCGAGGCGGCGCTCGACGGACTGCAGACGGGAGGCTTAGACTTCCTGGCACAATGAACAAGCTGCTCGAGGGGATTCACGCCCCCGTCATCGCGACGTTCTCTCCGAAGACCGGAGAGCTCGACTTCACGGGATTCCGCGCCAACATCCGCGCGCATCTCACCGCCGGCATTCACGGAATCGTCGTCAACGGGTCGACCGGGGAAGCCGCTCTCCTGAGCGGGGCGGAACGAAACGCCCTGATCGACGTGGCCCGCGGGACCGTTCCTCGCGACAGACCGCTGATCGTCGGAACCGGCGCCGAGTCGACGCGAACCTGCATCCGGATCACGAAGGACGCCGCGGGCCGCGGAGCGGATGCGGTGCTCGTCGTCGCGCCGCACTACTACGGCTCGTCGATGACCGAGCGCGCGCTGTCGCTGCACTATCGCCGCATCGCCGACGAGTCGCCGGCGCCGGTTCTCCTGTATAACATCCCCAAGTACATGCATTTCGCGCTGCCGGCGTCGCTAGTCGCCGATTTGGCGCAGCACCCGAACGTCATCGGCATCAAGGACAGCTCGGGGGACCGGCAGTTGTTCACGTCGTACATGCCCGCGCAGTCGGACACGTTCGCGGTGCTCACCGGCAACGCGGCAATGTTCCTCGACGCGCTCGGGATGGGCTCGCGCGGGGGCATCCTCGCGGCCGCGTTGTTCGCGCCCGCGCTGGCCCTCGACGTCTACGACTCCTTCCGTCGCGGAGAGCGCGAGTCGGCCCGCTCGGCGCAGGCTCGCATGACGCCTCTCGGCGCGACGATCATCGGCGAGTTCGGCATCGCCGGCGTGAAAGCAGCGATGGACGCCGTCGGCGGGGGGCTCGTCGGCGGTCCGGTTCGGCCGCCGTTGCTCCCGCTCGAGCCGGCGCAACTCAAAACCGTGGCGGAGCTACTGCGAAGTGCGGAGCTCGTCACGGCGTAAGTGAAGAACGGGGGCGGGGCACCACACCTCGCCCGGCTTGCCGCCAGTCCGCGTCCGACTGGCGGCGCCGCCATCGCCGAGGCGCGCGCCTACTGCGCGATCGAGCTGCGTCGTCTCGGATTCATCGTGCGCGAGGAGCCGTTCGAGTACTCGGCCTTCGCGGGTCGATTCGGCGCGCCGTCGTTCGGTCTGCTGCTGCCCGCCGCCGCCACCCTGGCCGTCGCCGTCGCGAATCGTGGTTCGGCAGACGTGCCGTGGCTGGCGATCGTCATCATCGGGCTCGCGATCGCGGTGGCGATCGGGTTGGCGCGGGGCGTGCTGAATGCTCCGGTCATGCGACGGGCCGGGATGAACGTCGAAGCGACTCGCGGCCCGTCGCCGGCGAAGGTTTGGCTCGTCGCACATCTCGACTCGAAATCCCAGCCCGTCCCGATGCTCGTGCGCGTCGCCGGCGTCGTCGTGCTGGCGCTCGGCCTCGCCGGCGTCGCGCTGTCGCTCCTCGTGCGCCCCGCGAGTGCCGCGGTCGCGGCGCTCGTCGTGGCGTGGGTCGGCGGACTGCCGCTGATGTTGTCCGTCGTCGGCCGGCGGAGCGCGGGAGCGCTCGACAACGCGAGCGGAGTGGCGGCTGTATTGGACGCCGTGGCCGCGCTCTCTCCGGCCCTTCCGATCGGCGTGCTGATTTCCGACGCCGAGGAGCTCTCGCTCGCCGGCGCGCGGGCGTGGGCGCGGTCGCGACCGGCCGGCGTCGCGCTCAACTGCGACAGCGTCGACGACGGCGGCCCACTCACGGCGATGTTCACACGACGTCGGCCATCCCGGCTTCTGTCGACGCTCGCCGAAGCGTCCGCCGCCTCAAAAGAAACGCTGCGAATCCGGCGGCTGCTGCCGGGAATCCTCACCGACAGCGTCGCGCTCGCCGACGCCGGGTGGGAGACGCTGACACTGAGCCGCGGCACGCTGCGTACGCTTCTGAGGATCCACACGTCGCGCGACAATCTTCAGTCGATGCGCGGCGTGGGGATCGCGGGCGCAGCGCGCGTGCTCGCCCGGACCGCGTCGAGGTTGGTGTGAATGGAACAGCTGCTGCTCGTCGCCGCGATCGTGCTCGGTCTCCTGATGATCCCGTTCGGGTTCCCGGGAACGCTCGTCCTGTTCGCGGCGGCGCTCTGCTACCACCTACTCGTGCCAGCCGGCGGCATCGGGCTCGCCACGGTAGTCGGCGTCGGCGTGTTGATGGTGATCGCCGAAGGACTCGAGTGGGTGCTCACCGGGCGATTCACTCGACGCTACGGCGGATCGCGGCGCGCGTCGTGGGGGGCGATCCTCGGCGGAATGATCGGCGCGTTCGTGGGAGTGCCGGTGCCGATCGTCGGCTCGATCGTTGGCGCGTTCGCCGGCGCTTTTCTCGGCGCGTTCATCGCCGAGTGGAGCGCGGGAAGCGGCCACGGTGCGGCCGCGCGCGTCGCGTGGGGCGCGTTTCTCGGACGCGTCACCGCCGCCGCGACCAAGATCGCCATCGGATTGGTGATGGCGGTCTGGATGGTCGCGGCGGCGATTCTTCGTTGACGGCTAAGCGGCTTCCTCGGTGTAGAACCGGGCGCCTACCATCGTCGACACGATCGAATTGATCAGCGCGACCAGCGACGACGCGAGGAACAGGTGGAGGCCGAACATCCCAATGAGGCCGAAGAAGCCGGCGACCGTCGAGCCGATCACCCACGACACGATGCCGGCATACGCCGCCGTCTTCGGCCCGGGGCCGAAGCGCGGGCGGATGGCGGCGTAAATCCAGATGTTGGCGAAGAGCCACACGAAGTCGAGCGCGACCAGGCCGGCGATCTGGTCCCCGATGGATTGACGGCCAGCGCGGGATTGAGCTTGGTCATCGCCGCTTTCTGCATGTCGCCGAGGATGTACGTGCTGGTCACGAAGTCGATCACGTTCGCGACGATGCCGCCGACGATGCCGCCTACAAGAACCTTCGAAGTGTTGATGGCCATGACTGCCTCCGGCTGAAAGGGGGGTACGACCGGGAGGAGACGGGCTGCGCGCCGACAGTGGGCGGGCTCAACGATAGGCGGGGCGTGCGGCAAAGGTAAGACGCCGGTCACTGGGTCTCAGGTCTCTGGTCACTGGTCTCCGGCAGTTTCCAGAGACCGGTGACCTGTGACCAGTGACCAGAGAAGACCCAAACATGTTGTCGGGCCGTTCATTGACTCCGACCTAGGCCCCGATAGATTCACACAACGCCCCCGCGGCTCGCCGGGGCGTATTTTTTTGCCCGCTTGTCAGCCCGCCCGCTCCATTTCCCTCCCACCGCTCCGAAAATGTTCAGCCCGTCCCACCGCACAGTCGTCGTTGTCGGCGCACAGTGGGGCGACGAGGGGAAGGGAAAGCTGGTCGACGTCCTGGCCGAGCGCGCCGATTGGGTGGTGCGCTACCAGGGTGGGGCGAACGCCGGACACACGGTCGATTTGGGCGACCTCTCGTTCGTCCTGCACCAGATCCCGAGCGGAATCCTCCACCAGGGCGTGCGCTGCGCGATCGGAAATGGCGTCGTGCTCGACCCCGAGAAGCTGTTCACAGAGATCGACCTGCTCGTCGCGGACGGGATCGACGTTGAGGGACGTCTCTACGTGAGCGACCGCGCGCATCTCGTCCAGCCCTATCACAAGCTGCTGGACGCCGAAAGCGTGCACTCCAAGGCGATCGGCACGACGGGCCGCGGAATCGGGCCGGCTTATGAGGACAAGGTCGCCCGCCGCGGCATCCGCGTCCTCGACCTCCGGCATCCCGACGCGGATGCGCGAGCTGGTCGAAGCTGGAGTGGCGCACGCGAACGCGCAGTTGTCGGCCTTCGGCAGCTCGAAGCGCGCCGACGTCGAGTCGACGATCGACGTGCTGTCGCGGGGTGAGCGAACGACTCCTCGCGCTCGCCGAGGACGTGGGGCTCGTTGTGCATCGCGCCATCAAGAACGGCGCCGCGGTCTTGCTCGAAGGCGCGCAGGGGTCGCTCCTCGACGTCGACCACGGCACGTATCCGTTCGTGACGTCGAGCAGCACGACGTCGGGCGGCGCGGCGACGGGCGCGGGGATCTCGCCTCGCGCGATCGACGCCGTCCTGGGCGTCGTGAAGGCGTACACGACGCGCGTCGGCGCCGGGCCTCTGCCGACGGAAATGGATGTCGCCATGTCGGAGCGCGTCCGGACACTCGGCGGCGAGTTCGGCGCGACCACCGGCCGTCCGCGCCGCTGCGGATGGTTCGATGCTGTCGTCGTGCGATACGCCACGCGCATCAACGGGCTCACCGACGTCGCCGTGACCAAGCTCGACATTCTGGACACGCTCGACAGAATCGCGGTGTGCACCGGCTACGAGTACGACGGCGACCTCCACACCGAGTTCCCCGGCGACGTGGCCGCGCTCGACAAGATCACGCCGCGATATGAGTGGCTCGAAGGATGGCTCAGCCCCACGAGCGCGTGCCGTCGCCTCACGGATCTCCCGGCACAGGCGCGCGCGTATCTCGACCGCCTGCAAGAGTTGATCGAGACGCGCATCACGTACGTGAGCGTCGGGACGCGCCGCGACCAGATCATCGGTTTCTGAAATGGCGGACGCCGTCGATCTCGTGATCGTCGGCGGCGGGCCCTGCGGGCTCGCCGCGGCCATCTCGGCAAAGCGCGCGGGACTGCGCTGCGTGGTCATCGAGGCGTCGGTCGTCGTGGGGACGATCGCGCACTACCCGACGTACGTCCGCTTTTTCTCGACGGCCGAGAAGTTGGCGCTCGGCGATCTCCCGTTCGTGATCGCCACGGAGAAGCCGACCCGCCGCGACGGCTTGGCGTACTACCGCGCGGTGGTGCGGTACTTCGACTTGCCGGTGCGGCAATACGAGCGCGTCGTGGCTATCGAGCGGGATGGGGGGGGGGACGGATTCGTGGTTCGATCCGAATCGCGCGCGCACGGACCTCGCGTGACGCTCGCCCGCGCCGTCGTCGTCGCGACGGGGTACTTCGGGTCGCCCAACTATCTGCGCGTGCCGGGCGAGGACCTGCCGCACGTCACCCACGTGTTTCGCGAGGGGCACGAGGCCTTCGACCAGACGGTGGTCGTCGTCGGGGGCGGCAACTCGGCGGCGGAGGCGGCGCTCGACCTCTGGCGCTCCGGCGCGCGCGTCACCCTCGTGCACTTCGGGCCGACGTTCGACAAGAAGATCAAGCCGTGGGTCCTGCCCGACTTCGTGAACCGTGAGAAGGAGGGGAGCATCGCCGCGCGCTGGGATTCGCGCGTCGTGCGCATCGAACCGGACAGCGTGACGATCACGTCACCGCGCGGCGAGGAGCGTCTGCCGGCTGATCTGGTCTACGTGATGACGGGGTTCGCCCCGAACACGGACCTGCTGCGCGACATCGGAGTCCCGATCGACGCGCAGACGGGGATTCCGTCGCACGATCCCGAAACGCTGGAGACCACGATTCCCAACCTGTTCATCGCGGGCGTCGTGATCGCGGGATACGACGCGAACAAGGTGTTCATCGAGAACGGCCGCTATCACGGCGACAAGATCGTCGCGCGGCTGACGGGTGCTCGCGCGCCGAGCGAGCCCAAGTTGAGCGCGGAGCTGGATACGTAGTTCTTATCCGCGGCAATCGCTTTTCCAAAGCTGCGTCATCTGCGTTGAGTTTTTGAAACGGCGAAGGAACGTCACTCGACGAGAGAGAAGCCCGCCGCCTCGAAGTGTTTGTCGAACGCGAACGCGTGGGTGATCCGCTCGCGTCGCATGACCTCGAAGCTCACGGCGTCGGCGAGCGAGAAGCGCTGATCGGGAAAGCGCGCGAGCCAGCGCGCGGTCGCGTGCTGGACGAGGTCGGCGTCCACGCCGAGCCACTCGTGCGTAGGGTCGGCGCTCAGCCGCGTGATCGCCTCGCGCGCGTTGGCCGGGCCACGCAGGTACAGGAGGTGTGCGTGGAACTCGCCGAGGACCAGCGTCGTGCCGACGTAGCGAACGCCTGACGACGCGTTGGCGCGTGCGGCGCGCGTCGCTCGGGCATGCCACTGGTCTCGTGCGTACGCGAGCGCGAGGAGCGCGCTCGTGTCAACGAGGACGCGCACGCTTGTCCGCCTTTCGCTTGCGCGGCGCGGGCTTGGTGGCCTGCGTGTCGCTCTCGCCCTCGTGCACGACGCGCGCGTCCGAGGCGCCGCCGTAGAGATAGTCGTCGGCGCGCTCGGAGTAGTCCGGCGGCACATCCGCGTCGCTCGCGTTGGCGATGAGATACTCCAAGGCCGACGCCTGCTTGCCGCCGAACGTCTGAGCCGCGAGCGCCCAGAGCCCTCGGCGGAAGAGTTCGGTCCGAGAGAGCCCGGTTTCTTTCGCCAGATTCTCGAGCAGGGCGCGGTCGCGCTGGCCGAGGTAGACGACGGCCTGTTCGCGGACTCGTTTGGGTGATGATGACATATCGTACTCCCTTAGAACACATGTACATCATACATGTCAGGATGACTGGCGTCAAGACGCAGCGATCAGACCGCTCGCACCGTACCCGACGAGAGCGGCATCGTCGCCGAGTCAGCGCCCTCCGTCGGGCCTCGCTAATTTCGGTTTCTGGCCTTCGCGCCCGAACCCCTCACCCACCACATGCCCAACCGACCCGACGTCTTCGAAAAGCTCGTTTCGCTCTGCAAGCGCCGTGGATTCATCTTCCAGTCGTCGGAGATCTACGGCGGCGCGGGATCGGTGTGGGACTACGGCCCACTCGGCGTCGAGCTCAAGAAGAACGTCAAGGATCGCTGGTGGAACGCGATGGTTCGCGCGCGCGACGACATCGAGGGCCTCGACGCCGCGATCCTGATGCATCCGCGGGTGTGGGAAGCGAGCGGGCACGTCGCCGGCTTCACCGATCCCCTCGTCGACTGCCGCAACTGCAAGAAGCGGTTTCGCGCCGACGACCCGAAGATCAAGGGCACGCCGGGAACGCCCGACGCGCAGTGCCCCGCGTGCGGAATGAAGGGCACGCTTTCCGCTCCGAGAATGTTCAACCTGATGTTCAAGACGTTCATCGGCCCGGTCGAGGACAGTGCGTCGATCGCGTATCTGCGGCCGGAGACCGCGCAGGGCATCTATGTGAATTTTTTAAACGTGCAGCAATCGACGAGACAAAAGGTTCCTTTTGGCATCGCCCAAATCGGCAAAGCTTTTCGTAACGAGATTACTCCAGGGAACTTCATCTTTCGTACACGCGAGTTCGAGCAGATGGAGATGCAGTTCTTCGTCGAGCCGGGCACCGACATGCACTGGTTCGAGTACTGGAAGGAGCAGCGCATGGAGTGGCACAAGTCGCTCGGCCTCGACCCGAAGCGGCTGCTCTTCCACCAGCACACGAAAGAGGAGCTCGCGCACTACGCGCGGGCGGCGTTCGACATCCAGTTCGACTTCGGTGGAACCCTCGATTTTCAAGAGATCGAGGGCGTGCACAATCGCGGCGACTTCGACCTCTCGCGCCATCAGGAATACTCCGGCAAGAAGCTCGAGTACTTCGACCAGCCGAACAACCGGCGATACGTGCCCTTCGTCGTGGAGACGTCCGTCGGCGCGGACCGCACGACGCTGGCTCTGCTCGTCAACGGCTATCGCGAGGAAAAGGTCGAGGGCGAAGACGAAGGGCGCACCGTCCTCGGCATCCATCCGTCGCTCGCGCCGATCAAGGCGGGAGTCTTTCCGCTCGTGAAGAAGGACGGCATGCCGGAATTCGCCGAGAAGCTCACGGCCGACCTGCGCAAGCGGTTCCCCGTTTTCTACGACGAGTCGGGCGCGATCGGGCGGCGCTATCGGCGGCAGGATGAAGTCGGGACGCCCTTCTGCGTCACCATCGATGGGCAGACCGCCGAAGACGGTACGGTCACCGTGCGTGATCGCGACACGCTCCTCCAGGACCGGATCGCCGCCGAGCGCGTCGGCGTCATCATCGAGGAGCGGCTCTCGGCGTGACCATGTCGCTCGATCGGCTTCGCCGCGACGGCGAAGTCTTCATGGAGGAGATCTCGCGCGAGTACTACCTGGCCTACTCGGGGCAGAAACAGTCGCCCGAGCTTCAGCCGGTGTACGCGAAGCACGCCCGGATCCTCGGCGACGAGTCGTTCGAGCTCGCGCGGGAGGCATTCCTCGCCGCGGACGAGAATACCGAGGAGCGCCGCTCGGCGCGCGCCCTGCTCGACTGGCAAGTCGAGTCGCAGAGCTCCCGCCAACTCGCCGCGCAGGACGAGCGCGAGATCGAGTGGGAGGGGACGGCCGTCGTGAACGTCGGCGACACGCGGCAACTGCAATTTCAGGCCGTAGCGATCGAGTTGGCGAACGAGCGCGACGCGCGAGCGCGGCATGCGATCGAGGCCGCGCGCGACACACTGGTCACGGCCGAGCTGGTGCCGCTGCGGCGCGAGCGCTTTCAGCGCGAGCGTGACATCGTCGAAGGGCTGGGACTCGGCGACTACGTCGAGACGTTCGAGCTGCTCAGCGGCGTGTCCCTCGTGGACCTCGCGGCGGCGTGTCAGGGTTTCTTGCGCGACACCGACGACATGTGGCGCGAGGTGCTGCCCGAGTTCTCGCGTCGCGTCCTCGGCATGGCGCCGTCGGAGCTGACGCGCGCCGACGCGGCCGCCCTCTTCCGCGCGCGGTCGTTCGACGCGTCGTTCCCGGCGGCGCGCATGGAGGAGTCGATTCGGCGCCAGGTGCGTGAGATGGGCATCGATCCGCTCGCCGCCGGCCGTATCGTCCTCGACACCGGCGAGCGGGAAGGGAAGCGCTCGCGCGCTTTCTGCTCGAGCGTCCGGGTGCCGGACGAGGTGTATCTCGTCATGCGGCCGCACGGCGGACAGACCGACTGGATGACTTTCCTCCACGAACTGGGGCACGCGCTGCATTTCGCGTACATGCAGCCTGACCTCGCGTTCGAGTATCGCTGGCTCGGCGACAACTCGATCACCGAAGGCTACGCGATGCTGTTCGACCACCGCATGCAGGACAGCGGTTGGTTGGCGCGCTACACGGAGCTGAGCGCGACGAATCTCCCGGCGTTCATTCGCTCGATCGGGTTCGAGGAGTTGCACTTCCTTCGCCGCTACTGCGCGAAACTGATCTACGAGCTCGAGCTCTACGGCGGCGCGACGAGCTGGGAGTCGCTCCCCGACGTGTACGTCGAGCGGCTGACGGCGGCGACGACCTTTCGCTACGGCCGCGCCGACGCCTTCGTGGACGTCGACCCGCGCTTCTACGCCGCGCGCTATCTGCGCGCGTGGCAGCTCCAGGCGCTCATCAACGAAACGCTCGTCGAGCGATACGACGTGGACTGGTGGCGGAATCCGCGTGCCGGCCCGTGGATCTGCTCCGCGCTTTTCGGCGAAGGCCAACGCGAATTGGCGCACGAGCAAGCCGAGCGGGTCGCCGGCAAGGGACTGTCGTTCGGGCCGCTGCTCCGCGCCGTGGAGCGAATGCTCGGCTAGAGTTTTTGGTGGCCCGGGTCAGCATGCCGGTGGAGTGCCGCGGGGGTTCGAATAGATTCTTCGCATGGCCAAGCCCATCGCCGTCGTCACCGGGGCGTCTCGCGGGATCGGCCGCGCGGTCGCCAAGCGGTTGGCGGCGGATTACGACGTCGTCGCCGCCGCGCGCTCCGCGGGCCAACTCGAATCGTTGTCGCGCGAGATCGCCGCGGCCGGCGGATCGTGCAGGCCCGTCCCGATCGATATCACCGACCCGGCGGCGGTCGAGGCATCACTGGGCGGGATCGACGCACAGGTGCTGGTGAACAACGCCGGGATGGGCGTGCTCAAGCCGCTGCTCGAGCTGACCCGCGAGCAGTGGATGGAGATGGTCGACCTCAACTTCAACGCCCTGTTCGACGTGACGCGCGCCGTCGTTCCCGCGATGGTCGCGCGGCGGTCGGGTCACGTCGTGGTGATCGGGTCGATCGCCGGCCGGAGCCCGTCGGTGGGCGGCACGTGCTACGCCGCGACGAAGGCGGCGGCCAACAGCTTCGCCGAGTCGCTGATGCTCGAGCTGCGCGGCTTCGGCGTGAAGGTCTCGGTCGTGAACCCGGGGTCCGTGTCGACGAGCTTCTCCGAGCGCGACAACTCGAGCTGGGCCCTCGCCGCGAGCGACGTCGCCGACGCGGTCGCGTCGATCCTGGCCACGCCGCCGTCGGTGCTGATCCATCGAGTGGAGATTCGGACGCTGACGGTGCCGAAGAAGTAGGTGGACCGGTGGACCGGATGACCGGGAGACCGGAAAAGACTTAGGGCGGTTTTCGATTTCCTAAAACGTTCATTAAGAAGAAGGACGGTCCACCGGTCCACCGGTCCACCGGTCCACCGTCCACCGTCAACCGGTCCACCTGTCCACCTGTCCACCCGCACCCTAGTTTCCGTCAACGTGACGACGACGGTGTCGACGACGGCCTACCGTGGCCCCGATGGGGATGTCGGCCTCCGCGAGCTCATGGCGGCTCGCGAGATCGTCCACGCGTTCATCACGGCGGAGCGCCCGGAAGAGGTCTTCCAGTTCGCGCTCGACCGCGTCTGTCCACTCATCGGCGCGTCGTTCGGCTGCGTCTACGTCGTGGACGACGGCAGCGATCTCATGCGGCTTGCGGCCGTCCACAATTGGCCCGGGCGCTACGCGAAGTTCCTCAGCCAGATGCGCGTGCGACTCGGCCACGGACCGAGCGGCGTCGCCGCGGCCGAGCGTCGCACGATCGAAGTCTTGGACGTCTTCCAGGATCCGTCGCTCGACGATTGGCGAGAGGTGGCGAGGGAGTTGGGGTTCCGATCGTTCGTCGCGCTGCCGCTGCAGACGCCGCATGCCGTACTCGGGACAGTGACGTTCTACTTCTCGTCCCCCAACGCGGTCGGGCGCGACACGCGTCACTTGGTCCGAATGGTGGCGGATCAAATGGCGGCGACGGCCGAGAAGGCGCGTCTCATCCAGGACCTCAAGCGCGCGAACGCGGCCCTCACAGCGACCAACAACCAGCTCGAGCAACAGTACGCCGACGCGCTCGAGGCGCGGCGCGTGAAAGACCAGTTCCTGCAGAACATCTCGCACGAGCTGCGCACGCCCCTCACGGCGGTGATGGGATACACCGCGCTCCTCGAGGAAGGTGTCGCGGGCCCGGTCACCGAAGAGCAGAAGCACACGCTGGAGCAGGTGAACGCCGCGAGCGAACACCTGCTCACACTCATCGGCGACCTGCTCGAGCTGACGGCCCTCAAGCGCGGCGCCCTCGACCTCGAGCTCGTCGAGCTGGACCCACGCGTGCCGATGCGCGACGCGCTCAAGGCGGCGAAAGGAAAGCGCGACGGCGTGGCGCTCAACGTCTCGGAGCCCGACATCGTGCCGCCGATGATCGGCGACGGCCGGATGTTGTCCAAGGTGATCCGCGTCCTGCTCACGAACGCGTTCAAGTTCACGCGCGTGGGGCAAGTGCGTGCGTCGCTCGAGATCGCGAACGAGCGCGTCGTCTACTACGTCAGCGACACGGGCATCGGCATTCCCGCCGACGCCATCCATTCGATCTTCGACGAATTCCAGCAGGTGGACGGCGGCCTCACCCGAGAGTACGGCGGGTCGGGGCTTGGCCTCGCGCTCGGCAGGCGGCTCGCCAGGCTCCTGCACGGCGACATCACGGTGACGTCGACCGTTGGACAGGGCTCTACTTTCCGACTCGACGTCCCGCTTCGCGCGCCGCGTTCGACGCCGGCCCACTGACCTCGCAATCCATGCCCACGCTCCAGGAAACGACCACCACCGTGAGTCCCGACGAGGTGCTCGCTCGCGCCAAGCTGTTCTTCGCGAACCGCCCGTCGCTCTACACCGCGTACATCGACGAAGAAGGTCCCGGCTTCTGCACCTTCCGCGGCCAGGGAGGCGAGGAGATCGCGATCGGCGTCGCGCCGAATCCGAACGGCGGAACGCGAGTGACGGGGTCCAGCTACCTGTTCGACATGCAGGTGTCGCGCTTCTTCTCGACGCTCAACTCTGCTCCTGAAGCGTCGTCGTGAGCGCGCCCTTCGTCACGACACTGCGCGCCCGGCGCTCCACGATCCGCCTCACCCCTCTTCCCGAGGGTGGACCGGCGATCACGATTCGCGTCGAGATGCCCGAGGTGTGGGACGTGGTGCGCGTCGTCGCCGCGCCCGAGCAACCCGTCATCGACGTGAAGACGGCGGCGCTCAATGCTCTCTTTCCCGACGCGGCGCCGGAAGAGATGGTCGTCAAGCTGCACGGTTGGGAGATTCTCGACGAGATGGCGTCGCTGGCCGACTCCGGCGTCGTCGACGGATCGATCCTCGTGATGATGTTTCGGCGGAGGCGGCCGGTTCGCTAGGCTCCCGCCGTGACGATCGCGCTCATCTCGAGCTCCGACTGCGGTCGCCACGACACGGGCTGGGGTCACCCGGAGCATCCCGGCCGGCTTCGCGCGATTCCGCGGGCGCTGCGCGACGATCCCGAGCTTTTCGGACGCATCACGCACGTTGAAGCGCGCCACGCCTCGGTCGACGAGCTGGCGATCGCTCACGATCGCGCATACGTGGAAGCGGTGCGCGCGCTCACCGAAGCCGGCGGTGGCCGGCTCGATCCCGACACCGTCGTGAGCGAAGGATCCTGGGATGCGGCGACCGCGGCGGCCGGTGCGGTGCTCGACGGCGTCGACCTGGCGTTCGCCGACGGGGACGGGCCACGGCGAAGCTTCTGCGCCGTTCGCCCGCCCGGTCACCACGCGGTCCGGGCGCGCGCGATGGGCTTTTGCCTCTTCGGGAACGTGGCCATCGGGGCGCACTACGCGCGTCAACGACACGGCGCCGAGCGAGTGCTGATCGTCGACTGGGACGTGCATCACGGCAACGGGACGCAAGCGCTCGTCGAGGAGGAGCGCGACATTCGCTTCGTCTCCATGCACCAATGGCCGTGGTATCCGGGAACCGGCGCGGCCGATGACCGAGGTCCGCACCACAGCGTCTGGAATCTTCCCATGCCGCCTGGGCTTGCGCCGCAGATCTACGTCGACGCGTTCGAGCGCGCGATCGAGGAGGCGACCTCCGACTTCGTTCCGGACGTCGTCTTCATCTCGGCCGGCTTCGATTCGCTCGCCGGCGACCCGCTGGGAGGCTTCACGCTCGAGCTCGAGCACGTACAAGAGCTCACCCGGTTCGTGGTCGAGCGTGCCGAGCGGTGGTGCGGCGGGCGAGTCGTCAGCGCGCTCGAGGGGGGCTATGCTCCGGAACGACTGGCGGCGGCGTGCGTCATGCACATGCGGGCTCTAGAATAGACCTGATCAATGTCACCCAGCCAGACGCCGCTCCTGATGCACGGAATCGTCCTCTCCGACGGGCACGCCCTGCCGGAGGTGCCTGGCGCCGCCCGAGGGACGCGGCTCGTTTCGTATCGGGACGTCGGCGCGGTCGTCTCTGACCAGAAGAGTTTTGCGCTGGACGACGTCGACAGCACCCGGATCGAGGAGCACCGGGCCATCGTCGACGCCGTCTTCCATATCGCACCGGTGCTCCCCGCGCCGGTGGGCGTGGTCTTTCGGTCGGCGGACGCACTCACCCGGTGGATGGAGCTTCACTACGTGGCGTTGACGGGAGCGCTGGAGTTTGTCGAGGATCGCGCGGCTGCGCGCGTGCACATCTCGCACACGGCGAACAATTCCAACCGTGCAGCCGATGCCGACCTCGCGAACGCGGCGAACGAGGCGGTCCGCGCGCTGCGGCGCGCCGCCGTCATGGCCGTGCCGCTGGCGTACGACGCGTCGAGCGGGCGCGTGTCGAGCGCCGCCTTCCTGGTCGAGCGCGACCACTGGAAGGACTTCTTGCGTGCCGTGGCCGAGCAGCACGAGGCGCATCACGGGCTCAAGTTCGAGGTGACCGGCCCGTGGGCGGCGTACGACTTCGTGCAAATGCAGTTCGGGAGCTGAGGTGTTCTGTCCTCAGTGCGGAACCTGGAATCGAGCATCGTCCGCGGCGTGCGACCGATGCGGCGAAGCGCTGCCCGAGCTCAAGCGCGGCGCGTTCGAGCGCCCGGATGACGAGCTAACGCGGCTCCGCCGCGCGACCGGCAACCGATATCGCGTCCTTCGTCGCCACGGCGGCGGCGGAATGGCGGAGGTCTACATCGCGGAGCAGGCGCAGCTCGAGCGGCAGGTCGTCATCAAGGTCTTGCATCCGCATCTCGCGCGCGACGCGGAGGTCGCCGAGCGATTCCGCCGTGAAGCGGAAGCCGCGGCGAAGCTCGTCCACCCGCACATCTGTCCGATCCTCGACTACGGCGCGACTGACGACGTGGTGTACACGGTCATGCCGTTCCTCGAGGGGGGCGCGCTGGCTGATCTCATCCAGGTGGAGCGGCAGGTCGAGCCGACGAAGACGGCGGCGGTCGCCGCGCAGGTCGCGTGCGCGCTCGACTACGCGCATCGCCGCGGCGTGATCCACCGCGACGTGAAGCCCGACAACGTGCTGTTCGACGAGGACGGCAACGCGATCATCACCGACTTCGGCATCGCGACGGCGCGATTCCACGGGCGCCTCACGGCGACCGGACGCGCGATGGGAACGCCGCACTACATGTCGCCTGAGCAGGCGATGGGCAAGCTGGTGGACGGCCGCAGCGACATCTACGCGATCGGCATCCTGCTCTACGAGGCGCTCGTCGGCCAGCCGCCGTTCGACGCCGCCGACGCCTTCTCGGTGAGCTACAAGCAGGTGCACGACACCGCCGTCCCGCCGTCCACGGCGAACCCTCGCGTGCCCGGCCCGCTCTCCGACATCACGATGAAGTGTCTGGCCAAAGCGCCCTCAGGTCGCTACGCGCGCGGCAACGAGCTCGCCGACGCGCTCATCGGGTTCCTCCGCTCGGCGGCCGACGGATCGACGCCGTACCGCATGGCGTCGATCGCGCGCCGCGCGGGATTGCTCTCGGGCAGATGAAGCTCGAGCACGACCTCGCGACCGTCCATACAACCCATCCGTTCGTCATCGCGCGCGGCGGCGCCAGCGAGCATCGCCTCCTTCGCGTGCGTCTCATCGCCGACGACGGATGCGAAGGCTGGGGCGAGGCCGCGCCGAACCGCTTCTACGGCGAGACGACGGACACGGCGCTCGCCGCGCTCGAGCGCCTCGCGCCGATCGTCACCGCGAGCGACCCCTGGCACATCGAGGACATCGAGGCCGAGCTGCACCGTGCGCTGCGATTCAACGGGTCGGTCAAGTCGGCGATCAGCGCCGCGCTGCACGACCTCATGGGCAAGAGACTCGGCGTTCCAGTTTATAGAATTTGGGGGTTGGATCCCGCACGCGCGCCGCTCTCGAGCTTCACGATCGCCATCGCGGCGAACGACGACGAGCTGCGCAAGCGCGTCGCCGACGCCGCGGCGTATCCCGTTCTCAAGGTCAAGCTGGGAACCGACCGCGACGAGCGAATCATTCATACCGTGCGCGACGCCGCGCCGGGCAAGGTGCTGCGCGTCGACGCGAACGCGGCGTGGACGCCGAAGCACGCGCTGCGAATGGTCGACGTACTGGCCGAATGCGGCGTCGAATACGTCGAGCAGCCCGTCGCCGCGAACGACCTCGACGGCCTGCGCTTCGTGCGCGAGCGATCCCGGCTGCCGGTGATCGCCGACGAATCGTGCGTCGGTCCGGCGGACGTCGCGCGTCTGGCCGGCGTCGTGGACGGGATCAACATCAAGCTCTCAAAATGCGGCGGGCTGCGTGAGGCGCTCAAGATGATCGCGACTGCCCGGGCACATGGCATGCTCGTGATGGCCGGCTGCATGATCGAGACGAGCCTCGGCATCACGGCCGCGGCGCACTTCGCGCCGCTCCTGGACTACGCCGACTTCGACGGCGCCGCGCTGTTGTCGGACGATCCATACAAAGGCGCGACGATCGAACGCGGGCGCATCGAGATCCCGGACGCACCCGGGCTCGGAGTCACGCGGCGGTGACCACCGGCGACGCGTTCGCCGATCTGGCGGCCGCCGTCCGAGACGACGACGTCGAGCGTGCCAAGTCGATTCTCGCCGCCGATCCGTCACTCTCGTCGCGGCTGAACGATGCCGCGCCGGGCGAAGGCTTCGGTGGAACGATCCTCCGTCATCCGGTAGAGGCGAAGCAGCGGGAGATGATCGACCTGCTCGTTCGCGCGGGCGCCGACCCGAACGCGCGGAGCCACTGGTGGGCGGGAAGCTTCGGGCCGATCGACACGGCCGACGCGTCGCTCGTGCCTTTCCTTCGCGAGCGCGGCACGGTGTTGACGCTACACGCCGCGGCGCGGCTCGGCATGATCGACGAGATCGAGCGGATCCTTCGCGAGGATCAACAAGCGGTTCACGCGCGCGGCGGCGACGGCCAGCTCCCCCTCCACTTCGCCGCCAACGTCGAGGTCGCGAGCATACTGCTCGACGCCGGCGCCGACATCGACGCCATCGATGTGGACCATGAGTCTACCGCAGCCCAATGGGCGATTCGCGAGCGCCAGGACGTGGCGCGATTCCTTGTTTCGCGTGGCGCGAAGACCGACATCCTCATGGCCGCGGCGCTCGGCGACGTCGATGTGGTGCGGGCCTGCCTCGACAGCGTTCCCGCGAGCGTGCGCACGAGCGTCTCCGACCGCTACTTCCCCAAACAGAATCCGCGCGCGGGCGGCACGATCTACATCTGGACCCTGGGTGCCAACAAGACCGCCCACCAGATCGCGCGTGAGTTCGGGCACGAGGACGTCTTCGCGCTGCTGATTTCTCGGACGCGCGCCCCGTTCGCGCTCGCCGTGCTCCTCGAGCTGGGCCAGGAGCGGGACGCCAAGGCGCTGCTCGCGAAGAATCCAGGAATCGTCGACACGCTCGGCGACGAAGAGCTGGCGCGACTGCCGATCGCCGCCCAGGCGTCGAACGCGAACGCGGTCCGGCTGTTCCTCGACGCCGGTTGGCCGATGGACGCCACGATGCCGAAGCGCGTGACGGCGCTTCATTGGGCCGGCTTTCACGGCGACGTCGACATGGCGAAGCTCCTCGTCGCCCGCGGCGCACCGACCGAGGCGCGGGACGGCGAACACGGCGGCACGCCACTTGGCTGGGCGTTCTACGGATCGCTCCATGGCTGGCGGCGGCCCACGGCGGATTACGCCGGAGTCGTCGACGTGCTACTCGACGGCGGCGCGCTGATCCCCGCAAAGCTCGACGAAATCAAGGCGAGCGAGCCGATTCTCGAACTCCTTCGCCGGCGCGGCGTGCCCGTCTGACTCGGATCAGGGCAGGATCACAGCGGTCCCGTGCTGCTCGGTCGGCCGAGACAAATGGAAATGCAACAATGGGATCAACGGAAACAAACGGAGGACTGAAAGTTTTCTGTTCAGTTCTCCGTGGTTCGCCCAGTTGCCAGATGCTCGAGGATTCCTAAGCGTTGACCGTTTTTTCGTGTTCGCCTTCGACTCTGTGCTCATGTGTCCCGGAGTGTCCGGAGCTGCGGCTCGATGGCGCTACGGCCGGATCCGCTCTCGATCCCAATACGTGCCGAGCCGCGCCAGGACGCCTGCGTAGACGTCGATCCCGTCGAACACGTTTTGCAGCCGCACGTTCTCGTTCGCCGCGTGCTGGTTGTTGTCGTGATTCACGATCGGCAGCACGATGAGCGGCGTGTGCAGCACCTTCTCGAACGTGTACATCGGCAGGCTTCCGCCGAGCGTCGGAAGCGCCACGACCGGACCGCCGATGGCCTCCGACGTCGCGCGCAGCACGGCTTGCGACAGCGGCGAGTCCATTGCGACTCGCGTCGGTGCGTAGCCGGCCTCCCAGGTGATCTTCGCGATGCGCGGGTGACGCATGCGTTCCTCCGACGTCGGCGTGTGCTGGACGATCCAGTAGCCACGCTCGCGAATGTGCGTTTCGACGAGACGCCGCACGTGCTCCGGCGTCTGTCGAGGAACGAGCCGAAAATCGATCGATGCCGTCGCCTCCGTGGGAATCGCATTCGCCGCCGTCGCGCCTACCGCGCCGCCGTGGATGCCCCGCAGGTTGAGCGCAGGCAACATGATTCGCTCGACCAGCGCCGCGTTCGTCGCTTCCGTCGCGCCGAGCAGCGTCTCGGCGCGCATCGCCGAGTCCACGGAGGGAATGCTGGCCAGCGCGCGCCGCTCGGCCGGCGTGATCGGCGTGACGTCGTCGTAGAAGTGCGGAATGAGAATGCGACCGTCGTCGTTCCGCATGCCGGCGATGAGGTTCGCCAGCATCGTCACCGGATTCGGCGCCCAGTTCCCGTAGTGGCCGCTGTGCAGCGCGTGCGACGGGCCATAGAGCGTGATCTCTGCTCCGGTCACGCCACGCACGCCGAACACGACCTGCTGCCGCCGCGATTGATGCACCGGTCCATCGCCGAAAAGCCACGCATCGGCGCGAAGAAGGGCGGCGTTCTTCTCGAGGATTGACTCGAGGTGTCCGGAGCCCGCTTCCTCCTCACCCTCGAAGAACAGTTTGAGGTTCACCGACGGCCGGACCCCGGCGGATTTGAGCGCGTCGACGGCTGTGAGCATCGCGACGATCGGCGCCTTGTCGTCGCTCGACGAGCGGCCGTAGAGCCGCCACTCGCCCTGCATCGGCCCCGCCCCCGTCGCCACCGGTTTGCCGCCGGATTCTAACGGCCTGTCTAACAGGACGGGGCTCCACGGCGGCGAGGTCCACTGCGCCGGGTCGACCGGCTGGCCGTCGTAGTGCGCATAGAAGACGACTGTCCGCGTCGCCCCGGGCGTCGACAGTTCTCCGTAGACCGCCGGCGATCCGCCCGTCGGCGAGGCGAGAATCTTCGCCGCGATCCCTCGCGACTCCATCATCGTCCGGAGTCGCTCGGCGTTTCGCCGGATGTTGGCCGTGTCCGACGCGACGTTCGGAATGGCGACGAAATCGCGTAACTCGCGCACAATCGACGTGTCGTGGGCGATTCGATACGCTCGGACCCGGGTACGAAGCGCGTCCCCCGCGGACACCTGTCCGCGCAACGGCCCGGTCATTGCGACCGTGACCAAGGTCACAAACGCCAAGCGACCACAGCACGAACGCCATGCTCCATCAGCGGCAGACCACGGACGGATGTTGGTCATGTCTCGGCCCTGTCAGTCTCGCCGGGCTCGACGGTTGGAAGTTGGTGGCCATGACTAGCGCGGAACGCTCCCGCGTGCAATGCTTTACCCGCCTGCGGCAGAGTCGGCTTTTCATTACCGAGGGAAGGCATGTCTGAGCCTCAAATTGCGGAGTCGCCGCCGGTCTTAGGGGCTGGTATCGACGGCGGAAAGTACGTCTACTGCATCGTACGCAGTGAGCGACAGCGGGACTTTGGGGCAATCGGCATCGGCGGCGGACAGCGGGTCTTCACGGTTGCCTATCAGGACCTCGCCGCGGTGGTCAGCGACACGCCAATTGTGATCTACGACCCGACTCGCGACAACGTCCTCGCCCACGAATTCGTGAACGAGACCGTCATGAAGGAGTTCACGGTGATCCCGATGTCCTTCGGCACCGTGTTCCGTTCCGAGGAGGACGTCACCGAGCTGCTCCGTTCCACGTACCAGGCATTCAGCGACGTCCTCGACAAGATGCAGGACAAGATCGAGTTCGGGCTCAAGGTTCTGTGGGACCGCGAAAAGGTCATCGCGAACCTCGAGAGGCAGAACGACGAGATCAGCCGACTGAAGGACGAGATCAGCCGCCACACGACGACGTCGACGTACTTTGCGCGCATGCAGTTGGGCCGGCTCGTCGATTCGGCGCTCGAGGAGATGAGCTCGCAGTACGTCGCCGACGTGCATGACGCGCTCAAGGTCGTCGCCGTCGCGAGCCGGTCGAACAAGCCGATCGGCGACCGCATGATCCTCAACGCCGCGTTTCTCGTCGAACGCGCGCAGGAACAAGCGTTCGACGAGCGGGTGAAGGAGACGAGCCGAAAGTACGAAGACGTGCTTTCGTTCAAGTACTCCGGTCCCTGGCCGCCCTACAACTTCGTCAACATCAAGCTGAAGTTGGAAAAGGCGGACTAGCGGCCGTTCGCGCAGGCGGGGAAGATTGTGGTTGTCATGACGATGGAATCAGTTTCCGTCGCCCAAGCGCGGCCGTCGAGCGATCGCAGCCAGCTGGCGCTGCTATCCGCATTGGCCGAGGCTCCGGACATGGATGCGGCCGCGGGATTCCTGCTGAGCCACGTCCTCGCGGCGACCGGGGCGCGCCGAGCGTGTCTGCTCGGATTCGACTCGTCGGAGCAGCAGCTCGTCCTGGTGTCGCAATCGGGTCTCGATGACGGGCCGCTCGAGCTGACGATCGCGGAGCGCGCGCATCCGTGGATGGTCGCCACGTTGGCGCAGACGACCGTAGTCGGCGACTCGGCGCCGCGATCGCCGGCCAGGATTCAGTTCGACGAATGGACCGCGTTTCCGATGCCGCGGCCGCACTACCGCGGTGCGCCCGCGCTCTGGCCGGAATCGTACGCCGCGGAAGTGCTCGCTCCCCTTGGAGGCGGCGTGCGGCTGGTGAAGCGCGAGAGCCGTGGATTCGCCAACGCGCCGGGCGGCGTCATCATCGTCGACGCGGCGCTCCCACCGCAGGTCCTGGACGACGTCGGCGCGATCGTGATGTACGCCGGTCCGGTGATCGCGCGCGTCGCGGCACACCTCGACGTCGAGCGCGGCTACGAGCGAGTGAGTCAGGAGCGCGGCCGTTATCAGCAAATGGTCGACTCGCTCCCCGACCCGGTGGTGATCACCGACGCGTGGAACGACATCGTCGTGCAGAACAAGCGCGCCGAGCACCTGCTGTTCGTGAGCGACTCGGATTCGCCGGGCCGGCGCCGCGCGGTCGAGGTCAACAACCTGTTGTTCAGCTCTTTTCTCTCTCGCGCGACGATGAGCGGCTCCCACGAGGAGGGCCAGCGGGAGCTCAACCTCGTCGACCCGGACGAGGGGAACGACCTGTTGTTCGAGGTCCTCACGCATCCGATCGCCGAACGGGTCGGTCCGGCGGACGCGGTGCTTTCCGTGCTGCGCGACGTGACCGACCTGCGCCGCGCGTCCAACGAATTGGAGCGACAAGTCCAGCGCGTCCGTCAGGCCGAGGTCGAGGCGACCGACGAGCGAGACCGCCTCAACCTGATTCTCGAGAACGTCGCCGACCCGATCCTCGTCACCGACCGCGCCGCCAACATCATCCTCATGAACGACGAGGCGGAGCAGCTCTTCCACGGGCCCAAGGGCGGGTCGCGGAGCTATCGAGTCTCGCAGTCGGTGCGGCAGAACGACACGATGTTCACGTCGTTCATCTCCGAGTTCGCGCTCACCGACGAGCGGCTGAAGCGCGAGCGCATGGTGCTCGTACACCCGATGAACGGCGCGCCGCTCGCGGTGGAAGTCGTCTCGGGAAAGATCCGCAACGACCGCGGCGAGCCGATCGCGATCGTCTCGGTGTTGCACGACCTCACGCAGCAGGTCGAGAACGAGCGCCTCTACGACGCGCTCAAGCAGCTCAATGGCGAGCTGGAAGATCGCATCGTTGCCGCGACGTCCGACCTCGCGCAGCAGAACGAGCGGCTGCTCTGGCAGTCGGAGGAGCTGGCGAAAGCGAACAAGCTCAAGACCGACTTCCTCGCCAGCGTATCGCACGAGCTGCGCACGCCGCTCAACGCCGTCATCGGTTATTCGGCGCTGCTGCTCGACGGCATCGCCGGCGAGTTGACGGAAGGCCAGCGGGACTACATCACACGCAGCCGTGCCGCCGCGCACCATCTCCTCTCGCTGATCAACGACATTCTCGACCTGTCGCGCATCGAAGCGGGCAAGATGCCCGTCCACGTCGAGCGCGTGCTGCTCGAGGATCTGATCAACGAAGTGGCCGAACAGGTCGAGCCGATGATGACCTCGAAGCGGCTCGCCTTCCGCAAGGTGATCGCCGCGCACTGTCCGCCGCTCCAGACCGACAAGACGAAGCTCAAGCAGATCCTGCTCAACCTGCTGTCGAACGCGGTCAAATTCACGAATCGCGGTTCGATCCGGCTGCAAGTCGATCGCGAGGCGGATTCCGTCGTTCTGCGCGTCGCCGACACGGGCGTCGGCATCCGCCCCGACGAGATCGACGCGATCTGGGAGGATTTCCGCCAGCTCGACCAGTCGCGCACGCGCTCGTACGGCGGCACGGGGCTCGGACTCAGCATCGCCCGCCGCCTCACGCAGCAACTCGGCGGGCACGTGAGGGTCGAGAGCACGCTCGGCGTCGGAACGACATTCATCGTCCGATTGCCGCTGGCGATTCCGGCGATAGAGGGGCTGTGGGCTAACTAGGGACAGCCCGCGGTGTCGCGGTCGGGTCTAACTTTCCGAGAATGCTCGTCTCGGTCGCCCTCCCGGTCCCTCTCTTCCACACGTTCACGTACGAGGTCCCGCCGGAGCTAGCCGACCGGGCGCGCCCCGGCATGCGCGTGGTCGTTCCGTTTCGGAATCGCTCCGGCATGGGAGTCATCGTCGAGACGGATGTCGAGCCGGGCAAGGTTCGGGCAAGACCGGTCGAGTCGATTCCCGACGATCAGCCGGTGATGAGCGCGGAGATGCTCTCGCTCTGCGTGTGGATCGCCGAGTACTACGTCGCTCCGCTCGGCGTCGTAATTCGAAGCGCGCTGCCGGCCGCTCTCGGGTCGCCGGTGGCCCCGGAGCCATCGCGGCGCACCAGGCGTGTGGTCGCGATCCGCGACGATCTGCCGTCGCTCCTCGAGCGCGACAAGACCTTCGCTCGGAAGCCGCAGCAGCGGGCGTTGTTCGAGTTGATCGAGTCGATCGGCGGGCCCGTGCCGGTCGAGCATCTCACCGAGCGGCACAAGTTCTCGCCGGCCGTCCTGCGGACGTTGGTGAAGCGCGAGTTGGTGACGCTGGCCGCCGAGACGGTGTCGCGCGATCCGTTTGCCCGTCGTGCGGCGCCGGCGGCGAGGGGGCACGATCCCTCGCCGGCGCAGCGAGATGCGCTCGTGACGCTCGGAAGTGGCAAAGGCGGAGACGTCTTTCTCCTTCACGGGATCACCGGCAGCGGCAAGACGCTCGTCTACCTCGAGCTCCTCAAGCGTCTCGTTCTGCGCGATGGAAAGACGGCGATCGTGCTCGTGCCCGAGATCGCGCTCACGCCGCAGGCCGTCGATCGCTTTCGCGCCGAGTTCGGCGACGCGGTGGCCGTGCTCCACAGCGCGCTCGGCGACGGTGAGCGTTACGACGAATGGCTCGCGCTAAGCGAAGGGCGCAAACGAATCGCCGTGGGAGCGCGGTCGGCGATCTTCGCGCCGCTCGCCAACCTCGGCGCGATCGTCGTCGACGAGGAGCACGAGTCGAGCTACAAGCAGGGCGAGACGCCGCGGTATCACGCGCGCGAAGTCGCGATCGTGCGCGCGCGACGCGAGGGGGCGATGGTGGTGCTCGGCAGCGCGACGCCGAGCCTTGAGAGCTGGGCGAACGCCGCGCGTGGTGCGTACACGCTGATCACGTTGCCCGAGCGTGTCGGCGGGGGGCGGTTGCCGGACGTGCGCGTCGTCGATCGCCGCGAAGCCGCGCGCGCGGCTGCCGTGCGTCCCGCCGCCGAGCGGGACGCGGCCGATTGGCTGCGGCTCGTGCTGAGCGAAGACCTCGAACACGCTCTGTCGAACCGGCTCGCGAAGAAAGAGCAGAGCATCCTGCTGCTGAATCGCCGAGGCTACGCGGCGTTCGTGCAGTGCGAGACGTGCGGGTTCGTCGCGACGTGTCCCAACTGCTCGATCAGCCTCACCTATCATCGCACGCCCGAAGGGCTCGTCTGTCACTATTGCCGGCACACGGAGCAATTGCCTGGCGCCTGTCCCCGATGCTCCGGCGCGGTGATGCGGCAGCGCGGGCTCGGCACGCAACAGGTCGAGCGCCTGTTGGCCGACCGGTTTCCGTCGGCGAACATCGCGCGCATGGACGTGGATACGACGAGCGGCAAATGGGCACACGCCGAGATTCTCGACCGCGTCGCCAGCGGCGAGGTGGACGTGCTGCTCGGCACGCAGATGATCGCCAAGGGACTGGATTTTCCGAACGTGACGCTCGTCGGCGTCGTTGACGCGGACGTCGGCATCAACCTGCCGGACTTTCGCGCGTCCGAACGCTGCTTTCAGCTCTTGAGCCAGGTCGCCGGAAGAGCGGGGCGCGGGCCGCTCGGCGGCGAAGTGCTCATCCAGACCCGCGTCCCGAATCATCACGCCGTCGTCTGCGCGGTGAAGCACGACTACGCCGGTTTCGTAAGCGAGGAACTGACCGCGCGCGAATCGCCGGCGTATCCGCCGACGATTCGGCTCGCGAACGTGGTCTTCAGCGGCACGACGGAGGCCGACACGGCGCGTCTCGCGGCGTCGGCGGTGGCGTGGCTCGAGGCGTTGTCGAGCAAGCGGTCGATCCACGGGCTGACCATCATCGGACCGGCGCCGTGTCCGATCGAGCGAATCAAGAATCGGTGGCGCTGGCACGCGCTGCTCAAATCGGAGCGCGCGGCCGAACTCACCAAGGTCGGGCGCTATTTCATGGAGCGGTTCAAGGTGCCGAAGCGCGCGGATTTGCGTGTGACGCTCGACCGAGATCCGGTGGCGCTCCTGTAGACCTATGCGATCTCCGCGCTCGCGTGTTCTGCGAGCCATGCGACTGAGCGGTCCCGACGCGGCTGGTACCGCGCGTCCGCCCGACGCCAGGCGCTGACCACCGCTCGGTGATGCGCCGCGGCGCTGTCCCGTTGGCCGGCGCTGTCGAACGCCTGGGCGAGAAGCTCGTGCAGGTCGGTGCGCGTGATGTAGAGATTCGACGCGTCGATCTCGCCCCGGAGCGAGGATTGAAGCGTGTTGACCGCCTCGGCCGGACGACCGAGCCGGAGCTGCGCGCGTGCCAGCTCATAGTTCACGCGCGTGAACCCGAGGTTCGGTGAATGGATCGCCGCACGGAACTCGCGAACCGCGTCCTCGTCCCGCCGTTGCGCGGCGAACAGGAGGCCCCTCAAGTAGTGGTGCGCCCTTCGATCGCGCCCATAGGCGCTGCGGCTGCCCCATTGCTCAACGGTGTCGATCAAGGCGCGAACCGCGCCCGTATCGCCCGCGGCGGCGAGTGCCATCGCCTCGAGCGTCGTGTTCCACGTTCGAACCCGCGCTTGAAAACCCGCTGCCCACCGTGGCCCGTTTTGCCCCGCCATCGCGTGGAACACCGCCGCCGCAGCGCGGGCATCGCCGCGCTCGAGATTGAGAATGCCGGCGTCGAAATCGTTCGGGCTGGCGGGAACCGCGGGAAACCCGGCGAGCCAGCCCGTCTTATGGAGCTCGATTGCGTCGCGCAGGCGTCCCTCGTTGCGGAGGGCGAGCAGCAGCAAGTTGAGGCCATCCGCCCATTCCTTCGGTGCTGAAGACGCGAGCAAAGGGCGCGCGTCTCGCTCGACCGCCTCGTAATCGCCCAGCGTGAGATCGATTCGCAGCTTGGAGCGCGCGCGATCGCCACCGCCCACCGCGACGCTGCGCCGCAGCGCGCTGTGCGCCGCGTCGGCGTCGCCGATTCGCGCCGAGATGAATGCCAGGCGGAACCATTGCGTCCCGCCATCAGGCCGTGCCTTGAGATGACGCCGCTCGGTGCGCGCCGCGGCCGGGAGCGAGTCCCACCAGGTGTACGTCTCGGCAAGCGCTTCATAATCGTCGCACAGGTGGCAGACCGGACTGGCTTTCGAATCGCTCGCCGAGTCCAGCGCGATCGCGCGCTCGATCGCCTGCACCGAGCCAGCCCAGTCGCCAACCGTCCAACGCGCCTGGCCGAGTGTCGCCAGCGCGCGGGGATCATCCGGGTATCGCGCGCCGAGGGATTCCGCGACCGCGAGGGCCCCCGGCTCCTGTTGGTAAATCAACAGGTTCGCCGAGATCATCAGCCGCTGTCCCTCGGGTGCGCGACGCGCCAACCGCAGCGCGGTTCGCTGCGCATCGGTGACGTGGCGGCCGTCGGGCAGCGTATCGATGCCGATCGCCGCCCCGACCATCGCCTCGTAGTACGCGGCCATCGCGAACGTCGAGTCCTCCTCGAGCGAGGCGCGCATCAACCGCTGCGCCGCGTACAGATCGGAAGAGAAGTACGCCCGCAGAGCCTCTTCGTAGAGCCGGTACGCCATCGGCGAACTCGTCGTGGCCGCGGCGACGGAGCTCGTCGGCGACGCTAGCCGAAAACGATGCGCCACGACCTGCGTCACGCTGTCGACCAACGCGTAGCGGTCGGCGCGCGCGCGCGCGATAGACCTCTCGCACGATGCCGCTGTTCAGCTCCACGCGCCGCATCTCCAGCTCGAGTGCTCCGCCCGGCAGCGTCGTGACGCGTCCCTCGAGCAGCTCGGAGGCGCCGGCCCGCCGCGCCGCGTCCGCGTACGCCGCCGACGAGTCCCGCCCGGCCGCCGGCTGCATCACTTCGAGCACTCGCGAGTTCGCGAGCACGGCGAGTCCCTCGACGCGCGCCAGATTCGTCGCGAGCATGTCCGTCAGAACGCCACCGACGCGCTGCGAATCCGGCAGGCCGTCCGCGCGAATGAGTCCGATCGCCATCACCGGGCGCGTGTCTCGACTGAACCAGCCGCGCTGCCGTGCCACCGCCGCGGTCGCGATCAGCACGAGGAGGGCCGCCGCGCCTATCGCGATCAGACTTCGCCGCGCCTGGCTTCGCCTGCCCCCAGGCGTGATCACGGGCTCGTCAGCCGCGGTGCTTGGCTCGGGCTCCGCGATAACGGTCCGCTCGACCCCCTCGGCGACCGGCTCGACGGACGCGGACGTCCGTCGAGCCGTGATCGACGTCGGTATCGAACGCAGTTCGCCCTCGAGACGTTTGATCTCCGCATCCGGCTCGGCCTCGAGCTCGCGGCGCACGAGTGCCGTATGTTGGCGGACGAATGCCAACGCGTCCGCGCGATCGCCGCCCGCCGCGAGTGACTTCACGTACCCGAGCGCGAAACGTCCGCTCAGCGGATCACGGACCGTCAGCGCACGCCACCATTCCACCGCCGCATCGTGCTCACCGGCCTGCGACGCCTCGTTCGCCAACGACAACAACGCCGCCGATCGTCGTTGCCGCGAGTCGTGCTCGTTCTTCTTCGACCCATCGCTCGAACTCCGACGCGCCCGGCAGATAAAAGCCGTCGAGGAACGGACCGCGCGCCAGCGTGACCGCGCGTCGCCGATCGCCGACGGCAAGCGCGGCGTGGAACTCGGCGACGTCACTCGTTATCGTCGCCGAATCGAGCGACAGCACCGATCCTTCGGATCGGATGACCTCCAGATCGAGCTCGCTTCGCAGCGCGTAGCGCGCTTGCCGAAGGGAATGGCTGGCGCGCTGTTCGTCCGACTCTGGCCAGAGCAGCCCGGCGATTCGCTCGCGCGAAACTCCCCGTTCGCCCGCGGCGGCGAGAACGGCCAAAAGCGCGAGTCTCGGCGGTCGCAATCGGGCAGGGGCCGTTCCGGCATCGGACTCGAGCCCCACGCCGCCGAACGTGATGAGGCGCAGCACAGTCCGGTGACGTTGCCGCCAATCATCGGGACTGTCAAGCAATCCCGAGCCGTGCTGCTACCTCGTCATTGCGAGTCCTCCGATCAGCGGATCGGTGTGATCGTCCACGTCACGTTCCGCGTTCATCTCTCGTGCCGTCGATCCGGTACCGGCATCTTCTTCGATCCGGTGATCGTTCCACACCGTCGCGGGAAGCGGTTCCCCTTTCAAATCCAAACCGGCGGCATAACTCGCCCTGTGCGGGTCCTGCGTCTTGTCTTCTTTGTGCAGCTGCTTGTCTCGGCAGCCAGTCATTCAGCCGTCGGATACTCGGTGACCTCTTCTCCTTCCTCTCGACCGATCCCGGCCACGAGGTCGTAGGTCTTGAGGTCGCTCGACATCTTGAGGTCACCCTGGCCGATGAGCAACCACGCCTCTGTTCCGTCATCGGAACGCTCTTCTGCAGGCGTGCCTCTACGATTCCTCCGTGGATAGGTCCCCGGCATCGCAGGTAGCCGATCCCGGAAACGTTGGCAGTCACTCGTCCACGCAGCGATCGACGGCGGCTTGGGTTGTCACCGAGAGCGTGATCGGTACTTTGTTCGCCGCGCTGGTCTCCGACGTCTTTCCGGCCGGCCAGCAGAGTCTCCATTGCGGCCCGGGTGTGCCGGGCACTCCCGCGGCCGGACTCCCGAAGTCGAGTGGGAGTGGAACCCGTCCACTTCATGGAATAGCTGCGCCGCTCCGTTGCGTCGAACCGGGCTCGTTCCGTGTCGTTGGTCCATCCGTCTGCGTGGCTGTGATCGTGATGCTCACGACGAATCCATTCCCCTTCTCCCAGGCGGATCCGGTTGGCGCAACCGTTCCACGACTCCGCCTTCGGTCCCTCGCCGCGCATCGCGGCAGCCATCCTGCCGCCTGCTTCTCCGGCGGCAAGTTTGCCATCATCGCAGCGATGGGATCGTTCGCGTTGCCGCGGCCGCGACCTCTCCCCGCTGGTGTGGCGCTCCCGGCCCGCACGCCTCCCATGGCTCCCATGTCCATCTTCTTGTAGCCAGTCGGATATCGAAGAACAGGCTCGCCGGCTGCGGCCCTTCGGCGATCGTTGCTGAGCTCCATCGACGTTCCCGTCGTCGTCCTCCGTCTTCACCGCGAATCGCAGCTTCGTCGATATCCACGCGCGCGTGCGCACACCGTCGGCGTTCGTGTAATCCCAGCGAATCACGTCGTGTCCGTTCACCGACTCGTTCGAGCCCTTCACGCAGTCGGTGTTGCCGCTCGCCGGCGCCGCATGGATTCCTCGGATCGGACGGTCCGGGATCGGGAACGCTCACCGGACCCTGACCGATTGGCATCTGCATGTAGACCTTCTCGCTCGGCATCAGCACGTACTGCGATTCGCGCCGCCGGATCGATGAGCGTGATGCTGTTCTCGCCGTCCGACGTGAGCTCCGTTCGGATCTTCGCGCCGCCGAAGTACATCGTGCCGGTGGACGTCGTCCCGTCCGAACCCTTCTTCTTCATGTTCGCCTTGAACTGCGGTCGGTCGTTGCGCGCTCACGGCCGAAAGGGCCGCGATGAACAGCATCGAGGGAGCGAGGCGAGCGATTCGCGTCATGGGAAGAGTCTCCGTCTGGGTCAGAGTTGCTGGGGCCACCGCTCGATGAGCGCGAGGTGCTTGTCCACGGTTACGGCATCGTGATGGTGACCGGAACGCCCGGAGACGTGATCCCAGGCCTATAGACGGCGCGCAAATACCATGTGTATGTGCCGGCCGCGAGGTTCGACACGACAACCGTCCCTGTGTTGGAACTGAAGTCGAGTGTCGCATCCGCTCCGGCCGCGGCGAGCCTTGTACCGAACAGCTTGTAGCCGGCGCTTGGCCTGAAGTCGTGAACTTCACGACAGCCGTGTAAGGATCCCGCCTTGCGGCGCTCACACCGGTGGGATCCGGTGCAATCGGTACAAACTTCGCCCATGCCGACGCGCCTTTTCGACCATCGGCAAACTCGGCGACGACGCTGTAGTAGTATGACCCCGTCGTCGTCAGTGTACTGTCGATCCACGCGTCCGCCACCGTCGAACATCTCATCGCGCCGACGAGTGCCGAAACCGGAATCGACGGCGTTGTGATCGTCTGAATGGTGCTGTTTCCCTCGCGCTGCCGCTGGACACTGACACTGATCGTGTTCGGAGGAAGCCCGAAGCACACGTTCGCCCAGATCGCCCTTGGGACTTGCATGAAGCCCCCGACGACGGGCGCGGGGGCCTCGGCGACGACGGGAAGCGCCACCGTTTCGTCAGCGACGCCGATCGTCGCGTTCACGTAGCGCGCGGCGAGCCGATACACGTATGTCGTTCCACCGACGAGGCCGGGGTCATCCCACGACGTGGTCGTGGCGCTCATCCACGCGCTCTGTCGCTCAGGCGTCGTCGTGTTCGATGAGCGATACCGCGCCACCATATAAGCCGTCACGCTGGTTCCCTTTGTCCACGTGGCGCGCACGGAACTCGGCGAGTTCACGAGCACGTCAAAGCCAGTGGGGGCGGGTCCCGTCGGTGTCTGGGCGGATGACGCCGCTGCCGCGCAAAGCGTTGCGGTACCGATGAGAAAATTGTGATGTCGCATGGTCCTCAGTAGCTCACGGTCGCTGTCGTGGACATCGCTTGCGAGAACGTGTCGGGACGCCAACCGCCGACGAGGTAGAACGTGTGCGTCCCGAGAGGAACGCCGTAGATCACGTCCTTCGTGAACCCGTAGGCTGCGTGCGTCTTCACATATCCGAACGACGACGTGAGGGTGTAGGTCTCCGGTTGAGTCGCCACGCTGAACATGCCGCATTGGATGGCCGTGCTGGCCCAGGTCACGGTCACCGTGCTTCCACTGACCGTCGCCGTTGGTGGCGGGGGCTTCATGCACGGCGAGTACCACGCCAGCGTCTGCCAGCCGACCTCTCCCTTTGGGCCGATTCGTGTCACGCGATAGGTGTACTTGCTGTTCACCCGTACGCCGCCGGCCGCGTCGCGAACACCCGCCCGGCTGATGCCGGTCGCCGGGTCGGCCGGATCAACCGTGATTGGCGACGGCCCGCCACATGTCGAGCCGACGAGCGTCCACGCCGTGGTTCCGTACGGCGCTCGATCGACCACGTAGTTCGTACCGGTGGGACTGGGAGCGGCCCAATTCAGAATCGCGCCGCCAGGGCTGCTCCAATTCGCCGGCGTTGTGATGGGGCCGGTATCGGGCCAGCCGAAGTGCGTTGCAGACACGCCGTATAGGCCCGACTTCCGACGCTGAGTGAAAGAGATGGCGTTGTCGCCATCATCTCTGTCGATCCGCTTCTCCTGTCGCTGTACAGCACCGAGATGGCGAACGTGTACTGATTTCCGTAGATAAGCCGCCGTCCTGCCAGCTTCCGGAGGTCAAGTATCCGCTCTGGGCCACGCAGCAGGCTGGATTGTCTGCCTGTCGCCGTTCGATGAGGTACCGCGCGCCGGCGACGATGTCCCACGTCAGCGCAGCCGAAGTCGGATTCGCCCAGATGACTTTCACGTTCGTCGGTGCGGGCTCCGGCACGGTGCTGACCGACGTAGCAATCGGCGTGCGGATCTGTGCTCCGCCGGTGGCCGTCGGCTCGACGGCCGCGAGGAACAGCCATGTGCTTTCTCTAAACCAACGCATCGCAGTCTCCCACGTGGTGTGGTCTACGGTCGCGACCCTGTCCTTTGAGCCGCACGACCTGTTTCCGCTTGAGGTCCGAGCCCTTCATGACTTCGCGTCGATCCTTCAGGGCAAGGTGACGGATACGGGCACGCCGTTGGATCGAACACCCGGATCGAACACCGCGCGTAGGACCCAGTTGTATGTGCCAGCCGCAAGGTTACCGACGGCCACGCTCCCACCGGGATGCATTCTGTCCATCGTCGCTTCAACGCCGTACGTGACGAGGCCAGTGCCGTACAGACGATAGGTTCTGGCTGGGGGCGCGCTGTTGCCAAAGAAGACAGTGGCCGAGTAGCTGCTCGTCTTTTGAACAGTGACGTTCAGTCGGCTCGAACACTTGTGCAGTGAAGGGAAGCCAGGTCGAGACTCCCACTCGACCATCGTCGAGAACGGCCGCGATCGAATAGGCGTATGATCCAAGCGCCGTCAGTGAATTGTCGGGCCACACGTAGTAGGTGTGGTCGGTCATAGGGATATTTGCTGACCGAAGCGATCGGCACGTCGGTAGGCGTGAGTAGGAGTGGCGACGTGGCTGCCCGCCTGCTGACGCGTGACGCGGATGGCGATGGTAGTCGGTGGCAGATCGAAACGGATCTAGCGGCCAGATCGTGCGCGGCTGCTGATCTGCGTCAGCGAGAACCGGTGCCGGCGCCGGTGACGCCTGGACGATCTTGTCATCGGCGAGATCTGCGCGTGTGCCCGACCCGAGTGCGCGACCGACACTATCGAGGCGGCGGCAATCACGTTTGCGATTGCTACGGACTGATAGCATGACAGTCTCCAAATGCGTCTTGAGTGAGTGCTGAACGTCATCGCTAAGGCTTCGGGCCCTGTCCTTTGAGCCGCACGACCTGGTTCCGCTTGAAAGCGGTTCCCGATACCGCCGTCGCCGTCGAGTATTGCGCCTCGACTTTGTCGATCACGACTTCACCAATGAGCTTGTCAGGGGAGCCGAGGTTGCGCCCCGTCTCGGGATCGAGCAGCACGGGCTGCGGATCGAAGATCTCGAGCGCCATTCCGGGCTGCATGCCGTAGCCCGTTCCGGCGTTCACGTACACGACGCCGTCGCGGAAGTCGATCACCCGCGCGCTCCACTTCATCTTCGGGATGTTCGCGAGGATGCCGGCGACGGATTTCTCGATCGCTCCACGCGACGCCTTCCCCAACGGCGTCGTCAGCGACACCGAGCCGTCGTACTTCTTCTCGTCCTTGGTCAAGTCCGCCGTGATTCCTTGCTGCGCAGCCTCGCCGTCGCCCTTGATCGACGCGATGATCTCGCCAGTCACGGCGTCGATCAGCCGCAGATCGATGCTCACCGACGCCGAGACGCGTTCGACCCCGGCGTCGACGCCCTTGACGATGTTCGTCAGCTTTCCGCCGATCGACGATCGCTTGAAGTTGAAGCTCGTGATGTCGCCGGTGATGAGCACTTGAGCGCCCATCAGCTTTCCCAACTCGGCGGCCGTTTCCTTATTCACTCGGCCCGACGCACCCAAATCCTGCTCCTGCTGCACCTGCGCCAGCGCCTGCCGCTCGAGGACGATGAAACGGCCGGTCGCGACGAGCGACGTCGTCAACGCCTCGGTAAGAGCGCGCGCGAACTCGGTCGGCGGCGGGATCGAGATCGTCGTCTGTGTCGTCGGCCCCATGCCGCCCGGCATTCCGGGCTGCGGCGCCATCATTTGAGAGGTTTGCATCTTGAGCGCACTGCCGCTCAGATCCATCACGCCCACGCGCAGGCGTGGCGTCACTATGGATGGCACCGATGTGCCCTGGGCCAGTCCGGCGCACGGCGCCGCCAGAACGGTGATCGCCGATGCGGAAACGGCGGAGCGACGCCCGACCACGCATACCCGAGCCAGCGGCCCGCACCGCACACCGCGCATCGACCTCATCGCCATCCCGTTCCTCCGCATCGAGCGCGCATCACGTGCGCGGCGGAGGCACTGTAGGCCGGTCGCCATCAGCCCTGCGTCAACGTGGCGTCAACGGGACATCAAACTGGTGGTGCCGTTCACACGCTGAGGTCGGCGAGACCGTTTGCCGATACGTCCGGTCGCCGCGAAACTTTCCGGTCAAAGCCGTGGTACGAAGGTCGAGGTCGGTAGCATTCTCGGAACCCACCATTCTCAGGAATCAGCTATGCGACGTACAGCGACAGCGTTGTTGGTTTCTCTCATCGTGCCGTCGGTGGCATTCGCGCAGCGACCGGACGACACGTTGAGTCTCGCGGGAAAGAACATCATTTCGTTGGGCGTTGGCCTCACCGGCGCGCGAGACGTGTCGGCCACGAGTACGCAATCGAGCACGCACACGACCGGGGAGCTCGGATACATCGGCTACAGCCACTACGTGCACCCACAGGCCGCGATCGAGATCAGCGTCGGTGTGCTGAACACGGACACGTTCGAGCAGTTCGGACGAAGCCACGCCAACACGATCGCACCGGTCCTGTTCGGCGTTCGCTATTCGCCGCAACCACTTGCTTTGACACGAACGCTGCGGCCGTTTGTGTCGCTCGCCGCGGGACCGTACGTGCACTCCGTCGCGGACGCGTCGGCATTTGGCGCGACGTCCACGACGACCGAAACTGCCGCCGGCGCGCGATTCGGCGCGGGCGCGGACTGGTACGTCGCGCGCCACTTCATGCTGCGCGCCGAGGGCGACTACCACGCGGTCGGGTCGTTCGCGCACGCCGACGCGCTCACCGAGAACGCCAGTGGCTTCGGGTTCGGCTTCGGGATGGGATTCGTTTGGGGGGGACGCTGAGATGGGTGGAAAGCGCTGGACAGCAGGACGGCTAGACCGCTAGACAGCGGACCCGTCCAGTCTCGAGCCGTCCAGCCGTCCAGCTGTCCAGCGCTCCATCCACCCTGCAATCCGACCCCCCGACCCGCGACATTCCAGTGCGTGTCGAACTTCCCGCCTCCGGATTTCACCCAGCCGCCGTTCACGACCTTTCCCGACGCCCGGTTCGCCCCGGCTCCCGCTGACGGCGTCCTGCCCGACGGGTTCTTCTCGACCACGAACCTCCCGACCTTCGTCCGCGTGAAGGGCCAGTGGCTCGCGCCGCGCGAGCCGCGCATGGACGGCGGCCTCGTGCTCGACCGCGACGGCAACGTCTGGGTCCGTGAAGGGCGCCGCCTCGCGAAGGGCGACATGGTCGCCGTCGGCGACAAGGAAGACGGCACGCAGGGCATCTTCGTGCAGACGCACATGGTGCCGCACGACGCCGACCCCGACGCGTTCACTTTCATGTCCAGCGAGGTGTCGCGCGAGAAGCCGATCGACTACGCGCACATGGCGCGCGTCCTGATCGACGAGAAGAATCGCGGCGGCTATCCGATCTGGATCACCGGACCCGCGCTCGTGCATTCGCGCGCGCGGTCGGACATGAGTTGGTTCATCGCCAACGGCTTCGTCGGCGCGCTGCTCGCCGGCAACGCCGTCGCCGTGCACGACATCGAGGCCTCGATCTACGGCACGACGCTCGGCATGAGCGCCACGGGCGAGATCACGCAGGGCGGACACGGCCTCCACATGCGCGCCATCAATCAGGTGCGGGCGGCTGGATCGATCGCCAAAGCGGTAGAGCAGGGGATCATCACCGATGGGATCATGTACTCGTGCGTCAAGCACAACGTCCCGTTCGTGCTCACCGGCTCGATTCGCGACGACGGACCGCTCCCAGGCGTGATCACCGACATGCTCGTCGCGCAGGACGCGATGCGCCGCCACACGATCAAGGCCACGATGGCGATCATGATCGCCACGGCGTTGCACGCGATCGCGACGGGCAATATGCTGCCTGCATTCGTGCAACAGCCCGACGGATCGATGCGCGAGCTGCCGACGATCTGCGTCGACTCGTCCGAGTTCGTCGTGAGCAAGCTCAAGGACCGCGGAACGCATCAGGCGTTCGGCGTCGTCACCAACGCACAGGACTTCATGCACATCCTTCGGCTCTACGTCGAAAAGGAAATCCAGACGCGTGCGACGCCCGCGCGCGGCGTGGCGCAGGCGGCGTCCCGATGATCGCGGCATCCCCCATGCAACCGTTGGAAACGCGCGAGCGATTCCTTCAGGCGATCACCGCGCAGGTCGCCGCGGACCGCATCGCCGAGGTCCACCTGTTCGCGCCGATCCGCCAGGGCGGCGTCGAGAGCGGCATCGCGGTCGTCGCGGCGATTCCGTTCGAGGGTCCGGACCTCGCCGACCGCGAACCGCGCTACGTCGTCTACACCGCGCGCTACCGCCTCGTGCTCAAGGGCCCCGACCGCGGCAAGTGGGAGACGAACATCGTCGCCGAAGCGGACGCGCCGCTCGTGACGGTCGACGCGGTCGTGCGCGGCGTGCAGCGGCGTGCGGGCGACTTGGACGATCCGACACGCTTGGACGGCGACGAGCTTCGCGCGACGCTCGGCGGTCTACGGTAGCCGTATGCGGGGACCGGCCCTTACGACTAGGTAACTGCCATTTCGCGGAAACGGGCCGGAGCGACGATTTCGCGAAACGAGCGGAGTAGCGCGGAAAAGAGCAAAAAGAACTAGAAGAAAAAACTAGCTGTTCCGAAAAAGCCCTTTCCGCGAAATCCGCCGTCTCCGCGAAATCGTTGCAGTACCGTTTCGTACAGCTCCCCATGCGCACCGGGCGCAACGCATTCGACGGACCTACTTGGCGTACGTCGCCGCGACTCCGCTGACGGCGAACTGTCCCTTGAGCACCCCGTTGCTCAACTGACCGACGAACACCGCGACTGTATCGGTCGCGCTCTGATTCGCGAGAAACGCGAGCGCCACGTCGTTCCCCTTCATTTTGCCGATGAGGCCATCGACGTGCGGGTTCGCACCCGTCGTGATGTACCTGCCGCTGAGCGCCGCGGGCGCGTTGCTGTTGATCGCCGGAGACTCGATGTAGAGGTTGAACGACGACACCGGAATCGCCGAGTCCACCGGTGCTTGGATCCGAAAGCGCCCCTCGATCGGCTCCGTCTGATCGGCGATGACCGTCAGCGTCCCGTTCGTCAGCGTCACGAGCGACCCGAACAGTCCCAGCCCGCCGTTGATCCGGCTGATGATCCCGGCGCCCGTGAACGGGTCGTTGTTCGTCCGATAGTAATCGAAGAAGTTCGAGTCCACCGCCGCGACGAGAAGGTCCTGGTGGAACCCGGGCACGAGCACGTGCTGCAGATCTCCGGCGAAGAGGTTTCGCAGATCGCCCGTGAGTCGCACGTGCAAGCTGTCCGTGAACAGAAAGAACGGACTAAACGGACTCTCCACCCGCATCGCGTACGCTCGCGCCTTGAGCGACGCGTCCCACGAGATGTTCAGCGTGTCGTGGTCGCGATTGAACGTTCGCGTGAGCCCCCCGGTCGACGACACCTCGGGCAGCGGGATCCGCGTGAACGCGGTGACGTCCTCTCCCTCCGTGCGTGTGCACGTGGAGCTTGTACCGCTGCGCCGAGTCGGATCGACGCGGCCGAGGATCGGGACGAGTAGACGCCGCGCCCCTTCCCGTTCGGCTGAAACGTTGATGCTCTCGACCCCCACCACCACGAGCCGCTCGAGTCGCTGATCTCCACGAGCGCGCCGGAGATCGGAATTCCGCCGGCGCTCACGATCGGGTCGTTGGGGTTGAAGACGTGCTGGTGTCCGGGCACGCGCACGCGCCCGGTGAGCGTTCGCTCGAGAAACATGATCTGGTCCGCCGCGCTCGGGTTCATCACCGCGTGCACGACGACGGTCGGCGTCGTCGGCGGCACGGCCACCGTCGACAGCTCGCATCCGGCGACGGCAACCAGCGCGCTCAGTGCGACCGGACGTGCTCTAGAAATGAATCGAGACACCGGCGGACGGCAGCAGCGGGAACTGCGAGATCGCCTCTTTCGTCGGCGGGCTCGCAGATAGTCGAAGACGTACATGAACACGTTCTTCGCATAGTACGCGTTCACCACGCTCAGATACGGCGAGATCGACGTGCCGCGCACCGAATACGTTCGCGTCACGCTGAAGTCGAGTCGCTGCGTCGCCGGTAGCCGCGCGCCGTCTCGAGTGCCGCCGATGAATTCGTTCTGCGGACTGCCGCCCCGCGTGCCGAATGAATTGAGGCCTGGATCGTAGATCCGCCGCACGATCTCACCCACGATGTCGGTGTACGGCGTTCCCGTCGCGTAACCGAACCGCAGGCCGATCAAATATTTCTTCGCCCGCCAATTCGCGACGAAGTTGAAGTCGTGGCGGCGGTCGTGCCCCGGGAAATAGTGAAGCGAGTCGAGCTGGCGCGTCGCGACGGCGTACGTGTACGCGATCCATCCGCTGAACGGCCCGCGCTCGAACTGCCGCAACAGCACGTCCGCTCCGTACGATTCGCCGCCGACCGAGAAGAAGTTGGTCCGCGGGTCGTCCGGATCGGGCGACGGATTGGCGTCGAGCAGCCGCGAATACCGCTTGTAGAATCCCTCGACCCGCACGTACCGCGACGTCCCGAACCACTTCTCGGCGCCGGTCACGTAGTGCCACGCGCTCGAAACCGGCGTCACCGAATCGCTGGCGACCCAGAAGTCGAACAGCCGAACGGGAATGTCCTCGCGCGCCAGCGAGTGCATCCCCTGCGTGAACTTGCCGACCGCCGCCGTCACCGCGAATTCCGGCGTGACGAAGTACTTGGCCGACACGCGCGGCGAGATGCCGAGCCAGCTGAAGCCGGCGCCGTTGTACGCCTCGCCGCGCAGCCCCGTCTCCAGCAGCCACGACGACGACGGACGCCACAGGTCGTCCACGAACAACGCGCCCGAGGTCGGGCGCTGGTGCAATGCGTAGAGGAACGTCTCCGTCTGCGGTGACGACGCTCCGTAGTCGATCGTGAACGTCGCCGCGTCGTAGCCGAGCGTCCGCTCGTGCGACGCGGTGTGCGCCGTGATCGATCCGCCGATCCGCGTGTCGATCACCGTGTTCGCGAGTGTGAGCGAGCCGGCGCCGAGGTCGAGCCGCGTCGAAAATCGGGAACGGGAAAGATGCTGCTCCGCCGTAGCGCTGTCGCCGAACAGCCACCGCGCGCCCGGCTTCCGGAACGAACTCGTTAGCGTTGCTCCGGCGACCGTGTTCCCCCAGTCGAACAGGAACGTGCCGCCCGCCGCGTTCGTGCCGGTCGTATCGCTGAACGCCGCGATGTTGGCGTCGAGGACGTCGCGCCCGTCGTACGCCGTGACCGTCAGCCTCGTCGTCGGCGAGAACGCGTACGAGAAATGCGCCTGCTCGTCGCGAAAGTGATAGGGCAACTGGTTGTTGCTGATCAGGCTCACGAACTCGTCGGCGTACGTGCGCCGTCCCGCGACCATCCACGACGCCTTCCCGTGGTCGAACGAGCCGCCCAACTCGCCCGTCGACGACAGCAGCGAGAGCTCCGCCGTGCCGTGCACGCCGGCGCGCGCTTCGTCGGCAGAATGGACGTCGAGCACGCTCGACAACCGGCTGCCGTACCGAGCCGGAAAGCCACCCGTCATCAGCGTGATGTCGCCGACGGTCGGATCGATGAACGTGCTGAACAATCCGCCGACATGAAATGGGTTGTAAATCGGGTAGCCGTCGAGGAGAATCAGATTCTGATCCGCCTCGCCGCCGCGCACGTTGAACCCCGTCGAGAAATCGTTGCGCGCCTCGACCCCCGGCAGCAGCTGCACGATGCGCAGTACGTCCGGTTCGCCGAGTTTCGGCACCCCCTCGGCCGCGCGCGCCGTGATCTGCACGGTCCCGACCGCAGGCTTCGAGTCGAACAGCTCGCGATCGACCGGCCGCGCCTCGGTTCGCACGGCGTTCAACACCTGCGCTTCCGCTTGCAGCCGCAGCTCGACGCGCGTCGTGTCGCCGGCGCGCACGACGACCGCTCGATCGAGCGTCGCGTAGCCGAGCAAATGGGCGCGGATCGTCCGTTCGCCGGCCGCCACCGCGCTGATGACGAATCGCCCGTCGGCGTCGGCGAGCGCGCCCTGCGTCGTCCCGACGATCGAGATGTCGGCGCCCGCGCGCGGCTCGGCTCGCTCGGCGTCAACACCCGACCCGCGATCACGCCGGTCGTATCTCGCCGCGCCGCTGTTGCGCGTGGAGTGTGTTCGTGCCCGCCCAGTCCGAGGCATGCAAACGCCAGCGCTGCGGTCGTGACGTACTTCGACAGGATCACCCGGTGCACGTCCCGCGGATCGTCGATCGTCTGGTGATCGAGTTCGAGCGTCGCCGGACCGATCAGGAACGGGTGCAGCTGGTTTCCGCCGGCCGCGCCGTGCGCGCCGATCTGGTCGTCGAATGACACGATCTCGTAGCCGTCGTAGGCGCCGAAGATCGTGAGATCCCCGGTGTTGGGCTGCCAGACGAGTCGTTCGAGCGCACGAATCACGAGAGATGAAGTCCCGTAGGGCTCGAGTGGGTTCGCGCCTTGGATCACGCGAATCGTCCCGTCGACGAGGATCGCGCGGCCTGTGCTACTCTCCACGTGCACCGCGGTTCCGCTGCGCGCCGCGAGCAGCCCCACGCCCGGGTGATCGAGCAGCGCGTCGTACAGCGCGGCCTTCCGGTTGTCGTCCGCGATCTGGTCCAGGTCGAGCGGGCGAGGGTCGTCGGCGAAATACAGGAGCGCCAGATCGGAGCTGTACGTCACGACGACATCATGGCCCGCCTCAACGCGGTATTTCTCGGGAAGGATCAGCTCGCGAAGACCGTACTTGCTGCGCACCCAATCACGCGTGCGCAGGATCATCCCGCGTATCGTCCGATGCCGCTCGGGCGTCGCCTCGGCCATCGCGTCCACGACGCGCGCGCTCATGTCGGCATACTCGCCGTCCTGCGCGAAACTCGTGCTCGCCTTCAGCGGCCGCTCGCCCGTCCGCGCGGCGTCGCGCTGCAACACATGTTCGATCGTCGTGCCGAGCGTCTCGCCGAAGCGCACGCGGTAGCTCACCGACGGCGTCATGCCGTGGTCGGACAGGATCACGAGGTCGTAGTCGCGCCCGCCCGCGTTGCGCATCATGCGGCGAATCTCGCGGATTCTCGCGTCCGTCCGCCGCAGATCGCGGAGCGCCTGGAAGCTCGCCGGACCAAAGTGATGTCCGAGCTCATCGTACTGCATGAACGTGCTGTAGATGATCGGCACGCCGAGGTACACGTCGAGCAGGATCGCCATCGTCTGCAGCTCGCGCACGATCACGCCGGTCAGCACACGGATGAACGGAAAGAGTCCCTCGCTGTGCGTCCGCCGTCCCGTCAACTCCGAGATGCTGCGCTCGTAGTCCTCGCGTAGCCACTCGAGCGCCGCCTGCACGCCCATGCGCAACACGCGGATCGGGTGCATCAGCATGAGCATCGCCATCCGCCATCCGCCGAGCCGCGCGAAGACCGACGCCTGCTCGCGCGTCGCGACGGTGAAGGCCACCGTCTGCGCGTCGCCGTCGAGCAGATTCACGTAGCTCGATCCGCCGGCCAGCGCGCCCGGCGCGGTGATGCGGTCGCGGATGTACTGCACACCGGCGGGCGTGTTGCACGTGATGACGCGCTGCTCGGTCTTGTCGTAGAACCGGAACGCGGGAATGCCGTCGTTTTCGCCGTGAAAGAATCCGGCCTGGCAGTACGGCGTCGCCGACGGCAGCCCGCAGAACCAACTGCGCAACGTGTAGCCTTCCTCGCGGACCATTTGCTCGATCGTCGGGCAGTAGCCCAGCTCGATCGCGCGACGCAGCTCGGCGTACGCGAGCGCGTCGATCTGCAGCATGACCAGCCCGCGGCGTCCGTCGCGCGGTCGCCGCTCCCGCCGGAAGACGCGATATTTGAGCGCGAAGTACCACTTCAATAGGCGGGACGGGCGCCTCCGCTCCATAGGTCGCCCCTCCGCTTCAGGGGGAGCATTGGCGGGCACCGTCGGTGTGGCAATCGCGTTCGGCGCTGGGCTCGCGAGCTTTCTCTCGCCGTGTGTGCTGCCGCTCATCCCGAGCTACATCACCTTCATCACGGGGCTGTCGCTCGACGACGCCACCCGCGCGCGCCGCACGACCTTCGTCCACGCGTTGCTCTTCGTCGCCGGTTTCTCGCTCATCTTCCTCGCCCTCGGCGCGTCGGCCACGCTGATTGGTCGGCTGCTCGTCACGTATCGCGTCTGGATCACTCGGATCGGCGGAGTGCTGGTTCTCGCCTTTGGCCTGTATCTGCTCGGCGTCTTCAACCTAGGCATCTTCGCTCGAGAGCGCCGGATCCACCTCACCGACAAGCCGCTCGGCTACCTCGGAACGTTGTTGGTCGGGATCGCGTTCGGGGCCGGCTGGACCCCGTGCATCGGCCCGATTTTCGGGTAGCATCCTGACTTACGCGGCGACGCAAGCGGAGGTGTCGCGAGGCGTCGCGCTGCTCGGCGCGTATTCGCTCGGCCTGGCCGTTCCGTTCGTGCTCGCCGCCGTCGCCGTCGAGCGCTTCCTCGCCGCGTTCGCGGTGATCCGCCGCCACATGTTCTGGGTGAGCCGCGTCGCTGGAGCGGTCCTCGTGCTCGTCGCGGTCCTCATGATCAGCGACTATATGTCGGTGCTCACCGGCGTCCTTCAGGGCTGGACGCCCAACGCGCTCAAGCAGCTACTGTAGCTCCGCGATCCAGCCGCGGCTCCGGTCGATGAGGTCGCGCACCGAGATCGGCTTTACCAGCACGTCCGCGCACCCCGCATCGAGACATCGCTGCCGCGTCTCGCGGTCGTCGTGACCCGTCAGCACGACGATTCTCGTCGCTCCGGATGCCAGCAGCGGCTCGACGAGCGCCAGGCCGTCGCCATCGGGCAGCGTGAGGTCGAGCAACGCCACCGATGGGGGATCATTCCGCGTCACCGCCAAGGCCGCGCCGATCGTATCCGCGACCGAAACGCGCCACGGCACGGTCTCCAGCATGATCTGGAGCGCCGTCGTGACATGCTCGTTGTCCTCGACGATCAAAATGTGCGGCGGCACCCGGCTAACCCTTGCGTGCGCTGGTTCCTACTCCGCGCGGTCCGCGTACTCGCCGGGGTAGCTGTACGAATTGATACTGCAACGAATTTCGATACTGCAACGATTTCGCGGAGAAAGCTGATTTCGCGGAGAAACGCCTCAAAAGCTTTTGTTTTCTTATTCTATTCTTTGCGGTTTCCGCGCTACTCCGCCCCTTCCGCGAAATTGTAGTTCCCGAGTCGTAATGGCCGACTGGGCGGTACCAACGGACTACGCCACACGGAACTCAAGATACGCCGCCGCTCGGAGCTCAATCAGCTCGCGGCGGAGCGACCGGAACGGTGAAGAAGAAGCGGCTGCCCGCGCCGAGTCGGCTCTCGACCCAGATGCGCCCGCCGTGCATCTCGACGAGCTTGCGCGCGATCGTCAGCCCGAGCCCCGTTCCATGGTGCGGCCGAGACGGTGTCGCGTCGACCTGGGCGAACTCGCGGAAGATGAGGTCGTGGTGCTCCGGCGCGATGCCGACGCCGGTGTCGCCCACCTCAACCATGATCGATTGCACCGGTTCCGCGCTCGCCAGACACGCCTTGAGCCACACGCGGCCACCGGCCGGCGTGAACTCGATCGCGTTGCCCAGCAGATTGCCGACGACGTGCGCGATCTTCTCGCGGTCGGCGGTCACCGTGGGCACCCCCGCGTCCGCCTCGACGAAGAGCGTCAGCCGCTTCTTCTTGAGCAGCGACTCGTTCAGCGCGCTCGCCTGCTCGAGCACCTCGCGGACGGCGAAGCGCGTCGCGACGATCGTGAGCTGGTCCGCGGCGCCGCGCGCGTAGGTGAGGATTTCTCCCACCTGATCGAGGAGCTGGCGTCCTCCGTGAATGATGCCGTTCACGCTCTCGAGCTGTCGCGGCGCCAGATCGCCCAGAATCCCGTCGCGAAGGATCTCGGCGTGCGTGATCACCGCGGTGAGCGGCGTGCGCAAATCGTGCGAGATGTTGGCGAGGAACTGGGTCTTGAGCTTGTCGCGCGTGCGCAGCTCGGCGATTTGCAGCATCGCCTCCTCGAAGCGCGACTGAAGCGCGGCAAGTCGCGCCTCGGCGCTCGTCGATGCGGTCATTGGCGATCGGATGTCTGCTGCGGTTTCAACCCGGCTCATGCGTTGATTGTACCTCTCGGAATCGCGGCTGCCAACTCGGTATCCGGCCCCCCGTCCTCGGGGTCCCGCCCCCCGCCGCCGGCGCCCCCATTCCCGCCCGGCTCCTCCTCGATCGACTCCTCCAGCTGCTGCCGGCTCAAAAGCGACCAATAACGCCCGCCGGCCGCAAGGAGGTCGGCGTGTTTGCCCTGCTCGACCACCCGCCCTTCGTCCAGCACGATGATCCAGGTCGCGTCCCGAATCGCGCTTACTCGATGGGACGCGATGAGAGCCGTGCGGCCGCTCAGCGCTTCGCGAAGTGACCGTAGGATCTCGGCTTCCGTGTGCGTATCTACCGCCGACAGCGCATCGTCGAGCAACACGATGGCCGGCTTGCGAGCCAAGGCTCTCGCCAGCGCGGCACGCTGCTTCTGACCCCCGGACAGGTTGATCCCGCGCTCGCCGAGCACCGTGTCGTACCCGCCCGGGAAGGATTCGATCGTATCGGCGAGTTGCGCCACGTCGGCCGCCCAGCGCCCGTCGGCGTCGGTCGTGTCGGCGTAGGTCAGGTTGCTCCCGACGGTGTCGGAGAAAAGAAAGCTTTCTTGTGGGACGTAGCCTATTTCGCGACGCAGGGATGCGATGTCGAGCTCTCGAATCGGCACGCCGTCGATTCGAATCTCACCTTCCTGCGGATCGAAGAGACGCGGGAGCAGGTCCATCAACGCGCTCTTTCCGCTCGCCGTCGCGCCGACGACGCCGATCGTTGCACCCGCCGGGACGGTGAAGTTCACGTTGCGAAGTACCCAGCGAGGGTCCCCACCCGTTGGCGTCGGGTAGTGGAATCCGACGTTGAGAAATTCGATGCTCCGGCCGCCCCGTCCACCGGTCGGTGGCAGCGCGCGCGGATGCTCGGGCTGCGCGAGCGCGGGCTTGGCGTCCAGCACGTCGAGCAGTCGCGTCATCGACGCGGCGCCGCGCTGAAAGAGGTTGATGACCCACCCGAGCGCGATGAGCGGCCAGGTGAGCATGCCGAGGTAGAGACCGAACGCGACGAAGCTTCCCACGGTGATCGTTCCGCGCAGCACGAGCACGCCGCCGAAGCCGACGACGCTCACCATGCCGAGTCCCGCGAGAATCGCGAAGCCGGGCTGCATGACGCCGTAGAGGCGCGCGAGCGCCATGTTCTTCACGAGGTATCCCTCGTTGAGCTCGGCGAACCGCGCGACCTCCGCCCGCTCCTGCCGAAACGCGCGCACGATGCGCACCCCGGCCAGATTCTCCTGCGCGAGCGTGGTCAGATCGGAAAAGTGTGCCTGCACCGCTTCGAAACGCGCGTGGATTCGTCGACCGATGAGAATGCCCAGTAGCGGGAGGAGCGCCATCGGGAGCGCGGCGGCTGCCGTCAATCCCGGCGATATGTACACCATGAACGCCAGTGCGAATGCACCGCCGGCGATCGTGTTGGTGAGGTACATCACCGCCGGTCCCGCGGCCATCCGAACGGCGCTCAAATCGTTTGTCAACCGCGCCATGAGGTCGCCCGTTCGCACGCGGGAGTAGTATGTGGCGTCGAGCCCTTCTAAATTTCTGAACAGATCGTTGCGTAGGTCATATTCGATCCAACGGCTCATGCCGTTGAGCAGCTCCCGCATCCAAAAGCGCCCAACACCTCCGACGAGCGACACGCCGATCATGGCCGCGCCGAGGAGCCAGATGGAACGCAACGGAGCGCCCGCCCGGATACCGTCGAGCGCTCGGCGCAGGAACCACGGCCCCGTGCTCGCGAAGGCCGCCGATGTGACGACAAGCACAACGCCCGTGACCACGGTAGCCCGGTACGGTCTGTAGTACGGAAGAAGTCGCCGAAGCGAGCGCAGCGACGGCACTGACTTTGCCACTTTTCAGCCTATTCCAGGAGGATTCCCCATGACCCCACCCATCATGGCTAAAGATACGCGCCGCCTTGGCGTCTCGATCGTGCTCGCCGCCGCGCTCTTCGCGGCGTGCAGCAAAGAAGCGAAGAAAGGTCCGGACAGCGCAGCGCTTGGCGCCGACAGCTCGTTGAACCGCGACCTCGCCATGGCCAACCGCGACAGCGCGGCGAAGCCCGAGCTCAAAGATGTTCCCGCGCCTGCCGCAGCCCCCGAAACGCGCAAGCGTCCGGAGCCGCGCGCGCACGACGCGAGGCCGTCCACGCCGAAGCCGGGCGCCGCGGCCACGGCGCCCGCCACGACGCCGAGCGGCAACACGGTGACGAAGAACCCCGCGGGCAGTGAAGCCGCGAACGCGGGCGGTGCGGTCGGCACGATCGCCGCCGGCACCACGCTCAACCTGCACTCGAGCGACAAGGTCTGCACGAACACCAACGCGGTCGGCGATCACGTGACCGCCACCCTCGACGGCGCCGTGTCCGGCACGAACGGCGCGACGATTCCCTCGGGCGCGACCGTGAACATGACCGTCACGCAGCTCAAGCGCAGCGAGAACTCGAACGACCCGATCGTCATCCAGTTCGCCGTGAACTCGGTGAGCTTCGGCGGCAAGACCTACCCGCTCGACGCGTCGGTGCAGTCCGCGTCGATCGACCGCATCCGCGACGAGTCGAAGGGCAAGGACGTGCAGAAGGTCGCCGTCGGCGCCGTCGCCGGCGCGATCGCCGGAAAGCTGATCGGCAAGAGCACCAAGGGCGCCGTGATCGGTGGCGCCGCGGGCGCCGCCACCGGAGCCGGCATCGCCGCCGCGACGGCCAACTACCAGGGCTGCATCCCGTCCGGCGGATCGATCGTCGTCAAGCTCAACTCCGCGGCGACGGTCAAAGCATAGTCGTCGTTCTCTTAGAGATGTCAAACGGGGCGCTCCTCGCGGGGCGCCCCGTTTCTCGTGCGACCTTTACGCAGGGATGCGTAACTGTCACCTGACGGCCCATAACGGGGGGACGCAAGGAAGCAGACGGATTCATACCGCAACAAGCCGGATAAGACGCTTTGGAACTACCCGCTCAGGAACGCCTGCCCGGCGCCAGCCTCGCCGGGCGGCAGTCCAAAGAAAGGCACGTTCGCACGTTCAATCCGTTCGCAGTTTGATCCGTCTGTTTCCGTCAATTCCGTCTGCGTTCGTGTCCCATTGTTACGGTCCGTCTGGCGCGATTGGGCTTCCTGGCGTACGCACGCAGCCGTTAGAACCCAGCCCGCACGCCCACCCGGAACGTAAAGAAACGCGGCGCGTTGCCGTCGCCGACGTTGTTCCCCTGCGAGTGCATTACGAGGTCGAAGTTTTCGGCGATGAACCCGTCGATCGTGCGCGTGAAGCCGTAGCCGGCGCCGCCGCCGAGACCGAAAGTGAAGTCGTTCGACGAGCTGGTCGGCGGCAACGCGTCACCGGTCGACTCTTCTCGAAAGTTTCCGAACTGGGTGATTCCCGCCTCGATGCTGTACACGGGATGGAACCCGAGGCCGCTCCCGCTATGGAGGAATGCGAGCCACTGCGTGACGTCCGCCTTGGCCGTGCATTGGAAGGGACACGAGAACGTGCTGCTGTTGGCGCCGGCGTAATAGTTCAACGTCGGCGTCGAGAAGCCGGCCGCGAAACCGACCGAGATCTCGCGAGCGATCGTCTTCGCGATCGTCGCGCGGAGCTGCGACGTGTAGCCAATTGCCCACTCCGATCCGCTCGCGTCGAACACCGTCATGCCGCCTTGGTATCCGTAGTCGAGTCCGACCCAGTAGTCCGGGTCCGAGCCGAGACCCGCGCGACCGCCGCGCGGGAACTGCGCGGCGCTGGTCGTCGCCCCGAGCGCGACGCAGGCCAACAGTGTCGTGACCGCAATGCCGTAGCGCATGACTCCTCTCATTGTTGCGGGTCGCGCACGACTCCGCATAAGTTGACCGCGACATGACGTTCATCGACCCTCGGCTCACCGAGCGCAGGAACGCCCGCACGGCCGCGATCGATCTCGCAACGCCGCTCGAAATCGTCGACCTTATAAACGCCGAAGATCGGACCGTTCCCGAGATCGTCGGCACCCAGCGCGAGGCCATCGCCCGCGCCATCGAGACCGCCGAAGCGACCTTTCGCCGCGGCGGTCGCCTTTTCTACGTCGGTGCCGGCACGTCCGGACGACTCGGTGTGCTCGACGCGTCCGAGTGCCCGCCGACCTACGGCACCGATCCCGAGATGGTGCAGGGAATCATCGCCGGCGGGCCGCCCGCTCTCACCCGCTCGCAGGAAGGCGCCGAGGACCGGATCGAAAGCGCCGTCGAGGATCTTAACGCCCACGGCGTCCGCGCCGGTGATTTCGTCATCGGCATCGCCGCCTCCGGGACCACGCCATACGTGCGACGTGCGCTCGAGCATGCCCGCGTCGTGAGCGCGGCGACGGCCCTCGTCGCCTGCTCCCCTCCTCCCCAAGAGACACTCGACGCCGTCGACATCCTGATCCTCCCCCTCACCGGCCCCGAAGTCGTCACCGGCTCCACTCGCATGAAAGCCGGCACCGCGACCAAGCTCGTGCTCAACATGATCACGACCGGGCGCCATGATCCGGTTGGGGAAGACATTCGGCAACCTCATGGTCGATCTCCGCGCGACCAACAACAAGCTCAAGGACCGCAGCGAGAGAATCCTCATGGAGGTCTGCGAGATCAACCGCGAAGACGCGCGCAAACTCCTCGAGGACGCGGGCGGCGTCGTGAAAACGGCGATCGTCATGCACTTCCTGAAGACCTCCCGCGCCGACGCCGACCGGGCGCTCGAGCGCGCGGGTGGCGTGATCCGCCGCGTCGTCGAGCGTCCGCCGCCGCCCGTTCCAGACATTCCACTGTGAGCGTCTACGTCGGGTTGATGTCGGGCACTTCGCTCGACGGCATCTCGGCGGCCGTCGTCCGCTTTCTTCCCGACGACGCGAACGACAACCGCATCGAGCCGCAGCTGCTCGCCTTCCGCTCGTCGCCGTACACCGCCGCGCAACGCGCGCGGTTGGAAGCGGCGCTCGAGCGCGGATCGGCGCGCGACTACTGCAACCTCGCGTTCGACCTGGGCGACTGGCTCGCCGAGGCGGCCATCGGCGCGCTCGCCGACGCCGGCATCTCTCGCGGCGAGGTGCGCGCGATCGGATCGCACGGACAGACGCTCTGGCACGACCCGCCGCACTCGACCTGGCAACTCGGCGAGTCCGCGGTGATCGCCGAGCGGACCGGCATCTCCGTCGTCAGCGACTTTCGTGTCCGTGACGTCGCCGCTGGAGGGCAGGGCGCTCCTCTCGTCCCGATCGCCGACGCGATTCTCTTCGCAGGCGACGAATGGCGGGCCCTCCAGAACATCGGCGGCATCGGCAACGTGACCGTCGTGCCTCCCGGCGGCGACGTCCGCGGCGTGCGCGCGTTCGACACCGGACCTGGCGTTACCGTCATCGACGCCGTTACGAGATTGCTGAATCCGTCGATGACCTTCGACACCGACGGCGCTCTGGCCGCCGCCGGTACTCCGGTCGACTCCGTCGTCGAGCGGCTACTCTCGCACCCGTATTTCTCGACCGAGCCGCCCAAGTCGACGGGCCGCGAGCTGTTCGACCGCGCGTACGCCGAGTCGCTCGCCGCTGACTGTCGAAACGCCAAGCCCGGCGCCACGCCCGAAGACATCGTCGCCACCGCGACCGCCCTGACCGCGCGGAGCATCGCGGATTCGTATCGTCGCTTTCTGCCCGAGCCGATCACCGAGGTCCTCGTCTCCGGCGGCGGCGCCAGGAATCCCACGCTCGTCCGCATGATCGAGCGTGCCCTCGCTCCGCTCTCAGTCCGCCCCTTCGCCGACCGCTACTTCGACGGCGAAGCCAAAGAAGCCGTCGCCTTCGCGCTCCTGGCGCATCTCCACCTGGAGTCTCGCGCAGGCAACGTCCCTCGCGCGACCGGAGCGCGCGGGCCACGCTTACTCGGGAAGCTCACTCCGGCGTGAGGTTCTTTCGGATGTGGGTGTGGCTGCGAGTTGGCTCCGCCTAGCGGGCCATAACAAGAGGGAAACGGAAACAAACGGATTTTGACGGAAACAAACGGAGAAAAGCATTGGGGAACTGCACCTGGCAGGGCAGTTCCCCCCTAGTCGTTCACCGTTTGTTTCCGTTCCACTCCGTTTGTTTCCGTACCCCCGTTGATCTCGCCCTAACGAACAGCACAGTTGGACCGAGATCCTCGTCGTCCCGCCGTTACGGAGTCGCCCGCCCACTCGTGACGGCCGTCAGCGTGTGGTAGAGAAACCACAGCGCCCCGACGATCAACAACCCGAGCAACCCGATCGAGATCGTTCGCCCCGTACTGCGCCGCGCCTCTGACACGACCGGCGGCGGCGGCTCGGGCGCCTGTGGCTTCTGCGGCGTGTACTTCTTCAGCAACTCGGCCGGAGACAGTTGCTGCGGGCGAGGCTGAACTGGGGGCTCGTCCCCCGCCTCGCCTGTCACGCTGCCCGGGATCCCGCCCGGCGCCTCCATCTCTTCCGTCGGAAAGACTCGCGGATCGATGTCGAACGCGTCGATCGGGTCCGTCGGAGTGAGATTCGTCGGCAGCGGAAAAACCTGGTGTCCGACTTCGTCCGTGTCGGCCGGAGGAAAGAGCCCCGAACCCTCGAAGCGGGCGAGGATGACCGTGATGTTGTCCGGCCCGCCCTTCGCGTTCGCCAGATCGATGAGCTGCTGGCACGCGATCTCGATGTCGTCCTCCTCGGTCACCACTTCCGCGATGGCCTCCTTGCCGACCTGGCTCGAGAGTCCGTCGCTGCAGATCACGAGCGTGTCGCCGCGGCGCACCGCTTGATGCGTGAGATCGACGCGGATGTTTTGCTCGGGGCCGAGCGCCTGGAGGATGATGTTGCGCCGCTCGCTGTGCTCGGCCTCCTCTTCAGTGAGCTCGCCCGCCTCGACGAGCTTCTGCATCAGCGACTGATCCTTCGTGATCTGTCGCGCGATTCCACGTCGCACGATGTACGCGCGCGAGTCGCCCACCTGCGCCAGGTACAGCGTGTCGCCCAGCAGACCGGCGATCGTCGCCGTCGTCCCCATCCCGCGATACTCCAAGTGCTGCGCCGCGTACGAATGGATCTGCGTGTTGGCGTTCTTCGTCGCCGTCTTGATCGCGAGCACGAACGCTTCGGCGTCCAGCGCCGGCGAGGTGACCCAGTTGGCGCGGATCTCGGCCAGGATCGCGTCGACGGCCATGGCGCTGGCGATTTCGCCTGCCGCCGCTCCGCCCATGCCGTCGGCGACCATGAACAGCGAACCCTTCGGACCGGCGCCCTGCGTTCGCGTCGCCGTCGGCAACGACGAATCGTTCGTCGTCAGGTCGACGACGAGATAGGCGTCCTCGTTGTGCTCACGAGTCCGCCCCACATCTGTCTTGCCGAACACATGCACGACGATTCCAGCACCAATCGCGTCGGAGTTCGGCATCACAGGGAAGGGGACCGGGGTAGGTACGGTGGAGATATCGGAAGGGGCGGGGCCGTGAGGGTGGACGATGGCGGGCAACGAGGCGGACGGGCGAGACTAAGCCCGCGCCCTCATCGCCGCCGTCGCCGACTGACCGGCGAGGTGAGCGGGCGGGTATACATGGCCGGCGAATATAGACCGACCGGGAGGGCGTGGTCAATCAATTGCACCGCCGCATGTTGCACGACGTCCTGAACATGGTGCGAAGCGTCCTACCGTCCGCCCGTCCGGTCGGAATACCTTTCCCTCCGCATGCGACCTGTACGCCTTATCTCGATCGCGTCGATTTTGAGCCTCGCCGCGGCGTGCAGTTCGCCTCCGCGGACTCAACCGCCGGCCCCGGCGCCGGCCACGCCAACCGCCAATCCGCCCGCGTCGGTCGCGCCCGCCGCGGCTGTTCCCCCGCGGGATGTCTCGCCGCACCCCGCGCCCCTCCCACCAATCCCGCTGGCGGAAGGTCCGATCGCCGTGAAGGTGGAATTCCCGTCCGCCAACGAAGCCATCAGCGTCCGCGACTCCAACTTCATTTTCGGCTCGGTCGGCAACGGGCACGCCGACCTGACAATAAATGGGACGCCCGTCCCGGTCGCCCCGAACGGGGCGTTCCTGGCATACCTCCCGGTACCTCCGCCGACCGCGCCGCGCTACGAGCTGGTCGCGCGCACCGCGACCGACAGCGCGCGTGCCACAATTCGCGTCCGCGTTCCGCCTCCACGTCCCGACCTGTCGTCCGGCCGCCTCACGATCGACTCGTCGAGCGTGTCGCCGCGCGGCGGGTATCGCGCGCTGCGCGACGACGAGCTGGTTCGCGTGAGCGTCCGCGCCTCGCTCGACGCCGACGCCGCCGTCGTCACCAATGGAATGAATCAGCCGCTCGTCTACCTCGGCGGAAACCTCTACGCCACCGACGTGCGCGCTGTCGACCTGCGGAACGGCGGACAGCTCGTCGTCTCGCGCGGCAACGAGACGATCCGCATGGATCTCGCGAAGGTTTACGAGCCGCGTCCTCCGCACTTCGTCATGCTCGGCGACACGATCGCTCAGCGCGACACCGACGCCGCCGTCATCGGCCGAGCGACGCCGGGCGGCACGTACAAATGGATGTTCGTGCCCGGCACGATCGTGCTCGAGACGGGCCGCGTCGGCGACAACGTGCGCGTGCGACTCGACTCGCAGCTCGAGGTCTGGGTGGACTCGACGAGCGTGAAGCAGCTCGCGCCCGGCTATCCGGCTCCGCATCGCACGGTCGGCCCGATGTCCGTCGTGGGCGCCGCCGAGTGGGTGGATCTCGTGCTGCCGATCTCGTCGCCGCCGCCGTTCCTGGTCGAACAGGACACGCGCCACGTCGCGCTCACGCTCTATGGGACTCAGGCCTCGCCGGAGACGATCAAGTATCTCCAGAACGAGCCGTTCATCCGCGTCATCAACTGGGTTCCCGTCGGGTCGGATCGCACTCGTCTCGACATCGAGCTATCGCGTCCGCCGTATGGGTATCTGGTGCTGTCCGACGCGCGCGGGTTCGTCCTGCGCCTCCGGCGTCCGCCGCGCATTTCGGCCGCGCGTCCGTTGGAGGGTCTCACGATCACCGTCGACCCCGGCCATCCACCCGGCGGCGCGATCGGGCCCACCGGGTTGACCGAAGCGGCCGGCGTGCTGCCGGTGGCGTTCAAGCTGCGCGACATCCTCGAGTCGCGCGGCGCGCACGTCGTGATGACGCGGACCACGATGGATCCCGTCGACCTGCACCTTCGCTCGGTGATCGCGCGCCGCGCGAACTCCGCGGCGCTCGTTTCGATTCATCTCAACGCGTTCGGCGACGGCGTCGATCCCTTTCCGAACGTCGGCACGAGCACTCTCTTCTTCCATCCCCAGACCGAACCCCTCGCCCGTCTCGTGCAGTCCGGCATGGAAGGCGAGATGGGCCTCCGCGACCTCGGCGTCCACTACCAGAACATCGCCATCGGCCGCACCACATGGATGCCGGCGCTCATCTGCGAGGGAGCGTTCTTGATGATTCCTGAACAGGAGAACGCGCTCAAGACGCCGGAATTCCAGGAGCGCTACGCTCGCGGCGTCGCGGACGGAGTAGAGGCGTACTTCAGGTCGATCGCGCAGTGAGGCGGTGGACCGGTGGACCGGTGGACCGGTGGACGGCCGGCACTGCGAAAGGCGCCGCTTTGCGCCGATCCGCTCTTCGATGCTGGTTCTCCGCTCTTCGCTGGCGGTCCACCGGTCCACCGGTCCACCGGTCCACCATCATCATCCTGCTCGGCCTCGCGCTCCCCGCCCAGGCCCAAGCCCCCTACCTCACCTGGCGCACGCTCACGACGCGCCACTTCCGCGTCAACTTCACCCCGCCGCTCGAGCCGCTGGCCCGGCGCCTCGCCGCCGACGCGGAGCGTGCGTACGACCAGCTCTCGCGCGAGATGCACCCGCCGCGAGGCATGATCGACGTCACGCTGAGCGACGACGTCGACTTCTCGAACGGATCCGCGTCACCGTTTCCGACGAACCGCATCATCGTCTACGCCAATCCACCCGTGGACGAGAGCGCGCTTCGCTACACGAACGATTGGACGCAGATGGTGATCACGCACGAGCTCACGCACATCTTCCAGCTCGATCGCGTGCGCGGCATCTGGGCGCTGAGCCAGCACATCTTCGGCCGCGCAGCGCCGAGCTTCCCGAATCTCTACGCGCCATCGTGGCTCCTCGAGGGGATGGCGGTCTACGAAGAGTCGAACTTGGCCGGCGCGGGGCGCGTCCAAGGGTCCGAGCATCGCATGATCGCGCGCTCGTCGACCATCGACGGCGCGTTTCCGCGACTCGGCGCGTGGAGCCTGGGACAGGGGCGCTACCCGTTCGGCGAAGCGGCCTATGCGTATGGTTCGCTTTTCATGGACTATCTCGCGAGAACGCGCGGCGACACCTCAATCAGGAAGTTCGTCGAAGCCGAGTCCAAATATCTGGTTCCGTATTTGCTCAACCCTCCGGCGCGCAGCGGATTCGGCGTCTCGTTCTACGAAGGCCTGGGGCGAGTTCCGAGATTCGATCGCGCGCACGATCCGCGAGCCCGGCGCCCGCCCGCTCCAGGCGTGGCGGCAGCTCACACGCGACGGTCCTTACGCGTTCGATCCCCGCTGGCTCGGCGACACGGCAATTTTATATAGCGGAGGGCCAGGAAAACAAACGTTTGGCGCCTATCGCGTCGACACCTCGGGGGCACGCCACCGAATCGGCCGGCGCAACGGCAGCTCGCCGAATCTTCCGCTCGCGAACGGCGGTCTGCTCTACGCGCAGCTCGAGTTCGTGAATCCGTATCAGGAGCGCTCCGACCTCTTCGTCCAGCGCGGCACGAACGAGCGACGGCTCACGTTCGACAAGCGGCTCACGCACCCCGACGTCCGCGCCGACGGCGCCATCGTCGCCGCCCAGATCACCCCAGGCGCCACGCACCTCGTCCGCGTCTCGCCCGACGGCAAGACGATCACGCCGCTCACCACCGGCACCTTCGACGAATGGTGGACGGAGCCCGAATGGTCGCACTCCGGTGACCGCATCGTCGCGTCGCACTGGCTTCGCGGCAACGTCTCGCAGATCGTCGTCATCGACACGCTCGGCCGCATCGTGCACGTCGTCTCCAGCGGACGCTCGATCGAGTCGAACGCGAGCTGGCTGCCGGGCGACGCCGGCATCATGTACAGCTCCGACCGCGACGGCGCGACGCAGATCTACGTCGAGCGCTTCGCCGACGCGCGCACCTTCGACGAGGCGTCGACGCGCCGTTTGAGCGACGTCACCACCGGCGCGTTCGACGCGGTGCCGTCGCCGAGTGGCCGACGCGCGACGGCGGTCGACTTCCGGATCGACGGCTACCACCTCGGCGTCGGCAGCTACGAACCGTCCTCGGGAACTGCCGTCCCCGACTATCGCGACACAATCCCACACGCCGGCGTCGCACCACTCATCACGGACGACACGGGGCGCGTCGGCCCGTATCACGCGTGGCGCACGTTCTATCCGCGCTACTGGCTCCCGGTGGTCAACCCCGGAATCGACGGCGGCTATCGGTTCGGGCTCACCACGACCGGCAACGACGTCGTCGGCCGTCACTCGATGCAGGCGACGCTCCAATTCCCGACCAACAACACGGGCATCGTTGGAGAAGTCGCATATCAGTACGCGGGACTCGGCCTTCCGATCCTGTCGGTCGACGCGTTCCAGGATTGGCAGACGCTCGGCGGCGTCTTCTCGCGCGCTCCCGGCCGCCCGATCATCGGCGAAGTGTTCCGCCGCAGGCGCGAAGCCGACCTTCTCGCGACGTGGCTCCGCCAGCGTGTTCGATCCGCGCTCTCGGTCTCCGGCGGGTTCGGCGTCGAAGCCCGCTCGCATTCCACCAACGCCCCCGTCTCGCTGGCCGAGCTCGACACCGCCGGCGAGTTGGGAAGTCCGAGCTTCCCGACGCTCACCGCCGCGCTCGGCTACGCGAACTACCAGCGTCCGGCGTTCAGCATCTCGCCCGAGGACGGCGTTCAGTTCAACGCGACCATGCGCGACCGGCTACGCAGCGGACCGGCGGGGCAAGGCGGTGGCAGTCTCAGCACTGTCGGAATTCTCTCGCTGTACAAGTCGCTCGACCTTCCCGGCTTCTCGCACCACGTGCTCGCCTTGCGCGGCGCCGTGGGGTGGGCCGACGTCAACGCGACTGGCTACTACGATGTCGGCGGGATCAGCGGCGGCACCATTCAGATCGTGCCCGGCTACACCGTCGGCGAGGGTCGCTCGACTTTTCCGGTGCGCGGATTCCCGTCGGGCACGCTCTTCGGCACGCGCGCCTTCACGGGCTCGGCCGAGTATCGCGCGCCGCTGCGGATGGTCGGTGACGCGCCGGGAATTCTGCCGTTCTTTCTGGATCGCACCTCGCTCACGCTCTTCACCGACGTCGGGTCGGCGTGGTGCCCGAACGTCGCCCCCGGGCGCGAGGTCTGCAATACGTTCGATCCGCTCCTCACCAAGCGCATCGAGATCGCCTCGGCCGGTGCGGAGCTCAACGTCAACCTCGGCGTGCTCTCGTGGGACTCGCCGTATCGATTCCGTTTAGGTGTCGTCGCGCCGACCTACAATCGTGCATTGTTCGGACAGAGCGCGGTGCAGGTGTACGTCGTGACGGGGGTGTATTTCTGAGGTGGACGGGGAAGGGCGCGTGGACCGGTGGACGCCGGTGGACCGGCTGGACCGGTGGACCGGTTGACCGGCACTGCAAAAGGCGCTGCTCTGAGGCGGCCCACATTTCGTTCGTGGCTGTCCGTATTTCGGTTTTCCGGTTCACCGGTCCACCGGTCCACCGGTCGACCGTTTCTCCGGTTCACCGGTCCACCGGTCCACCGGTCCACCGTTCTCCTAGCATTCTGCGCGGCGTGCGGAGCCCACTCGAAGCCCTCCGCAGACGCAAACTGCGATGCGAGCATCACGCTCCCTCCCGGCTTCTGCGCGCTCGTCTTCGCCGACACCCTTGGCCCCGTACGGCACATCGTCGTGCGCTCGAATGGCGACGTCTTTGTCGGGATCGTCGACCAGCGGCGCAATCCGGGTGGTGTGCTCGCGCTGCGCGACACGAACAAGGACGGCCACGCCGACCTGAGCGCGCGCTTCGGCGAGACGGGAGTCCACGGCGTCGCGCTGCAGAGCGACTCGACGCTCATCGCGTCGACGGGCGACCAGGTCCTCCGCTTCCACCTGACCGCGAAGCTCGGCACGCGCGGGCGCGTGGACACGATGATCGCCGGTCTCGCCGAGCGTCCGATCCCGTCGCACAGCCTGGCGATCGACTTCAAAGGGAATCTGCTCGTCAACATCGGCGCCAACTCGAACGGCTGCGCCAAGGACAAAGATCCGGCGGCGTCGGGGACGAATCCGTGTCCCGAGCTCGAGACGAGCGGCGGCATCTGGAAATTCAAGCTCGACCCGCCGCACCAGACGCTGGCGAACGGCACCCGCATCGCGACGGGCCTCCACAACGCCGTCGCCCTCGCCGCCAATCCCGCCGACTCGGCCGTCATCGCCGTGTCGCACGGCCGAGATGGGCTGCACGAAGGATGGCCGGCGTTCTACTCCGAAGCGGAGGCCGCGGAAGCGGCCGGCGAAGAGATGGTCCGCATCGCATCCTCGCGCGCCGACTTCGGCTGGCCGTACTGCTACTACGATTATCTAAAGGACGAACGCAAGCTCGCCCCCGAGTACGGCGGCGACGGCCGCAGCACAGAACGCTGCGACCACATGATCCAGCCGCTCGTGACGTTCCCCGCGCACTGGTCGCCGATGTCGATCCTGTTCTATACGGGGTCGATGTTCCCCGCGGAGTACAAAGGAGGAGCGTTCATCGCTTTCCACGGCTCGTCCTTCCGCCGGCCGATGCCCGAGGACGGCTACGAAGTGATTTTCTTGCACTTCAAGAACGGCCAGGCCACCAACTACGCGCCCTTCGCGACCGGTTTCGCCGGCGGCACGCTTTCGCCGACTGGCGCCGCACACCGCGCGGTCGGCCTCGCCCAAGGGCCCGACGGCGCTCTGTACCTGACGGACGACAAGGGCGGGCGTATCTGGAAAATCGTTTATCGGAAGTGACTCCGGTCTGGCGTGGAAGAGCTCCCGTGTGCTGGATCTGGCCCACCAACGATTGGGACACGGAACAAAGGCGATCCCAAACGGAAACAAACGGAGGAGCTGCAACATGCCTGGAAGTTGACGCAGATTGAACAACCATCCCGCAGATCACACCTAGAAAATCCGCGTCATCGCTTTTCAAATCCGCGTCATCCGCGTTGAGTTTTCCCGACCGCCAATCGAAGCCAGCCCGCCAAGGCGGCACACTTTGTTTCAGTCGCCGCTGTGCAAGTAACTCTCCCTCGCGCGTCTCCCATGAGCATGTGGCCAAAACGGCCATATGTGAAGTTGCAATAGTATCTACTGGAGACGAGGCCCAAATGCGCGCGCAATTGCGAACCGCAATCGCGGGGTGGTTGACCGCGTTCGGTACTCTGGGAGCGCAGAGCGTTCCCGTCACGAAAGTCATGCTCTTCTCGTCGGGCGTCGGGTACTTCGAGCACGCCGGCAGCGTCCGCGGCAATGCGTCCACCGAGCTGCGGTTCAAGACGAGCCAGATCAACGACATCCTCAAGTCGATCGTGCTCCAGGACGAGGATGGCGGACACATCGGCGCGATCACCTATCCGTCGCTCGACCCGCTCGACAAGACCCTCAAGAGCTTCCAGGTCGACATCACGCGCAACCCGAGCCTCGCGGACCTCCTCAACCAGCTCCGCGGCGCGCGCGTCACGATCGCGATTCAGGCCGAACACCTCACCGGAACGATCCTCGGCGTCGAGCGGCGGCAGAAAGCGCCGGACCGCGGCGAGCAGCCCGTCGAAGTCCCGGTGCTCAACCTCATGACCGGCGCGTCGATTCGGTCCATCGAATTGCCGTCGATCTCCAGCCTCACGCTCGACGATCCCCAACTCCAGGACGAGCTCACGAAGGCGCTCACGGCGCTCGTCCAGGCGCGCGACCAGGACAAGAAGCCAGTCACGATCAACTTCCGCGGCACCGGCGACCGGCGCGTGAAAATCGGCTACGTCGTCGAGACGCCCGTCTGGAAGACGAGCTACCGATTGCTGCTCGGCGACAACAGCTCGGCGTATCTCCAGGGTTGGGCGATGGTCGAGAACCAGACCGAGACCGACTGGAGCAACGTGTCGCTCTCACTCGTGAGCGGACGGCCCGTCTCGTTCATCATGGATCTCTATCGGCCGCTCTATGCGACGCGGCCGGTCGTGCGCCCCGAGCTCTACGCGGGCCTCACGCCGCAGAAGTATGAGGACGCGATCAACGCGGCGACTCGGTCGCGCTTCGCAAAGCGCAAAGCGGCGCGCCACGATCTCCGCCAACGCGCGCGAGGCTCACCGGCAACAAGGCGCGGTGGCCGCCGCATCGGCTACGACGCCAACGGGCGCCCTGACGCCCTGCAGCTCAGCGAAGTTGTCGTCACAGGCAGCGTCGAGCGAGCTCGACGCCGCGTCATCAGTCCAACCACTCGGCTCCTCGGGACGGATGGGCGAGCTGTTCCAGTACGCCGTCGGCAACGTCACGCTCGCGCGCCACAAGTCGGCGATGCTCCCATCGTGAACGACAGCGTCGAGGTCGAGCGCCTCTCGATCTACAACGAGAGCGTCCTCGCCAGCCATCCGCTCAACGGCGTCCGCATGAAGAACACGAGCGGCAAGCACCTGCTTCAAGGCCCGCTCACCGTCATGGACGGCGGCTACGCCGGCGACGCGCGCATCGACGACCTTCCGCCGGGCCAGGATCGCCTGCTCAGCTACGGCGTCGACCTCGAGACGCTCGCGACGACCAAGTGGTTGTCGAGCTCACGCCGCCGTGACGACTGGCAAGATCGTCAAGGGCGTGCTCTGGATCGAGCGGCACATCGAGTCGTCGAAGTCGTACGCGCTCGAGAACAAGACCGGAAGGACAAGACGATCATCATCGAGCACCCGGTCCGCGCGGGTTGGACCTTGGTCGACACCCCCAAGCCGCTCGAGACCACGCCCGCCGTCTACCGCTTCAAAGGCGACGCGCCGGCCCACAAGGTGGCGACGCTCACCGTCAAGGAGCAGTCGGTCCAGACGGAGTCGCTGGCGATGCTTCCGATGGACGTCACGCAGCTGCTCTTCTACCAACGCACCGGCTCGATCCCGTCCAACGTCCGCGACGCCATCGCCAAGGCGATCGCGCTCAAGAACGCCGTGACTGACCTCGACCGCCAAATCGCGGCGCGCACGCAGGACATTAACGGCATCACCGCCGAGCAGGGTCGCATTCGCGAGAACATGAAGACCGTGTCGAACACGACGCAGTACTACCAGCGTCTGCTCACGAAGCTCAACGAGCAAGAGTCCACGCTCGAGTCGCTGCACAACGATCGCGACGCGCTCACGACCAAGCGCGACGCCGCGCGAAAGGAGCTCGAGGACTACCTGGCGAACCTCAGCGTGGCCTGAGAGCCAGACGGCTCGACAGCCAGACGGCTCGACAGCTCTACAGCCGTCTTGCTGTCGAGCTGTCCGGCTGTCTCGCTAAAACTTTGCCCCTTCGCACGAACCCGAGCAACAAAGTCAACGGTTATTTCCCGCACGATCTGCGGCATTTTCGTTGTCAAGAAATTGCGCGCGCGCGCGGGATCGCTATCGTTCGCTTCCACCGTGATCGATCCCACCGCGTTCATCCATCCCGCCGCCATCGTCACCGGCAACGTGACACTCGGAAAGCGCGTCTCGGTGTGGCCCACCGCGGTGATTCGCGGCGACTCGGACACGATCGTGATCGGCGACGACAGCAACGTGCAGGATGGGACCATCATTCATGTTGACGATGGCATCCCGACGCACATAGGAAACCGTGTCGCCATCGGTCATCGCGCGATCGTGCACGGCGCGACGATCGAAGACGATTGCTTGATCGCGATGGGCGCGATTCTGTTGAACGGTGTGCACGTCGGCACCGGCTCCATCGTCGGCGCCGGCGCGGTCTGTCGCGAAGGAATGTTCATCCCGCCCAACTCGCTCGTACTCGGCGTGCCCGGCAAGGTCATCCGCGAAACGACCGACGCCGACCGCGATCGTATACAAAAGACGGTGCAGTCGTACGTCGAGCTTCAGAAGCGATACAGGCCCGCCTGATGCATGACGTGTTTGGAGGCAAATCGTCACAGCAGTGTCGCGACAGCATGACGGCGCGCGTGGACGCCGGCTGGACCGGCTAGACCAGCTAGACCGGCAGAACAGCGAGCAACAACTTGTTTATCCTGCAGCCCGTTTGGACGCCGTTCGCGGCCGTCTGGTCAGCCGGTCCACCGGTCCACCTGTCGGCCGGTCCACCAGCGCGGTCCCGCCCGCTTATCAACCTCGAATTACGCCACCGCGCGCCTTTGTGATGTTCATTTCGTAACTCCTGCTTCCCACAGCCTTTACATTACTACTGGCGTGGAAACACGAACATGAATAGAATGCCGCCCCGCAGTTCCTGCCTGCGGTAAACCCTAGACAAGTCCGTCTGTTACAATCGATTCCCCAATCGATTGTCTTTCGGCTCCCCCAGCGCCAAGCTCGTTCTCCGCACTCCGCCTCCGCACTCGTCCCAGTTCTCCGCACGCCGCCGCCGTCCCCCGCACCCGTCTTCCCGGAGTCCCGTCAACATGCCGATTCCCGTCAACCCGCCGTCGGGTCCCGTTTCGCTCTCCGCCAATGCGCGCACCGTTCTCGAAAAGCGCTACCTGGTGAAGAACGAAAAGGGCAAGCCCGTGGAGCAGCCGGAGGATCTCTTCTGGCGCGTGGCGACGGTCGTGGCCGAGGCGGATCGGCGGTATGGGTCGACCGAGCCGCAGGTGCAGAAGGTCGCCGAAGAGTTCTACTCGTTGATGACCCAGCGTCGCTTCGAGCCCAACTCGCCGACGCTCATGAACGCCGGCCGTCCGCTCGGACAGCTCGAGCGCGTGCTTCGTGCTGCCGGTCGAAGACGCGCTCGCCAACGGCAAGAACGGCATCTACGACACGCTGAGCGCGATGGCGCTCATCCATCAGTCGGGCGGCGGCACCGGCTTCTCGTTCTCGCGCCTGCGCGCCAAGGGATCGATGGTCCGCTCGACGACCGGCGTGGCGTCGGGACCGGTCTCCTTCATGAAGCTCTATGACGCGTCCACCGACGCGGTGAAGCAGGGCGGCACGCGGCGCGGCGCGAACATGGGCATCCTCCGCGTCGACCATCCGGACATCCTCGAGTTCATCACCTGCAAGGAAGACCTCACGCAGGTGACGAACTTCAACATCAGCGTCGCCGTGACGTCCAAGTTCATGGAGGCCGTCAAGAACGGCACCATGTACGATCTCATCGACCCGTCGTCTGTTGGTGGTTCCGGTCAACCGGTCAACCGGTCCACCGGTCAACCCGTCGTCGTCGGCCAACTCGACGCGCGCACCGTCTGGGATCGCATGATCCTCGGCGCGTGGCGCACCGGCGAGCCCGGCGTCTTCTTCGTCGACGAAGCCAACCGCTATAACCCGGTGCCGAGCCTCGGCCGTTACGAGGCGACGAACCCCTGCGGCGAGCAGCCGCTCCTCGCCTACGACGTCTGCAACCTCGGCTCGATCAACGTCGGGTATTACGTGAAGGACGGAAAGCTGGATTGGGACGCCTTCAAGGCGGACATCCATCTCTCCACGCACTTCCTCGACAACATCATCGACGTCAACAAGTACCCGCTCGAGGCGATCGACGCGCTCTCCAAGCGCATCCGCCGCATCGGGCTCGGCGTCATGGGCTTCGCCGACGCGTGCGTCCGGCTCGGCATCGCCTACGACACGCCCGAGGGTGTCGAGTTCGGCCGCAAGGTCATGGAGTTCGTCGACGTCGAGAGCAAAAAGGAATCGGAGCGTCTCGCCGGCGACCGCGGACCGTTCGCCGAGTGGGCCAAGAGCATCTGGGGCCCGGACGAAACGTGCGCGCGAGATGAGAACGGAAAGCGCATTCGTCCGATGCAGCTGCTCCGCAACTGCAACGTCACGACGGTCGCGCCGACCGGCACGATCTCGATCATCGCGGGCTGCTCTTCGGGACTCGAGCCGCTTTTTGCCGTTGCGTTCATGCGCAACCAGGCCGGCGTGATGATGCCCGACGTGAACGAAGATTTCGTCGCCATCGCCAAGTCCGAGGGCTGGTACACGGACGAGCTGATGGAGCGCATCGCCAAGACCGGCTCGGTCGAACACGCCGAAGTGCCCAAGAAGTGGCAGCGCGTCTTCGTCACCGCGAACGCGATCGCCCCCGAGTGGCACATCAAGATGCAGGCTGCCTTCCAGGAGCACTGCGACTCGGCCATTTCCAAGACAACCAATTTCGCGCACACGGCGACCGTCGAAGACGTTCGCAAGATCTACGAGCTCGCGTATGACATGAAATGCAAGGGTGTCACGGTCTACCGCGACGGGAGCCGAGACAACCAGGTGTTGAGCACGGGCGCGACCGCCGGGGCCAAGGAAGCGCGCGAAAACGCGGCGCCGCGCCGGGAAGAGGACCGTTCGCTCGTGGCGGATCTCAAGAGCACGATCGCCGAGCGCGACGCCGATATCGATAGACTCAAGCGCCAGTTGTACGAGGTAGAAGCCGAGAACCTCCAGCGCCGCGCCAAGCGGAGCCGTCCGGACAAGCTCCGCGGCACTACCATAAGGAAAGAGACCCCGCTCGGCGTGATGTTCGTGAACATCACCGAGGACGAGAAGGGTCAGCCGTTCGAGGTGTTCATCAACCTCGGCAAGGCCGGCGGCTCGGCGATGGCTGACACCGAAGCAATGGGCCGATTGATCTCGTTGGCTTTGAGATCCGGCATACCGATTACCGAGGTCCACCGCCAGCTGCGCGGCATTTCGAGCGATCGTGCGGTGGGCCTCGGTCCAAACAAGGTGCTCTCCGTCCCCGACGCGATCGGCATCGCGATCGAGGAGTGGCACCGTGACCGAGTGACGGGTGTGCAGCAGGAGCTCATGCCGCCGACGCCGGCGGCGGGGACGCCGACTCAGGCGCCGGGCGCGAGTGAGATGACGACGAGCATGACGCACCAGGTTCCGGCGGCGATGCGGCCGCAGGGGAATGCGGCGGCGGAAGCGGAGTTGGCGTTCGGGCTACACCGGTCGAGCGAGGCGTTCATCGGGACGTGCCCGGACTGCGGGAGCCAGATGGAGTATGCGGAGGGGTGTGTGAAGTGTCACGTGTGCGGGTTTAGTGAGTGCGGGTGATCTCGCGTCTCACCTGACTCGGGCAGCAAGAAGCTGCAGCACGTTTTTATCAGTGATACGCGCGCGACGCTGCTTGGCACGCTCCTGCCACCCTTCAGGGATTCTCGATCGCGGCGGTAGGCCCACGACGGTTGGACTTTTGGCCCAACGGTTCGAAGCTATCGAACGCCGGCGGCGATGCTCGGTTTGCCTCCGCCGAGGAGCGGACGCGTAACGAGGGACGGTATGACCGGGATGACGTCCAACGTGAACTGCCACCTCTGTCCAAACAAGTCTTCGTGCTTGACGGAGTAGTAGGCTGACAACTCGAACTTGATGGGTAGCTTTCCCAGTACCACGGTCTTCGCCACTTGCGGCCCGACAGGAACGTTCCACCTATTGCCCTTCGGGAGATTGTGGTTATACGTAAGCGTGGGGCCTGTTCCGACTGCCCACGCATCCGGCAGACTGAGCTGAATGAGGTAGAGAAAGGTGCCGAGGTTGGCGTCAGGCTTGTCCGGCCCATTCCAGCCCCCGATTCCCCAGTTGTACTGAAGGAAGGTGGCAACGACGAGAGTCTTGGTCGTGAATCCGCCGACCAGGCCCGGGCCCAGCCCCCACTGCTGTTCTGTGAATTCTCGCTTGCCCGTGGGAATGAGGATATCTGGCCCGAGCGCGAACAGGATTTGACCCGTCGGTGGCTTGATCACGATTGGTATCCGCACATCTCCGAGGCCGCTGACGTGACTGAAATCGGCGATGCCTCGCGGAACAGGCTGGCTGAACAGGACGGGGATTTGGGGACGCGTTATGAGCATCCATCGCCGGCTGGTGTCGCCGTAGAGCGGTAGTGGTATGATCGGCTGGAAGATCGTCCGGCCACCCGACTTGGTATCGTTCGGCGAGAGATCGCCCTTGAACAGCACCAGATCGTTCTGTCCGAAGAGTGCCCAGGTGTCACTCAACGGGTTTGCCAGACTGTGCCCGATCTGCGCCGCTGATGGACCGCCCGCACCCGCCGCGGTGCCTCGTGGCTGTTGACCGGGCGCGCTCGCGCGCGCCCACGCGAAGAACAGCACGATCGAGAGCATCTGACATCGCATAAGCACTAGCCTTCGGACAAAAACGCAGTCGTCAGTGGCAATCGGCAACGCGATACCTAGGCGCCAACACGAGACGTTCGAGGCTGCTGACGCGCTCGTACACGCGTTTGTTACTGCGCTATGCGTCAATGGGGCATGATGTGAAGCAGCGTACCAGCGCCGCTATCGCCGCGACATAGTACCTTGGTCTGACGTGCCCTCGTTTCACCAACGTCACGAGCGGATTCCCTTACAGCCGCGCCGTTGTAGCGCACACTGTGCTTGCGCGCGCCCTCACCGACCCACGAGTCCGATGCCGACGTTCACGACGATCGCGAGGATGATCGTGTTGTAGAAGAACGAGACCACTCCGTGCGCCAGCGTCAGGCGACGCATCTTGGTGCTGATCACGCTGACGTCGGACACCTGGGCGGTCATCCCGATGACGAAGGAGTAGTAGAGAAAATCCCAGGCCCCTGGTTCGCCGCCCGGGAACGACAGCCCGCCCGCGAGCTCGCCCTGCCGCGGCGGCGAGTAGTAGACATTGGCGTAGTGGAACGCAAACATGGTGTGGACCATGATCCAGCCGAGCGGGAGGCTGAGGAGTGACAGCACGAACATGATGGCGGCTGGGCGATCCGCACGACTCAGCAACTGGAACAGTCGACCTAGGATGACAGTGACGGCCACGGCGCTGATCAGCGCGATGATGACGATGCCCTCGTCCTCGCGGTGCACGCGCTCGAGAAAGATGTCGTGCCGCGAGCGCATCGTCAGCCCCCATGTCGTGACGATGCGCGTGGCGAAGAACGCGTCGCCGGCGAGCAGCATCCGCTCTGGAATCCCGAACGCGGCCGTGGCGGCCCACACCGCGCCGCCGACCAGCACCGCGCCGTAGAATTGGACGTGGTGCCGGCAATGCCTCGCGAACGCGTTGTCCACCGCCGCGCTCGCGAGTGGGCGTGGTATTGGCATCCGCTACTCACCTCGTAGCCCGGCCGGCCAATGAGCATGGTATCGTCATGGAGAACTTCCGTGACGATACCATGCCTTTCTTTAGACAAGGTTTTTATACCCAGGACACTAAAGGACCGTTTCGGTCACCCGCGGAGGGGTCTTGTGTATCGCCACCGTGAGCTCGTCGCCGGGGAGGTCGCCGATCCATCCGTAGTCCCGCAGCAGCTCGCCGAATTCGGTCTTCTCCAAATCTTGAACGCCGGTGAGATGTCGAACAAACGCCTCGACCGGGGGGGCCAGCTTTTTTGCCTTCTCGCCATCCTTCATCACAGCCCCCGAGTTGAGCAACGCACGGAGGTCGTACTGCGAACCCCACGGCTCTGGCACGCCCCGCTCGATGTCCAGCAGGGTGTACACCGCCTCCATCGCCGTCCGCACCGAGTATTCGATGGTGAAGATGACGTCGCGCGGGCTGCTCTCGGCGAACTGTCCCAGGAACCCGAAGTTGACCGCCCCGTCGGGCACCACCTTGGGACGGTCGCCGTCACGCCGCGGCATGAAGAAGGCCGTGATGTAGGGCATCATGCACGGATGCACCGTCACCGACTCGGCCGCCATCTGGTCGATCTGACCGTCCGGCACGCCGAGGTGGTATAGCCATTCCTTGGCGATTTCCTCGCCGGTGCAGTCCTTCAGCGCCTTCTTGACGTAGTTGCCGGGCCGGTCGAGGCTGTACGTACCGTAGGCATGGAGCATCAGCTTGTCCTTCGGCGCGTTCCTGAAGTGCGGATTGCGCTGAACGTTCCACGACATCAGCCAATTGGAATCGCGAATGGTGCACAGGCCGCCGGTGATGGGGCTCGAGTCGAACTTGTGCGGATCGCGCTGACAGATCTTCTCGATGTAGGGCGCAACCTTGTCGTCCTTGGTGATGATGCAGGCCGACTCGTAGCTCGTTTTGTCGGTGTGCGCACAGAACTTGTCGGGATCACCGAAGGCCGGGTCCTGAGCGGCGATGTTGCGCCACATCGCCCAGATGCTGCCCTCCTGGATATCCGTGATCCACTTGGCCGGGGTGTGGTGGTCCCCCCACGACGTGTTTTCGACCGGAGAGCCGTTGGTAATCAGGACGAAGTCGTTCTCAGTGACGTCGCGTCCTCCGTGCTTTCCGTTCTGAAGCCACTCGATGCGGCGAGCGACCTTGCGTTTCGGGGTGATGTCGAACACGACGTTGGTGACCTTCGTGTCGTACACGATCGTGACACCTTGCTGCTCGAGCCATTTCACGAGCGGGAGGACCAGAGAGTCGTACTGGTTGAGGCGAGTGAACTTGATGGTGCTGAGATCCTCAAACCCGCCGAAGTGCTGGACGAAGCGTTGCATGTAGAGCTTCATTTCCAACGCGCCGTGCCAGGGCCCGATGGCGAACATCGACAGCCAATACACCCAGAAGTTGCTTTTGAAGAACTCCTCGCTCACGTATTCCTCGAACCGCTTGTCGTAAAGCTCTCTTCGGTGCGTGAAGAAGAGCTTCATCAGCTCGCCCTGCGCCTTGGGGGTCAGGAGCATCTTGCCGTCGGTGGGGAAGGGCTGACCGCGCTTGTGAATGGTCCGGCGCTTGGAGAAGTTGGGGTGGTCCTTGTTGACCTGGTAAAAGTCTTCAAGAACGGAGGCGCCCTCGACGTCGAGCGACGGGATGGAGCGCATCAGATCCCATAGGCACTCGTAGTGGTCCTCCATCTCGCGCTCTCCGCGGAAGAGGTAGCCCTCCTTTGGGTCCTTGATGGCGTCCAGGCAGCCGCCGCAGATCTTGCTCGCCTCGTAGATGGTGATGCGTTTTCCGTCCATCTGCCCGTCGCGGATTAGGAAGCCCGCCGCCGAGAGGGAGGCGATGCCACCGCCGATGAGATGGGCAGATTTTCCGTCCACGGCCTTCGGTTTGCGCGGACGAATGAAAGCTTCGTAGTTCCCGTTGCTGTAGAACATCGATGGCTCCTCCTTCGATTGTCATGCGGTTGAAAAAGTCTCGGATCCGTTCACCTGGACGGTCCGGTGGAGCACGTTCTCGCGAACGTCATTTCAAAAATGCGAAACAGGCGACGCGGTTCAGGGTTTCCCGGGATTGCCAGGATCGCGAGTTTGGCCTCCGGTGCGACACACCCAGGGCAACTGCTGCGGCCGAGCCGCTCGAGCGCTGCAGAAGTTGTAGAAGACTGAGAGGCTGATCCGATGATTCCGGCCATTGTGACCGTCGTTATAGCTGACCTGTCGATAGTCCCAACTCGGCCCCGTATATAGCGACGGGAGCGGATTGAACCAGACCGTCACGTTGACGTCTCGCCCTTGGCCAAGGCCAGGGGAACCGAAGACCGGCCCGCTGAACAAACCGGAAAGGATCCGGAACGGGATGCGCGCGTTGACCAAGTCGGGAAGGTTGTTCTTCTCGTAGGAATAGAACGCGGCGATCCAAATATTCTGGCTCACGAAGGCATTGGTGCCAGCAATGAAACCGCGGCCCACGACCCCATCCACCCTGCCCGTGGCGGTTTCATAGAGACCCTGCCCATTTCCACCGAAGTAGTCATCGATGTTCTTGCCGATCCAGCCTTGGGCGATCACTCCTATCGCCCCTGCACGTCGGTTGCCGCGAATCCCGACGATCGGAACGATGGCGTTGATGGCAGCGCCGTCGGAAACCACCCTCGACGTATCGGCCGTGGGGCGTTCGGCCATTTCAGCGCCGACGAAGCCGCTTACCGCGATGACGAGCGGGCTCGGCACCATGTCCTCGAAACCGAAATAGGTGGCCCTTCCCCAGCTCGTATAGGAGTATCCGAGCCTGCCCTGCACCGAGGGGAGATCACTCCTCTCCGCCGTGCCCGTGTTCTCACCGAACAGGCCCGAGTTGGGCGCATTGACGCTCAGCCCGACAGTCAGAGCTGAGCTATCGGAGAGCCGCTGGTTGTGCTGGTAGCGCACTTGGGGCTCGCGACTCGTCAGTGAGCCGAGCGTGAGGGCCAGGTTGTCGTAGGTCAGATTTGGCAGCAGGTCGGCGAATAGCACATAGGTCTGGCCGACCTGCAGCGCATCACGATCCTGGTTCCAGCCCAGCCACCACCAAGCCTGACGCATGCGCGGGGCCCTGTTGAAGACGCGGTCGGCCCCCACGGCTGCGCTGCTGAGAAAATCCATCTCGATGTAGACTCTGTTCGTCCATCCGTTTGACGGCGGCGCCTGCAAGCCAAACCCGAGTTGGGTCTGATTTGCGCTGGCGCGCAGGGTACTCCGCAATGGGATTGGAGCGGGAAACAGGGGCTCGCTGCCTCCCATGTCGTGCTGATCGCGGTCGAAGCGTGTGGCGATGAAGCCGCGCACCAGGAGCTGGTATTCTTGCGTTGTATCCGCGACCCGCGGCGCCGTCTTGCCGTCGTTTTGCGCCGACGCCTGCGCATGGACGGCGCACAACGCGACCAGCGCGAGGGACAGCACGAAGCGCGAGTTCATCGAGAGCCGTTCGTATTTGCCGTCGACGCTCTCATCCGGAGCGCCCGTCCGCGAGGATGAGATGCATCCGCACGCGTCGGGCGAAAATGGGCGAACTCGCAGGCCGGAACCATGGGTCGATGGTCCCATTGAGCAACCAACCAATCGTCAGCCACCTTCGCCGACGAGCTGAACCGCCCAAGCGATTACCTCTGAGTGGCAACATCCTCCGCGGGCGCTAGCACATCGCGCTCGAGAGAGGACGCCACGTCGCCTTGGACGTGAAGCTGGTGGGCGAGGTCGCTCCGCGGCTCCAGGCCGTCGATCAGGCTCAGGATCACAGGATAGCTCGCGGCAACATTGGCGAAGCGCTCATCCGGATCGACGAGGTCGTGCGGGAGGTGTAGCGAATTGGAAAACTCCCACACAGCGACGTTTCCGCCGGCGGCTGACCAGCACTCGGCCAGCTCGAGATTGCGACTGCGACTGACCGTGTGATCGTGCGCATTGAGAAGCATCAGAATCTCTCGCGCAGCTGGCGCATGCTCGCGCGCGGCTTCACGTACGGCGAGCCCAAAGCGCACCATCTGTGCGATCGCATGTGAGCTCCAGCCAGGTGTCCGGTCCGGGCGGAAGCTGTCCGGCATACCCGAACTCGTATGATCAGGTAGGTGCATGACGAGGCGGAGCAGAGCAGGGTCGGGAATAGGCGGCACGTGCGCGAGGCCGAGCACCGGGGAGATCGGGACCGCTCGCGTAACCTCGGGACGCATCTGCGCGCTCCACGCGGCGAGGTTGCCGCCGAGGCTCAAGCCCGCTGCGATGACGCTGCCGCCAAGCCCCTGCGCGATGTCGATCGCTGTATCCGCGTGGTCACGTAGCTGCTCGGCAGTAAGATTCGCGAGCTGGTGCACGGTGCCGTCGCGCAACCCGTGGTACACCAGCCTTGGCGCAACGACATTGTCGCCGCGTTTGTAGAGCGTCTCGGCGATGCGCCGAAATTGATGCGGCGAGTTGGTGAAGCCGTGAAAGAGGACGATTGCCCGAGCCGTGCGTTTTCCGTGCACCAGAACGATCGATTCCCCGCCGGGCGCGGCGATGGCGTCGGCGAGCTGCAATACGCCGACGCGCTTCATCGCTGCCGCATAGTTCCCGGCGGGGTTCGGGTGCGGGCCTAACGAGTCTGTATCGATACTGAGTGTCATCTGCAAACACGAAGGCGCCGGACCAGGCCGCGCGTGGTCTTCTCGCGTCCGGCTTGGTCCTGCCGTGGTCAACGGGCATCCGGCCGCTGCTGGACTTTCAGATGTCTTGAAGCCTCTGCGCCTGGTCCGGGCGCAGCGTCGTGCGAGCACCTTGCCGCCGTAGCCACGGAAACGCTCGAGCGAGGGCCGTGACATTGGAGGCGCGAGCCAGCACGACAACGCTGACTGGCCAGGCTGGACCATGCCGCCGACTTGCTTCACGAAATCATCCGAGATGCCATACTTCTCCTTCCAGGTTGCGGCGTCGTCGGCGCCGAGCGCTGTTCCGGTGATGCCTCCCATTGCTGGCCGGTCGCGCCTATGGCTGCCGCCGTGGCGGGCACGCTTACACCCGCAGTGGAGGAAGCCGCGAGCAAGGCGCCAATCATCACGCCAAGGAGTCCGCCCATGCCGGCTCCTTCCTTGTCATGGGCTTCGACGCTCTGCTCGACGCGCAGCTTGCCGTTCTTGTCGATACGCCGCGACAGCGTCGTTTCAGATCGATTGTCCAGTCCTCGTTCAGCTCCTGGACCTGTCGGAGCACCTCCGCTGCGGGTCCCGTGCCCTCGAAGGCGACTACCGTAAGCTCTGCATCGTGATTCCTCCTCTAAAGTAGATGCCGATGGGCGTCGATCACATCGTAGATAGGCGGGAGACGGATCGTGAACGTTTCTCGGAACGAAACCGCAGGACGCGGGCTGCGGGGAGACGTAGACCGCGTCCCTCGTGCCCCGCCCGCGCGTACGCGTACTCATGGCTCCTCTCACGAGCATCAACCTCATTTTCCAGTGCGAGCTCCATCGTACGAGACGCTGCACCATGATCAGCATCGCGACAATGGCGTTCACGATCAGCCAATGCGTTACGTCCGGGGCGACACCGCAACGTGGGAGAGGATGTCGAGGGCGAGCGGAGCGCCGATGAATATCCCATGGACAACCGGGATCGATCAGCGCGCCGGTGACATTTCTCTGCGGTGGCTTTCGGATGTCGGGCGGCTGGGGTGGAGGGTTAAGGAATCCGCCGCCAGCGTCGGAGCTCGATCGTCTGCCCCACGCGCCAGGCGATCCAACTGAGGCACGCGAGGAGAATCAGCGCGTACTTGGTGCGAAAGCTCGGACGCGGCGGCGGTGGCGGATCGTACCGGATCAGGATCCCCGCCACGCCCTTCATGCCCTCACTGAGCTCGTCCTCGAGCGCGAAGTTGTTGGTGTTCGCGAGCCAAACCACGCCCCAGCCCAACGATGGGATCAGCAGCATGTCGCCATGGTAGTTGGCGACGGCGCCAGTGTGCCACAGCACCGACACGCCGTCGACGTTGTCCGCGAGCCAACCCATGGCGTACGGCATTTCCGGCGGTGGCGTCTGCATCTGCTGCAACGCCTCGGCGGAGATCACAGACCGTCCAGCCATCGACCCACCATTCAGCTGCGCGACGAGATAGCGCGCCATGTCGTCGCCACTGCTGATCAGGTACCCTACCGCGAGCTCGCGCCAATAGAATGGAATAGGAAGATCCTCCGCTCGTGGCCGCCCGAACCAGATGCGATATCCACGCGCGAAGTCGTGCCGCTCTGCTTCGGTCTCGCTCGTGAAGGAGTGCGTCATCCCGAGCGGCGCGAAGATGTGTTGCTTGAACGTACGTCGCATACGCCGTGTCGCTCACGGCCTCGATCACGAGCCCGAGAAGCCAGTAGTTCGCGTTCGAGTATTCGAAGGCAGCTTGGAGCATGCGCGAGGCGCACGCCACTCATGAGCGCTGCTTGTTGTGATTGTGTTCTCGCCTTCTCGCCCCGTACGATTTGCAACCCGGCGGACTTGGGAATTCCGCTGGTGTGATTGAGCAGCTCGCGGACCGTGATCGCGGCGGATGCGCGCTGGTCACGCACGGTGAACCAGGGCAGATATCGCTGGACTGGCGCGTCGAGAACGACACGTTTCTGTTCCACGAGCTGCATGATCGCCAGCGCGGTGAACGACTTCGTGAGAGAGCCGAGAATGAAGGCCGTCTGCGGGGTGACGCGGCGACCGGTCGGATCGGCGACGCCGAGCGCGCGAGTATGCACGATTTGCCGGCCGTGAACGAGAGCGAGCGTGAATCCCGGCACCTTTCCCGGCCGTCATCTGGCGCTCCGCGTAACGATCGACGGCGGAGAAGAGTGCCTCACTATCGGTGTAGCTGTGCCGCACCGCGCGCGGTGATGACACCGCGGCGCGGCCGCTCGTCCACGCGACCTTGCGATTGATCAGCGTGCTCGACGCGACGAGCACGACGACGACCCCGGCGGTGACTGCCGCGACGAGACCCAACCAGCGCTCGACGTGTGGGTCGCGATGAGGCCGTGGCGGCTTCGGGATTGGTTGCACGCCGTTAGCCGGTGGCGGCGCTGTCGACGTCGAAGTCACGACGGCGAGCGGGTGGCTGACGGAGATATCTCTAGACTGCTCCAACTCGGTCGGGATGTCGTGCTCGAGCTTTTGGTTCCCGTCTACCAGATCCGCATTGTGAATACGAGACATAATTGCTCCAGATTGCCACCGGGTCCGCCATAGGTTGCGGCTGGCATTCGCCATTCTACCACCCATGTCGGCCTGCGTCCTGAACAGAACGGTTGAACGGAATTGCTCGCGCACTCCTACTTCTTATGGCACCATTCCAGACGGAACGAGTCTCCCCCGCAGGCCTGCTGACCTGGATCGCTCGCCCTCGATCACGCCCGCCGCGGATG
>CAWJXW010000008.1:0-180646 GCA_963846925.1 uncultured Gemmatimonadaceae bacterium | reverse complement strand
GGCCGCGCGAAGGCGTGGCCGCTTTTCGCGGCACGCCACACGTGTATCGCGCGCTCTTCTCGGAGACTGACGACCTCGATGCGAGACAGTTCGAGCTCGGGCCGATCTCGCGCGAGGTCTTTGAGCTCGTGATGGAGGCGTGGGCCATCTGGCGGCGTTTCGAGTTCGCTCTCCATATGCGTGACGTGCCACCCTCTGATGCAGGGGAGGACTGGGGGTGCGCTTCCGACGGATCGGCCGCGGAGACGGGAAACCGACGCCAGGCTGGCAGACAGGTTGGTGATCGATCCGGCCCGGGGCGCGTACTCGCACATGCGGAATTCCGGGCGCGGGATCCGTTCCCAGAGGGACTCCCGGAGGGAATCATGCGGCCTCTCGAAGTCCGCTGGCGGCCCGTGGAGTGACGCGCTGCTCGCCCTAGGGGCCTTTCGACGTTGCAGCAGCAATTCACCCCGCCGCTCGATGGCTTAAGGCGGATCTGGTCGCGCCAGCCATCTAACGAACGCTGAAGCTGCCAAGGGAGCTATTGATTGTTTGCGGCTTCGCCGCAAACTCTTATATGATTCCCTTGCAGCTTAGCTAACGCGTTAGGGAGCCATGGACATCCCCGCGCCATCAGGTGTACGTCACTGTTCCCCAATCGCTGCGACCAGATCGCCAACTCGATGCTCGTTAGTCCGAGTCCTCGGTTTTTCTCGCGCGACGCGGCTACGATAGCGATGCGATTAAGCGCGACGTGAGAACTCTCGTCGGAGAACGCGAATCGTGAGCCGCGGACTCTAATAAAAAGTCGCCACGCGATCGCGGCGACGCGGCGCGGCAATTCACCTGCAGGAGATGCGAACGACAATGCGTGGATGGTTTGGCCGGCTGATTGAGATCGTCGCCGTCACGGTAGCGGTGTCGCTGTCGGCATCGCGGTGGGCATCACCGGCCGCGGCGCAGACGCCCCCCCCGCTCGCACACACGATCGACGTGTGGGCCGCAGGCTCGCTCGGCTTCGCCGACCTGGGCGAGCACGGCGGGCTTGGCGGGGCAGTTCGCGCTCTCGACGGCGGTCGATCAGATGGTGATCACCCTCCTCTGTGCCGCGGGCGCGGGGGATATTCTCGAGCAAGCCCCCGATCGCACCTATGGTGACGTTGCCCTCCTCGTCGGAATGCGCGCCACCCACCCTAAAATCCCCGTGCCGGGCAAGTTCGCGGAACTACGGCGTCGATCTCGCTCGGCCTCGCGCGGCTGTACTACAACCAACCGCCACTCGCCAGCTCGCCCGAGCGCAAACGGGGTGGTGCCGGCGCTCGCGTTCGACGCCGACCTCATGGCCCATCTTGCGGGTAATCGGCGTCGGAGTTTCGATGTTCGGCGCCGCCGGCACGAACAACCGATACCTTGGCGTGGGGGCTTCACGCTCGCGCTCGGCAAAATTCACTGAGTCACTGCTCGGAGCCCGGGCTGTCGGAGCCTATATGCCCGGATGCAAAGCACTCAGCAAATCGATCGCGCTCGAGCATCTCCAGAGGCCGTCCTGCAGGCCGCTTTCGGGCTGATCGACGAGTTTGTGCGCGACATCTGGGAAAGCGCAATGCGCGAGAGCTACCGACTTTACTCGAAATCTGAGTCGCGGCCATTCCAACATCGCGGTGCGGCTACCTAACGAACGCTGAACCTGTCGGGCGATCCTGAGGATTTGCCAACGCTTCGCGTTCACTTCTTATTTTGACTCGCCCGCAGGTTAGCTGGGCGTTGGGCGGACGCAGAAGACATCAGCGCGATGACGCAACAACTGACAGCCACTGGATGTCACCACCGAGATTCTCCTCTATGGCACCCCACTCCGGACCTGTCGGCTTGCGGCGATCGCGGTACTGATCGCCACGCAGGTGCTAGCCCAATCGGAAGGCGTGCCACGACCGGTGGCCGACCATCACGCCCATTTGCGGAGCATTGCAAATTGGCAGCTGGTCAACGAGCGGCTCCCGGTGGTGAAGCTCCCCGGCGACCTCGATCAGCTCCTGCGCGACTTCGAGCGGAATTGGCAGGCCTCCGACAACAAGACCGCGCTCGCGGCGCAGTTTACTGACAGCGGCCTGTTTCAGATGCGGGATGACTGGCTCCGTGGACGGGCGGCGATCCGAATGATGCTTGTCGGCTCGGGGGCACCCTGAAACTCCGGGCGCAAGCGTTTGATGCCGACCAACGCTCGGGGCACGTCGCCGGCGCCTACGGCTTCTATCGCGACACCGTATGGGTGGATCAGGGCAGGTTTCTTTTCGCCGTACGTCGCGACCCCGGCACATCGTGGCGAATTGCCGCGGCCAATCTCACACGGACGACGCCGTCGCCGCCACCGGCGCGCGATCCGTACTCGGCCGCAGACTACATCGCAGCGTTGGATTCCGCCGGCATCCGGCGCGGCGTGGTGTTGTCGTCTGCATACCTGTTCGCCGCCGGCTTTCGTAACGTCACGGACGAAGCGGCGAAGGTTCGCGCGGAGAACGATTGGACCGCGCGCGAGGCGGCCCGCTATCCAGACCGCCTCGTGGCATTCTGCAGTCTGACCCGCTTCGCGCATACGCGCACGATGAGTTGGCGAACTGTGCGCGGGATCCGCGCATCCGTGGATTGAAGCTGCATCTCACGACTGCCTTCTTCGATTTTCGCGACGCCGAACATGTGCGCAAACTCGCCGCTATATTCGCGGCGGAACGCGCGGCGGATTCCCATCGTCATTCATATGCGAACTATGAACCCGGAGTACCGACGCCGCGACGCCGAAATTTTCCTGAGTCAGGTGATGACGAGCGCACCCGACGTGCCCGTGCAGATCGCGCATCTCGCCGGATGGGGCGGCTACCCTGCGGCGACTGACTCGGCGCTGTCGGTGTTCGCCGAGGCGTTCGAGTCCGGTGATCGTCGCGTGAAGAACGATCATCTTCCGACTCGTGCTCCTGCACTCACCGGGGTTTCCCCATCGACAGCGGAACGTGTAGTCCACCAAATCCGTCGAATCCGGAATCGACCGAATGCTGTTCGGCATCGACCAAGTCGGCACACCAGGTCAAGCGTGGGAGTCACTGACCCGCTTTCCGTTCACTCGGGGATGAGCTGACCCGGATCTCGCGACGAATCTGGCGCCGTGGCTCCGTCCGTAGGCAGATCGCTGACGGTCGGACTCCCTGCGGCCGCCGCCTAACGAACGCTGAAGCTGACGAGCGATCTATTGATTGCTCGCTTCGCTCGCCTCTATTTGACTCGCTTGCAGCTTAGCTGGGCGTTAGACCGACGTTGTGCTCCGCGTTACAATCGAGCAGATGGAGTTGCTCGAATACCGCTACGAAGCGAGGTGACTTGGACTCCCTGCGAATTGCCACTTCCGTCTGGTCCAGTGCTGCTCTGTTGGGCGCGCTTGGTTGCCGGTCATACGCGAGAGTCGGAACACCAACAAATGAGTTCCCCGCGCGTGCATGGGAGACGGCGGCGTCAATCGAGGAGCTCGGATGGTCGGCGCCTCGTGTCGCCGCGCTCAAGGCCGTCATCGATTCGGTAGGTTCGTCGGCGTTCATGATTGTGACGCGCGGCAAGGTCGTCGCCGCTTGGGGAGACACGGGCACGACGTACCTAACGCACTCCATCCGGAAGAGCTTCATGAGCGCGCTGGTCGGCATGGCGGTCGCCGAGGGGAGGCTTGATACGTCACGAACGCTCGCCGCGCTCGGCATCGGCGAGAAATCGACGACCTTGAGCGCAACTCAGCTCCAGGCGCGCGTGGTCGACCTCCTCCGCGCACGGTCGGGGGTCTACCTCGCCGCGGCGGGCGAAGTCGATGCGATGCGCGACGCACGTCCACCGCGCGGCAGCCACGCCCCCGGTACCTTCTGGTACTACAACAACTGGGACTTCAACGTCCTCGGCACGATTTACCGGCGCGCCACGGGCGAAGACATTTTCCGGGCTATCGAGGCGCGAATTGCGAAGCCGATCGGTATGCAGGACTATCGGCCCGGGGACGGTCAGTATTACGTGGAGGAGCCTTCCGAGCATCCGGGCTACATCTTCCGAATCTCGGCCCGCGACCTTGCCCGATTCGGCATGCTCTATCTGCACCACGGGCAGTGGAGCGGTCGACAGCTCCTTCCGTCGTCATGGGTCGATGCGAGCCTCCGCAGTTATTCCACCACCGGTGACATGGGGTCGCTCGCTACCAAGAGTGGCTACGGATTCTTGTGGTGGAGTCAAGCGAGCGCGCTCAGTCATCCGGAACTCGGCATCCCCGACGGGTCGTTCACTGCGAGCGGCAACGGCGGACAGCGATTGACAGTCATTCCTTCGATCGAGACGATTGTCGTGAATCTCATGAATACCGACGTTCCCGGTCCACGCATCGGCAGCGATCAGTGGGACGCGATTGTGGCGACCGTCGTGGCTGCACGGCGCCCCTGATTCGCGGTCTAACGATCGTTGAAGCAGACGAACGATTTTCGGTAGCGGCGGCGGCGCCGCCGCAATCTATATGTTCGTTCGCTGCTTAACTCGGGCGGTATGCCGACAACAAGCTTCGAAGCGGAGGCTGCTGTGGTTCAATACTCCAAGCTTGCCGTCCTGCTGTTTCGAGCCTTCGGTATCATCATGCTTCTTTATGCAGCCCCGATGTTACTCTGGGGCATGCTAAAGGCCTTCGGCGGCGCCACCACGGCCTCCGATGGAAGCACCGCTCTGCGCAGCGTCATTTTCGCGTGGGGCATCTATGCCATCGCAGGTGTGCTCTTGCTGCTCCTCGCGCGCCCGCTCGGGCACATCGCGGCACGAGGACTCGAGGATTCGCCAGTCATTCCGCCTGCGGCATAGCGAACGCTGAAGCTGGCCATAAAGTATTGCTCGATGGCAAACTCTGGGCGGGTGAACGACGATTCTCGCACCACCGCGCAGCTCACGGCTATCCTAGAAAGTCGCTGGGATATCAGGGGCGCGGTGAAAGCCGGCTATTCTGGCGGCAGCGACTTCTACCGCGAGCAGGCGGTGATTGTGGGCGGTATGCTTTCAGCCGGCGCCCGGGAGACAGAGGTACAGAGATATCTACGCCAGCTCGAGCAGAAGGTACTCCCGGTCACGTTGCATTCAGTTGAGGCGCGCCACGCAATCGCGGTTGCACTCTGGCGAGTGGCGCGAGGCTTTGATCCCGACCCGGCCAGCTAACGAACGCTGAGGCTGACAAGGGAGCTATTGATGGTTTGCGGCTGCCGCAAACTCTTATAGAATTCCCTTGCAGCTTAGCTAATGCGTTACGTGGACCCGAGCATCTCCATCTTCCGTGATTTCTGAATGGACGCATTCCGCGCGATCGTAGCCCTCGGTGTTGTCGCGCTACCCGGTCGGCTCGCCGTCGTGCAGCCCGATCCCCGCGTTGGCTGCTACCGGGCTGACCGGCCACTCGGCACATCGGCGTCCGCTGACGGGGTGCCCGACTCCATCGGCGTTCGTATAGGCGAGACGGGCCCCGGTCTGCGCGCCCTCGCGGCGTTCCGGCTTCTCGACGCCGGCCGCGTTGACCGCCCGGGCACCGTTGGACGCGAGTGGTGGGCGATCGGCAGTCGGTGGGTGGCCGCGGGCGACACGCTGAACGTCCGCCTATCGACGAGGACCTCGGGATGGGATCTGCGGCTCGTGTCGGCGCGCGGCAGCGGCGCAACCGTGTACGTCGGCGAGGCGCGGTACCTGTCAGACGTCGTCGTAAACGACTCCGGCCGTGGCGGCCGCCGCGCGTGGCGGTCCGCGTGACGCGTGAGCCCTGCGCGCCGCCACCTAACGAACGCTGAAGCGGACAACGGAGCTATTGATTGCGCGCGCTTCGCGCGCTCTTAATATGTTCCTTTGCAGCTTAGCTAACGCGTTAGGTTGCCACTCACCAATGAAGGCCGGTTCGGTACTCTTCCGCGGCGCAGAGCCCGTTGCCGCCTGGATCGACTCTCTCTCGCCCACGTTGCGGCCCGCCGCGTACGGCGCACTGGCCATCGTGCTGTTCATGCTCATGCATGGCGCGTGGATTGTGGCTCCGATTCTCGTCGTCTACGTTCTGCTGACAAGTCACACACGCCTGGCAACGCTCGGCCTCGGCCTCTCAGTGATTGGGTTGGCAATGGCCGGAGGCGCGCTCAGTGGGCTGGCGTACGGCGTACTCGGGCGGCATATACAGCGCGCGTTTCGAGGCGCCTGGTATTTGACTGGCATTGTCACCATCGCGCCGTACATGTTCCTCCTACCCTTCATTTCCCGGATTGCCGATCACAAACCGTTCTTCGCCCGTTTGAGCGGCGAGGACGTCGGTATCGCCATCGGCATGGCCCTTCTGTTCGGGGCCGTCATGGGCGCCAGCTGGTTCGCTCCCGACCGGTCGGCCAACTAGCACCTTGCCGCGGCAACCTAACGAACGCTGAAGCTGTCAAGGGAGCTATGGATTGTTTGCGGCTACGCCGCAAACTCTTATATGATTCCCTCGCAGCTTAGCTAACGCGTTATATGGCCACGGGCTTCCGAGTGATAGGCACAGTCGTGCGCCGCATACCGTACTTGCGGAACGGTCGCTCGCAAATCAGGCGTGACCCACGCCTCGGCGCAGCGACGCTTGGTACGACCGCCATACGGCAATCGACACGAGAACGAACGCGGCATCCATTATTAGCAGGGTGACGAGTTGCTCGCCCGATGTCCACTGTCGCGGCGAAAGAGGAGCGAAGAGTGTCGTGGGAGTGGGCGGATCGTTAAGGAGGAGATCACGGGTCCAGTTGGCGGCTGCGTGAACGCCAGTCGCCGCCGGGACGCTTCCCCAGCGTACAAATACCATTCCGAAGAGCAGGGAGCCGACTGTCGTTCCCAAAAGGGCAGCCTGCCAGGACCACCCGTTCGCGAGATGGAAGATCGCGAACAGCGCGGCCGTCACGACTTGCGCCTTCCAGAGGCCAATCGATGCGATGAGTCGCTCGAAGCCGTAGCCGCGGAAGATCAGCTCCTCGACCGCGTTGCTGGTGAGTAGCCACAGGAGTGAAAACACCACAGCTGCGCCGCTGAAATGAGGGTTTCGCGCCCAGGGAAATGGCAAGGTGATCCCGATGCACGCAGCCACGACGAGTATGAGAGCCGCACCGCCAAGGAATCCCGTCGCGGCTTCGCGAACAGGACGCCACGACGCCTCGAGCCCCAGTACGGAGAGAGAGCGTCCCTCGCTCCGCAGGAATGCGTACGAAATCGCCACCACGACGGCCATCAGCACGAGCGGATGAGCAACGGGAATCGCGCCGGGGAGGAGAATCGCCGGAGAGCAAACACAGCAGGAATAGGAGAGCGCGAACTGCCGCGTTCCCGCCTAGGGGAGGAGCCGATGCCATGAACGGCGCGGTCAGAGACGGGACGATCCGGGCAAGATGTTGAGCCGCACCGTCGCATCGCATCCTAGCTGAAATGTTGTTGGAGGGTCAGATTCGATTCGAAGTGCTCGCCGTCATCCATGGTCGCCAAGACCTATCCTCGCGTCCGCCGGCTGATATCGCGTGGCGGCCATATGACGTTGCGTTGCACCAGCCGGGCGATCGAAAGGAAGCTCGCTTCGCTCGCATTTTATTTGACTCGCCCGCAGGTGAACTTGGGCGTTGATATGACTGGGCTGCTGTCAAGAGAGAACTGGAAGAGCGTGGGTCTGCGGTAGCATCGACGGTTAATCCTGCTGATATACGCCGGTCAGCGTGTCGCCACGCCGGAGCGGTCAAGAATTGGATTCGTCGGGAGCTAGCGCATTCTAGGCACGGGGATATCGCTGACTGGCTGAGCGATCCGCATAACGCCCTCGCGAGTGCTCGCACCTCGAGCCGCAGACCTCACGCTTGCATTCCAGGGTGGAGCGATGAGCGGGTTAGGCCGTCGCCGCCTCCCTCCCCGTGGGGCAGTCGAGCAGCGCCGCCCAGAGGAAGCCGACGAGCTCGCGCGCTACGGCGACGACCGCGATCTGCGGTTGTTTGCGATACGCGAGATGCGTATAGCGCTGATGCAACCGGTGCTGGGCTTTCCAGGCGTGCGCAATCACCGCCGGCGGCTGTCCCGCCTGTCGCCGCTTGAGATCCACGCTGATCGCTGGCCGGTGATGATAGCTCCACGCCGCTTGGACGAGCACGTGTCGACAGTGACTGTTGCCGGCTTTCGTGATCGAGCCCTTCCGCTCGCGGTCGCCACTCGAGTCCTCGCGCGACACCAGCCCCAGATAGGCCGCGAGCTGTGTCGGTCGCTCGAAGCGCCGCCAATCGACGATCTCCGTCGCCAGCACCATCGCGCCCTGCAAGGCAATCCCACGGAAGCACTGGAGCCGCCGGACCATCGGCGCGAGAATCGGAAGCTCGGCCAACCGCGCGATCTCCCGATCGAGCTCGTCGCGTCGATGGAGCTTGTACTCGAGCAGCGCATGATACTCGCGAAACACCAGCCGATCGGCCGCGGCGAGCGGCGACTGCTCCGTCGTCAGGTGTTGCAGCCAGCGCAGATGTGGCGTGCACCAGTTCGTTCCGGCGCGGAACACGAGGCCGCGGCGCGCCAGAAACTTGAGGATATAGGGGCGCGACTTGAGAATCTCGCGCTGGAACGTTTCCCGGCACCGGACCACATCGCGCACCCGTTCCTCGGCCTCACTCGGGATGCGCACCGCGGTCAGCTCGCCCGCCCGGTAGAGCCGCGCGAGCTCGCTGGCGTCTCGCTTATCATGCTTCCGTTGAACGCCAGGTCGTTTTGGGAATGAGCGACGGTGCGATCACGTCGCAGGCGTACCCCCACTCCCGGAGCGCCCGGTGGAGCACATAGCCCGCGCCGCTGGCTTCGTAGCACACTCGAAGCTCGCCATCGCGCGCCACGCGGTCGAGGTACCGTTTCAGCTTCGGTAGGTCGTTCGGCAACCGATCGACGCGCGTGGCGGCCTTGGCGGCGGCCGGCAACACCGCGATGGTAATCGACTCCTTGTGCACGTCCATGCCGAGATAGATGATTGAGCGGGTAGTAGTAGACTGTGATGACATGGGCTGGTCTCCTGTGGCGACAGTCGGACCGTCGCGTGTGGCTCTGGCAACTCCGGTTCGCGCCGAGGAGCTAATCCACGTGAGAACCGGAGGCCAGCCCAGTCATATTTTCTAGGCGACCACACGGCCACCATGAGCATGCCACCACAAGCCCGTCTCGCCGCGCCGTTGCTTGCGTTGACCATCGGATGCGGTGCGCCGCAGCCCGAGCCCGCGCCAACTGCCGCCCGATTCCACATACCAGTTCAGTTTGTCGACTTTGGCCGGGACGGAACGGTCGGCGACCACGGTGAGGCCACGGCATACGTATTCGACGACGCCATTGAGGTAGTACTTCGCAGTGGCGTCTTCCCTTTTGCCGGCGACTCCCGTGTGCGGCTCACGGCCCTCGCCGCAGGCCTTACTGAAGGCGATACCGCCTCCAACTGGAGTACTGACACGCGAGAGCCGCAAGGTCTATGTCAGTGACATGCGGACTCGCGCTGACACCCTCAGAGACTCGGTCACGTTCTGGATCCGCGGCACCCGCGGGATCGACCTGTCGACCCACTGGCTGACGCTAATGGAGTACGCGTCACTTTACGTGCGCGAACGCGCTGGTTGGGCCGAGGCGAATAGACCGATTCACGGGGACCTCGCGATGTTTCGCGGCGTCGACAACCCGATCCGGTCGCCTAGCGAACGCTGAAGCTGCCAAGGGAGCTATTGATTGTTTGCGGCTGCGCCGCAAACTCTTATATGATTCCCTTGCAGCTTAGCTAACGCGTTAGGCCGAGCACCTGCCTCCACGAGTATTCCAATGACTGAAGCCTCGCGCGTGTGCGCCAAGTGCGGCGGAGCGATGACGGTCGGCGTCGTAGTCGACGGCCTTCAAGGCGGCCAGCAGATGCCGTACTGGGTTGAAGGCATACCCGATGAGAACCTCTTCGGCAGTCTGAAGCTACGCGCTCAACGCGCCGCGCCGGTCGTGTCCTTCCGGTGTGAAGCGTGCGGCTACCTCGAGTTCTTCGCGCAGCCGGCCTAACGAACGCTGAAGCTGACAAGTGCCGGCATGCCTACGGTCGTGGCGCCCCTGAGGATCACGAATGAATCGCTCGGTATCTTCCCTTCTTGGCCCTGCAGCTTGGCTAACGCGTTAGATCGCGATCGACCTTCTGGAGACGGCAAGTGATCGATCAGTCCCCCGAAGATGTCGAGCGCAAACACCTCCGGGTGCTCGGCCCTCGTCTTGGCCCCGTGTTTCACGGCCTCTACGAAGAAGTCGCCTGGCTCCAAGACAAATGGCGTGAGTTTCGTGAGCTCTTTGGAACGTCGCCGCAACGGATCGGGCTTCTCGAGGAAGCCGCAGGCCGCTTCTTCGGGCAAGTGCAGAATGCGCTGTGGGAGGACACACTCCTTCACCTAAGCAGACTCACCGACGCTCCCAAGATAGGCGGCAAGTCGAACCTATCCGTTCAGCAGTTGCCGGACCTAATCGACGATCCTGCGCTCAAGGGCCGAGTGCAGCTGCTAGTAGCCCAAGCGGTCGAGAAGAGCGCATTCGCGCGCGACTGGCGCAATCGTTTCATCGCTCATCGGGACCTGCCTCAGGCCGTCGAAACGCCACCACAGCAACTCGCTTTCGCAAGTCGAGCGCTAGTGCAAGAAGCAATTGACGCTTTGACGGCCATCGTCTGTACCCTGTACGAACGTTTCTTTGGTGGCGGCCTAGATCTTCGCGTTCCGGGAGGACCGGGCGACGCGTTGGACCTGTTGGTTGTGCTACAGGACGGGCTTTCAGCTGCCCGTGCCCGCGACGCAGGGCTGACCCGTGGGCAGCCGCTACCCGAGGATTTGATTCCACGACCCGCGATCTAACGAACGTTGAAGCTGACAAAGGAGCTATTGAAGTTTTGCGGCTACGCCGCAAAACGCTTATGGATTCCTTTGCAGCTTAGCTAACGCGTTAGGTTGCACCCCTGCTACGATGCCACTCCGTTTCATGCTCCTTTCCGCCGCCGCGTTGCCCGCGGTGGCATGCAGCGGCGCCGGCCACGCATCGGGTCTTCCAACGACCTTCGCCCCAGTCATCCGTGAATTCGCTCGGCCCCTGACTCCCGGCGAGGAAGCGAACGTGGTGGCTGTGGTCAGGGCGCTGCTCCCCCGAGCCACCGCGAATGTTGCGGTTTGTCTCCGGCTTCGGGATTCCACCGCCACCGCCGATCCCTCCCCGCGCCTACTCAACGCGCTCGGCGCGCGCGTTCGCTCGAGGCTCGACTGTCCGACAACGTACGCCAGCCCGATCGCGTCGCCGGATGCCCCTATCCGACCGCCCGGTTACGTTGACCCCTACCACTTTGAGGTCTGGAGGCCGCAGGCTGGCGACTCGACCGTCAGCGTGATCGTCCAGCTGTGGCAGGGGACTCGGTTTACCAGCTACCGCTGTACCGTCGGGACACAACCTGCTGGCCCGCCGGCAACCTGTGTCGAGACAGGCAGTGGATTCGCCTAACGATTCGCGTGCAACCTAACGAACGCTGAGGCTGACAAGGGAGCTACTGATTGTTTGCGGCTGTGCCGCAAACTCTTATATGATTCCCTTGCAGCTTGGCTAACGCGTTAGCTCGCCACGGTCGTATAGTGTTCGTTCTTTGCGTGGGAGGGTTGTCATGGTTTTGCAGCATCACCTCGACTCGTCGCCGCTGGCCGATCAAACACTCGCGGCGCTCTGGCGGGCGCACGCCCGGCGCATCAGCGGACGCACCATCGCGCAATGCGTTGTGCTCGGAACGCTAGGCACGATCATACCAGTATCCTTGGGCCGCGGAACGTTCGTCGCGTTGATGAGCCTGATCGTGGCGGCATTCGGATCCTACGCGGCAGCGGTCCAGCCGTCCTTCGGCGGGCGATGGCTTCAACCTCGTGGTCAACGCATTGCTGGCATTACCGTAAGCGCCATCGCCGTTCTCGCCGCGCTGACGGCCGGCCTGCTCGTGCTCGGCGCGATCTTCGGCGGAAGCATCGAGGTCATGCGACGCTGATTCGTCGGGACGCAACGCGCGCTGGCGAGCTAACAAACGCTGAAGCTGACAAGGGAGCTATTGATGTTTTGCGGCTGCGCCGCAAACTCTTATAGAATTCGCTTGCAGCGTAGCTAACGCGTTAGGCTGGACACACGGACCGTGGCGGGGCAGCCGTCAAACAGAAACAAACCAGCCGCGCTGAGTGAACTTGCCCGTGCGCCGTGTCGGCCAGGAGAGCTTCGATGCTCGAACATCGCCACACACACATTCGAGGTGGTAAATGATCATGAATCGAGCGGCAACTCTCGGACTCGCTCTTTCCCTCTTTGCGCTGGCGGTGGGGGCGACCCGTTTCCTACCGAGCCGATTTCCGTTTGGCAGCTATGACTCCGATGCGTATACGCTGACATTCGACACAACCGGCACCTTCCGATACGTGAAGGGCGACCAGCTAATGGTGCAGGGAAAGTACGTTGTCCACGACAGCACAGTGGCAGTCACGGACGAGCGCGGGGTCGATGCCTGCGTCGGCGCCAATCGGAACCCTGGCACGTATCGCTGGCAACTCGTCCGCGGTGCGTTGTGGTTCCACACCATCCACGACCCCTGCCCAGATCGAATTCGCGGTATCGCGGACCAAGCGTGGCGGCCGCACAGGGTTCACTGAGTTCACCTACGCCAACCGACGCCTCCACTCCGCGATTTCGTCCGGACCGTCAGCAACTCGCACCGTCAACCGAACGAACGCTGAAGCTGACAAAGGAGCTATCGATCGTGCGCGCTGCGGGCGCACTCTTATATGTTCCTTTGCCGCTTAGCTAACGCGTTAGACCGAAGCATCCGCAGCATCAAGCACAAGCCGGCGTGCCACGCCCATCTTCCCTTCTGGCGTGAGCGCGCCACCACCGGCTCCGAGTCCTCAGGGGCTGCGATGAACTTGGAGGAGGGGGCCGTCCGATCTCAGCGCGCACATGCGGTGACCTGATACCCAAGCGCAACGGCGCGCACCACGAATCGGCGGCCTCGTTCTTCGAGTAGCATCTCGACGGTTCTGCGAATATGCTTCTGCGGGCGCGTTGGGGCGCCTCCGTGTCCGCGGAAAGGACTGTGTCCTCCCTGTGCAGCGCCAAGTTTATATCGCGTTAGTGAACTCTTTTCTGCCCGAACGAGCGGACACCGGGCCAACGGGCTGACACGCTCAGCCAGGAAAGGAGCTCATCGTGAACGACTCTCTGCCCACTCGCGCCTTCCGCGAGCACACGGACCTCGCCCAACTCAAGCGGCAAGCGAAAGAGTTGCTGGATGCCTTTCGCGCCGGCGAGGCAGCCACGACAACCGAGGTCCACACCCACTATCGCGACGCGGACGTCCACACCTTCGCATTGCACGACGCCCAGCTCGTCATCGCGCGTGCGTACGGATTCGCGAGCTGGCCGAAGCTCAAGGCGTTCGTCGACGGCGTCACCGCGAAGCGCCTCGTTGACGCCGTGAAGGCTGGAGACCTCGCCGGCGTCGAGGCGATGCTCCAGCGTCGCCCCGAATTGGTCAACATGGATATGGGAGGCGACGAGCATCGGGCGATTCATTTCGCCGTGGTGGCGCGCTCCCCGGAGATGACGCGGCTCCTCATGCGACACGGCGCCGACGCGCGGAAGGGCGTCTATCCGCATCGCGAGGCAACATGTGCTCTCACGCTCGCCATCGAGCATGAGTACGACGACATCGTCGCGATCATCCGCGAGGAGGAAGCACGCGGGCCTATAGTCTCAAAGAGCGCTGACGTCGTCACGCAACCTTCGGCCGACCACGCCACCGGTTTTGGTGGCGGCCGCGGCCCGCTGTCGATCGCCGTCCTGCAGAACCGACCGGATGAGGTGTCGCGCCTGCTCGATCTCGGTCTGGACCCGAACGAGCGGGAGCGCGTGGGAGGAATGGACGAGATCGTTTTCTCGGCTGGAGAACCGCTGTACCTCTGTGTCGAGCGCCGAAACCGGAGAATCGCCGAGCTGCTGCTGGCGAAAGGCGCCGACCCGAACGCGAGCGTGTTCACGGCCGGCTCTTCGCTCTTTCTCGCGTATTCAAGGAAGGCATGGGACTTCGTCGAGCTCCTCGAATCCCACGGCGGGCGTCTCGACGCGATCTCCGCCGGCTTCGCCTGTCAGACCGAGGCGGCGCGACAGCTGCTCGCGGACGAAGACGCGGGACGCCTTCGCGCGGACGCGGTCACGCCAGGCAGTACGGTCGCCGAGGATCTGCTGTGGACCGCGTCCGGCGGCGGCGACGCTGAGATCGTGGCGATGGCTCTCGGCCGCATCGGCTGGCCGCGCGAGGACACCCGTTGGGGATGGCCGCTCTGGCAGGCGTTCACCTGCGACAGCGGTATCGATCGCGGGCTCGCGTGCTTCCGGCTGCTGCTGGACCGTGCCGATCCAAACGCGAGCGGTGGCGGCTCGACCATCCTCCACACAGTGATGGCGCGAGGTGGGCCCGAGCATGTGCCATTCGCCGAGCTCTTGCTCGATCGCGGCGCGCGGACGGATATTCGCGATGACCTGCTGGAAAGCACTCCGCTCGGTTGGGCATGTCGCTGGGGCAAAGCGCACTTCGTGAAGTTGCTCTTGGCGCGCGGGGCCGATCCCGTCGAAGCAGGCGCCCCTGCGTGGGCCACTCCGGCGGCGTGGGCTCGGAAGATGAATCACCGCGACGTGCTGAAGCTCCTTCCGACTTCGTAGCGCGGGGGAGGCTATTGAAGAGAGGAGATCTCGATGCAGACTCGATCCCATCTCAATGCGCTATTCCTGCTCTTGCTGCTGAGCGCTGCGACGGCTGCGGAGGCGCAGGTCCAACCGGAGCTTGCCAAGCGCTATTTCGAGGAAGCCACGAAGCTCTGCGAGCGAGACGCGGGCCGGTTGTGGGGTGTGTCGCTCTGTGGTCCGATGGTGATCGTTGACCAGGCGACCGGAACGCGCGCGACGAGCCTGCCGGAACCGGATGGGCCGCCACCGCGTCTTCAAGGCCTCGTGGACGGCCCCGTATCCTGGGGCGGATTGCGGTGGTTCAGCTTCCCCTTGTGGATGCTCCCGGAGAAGGATGCCGACGCACGCCAGCAAACAATGCTTCACGGATTGTTCCATCGAATTCAGCCCGAGCTGGGATTCATTACGGACGACGGCATCAACGAGCATCTCCACACGCTCGAAGGGCGCATCTGGATGCAGCTCGAATGGCGAGCGCTCCGTCGGGCGGTCGAATCGAGCGGGAGCGATCGGGCCGGAGCGATCGCCGATGCGCTGGCCTTCAGACGCGAACGTCGCCTCCGGTTTCCCGGCGCGGCTGACAACGAACGACGCGACGAGATTCGCGAAGGGCTTGCCAGCTACACCGGCATCGCGGCCTGGGCCAACTCGCCTGCGGATGCGCACCGAGCCGCAGCGCTAGCGCTCGCAGGAGGCGAAAGGCAGACGTCCTTCGTCGGAAATTTCGAAGCCGCGTCCGGACCAGCCTACGGTGTGCTGCTGGACGATCTCATGCCGGGATGGCGCCGACAGGTTCGTAGCAGCTCGGACCTTGGCGACATGCTCGCCTCGGCAATCCGCAGACCGCCGACTACGGACGTGGCCGTGGCTGCGGCACGCTACGATGGGGCAACGCTGCGAGCGGCGGAGGAGGCGCGCGATCGGGCGCTCGAGGCCCGGGTAGCCGAGTTGCGTCGACGCTTCGTTGATGGTCAAGTGCTGACGATGCCTGCGGCGGGCAGTGGGAGCAGCGACACCAGGGATAACGTGGGCATTCCGGGGGTCGGTACCGTGCTCTTTCACAATTTCACCCTTTCCGCTCGGTGGGGTCGTCTCAACGCCGACGACGGCGTCTTGCGCTCTGTCGATGGGACGACACTCTCCGTACCGGTGACCCGGCCGCTCGAAGGGACCACCCTGCAGGGGGACGGCTGGAGCATCACGCTGAACGCGGGATGGGTCGTGCGACCAGCGGCGCGGGCGGGCTCATTTACTATCGTGCGCGAGAATTGATCCGAGCAGCCCGATGCCCCTGACCACGACGGAGCCCAAGCCTTTCACCGTCGCATGTCGATGCGGCGAACGCTTCCATGTTGATGAACGCAGCGTCGGCCGCCGCCTCGAGTGCCGCTGCGGTCGCATCATTACCGTGGGTCGTCCTCGAAGACGCCGCCGCAATCGGATCGGGGCCGCTGCCCGACGTCTCAAATCGCTTGGCACGGCAATCGTGCAGGCGAGCCGCCGACCTTCACGGGACGCCGCCGGTGATCGTCATCGTTATAGCCGCCGCCCCCCCCCCGTCTCGCGTGTCGAGCGCATCGCGGCACGCACGCTCACGCTCGTGACTTGGGGGTACCTCGCGTCCGCTTGCTCCATCGCGGTCGTGATGTGGACGCTCGGCGACCGCTGGTGGTTTGCGACCGTTCTTCTCTTCAGTGGCCGCTGGATCTTTCTCGTTCCGCTCGCCCTACTCCTCCCCGCCGCAATTCTCGTCCGTCGGCGGCTCGTCTGGGTGCTCGTCCTGGCCGGCCTTCTCGTCGCCGGACCCGTCATGGGCGCTCACGTCGGGTGGCGAACACTGTTGCCGACCCCGAAAGGTCTTCCGTTTCGTGTCGTTTCATTCAATGCCGATGGTGGCGGTGGGCTCGCCACCGATCTGCCGATCGTCCTCGCCGGCTGGGAACCGGACGTTGTCGCATTGCAGGAGTGCGGCCCCGAGCTCGCACTCGCCGTGCGCGCCGTCGCGGGCTGGCATCATCACACTGCGAACGGGCTCTGTTTCCTGAGTCGGTATCCAATCCGCGATTCCAGCGTGATGGATCGGACCGCACTAGAGGCCCTACGCAACAGCGCCGCGGGGGGGATCGGCGGTGCGGGTGATGTTGTTCGGTATCTGATTGCGACCCCCTCCGGCGATGTCCAGGTCACGAATCTGCATTTGGAAACACCGAGGAAGGGATTCGATGGCCTCGCTGTCTTCGACATCGATCAACTTCGCGAGAACACGCGTCTGCGCGACATCGAATCCGATCTCGCGCGGCGATGGGTCGACCAGGGCGTCGCGAAGCGCCCGGTGCCCGTGCTCGTTGCCGGCGATTTCAACACGCCCGTCGAGAGCCGAATCTTCCAAGCTCATTGGAGCGAAGGTCTTCAAGACGCGTTTTCACGGGTCGGGCGCGGGCTCGGGATGACCAAGTACAATGGCTGGATTCGTGTCCGCATCGACCATGTGCTCGCCGGGCCACAGTGGTACGTGCGTCGGACCGGAATCGGCTACGATCTGGAGTCGGATCATCGACCGCTGATCGTGGACTTGGTGCTCCCGGCGAGGAGTAGCGCCGCTCGCGATTCTACGCCTTGACACGACTCCTCGGACACTCCAATGGCGCTGTTCCACCGGTTCCCGCTACCATGAGCACCCGCATGCCCACTCTCCAGGAACAGTTTGGCGCCATCGACATCTACCTCTTCGATCAGCTCCTGCGCGGCAATGTCTCGAAGGGGATGACGATCTTCGACGCCGGCTGCGGCACCGGCCGGAACATCGTGTACCTGCTCCGCGAAGGGTACGAGGTCTTCGGCGCCGATCCCGATCCGCAGGCGATCGACGCCGTGCGCCGCCTCGCGCCGCACCTGCCGGCTGACAACTTCCGCGTCGAATCCGTCGAAGCACACTCGTTCCCGGATCTCTTCGCCGACGTCGTCATCATCAACACCGTCCTGCACTTCGCGCGAGACGACGATCACTTCCACGCGATGCTGCACGGCTGCTGGCGGACGCTCAAGCCGGGAGGGCTTTTCTTCTGCCGGCTCGCGTCCACGATCGGCGCCGAACGTCTCGTCCGGCATCTGCACGATCGCTGGTACGCGATGGCGGACGGCACCGAGCGGTACCTGGTCGACGAGGCGATGTTGATGCAGGTGACGAACGACCTCGGAGCCGAGCTCGTCGACCCGATCAAGACGACCGTCGTGCAGAATCTGCGATCGATGACGACGTGGGTGCTGCGAAAAAGGTAGCATGCGGCGCGGGAGGGGGCACCAAACGCTTCTACTCGATGATCGTCTCGTTCGAGCTGCGCGAGCTGATCATCGACGGTGACAAGGCCTGTGGCCTCACACGGTATGAGCTACAGCCGCCCAACGGCGGGCCACGCTTCTCGAGCGACGTGGCGGAAATCTTTGCCGTAAAGGATGGTCAGATCATCAGCTTCGCGATCTATTTCGATACTGCGCCCTACCCGAAATAGTGTGTGCCACGAAATGCCAATTGAGAGGCGCGAATGGCTTGGCAAATCACAGCAGGCCTCGTTGTGAGCGGGCTTGCCCTCGTCGGCTTCGGACTGCCACTTATGCGCCGGCGTGTACCGCCCAACGCATGGTACGGCATTCGCTTTCCCTCGACGCTCGCCGATGAGCGCGTGTGGTATGCAGTCAATGAGCGAAGCGGGCGCGATCTGCTTACCCTTGGCGCCGCGGTCATCTTCCTCGCACTCGCTGCACCCCTCGTGCTTCATCGCTGGCGGCCAGAATGGCGCGCGCTCCTGGTCGCGTTCGTGCTCATCGCCGGCCTCGTGGCAAGCACGGCTCGCGCGATCCGCCACGCCAAGCGCTTCCGCCAGGACTAGTCTTCTCCATCCACCTGGCGCGGGTCCGTATCGCGTGCGCGGACCGCGGGGATTCTTCAGAGAGTCGAGTAAATGAGTAACGCCCCGCGGCGGCCTGACGAATGCCGAGCTAACGCGTCAGACGGCTCCACGCTTCGCGTTTCTTACAGTGCGCGATGCCTTTCGCATCGGTGGCGCTTGGAACGACCCGTCGCCGGAAGCCAATCGCGGCGCAGCGGCGGTGATCATGCGCGCCAACCCCTTCTCCGCAATCGTTGCCCATTGCCAGCTGACTTTCAGCCGCACCGGGGCCTGCAAACCGGCCGTCGTACATACGAGGTCCACGTCGCATCCTGGCACTTCTTCAGTCTCCGGCCTACACTCCCAAACACGACCTTCTTCGTCAGTCACTCTGCGCGATGACATCGTCGACGTCTCCATGAGGTTGGACCGCGAAACCCCTGCACACTAGGTGGATTGCGCGAACTACACGGATGTAACGGACGATCAACGTCTTGTGAGAGGGATTGCTGGCCCCCGGTGAGCTTCGTCACGTCTTGGCGGGCGTCGTCGAGCCTTGGGTGTGGATGCCGGACCTGCCCGCCGCGAGTCGCCCAGAACTACTTCATCGCGATCACGCACTGGCCAGCACCTCGCTGAACACACCCGGCGCGTCCAGAATTAAGTCGCTGCGACGATCCCATCTCGGAGGCTGACCGATGCTGGACCGATTCGCCCGGCTTCTCCACGTTTCGACAACCGTTACCGCCATCATACTGCTGCTCGTCGCCGTTCAACTCGCGACGCAGGTGTACGCATTGGTGGACCTCGCGCGACGCGATGAGGTGTTCGGCGGCAGAAAGTGGCTGTGGGCGCTCATCATTGTCCTCGGCAATCTGCTGGGAGCGATCGGTTACCTCGTCGGGGGGCGCCCGGCGCCGACGCTCGACATCTCGGGTTCCGGCGCGAGCACGGCGGGTGGCGAGGCGGCTCGGCGGGCCGTCGATGCGCTGTACGGTCCGCGCGATGAACGCTGAGCGCGCGGCGGACACGCCGGCGATCGAGCTTCGCGGCCTGACCAAGCGCTTCGGCGACACGATCGCCCTCGACCACGCCGATCTCGTCGTCCGACCGGGCGTGGTGTTCGGCTTCCTCGGACGTAACGGCGCTGGAAAGACCACGACGCTGCGAATCCTTTCGGGACTCGCGCGTCCGACCGCGGGTACGGCTCACGTCCTCGGCCATGATGTCACGAGCGCAAACGACGCGGTCCGCGCGCAGATCGGCTTCCTCCCCGATGTGCCAGGCTTCTATCCGTGGATGACGGCGCGCGAGTACCTCGAGTTCGCGGGACGGCTCTTCGGGCTCGACCGCGCGACGCTCGACGCGCGCGCCGCCGCACTGCTCGAGATGGCTGGGCTTTCCTCGGTCACGCACGCGCGTCGGCGGTTTCTCCCGCGGGATGAAGCAGCGACTCGGCATTGCGCAGGCGCTGATCAACGCGCCCAGCCTGCTCATGCTCGACGAGCCGACGAGCGCGCTCGATCCCATCGGCCGGCGCGAGGTGCTCGAGATGGTCGCGTCGCTTCGCGGGCGGACGACGGTGTTCTTCTCGACCCACATCCTCGCCGACGTCGAGCGCGTGTGCGACGCCGTGGCGATTCTCGAGCGCGGTCGCATCGTGGCGAGCGCCGGCGTCGATGAGCTTACGGGCGCGCGCCGGCGCCAACCGGCTGGTGGTCGAGATGGAGAGCGACGGGGACGCCGCCGCTGTCGCCGGAGCTCCTGGCGGGAAGAGCCTGGCTGCGGTCGTTGGAAACCGTCGAGCGAACATTGCGCGTGACTGTCTCCGACATGCGGGCCGCACAGCGCGAGATTCCCGCGGCGATCGCGGCTGCCGGCGTTCCGCTTCGCCGGTTCGAGATCGCGGAGGCGAGCCTGGAGGATGTATTCGTGGAGTCGGTCGGGGAGCCACCCGCATGACCGGGTTCGGCGCCTTTCTCGGGAAGGAGTTCGTCGAGATCCGGCGCACGTGGCGGATCTGGGTGATTCCCGGGATGCTGGTGTTCTTCGGAGTGACCAGCCCGATCATCGCGGCGCTCACGCCGGCACTGGTGCGGTCGATGGCGGCCTCGCAGCCGGGAGTGGTGATCCACATTCCACCGCCGACCGCACTCGACGCCTACGGGCAGTTCCTCAAGAACCTCAATCAGTTCGTGCTCATTGCCGTGATCATCGCCGGCGCGGGGGTCGTCTCGGGCGAGCGGTCCTCGGGAACGGCAATCCTCGCGCTCACGAAACCGCTCTCGCGAGGTGCGTTCGTGCTGGCGAAGATCGTCTCGCAGATCGCGCTCCTCATTGCGGCCACCGCGTTTGGCACAGCCGCCTGCCTGGCTCTGACGGCCGTGGTGTTCGGCGTCGCGCACCCCGCTCGCGTCGCGACGGCAATGGCGTTGTGGCTGCTCTACGCCTCATTGCTGGTCGTCGTGATGACCTTCTTTTCCGCGGCGTTCCGATCGCGCGGCGCGGCCGCCGGGGCGGGCCTCGGGTTCTATTTCCTCTCGCTCCTGCTTCTCGGTCTGGGGGCCGGCGGCGCGATACAGCTTTCTCGGATTGATGCCGGCGTATGCGCGACGCGCTGATGGGAGAAGCGGTGTCGTCAGGCTGGCCGGTGGCGACGGCCGTAGCGGCGATCGTGGTCGGAGTGGTGGCGGCGCTGGGGATCTTCGAGCGGCAGGAGTTATAGGCGCAGCTAAGGAATTGCGCCGGGCTTCGCCCGGCGCTTCTAAAGGAGGTGGCCGGTGGCCGCTGTGCAACGGAGGACCCCGTTGTATCGTCTGCCGTGGAGACGCCTTTTTGTTCGCGGAGTCGTCTGGGCCGTCGTGTACAACGTCCTCTGGGGCATCGCATGGCCTCTCCTCATGCGTCGCGAATGGGAAGCCGCGGCGACCGCGATTGGACAAGCGCCGCCGTGGCTACCTCACGTCTGGGTGGTTTGGGGCGTCGGCACTATTCCGATCGGGGTGGCGATCGTCGCATACGCCACGCCGCGTTCGGCAGCGCTGCGTGCGGCTGGAGCGGGCGCCGCGGCCGTGTGGGTCGTGGTTGCTGTTGGGATGACGATCAACGGTTCCCGACAAGGCTTCGCGGCGCGCGTGCTGCTCCTCGACGCGCTGGTCAACTTGATTGCGATGGAGATGGCTTCGCTCGCGGCGGTCTGGCGAGTCGCACCGCCGCGGCCGCGACAGCCGCTTCCGATCGCGATGGGCGAGTGAGGCCGAGCCGCGCGCGCACTCTTAGTATGATTCGCTTGCAGCTCAGTTAACGCGGTTAGACAGATACGACGTTCATCACGGGGGACCGGTGCTTCGAGGGATAGCGATCGTCGCCGCGGCACTCAGTGCGTTCTTCCTGTTCTATACGGTGCGGCTATTCGCTGTGACGAGCTTCTTGCAGCGAACGCGTCCGGGCGGCGGGGGCGCATACGTGGGCGCCGTGGTCTTCCCGCTCCTTGCGCTGGCGTTTGGATGGGCGTCGTATCGCGCTTGGAGCCTGTCCGGGGCAAGTAATCGGCGCGATCTGTCTAAGGATCGCTGAAGCTCACAGGTGCCGGCATTCAACCGGCCGTGGCGCCCCTGGAGATCTACTTTCGAAACAGGTCGTCGCCGCTCAACGCCGGCGACGCCGGTACGAACGCGACGGCGCCGTTCCAGACCCGGTCTCGCGCGGACAAGAAACGCTGCATCGCTTCCGCGGTGAACTGGGTCTTGTGGCACGCCATGGTCTCGGACCGCCGCGTCGAGATCCGCCGGCGTAAACGGCACGTTGACGGTAAAGTATTTCGCCTGAGGGAACAGCAGCGGCGGCTCGCCGCGCTGCGGATTGGCCTGTCGGATCATCTCGACCGGCAGATACATATAGAACAACCGCTCGGGCATACCAGGGGCGCCGAACCGGAGCAACTGCGTGGCGATGTTGCTGACGATCCGGTGGTCGGGGTGGCCGGTGCCGCCATCAGGACCCCAGGTGACCACGACGTCGGGGTGTAGCCGCTCGATCTCCTTGGCGATGCGGTCGGTAAGGCGAGTCATCAAGCTGCGATCGCCCAGATAGTCGCCGAGTTTTCCGTCGGGAAATCCGAGAAAGATCGGATCGCGCGCGCCAAGCGCCGTCGCTGCGCAGCGGGCCTCATCGGCGCGGGCCTTCACGAGCGCGTCCCCCACGGGACCAGAGTCAGGGCGCTGGAGATACGTTTGCGTTCCGCTTCCGCCTGCTCCGTCGGTCACGACAATCATCTGCACCTGTACGCCCTCTCGGGCGTAGCGCGCCAGCGCAGGCCCCGCCGCGCTTTCGTCGTCCGCGTGTGCGAGCAGCGCGACGATCGTGCGCGGCCGATTCTGCGAAACAGCCGGAGCCGACGGTACCATGGCGATCGCAACCGCGAACGCGGCGAGAATGCTACGTCGGCCACGTGTCATGGTGCCGAAAATAGTGAACTGCCGGTCGCCTCGATAGACCTGAATTGTTGCGCGGGATTCGCCCGCGCTTCTTTATTTCACTCGCTTGCAGCTTAGCCAACGTGTTAGGTAGTGCACGAATATCACAATAGGGGATGCATTGCATGGGTGACTTTCACCCGACGTGTCCAAAGTGCAGTACGTTCATGAATCGTGGGCACATGCCAGACTACGCACACGGTGATGTCGTAGTCCTGCAGGCCGTCTGGGCCCCCGGCGAACCAGAGCCACGCCGGTTCCTTTTGACCGGCATCAAAGCAGACCCGGATGCTCACATTCCGCTCACTGCATACCGGTGCTCGGCATGCGGTTTCGTCGAGTTCTATGCCCGGCCTGGCTAACGAACGCTGAACCTGACGCATCCCGATGAACCTTCGAGTCGTCGTGGCCATGAGGATTCACTTAGCCGGCACCGCGCTGGCTGGCGCGCTCGCGCGTACGGCGATCGCGCAATCGCCGGTCCAGCCGCCCGCACTCGTCACTCCCTTGGGGATCTGGCGTGGCACATCAGTGTGCTTGGTGCGCCCGTCGGCATGCAACGACGAGATCGTCGTTTATCGGATTACGCCGATGAAGACGGCAGACAGCGTGGCGGTCGACGGACGCAAGATCGTCCGCGGCGAGGAACAGGAGATGGGTGTCCTCGGCTGTCGCTTTGTGCAGCTCAGTGGTCAGCTGACTTGCACTATACCGCACGGGGTTTGGCAATTCCGCGTGCGCAACGATAGCCTCACTGGCGAATTGCGGCTCCTCGATAACACCCGGTCTCGAGAGGTCCGAGCGATACGCTCGCCGAAGTGATGCGCGTCAGCGCGAACTTCGCCGTTCACGCTTCGTGACCCGCACGGCATCGGGCGGCTCATGTCAATCGGGGCTAGCTTGCATTCTCACGCAGGATGCAGCTATCCGCAGGACCGGAGGCAAGGCCATGGCAAGTCGCACCGTAACTGATTCGGGCGGGCGCACCTGGACATGTGAGACCGATCCCGCCGCAGTTGAGCCGAGCGACTCGACGCAAGGACGCGATGTCGTGCTTTCTTGCGCGACGGCTTCGGTTTCCGCGCCGGTGCAGCTCACAGTCGGATGGCAGTGGGAGACCATGGCTGCATCGGGTCTCGCGAGGCTCCTGAGCCAAGCGTCTCCGGTCCCCCGGCGGTAAGTCCCACGTGGTCGGCGTACGCCAGCATCACGGCGCTCCGCCCACGTGCTGCCTCTCGCGCGATGAAGCCGTTCGAGCGACTCGGTGAGGCGCGGACCCCGAATGGGACGGTGATCGCGCTGTATCGGCACGACGGCGCGTATCTCATTCGCGCCGACGGCGTGGAGCTCATGTCCACCCGCCGGCACCTCTCGGAGGACCGGCTCGCCGAAGTCGCCTGCGCTCCGCTCCGGGAGGTCCCACGGGCCCGGGTGCTGATCGGAGGCCTCGGCTTGGGGTTCACGCTCCGCGCCTCTCTCCAGCACCTGCGCGAGGACGCCGAGATTGTAGTGGCGGAGCTCCTCGCCGAGGTGATCGCGTGGAACGAAGACCCGCGGTACGGGCTGTCCGCCGACGCGATGCGCGATCCGCGCGTCCGCGTGCTGCAGGACGACGTGGTCGACGTGCTCCGGGCGAACCCCGCTGCCTTCGACGCGATCATGCTCGACACGGACAACGGCCCCGAGGGGATGCTCATGTCCGAGAACGCACGACTCTACGCAACGCGTGGCATCGAGGTCACCGTGGCCGCGCTGCGCGCCGGCGGCTCGATCGTGTACTGGTCCGTGGGTGACGACCCAGGGTTCGCGGGCACGTTGCGGCGCTCGGGGCTCGCCGTCCGGACGCTGCACGTCCGGGCACATGACACGGCGGGCCCCATGCACACGCTCTACGTGGCGACGCCGCGCGGGTGATGCCAAACTATGAGCGATGCGCGCCGACTCAAAGAATTGCTGGCGGACGCCGGCTTGACGGTGCTCGCCGCAGACGGGATCGTCACGTTGGTCATGCGGTTCCTGCGTTGAGCGCGCCCGCAACTCAAGCGTTCGGCCGCAGGAAACACGCACTCTCTCACCACCGCCAGACCTTGGAGGTTCCATGAAGCGAGTCACCGGAATTGGCGGCATCTTCTTCAAAGCCAAAGACGCTCCGGCACTACAGGCTTGGTATAAGCGGCACTTGGGAATCGATGTGCAGGAATGGGGTGGCGCGGCTTTCACCTGGACCGACGCTGAAGGTAAGCCGTTCGCCGGAACGACCGCCTGGAACATCGCACCGGCGCAAAGCGGTCAGTTTGCGCCCAGCACTGCGACTTTCATGGTCAATTACCGGGTGGAAGATCTCCACGCTCTGGTCAAAGTCTTACGCGAAGAAGGCTGCAACGTTCTCGAGAAGATCGACGATTCCGAATATGGGAAGTTTGCATGGGTCATCGATCCGGAAGGAAACAAGGTAGAACTTTGGCAACCGCTTGCCGGCCAATAGCCCTGTCGAGGCCCGCCATGGTAAATGTCATCGTAGAAGGCGACCGCGTGCGTTTCGAAGTCGAGGGATGGGACAAGCTCTGGGCACTCAAGAGCCAACTCGAAATTCCGGTGGCTCACATCCGGGCAGTGCGCGCCGACCCGGAACCGGCGCGGGGATGGTGGCATGGCCTGCGCCTCCCCGGCACGCAGATTCCCGGACTTCTCACGGCCGGCTCCTTCTACCAAAGCGACGGGTTCGTCTTCTACGACGTTCACGATCCCGAGCGCACCGTGGTCATCGAGCTCGATCACGAACACTATCAGCGACTCGTCATCGAAGTCGCGAACCCGGCCGACGTCGTGCAGACGCTGCGTTCCGCGATCACGACCGCGCCGCCGAACGAGCGCTGAATCGAGTGCGAACGCTCTCTAGGCCCGCGGTCTTTGCAGAGCGAGGGCGAACCTGTGGCGAACCCTGATTCTCGCATAACGATCCACATGGCGGCGAGCCTCGACGGCTTCATCGCTCGCACCGACGGACGCGTCGACTGGCTCGAGACGTCGGACGAATTTGCGGGCGGGGAGACGATGGACCCGGCATTCGTCGAGGCGTTCCTCAAGACGATCGACTGCTACGTCATGGGTTCGCGAACGTACGAGACCGCGGTGAATTTTGAGGCCAAGGGATTCGGGTGGTCGTACGGCGACAAACCCACCTTCGTCCTCACTCGTCGCGAGCTTCCTCGCATCCGGGACACCATCGAGTTCTATTCGGGAGACCTCGCGCACTTCGTGAAGACGCGCCTGCGGCCCACGTTCCGCAGCATCTGGTTCGTCGGAGGCGGTGCGGTTTCTGGCGAGTGCCTTCGTCTCGGATTAGCCGACGAAATTCGCTACTCGATCCTGCCGATCTTGATCGGAGAAGGAATCCCGTTCTTCGGGAAGCTCGACAAAGACATCGACCTCCATTTGGCGGAGGTCAACGCATACCGGAACGGTCTGGTGGAGCTTCGTTACGAGGTACGACGCTAGGGGGTGCTCATGCTGCAACACGCCACGCTGGTTGCCTTCGCCGCCACCACGGATAGCGTCCGAGCCACGGCCTTCTATGGAAGCGTGCTGGGGCTGCGCGTCCGCTCCGACGACGAGTTCGCTCTCGTATTCGATGCCGCGGGGACCGAGCTCCGTCTCCAGAAAGTCGAGCGCTTCAAGCCGCAGCCTTTTACCGTCCTCGGCTGGCAGGTCGCGCACATCGCGGACGTCCTCCAGCACCTCGTCGACCATGGCGTTCGCCCGGAACGCTATGCATGGTTGGACCAGGATCCGGCCGGCATTTGGCGCGCGCCGAGCGGGGCCCAGGTCGTATGGTTCAAGGATCCCGACGGCAATATCCTATCGATCGCCCAGTATCCGCCGAACTAGTTGGACCGCCGTTGACTGAATGCGCTGATTCGCACATTTCTCAGGAGCTAGTTATGAAACGCAAAGGCGAACGCCATATCCCCGACTTCTCCAAGAAGCCGAAGACGCCGGGGGGGGCCCCGACCCCTCGTGCCGACGGAGCCGCTGCGCCGCCGGTCGCCCCGCCGCGGCCCAAGCCACAATCCACCTCGGCGAAATCAGGTCGCCGAGGCCAGTAGCCGGGCTGACGATGCGCATCGCAAGCGTCGGCCATGCCTTCTTTGCCGCGACCCTTATCGGCCTCGGAATCCTGGGTCTGATCAAGGGCGACTTCGACCCGACGTGGCCGCCGGTGTCCAAGGGCGTGCCGGCACGCGAGGCCCTGGTCTACATTTGCGCGTTCGTATATCTCATATCCGGCATAGGCCTTCTCTGGCAGCGAACGGCTCCCATCGCTTCGCGCGTGCTGCTGGCCTATCTCTTGGCTTGGCTGCTGTTGCTCCGCCTGCCCCAAGTCTTTCTCCTCCATCCCACGTTGCTGGCTGCGTTCGGCTTCGGCGAGAGCGCCGTGATCGTGGCGGGAGCCTGGGTTCTATACCTCTGGTTCGCCGGCGAGCGCGACGCGTCGCGCCTTCGCTTCGCCACGGGAGAGAGCGGCCTGCGCATCGCGAAGACGCTGTACGGTCTCGCCTTGATCCCTTTCGGCCTCGCGCATTTCGTCTATCTGCAGCAGACCGTGGTGCTCATACCTGGTTGGTTGCCATGGCACACGGCTTGGGCGTACTTCACGGGCGGCGCCTTCATCGCCGCTGGGTTGGCGGTGCTCTTCGGTGTGAAGGCTCGACTGGCGGCCGAGCTCTCGACGCTTCAGTTAGGGCTGTTCACGCTGATCGTGTGGGTGCCAAGAGTTGTGTCGGGGAACTACACCCCATTCCAGTGGGGCGAGTTCGTCGTCTCGACGGCGCTGACGGCGGGCGCGTGGGTGGTGGCGGATTCCTACGGCGGAATGCGCTGGGCATCCGCGCCTACGCGTTCATTTTCTCAGCCGGATCTCGCCGTATAGCTGCTCTTGTCGACAGCACTATTCTGTAGGACCTTCGTCGAGGTCACCGGACACCATGGCTGAAAAGAAACGAGCAAAGAAGGGCGCGCGGAAATCCGCGAAGAGCTCTCCCCCCACCGCGAGCCGCAAGGGTTCCGCCGGCTTTACGGACGAGGAACGAGCGGCCATGCGGGACCGCGTCCAAGAGCTGAAGCGCGCGGACAAAGGAGACGAGGAAGGCACGGTGCTGGCGAAGATCGCCGCGATGCAGGGATCCGATCGTGCCATGGGCGAGCGGGTCCACGCCATCGTCAAAGCCGCCGCACCAGGGCTCTCGTCGAGACTCTGGTACGGGATGCCGGCGTATGCCAAGGACGGCCAAGTCGTCTGCTTCTTCCAGGACGCACGGAAGTTCAAGTCGAGGTACGCGACGCTCGGCTTCAGCGACAAGGCAAAGCTCGACGACGGCCAGATGTGGCCGACCACGTTCGCGTTGAAGGATTTGACCGCCGCCGACGAGGCACGGATCATCGCGCTCGTGAAGAAGGCGGTGAGCTGAGGACCGCCCGCTTCCGTTCCGCCTCTTCCAGCCACTGAGCCATCTTCTCGTCTTTCTTGCCGTATCGCGCCCAGCCCCGGGCGTCGCTGTTCCAACGGTGGTCCTTGATGGTCATGTCGATGCCGCGGTCGATGAGGTACTGCATCGATTCGTAGTTGTCCTCGAAGACCAGATGGTGGAGGATGCTCGCCGGCTCGTGGGAGTTCCAATTGGTGTTGATGTTCGCGCCGTGCGCGAGGAGGAAGTCGGCCACGTCGAAGTGGCGGTTGATGACGGACCAGGCGAGCGCGGTGTCGAGAACCTGCTGAACGCCGACCTCGCCCCATTGAGGTTCTCTTGGGTGCACGCTGGTGGCGGGAGCGTGACTCGCCGGGTCGCCCAGCGCCGGCTTCCCCTCAGGGTCGAACCAACGCTTCACTCGCGCGAGGTCGCCCACACCCGCCGCATGCGGTAGGTCGTCGGGGAATGGCCAGATGCGGGTGAGCAATGGAACGAGGTGGGGGTTTCCGTACGTGAGCGCGAACTCGATGGCTTGGGACGCAGGCGGCGGCTGGCGCCGCAGCAGCGCGGGACCCAAATCGAGAAGACCGACGATGAATTCTTCGCGGTCCTTCAAGAACGACGCGTTCTCGATGAGCCTTTTCTGAAACCACACGTAGGCCTCGCCAAGCAGCCACGGCTCACGCCGCACTACGCTGACGAAGGTCTTCAGGTCCGGCTCTTGGAGCGCGCGACTGACCTGCCCCATGACGAACGCCTTCCACAGTCCGACCGCCGTCGCCTGCGCGGCGCTCGATCGATCCGTTTCCGTGAAGGATTGGACGAAAGCGAGGCGGCCCCCTCCGACGTTCTCATCGATGTGACCGCCGAGCTCGGGGTCAAGCGCGATCGATCGCTCCAGCAGGAGCGACGCGACCACCTCGTGGTGAAAACGGCAGGCGGTGATGAACGCATCGTTGACGATCGCACGGTCGTTCGCATTCTCATCCAGAGCGGTACGCACAGTGTCGAGATCTCCCAGCGCCGCGCAGAATTTGAGTGTGCGCGGAAGCAGGCCTTTGCGCCGAAAGAGTTCCAGCAGGCCGCGGGCGCGTGAATGGAGGAGGCCCTCGACCACCGCCGGCGTCACGACTGCGCCGGCGTCGATCAGCACCTCCGCGCACGCCAAGCGGGTGAACCAGCCTTCGCTCTCCGGTGTGAACGCGTCGCCGTAGGCGCCGGTGGCGAACCCCAACAGGCCGGTGCGGTCGTCGTCGCCTTGCCATGAAAGCAACGCCGGGTATTCGGCCAGCAGTTGCTTCAGGCGTTCGACGTCGTTGTCGTGAATGGCGCGTTGCGCCTGTGTCGCGGCCCACTCGGCACCGGTGCCAAGGCGCTTGTTCACTTCAGCGGTCAGGTCTTGCCAGCCGGCGAAGCCGTACTCACGCGCGATGACGAGTTGCGCGTTGCGCTGCGTCAGCGGCGGGTCGACGCTCGGCAGATGCGCTCGCGCACGCGCGAGGGCGGCGGCATCACCGGCGGCGACGTCGCGCGCGAGTTTCTTCGCCTGCTTACGGAGAGACTCGAGCGACGGACGAGCGGGGAGCGACTTCATTGCAACCTCCTTTCATGAATCGCCTGTGCCCCGCTGAAGCCAGGCTGAAAGAAGGTGCCAAACGCACGCGACTTTGGACCAATCAGGTGGGAATATTCCCTTGCCGCGGGTTGGTGGCGCCCTGTCTGCGCACTGCCAGCAGTATCAAAGCACGCCGCGCCGATGTCAACCGGGGGGCTCGAAGTGGGAAAGTCGAGGCGGCCATTGTTATGATATGAGAATGAACCTCGTCCACCCTGCCGAGGAGCATCTCGCCAGCTACATGGATGCGCTCGATCGAGGCTGGTCGGCCGACACGCATCGGCTCGACGCTCGCCTCGATGAGATGATGCGCATCCGACTGTGGATTCACGAAGCCAACGACGCACGGTGGTGGCCCGGGCTTGCGTTTCCGGATTCAGCTGGGGCAACTCCGTGAGGCGGAAGCCAGGTTGATGTCTCCTGACAAGGAGTTCGACGTCCGCGCCCTCTACGACGCGATCGATGCGCAGCGGGCCGCGCGAGGGCTGAGTTGGAAAGAGGTCGCCGCCGAGGTGAGCGAGCGTTGTACGCGGCTGCGCCCCATCGCGCTGTCGACGATCATAGGGCTGAAGGATCAGCCGCGCGGCGAGGGCGACGGGATCCTTCAGATGCTGGTCTGGCTGCGCCGCACGCCCGAGAGCTTCATCCCCGGCGTGGCCGACCCGCGATCGGCGTGTTTCGTGAATCCAACGCTCGCGCCCGGCGAGATTCTGCGATGGGATACGCGGGCACTGCACGCCGCGATCGACGTGCGACGACGCGCGCGTGAGTCGACGTGGGGCGAGACGGCGCGCGAGTTGAGTGGGTTCACGCCGGGGATGCTGACGACTCTGGCGAAAGGCGGACGCATCGGTTTTCCGCGGGTGATGCGGCTCGTCCTCTGGCTCGGCGAACCGGCCGCGACTTTTACGCGAGTGGACGGGTGGTAGCTTGAGTCACATGGGAAGCCCAATCGCCCGTTTCGACCGGCTGCCGGAAGAACCGGTCGTCCTGCACACGGCGCATGGCTGGGCGCTCACCATCCTGTTCGCGGTTTGGGTCGCTTCGCTCGTTGGGTATTTCGACGCGTTCCTGGACGCGGTGGTGCTCCCCCAGCCGCCGGTTCCACACAATCCGCTGGCGGCAGTCGTCGCCGCCACCGCTTTGGGTCTGACGCCGATCGTGCTGATCGCGTCGACGCTTCCGCTTGGCGTTCTTCTGGCGCTCACCCGACTTTGCCTTCCCGTCCCCGATCGAGATACGCTCGGCCTGCTCGCCGGGGCGTGGATCGTGACGCTGGACGTCGCGATGCTCGGGGATCGATTTCAGTTTTTCAGCGGCCGGTCGATCGCGCCGCTGCTGGGCGCCTTGATCTCGATCGGCGGGCTTCGCATCGTGATCACGGCCGCGCTCCGGCGATGGAGTGTTCGGTCGCGTCACGCGGTGATCCGCTATCGCTGACGCTGCCCGCCGTTGGCTCCGAACCGCCAGTGATGTAACGTGGGAGCAGAGTCGGCGGGATCAACGGCCAATGAACTGAAACGGGACAAATGCACATGAAGCAGAACGCGAATGCGCGATTCGCCATCAAGAATTGGGACGAGAAGCCTTACAGCGAAGGTGCGGATCTGCCAAAGCTCACCCGCGCCAGCGTGACGAAGACCTTCACGGGCGACATCGAGGGCGAAGGGCACGTCGAATACCTGATGATGTACCGAAGCGACGGCTCGGCGACATTCGTCGGGCTCGAGCGCGTCGACGGACGAATCGGCGACAAGACCGGTTCCTTCGTGCTCCAACGGACCGGCGCATTCGAGGGCGGTTTGGCGAAGGAGACGTACTCCGTTGTCCCCGGCTCGGCGACCGGAGATCTTCGCGGCCTCGCCGGCGAGGGCAGCTCGTCGGTTGGACATGGGATGGAGCATCCGTTTGTTTTGAGCTACGAACTGGAATAGCGGCGCCTCGATTGATCGGTGAGGCGTCAACCACAACATCGACATCTCACGCGGCGTTCATCCGCTTCATGGTCGTGGCGCCAACGCTGCTCGACGGCTTCGTCGCCGAGCCGCCGAATGCGGCTCATGTGAAAGACCACCCGCTCGACTCGGCGGACGTCACTCTGGGGATCGACGCCGCGGGCCAATACTACCTGAACAAGCACGCGGTCGACTCGGCCACTCTCGCTTTGGGACTACAATCGATCTTCGCGGCCGCGCGGGAGGACAAGGTTCTCTACCTCAAGGCTGACCGGGACCTCGACTACTCGAAGGTTCTGTCCGCGATCGACATCGCTCGCAACAACGGGGTCGGATTGATCGGCATGATCACGCGGCCGCCCGGCGCGGCGCATCCGTAGGCCGACCCTTGTCCTTAGATTGCCCCTTGCGCATTTCTTCGCCTTTGTAAATTATATGCCATGCCCAAAGGAGACTCCCTCGGCGAGTTCGAGATGCTCGTCCTCGCCGCACTGCAACGGCTCGGCGACGATGCCTACGCCGTCACCGTAAAGCGCGACATCGAGTCGCGCGCCAAACGACCCGCCTCACTCGGCGCGATCCACGCGGCGCTCACCCGACTCGCCGAGAAAGGGTTCGTCGTGTTCCGCATCTCTGATCCGCTGCCCATCCCGGGCGGACGGGCGCGCAAGTTCGCGCGGATCACACCGGCGGGTGTTCGCGCGCTGCGCCGGTCGACCGCCGCCCTCGCGCGGATGCTCGAGGGACTCGAGCTCGGGGTCGGCCTATGACGCCTTCGCTCAAACCCGCGACGCCGCCTCCCCTCGTGTCGCGGAGCTTGCGGTGCGACTCGCGTCTCCGCGCAGCGAGCGTGCGTTCATCGTCGGCGACTTCCGCGACGCCTTCGACGACCACGTCGCGCGCTCCGGCGTCGCGGCCGCGCGCGGGTGGTATTGGCGCGAGGCGCTTCGCTCTCTCGCTCCGCTGGCGAGGCAACGACTGCGCGCCGGCGCGGCGCAGGCGACTCGCATGAGGCGACCGGTCGGGGCCGATCACTTGCTCGCCGACATTCGCTACGCATTTCGCCTCAGCCGGCGGAGCCCTCTCGCGTCGCTCGCGATCGTGACGACGATCGCGCTCGGCATCGCGTCGACGACGGCGGTGTTCAGCGCGACGAACGCGGTCCTGCTGCGGCCCCTGCCCTTCGCCGGCTCGGCTCGCGCGGTGGAGCTCAACAGCGTTTACCGCGGCGACCGGGTCAGCCCGTCCCTCGCCTATCCCGACCTGAGCGACTTCCGGCGCGGCGTGCCCGACTTCGCGGCGATGACGGTCTTCAACCGGAACGACGTCACGCTCCAACACGGCACTGACCCGCAATTGATCCACGCGCTCGCCGTCGATCCCATGTACGGGAGCGTGTTCGCGCTGCGCCCCGCGTTTGGCCGCCTCATTTCGCCCGGGGATACCGCCGCCGGCTCGGCCAAGGTCGCGGTGCTCTCGCACGACTTCTGGATGCGCGAGTTCGGCGGCGATCGAACGCTCGTCGGCAATACCATCCGGTTGGACAACGAGCCGGTGCAAGTGGTGGGAATTCTATCCGAGGATGCCTATCTCTTCCCACGAATGTCCATCGATGTGCTCACACCGCTCGTCATACGCCCCAACTCGATCATGAACAACCGAGGCGCGATGTGGGCGAGCGCGGTCGCGGTGCTCAAACCGTCCGCGTCGCTCTCGCAAGCGGAGCGCGACCTCGGCGCGGTGGCCGCCCGCATCTCGAAAGAGTATCCCAACTCGAACGAGTTCCTCGGCGCTCGCGTCGCGCCGCTGCGCGAAGCGGTCGTCGGCTCGGTGCAGTCGATGCTCGAGCTGCTTGCCGCCGCGGTCGCCGCGGTGCTCCTCATCGCGTCGGTCAACGTCGCGAACCTCGTGCTCGGCCGAGCGCAGGGCCGGTCGCGCGAATTCGCCGTGCGTTCGGCGCTCGGCGGCAGTCCTGGGCGTGTGCGGCGACAGGTGCTGACCGAAAGCCTCGTGCTGGCGTCAATCGGTGGAACCGCCGGCGTCGCGCTCGCTCCGGCGTTGATGCACGCGCTCATCACCGTCTACCCGGATGCGCTTCCACGCGCCGACGAAGTCGGCATCAGCATCCCGGTCATACTCGTCGCCGCCGTCGCGACAATCGCCGCGGGCGTGTTGTCGGCGATTCCCGCCGCGCGTCGCGTGGCACGCCTCGACCTCGCGGACGACCTCCGCGATGGCGGACGCTCCGGCGGCGGCCGCAAGGAGCGACGCGCGGGACGCGCGCTCGTCGTCACGCAGGTGGCCGCGTCGTTGGCACTGCTCTTCTCCGCCGGGCTGCTGATGCAAACCTTCTGGAAACTGACGAAGGTGAAGCCGGGGTTCGAGCCCCGGCACGCGCTCGCCTTTCACCTCTATCCGCCGAGCGTTCGCTACAAGGACGCGACGTCGATCGACCGGTACTACGAGGACGCGATGGGTGCGCTGCGGATGATCCCCGGTGTACGGGTCGTCTCCAGCACGACGGCATTGCCGTTCGGGAACGGCGGTTCGTTCGACTCGTTCATCCAGGAGGAGCGCGGCGACCAGCAGGCGAACAATCCGTCGGCCATCGTCTCCGTGAACACGCCGGACTTCGAGCGGGCACTCGGCATTTCGCTGGTGCGAGGACGCTCGTTCACTGGCGCAAGACGACTCGTCGAGCGAGCACGTGGTGATGATCAACGAGGTGCTTGCTCGGCGAATCTATCCCGGCCAGGACCCTGTCGGCCGTCTCATCGCATGGAACGGCCAGCCGCATTGGCGGATCGTCGGCGTGCTGGCGACGACGCGACAGTACTCGCTGTCCGAAGATCCGACGCCGATCTTGTACGTACCCGAACGGCAGGCGCCTCGGCGGTCGCGATACGTCGTTGTGCGCGGCGACGCGCCCACCGAGCAAGTGATCTCGTCGGCTCGCGTCGCGCTGCGGCAGATCGATCCGACGATCGCGCTCACCGACATCGAGACCATGGAACGGCGCATCGACGGCTCACTCGGCGCCCAACGCTTTCGAGCCGCGCTAATGGCGACGCTCGGCGCACTGGCGCTGGCGCTCGCGGTGATCGGGATCTACAGCGTCGTCGCGTATTCGGTGAGCCGTCGAACGCGCGAGATCGGAATCCGGATGGCGCTTGGCGAGGCGTCGGGTGCGGTCCGCGGCCGCGTCGTGGTCGATGCATTCCGAAGCGCGTCGTGGGGTTTGGGGATCGGCGTCGGCCTCGCGCTGCTGAGCGGCAAGTGGCTCACGTCATTCCTGGTCGACGTGAGCCCACACGACGGCGTGATGCTCGGCGTCGCGTTCGGGCTTCTCGCCGTCGTCGTCGTGGCGGCGGCGTACGGACCGGCGCGCCGGGCAGCGCGAGTCGACCCTGTCACCGCGCTTCGTGCCGACTAGCATCCGAGACGGAGAAACGACGGGGTAGTACGAGGCGAGTTGGCCGCGATCCTATGGCTCCTCATCAAGAGGCGCGCGACGGTTCGTCCCATCCTCGGTTGCCACAGAGCTGGCCCACGAACGGGCGGCGTCACTTGGCTTGGCCCCGGCTCGGCCATCGCGTTATTCTGTCGTCATGAATCAGGAGTCTCTGGGAAATGAGAGCGGGCAAGCGGCCTTGGCGGCGGAGAGCCTCGAGGCGTCGCTGACCGTCGTGAGCGTCGGCCGAAGTCGGGATTGGTACCGCGATGTGCTCGGTTTCACGGTCGATCGTGAGTTCGAGCGCGACGGCAGTCTGTTCGCGGCGTCCATGCGCGCCGGCACCGCTCGGATTCTGCTCTCGCAGGATAATGGCGCCAAAGGAGAGGATCGCGCGAAAGGCGCGGGGTTCTCGCTCCAGTTCACGACAACGCAGCACGTCGACGCCGTTGCCAACCGCGCGAAGAACGCCGGCGCCACGCTGGATACCGAGCCCACGGATGCGTGGGGCGCGCGCGTGTTCCGTCTTCGAGACCCGGACGGCTTCCGCCTCGTCATTTCGTCGAAGCGCGAGGGCGGCCGATAGGTTATCTTTCAAGTATGAACATCACACTCCGCTCTTCGCTGCGCGTGCCGAGCATGCGTCGCGCCCGGGCCCATTCGGTTCCGAGGCGAGCGGTGTAGTGCGCGCATAAGCCCTCCAGGTTCCGCAACCGGCCCCAGGTCTCCGACTTGGGGCCTTTTTGTTTTTTCGAGGTGACCAATGACCAGACCGCTTTTCGTGACGACCACAATTCCGTACGTCAACGCGCCACCACATATCGGCTTCGCCCTCGAGCTGGTCCAGGCCGACGTCATCGCCAGATACAATCGCCTCATCGGGCGCGGCGTGCGGTTCCAGACCGGTACCGACGAGAACGCGTTCAAGAACGTCCTCTCGGCGCAGGTGCGCGGGATCTCCGTGCAGCAGCTGGTCGACGAGAATTCAACCCGCTTTCTGCGGCTGACCCAGGCCCTCGACGTTTCCACCGATCACTTCCAGCGTACCACGGATCCGGCGCACCGCCACGGCGTTACCGCGTTCCTGACTCGGTTGCGACCCGACGACGTCTTCGTCGCCGAATATCGCGGCTGGTATTGTTCCGGCTGCGAGGACTTCTTCCTCGAGAGCGATGCCGTCGACGGGCGCTGCCCCGAGCACGGCACACCTCTCGCCGAGGTCGCCGAACGGAATCATTTCTTTCGGCTCAGCGCCTATCAGTCGCGGCTGCACGAGCTGATCTCCTCCCGGCGACTCCAGATCGTGCCGGCGGCGCGCGAGGCAGAGGTGCTCGCATTCATCGAGCGCGGCCTCGCCGACATCTCGCTTTCGCGCGATGCGACGAGGTCGCAGGGCTGGGGCATCCCCTACCCCGGCGACGAGACGCAGGTCGTCTACGTGTGGATCGACGCTTTGATCAACTACCTGTCCGGACTCGGCTTTCCCGAAGACGACGCGCTGCGCCGCTGGGACGAGGCGACGAAGTGTCACGTGATTGGCAAGAACGTGTGGAAGTTTCACGCGGTGTATTGGCCGGCGCTGCTGCTATCGGCGGGACTCGCGATTCCGGATCGGATCGTCGCTCACGGCTTTCTGACCAACGAAGGGCGGAAGATCAGCAAGTCGAGCGGCGACGCGGTCGATCCGGTGGAGTACATCGACGACTTCGGCGCCGACGCCGTACGATACTTTTTGTTACGCCACGTTCGTCCGTTCGACGACTCCGATTTTTCCGTCGAGCGTCTCGCAGGCGTGTACAACGCCGATTTATCGAACGGCATCGGGAATTTGACGTCGCGGCTCGCCGCGCTGTGCGAGGGCGCCCGGCTCTCCGGAGTCACCGCGCCGGCCGGATCGCCGCCGGACGGATTTCACGAGCATGTCGATGGCTTCCGCTTCGACCTGGCACTCGCGCTCCTATGGAACGAGTTCGCGGAGCTCAACCGCGAGCTCGGTGCCGCGCGTCCGTGGGACGACGTCAAGAACGGGCGCCTCGCCGAGGCACGATGCACGCTCGCACCGCTAGTCGCGCGTCTATGGACGGCTGCTCACTGGCTGACGCCGTTTCTACCACATACCGCGCGATTCATTCAGGCGGCGCTGGCGGCGCCGTCGATCCGGCGGTCCCAGCCCCTGTTCCCGAGGCGCAGCGTGACAACCGGAGGTCATCCGCGGTAACGTTGTCGCGTGCGGAAGACGACTCTTCTCTTCGGGCTGCTCGGGGGCGCGCTGATCGCGCTGCTCAAGCTCATCGAGTATCGGTTTCTCGTCGTCGAGCACTCGCTCGAGATCTATGGGGGACTGGTGGCGCTCGTCTTCTCGGCCCTCGGCGTCTGGCTCGGCCTCAAGCTCACTCGGGAGCGCGGCGAACCGGCGTCGGTGCCCGCCTCCTCAATTGCGCCGACGCCCGGGGGGGAGGCTTTCGTCGTCGACCGGATGCGCCTCGAGGCGCTCGGGATCACGCCGCGCGAACACGAGATCCTCGGGCTCATCGCGGCCGGGCTGAGCAACCGTGAAATCGCCGAGCGGTTGTTCGTCAGCGAGAATACGGTCAAGACCCACTCGAGCCGGCTGTTCGACAAGCTGCAGGCGAAGAGGCGGACGCAGGCGGTGCAACGGGCGAAAGAGGCCGGATTGATCGCCTGAAAGGATGATTTTCGCCGCCGGACGCCAAAATCATCCTTTCGGGTGACGCGCGGGACGGATTCGCGGCCCTATCGTGACCGCGCAGTTTCACCCTCAACGTGCGCGGGGAGCGCTGACACAATGAAGAAAACCGTCTGGACCTTCGGGCTGATCTCCGGGGCGATCATCTCCGTCCTGATGCTCGCCGTCCTTCCCTTTCACGACGCGATCGGCTTCGACTGGGCCCTCACCGTCGGCTACACGACCATGGTGCTGGCCTTCCTCCTGATCTATTTCGGCATTCGATCATACCGGGACAACGTCGGCGGCGGATCGATCGGGTTCGGCCGCGCGCTGGCCGTGGGGTCGCTTATCGCGGTCATCTCCAGCGTCTGCTACACGGCGACGTGGGAGGTGGTCTATTTCCGCCTGATGCCGGATTACTTGACGAAGTATCAGGCGCGCGAGATCGACAAAGTCAGGGCCAGCGGCGCGAGCCAGGCCGTGATCGACCAACGCCTCGCGGAGACGCGCCGCATGGCGGAGCTCTACAAGAATCCTTTGATCAACTCGGCGATGACGTTGGTCGAGCCGCTACCCGTCGGTTTGGTGATCGCGCTGGTGTCGGCGGGCGTGTTGCGCCGGCGGCGATCCGAAGAAGAAAGTCCGTCGGGCGTTTTGGCTACCGGGTGATATTGCGACGATGCCCGTCAGCCCCCGCACGCCGCTCGAGTTCAAAGACCGTTACGCGAAGGCATTTCTCGTCGGCTGGCGCGCGATGGACTTCAACGGTCACATGGCGAACACCGCGTACCTGGATCTCGCCGCTGACGTTCGATTGGCGTTTCTCGCCGACCACGGATTTCCGCCGACCGAGTTGCGGCGACTCGCGATCGGCCCGGTGATTCGCAAGGAGGAGATGGAGTACTTCCGCGAGGTCAACCTCCACGACACCGTCACCGTGACTTACGCCGCGCTCGCCATGAGCGCCGATGGCGCGCGATTCGTGATCGAGAACGAAATCTGGTCGGCGACGGGCGAACGCGCGGCGACGGTCCGCTCGACGGGCGGCTGGCTCGACCTGCGTGCCCGAAAGCTGGTCGCCCCTCCTCCCGCGCTTCTCGCCGCGCTACAATACCTGCCCCGAACTGCGGACTTCGTCGAGATTCCGGTGCCGACGGCCAAGCCCGGCTAGGCGCGCGTCTTGCCGAGTTCGCCCGGAGGGTCGCCTCGGTTCGACCCCGGAAAACGACTCACAACGGGCGCCGAAAAGGGGAAAACGGAGGCGTGGAGACTCAGACGGTAGACGAGCTCGCCAACATCGAATCGAAGCACATCGTGGCGCCCGCTGAGCTGCCCAAATCCGGCTCCTCCGACGTCCTCGCGGGCGGCGGTGAGATGGGTGCGCACATGCGAACCATCGATTGGGCCGGCACGCCGCTCGGCCCCGTCGAGACGTGGTCGCAGACGCTCAAGACGATGGTCAGCTTCCTCCTGGCCAACCGATTCCCGATTCTGTTGTGGTGGGGCCCGGACTACATCCAACTGTACAACGACGCGTACCGTCCGATCCTGGGCGCCAAGCATCCGCAATCGATGGGGCAACCCGTCCGCGAGTGCTGGTGGGAGATCTACGACGTCATCGGACCGTTGATCGACACGCCCTTCAACGGCGGACCCCCGACGTGGATGGACGACATCCTCCTCGAGGTGAAGCGCCACGGGTTCGCCGAAGAAACGCACTTCACGATCGCGTACAGTCCGGTGCCCGACCCGACCGCCGACCGGGGCATCGGCGGCGTCATCGCGACGGTCACCGAGACCACCGAACAAATCATCGGCGAGCGGCGTGTGCTCGCGCTGCGAGACCTCGGCACGCAATCGGTCGTGGAAGCGAGGACGGCCGAGCAGGCATGCGCCGCCGCCGCGGACGTCCTGTCGCAGCACTCCAGAGACATTCCGTTCGCGCTGATCTACCTGCTCGACCCGGACGGGAAGCGCGTGCGACTCGCCGGGGTGACGGGAGCGAAGGCTGGCGGTGTGGTGAGCCCGGAGACGATCGACCTCGGCGACGCGGCGGCCGATCCGGTCGGGTGGCCGATTCGCGAAGCGCTCGAGACTGAGGCGCTGCACATCGTCGAACATCTCGGCGCGCGCTTCCCCGACGTTCCGGCCGGCCCGTGGTCGGACCCGCCGCACACCGGCGTCGTGGTGCCGATCGCGTCGAACATCGCGCACCGTCCGAGCGGCGTGCTCGTGGCGGGAGTGAGCCCGCGCCACGGCTTCGACGAGCAGTACGCGACGTTCTTCGAGCTCATCGCCCGGCAAGTTTCGACGGCGGTGGTGAACGCGCGAGCGTACGAGGACGAGAAACGGCGCGCCGAAGCCCTCGCCGAGTTGGATCGGGCGAAGACCGCGTTCTTCTCGAACGTGAGTCACGAGTTCCGCACGCCTCTCACGCTGCTGCTCGGTCCCGCCCAGGAGGTGCTCGCCGACCCGCAGATCCCGGCGGCCGACCGCCAGCGTGTCGAGGTGATCCACCGCAACGCGCTGCGGCTGCAGCGGCTCGTGAACGCGCTTCTCGACTTCTCCCGCATCGAGGCAGGGCGCGTCGAGGCGCTCTACGAAAAGACCGATCTGGCGGAGTCGACGAGGGAGCTCGCGTCGAACTTCCAGTCGGCAATCGACGCGGCGGGTCTCACCCTCGTCGTCGACACGCCGACCGTCGGTCAGCCCGTGTATGTGGACCGGGAGATGTGGGAGAAGATCGTTCTCAACCTCATCTCGAATGCGTTCAAGCACACGTTCGAAGGACGGATCACGGTATCGCTGCGCGCCGACGCGACGCACGCCGAGCTGATCGTTCGCGACACGGGAGTCGGCATTCCGGCGGACCAGATTCCGAACCTCTTCAAGCGATTCAACCGCGTCCCGCAAATTCGGTCGCGAACGCACGAGGGGAGTGGAATCGGTCTGGCGTTGGTTCAGGAGCTGGTCCGTCTCCACGATGGAACGATCGAGGTCACGAGCAAGGAAGCAATTGGGACGGCTTTCACCGTTCGCATTCCGCTCGGACATTCGCATTTGCCGGCGGACAGGCTCAGCGACGAGCGAGAGCGTCTGCCCGCGGCTCCGGGTGCGATGCCCTTCCTCGAAGAGGCGTTGCGGTGGCTGCCGACGAGGGAGGAACCGGCGGGCGACACGGGCAGCGACGAAACGACGCATAGCGCCGACGCGGACAGCCGTGGCAGAATTCTCATCGCCGACGACAACGCCGACATGCGCGACTACGTCGCGCGTCTGCTTCGCGCGCGCGGCTGGCACATTCACACGGCGCCCGACGGGCAGACGGCTCTCGAGACCGCGCGTCGTGAGAGGCCCGACCTAGTGCTGGCCGACGTGATGATGCCCGGCCTTGACGGATTCGCGTTGCTGCGGGAGTTGCGTGCCGATCCCGCCACCGCGGACATTCCCTGCATTCTGTTGTCGGCGCGGGCCGGCGAAGAGGCGCGCGTCGAGGGCCTCGCCGCGGGCGCCGACGACTATCTCGTCAAGCCCTTCTCGGCACGAGAACTGGTGGCGCGTGTGAACGGCACCCTCCAACTGTCGAGGACTCGAGGAGAGGCAAAGCAGCGTGCGGCGCAGCTCGAGACGCTGTTCAACGCCGCGCCGATCGGCGTCTACCTGGTGGACAGCGAGTTCCGTCTCGCCGCCGTGAATTCGACGGCGCGCCACAGGTTCGCCGACATTCCAAACCTGATAGGCCGTGACTTCGACGAGGTCATGCACCTCTCGAGGCCGAAGGCGCGCGCCGACGAGATCGTGCACCTCTATCGCACGACGCTGGAGACGGGAGAGCCGTACGTCGCCCCCGAAGACCCGTACGCGCGGCCGGAGGATGGCGAGACCGAGTTCTACCAGTGGCGCATCAGCCGCATTCCATTGGCTGAAGGACGCTACGGCGTCGTGTGCTACTTCCTCGACATCTCCGAGCAGGTGCGGGCACGGCACGACGCGGAGGCGGCACGCGCGGCCGCCGAGCAGGCGAACAGCGCGAAAAGCGATTTTCTGGCGGCGATGAGTCACGAGCTCCGCACGCCGTTGAACGCCATCGCCGGCTATGTGCAGCTGTTGTCGATGGGTGTACACGGAGCGTTGAGCGACGAACAACGCCAAGTCCTGCGGCGCGTCGAGATGAGCGAACGACACCTGCTGTCGCTCATTACCGACGTGCTGAACTTCGCCAAGATCGAGGCCCGTCACGTCGAATACGACATCAAGACGGTGCCCCTGACGCGCGCCGTGGCCAACGTCGGCGCGATGATGGCACAGCAGGTGACGGCGAAAGGGCTCACGCTCGAGAACCGCATCGCCAACGGCGCCGCCGTGAAGGGCGACCCCGACAAGGTTCAACAGATCCTTCTGAACCTGCTGTCGAACGCGACGAAGTTCACCCCGTCGGGCGGCCGCATCGTGATCGACTCGCCGACGCGCGAAGGGTCCCCGGCCGAGACACAGTTCCTGCGCGTGTTCGACACGGGGTCGGGCATCCCGCGCGACAAGCAGGATGCCATCTTCGAGCCGTTCGTGCAGGTCGATCGCGGGCTGTCGCGACCGACCGAAGGCACGGGCCTCGGCCTCGCGATCAGCCGCGATCTGGCGCGGGGCATGGGCGGCGACCTGCGCGTGCGGAGCGACGTCGGCAAAGGCTCTTCGTTCACACTCAGCATGCCCGCCGCGACGTAGCGAACTACGGCGTTCGCGGCCTCACTTTGTCGGCGGGCCTGCTGCCACCCGGCTTACGGCGTCGCCTTCGCGGGCTCGATGCGCGGCAGTCCTCGACCCACGAGCATCTTGTTGATCTTGGGGAGCTCGATCTGAATCCACTTCTCGAAATCCTTGGTGACGTCCCCGAGCTCGCGTCCGATCGCCGTCGTCCGCTCGACCTGCATCTCCGAGGGGAGTCCCTCGTAGCCGACGACGCTCCCATACAATTCGGCGAGGTTCTCGCGCAGGCGCTCCTCGCCGGTGATCATGCCGCCCTCCTTCGTCGCGACGATCTTCTTGCGCATCGTGTCCACTTGCGCCGACCCGCGCTGGAGCGCATGGAGAAGCGTGTCGACCGCGGCGAGTCCGTCGCCGCGCTGGTCGAGCGAGCCGCGGACGTCGTTCATGCGGTCGACGACGGACGTCATCTGGTTCAACAGGTCGTAGAGCGTTACGGAAAGCTTGAACTGCTCCTTCCGGTCGGCGAGCGAATGCGACACGCGAGGATCGCCGGTGACGCGCAGCGTAGTCGAGTACGTCGAGTCGCCCTCGGTGAGCTTGACGGTGTATCGCCCCGGCAGGAAGCGAGGCCCAACGACGAACGCGGCCGACGCGGCGGTCGGCACCCGCGGCGGCGTCATGCGCATCGACCACGCCGTACGGCTCAAGCCGCGTCGCTTGCCCGTCGGCAAGGTCTGAATGAGTTTGCCCGCCGAGTCGAAGACCTGGAGCTTCATGTCGCCGAAGATGTGCCGCTTTTGTAGGTAGTAAGTAATCACGGCGTCACCGGGTGGATTCGCGCCGATGAACTCCGCGTCGCCGTTCGCCCAGCCGCCGAACGACGAGAGCACTTGCACGACCGGCTTGGTCTCGACGAAGGCGCCGCCGTGGGCGAGCGTCTGCGTCGTCAGCTTTCGCAACGGCGTGATGTTGTCGACGATCCAGATGCCGCGGCCGTGCGTCGCGATTACGAGATCGTCGTCGCGCGGATGGACGGCGAGATCGCGCACCGGCGCCGACGGAAGGTTGCCGCCCTTGAACCGCGCCCAGTTCTCACCGCCGTCGACCGAAACCCACAGTCCGAATTCGGTGCCCAGGAAGAGCAGGTTCGGATTGACGAGATCCTCCTTCACGACGTGCGCGTAGCCGCGCACCGGCGAGCCGCGACCGATGAGCGGCTTCCACGTCTTCCCGAAGTCGGTCGAGCGATACGCGTACGGACGCATGTCGCCGAACGTGTGGAGATCGAACGTCGCGTAGATGGTGCCGCGCGCTGAAGTGTCCGGGCTCGACGCTCGAGACCCACGCGTTCTTCGGAAGTCCGTTGATGTTGCCGACGACGTTCGTCCACGTCTTGCCGCCGTTGCGCGTGACCTGGAGGTTGCCGTCGTCCGTGCCCGCCCACACGACCGTCGAATCCTTCGGCGACTCGCCGATGGCGAAGATCGTCGTGTGCGTTTCGGCGCTCGAGTTGTCCACCGTCACGCCGCCCGACTGCTCCTGCTGCTGCTTCGTCGTGTCGTTGGTGGTGAGGTCCGGCGAGATGCGGTCCCACGTCTGTCCGTGGTTGCGGGACCGGAAGAGGTACTGCGCGCCGATGTACAACGTCCCACTCCTGGTGGGACTCATATGGATCGGCGTGTTCCAATTGAAGCGTAGCTTCTTCTCGTTGTAGTTGGGGAGCGGCTTGATGTCGCGGAGTTCGTGCGTCTTGCGATTGACCCGCATGATGTACCCGCCCTGCGATTCGGCGTAGACGTAGGCGTTGTCGCTCGGATCGGCGAACATCCAGAAGCCGTCGCCGCCGTAGAGATTCTCCCACTGGGCCTTGGCGATGCCGCCGGGGAACTGCGACTCACCGACCCACGAGCTGTTGTCCTGAAGCCCGCCGTAGACCTTGTACGGCTTGTCCATGTCGACGCTCACGTGATAGAACTGCGAGATTGGCAGCGTCTCGGCTTTCCACCACTTGTCGCCGGCGTCGTACGAGTACCACAGGCCGCCATCGTCGCCGACGATGAGATGATCCGAGTTCTGCGGATCGACCCAGACGTCGTGGAAGTCGCCGTGCGCACTGCCGGCGATGTTGCTGAACGACGCGCCGCCGTCGGTGCTCATGATGAGCGATCCATCCGGCTTGTAGACTCGGTTCTCGTTCTTCGGGTCGACGATGAGGTTCGCGAAGTAGAACGGCCGCCAGAGCATGTTCTGGCTTCGGTCGCGCAGCTCCCACGTCGCGCCGCCGTCGTTGGAACGATAGAGGCCGTTCAGCGGCGGCACCGCTTCGATGAACGCGTAGACGACGCTCGGCTTGGACGGCGCCACCGTCACCGCGACGCGCCCCCACGGCTTGGCCGGCAGCCCTTTCGCCGTCTTCTCGTCGAGCTGCGTCCAGGTCGCGCCGCCATCAGTACTCTTGAATAGCCCGCTCCCGCTCGGCTTGCCCGGCCCGTCGCCGCCGGAACGGAACGTCCATCCCTTGCGGCGGAAGTCCCACATGCCGGCGAATAGGGTCTTGGGCGTCGACGGATCCATCGTCATCAGCGAACAGCCGGTCGACGCATTCGAACCGGCGAGGACCTTCGTCCACGTCTTGCCGCCGTCGGTCGTGCGGTACACCCCGCGGTCGTCGCTGTCGCTGAACGCCTTGCCCGGCACGCACGCGTAGACCGTGCTCGTGTTCGTCGGATCGATGAGGATCTTCGCGATGTGCTCGGACTCCGCGAGACCCATGTTTGTCCACGTCTCGCCGCCGTCGGTGGACTTGTAGATGCCGTCGCCCACGGAGACCGAGTTGCGGATCCATGCCTCGCCGGTCCCGGCCCAAATGACCTTGGGGTCTTTCGGATCGATGGCGAGCGCCCCGATCGACTGCACGTCCTGTTTGTCGAACGTCGGACGAAACGTCGTTCCGCCATTGTTCGATTTCCACACGCCGCCGCTGGCGGCGCCGACATACACCGTGAGACGGTCGCCCTCGTGCACGGCAGCGACCGACGTGACGCGACCCGACATCGCGGCCGAGCCGATGTTGCGCGCGCCGAGTCCGGCGATGGTCTCCGAGTCGGCGATGACAGTCACGTCCCTCGCGCGAGCCGCGGCCCCCATCGGTGACGGAGCGGGCAACGACGCGGGGCTCGGCCCTGCCGTTCCCGACTGCACCACGTTCTCCGCCGACACGATCTTGTCGCCGGGCGCCGGCTTCGTGAAACGGCGTTCCTCGAGCACCGGGTTCACCGTGATGCGCTCCCACGAGTACTGCTGCTTGTCGGCGCTCGAGCTTCCTTTGGCGCCGATGGCGACGGAGAATGGAAAGAGGACGCCCTGCACTTCCTTGTAGTCGCCGAGCTCCACCTCGAACCACCGCTCCGCGCCGCGGACCGTTCGCTTCACCTCGTACTTGATCGGCACACACGACTCGGCGTCCAGATAGTACGTGCGCACGTCGCCGTTGCTCGCGAGCGTCACCATGAGCTTGTAGACGTCGGTGCCCTCGACCTGATCCGTGCCGACCAGCGAGACGGTGTTGCCGCGCTCCTTGTAGTTGAAGAGCGGATCGTCGAACTCGGCGTCCTCGACGATGCCCTTCGTCTCGTCTTCGCCGAGCGGTTCGGCGTCCTTCTTCCCGGCCCACGGCTCGATCTTCCAGCCGGTCTTGCCGTCGAACGCGGTGACACCGGTGAGTCCGCCGAAGGTGAATTCCTCTCTCACCTTGTTCGGACGACCGTTCTCATAGGCGATGACCGCCTCGAACCCTCCGCCGCCATAGAAATGGCCGTACCTCCGCACCGAAAGCACGGCGTGGAGGCGCTGAGCGCCGCCCACTCTCTGCGTGTAGCGGGCGATGATCTCGTCGGCCGTTTGAAGTGGCTGCCCCGACGCGCGCGCGCGCGGAATGAACGAAATCGACAGCACGAGGAGGAAGAGCCGAGAGAGACGGCGCATAGGGCGACCTCGAAAGTGGGGTATCGACTAAACGCTAAACCTTGTCTCGGCGGGTCACTTTTGGATAGTCGGTTTACATCCCCCTTGCTTCGGCGTTTATACAAAATCCCGTCCGGCGCTGACGAAGCCGCGAATTGCGCACCAGATTTGGGCCTTCCCATGTCTCATCCCATTCGAACGGCCCTCCTGGTCTCCGCGGCCCTGGTGCTCGGAACACAGGGCACGGCTCACGGACAAGCGACGACCTACTGCGTCATTCCGTCCGTCGCCGCTCGAGGACCCTGTTCAGAACTGCTCGGGCGGGAGGCCGCTCGACGCGACGCATACGAGCGACTCGACACGATCGCGGTCGCTGCACTGCTCGCCACGGATTACCTGGCGCCGAGCAGCGAGCACGGAGGCGGGTTGCACACGCGAGCCGATGCAATCCGCGCCGTGCGCGAACACCTCCTGGCCGCCGATCCGCATCCGATCGACAGCATCCGAAGCGACTCGACGCGAATTCGCCTCTATGGCGACGTGGCGATCGTGACCGGGATCGAGACGCTCGCCATGACGTACACGAAGCGCGAACCCCCGCGGCGCATCGTCGTACGCGACGCTTACACTGACGTCTGGGTTCTGCGCGGCGGTGAGTGGCTGCTCGTCAACGCGCAGCACACGCCTCTACCGTAAGGCGTTTCAAGCGGCGTCAGCGGAGCACCCGTGTGCTCCGCGCCGCGACCTCTTCGGCCCCACGAGAGGCCGGATCATCACTTCCGCGCATCGCGAACGCATCCGTGCGCGCACGAGTTTACACAACGCATAAGTGACGGCCACGTCACATCAGAAGGTTGTAACAGATCCGGGCGCCGTATGACCGGAGATCGTTGCATTTGTCGTACAACGTTGGGACAACCAGGAGACGCTCATGCGTTTAGTAGTTCGACGTTTGTTCGTTGCGGGCACCGCGATGGCTCTCGCCTCACCCGCGCTTGCCCAGAGCACCGGCACCCTCGTGGGACGCGTAACCGAGCGCACGACCAACCGACCGCTCGCCGGCGTCCAGATTCGCGTCGTCGGCACGACGCGCGGCGCGGCGACCAACGATTCGGGGGCCTATCGGATTCCGGGTGTGCCCGCCGGAACAGTCCAGCTCGCAGCCCAACGCATCGGATACAGTGCGGCTTCGCGCTCTATCGTCGTGTCGGGCGAGAACACGACGACCGCGGATTTCACGATGTCTCCAGCCGTGACGACGCTCGACGCACTCACGATCACCGCGACGGGCGAGACGCAGCTCAGGCGCGCCAACGGCGCGCCGACAGCGACCATCGACAGCTCGGCCATCCCCAAGGCGGCCATCAGCACGCTGTCCGACGCGCTCAGCTCGCGCGTGGCCGGCGTCGTCGTGCAGCAGGCCGCCGGCGAGACCGGAGCGGGCTCCCGCATCCGCATTCGCGGATCGAACTCCATCTCGCTCTCGAATGATCCGCTCCTGATCATCGACGGCATTCGCGCGGACAACTCCTCGCAGTCGTCGGCGCAGGGCACCGGCGGTCAGCTGCCGTCGCGCTTCAACGACATCAATCCCGAGGAGATCGAGAGCATCGAGGTGATCAAGGGACCCGCAGCGGCGGCGCTCTACGGAACGGCGGCCTCGAACGGCGTCATCCAGATCACCACCAAGCACGGCCGCGCCGGTCAGACGCGCTGGGACGCGTTCGTTGAAAACGGCAACCTGAAGGACGTCAACGACTATCCGCTCAACCTGCGTTCGTACGGCCACACGTCGTCGGGCGCGTTGGTCACCAACTGCAATCTGGCCCGCCGCACGTCCGGCCTCACGAACGCGTGCGTCGGTATCGACTCCGTCGTTTCGAATGATCCGCTCAAGGCGGCCGGCATCGAAAGCAACGGCGATCGTCGGCTCGCGGGAGCGAGCGTCGCCGGCGGTTCCGACGCGGCGGCGTACTACGTGTCGGGCGAGTATCAGCGCGAGCAGAACGTCATCGCCGTCAATGCCGAACAGCGCCTCAATCTGCGAACGAACGTCCGGACGCAGCTCTCGCGGGCGCTCGACATGAACCTGAACGTCGGCTACACCAACAGCGACCTCCGTCGCCCGCAGAACGACAACAACTCGTTCGGCGTGATCTCGGCGTCGCTCCTTGGCCGCGCGGCCGACTGCACGCCGACGGGCGCGCGAAACCATCCGGGTCTCTGCTCGGGCGGCACCGACACGGTGAGCCATGGGTACTTCAACCCAGGCATCGATCCGAACGCGTTCTTCAACATCAACACACGGCAAGTCGTGCAGCGGCTCATCGGCGGCGTGACGAGCAACTGGACGCCGCTCAGCTGGCTGGCCGTCAATGGGACGCTCGGCGCCGACATCGACCACCGCAACGACAACGAGACGCTGCCGCCGGCAGTGCTGACCGTCGACCAGCCCAGCGCGGACGGCTATCGGAGCATCGAGCGCGCGATCGTCACGAACTACACGGCCAACGTCAACAGCTCCGCGACCTACCACTACGACAACTTCCGCTTCGTGTCCACGCTCGGCACGCAATACTCCGACGTGGGGTTCACGCGCACCGACGCTTTCGGCGCGAAGCTGCTCGCGGGAACGTCGTCGCTGGCCGGAACGACGGCGCGCTTCTCGGTGAGCGAGACCAACTCCGACGTGAAGACGCTTGGCTTCCTAGGCCGCGAAGAAATCGGCTGGGCCGACAAGCGCTTCCTCAGCGTGGCAGCGCGCACGGACCGCAACAGCGCGTTCGGCGTGGACTTCCGCCGCGTCTACTATCCGTCGGTCAGCGGTTCGTGGGTGCTGAGCGATGAAGACTTCTTCCCGCGGGCCAAGCTTTCGACGATCTCCTCGCTGCGGCTTCGCGCGGCCATGGGGTCGGCAGGACAGAATCCGGGATACCTGGCCGCGGAGCAGTTCTACAATCCGGTCGCGGTGACGGTGAACGGCACCGACGTTCCCGCTTTCACGGTCGGCGGCACGGGCAACCCGAACCTCAAGCCCGAGAAGTCCACCGAAGCCGAGGGGGGATTCGACCTCGCGTTGTTCCGCGATCGCGTGAGCCTCGAGTACACATACTACAACAAGATCACGCGTGACGAGCTGGTGAGCGTCGTGTTGCCGCCGTCGCTCGGCTCGGCCACCAACCGCTTCCAGAACCTCGGACGCGTACGCAACTGGGGTCACGAAGCCGTGGTCGACATGGACGTCTTCGACCGCAACGACTTCCGCTTCGACCTCCGGCTCAACGGGTCGTGGAACTCGAACAAGCTCGAGGCGCTCGGGGTGGACGAGAACGGCGTGCCCGTGCCGCAGTTCACCGGCGGGTTCGACGACACTCAGATCTTCAAGCCAGGTCTGCCGCTCTCCGCCTATTACGTCCGCCAGATCACGTCGGTCAACGACGCGAACCACGACAACATGATCGGCTGCCCCAATGGCCCGGGTAGCGCGGGTTGCGAATACACGATCGCCGATTCGGCGTCGTACGCTGGAACACCCTTCCCGACCGTCGAGCTGAACATCGTGCCGTCACTCGCGCTCGGAAAGGTCGCGCGTATCACCGCGACGTTCGATCACCGCGGCGGCCAGAAGATCTACAATCTCACGAACGTGTACCGCAATTCGATCTTCCTGAATGGCGCGCCGGTGCAGCAGCCCAACTCGGGCAACCTGTTCCAGCAGGCGGCCGCACAGGCGGCGACCTTCGGCCTGACCGGCGGCTACGTCGAGGACGCCTCGTTCACCAAGCTGCGCGAGGTCGCGCTGACGCTCTCGCTTCCGCAGCGGTTCGCGACGCAGATGAGGGCCGCGGCGGCGACGCTCACGATCGCCGGGCGCAACCTGCACACGTGGACCAACTACACGGGGGTCGACCCGGAGCTCAACACGGCGGCGCAGGCGAACTTCACGACCGCCGACTTCCTGACGATGCCGCAGGTGCGGTACTTCACCGCGCGCCTCGCGCTCTCGTTCTGAGGATCATTCGATACATATGACAACTTCAATGCATTCTAAATACATCGGGCGTGCGATCGCGGCCGGCGCGCTGGCCGGGGTCGCGATCCTGGGGGCGTGCAACCAGGACAGCCTGCTCGTCGCGCCGACCCCGGACGTGGTGCGCCCGTCCGACATCTCCGGGCCGGCGGCGCTTCCGGCGGCCTACGCCGCGGCGATCGGCGACTTCCAGATCGGCTATGCCGGCGGCTATGGCACGGGGCTCGACAACAATGAAGGGCTCGCGCAGATGAGCGGTCTTCTGTCCGACGAGCTGGTCGACGCCGAGACGTTCAACACTCGCATCGAGGTCGACCGCCGCGCCACGAAGCCGATCAACCTCACGACGCTCCAGACCTTCCAGGACATTCAGCGCGCGCGCGCTACAGCCGATCTCGTCGCGAGCCGCTTTCGCCAGTTCGATCCGACGAATCCGCACGGCGCTGAAATTCAGGCGTTGGCCGCGTTCACGTACGTCATGATCGCCGAGTCGTATTGCAACGGTGTCCCGACGAGCAAAGTGAATGACGACGGTACCTTCAGCTACGGCGAGCCCCAGAGCGGCCGCCAGCTGCTCACCGCGGCGGTCGCGAAGTTCGACTCGGCGATCGCCATCGCCACCGCCAGTGGCGGCTCGACGGCGCTGAACCTGGCCCGCATCGGCAAGGGACGTGCGCTGCTCGACTTGAACCAGGCGGCGCAGGCCGCGACCGCCGTCGCACAGGTGCCGTCGACCTTCAGCTACAGCATCCAGCACGACGAGAATACCCTGCGGCAGAACAGCGCCCTCTTCGCGTTCAACTACCTCGAGGGCCGGTTCGCTGTGGGTGACCAGGAGGGTACGAATGGCCTCGCCTTCGCGTCGCTCGGCGATCCGCGCGTCCCGATCATCGACGCCGGTCCGGGCTTCGACGGCGAGACGGAGCTGTTCCTCACGACGAAGTACAGCGACCGCAGCTCGCCGACGCCGCTCGCGCTGGGCACCGAGGCGCGGTTGATCCAGGCCGAGGCCGCGTTGGCCGCGAACGATGTCGGCGGGTTCCTGTCGAACCTGAACGACGCCCGCGCTCACGCGTTGACGTACACCGCCGACGGCGCGACGAACAGCCAGCCGTTGGATCCCCCGCCGGCGCTCACGTCGGCCGACGTCCCAGCATCGGCGAGCGGTCGCCAGAACCTGCTCTTCACGGAGCGCGCGCTCAATCTGTTCCTCACCGGACACCGACTTGGCGACATGCGGCGCCTGATCTGGCAGTACGGGCGCACCGCCGACGCCGTGTTCCCGATTGGCCCGTACGAGCCGACCAACAGCTCGAAGGCCGGCGCGAATTTCGGGACGGACGTGAACCTGCCGATTCCGCAGCAAGAGGCCAACAACCCGCTCTTCCTCAAGAACGCGAATTCGGCCTGCATCGACCGATCGGCGGGGATCGGGTCATAGCGAAGACCCCCCGATTGGACGAAACGACGCCCTCATTCCACATTTGGAATGAGGGCGTCGTCTTTTTTGGGGATTGGCGCCCAATTTCTTCCTTCTTCGCCAATGAATCTCGACACCGAGTCATCCGAAGCGCCGCCGGTTCCTGCCGTTCGGCGGTCCGTCGCCAAACGCATCGTTGCCGGAGTGGCGGGGGTCGCCGCGCTCTTGTTGGCGGCGTCGTTCACGTTCGGCGGCGCGTTGGTCGCGGCGATCGGCATCGCCGTCACGGCGGCGATTGCTCGGCGCAGAGGCCGACGTCTATCAGGAGTGTCGAGCTGGGTCGCGGCCGTCGTCGCCGTCACAGTGGCGCTCATCGGGGTATTCAGCTTCACGGCCGCGATAGTCCCCGCTGGAACGCTGGGACAGATCAAACACGCAATGGACTCGTCGCAGGCGAATCCTCGACCTGCACCGGCCTGGCTCGACCGCATCGCTCCGGGAGCGACCGCTCGCGCCAACGCCCGCAGGAGCCCAGCGAGCGGCGGCCTCGAGGGTGCATTCGGAATCTGGGCGATCGTCGTCGGCACGGTCTTTCTCATTGGGATGGTCGCTGGATTCGTGGGAACGGTCGGCTGGCTGGCCACATTGCCGCTCGGCTACGCCGTTACCGGCCGATGGATTGGTTCGCACCCCGAAGCGACCTAATTTCAGATCCGGGATGTGGGGGGGGGGCGTTTTTTTTTCGAGCACGGAGTCCCGATGGCGAGCGCAACGCACGGAAAAGTTTGCTATCTCGAGGTGCCAGCCTCGAACGTCGCGCAATCCGCCTTGTTCTACTCGAAGGTCTTCGGATGGCGGATGCGGACGCGCGGCGATGGCACTCAGGCCTTCGACGACGTGACGGGAGCCGTCAGCGGCGCGTTCGTGGTCGGGCGCCCCGCGTCTACGAACCCGGGGCTCCTCGTCTACATCATGGTCGATAGCGTCGAAGACACGTGCGAGACGATCGAAGCGAGCGGCGGGACGATCGTGCAGCCGCTCGGCGCCGACGCGCCGGAGCTCACGGCCAGGTTCCGCGACCCCGGTGGCAACGTTCTCGGCTTGTATCAGGAGCCGACGCAACGCTCGTGAGCAACGATCGGACAGCGGCGCTCGCGAACCTGTTCCGCGCCATCGCGCGGGGTGAGACCGCGACCGTCTCGCGCACGCTCCGCACGTCGCCCGAACTGGCGCGAGGCGCGATCGTCGTCGGCGCGAGCCGGGAGGACGCGCGGCGATGGTTCGTTCCCGAGGCAGCGCGATACGTCTATTCGGGCGACACCGCGTTGCACTTCGCGGCGGCCGCGTACCGGACCGAGATCTGCAAACAGCTGCTCAAGCTCGGCGCGGAGGTGCGGGCGAAGAACCGACGCGGCGCCGAGCCTCTGCACGCGGCGGCCGCGGGCGCGCCCGGCGGACAGCCGTGGAATCCGAAGCGTCAGGCGGCGACGATCGAGCTGTTGATCGACGCGGGTGCCGATCCCAATTGCCTGGCCGCCGGCGGCGTCGCACCGCTGCATGTCGCCGTACGAACTCGCTGTGCGGAGGCGGTGCACGCGCTGCTGGAGCGCGGCGCGAATCCTCGCCTGAACAACGACGCCGGCTCGACGCCGCTGCACCTTGCCGTTCAGACGACCGGGAAGAGTGGAAGCGGTACTCCCGAGGCGAAGGTACAGCAAACGGCGATCATCCGCTTGCTCATCGAGCACGGCGCGCGAACGTCCGACAAGGACGGCCGAGGAAAAACCGTCGCTCAACGCGCGCGCGGCGCGGCGCTCGCCGTCATCGCACACCTCGCAACGTGATCCATCCCCGCCCAGTCGTCCTCGAAGGCAACGGCATTCGTCTCGAGCCGCTCACGCAGGACCATCGTGCGGGTCTGGCCACCGCGGCGGCCGACGGAAATCTGTGGGAGATCTGGTACACGTCGGTCCCCGCGCCCGACCAGGTTGCCGCGTACATCGACAACGCGCTCGCCGGCCAGCGCGACGGCCACATGCTGGCGTGGGCCGTGCGCGACGCGGCGAGCGGCGGGATCATCGGCAGCACGCGCTACCACGACATCGTCGCGCCGATCGATCGCGTGGAGATTGGTTGGACGTGGTACGCGGCGCGATTTCAGCGCACGCACGTGAACACGACGTGCAAGCTGCTCCTGCTCGACGCATGCATTCGAGTCGCTCAAATGCGCGGTCGTCGGCCTGCGCACCGACAACTTCAACTTCGCGTCCCAGCGGGCGATCGAGCGCCTCGGCGCGAAGAAAGACGGAGTGCTGCGCCACCACATGGCCCGCCGAGACGGGACGGCGAGGGATACGCATCAGTACAGCATCATCGCGCCGGAGTGGAGCGACGTTCGGCGGCATCTCGTGCTTCGGTTGGAGCGCAACGCCCGGGGAGCGCACGCGCCGTAGGTCAGGTTCTCGCCTTTTCCACCGCCAGGAACTTGGCGACCTCTTCTCCATGCCCTTCCGGCTGCACCTTCTCGAACACCTTCGAGACCTTGCCCGAGGGATCGATGACGAACGTCGTGCGCAGAATTCCCATGTACTTTCGCCCGAACATCGACTTTTCACCCCACGCGCCGTACTTGACGGCGATCGCGTGATCCACGTCGGCGAGCAGCGTGTACGGAAGGTCGAATTTCTTCTTGAACTTCTGATGTGATTTCGGTGAGTCAGGGCTCACGCCGATCACGACTGCGTCGAGTCCCTCGAACCGAGGGAGGGTGTCCCGAAAGGAACACGCCTCGACCGTTCAGCCAGGGGTATCGTCCTTGGGATAGAAGAACAGGACGACCGTCTGTCCATGAAAGGACGCGAGCTTGAGCGTCTCCCCGCTGTCGGTGATCCCCGAGAAATCCGGGGCGCGGCCGCCCTCGAGATCGCCCGCCGCGCTCACGTCGCCCCCCCCACCGGCGCTTCGCCGCCCATCAGCACGGCCATGATCGCCTTCTGCACGTGGAGCCGATTCTCGGCTTCGTCCCAGACGCGGCTCTGCGGACCGTCGATTACGTCGGCGGACACCTCCTCGCCGCGGTGCGCGGGAAGACAGTGGAGGAAGATCGCTTTCTTGTCGGCCGCTTTCATGAGTGCCGGACTCACGGTGAATCCCTTGAACGCTCGCTCGCGATCCTTTTGCTCTTGCTCCTGCCCCATCGACGCCCAGACGTCCGTATTGACGACGTGCGCGCCCCGTGCCGCCTCCATGGGATCACGCAGAACACGTACCTTCGCCGCCGTCTGCGCACGAGCGAGCAGATGGTCGGCGGGTTCGTAGCCCTCCGGACACGCGAGGTCGAGGTCGAAGCCGAATCGGTATGCGGCGTTGATCCACGAGTTCGCCATGTTGTTGCCGTCGCCGATCCACGCGTACTTCTTGTCGGCGATCTCGCCGAATTCCGCGCGGACGGTGAGCAAGTCGGCGAGCACCTGGCACGGGTGCAGCATGTCGGTCAGCCCGTTGATGACGGGCACGTCAGCGTAGCGCGCGAGCTCCTCGATGTCCTGGTGCGCGAACGTGCGAATCATGATGCCGTCGACATAGCGCGAAAGGACGCGGGCCGTGTCGGCGATCGGCTCGCCGCGGCCGAGCTGTACGTCGCGCGGCGAAAGAAAGAGCGCATGTCCGCCCAAGTGAAACGTTCCGACCTCGAACGACACGCGAGTTCGCGTGCTCGCCTTCATGAAGATCATGGCGAGCGTCTTTCCTTCGAGCGGGCGCTTCTTGTACGTGCCGGCGCGCATGGACTCGGCGAGCGCGAACACACCCTCGAGCTGCTCACGACTGAAGTCGGGGATCGCGAGGAAATCGGAAGGAACGGGGGTGGGCATCGGACCAAGATAATGGTTAGAGGATATACCGCCGAAGGTCCTCATCCTCCACGATCGCCTTCAAACGCTCGCGCACGACGTTGCCGTCCACCAAGATCGCCTCCTTCCCGCGATCGGGAAGCTCGAAGAGCACGTCCTCGAGCAGCGTCGTCATCACGGTGTGAAGGCGGCGGGCGCCGATGTTCTCCATCCGTTCGTTCACCATCGCGGCGATGTGGGCGATCTCGGCGATTCCGCTCTCGGTGAAGTCCAGCTTCGCGCCCTCGGCCTCGACGAGCGCGGCGTACTGTTTCGTCAGCGCGTTCTCCGGCTCCGTCATGATCCGCACGAAGTCCTTCTCGGTGAGCGGCTTGAGCTCGACCCGGATCGGAAAGCGGCCTTGCAGCTCCGGAATGAGATCGCTCGGCTTCGAGACGTGAAACGCGCCGGCCGCGATGAAGAGCACGTGGTCCGTCTTCACCATGCCGTACTTCGTCTGGACGTTGGAGCCTTCGACGATCGGCAGCAGGTCGCGCTGAACGCCTTCGCGCGAGACGTCGGGACCGCCCGTCTGCGACCGCTCGCCGGCGATCTTGTCGATCTCGTCGAGGAAGATGATGCCGAGTTTTTCGACGCGGTCGAGCGCGTCGGCGGTCACGTCCTCCAAATCGATCAGCTTTTCCAGCTCCTGCTCGAAGAGTATGCGCCGCGCCTCGGAGACCTTGACCGAGCGTTTCTTCTTGCGCTTGGGCAACATCTCCTTGAGCATGTCGGCGAAATTGTCCATCCCCTCCGGCGCACCCTGCGAGGCGAGCACGTCGAACATGGGCGCTGACTGCGGCGTCACCTCCACTTCGACCTCGCGGTCCTCGAGGCGTCCGTCGAGCAGCAGCTGCCGCAGCTTGTCGCGCGTCCGCTTGTAGCGCTCCTGCGCGACGTCCACGGTTTCCTTGGTAACGGTGCCCTGCCCCGACACCAGGAAGACGCCGAGCGCGTCGTCGTCGGAGGCAGTCGGCGACGGCCGCGGCGGCGCTTCGGGCTTTTCGTGCGCGCCGTCGCCCGGCGGAGCCGCCGCTCCCGGCTGACCGGGCGTCGTCTGCGCGGCCGGCGGCGGGAGAAGGAGATCGAGCAGCCGTTCGTCCACACGCTCGTGGCCGAGGTCCTCCACCTCGGACTCGCGCTCGCTCCGCACCATGTCGATCGCGCTTTCGACCAGGTCGCGCACCATCGACTCGACGTCGCGGCCGACGTAGCCCACCTCGGTGAACTTGGACGCTTCGACCTTGATGAACGGCGCGCCGGCCAACTTCGCCAGGCGCCGCGCGATCTCCGTCTTCCCCACGCCCGTCGGACCGATGAGGATGATGTTGTTCGGCGAGATCTCCTCGCGAATCGAGTCGGGCGCGCGCTGGCGCCGCCATCGGTTTCTCAGCGCGATCGCGACGGCCTTCTTCGCCTCGGCCTGGCCGACGATGTAGCGATCCAGCTCCGCGGCGATCTGCCGCGGCGTGAGGTCGGCGAGGCGCGCGAGCGCCTGCTGCGTACGACTGGACGGCATCGGCTCAGGCTTCTAGAACTGAAATGTTCGTGTTCGTATAGATGCAGATCTCGCCCGCGATGCCCATGGCTCGCTTGACGATGTCCACGGCATCGAGCTGCGTGGCGTCGGCGAGCGCGCGAGCGGCGGCGAGCGCGTACGACCCGCCGGATCCGATGGCGAGGATCCCGTCGTCCGGCTCGATCAGCTCGCCGGTGCCGGAGACGATGAAGCCGTGATCCTTGTCGGCGATGATGAGCATCGCCTCGAGCCGGCGGAGGACGCGGTCACTGCGCCAATCCTTGGCGAGCTCCACCGCCGCGCGCGACAGATTCAGGGGGTAGCGCTCGAGCTTCTCCTCGAACTTCTCGAACAGCGTCATGGCGTCGGCCGCGGCTCCCGCGAAGCCGGCGACCACCTTGCCGCCGTGGAGCACGCGCACCTTCTGCGCGTGCGATTTCATGACCGTCTCCCCAACCGTCACCTGGCCGTCGCCACCGATCGCGACCTTCCCTCCCCGCCGCACGGCCAGAATCGTCGTGGCGCGGATGGTGGGGAGCGTTCCGCCTTTCTCGTTCGACATATCAGGAAACCTAGCGCGGGCGGCGAGGGCTTCTTCCCCCGGCCCCTGCGGCCTCACGCGCGCGGGTGGGCCTTCTGGTAGACCTGCTTGAGCCGCTCGACGCTCGTGTGGGTGTAAATCTGCGTCGTCGAAATGGATGCGTGCCCCAGCAGCTCCTGCACGGCCCGCAAATCGGCGCCGGCGTCCAACAGATGAGTGGCGAACGTGTGGCGCAGCGAGTGAACGCTCAGCCCGGCGTCCTCGTCGATTCGCTTGAGAAAGCCCGTCACGACCTTCTGTACGGCTCGCACGCCGATGCGCCGCCCGTTTCGCGAGAGAAAGACCGCGCTCCGGTCGCCTTGGCGACCCACCGACCGCAACAGCTCGTCCCGTTTCGCCTCGTAGTTCCGCAGCGCGAGTATCGCGTGATTTCCGACGGGAACGATGCGCTCCTTTCGCCCCTTGCCGCGCACCTTCGCCTGCTGCGTCACCATGTCGAGGTCACCGCGGCTCAATCCCTGAAGCTCCGACAGGCGCATCCCCGTAGAGTAGAACAGCTCGAGGATCGCGAGGTTGCGCACGTCGACGAAACGTCCCTCCCACGCGCGTACTTCGGCCATCTGAAACAGGAGATCGATCTGCGCGCGGTCGAGATACGCCGGCAGATATTTCTCGAGCCGCGGCGCTCCGACGGCTCGCGCCGGGTTCGTGTCCACGACCTCGCTGCGATGCAAGTATCGGTAGAAGCTGCGCACGCCGGACAGCGTTCGCGCCATCGAACGCTTCGACAGGTTGCGCCGCGCAAGGTGGCCGAGGAATCCGCGCATCGCCAGCCGATCGACACCCTGCCACGTCCAGTCGCCCCCCCCTGCCCCCCGGCGTAGTAGCGGCCGAGGAAACGCACGAACTCCGTGAGGTCGCGCTCGTAGGCGCGGACGGTGTTCGGCGAGACGTCGCGCTCTTTCGACAGGTGATCGAGAAAGTCGCGGACGTCGATTTGACGGGGGTCGCTGTTCCCGGCGTCGTCGGTCACGCCGGTGCCCGCTCCGGCGCCGCCAATGCCGTGAGCGTCACCGATTCGCGCCACTCGGCCATCGCCGCCAACGCGCGCTCGGCGAAACGCTCGCGCTTCAGGCGCTTGTCCTTCACGCGCTCCGACAGATCGTCGAGCAACCCGAAGTTCGCGTTCATCGGCTGGAAATGCGCCGGGTCGGCCTCGCGGAGATAGCGATACAGCGCGCCGATCATTGTCGTGGGCGGCGGCAGGACCGGCGCGTCGCCGGACAGCAGACGCGAGAGGTTGATCGCCGCCAGGAGTCCGGTGGCGGTGCTCTCGGTGTAGCCCTCGACGCCGGTCAGTTGTCCCGCGAAGAGCGTCATCGGATCGTCACGCAACGACAGATGCGCGCTGAGCGACGCCGGTGAGTTGACGTACGCGTTTCGGTGGATCGATCCGAAGCGCAGGAACTCGGCGTTCTCGAGGCCGGGGAGCATCCGGAAGACGCGTTGCTGCTCCGGAATGCGCAGCCGCGTCTGGAACCCGACGATGTTCCACATGCGTCCGCCGCGATCTTCCATGCGAAGTTGTGCGACGGCGTACGCCTCCCTGCCGGTGCGCGGATCGCGCAGCCCGACCGGCTTCATTGGGCCGAAGCGGAGCGTCTCTCGCCCGCGCCGCGCCATCTCTTCGACGGGCATGCATCCCTCGAAGTACGGCACCTCGTCGAATTCGTGCCCATGGTGCTGGTCGGCCGCGATGATCGCGTCGATGAACGCCTCGTACTGCTCTCGCGTGAGCGGACAGTTGAGATACGCTCCGCCCTCGGCGTCGCCGGCGTCCATCGTCTCCTTGCCGTATCGCGACGCACGGAATACGAGCGACTCGTCGATCGACTCCTGGGCGACGATCGGCGCGATCGAGTCGTAGAACGCGAGCGACTCGACGCCGAGTCGCGACCTGATTGCCTCGGCGAGTGCGTCGGACGTGAGCGGACCCGTGGCGACGATCCCGGGGCTCGGCAACTCCGAGACTTCTTCGCGCACGACGTTGATTCGCGGATGCGACGTCACGCGCTCGTGGACGGCGGACGAGAAGACGTCACGATCGACGGCCAGCGCGGTCCCGCCGGGCACACGCGCCTGATCCGCGGCCCACAGCACGACGGAGCCGAGCAGGCGCATTTCCGCTTTGAGCAATCCGTGCGCGTTGGATGTTTCGGTGCTCTTGAACGTGTTCGAGCACACGAGCTCGGCGAGCCGGTCGGTCTTGTGCGCGGGAGTTCCGCGCACGCCGCGCATCTCGTGCACGACGACGTCGTGCCCGCGCTCGGCCAACTGCCAAGCCGCCTCGCTCCCGGCCAGACCGCCACCGACAATGTGGATCTCGCTCACGCTCTCGCTATTCCCCGGAGACCTGAGACCAGTGACCAGAGACCTGTTTCACCTGGACATTGAGATGACGTCCCCGTACCACTGGATCTTGCCCTCGTTGAACGCCTTGAGCAGATCCTGAATTCCCGACGTGACCGATGCAAGGCGGCCGCCGTAGCGCATCTGGGGCGCCGCGGTGTTGTAGCCGCCGCGGAAGCCGCCGCCGATCGAACGGATGAACGTGCTGGTCGAGTCGAGGGGAAGCGTGGCCACGTTCTTGTAGAAGCGCGACCACTCGTCATCCTGCTGAAAGAGATACTGTTCGACGTTCGACGTGTAGAAGGCTCCGACGACCGCGTGATGCTCCTTGAGGTACTGCGCCACGGCGCGGATCGCCTTCGGCCCGGCGAAGTTGCCAACGACCGGCACGAGCAGATTCTTCGTCTCGAAATCCTTGAGCCACCGGTAATTCGCTTCCGTGGCGAGGTACGCCCAGTTCTTCCCCGCGGTGTCGGTGGCAACCTGGAGCGTGGCGTACGTCGGCATGTTGCCGCGTCCGAATCCGCCGCCGCCGCCACTCGAGAAGTTGTAGTTGATCTGCGGGCCGGCCTCGTAGAACTGAGAGTAGATGTATTCGATCGACTTGACTGTCGCTGTCGCCCATCGCGAAGCCCCGTGAAGCCAGGTGCGACTTGATCGCCGCCAAGTTCTTCTTGTAGAGCATCGTGTCCGGCGCGGCCGCGACGTACGCCTCGAACAACCGCTGCGGCGACGAGCTCGTGTCGAGCCCGGACGGGCGCGGCCGGCTGAACAGCTTCGACAGAAAATCGGCGCGATCCGCGGAGGTCTCGAGCAGCGCCTTGTACATCAGGTGCTCGATCATGTTGCCGCGCCGGATGTCGAAGATGATCGCCATCTTCGGCTGCAGCGACACGATGTACGTGAAGTTCTGCTCGGGGCCGACGCCGAGGTAGACGCCGCCCGGTTTGATCGACGCCGCGGAGATACGGAATCACCGCCTGAAAGCCCGTCTCGTTCGACAGCAGGTTGTCGGAACGGAAATACCCGCTCGGCCTCGGAGAAGTCGGCGTTGAGCTGCCAGATCTCCTTGTCGCTCAACCGCGACGGAATCGTGCTCTGAGCGATCCCGACCGTCGGCGCGAAGATGAGCGCGGCCGCCGCGAGGGTATTCAATCTCTGTCGGTTCATATCGGTCTCGTGTCCGTGATGGCTCGACGCGGGGCGCGCCGTGTGTCCCGGCCCCTGCAAGATGCACCGGCGCGCTCTACCCGTCACCTCCGGCGCGTGTTGGCTCGGCGCCCACCCGGGGGTCGCTGTTCCTAAATCCGATTTCGCGCGCCTGGCGTACCCTCCGCACTTGGCCCCAAGGGCCGAGTGCACTGCTTGGGGCCGTCGCACCTCGGCCGCGCGCCCCGGCTCAACTCCCCCCGATAGGAGGGTTTCATGCGGTTTCGCTTGCACACGCCAGGGGCACGCCTGGCGGCAGCCGTGGCAACGGTCGCGGTCCTTGCCGGCACCGGCATCGGCATCGCGCGCGCGTCGGACCACCAGGACAATCCGCTCGTCGAGCTGAACCCTGCGATGGACATGACCGACGTCTACGCGTTCCCCGGTTCGTCGCCCGACCGGATCGCGCTCGTGCTCAACAGCTGGGCGTTCCTCACGCCGGCGCAAACTCCGTCCACCTCGTTCGACCCGAATCTCCTGTACCAGTTCAAGATCGACAACACCGGCGACGCCAAGGAAGACAAAGTCATCCAGATCGTCTTCAAGGGCACCGGCGCGAACCAAACGGTCGAAGTCCGCGGCCCGGTCGCGCCGCCAGTGATCGGAGCGATGAACAACCAGATCGCCAACGCGACGCCGTCGATCACGGGCGCGGTCAATCAGGTACTCGGATCGCCGAGCGGCATCCAGGTGTTCGCCGGCGCTCGCGAGGAACCGTTCTTCATCGATCTCGAGCAGTTCTTCCGCATCCTCCCCGACCGCAAGCCGTCGACGGGACCGCTGTCGGCGCTTCCCGACACCGCGACCGCGAGCTCTTTCCGCAGCGCCGCCGCGGCGGTGGACTTCACCAAGGGCTTCAACGTGCTGTCGATCGTCGTCGAGCTGCCGACCGCGATGCTCACGGCCGGTGGGTCGGCGAAGCTCGGAATCTGGGGCACGATCAGCCGCTGACCGCCGCCAATTCACGACAATACACTCACCGCATCAGAGAGGCGAATCACAATGTCCATGCATTCACTCCGGAGCGGAGGCCGCGTGCTGGCGCTGGCCGGCGCACTGGCGGCGCTCGCGCTGAGCGCCGCGTGCTCCGACGACAGCGACACCACGGGTCCGAGCTCCAACTCGACCCGCACCTTCAACCAGGTCCAGCGGCTCGGCAACCCGCTGGTGAGCGAGGTGTTCCTCGCCAAGAAGGATCACGGGTTCCACGGATCGATCGGTCCTGACGGCGACGCCGCCGCGTTCGGCGGCACCGTGAAGGGATTCGTCGCCGCGTTCAGGCCGCAGGCGACGACGCTCCAGAACACGCTCGCGTCCGTGCTCCTGCCCGACATGCTCATCGTCCAGACGGACAAGGCGCCGACGACGGCGGGCTGGCTGAGTTGGGCGCTCGCGAACGGGTGGGGCGGCCGCAAGCTCACCGACGACGTCGTCGACGCCGGTCTCACCGCGATCTTCAGCGACCTGCTCGACCCCACACAGTTCGTCTGCAAGCCGTTCACGCTTCCGTTGTGCACGGACGACGTCGGGTCGCACAGCACGTTCCAGACGACGTTCCCGTACCTCGCGAACCCGAAGTAAGAGCCATGACACGACCTCCGTCGCGCTTCGTCCGTTCGTTTCGCCCGCTCGTCATCGCCCGCGCCGCGTTTGGCGCGCTGGCGGTGGCCGGCGCGGCGGTGGTTGGATGCTCGCCGAGCGGGCACGCGCCGAGGGCGGTCACGGCCGCCGCCGCCGCGCCGCCGCTCAGCGAGAGCGAAGTTCTCGACCTGGATATAGAGTTCTACAAACAGCGAGCCGACCGCGATCCCACCGGCGCAACGGACTTGGCGCGGCTGGGCGGTCTCTACCTCCAACGGTCGCGCGAAACCGGCGACCCGAGCGACGCGCTCCGCGCCGAAGCCGCCGCGCGACGATCCCTTCGCAACCGCGAGTCGCGAAACGACGCCGCCGCGCAGGTGCTGTCGGCGAGCCTCCTCGCGCAACACCGGTTCGATGAAGCTCTGTCGATCGCGCGAACGCTGCGCGACCGCAACCGAGACGTTCCCTCGCTGCGCGCGGCCGTCGGCGAGATCCAGATGGAGCTGGGACAGTACGACTCGGCGCGGGTGGCGTTCGACAGCCTCAGCGGTTTCGCGCACGACCTCTCGGTGGCTCCCCGTCTCGCGCGCTGGGCCGAGATCGAGGGGCGCACCGGCGAAGCACGTTGGCTCATGCGCACGGCGCTCAAGACGGCGCTCGCGACGCCGCATCTTCCCCGCGAGCAGGTCGCGTGGTTCTGGCTTCGCAACGGCGACCTCGATCTGCGGAGCGGCAAGTACGCCCAGGCGGATTCCGAGTACCGCGCCGGGCTCGCCGCCCATCCCGGCGACTATAGACTGCTCGCCGCGACCGCGAGGCTCGCCGCCGCGCGGCACGAATGGCGGGATGCGATCACCGCGGGCGAGCAGGCGATCGCCACGTCGCTCGACCCGGCGACGCTCGGCGTATTGAGCGATGCCTACGCCGCGACCGGAGACAGCGCGAAATCCGACGAGTACGCACGGGCGCTGGACGTCGCGGTACTGAAGCAGCCGGGCGCGTACCACCGCGCCTGGAGTCTCTTCCTGCTCGACCATCGTCGCCACGTCGCCAGTGTCTATCGCAAGGTGCTCGTCGAGCTGCGCACGCGCCGCGACATCTACGGATACGACCTGCTGGGGTGGGCGCTCCACGCGCAGGGCCGCGACGTCGAAGCAAAGGCCGCAATGGCCCATGCGCTCGCGCAGGGAACACGCGACGCACAACTCTTCTACCACGCCGCCGTGATCGAGCGCGCCCTCGGCGACGAGACCGCCGCCAGGGAGTTGTTCGCTCGCGCCCGCTCGCTGCAACCGGCCGCTTCGACCGCGGCGTCGGAGGCACAGTGAGCGAGCTGTCGACGTATATCGAACTCGGTTTTCGCCACATCGTCGACATCGAAGCGATGGACCACATTCTGTTCCTGGTCGCGCTCGCGGCGATCTATCGCCCGCGCGACGTGCGTCAGGCGCTCTGGGTCATCACCGCGTTCACGGTCGGCCATTCTGTGACGCTCGGTTTGGCGGTCACCGGAGTCGTGCACTTCCCTGCCGCGCTGATCGAATTCCTGATCCCAGTGACGATCGTCGCCACGGGCGTCGAGAATCTCATCGCCAGCGCGCGCCGCCGAGCGGGCATTCAGAGCCGGTATCGTCCGGTGTTCGCGGGCGTGTTCGGGCTCGTCCACGGTGCGGGGTTCGCCAACTACCTGAGCGCGATGTTCGTCACGCACATCGCGCTGCCGCTCTTCGGCTTCAACGTGGGGATCGAGCTCGGTCAGATCGTGATTCTCGGCGCGGCGGCGCTGGCGCTCGCACTGGTGGATCGCGGAATCGCGGCGGGCATCGCCTTCGCGAAGGAACCAAGCACGCGATGGCCGGCGCTTCGTTTGCGGATCGTCGGCGTCTCGCTGCTCGTCGTGGTGGTCGCGTCGCGCTGGGCCGTGGAGCGAAGTCCGTGGTAGCGGCGCTGCTGCTTGCGGCGACGTTGGTGGCGAGGCCGGTCGACGTCGTCGCCGCGCATCCGCTGCACACGACGATGGCGGAGGTCACGATCGACCGCGCTCGCAACACGCTCCGCGTCGTCGTGCGCATCTTCGCGGATGACTTCGGCACCGCCCTGAACGCGGCGAGAAAAACCGGCTCGTGGGACGCGCGGGCTGCCGACTACGTCGCGCGCGCGATTTCCGTCGCCGATGAAGCCGGCGGTCCGCTCGTGCTGCGCGACTGCGGGACGCGCCGTCAGGGCGACCTGCTTTGGCTCTGCGCGGAGACCAATCTCGCGCCGGCGCGCAAGCTGTCGCTGCGCGACCAGATGCTCTGTGAGCTGTTCGCCGATCAGGTCAACGTCGTGCGCGTGACGGACGGTCCGCAGACGCGGACCATGTTGTTCACTCACGGGGACGCGGAGAAGCCGATCGGCGATTAGGAAACGATGAACACTCCCGTCTTGCCGACCGGAGAAGACGCCCGTACGATTGATGGCGCGTCGTCACCGATCGGAGAGTCGCAATGTCTTCTCAGTCCCAGTTCTTGGCGAACACCATTGGGCGAGCAATGCCGTCGATCGCCGCCACCGTGCTCGTCGGCGCGCTCGCGTGCGGCAGCGACTCGGTCGGGCCTTCGTTCCCCAGCACGCCGGTGGTGACCACCGCGCTGGCGACGGGGCAGCAGTTCTCGTGCGTCCTCACGACCGACGGCAAGTCCTATTGCTGGGGGGACAACCTTCGGGGCCAGCTCGGCGACTCGAGCTTCAACCCCGAGCTCGTCCCGACCCCGACCGCCGGCGGACATCAGTTCGCCGCGATCGCGGCAGGATATGCCTCCGTGTGCGCGTTGGATCGCCACGGCACGGCCTGGTGCTGGGGCGACGACCCCACGCAACCCGGAGTCCCGCTCAGCTATCGCACCGTCCCGGTCGCCGTCGCGGCGCCGCATCCGTTCGCGTCGATCACGGTCGGCGCCAAGTTCGGCTGCGGGCTCGACGCGGGCGGCGCGGCGTATTGCTGGGGGATCAACAGCCAGGGCCAGCTCGGCGTCGGTGACACGGTGCGCCGAACGGGCGCGACTCCGGTGCAGACGAGCGTCCGATTCGCGTCGGTCGTCGCCGATTTCTTCAGCGCGTGTGGGCTCACCTCCGACGGCGCCGCGTGGTGCTGGGGAGACAATACGTATGGAGAGCTCGGCACCGGGGATGTGTCCTCTTCGTCCGTGCCGCGCGCCGCGGCCGGAACGCTCAAGCTACGGGACCTGTCGAGCGGACCGATTCACGAGTGCGGGCTGAACGACGCGGGCGCGGCGTTCTGCTGGGGCAACAACTCGTCGGGCCAGCTCGGAGATGGCACGGGGGTCGAGCGGCATGTGGCTACGCAGATCGCGGGCGGAGTTCCGTTCAGCAATATCCGCAGTTCGCGCGCGAACTCGATCTTCTCGACGACGTGCGGCTTCACTCCGCTCGGCGACGTGTACTGCTGGGGCTATGGATCCAAGGGCCAGCTCGGCGGCGCGGCCGCGAGCTCGGCGTGCACGCCCTTCTCCCCGCCGGGCGTGGTCAACCCGGCTCCCGTCACGTTCGTTTGCTCCTACACGCCTCAAAAGATCACGGGCATCTCGAACGTCGTCGCGTTGGATGTGGGCCTCGAGCACGTTTGCGCGATCAACTCGACGGCGCGCGTGTTTTGCTGGGGCGACGGCGCGCACGGCGAGCTGGGAGACGGAAACGGCGTCGCCGAAGCGACGCCGGTCCTCGTCAAAGGCGGCCTACCCCTGCCGCACTGATCCGACGGTCGGTCAGCCGGCGAGCGCCGGCTCCGCGTCCACCGGTTCGTCCACTTTCGGCCCGTCCCACTCGTTGCCGCACTTGAGACATTTGCGGAAGTCGCCGCGCGTCTTGTTGAACTTCATCTCGGCGCCGACGAAACCGCACTCCGGACACTTTTCGTTCACGGGCTTGTTCCAGGCGACGAAGTCGCAGTCCTCGTTCGCGCACGCGTAGAACGCCGTGCCGCGCTTGCGCGAGCGGCGCTCCACCAACTCGCCACCGTCCTTCGGGCAGAACACCCCGGTAGGGAGAGAGCGAGTGCCGCGGCACTTCGGGAACGTGCTGCACCCGAGGAACTGCCCGCTGCGACCCGTGCGAATGACCATCGGCGCGCCGCAGACGTGGCACTTGTACTCCGTCATCACGGGCTTGGCCTTCTCGCCTTTGATCGGGCGCGTGTACTTGCACTTCTTCGGGTGGTTCTCGCAGGCGAGGAACGGCCCGAAGAATCCGCCGCGCGGCTCGAGCTTGCCGCCGCACTCCGGGCACCGCAGCTCGTGGACCTTCGACAGGTCGTACGCTTCGGCGATCAGCGACGGCGCGTCCACTTTGTTCAGCCGCGCCGCGAACGGCGAGTAGAAGTCCTTGAGAACCTTCTGCCAGCCGAGGTCACCCTCTTCGATCTTGTCGAGCTCCTGTTCCATCTCCGACGTGAAGTCCACGTTGAAGATGTCCGGGAACTGCTTCACCATGACCTTCTCGACGCTCTCGCCGAGCTCCGTCGGGAAGAACCGGCGCTGAGTCAGCTCCACATATCGCCGGTCGGCGAGCACGGAGATGATCGACGCGTAGGTCGACGGACGGCCGATGCCGAGCCGCTCGAGCTCCTTGACGAGGCTCGCCTCGGAAAATCGCGGCGGCGGCTCGGTGAAGTGCTGGCTCGGCGTGATCGACTTGCACGGCACTTTCTCGCCGACCTCGACGACCGGGAGCGCCTGCTCATCCTCGAGCGTCCGATGCTCGCCGTCCTCGCGGCCTTCGCGATAAAGGACCAGGAAGCCTTTGAACTTCACGATCGAGCCCGTGGCGCGGAACAGATAGCTGCGCCGGCCGATGTCCGGTTGATTCGACGACGGGATGTCGAAATCGACGGTGGTCGTGTCGAAGACGGCCGGCGTCATCTGCGACGCCATGAAGCGCTGCCAAATCAGGTTGTAGAGCTTGAACTGGTCGGGCGTCAGGAATCGCTTCACCGCATCGGGACGGCGCGTTGGATCGGTCGGGCGAATGGCCTCGTGCGCGTCCTGCGTGTTCTTCGCCTTGGAGTCACCGTAGAGCTGCACCGCGGCCGGCACGTACTCCTGGCCGAACATGGTGCGCATGTAGTCGCGCGCCTGAGTCGCCGCGCTTTCCGCCACGCGCGTCGAATCGGTTCGCATGTACGTGATGAGGCCGACGCCGCCTTCGTCGCCGATCTCGATGCCCTCGTACAGATCCTGGGCGAGGCGCATCGTCCGCTTCGAGCCCATCGACAGCTTCTTCGCCGCCTCCTGCTGCAGCGTCGACGTCGTGAACGGCGCCGCCGGATTCTTGCGACGCTCGCGCCGCTTGACTTCGGTGACGTCGAACGTCTTGCGGTCGCTCAGGTCGGTGATGATGCGCTGCGCGTCGGCCTCGTTCGAAATCTCCGCCTTCTTGCCATCGATGTGGTGCAGCTTGGCGGTGAACTCCTGTCCTTCCTTGGCGAGCAGCGCCTCGATCGTCCAGTACTCGACCGGCGTGAACGCGCGAATCTCCCGCTCGCGCTCGACGATCAGCCGCAGTGCGACGGTCTGCACGCGTCCCGCGGAGAGTCCCTTCTTCACGGTCTTCCAAAGGACCGGGCTCGCTTTGTAGCCGACGAGCCGGTCGAGCACGCGGCGCGCCTGCTGCGCCTCTACCTTCTTCGCGTCGATCTTGCCCGCGTTTTCGATCGCGGCACGGACGGCGTCTTTCGTGATCTCGTGAAAGAGCACGCGCCTGATCGGCACGGCGACGTCGCCACGCTTCGGCTTGATCTGCGTTGCCACGTGCTGGGCGATCGCTTCTCCCTCGCGATCAGGGTCGGTCGCGATCAGGACCTCACGGCTCTCCTTCGCCGCGCTCTTGATCTCGGCGATCGTCTTTTCCTTGCCCGGGATCGGCACGAGCTCGGGCGTGAAGCCCTTCTCGACGTCGATGCCGAGCTTCTTCTCGGGCAAATCCATGATGTGGCCGACCGTCGCGCGCACGCGGTAGCCGCGTCCGAGATACTTGCCGATCGTCTTCGCCTTGGTGGGCGACTCGACGATCACGAGCGTGCTGCCGCCAGCGGTCGCCGGACCCTCGAAGTACTCGACGACCGGCTTCCCTCGCCGGGCGGCGGCCTTTTTCGTCGCCTTGCCCTTGGCCGCGCGCTTCGCGGTGGGACGGCTCTTCGCCCCCCCCGCCGTACCCGATGTCGATTTCACTCCCGGCACACGCTTTCTGGTTGCCATCTCAATGTGTTCAGTGGACCGTCTGGTTTTGATCGCCGTCGCCGCGCTGTACGAATCCCGCGCCCTCCATGAGGGAGCGGAGATCGTCGAGCGCGATGCGTCCGTCGATCTGCACGAGTGCCCGTTCTATGATGTGCTCCAGCTCGGCCGCGTTCAGCGCGCCCGAACCGCTCAGCGCCAGCAAATGTCCCCACGCTTCGGGAGCGAAACGGCCCCGTTCGTGGGGTCCTAGCACGCGAAAAATCATCGCAATCTTTGCCCCGCCATCTCACCTGCCGAGGCCGTCAGCCGATCGTCTGCGGCATCAAGCCCCGAAAGCACGAAGGGGAGGACACGCGATGCCAGAGCATCGTTCCTCGCCCCATGAAATCCGGCCGTGTTCTCTTTCTTCCGGCCTCAGGACCGACGATCAGCCCCGCCGCCGCGGTAACGTAGAATCACCCCGAAAACGAGGCAAGTTCTGCCACACGCTCTATAACCCTTTGCAGGCTAAAGAGTTCCGTATCTATCGTCTCGTCGGCGGCCTCGTACGCCGCCCGCCGCTCCCGGTATAGACGCTCCAGTTCGACGAGAGGCTCTGGACGTGAAAGTAGCGGCCTGAGCGCCCGATCCGGCCCTAAACGAGCAAGTGCCGTCACCGGACGCACTCTAAGGTATATGAGGCGTCCAGGGGGGTGCAGCAGCGAAACAACCCGGGGGTCACCAATCCAGCCCCCGCCCGGGGCCAGGATCATGTTTCCGACGAGCTTCAATTCCTCCGTGAGCTCGCGTTCCTTCTGGCGGAAGTATCCCTCGCCAGCCTCTCCAAAGATCTGCCCGACGGACCGCCCTTCCCGGCGCTCCAGCTCCACGTCGAGGTCGAGAAAGGATCGACCGAGGCGTTCGGCGACGGCGGCACCGATCGTGGATTTTCCGGCGCCGGGGAGACCGACGAGAATCACGTGTGGCTTCGACGGATCAGCCTCCGATCCTGGCCGCGACGTGCGAAAGGTAGGCGTCATGGTTGCGCCGCGTCTCTCCGAGCGAATCACCGCCGAATTTCTCCAGGAACGCATCAGCAAGCACGAATGCCAACATTGCTTCCGCGATCACTCCCATCGCTGGAACGGCCGTCACATCGCTCCGTTCTGCCACCGCGGACGCCGACTCGCCGCTCGCCACGTCCACTGTCGCCAAGGGGCGCATCAGGGTGCTGATCGGCTTCATCGCGACGCGGACGACCAAGGGTTCTCCCGTCGTCATCCCTCCCTCGAGACCGCCCGCGCGATTGGTGCGACGGCGGACATTGCCCGTGCGCGTCCTGCCGGGCGCCGGCTCGATCTCGTCGTGCACCTCGGCGCCCGTGACGCGCGACGCTTGAAACCCCATCCCGATCTCCACGCCCTTCACGGCCGGGATGGACATGATCGCCGCGCCGATGCGCCCATCCAGTTTGCGGTCCCAGGAGACGTGCGAGCCGAGACCCACCGGGATTCCGTCGGCGACCACCTCGCAGATGCCGCCGAGGGTATTTCCCGCGCGCTTGATCTCGTCGATCTTCTCGATCATCCGCTTTTCGGCCTCGGCGTCGAGCGTTCGCAGCGGCGACTCGTCGGCGGCAGTGTTGATGTCGGCGGGCATTTCATCCGGACGGCGTGCGTCGATGCCTCCGAGATGCGCGACGTGGCTTCCGATGCAGATGCCGAACTCGCGCAGGAATCGCTTGCAGATGGCCGCCGCGGCCACGCGGGCCGTGGTCTCGCGGGCCGACGCGCGCTCGAGGATGTCGCGCGCGTCGTCGCGGTCGTACTTGAGGAGACCGGTGAGGTCGGCGTGACCCGGACGCACCCGCGTGACGGCGCGTTTGCGCGGAACGCCGGGCTCGGCGTCGGGCGCGGGGCTCATGATCTCTTCCCAGTTCTTCCAGTCGCGATTGCGGATCAGCATCGCGATGGGCGACCCGATGGTCTCGCCCGCGCGGACGCCGGACAGGAATTCGACGGCGTCCTTCTCGATCTGCATGCGGCGCCCGCGGCCATAGCCTTGCTGGCGCCGCGCGAGCTCCGAGTCGACGTCCACCGAAAGCAGAGGCAGGCCCGCCGGCATTCCTTCTAGAATGCTCACGAGGGCCTGCCCATGCGATTCACCAGCGGTCGTGAAACGGAGGGTCATGCCGTGAATCTTAGCGCCCTACCCTCCGTCCGCGTGGCCGCGACTCGCGCGGCCCCTTCATTCTTGCTTACGGTCCAGGCTTGATGTCGTTCGTCGTCAGGTCGATCACGACCAGGCCTTGCTGGCTGATCGCGAAGACCTTGAGGATCACGTCGCCCGGATCGCCCGGCATCGGCAACGACACGCGGAGCGCCCCGTAGATGGGGTTCTTGAGTTGCAGCCGCGCGCGTCGGATGTAGTAGGCGATGTCCACGACTTCGATGTTGCCGCTCGCCGAGCCGACGAACGCCAGCCGCTGATCCTGCGGCGTCAGCACGCCGTTCGCGCCCGGATGGAACGCGATGCCGGCGCCGTCGTCGAACGAGTCGTACTTGCCTTGCAGTCTGAGGTGGAACGGATCGCTGACCGACGCGAAGTAGGACTGAAGACCGTGCGACGCGACCGTCAGGCCGGTTTGATCGAGCGCGATACCGAAGTTTTTCTCGGACGCGTTGTCCGTGAGATCCTTCACGGTGACGAGCGGCGAGAAGAAGTTGGGAACGGGGCCCCCGCTGTCCGCGGCCATCACGATTCGTCCTGCGCCGCCCGAGTGTCCCTCGCCGAACGCGACCCACTTTCGATTGCCCGATGCGGCGACGAAGGTCGTGTCCGACAAGCCAAGCGAAGGCAAATCGAGGCCGAGAACCAGCTCCGCGTCGCTGCCGCCGGCAACGAGCGCCGCAATGACGTTCAACGGATCCGGGTCCGTGGCGACGATGGTGCCTGTCGCCTGGCCGTACGGATGGTCCCAACCGAAAAGCGTGTCCGAGGCGGTTGTTCCAGCCAGCGCCGGTTTGACGCCGATCGAGTCCACGTTGAACAGGACGTACGTTTCCTGAAGCGTGTTCTGGATGTTGCCATACTGCCAGATCTGCCTCGGGTCAGGAACGGGCAACGATGGATCGAGCCATCGAAGTGTGCCCGCCGGCGCAGTCTCTGTGGGACGCGTCGAGTAGAAGATCCGGCCGCCCTTGGCTTGCGCGATGTACTGTGGCCGGTCGGAGTAGCTGAACGGGCCCGTCACTTGGAGCCGGATCGTACCCGTCTGGTCACGAATCGTGTTGATGACGTACGCATACGTATTGCGAGTGAGGATGCGATGGCCCAGATCCTCGCGCATGGCCGTTGGGTTCGTCGTCCCGACGTAGACGCGGCTGATGTTCGTACCGCCGGAGTTCGCGACGAGCAGCGTGTCCGGGTTGTTGGACATCACCATGCCCCACGGCAAAGAGCCGACGGCGATCGGTGTTGCCGCGAACCCTTTGCTGGTCGAAGAGCTCTGCCAGACGTTGAGCTGGTTGAAATTCGTGTTCGACAGGAAGACGTTGCCGCGTGCGGCATCGACCACGACGTCGCCGATGGTGCCTTGCTGTGGGAGCGGGTAGGTGCGGCCGTAGACGAGTAGAGTGGTGTCCACCCATGCGGTCGCAAGGCTACCGTTGGACGTCGCGCTCGTCGCGGGTACGGCGTAACCGACCCGTCCAGACTGATCGACGGCGAACCCCGTGATGCGGAGTCGCTGGCCCTGCAGTGTGCGCGACAGGTTGAGCGGAACGCTGGCTTTGGCATTCGCGTTCGCGGGCGAAAGCGTCACGGAGTCCGTTTGCACGACCAGATTGGTCGAATCGCGAATGATGACGCCGAGAATCGCGATACCGTCTCCCGTGGCGCTGACAGTCACCGAATCAATCAACTCGATCTTCGGCGGGACGACTTGCGTGACGCGTGGCTGAGCGGTGCTCGCCGAGCGAACGAACGCGACGACCGGCGGTCCGCCGCCCGGCTGCCTGTTGCCATCGAGTGAGGTCGCGGACACCGTGATCTTGCCGCGGATCGGAGCGTTGATCGGAACCCGCGCCGTCGTCGAGAACGTCACGTCGCGCGGACCGTTGGAATAGACCTGCGAAATCGTCGTGTCGAGCTTTGTCGGCCAGTTCGCTTCGCCCTGGACGCGAATGTCGATGCGTCCTACGCCGTTCCCGCTCTGCGCGCGGGCCGAAACACTGATGCCGACGCCGGCCGGGACGCTGTCGCCGTTGTTCGGGGCGACGATCGTCACCTTGGGGCCGGCCACGATGAACACCGAACGCATGGCCGTGTCGGCAGCGCCGGTGAGGTCGGTGGCGCCCACGACGACGACGAGACTGTCGACCGTCGTGTCAGCCGGGTTCGTCTGTTTGAGGTAGCGGCGGACCGTGGTGTCCTTCAGGCCCGTGCGGAACGCGCCGCCGTTCGGAACGCTGAGCAAACCATAGCGCGGCGTCAGCGAGAACGTGCCGAGATCCACGCTGCCCTTGGCGGTGAGGCCCTGCATCGTGGCGGACTTCAACCCCTTTTCGCTGTGCAGGTGGACTCGCACGAAGAGCGAGTCGCCGACGTTGATGAGAGTGCCGACTACCGGCGAGTCGATCCCGATCGTCGGGCCCTGGCCGCTCGTGTTCGAGCCGGAGGACGACGAACCTGTGGTGCCGTTCGACGACACGTTGATCCCCGATCCCGCGGGCGTCGTGGTGTCGCAGCTCGCGACGATGGCCACACCGGCGGCCAGCCCGGCCAGCCGGACCAAAGTTGCTCTGTTCATGGCAGGAGTCCCGGGCTCGATTACGGATTTCTCGAGTCGGGCAACTGCCCGTCATCGATGATGTGGGGCGTGATCAGGATGAGGAGATCACGCTTCGTTTCCGAGCGGTTGGTCACCCCGAAGAGGTGGCCGATGATCGGCAGATCGACGAGGATGGGAAGGCCGGTCTTGCTGACGCTCACGCTGGTCTGCGTGAGGCCGCCCATGACCGTCGTCTCACCGTCGGCGACGAGCACTTCGTTATCGACGCTCTGCTTCGGGAACACGGCGCCGACGTCGTTCGACTGAAACTGCACGTCCGAGTTCTCGACGTGAACGCGCATCTGTATCTGGTGATTCGCCGTGATCTGCGGGGTCACCGTGAGGATCACGCCGGTCTGGCGGAACTGGACCGTGGCGCGCGGGAAGTTGCTCGTGTTGTTGCCGCCGGCCGCGACGTCGATGACGCGGATCGGAACCTCCGTACCGGCCGTGAGGTTCGCCGTGCGGTTGTTGAGCACCGTCGCGCTCGGCTCGGCCTGCACGTCGAGGAGCGTGTTCGACTGCAGCGCCTCGAGGAAGGTCGTGAAGTTGTAGTTGCCCATCGCCGTCGAGTAGACGAGCTGCAGCGCGGCGCTCGGAATGCGCGCCGTAGCGTTGGCGATCGCCGACACGGCGTTGCCGCCGAGCAGGATCTGGCCCGGGTCGATGCGCGGCTTGCCGGTCGAGTCGAGGCGCGGCACGATGTCATTGAAGAACTGCTGCTGCGTGCCGAGGTCGTAGCGAAGGCCGAGACCCTCGAGCGTCGTGCGGTCGACGAGGATGATCTTCGCCTTGATGTTGACCTGCGGCTGGCGCAGGTCGAGACTGCGCACGTACTCCTCGAGGTCGGGGAGCGCGCTCGGAATGTCGGTGATGGTGACGCTGTTGGTGATCGTGTCGGGCGTGACCGTCCCGCGCACGGGGCACGCGAAGCTCATGACGACGCCGACCTGCGGCGCCTCGGCCGGATTCGCGCCCGGCTTCGAGATCGGCTGGGCGGCCTGCGTCCCATCGGGGATGATGGGGCACGCGCGGGTGAGACGCTCGGCCACCATCGGCGCGACCGCCTTGGATCGCGCGTAGTTGAGCCGGATCGTACGGTTGCGAAGCGGAATCGTCGACTGACGCGCCGCGATGTTCTGATAGGTGTCGATGACGATGACGCCGTCAGGATTGATCGAGACGTCGTAACCGTTGGCGTTCATGACTTCCTTGAGCGCCACGTCCCACGGCAGGTTCGTGATGTTCGCGGTGACGAAGCCGGCGACCTGCTTGGCGGGAAGAATCGTGCGCCCCGTGAACGAGGCGAACACGCCGATGACGTCACTGATCGGAGCGTTTTCCCAGTTGACGTTGATGCGCGGCTCCTGCGACTGCTGGGACTTGGCTTGCGTGCCGGCCGCGTTCTCGGCCTGACGGAACGCCAGGCGAGACGCCGGAATCTCCGGCCGCGCGGGCGAGACGTCGTGTTCGGTCGCAAGGAGCGACTCGGGGCGGGCCGGCAGAGTGACGGGCGCCGCGGTGGTGACCTGCGGCTTCGCGGCCGGCGCCATCACGGGCTGCGGCTTCGCGACCGGCGCCATGGCAACTGGGGCGGGCGCTACTGGAGCGACTTCGGTGACGGTGGCGCGCACCTTCGCGGCGCCCGCACCGATCGACCACGAATCAAACTTGCCTCTCGTGCCGTCGACGCTGATGCGCACCTCGCCGTCCTTCTGGGCGACGTTGTACGCGTGCGGCGCGTCGAGCATGAGCACGACGCGGACCGTCGACTTCGTGAACTGCGAGTAGCGCACGCGCGTGATGCCGCCGCGCGCGACGCCGTCGTAGGAATCACCCGCCGGGACGCCAAGCGAGGCGCCCGCCAGGTCGATGACGATCTTGTCCGGCTTCGCCATCGTGAAATGTTTGAGAGAGATCGCACCGTCGACGCGAATGACGACGTCGGCACGCGAGCCCCCCGCGTGAGATGCCGCGTCGGGGACCACGCTCAGCGCGGTCACCTTCGCATCGTTGGGTGGGAGCGACGAGCCCGTACGGGTCGACGAGGCGACGGCGTTGCCGCCCACCACGCCAGCCGCGACAAACATCGCCGTAGCCAGAGTCCGGTGCGAAATCATTTTGCCCTCATTCTGGTGGAATCGCCGAGGAACAGAGAATCCTGGCGAGTCGTTCCGAATTCATCGATCGTGAAGACCACGGCCTTCATGCGAATCGCGTTGACGCGCATGCGACCGAGGGTGGAACCGACGAACACCCGGTACTGGACGTTCGACGAGACGTCGCGGAGCGTCGCCACCGAGCGGCTGCCCGAACGGTCGAAGAGGATGCCGGTGAGGCGCAGGTCTCCGATCGTCGGACGCAGCTCGCTCGTGGCGAGCAGCGAGTAGAACGGATCGCGGCGGCCGTCGCGGCTGTACGCGTATTCCTCTCTCATGAGCGTCGTCGGCACGGAGGCAGTGTCGGACTTGGTGCCGACGGCCAGCCCCGGCCTCTTGCCCTGCGACTTCACGGTGTCGCGGCGGACGTCGCCGTTCGACACGGTGGAGACCACGGCCGTCGGGCGCGAAGGCCCGTCCGGCCGCTGCTCCGCCTCGATGTGCGCGGTCGTCGCATCGGCTGCCCTGTGCGCCGCCGCCTTCGCGGCGGTGCCCGGCATCATCTGCGCGTTCGACGCCGGCGCGGAGCCGGCGACGATCGCGCACGCGACGAGGAGGGACGAAAGACGTGTCATGGCATGCCTGCCTTGCCAGCCGGCGCCGCCCCTTGGTTCGGGCGCGCGACGTACGTTTGAATTCCGAAATGCACGTCCAGGAATTGCTCGTTCTTCTTCGGACGCCGGTCCGGGCTGGCGCGATTCGACGGCTTCAGATCCACGTTGATGGGCGCCACGATCCGGGGCAGCGATCCGATGTTGGCGATGAACTCGGCGACCTGATGGTACGGGCCGGTCACCGCGAGCTTGTATTTGTAAGTATCGAACTGATCGCCGTTCACTACACCGTCGGGCTGCACGTCCGAGAACTCGAGACCGGCGCGGCGCGCCGCGGACGAAATCGACTCGAGCAGCGCCGGCACCTCGTTCTCCGTCGGCACGAGCCGGCGAAGCACGTTGAGCTGCCGGCCGTATTCGTCGGCTTCGCGGCGCATCTTGGCCGCCGTGCCCTTCGCGACTTCGAGCTTGGCGACGCGGTTCAGCGAATCGAGCGTGTCGAGCCGCGCGGCGAGCAGCGCGTTCTCGGCGTTCTGCGGCGTCCACACGAGCTGCTGATAGACGGCGCCGAGACCGACCACGAGGATGGCGACAACCAACAGGTTGCGGTTGCGCGGATTTTCGGGAATGAGAGCCATTGGCTACCTCACCGAAAGGGTGAGCGGCGCGCGGCGAATAGCCGTCGAATCGGGCCGGTTGTAGCCGATCGTCAGCTGGAACTGCGTGACTTCCTTGTTCATCTCGAGCGCGAGCTCGGACTTGTCGAGCTGGACGTTCGTGAGGAACGGCGACGCTTCGAGATCCTTCATGAAGCGCGTCAGCGCCTGGATGTCCACCGTGTGGCCGGAGACGCGAACGCCGATCGGATCGCGCGGGATGTCCGTGTCGAGCCGCTTCGGCGGCCTTGCCGGCCGCCTTCTTCTTCGCGGCCGCCGACGTATCGACCTTCACGGCGGGCGACGCCACGACGTTGGTCGATCGCCTGCGGCGTGCCGGTGAACGAGATCGTCGTGAGCCACGTGTACTGCGGGAGCGCGCGGCTGACCTCGTCCATCACGTGCGACCAGACGAAGCGGTCTTCGTCGAGGTTCTTGATGAGATTCACCTGGCGCAGCAGCGTGTCGCGCACCGCCTCGGCGTGCCAACGATCCTTGAGGAAGTTGGCGTAGCGCGTCGAGTCGCTCACCGACAGATCGCGGCGCGCCTCGAGCTCGGCGGTTTTCTTGGTCTGCGTGAAGTACAGGTAGCCGACGGCGCCCAGGCTGAGCACCACGGCCGACGCGGCTCCGATGAGGAACCGGTCCCTGAACATTCCCGAAAAGCTGGCGCGGAACGCCGACAGGTCGACGCCCTGCCGACTCGTCGTCTTCTTGTTCGCGCCGGGGAGAAGATTGATGTGAATCATGCGACCTTCCGAAGCGCCAGCCCGATCGGCATCATGAGCAACGGCGCGATCTCGTCAGTCACCAAATCTTCGAGCGCACCGTCGCGAACCTTGAGGTTGGCGAGGGGGTTGGCCTGCCGAACGGTGATGTGCAGCCGGTTGGCGAGCGCCTCGCTGAGACCCGGAATGCGCGCACCGCCGCCGCAGGTGTAGATCGCGCGCATGGTGCCCGCGCGAGAGTTCTGAGCCAGGAAGGCGGCCGCCCGCTCGATGCCGACGGCGATCTCTTCGCCGCGGCCGGCGAGCACCGCGTCCAGATGCGGCGACCGGTCATAGCCCTGGAGAAGCGACTGCGCTTCGTCGACGCCGAGCCCGCGCTCGCGCTGCAGATCCTCGCGGATGCGGCGCGTGCCGACCGCGAGATCGCGCGTGAGCAGCGGCACGCCCTCGTCGAGAATGTTGATGTTCGTGACGTCGTGGCCGATGTTGACGAGCCCCACGACGCCGGTCATCGCGTCGGGATGGTTCAGCTCGAACGCGTTGTGGAGCGCGAACGCCTCGACGTCCATCATCGCGGGCTCGAGGCCGGCGTCGGCGAGAATCCGCGTCTTCGACTCGATCAGCTCGCGCTTGGCCGCCACGAGGAGCACGCTCATCTCGAGGCCCTCGGCGTCCGGATCGAGGATCTGGAAGTCCAGCTCCACCGACTCCATGTCGAAGGGCACGTGCTGCTCGGCTTCCCAACGCATCAGCTCGCGCGCCTGCTTCTCTTTCACGCGCTCGATTTGGATTTTCTTGATGATCACGTCGCGCCCGCCGACCGCGGTCACCACCGCGTTCGTCTTGACACCGGCACTGGCCAGGGCCGAACGCACGGCCTCGGCGACGATGCCGGGGTCCATGACCTCTCCCTCGACGATCGCGTCGGCGAGGAGCGGCGTCACCGTCACCCGCACGAGCTCAGGCTCGCGCTTCGAGTGATCAACGACGGCCACCTTGACGAGTCCCGATCCAATGTCGAGACCCACGGTTGTCTTCTTTCGACCCAGGAGAGCCATGAGTAGGCGTGAATCAGTGGACTAAATGCGGAGGTACGCCCGGTCGTCCACGGTTATCCGGAGCGTGGCCATTTGTCGGCCACAGCAGTACCGTCCCACCGAACACGACCCACCTGTTTTGAGGTAACAGTCGGTGGCGGAAGTGATGACAGTCACACGATTTATGGCACGTTCTAATAGAGTTCTGCCCATGCGCGATCTCGCACGCGCCGCGGCATCGCGGCGGCGCGCAAAACCGTCGCCGCGACGCATGGTGCGAAGCGCAACGACGACGTGGCGAGATCGATCGCGCGTCCGGGGCCGGAGTAGGCCGACAGCAAAGCCCCGGTGACGCTCAAACGCCCGCCCGATGTTCGTATTGGACCCGTCGCCACCACGACCCCGGTCACGACGAGCGAGCCCGTGATCGTCAGCGTGCCGTCGACGAGCAGAATCCCGTCGACCGACCCACCGCCTATCGTCGTGTCGCCGACTACGTGGACGACACCCGAGCCCGAGGCGAGTATCGACCGCTGCCACGGATTTAGTAAATACGAATCCGGGTCGGCCGCGACGCTTCGCGTTTCCACCCGGACGGCCGGCGAGGCGGCGACCGTCGCACCCGCCGCGGCGACGACATTCGGGGCGCCGGGGCCGGCGGCGCACTCCGCGTCCCCCGTCGTGTCCGTGGTGATCGTCACGTCGTCGGCGAGGGACACGTCACCGCGAGATTCGATCGCCGCCGCGGGAAGCGGCCCGAGATCCGGGAATTGCGCGACCAGGTTGATTCGGCGCTCGCTGGAGTCGAGCCCCCGCAGCAACCGCGTGGGCGACGAGCCACAGAACGCCGTGCGGAAGGCGCGTAACGCCCACATCGACGCGGAGTTCCGACGTTTGCTCGACCGCGACGTCGAACCGCTGCGTCACACCGAGGGGCAGCCGCGCGAGCTGGTACGTCGACGCGCCGGCAAGGATCGACGACGCGGCGTATTCGGCGCTCGCCAGCGCGGCCGCGTCGCTCCCACCCAAGCGCATGGACCGCTGCGCCGTGATCGACGATGCGACCAGCGCGGCGACGACTATTCCCGAGACGGTCAACAGCGCGAGCGCTCCGACGAGCGCGATGCCACGCCGGCCGCGGCGGCGGCTCATGGCCGATTCCGCACCGCGACGAACATCGACACAGAGTCCGCGCGCGGTCCGCCGTTCCACGCCGAGCCGAGCACGCGGTCCGCGTTCCGGGTTTGGCCGCGGAGGTCGATTCGCACGAGGGCGACCTGATCCCGCCGCGCCACTGGGGACGCCAGCACCGCTCCGGTGGAGTCGAACCAACGAAAGACCGGTCCGGCGCCTGGCGACCGAAAGGGACCGGCGAGCGGCTGAGTCGTGTTGAACTTGGCGCTCGCGTCGTTCCAATCACGCGCGCCGAGGTACCAGCTGCCGTCCGATGCGTGATAGAGGCTGTACCGGATCGGGCGCGTGACCCGCACGGCCCGTCCGATGAGCGCCTGGGGCGCGGGGACCGAATCGAGCGTCAACGTCGTGCGCGACGCGGCGAGCGACGCGCCGCTGAGCCGCGGTCCAACTGCCGCGCACTGCCCCGCGTGCGTCGAGGCGACACCGAGGACCCCGTGTCCGCGCCATGTGTGAGCGGAGTCCTCAGGCGAAAAGATCCACGCGGTGTCGCCGGCCTGGATCGCCGCGATCGAGCCGCCGAACGTCCCGGCAGTCCCGTCGAACGGAGCGAGAATGACGGCCTTGCCCAGGGTGTCGCAGACGACGGCGCTCGCGAGCGTCTCTCGAATTTCGATCGACGTGTCTGTCGCTTCGCGAAGGTCCCCCGCCCCGACCGCGGCCGTTCGCAGATCCGACGGTAACACCGAGGCGGCGTCTCGGAGCTGTCCGGCGAGCGCGGCGTCCGCCATCAGCGCCGCGAAGGTGCGCTGCTGCCGCAGCGCGACGGCGGCGACGATCGCCAAGACGACCCCCGCGACGGCGACCGTCGCCATCAACTCGACGAGCGTCAATCCACCGCGCCGGCGCACGACGCGCCTCATCAGCATGGAAAGCGTGTTCGAAGAACCACGACGTGCGGCGCCGAAGCGCCGAACACGATGCTGTCGCTGATTTCACGCGTCTGCCCGTCGAGACTCGACGACCAGAACTCGGCCGAAGCGGGGAGGACCGAGGAGCCTGAGCCGGCGGTGCACGGCGACGCGAGGATCTGCTCGATTCTGGCCGTCGCTCCGGTGACAGCGGCGGAGCGAGCGCGCATCTCGTTTCGATTCCGAACGACGACCGCGTGCGTGTGTACGATTCCGAGAATCGCGACGTCGACGAGGAGTATCGCGACGAGCAGCTCGAGGAGCGAGAACCCCGGCTTGTGACGCGAGCCGCGCGGCGAGCGCGGATCGGGCTGTACGGAACGCATGCCGCACACCGTACGCTGCGACGAGGCGCGGACCACCATCGTCGCAGCGCCACGCGGATCGAACGCACGCGTCGCCTGGACCCGAGGAAGCGTCGCGGCGACGGCGTTCCGCCCGAGCTACTTCTTTTTGACGTCTACTTCGACGTTGACGATGCCCGAACCGTTCAGCGTACCGAAGATCTTCGCTTCGGCTTGCGACATCGTCCCGTCGTACTTGACCGCATCGAAGCCAGGAAAGGAGAGCGTCAGGTGAAGCGTCGGGTAGACGAACGTGCCCGCGAGGTTGCCCTGGTTCGCGCCGGCGACGTTCGCGATGAGGGCGGTTCCGGTGACGATCGAGTCCGATTGCACCATCACCAGAGACAGCGAGTAGCCATTGGCCAGTCCCGCCCAGGACCCGTCGACGGTCTGTACGGGTGCGAGCGGCGAATCGCCGCATGCCGCGATGGCGACGAGACCGGCGAAGAGGATGAGTTTACGCATACCCTAAAAAACAACCCGGTGGCGCTTTCGCGCCACCGGGTTGCCTCCCCACGCTCATCCGAGAGCGTTTATAACGGAGACCCTTACTGGCAGATCGGCTCGCCTTCAGACGCGCCCGCCACAACCGGGTTCGTCGTGTTGATGCCGACGCCGCACTTGAACGGGCTCGCGATCTGCGTGTGCGAAACCGTCGCGTACCAGTTGCCCGTGCCCGCCGTGATCGTCGGCGCCGAGACGCTGTTCGTGCTCTGGAACTTCAGGTTACCCACGGTCGCGGTGTACTGCGAGCTGTCGGCGAAATACGCCTCTTCAGCCGTCACGAGGTTGCGCAGATCCGACTTCATCGCCGTGATGTACGCCTTCTGCTTCGTGTTCGCGAACTTCGGAATCGCGATCGCGGCAAGAATGCCGATGATGACCACGACGATCAGAAGTTCGATGAGGGTAAAGCCCTTGCGCATTTTGAGCATGTCGATGGTTCCCAGAAGGAGGTGAGGGGAAGCGTCCTGCCTACTACCCGGGCGGCATTATGGCAACGTGCGGACCCAACCCCTCCATCGATGGCAAGCCCCTGTAGAACAACGACTTGCCAAGATCCTACGGTGTTTGGTCGCCCGCCTTGCCTACTGCCTTTTGCACGGTGTCTGGCAGTTTGCTAGGCCGGGCTCCGATGTCCGTCACCGGCTTGTTGCCGGTCGAATCTCTATCACGCGCGCTCGCCATCGCCGCGACGTCGTAGGCGATGATCTGGTGCAGCAGCGAAACGACGCCGCCGGCTCGAACCGCCTCGAGCGCCATTTCCTTCGACTCGCTGAATTGTGCCTGGTTCATGAGGCACCAGGCGTACTCCGTGCGGCCGTTCACGTTGGGCTCGACCTCTCGCGACCAGCGATACAGCGGCAGTGCCGCGGCGCACATCCCGGCTTCGCGGTACGCCTCGGCCAGGGTGAACGCCATGTAAGGGTCGTACGGGAAAAGCCGCATCCCCTCCTTGAGCTCCGATTCGCCCAGTCGCTTGCGCTGGTGATGCACGTCCCACGATCCAAGGAGGAAGTACGCGCGATAGGAACGCGGCGAGTCCACGATCGACTGACGAAACAGCGTCTCGTTGTCGTGCCACACGCGCGTCCGGTTCCAGCTCCGCATTCCGCCCACTCCGAGCAGCGCCGCGCAGGTCACCGGCGCACCGAACCTCCACGCGCGGATCCACGCGGGCGTCGCGTGCAGCTGTTTCCTCAACGCGACGGCGAGGGCCCCGACGAACAGCATCGCGCCCGCGCTGGCGAGAAACATCGTGCGCTCGGCGACGACGATTCCCGCGGGCAACAGGAAGTTGCTGGAAGGCAGCAGCGCGAGGCACGTGAACGCGATGCCGAACGACATCACCGGCTGCCGCCGCCGCAGGAGAAACGCCGCCGCGATGATCGCGATCAGGAGCAAAAAGCCCGGCAACTGGACGAGGCTCAGGCCTTGCGCGATGTCGACCGCGGGCGGGCCGTAGTCGGACGACAGCCGCGCGGGCCAGAAGAACAGGCGCAACCACTCCGGAACGACGCCAACGGCCGTCAGCGCGCGATCCACGGGCGTGATGTGCAGGACGGCGAAGGGCGTGAAGGGAGCGAAACCGCCGAGGGAGTGATCGGCGAGGACGATGCCGCGCGCCGCGAGGAATCCGAGGGCCACGGCCACGAGGCCGAGATAGAACGGCCGGAGCCGCCGCGCGCGCTCGAGCGGAAGCGCGTGGTCGGAAACGACGGTCAGCTCCGCCGCGACGAGAATCGCCGGCAGCACGATCCCGTGCTCCTTGGCGAAACAGGCCGCCGCGTACAGCAGCAGAATCCAGAGCGCGGTCGACGGTCGAAGCGGTCCCTCCATCCGGTCGCGGAGATACAACGCCGTCGAACCGAGGAGGGCGACCGCGACCCACAGCTCCGACTGACCGACGACGTTGGCGACCGCTTCGACGTGCACCGGGTGCACCGCAAACAGCGCGGCCGTGACCCATGCGGCCCAGAGCGGAAGCAGGCGGCGTGCGACGAGGAACACGAGCCACGCCGCCAGCGCGTACAGCGCGATGTTCACGGCGTGGAAGACGATCGGGTTCAGATGCCCGAGCATCGCCTCGACGCGGAAGGCGAGAATCGTGAGCGGACGGTAGCCGTCCCCGCCGGCGGACTTCGGCCAGTACGACAGGTGGAACACGCGCCACCACCCATGGAGGTACTTCATCAGCGGATTCTGCTCGACGACGTACACGTCGTCGTAGGTGAATCCGTTGAGAATCCCGATCGCCGATGACGCGATGGCGAGCAGGGCGACCGACGGCGCCGCGGCGCGGCGGAGCAGTCCGCTCATGAGAGAAGGTTGAACTTGGTGATGTGCCAGAACGCGGCGACGGCGTCCTTCCATCCGATTTTCTTTCCTTCGGCGTATGTGCGCCCCGAGTAGCTGATCGGGACCTCGAAGATGCGAGCGTCGGCGCGGGCGAGGCGGGCGGTGATCTCGGGCTCGAAGCCGAAGCGATTCGAGCGGAGCCGGGGCGCGATCGAGCGGGCGAGGTCGCCGCGCATCGCCTTGTAGCAGGTCTCCATGTCCGTCAGGTTCAGATTCGTCAGCATGTTGCTATACGTCGTGAGCCAGCGGTTGCCGACGGAGTGCCAGTAGTACAGGACGCGGTGCGGGCCGCCGAGGAATCGCGAGCCGAACGACGCGTCGGCCCGGCCGTCGAGGATCGGCTCCAGCAGCGTGGGCCAATCGGCGGGGTCGTATTCCAGATCCGCGTCCTGCACGATGACGATGTCTCCCGCGCTCGCCGCGAGCGCTTCGCGAATCGCGGCGCCCTTCCCCCGATTTTCCGGCTGGTGAATCAGCCGGTCGATACGCCCCTGCGCCAACAGGCGGTCGAGAATTTCCTGCGTGCCGTCGGTCGACCGGTCGTTGACGCAGATGATCTCTTTTCGCAGCGGCGTCGCGTTCACCTGATCGAGAATGAGGTCGATCGTGTCGCGCTCGTTGTACACGGGAATGAGCACGGACAGGGTGACCGCGGCCGGATCGAGCGGGGTCCGCTGGCGCAGTTGAGACTTCGGCGGTGCGGGAAAGTTGGTCACGCCTCGACCTCGTACCGCGAGAGCTTGCGATACAGCGTCGACGGGTCGATGCCGAGCACTTCGGCGGCGCGCGACTTGTTGCCGCTCTCGCTTTGGAGCACCCACATGATGTAGGCGCGCTCGATCGCCTCGAGCGTGGGATTCTCAGGAGTCCTCGCCGACACGAGCGGTTCGGCGCGCCGTTGCGTGACTCGCTCGGGAAGCGCGCCGATGGGAATCTCGGCCGCCTCGGTCAGGATCACGGCGCGCTCGAGCGCGTTCTCGAGCTCGCGGACGTTTCCGGGCCAGTTGTAGACCATCATCGCGTCGCGCGCCGCGTCGCTCAGGCGTTTCGGTTCGGAGTTCCGCGCCGCGGCGATGCGCTGGAGGAAGTGCTCGACCAGCACCGGGATGTCCTCGGCGCGCTGGCGGAGCGGCGGCAGGTGCAGCGCGATGACGTTCAACCGGTAATAGAGGTCGCTGCGGAAGTGGCCGACGCGGATCTGCTCGTCGAGATCGCGATTGGTCGCGGCGACGACGCGCGTGTCCACCGGAATGGCTTCCGTCGTGCCGACGGGGATGACTTCGCGGTGCTGCAGCGCGCGCAGGAGCTTCACCTGCGTCGCCGGCGTCGTCTCGCCGATTTCGTCGAGGAAGAACGTCCCCTTGGTCGCCGCGCCGAAGAGGCCCACCTTGTCGCGAATGGCGCCGGTGAACGACCCCTTCGCGTGACCGAACAATTCGCTCTCGAGCAGGCCTTCGGGGAGCGCGCCGCAGTTGATCGACAGGAAGGGTCCCTCCGAGCGCACGGAGAGATCGTGGATGTAGCGGGCGATCACTTCCTTGCCGGTCCCCGACTCGCCTTGAATGAGCACGGTCGAATCGGTCGGCGCCACAGTCTCGACGAGCTGTAGCACGTCGAGCCACGGCTTGCTGGTGCCGACGGGACGCGAATCGCCGTGCCGTTCGGCGCGGCGGATCGCCTGCTTGAGCGACTTGTTCTCGACGCGAAGCTTGCGGTGCTCCGCGGCCCGCCGCAGAATCGCCACCAGCTCGTCGTTGCGGAACGGCTTCTGGATGTAGTAGAACGCACCCTCGTTGACCGCTTGCATGGCGGACTGCAATGTGGCTTGCGCCGTCATGAGGATGACAGGCATGTCCGGATCCGACTCGCGCGCCGCCGCCAGGATCTCGACGCCGCCGACGTTGGGCATGCGAATGTCGGTGAGGACGATGTCCGGCCCGAGCTCGCCGATCCGGTCGAGCCCCGCCTTGCCGCCGTGCGCCATGTACGGGGCGAATCCCTCGTTGCGAAGGAGGATGTTGAGCGAGTCGAGGATGCCCGTCTCGTCGTCGACGACGAGGACGGTGGGGCGATTGGGGGTGTCGATCACGAAACACTCCTTGTGTTGAGCGGCGTGTCGTGCGTGCCGCGGCCGTTCTGGGTGCTGGGGAGGATCACGGTGAACCGCGTGCCTCGTGGATTGCTGTCGACGAGGACCAGTCCGCGGTGTGCCTCGATGGCGCGATGCACGACGGCGAGGCCGAGCCCCGTGCCGTTCGATTTGGTGGTGAAGAACGGGTCGAACATTCTATCTCGGACATCGGGCGGAATTCCTGGCCCCGAGTCGCTGACCCGCAGCGAAACGGGCTCGGAATCGAAGCGAATTCCCGCGGGAATCGGGTCGAGCGGTCCGCGCGCCACTTCGATTCGCACCTCGCTGTTGGCCGGCGCCGCCTGTACGGCGTTGAGCGCGAGGTTGAAGACGGCGCGGTGCAGCAGATCCTCGTCGCCGTCGAGTGAAATGCGGCCGGACGTCGGCTCCTCGAACGTGACGCGAACGCTCTTATCGCGGTCGGGATGCGTGTCGGCGAGGCGTGCCGCGCCGCGCGCGACGTCGGCGAGGTCGATCGGCTTCGTCTTGGCGACGCGGACGCGCGCGAAGTCGAGAAACTCGGAGAGGAGCCGCGACAGACGGTCCGACTCCTTCATCACCAGGCTGCTGAGTGTTTTCTGATCCTCGGACATCGCCGGCATCTTTCCGATCTGCTCGACGGCGCTGCGGATCGACGCGAGGGGGTTCTTGATCTCGTGGGCCAGCGAGGCGCTCAGCTCGGCGATGCCCTCGAGGCGCTCGGCGCGCAGGCGAAGCGCGTCCATTCGCTTCTGGTCCGAGAGGTCCTGGAAGATCGCCGTCGCGGTACGCCGGCCGCCTTCGGGGTCGTGCTCGGTGTAGGTCGTCGTCACCCCGATCGGGAATCGCCGTGTGCCGGTCGTCACGACGCCTTCGCCGCGCGTCGTGCGCGTCTTCGTTTCCGCAGCGAGCTGGATGGCGGTCGCCAAGTCGGGCGAGACCTTGCCGATCGATTCGACCACCGGCTCGCCCAGTTTCGTGATGAGCGGGACGTCGAGGAGCTGCTCGGCGGTCGGGTTGGCGAAGAGCAGGCGCCCTTCGGCGTTCACCGTGATGACGCCGCTGCGGATGTTGCGGAGGATGTCGTCGGCCTGGAGTCGCGTTTGCTCGAGGGCCGCGACGAGCATCGCCTTGCCTTCACCGCTCTCGCGGAGCCGCGCGCTGAGATACCGGATGCCGAGCGTCACCAACGCGATCACGGCGAGCTGCAGCCACACGCCCGGGTCGCTCAACGGCGAGTGCAGGATCAGGACGACATCGGTGAAATAGAACGCGATCCCGAGCGCCGCGATGACCACCCCGCCGCTCACCGGCACGAGCAGCGACGCGGTGGCGATCACGAGGATGTAGAGGGCGGCGAAGGGGGACGCCGCGCCGTTGGTGAGGTGGACGACCGCCGTCACCAGCAGCAGGTCGAACACCGCCTGCATATATAAGAAGGCTTGCCCGAACCGTTTTCGATATATTTCCGCGTAGCCGGCAGAGCCCACGGTGACGATGGCCGAAATGGCGAAGGCCAGCGACGCGACGAGCGTCTTGCTCCGGTCGACCGAGGTCCAGTTGGTGACCGCGGCGATGAAGATCGCGGTCGCGAGGCACAGCCGACCGATGAGGACCCAGCGCAGGAGTCGGCGCGGGTCGAGAATCGCCTTGAGCGCGGGATCGGACGAGCGGGGAGTGAGTCGCACGGAGTTTGGGGTCGCAAACTGCCAGAGAGAGGCGGCCGCTCGCACCATTGCAATCCGCCATACGCCCTACCGGCATGGAGACGATTCCCCGGGCGGCACGTTTCAGGCAGTGCCCGGAAACCCTCGCCGGCTCAAACGGTTGGAGCCGGGAGACCGGAACTACGAGCTGGGCGCTCGGGCGAGCGCGCGCGCTTCCAGGCGAGCCCCCGCTCCTTGTACTCCTGCTCCACCGCCTCGGCTCGGGCTCCAAGCTGACAACTCTCACGAACCTGTCGCCCCCATCCAACTGACGCCTTTGGAGGGCATCTGACTCATGGCTGATTCGAGGTTCTTAAACATCGCCCCCGGTGTTGAGGTCCCGCGATCGGAGTTGGAGTACCGCGCCTCCCGATCGAGTGGGCCGGGGGGTCAACATGTAAACACGACGTCGAGCCGAATCGAACTCCTGTGGAACCTCGAAGAGTCGCGCGTTCTCTCGGACGAGCAGCGAGCTCGGCTACGGACTCGACTGGCGTCGCGGCTGGATTCGATGGGCAACGTTCGAGTCGTCGCGAGCACGAGACGGAGTCAGCAGCAGAACAAGCAAGCCGCGGACGAGCGACTTGCCGCTCTCGTGCGCCACGCCCTGCACGTGCCAAAGCGTCGTCGCCCAACGAAACGCCCCAAGGCGGCCAACGAGCGGCGACTCTCCCAGAAGAAGCGGCGCGCGGAAGTGAAGCGCGAGCGTCGGGCCGACGCGGACTGAGACCCTTACGAATTCGACGTGACCGCCGGATAATGTCCGACGGTTAGTCAGGCATCGCGACGCGAGCGCACCTGCGCCCGGTCGTGAAAAGCAGCATTAGCAAGTTGGTGAAGCAACCGTCCACGCCCGGCCACCACCGGGGAGGCGCGATGCGACGCAGGCCACCCCCTGCCACCGACGTATTGCACGCTGCGGTCCGACGCGTGGTCGCGTCGAAGCGCGACCACGCGCTCGCTCACGAGTCACCCACACACTGTGTCTTTCGCGGCGCCGCATCGGCGCCGCCGCTGGCGTCTTGCGCGACGTCCATGCGCGTCGCGCATGTCGTAGTCCCCACCGTTGGGCACCGTTCAGGGAGGCTCTTCCAATGAGATTGACGAGGTCACGACGCGTCGCGTTGTCTACCGCGGTTCCCCTCTTGCTCTCGGCGACAGCCGCCATTGCGGGTGCGCAGGGCAGTCTCAGCGGCACGGTGACGGCCGCCGGATCGGGAATTCCCCTACCCGAATCGCGCGTGATCGTGGTCGGCACGAGTCTATTCGCGAGCACCGGGCCCGATGGGAAGTACAAGATCGCCCGCGTTCCCGCGGGCACGGCCGAACTGCGCGTGCTTCACGTCGGCTATCAGGAACAGAAGAAGTCCGTTCGCGTTCTCGAAGGGCAAACCGCGACGCTCGACTTCTCGATGGCCAACACCGTCGTGCAGCTCGACGAAGTCGTGACCACGGCGACGGGCGAGCAGCGCCGCGCGGAAGTCGGCAACGCGGTCGACAACATCTCGATCTCGAAGCTCACCGAGACCGCGCCCGTGCGAACGATCGCGGACGTGCTCAACGCGAGGTCGCCCGGCGTGTTCGTGCAACAGGGAACGCAGACGGGCTCCGGCCAGCGCATTCGCGTGCGCGGCATCAGCAGCGTGAGCCTGTCCAATGAGCCGATCTTCATCGTTGACGGCGTCAGGATGAGCAGCAACAACGGCTCGACGACCTTCGGCAACGGCGGGAACGACTTCAGCCGACTCGGCGACATCAGCCCGGAGGACATCGAGAACATCGAAATCGTGAAGGGGCCGTCGGCCGCGACGCTCTACGGCACCGACGCGGCGAACGGCGTCGTCATGATCACGACGAAGAAAGGCCGCGGCGGCGCGCCAAAATGGAACGCGTACGGCGAAGGCGGCATGCTCGACGACCGCAATTGGTACGACGACAACTACACGTTGGCCGGGATGAATCCGACCACGAAGGCGAAGCTCATTCTCTCCGGGCAGTGCACGCTCGTCATGGTGTCGCTCGGGACGTGCGTGAAGAGCGACGGCACCCACGGGTACGACAGCCTCCGCGTGTACAGCCCGATCAAGGATCCGACCGTCACGCCGCTCGGCTACGGCTATCGCAATGCCGAAGGCGTGCAAGTGTCCGGCGGCAGCGACGCGATTCGTTATTTCCTGTCGGGCGGCCGCGACGACGAAACCGGCGTGTTCCAGCTCGATCCGTACGAGAAGCACCGGTTCGACTCGCTTGGCGTCAATCTCCACTCGTGGCAGGTGCGTCCCAATTCGCGGCTCCTGAACAGCTTCCGCGCCAACATCAGCGCCGCGGTCACGCCGCAGTTCGATGCCGACGTGAGCTTCGGGTACAACACGGTCAACGCGTTGACCAGCAATGAGTCGAACAACACGATCGGCATCGGCTCGCAGTCGTTCGGCGGCCCTGGCTACCGCAACAACGGTCTGGTGAGCGGTCTCTCCGATTCGCTCGTCGGCTACCGCGCCGGGCACGCCGGGACTCATCTGGCAGGAAAAGCTGCAGCAGAACGTGAACCGGATGATCGCGGCCGCGAACCTCAACTGGCGTCCGACGAGCTGGTTGCAGACGCGCGCGAACTTCGGCTCCGACTTCACGGACCGCAACGACGTGAATTTGCACATGAACGGTGAAGGGTGGCCGATCTCGGCGACGTATCGCGATGGATTCGCCGGCAGCGGTCGCACGAACATCACCAACCTCTCCGCCGACCTCGGCGCGACGGCCAACTACAATCCGTCGCGATTCCGCTGGCTGGCCCTCAAGACCACGGTCGGCACGCAGTACGTCAATTCGCGTCTCGATCAGAACGAAGCCGATGGCACGACGCTCCCGCCCGGTGCGAGCACGGCCGGATCGGGGTCGACGCCTTTCGCCAATGAAAGCTTCACGATTCAGAAGACGTGGGGCATGTTCGTCGAGGAGTCGGGCGCGATTGCGCGACCGGCTGTTCCTCACCGGCGCGCTGCGCTCCGACCAGAACAGTGCATTCGGCACGAAGTTCCAGCGTGTGTTCTACCCGAAGGTGAGCCTCTCGTGGCAGATCTCCGATGAGGATTTCTTTCCGCACGGGATGATCTTCAACCACGTCAACAGCCTGCACCTGCGCCTGGCTCGCGGCGCGTCGGGCGTACAGCCCGGTCCGAACGACGCGCTGCAGACCTTCAGCGCCGGATCGGCCAGTATCAAGGCGACGGACGTCCCGACAGAGACGTACAAGCAGATCGGCAATGACAGCTTGCGGCCGGAGCGCTCCACCGAATGGGAGACGGGCTTCGACTCCAGACTGTTCGGGAGCCGGGTGCAATTCGACGTCACCTACTACTCGAAGCTCACGAAGGACGCGTTGATCAGCGCGATCATCGCGCCGTCGCTCGGATCCGGCGCGACGAGCCAGCGCGCGAACCTCGGGTCGGTCAAGAACGCCGGCTGGGAGGTCACGCTCGGCGGCCAGCTGGTCGATCGCCGTCAGCTCGGGTTGGACTTCCACATCGGCACGTCGCTCAACGCGAACAAGGTGGTCAGCCTCGGATCGACGCCACCGCAAATCGCCGTGACTAACTGGATCGTCGCGGGCTACCCGATTCGCGGCATCTGGGCGCAACCGATCACCGGATGGAACGACAAGAACCACGACGGCATCCTGACGGTCGACGAGGTGACACGTCGAGGCAGATTCGCTCTTCGGTCCGGTCGATCCCGTGACGGGCAAAAGGGTGTTCATCGGCCCAGGCATCTTCCGCGGCTACGCCGAGCCGCGATACCTGACGACGTTCACGTCGGGCATCGATCTGTTCAACCGACGCCTCCGCATCACGAACCTGTTCGACTGGCGCGGCGGCAACACGTACTACAACCAGACCGAGCGCATTCGCTGCACGCGCCCGAACTGCAGCGGCCTGTTCAACCCGAACGCGTCGTTCCAGGACCAGGCGATGGTGGTGGCGGCGATCTACAGTCCCCTCAAGTCGCTCGACGGCTATTACCAGCCGGGCGCGTTCGTGAAATGGCGCGAGGCGACGGCCACGCTCGACGCTGCCGCACGCGCATCGTCGGGAAGACGCGCGCGCGCGATGCGAATCTCGTTTTCTCGGCCCGCAACATCCATCTGTGGACGAAGTATCGCGGCACGGATCCGGAGAGCGACTTCACGGCGACCGGCGGCGGCGACGCGCCGAGCGAGTTCCAGACGTTCGCCCAGCCGACGATCTTCCAATTCCGTCTCAACCTCATCTTCTGACCTCTCGACCACACTGATATGAGAATCCTATCGAAGAGTGGCCCGGCGGTCTTCACGACGCTCGCCCTTGCGGCCGCCGCGATCCTCGCGGCGTGCGACACGGTCAAGACGAACCTGCTCGAGGCGACCAACCCGACCATCATCGATCCCGGTTCGGTTCAGTCGGCGCCCGGTGCCGTCGCCGTCCGCAACGGCGCGCTATCACGGCTTCGCACCGCGACGGCGGACGGTGAAAGCACCTGGTTGTTCGGCGGCCTCCTCGTCGACGAGTGGGCGACCAGCTCCACGTTCGTCCAGAACGACGAAACGGATCAGCGCTCCATCCAGCTGAACAACGCGACGATCACCACCGAGCTGCGCGCGCTCTATCGCGTCATCACCGATGCCAACCAGGCCATCGCGCTGCTCCAGAAATGGAGGCCGACGCCGGCATCGGACATCGGCGAGATGTACTTCGCGCGCGGTTTCGCCGAGCTGCAGCTGGCGTCGGACTTCTGCAACGGGATTCCGCTGAGCGACGGCGCCGATACTCCGATCACGCTGGGCACGCCGCTCCCGGTCAAGGACGTCTTCGCCGCCGCGTCGGCGTCGTTCGATACGGCGATGCGATGAGCACGGCACCGACAACGCGAGCCTAGCAGGTGAACCGCGCGGCGCGCATCGCCAAGGCGCGCGCGCTGCTCGGCATGGGGTTGAGCAACGCCGCCGCTGCCGCGGCGCTGGTGACCGGAATCCCCACGACATATCGGTACGACGTCGACGGCGTCGCTCACCGGCGGCAACAACATCCTGTGGTCTCAGCCGGCAAGCTCGAATCGCTACACGGTCAGCGACAGCGTTCAGGGAAACGATCGATCGATCACCGTTCTGAACGCGATTCCGTTCCTGTCGGCGAAGGATCCGCGCGTGCCGGCGCACTACAAGATCGCCAGCAACGGCAAGGACAGCGTGAAATCGCAGGACGGGAACACCTACGTCATTCAGGTCGACAGCCTGTGGGGTCAGACGTGCGCCGTGGCACTCGTCGGTGGCCTTGACGCTCGCCTGATCGAGGCGGAGGCCGCGCTGGCCGCTGGCAACCCAGCCGGAATGATGTCGATCCTCAACCCGCTCCGCGCCACTCCGCTCCAGATCACCGGACCGAGTCCGACGGCGACCGGCACGCATCCTGGCTGGACGACGCCGGTGATGCCAGCGCTGACGGATCCAGGCACCGATGTCGGACGGGTGAACCTGCTGTTCCGCGAAAAGGCCTTCTGGGAATTCGGCCGCGGCTATCGGTTGGGTGATCTGCGCCGCTTGATCCGCGACTACGGCCGCAAGGCAGACGGCTCGGACGCCGGTGGCTACCCGATCGGACCGCATTTCAAGGGCGGCGTGTTCGGCAAAGATCTGAATCTTCCCGTCGTCACCGACGAACACACCGGGAATCCGAATTTCTCCGGTTGTCATCGACCGAAACGCTTGATCGCTCGTCTAGTTCGGTTGAAAAAGGGGGCGGCGCGAGCCGCCCCCTTTTTCTAGCCGTCCCTCGTGAGTGTCCGCTTCGTCACATCCTGACCTTGGAGACTCAGCCAAAGGCAATTCTGGCAGGGGGAATGCTCTATTGAGGTGTCATTTGGCTCAGGGGAACGTCGTGGCCGCTGATAGGTTTTGTTCGGACAACTCGGGCCAGCACCGCGCCGAGCGAACCCATCGGCATCTTGACTCACGGATAGGGTAGCGTAGTCCTTTCTCCGTGGCAGGGCCCGAGGCGTATCCTCGGGACAACAGGGTCGCCCTTCGCTGGGGACGACCTCCTTCTGCGGCTCAGCCCGCGGGACTTACAATGGTTCGACTGCGTTTGGCGGTGCGGAGGTGGGGGTTGTCGGCTGTCGTCGCGCCGACGTTGTTGCTTGCCGCCGCGGCGGCCCAGGCGGGGGCCCAGGGTTACTTCGGCCGAAACAAGGTCCAGTACCAATCCTTCGACTGGCGCATCGTCAAGTCCGATCACTTCGACAACTTCTTCTACCCGCCCGAGTCGACCATCGTGCGCGACGCGGCGCGCATGGCCGAGCGCTGGTACTCGCGCCACTCGGACACCTTCCGCCATGCGTTCGACCGCAAATCGCTGATCTTCTACGCCGACCAGCCGGACTTCGAGCAGACGAACGTCGTCGGCGAACAGATCGAAGAGGGCACCGGCGGCGTCACCGAGTCGAATCGGACGCGCGTCATCATGCCGTTCGACGGTATCTACGCCGACAACGATCACGTGCTCGGCCACGAGCTCGTGCACGTCTTTCAATACAACATCGCCGAGGGAACGCCGGGCGGCGGACTGATGCGGCTCGACGCCCTGCCCCTCTGGCTCATCGAAGGCATGGCCGAATACTTCTCGCTCGGCCGTGAGGACCCGCTCACCGCGATGTGGATGCGCGACGCCGTGCAGCGGAACAAGTTTCCGACGATCAAGCAGCTGACGACGGACCCGCGCTTCTTCCCGTATCGCTATGGGCAGGCGCTGTGGGCATACGTCGGCGGGCGCTGGGGTGACCGCGCGATCGTCGAGGTGTACCGCACCGCGCTCCGTCTCGGTTGGGACGCGGCGCTCGTGCGCGTGCTGGGCGAGAACCAGGACTCGTTGTCGAAGGACTGGGCCGCCGCCAACCGCGCGATGTTCCTGCCGCAGATCGCCGGACGCACGCACCCGGACAGCGTGGCGACCAAGCTCGTGGGGCTCCAGCGGAGCAGCGACTACAACCTCGCGCCTACGATCAGCCCGGACGGCAAGCTGTTCGCCTTCTTTTCGAGCCGGAATCTGTTCACGATCGACCTCTACATGGGCGACGCGAACACCGGCAAGGTCATCAAGAAGCTCGGCGGACAGGAGAGCGACCCGCATTTCGACGCCATAAGCTTTGTCAATTCGGCGGGCGACTGGTCGCCGGACGACAGCAAGTTCGCGTTCATCGTCTACGCCGACGGCGACCAGCAAATCGCGATTCTCGACACGAAATCGACCAACGTCGAGCGACGCATCAAGCTGCCGGGCATCGGCGCGGTCAGCTCGGTCTCGTGGTCGCCGGACGGCAGGACGCTCGCGTTCTCCGGGCAGGCGGGCGGCATCAGCGATCTCTATCTCCTCGACCTCGAGAACGGCACGATCAAGCAGCTCACCAACGACCGCTACGCGGACATCCAGCCGACGTGGTCGCCGGACGGCAAGACGATCGCGTTCGCGACGGACCGCGGGCCGCAGACTGATTTCAACGAGCTCAAGTTCTCGCCGCTGCAACTCGCGACGTACGACATCGCTACGGGACGCATCAGCGTCTTCTCGCCGTTCGCGCACGGGAAGCACATCAATCCGCAGTTCTCACCGGACGGCAAGGATCTCTTCTTCGTCTCCGACCAGGACGGCTTCGCCGACATCTACCGGCTGAACCTCGCGACGGCGCAGGTCTTCCGAGTGACGCACGTGTCCACGGGAGTCAGCGGAATCACGACGATGTCGCCGGCGATCTCGATGTCGCGCAAGACCGGCCGTCTCCTGTTCAACACGTTCTACGATCAGGGACACGAGATCCGCTCGATGTCGCTGGAAGACGCGCAGGGCACGCCCATGACGCCGGCGAGCGTGGCCGAGGGCGCGCAGCTTCCGCCGCCGCAGATCACACGCAGTCTCGTGATGAGCTACCTCGCGGACGCCTCGTCGGGCTTGCCGACGGGCAACGATTTCCAAGTCATACCGTATCACTCGTCGTTCTCGCTCGACGCCATCGGCCAGCCGAGTGTCGGCGCGGTCGCGGGCGGTCCGTTCGGACCGGGGATCGTCGGCGGCGTGTCCATGCTGTTCGGCGACCAGTTGAGCGACCGCCAGATCTTCACCGCGATCCAAGCCAACGGAACGGTGAAGGACATCGGCGGGGCGCTTCAGTACTACAGCCTCAAGAACAGGTGGAACTGGGGAGCGGGAGTGGAACACGTGCCCTATCCCATCACGGCGGCGTTCGTCGATACAGCGTCTGAAGGAGGTCCGGGCGGGTTCAGCGTCGACCAATTGATCCAACGGATTTACATCGATCAGGCGAATCTCTTCGCTCAGTATCCGTTCACGTCGACCAAGCGCCTCGAGGTGTCGGGAAACGTCACGCACCTCGCGTACGACAGCCAGATATTCCGCACGATCTTCGACGCCGTCGGCAACGTGGTGGACGAGACCCAATCGTCCTTCAACAGCGGCTACACACCAAAGCTCTTCTTCGAGCCGTCGGTCGCGCTCGTGTCGGACAACTCATTCTCCGCGTTCACGTCCCCCGTGGAAGGGTCGAGGTCGCGCATTCAGTACACGCTCACGACCGGCTCGGTCACATACCAATCGGGGTTGGTCGATCTGCGGCGGTACTTCTTCGCACGACCGTTCACGTTCGCCGTCAGGGGATTGTCGATCGGGCGATACGGAAGCGGCGCCGAGGACCCGACCACGACGTGGCCGCTGTACCTGGGCGACGAGAATCTCGTCCGCGGATACGGATACAACTCGTTCTCGAGCAACGAGTGCGTCGTCAACAACGCGTCGCCGCAAACGGGCGCGGCCGGCTGCCCGGTGTTCGATCGACTGCTGGGAAGCAAGGTCCTCGTCGGGAATGCCGAGTTCCGTATCCCGCTGTTCGGTGTAGAGGGCTTCGGTCTCCTGAACTTCCCGTTCCTGCCGACCGAAGTGTCGCCGTTCTTCGACGCCGGCGTGGCGTATACCAACGCACAGGGACCGGATTGGCGCCTCGCGTCGTCAGCCAACAACGTTCCCAGTTGCCAGACGACGACGAGCACGCTGGCGCCGACGTCTTCGGGATCGCTCTATCCCTGCGCGGATCGCATTCCGGTGTTCAGCACCGGCCTGTCGTTCCGCTTCAACCTGATGGGCTACGCGATCATGGAAGCCTACTACGCCCACCCGTTCCAGCGACCGGGAAAGAGCTGGGTGTGGGGATTCCAGTTGGTGCCGGGCTGGTGAGATCCAAGTAGACCGGTGGACCGGTGGACCGGTGGACCGGTGGACGGGCGACGGGCGACGGGCGAAGGGCGGGCGAAGGGCGAAGGGCGAAAGAAGAACAGCGGGGGGCCGGGTCGGCCTCCCGCTGTTTGCTTTCCGGTCCACCGGTCCACCGGTCTACCGGTCCACCGGTCTACCGGTCCACCCGTCTACCTGTCCACCGCGTCCACCCTGTTTTGATCCCGCCTGAACGGCGTTGCCCGGCTTCTCCTTCAGCCAGTAAGTAAACCACTGGCGAAGGCGGCTCAGGCGATCCACGAGCAGCCACGGCTCGCCGGTGCGCGACAGGTCGTGGTTCGAGCGCGGATACCGGACGAACTCGGCGGGCACGCCCTGTTTCTTGAGCGCCATGAACCAGAGCTCGGCGTTCCCGATCGGCGTGCGGTAGTCCTCCTCGCTCTGCACGAGAAGCGTCGGCGTCTTGACGTTCTTCACGTGGCGGATCGGCGACAGCGTGTCGTACATGATCTGGTTGTCCCACGGATGCCCGAAGAACTCGTTCTCCGTGAGCCCCTGCGCGTCCGACGCGCCGTACCAGAACGTCCACTCGCTGATCATGCGGTCGGTCTCGGCCGCCTTGAAGCGATTCGTCTTCGTGGTCACCCAGGCGGTCATGAAGCCGCCGTACGAGCCGCCGGTCACGCCCATGCGCGTCGAGTCGACGTCGGGGCGCTTGGCGACCGCGTCCACCGCCTTCATGAGATCCTCGTAGTCCTTGCCGCCCCAGTCGCCGCGGCTCGCGTACGTGAACTCGCTGTTGGTGCCGCTCGAGCCGCGCGGATTCGTGAACAGCACGAAGAATCCCGAACCGGCCAGACTCTGAAACTCGTCGAACCAGTTCTCGCCGTACGCCGAGTGCGGACCGCCGTGGATGTAGAGGACGAGCGGATACTTCTTCGACGGGTCGTAGCCGAACGGCTTCATCAGCCACGACTCGATCTCCAGACCGCCGACGGATTTCACGAGCATCCGCTCGGCGTCCGACCACGCGACCTCGGAGTTGACCTTGTCGTTGAACGACGTGATGCGGCGCTCGTTCGTGCCGTCGGCGTTCGCGACGTACAGCTCGGTCGGATGCGTCAGGTCGGTCGACACGTAGACGACGTGCTGCTGCGGCTTGTCGTACGACAGCGCGCTCACCTGGCGGCGCCCGCCGAGCACCGTGGTGATCTTGTGCGAGGTCGGATCGATCGTGTACAGGCCGGTGCTGCCGCCGGTCGGCGTCGACCATGCGCGATCTGTCCGTCCTTGAGCCACTCGATCTGTCCGGGTTCGTAGGCCCAGGAACCGAGAATGTCCTGCGCCTTGCCGCCGTCGGCATTCACGACGAACAGCCGCTGATTCTTGTAGCGGCTCGGCTGGCCGACGAACGCGATGCGCTTGCTGTCCGGCGACCACGCGATCTGCGTCTCGTTGCCCGCGTACTCGAGCTTGCGCGGCGTGCACTCGGCGGTCTGATGCTCGCAGGCCGCGACGGGAAGGATGAAGATCTCCGTATCGTTGCGCGGCGCTTCGTCGCGCTTGCGGTCCGGCGCCAGCTTCGCGATGGAATCGGTCTCCGCTTTCACGGCGGAGTCCGACCGGAGCTTCGCGTCGGCGAGAAAAGCGATCCACTTGCCGTCAGGCGACACCGTGGCGTCGCGGTGCGAGTAGTTGGTCGTGGTGAGCTGAACGCGCGGCGAGCCCGGACGCTCGAGATAGATCTGCGGCGGCGCGTGCGGTGTCCGGCGGAGGCGCGGTGCGCGGCGACCAGCGATGAATTGCGGCTGTCCGTTCGCCTTGTACAGCATGTCGACGATGTGCCGGCCGTCGTAGCGCGCCGGATTTTCCGGATGCGTGATGGCGTTGTACGGCGGGCGCGAGATCGGCTGCATCCGTCCGTATGGATCGTTGGCGGATGCGGAATCGGTGGCGGCCGAATCCGTCGCCGCGCCGCCGCGGCCCCCGCCTCCGCGACCACCGCGTCCGCCGCCACGGCCACCGCCGGCGCCGGTCGTCGTGATCGTGAAGCTCATGTCGGCCGGCGACGATCCGGCCCGGATCTGCGGTTCGCCCGCGGGCTGGTACGCCTCGCCGGCCGGCTGGTCCATACGAAGCGCCCACGTCGTGCCGCGCCCGCCCCCCGAGCGCTGCGACGTGAAGTAGAGAATCTTGCCGTCGTCGGAAAAACGCGGGTTGCTGCTCTCGAACGCGGGCGACGTGTACCGCGCGGCGTCGCCGCCGCTGGTCGCCGCGACCCAGACTTCAGAGTGCCGGCGATTCTCGGTTTCGCGAACCGTGGTGACGGTGAACGCGACCTTGCCTCCGTCGGGCGAAAGGACCGGCGTGCTGACCGTCGTGACCTTGTACCAGTCGGCGGGGGTGAATCCGTGTTTCGCGACCGGCGCTTGCGCCGCGGATACGGCGCAAAGGCCGCAGGTCAATGAGAGAAGCGACGCTGTTCGCTTCGCGAGGGCCTTCGCGTCCATCGGGGTGACTCCGGTGAGAAGACGGGGTGGCGGAGACCTCCAAGTTGACGGCCGGTGCGCAGGCGGTCTAGGGGAAGCAGAGGGAACCGTGCGGAAACGACAGCGCCCGGAGGAACGGCCTCCGGGCGCTGGTCCAGCCACCTCGTCGCAACACCCCGCGTGTCTATCTGTTGGACAGCCGCCGAGCCTTGAATGGTTTTCGCGCGGCGCGCGCTTCGACTCGCTTGAGGTTCGAATCGAACTTGGCCTGATTCGCCGGCGTGAGCGCGTTGCGAACGTCGTTGCGCTCCGCCTGCGCGAGCGTTTGGCGTTCCGTTTGGAGACTCGCGCGGATCGAGCGCAGAGCGGCCGTGTCACCACGCTGGCGAGCCGCTTTGGCGTTCTGCGCCTGCGTGCGCAGCTGCGTGTGGAGCGTCTGACGCTGCGCCGAATACTTCGCGCGCACCGCCTGGAGGTTGGTCTTTTCGGCGTCGCTGAGCGTCACGCCGCGGAGCAATGCCTTGTCGAACTGCTTTCCGCGTTGCGGACGCGCGTTCCCGTGGGCACGCGCGCGCGGCGCGGGCGCGGGGACGGGAGTCGGTTGCTGCGCGGGGACGATCGCGACCGCGCTCAGGAGAAGTGAACCAGTGACGATCAAGGAGCGGACGGACTGCACGGTGGCCCTCCACCGGAAACGGTACGAAAGGGCGCGGGGACGCGCCCTTCCCCCGGTAGACGCCCCCGAATTCCAGGCGTTAACCCCCGGAGCCGACGAACGCGACGGCGCTCATTTCGACCAGGATGCCTCGCAGACTTGCGCCCAGCGCGGTGCGGGTCGGGTACGGCTGTGGCATCAAGGTCTTGTACGCATCGTTGAAGCGGCCCCAATCGTCGATGTCCGCGAGATACACGATGACGGAGACGACGTCGCTCAACTCGGCGCCCGCCGCGCGCAGGGCTCGCTCCACGTTCGCCACGACCTGCTTCGTCTGCCCTTCGACGTCGTCGCCGACGAGCTTGCCCGTGGCCGGATCGCGCGGTACCTGTCCCGACACGAAGACGAAGCCGCCGGCGCGGGCCGCCGGCGAGTACGCACCAGCCGGCGTCGGGACGTCGTCACCCAACCGGACGGGCTGCCACTGTCGCTCGCGCTGTATCATTCATCGTTCTCCGTGGAATTGTCCGACACAACCGACTCGCTCGACATTCGATGCATCCTCTTTCCGAACTCGAGACGCCAGTACCGGTGGTCGACCTCGACCGGCTCGGTCGAAATCTCGACCGCGCGGCCGCGTACGCAACCCAGCACGGTTTGGCGCTGCGGCCGCACATCAAGACGCACAAGGCGCCGCGCATCGCGCGTGAACAGCTGTCGCGCGGCGCAGTCGGGCTGACGTGCGCCACGCCCTTCGAGGCGGAGGTGATGAGCGACGTCTGTCGCGATCTGCTGGTGGCGTTTCCGCCGGTCGGATCGGCGCGTGCCGGCCGCATCGCCGCGCTGCCCCAAGGCGTGAACGTCACTGTCGCGCTGGATTCGATCGAATCCGTGGAGATGATCGCCGACGCCGCGCGCAAGGCCGATCGTCGCGTCGGCGTCTACGTCGAGCTGGATCTCGGGATGCATCGGGTCGGCGTGCCGGTGGTCGACGACGCGATCGCGATCGCGCGGGCGGTTCGGTCCAGGCCACCGCTGGAGTTCACGGGGATCGCGTTCTACCCGGGCCACATCCGTGAGACGGTCGGTTCGCCGCAATCGGCCAAGCTGGAGTCGCTCTCGAAGTCAGTGGGCGAGGTCGTCGACGCGTTCGATCGTGCCGGACTCCATCCGACGGTCGTGAGCGGTGGATCGACGCCCACGCTATGGAATACTCATGAGATTCGGGGTGTCACCGAATTCCGACCGGGCACGTACGTCTACAACGACCGGACGACCGCGGAGATCGGCGCGTGCGGTTGGGAGGATTGCGCGTTCACGGTGCTGGCGACCGTCGTGAGCACGGCCGTGCCCAACCAGGCCGTCATCGACGCGGGGAGCAAGGCGCTCGGCCGAGAGCCGATGCGCGGAACGGATGCGGCAGGGGGGAGGATTCGGCGCGCTGCTCGATCGACCCGAGGTCGTCGTCGCGTCGATGTCCGAGGAGCACGGCATTCTCGATCTGTCGAAGACCGCGTGGCGCCCGTCGGTGGGAGAGCGCGTGCGCGTCGTGCCGAATCACGTGTGCGTCGTCGTGCACCTGAACGACGTCGTCGTCGGCGCGCGCGGCGACGTCGTCGAAACTACCTGGCCGGTGGCGGCGCGAGGCCGCGGCTACTCGATCGCGGTCTGACGCGCCGATCGCGTCAGCATTTCACCGGCTGCGCCTTCGTCTCGACGTGCACGTCCACCGACATGCCCGGGCGCAACGGACGATCCGCGCCGAGCCCTTCCAGGATGCGCAGCTTGACCGGAATACGCTGAACGACCTTCGTGAAATTTCCGGTGGCGTTGTCCGGCGGGAGCAACGCGAACTTGGACCCGGTCGCGGCGCTGACGCTGGCGACGCATCCTCTCGCCGCCGCGCCGTGGTACGCGTCGACCTGGATCTCCGCCGGCAGGCCGACCTTGATGTCGGCTAGCTGCGTCTCCTTGAGATTCGCGATCACGAAGATCCCCGTGTCGGCGACGAGCGTGAGCAGCGGCTGACCGGCTTCGACGAGCTGGCCCGGCTCGACCTGCTTTCGCGACACGGTTCCCGACTCGGGCGCGTGCACGCCCGTGTAGGACAATTGGAGCGCGGCGTTGTCGCGCGCCGCTTGCGCCGCCTTGAGTCGCGCGTCGGCGAGACGGACGCCGGCTTCGGCGCCTTGGATCGTGCTCCCGGCGGCGGCCGTTTGCTCTTGCAGCGCGACGACGTTGGCCGTTGCGGCCGACGCCGCGGCGCGCGCGCCGTCGAGCTGCATCTTCGATATCACCTGCTTGGCGGCGAGATCCTCCATGCGGGCGAGGTCTTGCTTCGCTTTCGTTTCGTTGGCCCGCGCGGCCTGGATCTGCGCGTCGAGCGACGCGCGCTGGCCGGTCGCCTGGCTCACCGCGGCCTGTGCCTGCCCGCCGGTGTTCCTGGTCCCCGAGGCGGCGCGCGCAGCCGCGAGATCGGCGTCGGCCTGCGACAGCTTCACGCGATACTCCTCAGGATCTATCTGAACGAGGAGCGAGTCCTCCTTCACGTGCTCGTTGTCGCTGGCGTGGACGAACTGTACGTAGCCGCTGACCTTCGCCAGAACGGGCACGAGGTGGCCGTCGATCGCGGCATCGTCCGTGGACTCGTGGGCGCGGCCGTAGCTCCATTGCCGATATCCCCAGATGAGCCCGAGGACGACGAGCACGGCGACCACCGTCAGAAGGATCCACCGGCGGCTGCCCCCCGATTCCTCGACGTCCGGCTCGGGCGCCAAGTTCCCATTCGATTGTTGCTGCGCGGGGTCCTGCTTCACTGCTGTTGCCATGATCGGTTCCGAAAGTGTGTTCAGCGAATCTGCGAGACGACGCCTTGGGCGTGGGCGAGCGAGACACGCGCGTTTTGGTATGCCGTCAGCGCGTCGATCAAACCGGTGCGCGCCTGGTTCAACGTGAACGACGCCGTCACGACGTCGGCGTTTCCAGCCACGCCGGCGCGAAACCGCTCGCGTGCCTGCGCGACTTCCTGCTCGGCGAGACGCTGGTTCTCGCGGGACGCGTCGATCTGTTGTTGCGCCGAACCCAGGTCGAGCAACGCCCCGCGCACGTCGACCTCGACCTGCTTGCGAAGGTCACGGCGATGCACGTCGATCTCGTTGATCACGGCCGACTGCTCCGCCTGCTGTGCTTCCCGCCGATGGCCCTCGAACGCGGGCCATGAGAGCTGGACGCCATACGAGTAGGTGTTCAGCAAGTGGTTCAACGTGAGGCCGTTGGCGCCGTCCTTGCCGAAAAACCCGACGGTCGGAAGATGCCCGGCGTAGATCGCCTGATACTGCTGCTGCGCGGCGAGATACTGGAGGTCGAGGGCGCGCACGTCCGGCCGCATTTTCATTGCCACGTCGGTCTCCGACGTCTGGTTCTCGACGACCTCGGACTCCGGCACCTCGAGCGAGTCGGTGAGCTGGAGCGGCGTATCCAGATCGATGTTGAGCGCTCGTCGAAGGTCGAGGAGCGCCCGGTCTCGATCGTTCCGCGCGACGATGAGCTGGGCGCGCGATGACGCGAGTTGCGATTGCGCGCGCGTGACGTCGAGCGCGACTCCGACGCCGGCCGAGAGCTGGTCGCGGGCGATCGACACGAGCTCCGACGCCAGCGCCGAATCCGCGGCCCGCGCGCCGACGACTGCCTGGCTGCGGAGAGCGCGGACGTACGCCACGGCAGCGATCGACGCGGCCTGCTCTTGGGCCGACGCGACGTCGCCGCCCGCGGCGGCCACGTTCGATTGTGCCGCGCCAACCTTCGCGTGCGTTTCGGGATCGTACAGCGTTTGAGTCAAGCCGCCCCGAAAGTCGAACAGATTGATCGGGCCGATGATCGATCCGTTCGGGTCGAACAGGGGCGCCTGGCCGGGCTGCGTCGGGAATTTGATTCCGAAGCTCGCGCTGTTGATCGTGACCGACGACCAGTTGGGGAACGCGCTGATCTGCGGCAGCAAGGCCGCTCGCGCCTGTGTGACGCGTGCCTTGGCCTCCTCGACTCGCAGGCGAGCGGACATCACCACCGCGACCTGTGACGCGGCGAGGCGCGCCGCCTCGCCGAGGGAAAGCTTCCGAGGAGCTGGGGCCGGGGTCTGTGCTTCGGAGACGCGAACGCCAAAGGCTACGAGCGCGGCGATCAACGACAAGACCGCGCCGATGCGGATCGCTTTGGGGAGGGGGGGATTCACGTTCATGAAATCGGCAGAATCACGTTGATACGGACACGGATTCGCCCGGCAGCGGGCGAATCGCGTGGAGATAGAAGTCCATCAGCTCGTCGAGCACTTCGTCGTCCGATTTCGTCGCCACGGACGAGAAGCAGTCGCGGTGCGTGCACCACAGGCCATGGATGACGAACGGCGCGGCAAGCATGCGCGCGGCGGAGAGCGGGTCTACGCGGCGGAATTCCCCAGACTCGATGCCGCGTTCGATGATCGAGGCGATCAACCGCAGCCGGCGCGACACCACTTCCTCGGCGTAGAAGCGCGCGAGGTCGGGAAAGTTCTGGATCTCGGCGTGGATCAACCGGAAGAGCGGGGCGAATTTCGCGGACCTGATGAAAATCCAGTACGCGCGGAGCGAGCGAATGAGCACCTCGGTCGCCGGGCCGCCCATGGCACTGATCTCCTGCTCGCTCGACTCGATGTTGCTGACCACGGTGTTTCGCACGACCTCGCGAAACAGCTCTTCCTTGTTGGGGAAATACAGATAGATCGTGCCCTTGGAGAGGCCGGCACGTTTGGCGATGTCGTCGAGACGCGAAACCGCGAGCCCTCGCTCGCCGAAGACTTCGAGCGCCGCCTCGAGGATCTGCCGCGGGCGCTCCCCGGGGAGGCGGCGCCAACGGGGTTCCTGCGGGTGAATCGAGCGAGAAGCTTCCACGTCGGTGTTTGCCCTACCAGCCTAAGCTCTTGTGGCTGAGCCGATTAGGTTTGCGAATATCTTACTGACCCGTCAGTAATATACTCGAACCAACACCGGTTTCAAGCGCTGGCCGCGCAGAAAGACTACTCGGCGTCTTTGGCGGGATTCAGCCAGTCGTATGCGGCCGACACATCCGCGCGACTCAGCGCGTGCCCGGTCGGTTGCCAATTCAGCGTCACGTCGGCCCCGAGCACGCGGAGCATTTCGGCCAGCCGTTCGGGATGCAGCCGCGAGACGATCGTGTCCGTCTCCCCCGCACCGATGAACACCCGATGCCCTTCGAGCGATGCCGGCGACTGCGGAACGAACGGCACCATCGGCCGGAAGAGCACGGCGCTGTTCAGCGTCGACGGCGACGAGAGGAGGACGCTGCCCGCGATGTTGGCGCCGTTCGAGAACCCGACGGCGACGACCTGGTTGGGGTCGAACTTGTACTGCCCCGCCGCGCCCTCGATGAACACCACCAGATCCTTGGTCCGCGCGTGCAGGTCGTCGATGTCGAACACGCCCTCAGCCAGCCGCTTGAAGAACCGCGCGGCGCCGTTCTCGTTGACGGTGCCGCGCGGGCTGAGCAAACCGGCGTCGGGGGCGAGCATCTGCCCGAGCGGGATGAGGTCGTTCTCGTCGCCGCCTGTACCGTGAAGCAGCAACAACGTGCGCGGATCGTCGCCGCTCGGCGGCAAGTAGCGGTGCACGTACCCGAAGGCCTGAGCGCTAGTATTCATCAACTGGGAAATGTAGCCAAGACGATCATGGCCGACGACTCCAATTCAGTACGCGTGGACAAGTGGCTATGGGCCGCCCGCTTCTTCAAGACCCGCTCGTTGGCCACGGAAGCGGTCGCCGGCGGCAAGGTCGAGGTGAACGGTGAGCGCGCCAAGCCGGCGAAATCGGTCAAGCCGGGCGACGAGATCCGCCTTCGCCTTCCGCCCCATGAGCATATTCTCATCGTTCGCGCCCTCGCCGAGCGGCGCGGTCCGGCCTCGGTCGCGCAGGGGCTGTACGAGGAGACGGAGGCCAGCGTCGCCGAGCGGCATCGCCTCACCGAGCAGCTGCGAATGGCGCCCGCCGCGTTCGTGTTCGAGGATCGTGGGCGGCCGACCAAGAAGGACCGCCGCGAGCTGACGAAGTTCGTCGAGCGCAAGCGTCGCTGAGGCGACGATCACCCGCCGGTTAGCTGGCGAAGTGCCGCGCGGCTCACCGCGTGGCCGCCGTCGAAGCGAACGACCGAGGCGGTGATGCCGGCCCGGCCCATACGCGCGACGTCTTCGTCGAGCGCGGCCTCGGACACGTAGTGGTCGCGCGATCCGAGGACGAACGTGAGCGGAACGCCTCGAAGTGCCTGCGGCCCTCGGGTGAGCTCGGCATCAGGAGGCACAAGCCCGCCCCATAAGACGAGGCGCGTCGCCGGCACGCGGCCGTGGGCGATCCATCTCGCCGCCGTCGCTGCGCCCTGTGAAAAGCCGATGACGTTCACGCGGTTGCCGTCGGCGAGACCCCCACCCGTCACCTCATCGAACACCGCGTCGAGATACTCGACGTAGTCGGCCACCTCCGATGCCCGGTCCTCTCGCGTCATCCACGTCGCGCCCACCGGGCGATCACGAGCGGGCGCGACGTCCGGATTCACGACGTAGTAGCGGTTCAACGCCTCCGGCGCGACGACGCACGAATCGTCAGCGGCCAGGTCGGAGAAAAAGCGGATGAAATCCCCGGCGAGCTGGCCGTATCCGTGCAGCGCGAACCACCAGGACGTCGCGGCCACGTCGGCGCGCCCGCCGAGAGTGAAGTACCGCGCGGTCCGCTGGACGCGGATGTGGTGGGCGTGGGGTTCGGGGCGATCCGTCACGCATCCAACCTAAAGGAATCGGCGGCCCCGGGAACGGGACCGCCGATCGTATGCGTAGCGAAGCCGTGGTGCGGAGGCTGCGATCCGGATTACTTGCCCGGCACGCCCGACCCAGCCGCGGCCAGCAACTGCGCCTGCGTCGTGCTGTGCTCGAGCAAATCAATTGCCTTGAGCAACTGATGATCCTCGGCCAGGTTGCGCGCTTTGGCCGCGGCGTCCCCGAACGTCAGACGCGTCACGCGGTTCTCGAGGTCGCGCGTGAGGAAGGTCCGCTCCGCGGCCTGAAACTTCGGGTCGAGTTTCACGCCGGCCGTGTTCATGCGCGTGATCAGTTCCGTGCTCCACGCCGCCGGTGCCTTGAAGTCGCGTTGCACGGTGCCCTTGAGCTGGAGCGCATAGGCCTGCAGCACGATGTTGATCGGCCCGCGCTGCGGGGCCGCGGCGCGAATGAAATCCCGCTCTTCGGTGGTGAGCGTATCGTCGGTGACGATCACGTCCGGGTGGATGCCGCCTCCGCCGTACACGACGCGCCCGCCGTCCGACTTGAAGGCCGGCTTCTTGGTCGAATCGCTCAGCGAATCGGGACGCACCTCGACGAGCGCGCCGCTCAACGTGAGCTGCCGATCCCGATGGATGGACCGCCCGCTCGGCGTGTACCACTTGCCCGTCGTGATCTTGAGATGGTAGCCGCCGCTCAACTGATACACGGACTGCACGAGCCCCTTGCCGAACGAAGTCTCGCCGACGACCAGCGCGCGGTCGTGGTCCTGCAGCGCGCCGGCGACGATCTCCGTGGCGGACGCCGACCCTTCGTCGACCAGCACGACGAGCGGCAGCGTGAGAGCAAGATGGTGGCCGCCCGACTTCAGAACTTCCGAAGGCTGATTGCGCGACCGGACGCTCGCGATCTCCTGTCCGTCGCGGAGGAAAAGACTCGACGTCTTGAGCGCTTGATCGACGATGCCGCCGCCATTGCCGCGCATGTCGAGCACGATGCCCTTGGCGCCCTGTTCGACGAGCTGCGTGATCGCCGTGGCGACTTCCTCCGCAGCGTTCTCGTTGAATGTCTGCAGCGGGATGTAGCCGATGTGATCGCCGAAGATCCCGCTATAGGAGACGGCCGGAACGTGAATGACGCGACGGGTGAACCGAAGCTTGATCGGCTCAGTCACGGCCGGACGCGTGTACGTCACGGCCACCTGCGACCCGGGCTCGCCGCGGAGTAGATCCGAGACCTTGATGATGGGCAGACTGGTCGTCTTCGTCGTATCCACGGCGACGACGCGGTCACCCTCCTGGACGCCGGCGTCTTCCGCCGGAGTATTCGGGAAGACGCGGTCGACGACAATCACTCCAGGCGCCTGCTCGCCGAGCAGCATCCCCGTGCCGCCGTATCGGCCGCCGGTCGACCGCTCGAACGTTTCCGATTCCTTGGGAGAAAGGAGCTCGCTGTATGGATCGTTCAGCTCCTTCACCAGACCGCGGGCGGCCTTTTCGTAGGTGAGTCCCTGCGGAATCGAGTCCACGTACTGATTGCGAACCAGTGACATGACCTGGTCGAACAACTGGGCGTTGGCCCGCGTCGGCGATTCCTGCAACAGAAAACCGCCGGCGACGATCGGGATGACGAGCAGCGTGGCCGCGGCCGCGGTGCGAAAACGTGGCATTTAAAAAAATCGGAGAGGAGGAACTTCGAGAGGAAGAGCTAGGAGTTCGGCGTATTACTATTCCCGCGCGCCGAAGCGACGTGGTCCGAGCACTGGCGGTGGTGATTCTTGGCCGGCGCCGCCGGCTTGGGAGCGTGACCCGTCGCGTAGAGCACTCGACCTCGGTCCGCCCGCGCGTCGTGATGCTGATCGAGCAGCGAGTCGAGACGACTCGGAGCTTTTGCATCGATCGACGAGCTGGGCACCGGGAGCACACCTGCGTACCTGTTGGTCGGCGTAACGTTCCCGCCACCGCCCGCGGTCTTACGCATCGGATCGGTGGAGTAGTGCACGCTGCCGATGAGCAGCGCCAAGGGCATCACTGACGCAACGGAGAGTCGCCGTCTGAGCCGCTCGATCGACCACATCATCAACCACGCTCCGCGAGAGAGTCCTGCCCCATTGAGAGTAAGATTCGTCGACGAGATTGTCAACGAATTCAACCGCGGCTTGACGACCATTGGACACCGCGTAAGCGATTGTCGCCGCGTCCCTTACGAATCGCAAACAACTCGAGTCCGATGTCCTGGCGAACTGGGCTAACGAGCGATCGCGCTCAGCGTCCAGATGCCGTTCAGCATGTCGGAGGCGAAGACGCGACCGCCGAGGAGTTGGACGCCCCAGACGTAGACCGACCGATTCTGGTCGAGTAGTCCGACACCGAGCTCCCGGCCCATGAGCTTGAGGTCGCAGCGCGTCAGCAGCGGATTCGCGTTCGTGGTCTGTTGGCTGGCCGGGCAGGTCGCGAGGTCGCCCCGGATGTCGATCGCACGGACGCCCCCATTGTAGTAGGCGGCGTAGAGAATTCCCTTGGCCTCGTCGACCGAAAAATTGTGTGTGCCCGCGCCGTCGACGTGGTAGTACGCGACCTCCTGCGGCTGGGATGGATCGCTGACGTCGACGACGTGAATGTCTCCCTTCGACGACGACCCGATCGTGCCAGGCCCCTCCTGGCCGACGAACACGAAGCGTTTTCCACCGCTGGCGTCGTGGTACCACCACGCGTTGTGAACCTGTCCCCCGAGCGTCTTCACGCCGCCCAGGACGATCGGGTGACTCGGCGACGCTCCCCCCCCGTTCCGCATCCGCCGAGGTCCCAGACCTCGAGACCGTCGTCCCAGAGCGCTACGAAGAGCAGCCCGTCGCGGACGAAGGTGTCGTGCACGAAGGGATTGCCCGTGACCTTGGTGAAGATCTCCTGCGGCGCGCTCGGATTGCTCAGGTCGACGATGACGAGTCGGGCTGGCGTCGAGTTGATCGGATCGATCGAGAGAAAGCCATAGAGCACTCCGTTGACGCGGCCGATCTCCGCCGTGTGCACGCCGGGATCGGTGTCGGCGTTCGAGAAGCGCGAGAGCTGCTTGGGGTGCTTCGGATCGGCGAGGTCGAAGATGACGATCGACCCGCCCGTGCGCTCGGTCGCGACAACCAGAAGCGAACCGTCGTCCGAGACGGCGACATCGCCGAGCGTCGTTGCGTTGGTCACGGTGATCGTGTCGACCAGCACCGGGGCGTTGCCGGTCACGTCCCACACGTTGATCCGGTTGCCCGGGTTGGGCCCGCGGAAATTCCAGGTCGTCGTGTACGCGACCGTGCCTAGGGCAGCGACTTCCGCCGTGTAGCGAAGCGAGTCGACACCCGCGCCGACGACCGGAATCGAAACGGGGTTGTTGACGGGCAGCGAGAGCGCGGCCGGCCGAGCGCCGACGTCGATTCCCGGACAGGACGCCGGCGCGTGAGGGCCTGTCGGCGCCTCGGTGTCGCCGCCGCAGGCCGCGAGCCCCGCGGCGATTGTCGCGGCAAGAACAGCGGCGCGCATCACAGGTGACAACGCGCGTTCATGTGCATGGAGGACGGCATCGACGACTTCGCGCTTGGCATGCCGGGCATACCCGGCATGCCCGGCATCTGATCCGACTTTGGCGGCGCGGGCAGCGTCGACACCGCGTCGGGCAATGCGGCGCCGTAGCGCCCCATCCTCTCGTGCATCATGCCGGTCGTCAGACGCAGACCCACTGAGAACATCCAGAGGCGATCGGTGCCGTAGCGGAGCTTGGGATCGAAGAGTCCGGGCGGATTTCCCGGTGCAACGCCGATTCGCGCGACCTCGATGAACGGCCGCGCTCGAAGGAATCGCGCGTTCACCGCGGGACTCGCGATGGCGACCGTGAGCGTCGTCCACGTCGACGTGCCGAGATTCGAGAGATCGGATGGAGGCCGGGGGGTACGAAACGGATCCGACGTCGGTTCCTCCTCGGGGCGATCGGTGCGCTCGAGTCGAGCCGCGAGGATGGCATCGGCGCGGCACACGGCCGCCTCGCCGAGCACGGAGTAGAGCGCGTTGATCGTCGTGCCCCTGTCGGTGTCGTTCGTGTGCGCCCACTCGACGAGCGCGTATTGTCGCGAGCCATTGGCGTGATCGAAGTCGTATCGCGCCACGAGGCTGTACTTCTGTTGGTCGAGGCCGTGGCCGGCGCGGATCTCCGGCGACGTCACGTGCGCGACGCTTCCGCTCAATTCGGTGTGCGGCGCCGGGAGCAGCGTCACGCGAGAGGACCAGGAGTCGCCGAAGCGTCCCCAGTTCGGCGCCGCTCCCGGACCCGTCGGCTCGTCGCCGTTGAAGACGCCGACCTCGCCGATGATCGGGCCGTATCGCACGGCGGCGATGGCGACGACCCGTTCGAGTATTTGCCCGAGGTGGTGATTCACCGGGTACTTCTCGAAGGGCCGCGTCATCGGATCGTCGCTGCCGAACGGCGCGAACCCGCGTCCAACGTAGAACGACGCGTCGAACGGAGGGCGTTGAGGCGTCCCGTCGCGCGGAAACTCCACGCCCGCGAGCAGCTCGTGGATGTATGCGTGCGGATGCCGGCGGTCGACGAAGCCTTCACCGAACGCGCCGGTGACCAATTCGCCGCGCTGCATGGTGAGGCCTTCCAGATTCAGCGTCGCGATTCCCCGCAGCGAGCCGTGCTTGGCGTGCACCATGCCGATCGGCTGCGCGAGGTACCCCTCGGTGAGATCCGCGCGCGTCGCGGTCGGGTCGGCGCGCGTGGCGACGGGAACCAGCTGGGCGCCCGCCTCGATGTCCTGCGCGGAGGAGTCGCGCACCGCGAACAGCGTCGCTAGCGTGACGAGATGGAGAATCCGCATTCGGCGAAAGGTAGTGTTGGCGCCGATGAACTGCGGGCGACGATCGCGCTCGCGGTTCCCGTCGTGGTGGTGCAACTCGGTTTCATGCTGATGGGCGTGGTCGACACGCTCATGGTCGGCCGAGTCTCGGCGCGCGTGCTCGCCGCGGTCGCGCTGGGAAATCTTTACTACTTCAACGTGACGATTCTGGCGACGGGCAGCCTCATGGCGCTCGACCCGATCGTCGCGCAAGCGGTGGGCGCGGGAGAGACGGAGTCGGTCGCGCGGGCGATGCAGCGAGGGCTGATCATCGCCGCGGGATTCTGCGTGTTTTGCGCGCTCTGCATCGCCCCGGCGCCCACCGTGTTGACCACGCTCCGGCAGCCGGGCGAGATCGTGGGCGACGCGTCGATTTACTTGCGGATCTCGCTCGTCGGGGTGATGCCGTACCTCGTGTTCGTGGTGCTGCGACAGAGCCTCCAGGCCATGCATCGCGTCGCGCCGATCGTGTGGACGGTGATCGTGGCGAATCTGTTGAACGCCGCGTTCAACTGGATCTTCGTGTACGGGCACCTCGGCAGTCCGGCGATGGGCGCGGCGGGGAGCGCCATCGCCACGGCCATCAGCCGGTGGCTGATGCTGTTGCTGTTGCTCGCCGGGGCATGGCGCGAGCTGCGGCCGTTGGTGCTTCCGGTCCGCGCCGGCGTCGGGTCGTGGCCGGCGTTGTCGCAAATGCTTCGCATCGGTCTCCCCATCGGCGCGCAACAGGGGCTCGAGGCGGCGGCGTTCGGCGCGATCGGCCTGCTCATGGGCGTGCTCGGGACGGTCGAGATGGCGGCGCATCAGGTCGCGATCACGCTGGCCGCGTTCACGTTCATGGTGCCGCTCGGCGTCGGCTCGGCGACGGCGGTGCGCGTCGGGCGCGCGATCGGCGCCTCCGACATGCCGCGCGCGCGCGCGGCGATCCGCGCGGCGTATCTGTGCGGCGTGGGGTTCATGGCGATTACCGCGATCGCGTTCGTCTGGGTGCCACACGTGTTGGCCGCGGCGTTCACTCCCGATGTTCGCGTCATCTCGCTCGCGTCGACGCTGATCCCGATCGCCGGCGCGTTCCAGTTGTTCGACGGCGGGCAGGCAGTCGGCGCCGGCGTGCTGCGGGGGGCGGGCGACACGAAGGCGCCGCTCGTCACCATGCTCGCCAGCTACTGGCTGGTCGGCGTACCGGTCAGCGCGTATCTCGGATTCCGCACGTCGCTGGGCGCGGCGGGACTATGGTGGGGATTCGTCGTATCGCTCGCCGGCGTCGCGATCTTTCTCTTCTTACGAATTCGCGTCGTCTTCGCGCAGAGCGTCGGGCGCGTCCGCGAGCAGTAGGGCGTCGATCGCCTCCGTCGCGCGTGCGAATCGTTCGCGGCGATCGCCCGTGATCACGGCGACGGGCGCGCCTGACTGCTTCACAGCCTCGCGAAACAGCAGCTGCATCTGCTCGCGCATGTGTCCCCTGTCGCGCACGCCGTCGGCCACCCAGGGCACGTCGATCTCGCAGAGGAGATAGAGTGCCGGCGCGCGCTGGCGCGCCGCTTCGGCGATCCACGCCGGGCATTTCCCGAAGTAGTGCTCGCAGTAGACGACGGTGCTGAGCAGGTCGGTGTCTTGCACGACGAGTGGATTGCCCCGCGCGATGGCCGCGTCCTCGAGCGCCATCTGCCCGCGCGCGATCGGGCCGTGATCCGCGAACTCGACGACGCCGTGTCGCGCCTCGGCGTACTCGCGCACGAACTCCGGCACGAGCTCGGCGCGGTAGTGACGCGACACCTCCTCGGCGAGGGTGGTCTTGGCCGTGGACTCCGAGCCGGTGACGACGACTCGCAGGCTCACGCCGTCGCGGCTTCCGATGCAGGCATCGTCACGGCGCCGCTGCCGCTCGCCAGCGATTTCTTCCACGCGATGTGTCCCATCACGGCGAGGACGAGATAGATCGCGTAGTTGCCCGCGGTGAGGTAGAGCCCTTTGTAGATGAACATGCCGACGTAGACGACGTCGATGATGATCCAGAGAGTCCAGTTCTCGAGATACTTGCGCGTCATCAGGTACTGCGCGACGAGACTCACGGTCGCCGTCGCCGCGTCGACGTACGGAAGCGACACGCTGGGCAAGTGACTCGTGGCATAGCCGTCGACCGCCCAAAACGCGACCGCGATCCCCGACAGCGCGAGCCATACACTCCGGGGCGTGCGCGACACGTGCAGCTCAGTGCGTCCCTTTCCGCCATAGAGCCACTCGTACCAGCCGTAGATCGAGAGGACGAAGTACACGACCTGAAGACCCATGTCCGAGTACAGGCCCGTTCGATAGAAGAGCAGCGTGTACAACGCGACGTTGATCAGCGCCGTGGGCCAGCTCCAGATGTTCTCTTTGACGCTGAGCAGCACGCTCACGACGCCGAAGATGACGGCGACGAGCTCGAGGCAACTCGAGCCGTGCGCCGTGAGCCAGGCACAGAATGCGCCCATCGTCAGCCCTCCGGACGCTCGGTCCCTACGGCTTCGCGCCCGCGCGCTCGAGGAGCGCTTTCACGGCGGCGTCGAGTTGCGCGTCGCGCCCGGTGTAGCTCTCGCCGACGGGGCGTTGCACGAGCACGTCGACCGCGCGCGGGTGCATCTCCATGTCCTTTCCGGCGGCGTCGGTGATCCGCTCGAACGGCACACGCACCGACGACGATCCGTCGAGCAGCCCGAAGTCGGACGTGAAGATGATCCAGCCCGCGGTCGGCTCGCCGACGACCGGGCCGAGCTTGAGCGAGCGATAGCCCTCGGTGAAATCCTCGGCGTCCGACAACGAGTGCATGTTGGTGACGAGCACGGTGGGCCGCTCCAGCGACCGTTGCCCCACCACGGAGCGTCCGCCACCCGTGCCGAAGTCGCGCGGCGTGAATTGCAGGTATCCTCGGCGAGCGAAGACGTCGATCGCGTAGGGATTCACGAAGCCGCCGTTGTTGTTCCGGATGTCGACGACGACGCCCTCCTTCCCTCGGTTTTCCGTATCCAGGTCGACGTAGAGCTGCTGGAGCGAGCCGGCGCCCATGTCCTGCATGTGCACGTAGCCGAGCTTTCCGCCGCTCGCTTTCGCGACGTACGCGCGCCGGCTCTCGACCCAATCGCGGTACACGAGCCCGCGCTCAGTCGCGAGGTTGACCGGCCGGATCGCGATCGTTCGCGCGCCGCTGCCGTCTTCGCCGCGGCTCACCGAGACCTCGACGCGCCGATTGGTCTTGTACATCAGCAGCGAGTCGAGATTCACCGTGCCGTCGACGCGCACGCCGTCGACCGACTGGATGTAGTCGCCCGGCTTCACGTCGGCGAGCGCCGCGGGGCTCAGGTTCAGCACCTCGGTCACACGCAGCCTTCCCCGCTGCTCGTACTCGCTTCGATCGAAGCGCACGCCGAGCCGGCCGACGTTGGGCTGAGGCGAGGAGCTGGGACCGTTCACGCCGGAGTGCGAGGCATTCAGCTCGCCGACCATGAGGCGCATGATGCGGCGGAGATCTTCGGTGCTCTGCGCCCCGGCGGCGTACGGCTCGTAGCGCCGCTCGACGGCGGGCCAATCCACGCCGTTCATGTGCGGCTCGAAGAAGTTGCCGGCGAGAATGCTCCACGCCTCGTGAAAGACGGCGAGCTTCTCGCGCGCGAAGTCGACGTCGAGGTCCGCCGAGACGGCGATGGGCCGAACGGCACGCGAGTCGACGTTGATCGCGCTGAGCCGGCCGTTCTCCAGGTAATAGACCTCCTTTCCGTCCGGACTGAACTGCGCCCCCTGCTTGAAGCCGGGCGTGGAAGTGAGCTGCCGCGCCACCGCGGGACCGTTCGCCAGCTCGTCGAGCGAGAAGGTGTACAGGTTCGCCTGGCCGGCGGCAGCGGCGTTCAGCAGCGCCGTCTTGCCGTCGGGGCTGACGACGACGCTCCGCACGTCGACGCCGACCGGCAAGAAACTGATCCGGCGGCGAATGTCCTCGAAGACGATCTGCGTCGACTTTTTCCCCGCGCCGCGGGCCGAATCAGCGCGTAAGGTCGCGCTGTCGCGCTGCGGCGCCGCGGGCTGCGGAGCCGGCTGGACCGGCGTTCCGGGGCGCGACGGTGCGAAGAGATCGCGGAACTGGTCTTCGCGGAACTGCGGCGTCCTCGGCACCAGGTCGACGCGGGCCAATACTGCTTGCTCCGTGCGCTGCGACGAATCGAACAGCAGATACGTGCCGTCCGGGCTCCATGCGATGGTGCCGCCAAAAGCGTTCGAGAGAAACGCGATGGGCTTCCCGCCGCCGCCGTTCACGGACGCGATGTTGGGATTTTGAAACTGGCCGTCGCCGACGTTGAGGTACGCGATCCACTGTCCGTCGGGCGACCAGGCGATCTGCCGCTCGCTGAGGAACGGCGGCCGGTCGAGCTGGCCCGTGGCGATCACGCGGTCCTGCTTCGTCGCCACATCGATCACGCGAAGCTCTTTGCCGCCGCGGTCGAACGCGATCGACTTGCCGTCGGGCGACCACGTCGGCGAAACGTCGTCCAGCGGGCCGTTGGTGAGCTTCGTCTCGGTGCGCGCGCCGAAGTCGTAGACGAACACGTGCGCCGGCCCGTCGCGGCTCGAGACATACGCCAAACGCCGGCTGTCGGGCGCCCACGCGAGCTGCAACTCGAGCTCGGGAGTAGTCGTGATGCGCGCGGCCTCGCCGCCGTCGCGCGCCGACGCGGCGAAAACGTCGCCATGCGCGACGAACGCCACCTTCTTCCCGTCCGGCGACAGCGCGAGCGACTGAAAGCCCTGCGTCAGCGTTTGATGCTCGACCACCGGCGACGTCGCGGCGCCGCGAAGCGTGATCGGCACGCGCGCCGCCTTGCCGGTCGCCACGTCGAGCGACCAGACGCCGAAGTCGCGCTCGAACACGATCGTCTTTCCATCGTACGCGATGGTCGGCCAGATCACGCGCCCGTCGGTGAACGACGTCACCGCCTTCGCGGCACCGCCGCTCGCCGTAGCGGTCCAGATGTTTTCGCTCCCGCTCTTGTCCGACACGTAGTACAACGCTTTCGCGTCGCCGCTCCACATCGGCCAGGCGTCGCGGGCGTCGTCCTTCGTCACCGCCTCGTAGCGCGGCGACTCGCCGCTCAGGTGCACCAGCCAGATCTGGCTCTCGTCGATGTGGCTGTGGCCCTTCCGCCACCAATCCGTTGAGGTGCGGCCTGTCCCTGTGAATGCGAGCGTGTTTGGATCGGCCGGCGACGGCGCGGACCAATACTCCTGCGTGAAACGGTCGGCGCTCACGGCCATCGGCGTGCCGCCAGTCGCGTTCACGCGAAAGATGTCGTTCATTCCGTTCACGTCCTGGCTGCCGGACGAGAAGTAGAGCCACTTGCCGTCGCGCGACCACGCGTCCAGTTGTTCCGAAACGTCGTCGAACGTGACGCGGTCCAGGCGACCCGTCGCGAGCGTGAGCACGTAGATGTCGCCGTTGCCCGTGCGCGTGGACATGAACGCGAGCTTGGTTCCGTCCGGCGAGTAGAGCGGCCGCGAATCGTACGCTGGATGCGACACGAGGAGGCGCGCTTCGCCGCCCGTCGCCGGCACCGTCCAGATGTCGCCACCGGAGACGAACGCGATCTCTCGCCGATCCGGCGACAACGAAGGCTCCGACATCGCCGCCTGCGGCGTGACGGGCGCTGGTCGTTCCGCGGGTGCGTGCGGCAGCGCCGCGACGAGAAGTCCAGCGCCAAACAGGAGATTGACGGGTGAGGACACGGAGGCGGCCATCGTACGCGCTCGGCAGAAGGTGGAGTGCCTCCAACTTAGCGCTCGCAACGGGGGCTCGCGGCAGGGCGAGGCTAAGTTTCTGTTCGCAATGTTGCAACGCGTCGACCCGCGCCGGCCCGACGAGGCGATTATCGCTCGCGCGGCGGAGATTCTTCGCGGCGGAGGCCTTGTCGCCTTCCCCACGGAGACGGTCTACGGGCTCGGCGCGAACGCGCTCGATCCGGCGGCCGTCGATCGCATTTACGCGGCCAAGGGACGGCCGTTGTTCAACCCGCTCATCGTACACGTCGCGGATGCGGACCACGTGCGCGACGTCGCCGCCGAATGGCCCGACAACGCGGAGCGCTTGGCTCGCGCTTTCTGGCCGGGACCGCTCACGCTGGTCGTCCCCAAGCGACCCGAAATTCCTTTGAGCGTGACAGCGGGTCTCGACACGGTCGCCGTTCGGGTGCCGTCACATCCGGTCGCGCGCGCTCTCTTGATCGCCGCTCGCATCCCGGTTGCCGCGCCGAGCGCCAACCGATCGACCGAGGTGTCGCCGACCACGGGAGCGCACGTCGAGAAGTCACTCGGCGACGCGGTCGATCTCATTCTCGACGCCGGGCCGACGCTCGTCGGTATCGAGTCCACGGTGGTGGATCTGACGTTCGACCCGCCGGCCGTGCTCCGTCCCGGAATCATCACGCGCGAGGACCTGGCGCGAGTCATCGGCGAGATCGGTCAGGGGCGCTCATTGTGGAATTCAGGCCTCGGCAACACCCGGAGGCGTCGCCGACGTCGGCAGAAGTTGACGATGCGCCGCGACGTTCTCCCGGGATGCTCCACCGACACTATGCTCCGCGCGCCTCGCTCGTACTGGTCGACCGCGAGAGGGTGAGTCGGTTGATCGACGAGGAGGCGCGCGCCGGAAGGGGCGTCGGCGCGATTCTCATTACGCGGGGAGTGTCTCCGAGCACGGCTCGTAGAACGATCGAGCTCGGCGACGACCCGACGCGCTACGCGGCCGGGCTGTACGCCGCGCTGCACGATCTCGACGACGACGGCGTCGACGTGATCGTCGTCGAGCGGCCGCCGGACCAACCGGAGTGGCAGGCGGTGCTCGACCGTCTCGCGCGCGGCGCGCACCGCTGAGGCGACCGCGCCGCGACTAGAACACGCTCTGAAACGCGATCAGCACGAACGTCGCGGCGGGCGGCGAGATGACGTTGGGGAACGTCTGGTGCACAAAGTTGATCGCCAGCTTCGCGACGCTCCCGTCGAGTTGATAGCTCGCGCCCCACGTGAGCTGGCGTTCCAACCCGTCAACCAGCCCGGTCTCGTGCTCGAGATCGCGGTCCCACGAGTCGAAGCGCGCCACGAGCTGAAGTTCGTTGTTCGGTCGAAACGCGCCAAGCGTATACCATCCGAACCGATGGAGCGGGCCGTCGCGGGCCGACATCGTTTCGGCGCGCAGGGTGAGGCGCGCGTCGCGATACTGGAACTCGGAGCCGGCTCGCTCGCGTCGCTGCACGAAGTGCCCGCTCTCGAATGCGCCCGAGCCGCCGAACTGCAGGCCTGGAACGATGGGGAGGTGATACGCCAAACGGCCCGCCACAGCCTTCTGCGGATTCCCGTCGACGATGCCGATATCGTCGCCAGTTCCGTTGAACACCCCGCCGTGGTACTCGATGCCGACGGGCGTGAGCCCGTTGGCCGATGCGCCGACGTCTCGGACGTCGCCAAGCCCGGTGCCGCGTGAGCGCTCGATGATGAACATCGTTCGCTCGATCGTCTCGACGGACGAGGTGGGAATCGTCCCCTCGAGCGAGAGCGGAATGATCTGCTGGCCGACGTCCGCGCTGAAGGACTTGCTCTGCACCCAGGTGATGGCCGCGTCCTGGAGCATGCGTGTCCGCTGGTCCGTGTTCACGGCCGTCACCGCCAGCGCATCGAGCGTGTCGTTTCCGGTCAGAATCAGGTTCAGCGCCTTGGCGGCATCGAAGCCGATCCGCCAGCGCACGTGCGGCGACAGTTGGCCGTTGAACTTCAGATCGGCTTTACGCAGTCGAAACCCGTCCGTGGTCGTGGGATCGCCGGAGCGGTAGTACGTCTGGATGAAGCCGTGGATCTCGGTCGGCGCGAAGACGTGCACGACGACCGAGTCCTGCGCGCACGATGGGCGCGAGCCCGCAAGGAGGAGGGCCGTGACGAATACTGCCGCATGCGCCCAGCCGGCGCGTGCGCTGACGTTGAGCATCAAGTGACTGTCGAGGAAAAGGGGCCGTGGTGGGAGCCGGCCCCGGCGTGACGCAAGCCGTCGATCGCGCAGTATGTTAATGCGTTCGAGCACGTTTCGGGCGGCGAGACGGATGCGCGCCGCCTGTTCGAGTGGACCGAATTCCCCCTCCCCGCAAATCCCCGTTATGCGCCGTTCGATCCTCGCCATTGCCGTGTCTTCGACGCTCGCCGTGTCGTGCAAGCAACACGGCCCGGAGTCGCTGCGCGCCGGCGACTCGTCGTTCACGAGACTCGGTTCGCGCTTGCCGACCGGCGTGCGTCTCGACCCGGCGGCAACCCTGGCACCGATCGGCCCGATGGCGCTCACGATGCGCCTCACGCCCGAGCGAAATCGCGTCGCCGTTTCGCTCGGCGGCTACGCGAAGCAGGGTGTGCAGATCATCGACGTCGCGACGGGACAGGTGGTGCAGGAGTTGGAGCAGGCGTCGGCATTCGTCGGTCTGGTGTTCTCGCCCGATGGCCGCACGCTGTACTCCTCGGGGGGCAACGGCGACGTGATCTACCGGTACGACTGGCGCGATGGCCGCGCGGGGCCGCGCGACAGTATCCGCCTCGGAGCCCGACGACCGCGCGACCCCAACCCGTACCCCGCGGGAATCGGCGCGTCGCCCGACGGCCACTACCTGTTCGTCGCCGAGAATCTCACCGACTCGTTGGCGGTCGTGGACCTCCAGACGGGAACGGTCGTGCAGCGGTTGGCGACGGAGCGATATCCGTACGATGTCGTCGTCGATGCGCATGGAACGGTCTACGTATCGGCGTGGGGCGGCAACACGGTGTCGACTTTCGCGACCGCGCCCGGCGGCCTGTTGCGCGACGCGGGACGGATTCCCGTGGCGCGTCATCCCTCAGCGCTGTTGTTGAGCGGCGATGGCAGTCGCCTGTTCGTCGCGTCGGGGAGCACGGATCAGGTGGCGGTGCTCGACACCAAGGCGCGCCGCGTCGTCGCGCGTCTCCTCGATCCGCCGCCGGCCGGCCCGGGCGAAGGCTCGACGCCGAACGCGCTCGCCCTGTCGAGCGACGGCACTCGCCTCTTCGTCGCCGAAGCGGACGCCAACGCGATCGCCGTGTTCAACTTGTCGCCGGCCGCGTCGGGCGTGATCGCGGCGTCGGGCGACGACAAGCTCGCCGGACGAATCCCGGCCGGGTGGTATCCGTCGTCGCTGCTCGTCGTCGGCGACCAGCTCGAAGTCGCGAGCGGCAAAGGCAGGGGCTCTATCCCCAATCCGCACGGACCGAATCCGCAAATCGGCCGGACCGATGAGTATTCGCTCAACACGATCGCCGGCGCCGTGATGCGCGTGCCGCTGTCGGAGACGAGCGGCGATGCGCTCGCGCGATTCACGGCGCGCGTGGCGTCGGCCAATGGATGGACGCCGGGCAGCACGCGACCGAGCTATCCGCCGTTCGAGCACGTGATCTACATCGTCAAGGAAAACCGAACGTACGATCAGGTGTTCGGCGACGACGCGCAGGGCGACGGGGATACGAGCCTCGTGTTCTTCCCCCGAGCGATCTCGCGTGAACCATCACTCGCTCGCCGATCGGTTCGGGCTGTTCGACCGCTTCTTCGTGAACGCCGAAGTGAGCCCCGACGGCCACAACTGGTCGATGGCGGCGTACGCGACGGACTATCTCGAGAAAACGGTGCCGTCCAACTACTCGGCACGCGGCCGCTCGTACGACTACGAGGGCACGAACCGCGGGCGCATTCCGGACGACGACGTCGCCGAGCCGGCGAGCGGCTACCTGTGGAACCTCGCGGAGAAGAAGGGCATCACGTATCGCAACTACGGCGAGTTCGTGGTTCCGTCGCGCAACGCGTCGCCCGACGATCTCCCGGCGGGCTACCGCGGCAACAAGCCGTTCCTGCGCGCGCACACGAATCCGCTCTACCCCGGGTTCGACCTCGCGATCAAGGACCAGCGTCGCGCTGACGTCTGGATCGAAGAGCTGAAGCAGTACGTCGACGAGCGGATCGATGCCGACGCTCGAGACGGTGCGCCTGCCGAACGACCACACGTCCGGGGCGATGGCGGGGCGCCCGTCACCGCGCGCCGCCTACGCCGACAACGACCTCGCGCTGGGCCGAATGATCGAAGCGCTGTCCAACTCTCCGTTCTGGAAGAACACGGTGGTGTTCGTGCTCGAGGACGACGCGCAGAACGGTCCCGATCACGTCGACGTGCACCGATCGCCGCTGCTCGTCATCTCGGCCTACAACCGGGCCGGGACGATCCATCGATTCGCGAACACGACGGACGTGCTGCGCACGATCGAAGAGATCGTCGGGCTCGGATCGATGTCGCAGTTCGACTTACTTCGGCCGCCCGCTGCGCGACATCTGGTCGGACTCACCCGACCTCCGCCCCTACACGGCGCTCACGCCCGCCCAGTCGCTCGACGAGATGAATCCCTCGGGCACGCGTGAGGCGCGCGAGTCGAGCACGGCTCGACCTGCGACATCGAGGACGCGGCGGACGAGGCGCTGTTCAATCGCATTTTGTGGCGGACCCTCAAGGGCCCCGACGTGCCGTACCCCGGCACGCATCGCGTTTCGGCCCGCGAGCTCAAGCTCGGCGGCGCGCGGTAGTCGAATCGAGTGCGGAGTCGCGCCGTTCCGCGCGACGACGCATCACGTCTTGTGGCGGAAGATGATTCGCCCGCGCGTCAGATCGTACGGCGACACTTCGATCGTGACGCGATCACCCTGCAGCACCCGAATGCGAAAGCGGCGCATGTTTCCACCGAGCGTGGCCAGCACGCTGTGACCGTTGGTCAGCTCCACGCGAAACGTCGCATTCGGGAGAACCTCCGTGACCTGCCCTTCCAGTTGTATCGGCTCTTCCTTCGCCATGAAACCTCGAGTTTCGGGCCCTCGGACGGCCTGAATAATAGGAGGGTCCGAGTACTCGGGTAAGACGAGCCCGTCACGGCTTTTTCTTCGTCTTGTCGACGTTGTTTCCGATCACCGCGCCGACGATTCCGCCGACGGCAGCGCCGATCAACCCGCCTTTGACCTTGCTGCGGCTCGCCGTCGCGCCGATCACCGCGCCGGCGGCGGCGCCGATCGCGGCGTCACGCTGTGTGTGCTTTCACGGTGCCGCCGGACGACGTGCCCGCGCTGCTACCGCTCCGGACCTCACCCGCCGCGCTGGACGAGTGAGTGACGCTCGAGCGTAAGTGGGTCGCCCGATATCGGGTTGCGGACGGAGCCATTTGCTGGGCTTCTAGCGCCGATACGCTGTCGAGCGAATCGCGCTGATGGGCAGCGAGCGCCAAGTCGCGGTTGAGCGACGAGTCTGCCGCCGCGTTTTGGCTGCCCTTGCAGCCCAGCCCCGCGATCAGCAGCACGAGCGCCGACATGATCACCATCGGAGTCATGCGTTTCATTCGATCCCCCCTGTCGTTTGCGCTTGCGTCTGCCTAGAGGGCAGAGGATGTGCCAGCTGAGCGATCTGAGCACGTCAGCCGGGTGATACGCGTCACCGATCGCACTTCTCCGCGCGCCGATTAGGTTTTGTCGCTGACCGGGGTGCCTGCCCACGAAGGGCGCAGGCTGAGAGAGTCCCGTAGAACCTGATCCGGTTCGTACCGGCGTAGGGAGTCACACATGGTCTTCCATGCTCGTGCGACGCGTCGGCGTCGCTCCCGAGCGGCCGTCGCGCCGCTCGCCGTTCTGCTCATCCCGAGCCTGCTCGGCGCGCAGCGGAGTTCGCCGCCAGCCGACACCGCTCGTCGCGATTCGAGCCGCGTGCAACGGCTCGAACGCGTCATGATCTCGGCTCTGCGCGGGTCGGGCGCGGCGATCATCTCGCAGAAGACGCTCACGTCCCAAGACCTCGCGCCGCGTTACTTCGGCCAGGACGTGCCGCTGCTGCTGCAAGGCGCCGCGCCGTCGCTCACGTCATACGCCGAGACGGGGAACTACTGGGGATACAGCTACATCAGGTTGCGAGGCATCGACCAGTCGCGGATCAACCTGACGCTCGACGGCATTCCGCTGAACGATCCCGAAGATCAGGTCTTGTACTTCGCGGACTTTCCCGATCTCGCGAACAGCCTCGGCTCGGTGCAGGTGCAGCGCGGAGTCGGCACGAGCAGCAACGGCACCGCGGCGTACGCCGGCTCCATCAACATGGAGTCGGTGCCCATCTTCGGCGGGCAGCGCTCCGGGGAGTTCCAGATCGAGGGGGGATCGTTCGGATCGCGTCGCGGAAGCGCGGAGTATCACAGCGGATTCACGTCGAACCGTCTGGCGTTCTACGCGCGCTTCTCGGATCTGAAGACGGAGGGATACCGGTACCATTCGGGCGTCGAGGGAAAATCGGCGTTCCTCAGCGCGGGCTACTTCGGCGACCGCGACATCGTGAAGCTCATGGTGACGACCGGCACCATGCGCGACACGATGGCCTATCTCGCGGTTCCGGTGACGGATCTCGACACGAACCGGCGGATCAATCCGCTCACCCCGGAGGAGCGCGACGGATTCGGCGAGCGCATCGCCGCGCTGTCGTACACGCGCCTGTTCGGTCCCTCGTCATCGCTCTCGACGACCGCGTACCGCATCTCGGCCAGCGGCGACTACGACGTGCAGCTCGCGCCGCTCACGCAGTTCAACCTCGATTTCGTCTGGTACGGCGTGACGAGCGATTGGAATCTGCGGCGCCGCGGTCTGAGCTTCGACCTCGGCGTCAACGCCAACGACTACTCGCGCGATCATTTCGCGTTTCAGCATCCGGATCTCGAGCACCCCCTGTACTTCAACACCGGGCACAAGGGCGACGTCAGCGGATTCACCAAGCTCGCGTACACGGCGGGGGCCACCACGTGGTTCGGCGACCTGCAGGCGCGCCACGCCGAGTGGCGCTATTTGCCCGACGCGAACGCGGACATCACCCCCGAGTCGATCGCGTGGACGTTCGTGAACCCGAAGGTGGGCGTCACGCACATCATGAGCCGATCGACGTCGGTGTACGTCTCCTACGGCGCGAACACGCGTGAGCCCGCGCGCGGCGACATGCTCGCCGGCTTCGACAACCTCGACACGTCGAACGTGGCGTTCGTCGGCGACCTGCATCGCGTGAAACCGGAGACCGTGCACGACCTCGAGCTCGGCACCACGTACCGCACGCGGACGATCGAGGCGCAGGCCAATCTGTACTCGATGAACTTCCGCAACGAGATCGCGCCGATCGGCCAGCTCAGCTACATCGGCAATCCGCTTCGCGAGAACGTCGCGCGGAGTTATCGGCGCGGCGTCGAAGGTGACATCACGTATCGCGGGATCGCGCATTGGATGCTGACGGCGAACGTCGCGGCGAGCACGAACCGGATCAGCGACTACACCGACTCGACCGGCGACGAACCGGCGACATACCACGACGTACAGCCGCTGCTCACGCCGCGCTTCATGACGTACGCGCGCGCGGCGTTCGCGCCGGGCGAACGCCTGTGGCTCGCCGCTCGAGACGCGCTACACGGCTCGCTCGTTCCTCCAGAACACCGACGATCCCCGCTACGTGCTTCCGGCCTCGCTCAACGTCGACGCGAGCGCGTCGTGGCACGTCAAGGGTTACGAGCTCGTCGGAAGGATCAACAATCTGCTCGACGCCAGGAAGTACGGGAGCGGCTACGCCGGCGACGGCGTTCCGGACTACTACGTCCTGCCGCCGCGCAACTTCTTCGTCACGCTCAAGCTCGATTTCTAGTCGGCCTATATCGGCACGTTGAGATCCGCTTCGGGCTCCATACGCCGAACGACCCGTGTCTCGGCGGGCGGGCAGCTACGACTCGGGAACTACAATTTCGCGGAAGGGGCGGATTTACGCGGACAAACGCATTGGGGATGCTTAGCAATCTTTAAGAACGCCTTTTGTCCGTTTGTTTCCGTTTGGTCCGTTTGTGTCCGCGTCATTCTTGTTGATGCTCGAGGTGGCGGGCTGGTCTTGCGCACCAATCAAACATCAACAATTGGGACACGGACACAAACGGATGTAACCGACACAAACGGATCTAGATCGTTGCTTTGGATTGTTTTGCCGTCTCCGCGTTAATCCGGCTCCTCCGCGAAATCGTAGTTCATAGAGTCGTAGATGCCGGCGTGGTAGTCCTAGATGCCGACGTGGTGGAACTCACGAAACGCGCAACACTACTTTGCCGAACGTCGCGTTGCCGGCCAGGCGCTCGTGCGCCTTCGCGACGTCGGCGAGGTCGAAGACGCTGTCGATCGTCGGATTCAACGCGCCTGAGGCGAGGAGCGGGACGACGTCGCGCGCGAAGGCGGAGGTGACCTCGCGCTTCTCCTCGACGGACCGCGAGCGCAGCATCGTGCCCAGGAGCTTCAGTCGCTTGCCGAGGACCATGCCGACCGGGATGGACGCGGTGCGACCGGCGACGGTGCCGATGATCATGATGCGCCCTTTGAGGGACGCCGCACGGATGTTCGCGCCGACATAGTCGCCGCCCACGAGGTCGAGGACGACGGGCATGCCCTTTCCGTCCGTCCATTGCTCGACCTGCGCGACGATCGCTTCGGGATCGCCCATCACGACCACGCCGTCCTCGAGGCCGAGCTCGCGTGCGCGCTCGATCTTGTCAGGAGTTCGCGCGGTCCCGAAGGGGATGGCCTTCCAGGCGCGGGCGACCTGAGTCGCCGCGAGCCCGACGCCGCTGCCGACGGCGTGAATCAACACCCGCTCGCCTCCGGCGACCTGCGCTTGCGTCACCAGCGCGTCGTGGGCCGTCATGAACGCCTCGGGAATCGCGCCGGCGTCCGTCCACGAGAATCGTTCCGGCACGCGCGCCGCGCAGCCGGCGTCAACGACTAGGAACTCGGCGTGCCCGCCGCCCGCGGTGATCCCGAAGACGCGCGCGCCGACTGTCCACTCGGCGCCGACTCCGTCGCCGAGGGCCGCGACTTCGCCCGCGAACTCGAGGCCTGGAATGTCCGCGGGCGCGCCCGGCGGAGCCGGATACCGGCCCTCGCGCTGCAAGAGATCCGCGCGGTTGAGGGCCGACGCCCGAACTCGCACGAGCAGCTGCCCGCGCTCCGGTTTGGGCGTCGGACGTTCCTGCACCTCCAGCACCTCAGGCCCGCCCGGGCGTGTGATGACCACCGCGCGCATGGTCGCCGGCGCCGGAGAGACGCTCACGGGACGATCACCGGCGGCGGACCGGGTATCGCCGGCACATTGAGCTCCTTCAGGAGCGCGTTGAACGACCCGATGTCGGTGGCCTCGACGGAGCGGAGCCGCGTGAGATGGGCGTCGATCTTCGGCCGCAGATCCTGGAGGATGGCGCCCTCCTGCTTCGTGGGCCCGGCATCGGCGCTCTGGACCATGCCGGCGAGCGACAACAGCATGTTGTAATAACGAATCGGGTAGTGGAGCGTGATCTCGTCGGCGTGGGAATGAATCTCCACCAACGAATCGCGAATCGCCTCGAGCGTCGCATGGATCGGCTTTGCCGCGTCGCCGACGCGCTTCTCGTACGATTGGCCCTTCGCCGCCGCGACCCGGTCGTCGAGAGCGTGCTCGAGATCGAGGATGCGCTTGGCGGCGTCGGAGACCTCGTTCGTCTTCGCCTGGACCGCGAGCGCCAGCGCCAGTTGGGCGTCGTACTCGGCTTGTGTCGTGGTCAGACGCGGATCGCCGCGCACGACGAACTCGCTGGTCAGCGTTCGACCTTTTCCGACGAGCCGTACCGAGTAGCGCCCCGGCGCCACGACCGGACCGAGCGTGGCTCCTTCGTCGTTGATGACGTCCTTCGCCTCGCGCGTCGCCGGGTACCGCAGATCCCAGACGAACCTGTTCAACCCGGCACGCGCCGTCACGACGGAATCGCTGGGAGCGAATGCGAGCGTGTCGGTGAGCAGCTCGCGCGAGCCGCGGGACTTGAGCGACAGCGTGTCGCCGGGCTGTTTGCCCGGACTCGTCCCCTGCGCGCGCGCCGAGTCGGGGGGGGGAACATCCGCGCGAACGCGGCGGATTTGATCGAGTCGGGCGGGGACGCGCTCGAGAAATGGCGAATCACCTTGCCGGTGGCGTCGACGAACTCGAGCCGAAGGCTGTCGCGCGGGTCGATCGCGGCGGCAAGCCAGTAGTCGACGATGACGCCCGACGGCGGGTTCTCGCCGGCGGACGTCGTGAGGAAGTGTCCGCCGGAGAATCGGATGGCGGTGTCCGGCGTGAAGAGATGGATGGCCGCGCGACGTACGCTGTCGGCCAACGTGCGCAGCGGCGAAACATCATCGAGCACCCACATCGCTCGGCCGTGCGTCGCCGCGATGAGATCGCTTCCCTGCACCTTGAGGTCTCGCACCGATGCGCGCGGAAGGTTGAGCTGCAGAGGTTCCCAGTGCGCGCCGTCGTCAGTCGAGTAGTAGACGCCGGTCTCGGTGCCGGCGTACAGGAGGCCGCGCCGCACCGGATCCTCGCGAATGCTTCGCGTGTAGGCGCCGTCGGGAATGCCGGCGTTGATCGCGGTCCACGTGCGGCCGAAGTCGGAAGTCTTATATAGGTATGGCTTGAAGTCGTCGAGCTGGTAGCGGTTGGCGGCGACGTACGCCGTCGAGGGATCGAAGTGCGACGGCTCGATGATCGAGACGCGCGTGAACTTCGCCATCGCCGCCGGCGTGACGTTCGTCCACGTGGCGCCACGGTCGCGCGACAGGTGGATCAGGCCGTCGTCCGATCCCGCCCACAGGATGTCGCCCGAGCGCGGCGACTCCGCCAAGGCGAAGACCGACGCGTACCACTCGGTTCCGGTCATGTCGTACGTGATCGGACCGCCGACGGGCCCGAGCGTCGTCGGATCGTGACGAGTGAGGTCGGGGCTGATCGGCTCCCAGCTGTTGCCGTCGTCGGTGGAGCGGAAGATCCGGTTGGCCGAGGAGTAGAGCACGCGCGGGTCGTGCGTCGAATAGAGAATCGGATACGTCCACTGGAAGCGATTCGGCACGTCGCGCGCGGGCCAGCCGTCGTAGTTGTTCAACCAGACGGAAATGTCCTTTGCCTGCTTGGTCTTCACGTCGTAGCGCGTCATCGTGCCGGTGTAGGTCCCGGCGATGACGATGTTGGGATTCCCCGGCTTCGGCGCGATGTACCCTGATTCGCCGCCGCCGACCGGCCACCAATCGGATTCATCGATCGCGCCGTCGTCCGACCTGCTCACGATCGAGACCGTCGTGTTGTCCTGCTGTGCGCCGTAGATGCGGTACGGCCACTGGTCGTCCGTCGCAACGTGGTAGAACTGCGCCGTCGGTTGATTCATGATCGACGACCAGGTGGAGCCGCCGTCGAAGCTGATCGTCGCGCCGCCGTCGTTGCCGCTGATCATGCGGCGCGAATCGGCCGGATCGATCCACAGCGCGTGCGTGTCGCCGTGCGGCAATCGCAGCCGCGCGAACGTGCGGCCGCCGTCCGTCGACTTCCACGTCGACAGATTCATCACGTACACCGTGTTGGTGTCGCGCGGGTCGGCGGTGATCTCGCCGTAGTACCACGGCCGCACCATCCATTTCTGGTCGCCGTTCGTCCGCTGCCACGTCACGCCGGCGTCGTCGGAACGGAAGATCCCGCCCGTGGAGTCCTCAGGCGGACACTCGATCGTCGCGTACACGCGCTGCGGGTTGGCACGCGACACCGACACGCCGATTCGTCCCAGCGGATTCTTCGGAATGCCCGGCGCGCCGCTGATGTCGCGCCACGTGTCGCCGCCGTCGGTGCTCTTCCAGAGGCTGCCGTTGCCCGCCGTGAATCCCCAGGGCGAACGCTGCATGTGCCAGAGCGACGCGAAGAGAATTCGCGGATTCGACGGGTCCATCTCGACGTCGGCGGCGCCGGTGGAGTCGTTCGTGAACAGAACGCGCTGCCACGTCTTGCCGCCGTCGCTCGAGCGATAGACGCCGCGGGTCGCGTTCTTTCCGCTCGCGTGGCCCAGCGCCGCGACGAAAACGCGGTCGGGGTCGCGCGGGTCCACGACGATACGCGTGATGTGGCGCGCGTCGTCGAGCCCGATGTGCGTCCACGATTTTCCGGCGTCGGTCGAGCGGTACATGCCGTCGCCGTACGTCCAGTCCTCGCGAAGATCGGCCTCGCCGCCGCCGGCGTAGACGACGTTCGGGTCCGACGGCGCCACGGTGATCGCCCCGACCGACGCGATCGACGACGCGGCGTCCGTCACGTTCTTCCAGGTGACACCGCCGTCGGTGGTCTTCCAGACACCGCCGTCCACGGCGCCGAAGTAGAACACGTCGCGCTTCGTCGGGTCGCCCACGACGGCGACGGCGCGACCGCCGCGGAACGGGCCGACGAGCCTCCACCGCAAACCGCGCAGCTCGCGCGCCGCCGCCGCGTATCGCGACGAGTCGAGCAGTCCGAGCGACGCGTCGCGTGATGTGCGTTGCGCGATGACGATCGCGCGCGGAACCGCCGCCGACGCGGCGAGAAGCACCAAGGAGAGTCCTACGACTTCGGCGGGAGCAAATCGGCGGGCCATGATTGGACGGTCAGTTGTGGATGGACAGATTCTATCGACGTCTTCCTCGGCGCGCCGGGGCGGAGGGCGCGTTCGCGGTAGGCGGCCATGCGACGACGGCCGGTTCGCTCTCGACGCCTGTCGCGCTGATCGCGCTCACGGCGATCTCGTCGGAGTTTGCGCCGGCCACCAAGTCGACGACGATCTGCGTCGCCGCGCCAGGCTGGAGCTTCGTCGTCCACACGCCGCCGGAGCCGCGGACCTGAATGAGCCACCAACGCGGCGCGACGCCGTCGCCGGAGATCATCGTCACCGTCGGCACCGACGGCGCGGTCGCCAGCGACGGAGCCGCCGGCGCGGCGGCGCCGAGCCAGGTGAACGCGGGTACCAGCGCGCGTTGCGCGTATTCCCGCGCGAGGCTGTGCGCGATGCGCTCGTTGTCGGCCAGGAGCGCGCTCAAACGAAAGTGGACGTGGCCAGGCGGATCCGCGGAGCCGGCGCGCGCGTCGCGAATCGTCGCGATCTGCGTCTGGATCTCGTCCGTGGGCCAGCTGTCGAATCCGCCAAAGACCTTCGATGTGTAGAGGCCCGGCCAGACGAAGCGCCGCATCGGATTCTCGGTGCGCCACCACGAGTCGAGCGCCCGAAAACGATCCTGTACTCCGTCGACCTGCCAGTAGAGCTGCGGCGCGAGGTAGTCGACCCAACCCTGCGCGAGCCAGCGTCTCGAATCGGCGTAGATCTCGCTGAACGAGTCCAGCCCGGTGATCCCGCTGGGCGATCCGGGACGCCAGATGCCGAACGGGCTGATGCCGACGATCATCGTCGGCTTGATCGCCTTCACGCCCGTGTAGAGCGAATGCACGAAGTCGTCGATGTTGGCGCGTCGCCACGCGTCGCGGTCGGTGAACCCGCGTCCCGACCCATAGCGCTTCCACGCCCGGCCGTCGGGGAACGCGATCTCTTGGGTGACGCGGACGCGCTTCTTTTTCACTCGACGCGTGTAGGTCCGCGTCTCTCGGTACGGATAGAAGTAGTCGTCGAGGTGGATGCCGTCGACGTCGTAGCGCCGCGCGACATCGAGAATCGTTTCGAGCACGTACTTGCGCGCCGCCGGATTTCCGGGATCGATCCACGTCTGTGTTCCGTATTTCACCACCCAATCCGGGTGTTCTCGCGTGACGTGGGTCGACGCCGGTCTACCGGGCACGCCCGGAAGCACGGCGCGGAACGGATTGAACCACGCGTGCAATTGCAGCCCGCGCGCGTGCGCCGCCGCGACCGCGAACGCGAGCGGATCGTACGACGGCGACGGGCCGAGACCGGATTGTCCGGAGAGCAGCGGCGACCATGGCGCGTACTTCGTCGGATACAGCGCGTCGCCCGCGAGGCGGACGTGCACGATCACCGCGTTGAGCCCTATCGAGGCGGCGTCGTCGAGAAGCGCGATCAGCTCCGCGCGCTGCGCGTCGGGCGAGAGGCCCGGCTTCGACGGCCAGTCGCGAAACCCACGGTCGTAGATCGGCGTGACCCACGCGGCGCGAAACTCGCGCGGCACGGCTGGCGGCGGCGCGAGCGGCGCGCTCGATGGCGCGGTCGCGGGCGGCGCACCGGCCGGAGCGACCTGTGCGGCGACCAGCGACGCGGACACAACCGCGTGGACGACGACGAGCAGCCGAGTGAGCATGGCGTGCAACATAAGCAAGGATCGCCGCGATGGCGGGTCAATGGCACGAACACTGCTCTATAAAGAGCCGGCGATACCGCGAGAGGGAGACCGCGCGAGCGGCTGAAGGTGGGGCGCGGATCGTCACGGTAGGGGAGAGCAGGATGCGCGGGGAGCAGGCTGTTTGGGCCGCTCCCCGCGCCGCTTTTTTGCCCTACCGCTTTCCGTCGCTGCCCGTGGTAGATCCGAGCGGCGGCGTCGACGCGGGCTCGTGCCGCCACTTTGTCGCTTGCTCGTAGTCGTACACCAGTTTGATCAACCGTTCCTCGTCGAACGCGCGACCGAAGAACGTCATGCCCGCGGGCAGCGCGTTGTTGCGCGTGTAACCCATCGGCACCGTGATGGCGGGATTCCCCGTCGTCGGCGAGAACACCTGGCTGTTGTCGCCGGCCGGCGTGTTGAGATCGCCGATCAACCGCGGCGGGTTGCTCCACGTCGGATAGACGAGCGCGTCGAGGCGCTGTGCGATCCATCGTGCGCGCGACTGCGTCGCGCAGGGCGTCGCGTCCGCGCTGCCGTCGCCTGACATCCGGGCGCCGAATCCGGATTCTGCTGCGAGCGCAACGCGGCCTCGAGGCGCGTCTGTATGGACGGATGAAATCGGCCACTGCGCAGAAACGCCGAATCGACGGCCTTGAGCGGAACGTTCGGGCCCTGCTCGGCGAGCCAATGGTTGATCTCGTACCAGAAGGGATTGCACTGGCCGCCCCGGTTCACGCGGCGCACCGAATCGAGATCCGCGATCAGCACCGTGTCGAGCACCGTCGCGCCCTCGCGACGAAGATCGTCGAGCGCGCGATTGAAGACCGCGCGGACCTCGGCGTCCACCGTCGGTCCTTCGAAGGCCTGGCGAAGCACACCGATCCGCGCGCCCTTGAGACCGCCCTTGCACCAGCGACGCGGAATAGTTCGGCAGCGGCTTGTCCTTCATCGGCGCCGTGGCGGGATCGTCGGGGTCGTAGCCGGCCACCACCTGAAACACCGCGACCGCGTCGGCGACGCGTCCTCGCCATCGGGCCGGCGATGTCGGCGAACAAGCTGAGCGGCGCGATGCCTGCGCGGCTCGTCAGTCCCATCGTCGAGCGAATGCCGACGAGCGCCTGGTGCGAGCTGGGCCCGCGAATCGAGTTGCCCGTGTCGGTCCCCAGACCGACCTCGCCGAGATCCGCGGCGACCGCGGCCGCCGTGCCGCCGGACGATCCCGCCGTCACGCGGTCGAGCGCGTAGGGATTCTTCGTGTATCCGGGCAGCACGGAGTTCACCGTCTCGAGCGGGCTGAAGGCGAATTCGGCCATGTTAGACTTTGCTAACACGATGGCGCCCGCTTCCTTGATGCGGCGCACCTGAAACGCGTCCTTCGACGGCGCGTACCCTTTCAGCGCGAGATTGCCCGCCGCGGTCTGCAGCCCGATCGTCTGAAAATTGTCCTTCACGATCATCGGCACGCAGTGCAGCGGTCCGACGAACTGACGATTCGCCGCGAAACGCCGATCGAGCGAGTCGGCCGTGGCCAGCGCGTCGGGGTTGACCACGGTGATGGCGTTGATCGCCGGCCCCTGCTTGTCGTACGCCGCGATTCGATCGAGGTAGGCCTGCACGAGCGCGTGGCACGTCAGGCCGCCGCTCCGCATCGCCGCGTGGACGTCGGCGATCGTCGTTTCGTCGACGCGAAACGCGCGCTGCGCCCGCGCCGCGGCAGAAAACGCGCACGAAACGATCGCGAGAGCGCCCGCGACGAGTGGCCGAGCATTCATGGTGCACCGATTCCTTTGAATGGCGGATCGCCGGGATTGTACGCGGGGATTGACCCGATGAGAACCCTCGCGGCGTCGATGACACGACTTGCGGCGCCCGGCCGGGCCCAATCATCCTCCAAGCGCCCACTCCCGGAGAACCCATGTTTCGTATCGTCGGACGCGCCGCGACGCTCGCGGTGCTCGGATCGGTCGTGCACGCCCAACAGACGCCCGCCCCCCCGCAGCCGCCGCGTATGGCGGCGAGCAGCTTCGCGACGGTCGAAGTGCACCTCAATTCACGGCCGATCGGCGGCGAATGGTACGCCGAGGACGCCGGCTTCGCCGGTCCGGCGCGCATCGCCATCACGTATTGGCAGCCCCACGCGCGCGGTCGCAAGATCGTCGGCGGGCTGATCCCGAACGACACCGTGTGGCGCTTCGGCGCGAACGACGCCACGGCTCTGCACTCCGACCTCGACCTCACGATCGGTTCGCTGGCCGTCCCGCGCGGCGACTACACTCTGTATCTCGTGCACTCAGGCAACAACTGGGACCTGATCGTGAACAGCCAGACCGCGATCTGGGGCACGGACCGGAATCCATCGAAGGACGTCGGGCGCGTCCGCCTCACCGCCCGCACGCTCACCGACTCCGAGGACGCGCTCAGCATCTACCTCACGCCCAACTCGTCGGACCCGGGGCGTCAGGCGGAACCCAACGGCGTCCTGCGCATCAAATGGGGAACGGTCGAGCTCACCACTCCCTGGAAAGTCAAAATCTGATGAACCTGACGTCCCTCGCCCTGCTGGTCGGCGTCGGATCGCTGGCCGCCGGCTTGCTCGGGTCGCTCACGGGATTGGGCGGAGGAATCATCGTCGTGCCGATGTTGACGCTGCTCTTTCACGTCGACATGCGCTACGCTATTGGCGCGTCGCTCATCGCGGTCATCGCCACGTCGTCGGGTGCGGCGGCGGCGTATGTGCGGGAGGGGTACACGAACGTTCGCGTCGCGATTCTCCTCGAGATCGCGACGACCGTCGGCGCGCTCATCGGGGCTATACTCTCCGGCTACGCGTCGCCGGCCAAGCTATCCATACTCTTCGGCCTCGTGCTCATCACCACCACCGTCCGTTCGCTCCGCCCTCGCACCGAGCACGCGATTCTGACGACCCCCGATCGTTGGTCGGCCTTTTTCCAACTCGACTCGACCTACCCGACGCCGAACGGCCCTCTGCGTTACTCGGCCCGGCGAATCCCGCTCGGGTTCGCCCTCATGTTCGTCGGTGGCGCGCTTTCGGCGTTACTTGGTATCGGCGCCGGCATCATCAAGGTGCTGGCGATGGATCAGGTGATGTCGCTTCCGTTCAAGGTCTCGACGACGACGAGCAACTTCATGATCGGCGTGACCGCGGCCGTGAGCGCGGCGGTGTACCTGCACAGAGGTCAAATCGACCCGGCGATCTCCTTTCCGGTCATGCTCGGCGCCGGTGGCGGGTCGTTGCTCGGCGCGCGAATACTGACGGGCGCCGACGTACGGTGGCTCCGGCCGCTCTTTACGACGATCGTCTTCGTCGCCGCCGTCGAGATGCTGTACAAAGGGATCACGGGAACCATCTGATGGCGACTCGCGTTTCGGATCACGACGTGCAGCAGGCGATCGGCGGGCTCCTCCGGCTCGGCGTGATCATCGCGGCGGTCGTCACGTGCGTGGGCGGCGCGCTGCTGCTCGTCCAGCATGGCGGCGATCCGGTCGCGCATCGAACGTTTGAGGGCGAGCCGGCGGCACTCGAGTCGATCGTCGGCATCGTCCGCGGCGCGCTGTCGTTCAACGGTGACGCGATCGCGCAGCTCGGGCTTCTGCTGCTCATCGCGACGCCCGTGGCGCGCGTGGCGTTCACGCTGGTTGCGTTCGCGCTGCAGGGAGACCGGAAGTACGTCTTGATCACGTCGATCGTTCTGACGTTGCTGGTGTACGCCCTGGTATTCGGGAAGGCATGAAGAAGCGTCATCACGCCATCGTCCGCATCACGCATTGGATCAACGTCGTCGCGCTCACGATCATGGTCGGGAGCGGGCTTCGGATCTTCAACGCGTACCCCGCGTTCGCGCGCCGGGGCGAGACCTTCTGCTGCTATCCGTTCGAGCGCAAGCCGATTCCCGGCAACCTGACCTTCGGCGGCTGGCTCGCCGGCGCGCGCAACTGGCACTTCGCGATGATGTGGGTTCTCGTCGTGAACGGCCTCGTCTACGTGGGCTTCATCTACACGCACGGCGAGTGGCGCGATCTCGTGCCGCGCCGCGGAGTGGTGCGGGACGCCTGGGAGATGGTCCGGTTCTATCTCACGGTTCGAAAGGATCATCCACGCCAAGGCAAGCACAACGCGCTGCAACGGCTCGTCTACTTCTCGTTCCCGATCGTCGGCGCGCTGGCCGTCGTCACGGGGATCGCGATCTGGAAACCCGTACAGCTCGTGTTTCTCACCCACTTGCTTGGCGGATACGTCTGGGCGCGCTACTGGCATTTCCTCTCGATGCTGTTGCTCGTCGTGCTGGCGTTCGGGCACATTTTCATGGTGTTCGCGGTCGATCCCTATTCGATGGTGGCGATGGTGACGGGCGGCTACAAAGAGAAGTGGTCGCCCGAGGAGCGAAACGCGCGACCCTTCGTCCACCTGTTGCCGGCACACGAACACGCGGGCGGCACGACCACCACGCCGCCGCCCACGCCTCCCGCGCCATGAGCGATTCCCCCCCGACCGCCGCGCCGGCCCTCGCACGTCGCCGAGCGATTCGCCATCGACCGGCGCCGCTTTCTCATGGCCAGCGGCGGGGCGCTAGGCGCCGCCGTTCTCGCCGCGTGCGACTCGATGGGCCCGAAGTCGGCGACGCGACTGCTCAAGTTCGCCGAGCGAAAGAACGAGTCGCTCGAACGCGCGCTGTTCCGCCACACTTCGATGGACGTGCCCTCCTCGAGCGCAAAGGCGGCGGGTTCGCACTTTCCGTCGTACTTCATCTCGAAGCACGTCCCGGTGTGGGACGAGGCGACGCGCGGCGTGTGGCGACTCCAGGTGGGCGGCATGGTCAAGCAGCCGCTCAGCCTCTCGCTCGCCGATCTCGCGTCGCTCCCGCGCACCGGCTATCGCCTCGACCACTTCTGCGTGGAAGGGTGGACCGCTGTCGCGACGCGGACCGGCGTGGCCCTCGCCGATCTGGCGCGACTCGCCGGTGTGCAGCCGGGCGCGCAGTACGTGGACTTCGAGTCGTTCGACGACGACTATCACGAGAGCTGGGACATCGACAGCGCGATGCATCCCCAGACGATCGTCGTGTACGCGCAGGACGGGCACTACCTGAATGCCGCGTGGGGCGCGCCGGCCCGGATCTATTCGCCGGTGAAACTCGGCTACAAGAACACGAAATACCTGACGCGCATCATGTTTCTCCCCCGGCGCACCGGGGGATACTGGAGCGATCAGGGCTACGAGTGGTACGGCGGCGTCTAGACGACGCGCACGTGCCTACTACTTGAGCTTGTAGACGAAGGTGATCTGCGGCGGCGAGACACCCGGTTCGACGAACGTGAGCTGGCCGCTCGTCCACGTCGCCTGGTCCTGCGTGCTGTCCGCGGCGCTCGTGAAGACGACCGTCGACGTGCCGGAAGTCATCGCCCACGTTCCGCCGGTGCTGTCGGTGTACGTATCCGATACGCCGGGCAGCGTCTCTCGATAGTTCGTGACGATGGAATAGGTGCCGCCGGCCGAGAGCGTGATCGTTCCCGACATCACCTCGAGCTTGAAACCGCCGGTGTCCGAGAAGATCGCGACAGGCAGCGCCGAGGAGTTGATCGTGGAGATCGCGTACGAGCCGTTCGGCGTCTTCTGTGTCGATCCGCCCGGCCCCGTCGGCGACGAGTCGCTGCCGCATGCCACGAGGAAGGCGGCCGCCGCGGCCGCGCACAGCGTGAGCAGCGCGCGCCCTCGACGGGACGATGCGTTTCTTGCATCATGAGCGAAGCGTCTCATTGGCATATGACTCATCGATCCCTCCCCCTCCGTTTCCTCGTCGTGGTCGCGTCGATCGTCGCCTGCTCGACTTCTCCCGACTCCAAGGCGTCCACCAACCAGACCGTCGACATCTTCACCGTTGGCGACGCGTTCAGCCCCGTCTTCGCAACCGTCAACGCCGGCGACACCGTGCGATGGAGCTTCACCGGCGGGTCGGACGGCCAGGGCCACAACGTTCGCTTCACTCCGGCCGGCGCCGGCGCTCCAGCGGACATCAACGTTCTCAAAACCGGCACCGCGACCCGCGTCTTCTCGACCCGCGGGACATTCAACTACGTGTGCGACGTGCATCCCGGCATGAACGGCAGCGTCACCGTACAGTGATCGTCGCCCGTCCGACCGTCTACCGCGTGACGCCGAGCGTCGTCGGCGTCCACGACGGAAAGACGAAGCCCAGGTTCGAGTTCCCCAGCCTGTTCTGGACGATCTCCGAGAGAATGTCTCGATAGTCGACGGTGACCTTGAGGTCCTGCCCCGAATCGAGGTTCTCGCGCGCCAGCCCCGGCCAGTTCTTCGTGAGCACGCGGCCGCCGGCGATGCCCTTGCCCATCGCGAACATCGTCGTGCCGCGGCCGTGGTCCGTGCCGCCGCTGCCGTTCTCGCGCACGTTGCGGCCGAACTCCGAGACGACGACCACCGTCACCGGCTGGCCCGTGGCGATGACGTCCGCGTAGAACGCGCCAACTGAATTCGAGAAATCCTGCATCGTCTTGGACATCGAGCCGGCGAGCGGGTCCTGGTCCGAGTGCGTGTCCCAGTTGCCGATGTCCACCTGCGCCGCCTCGATCCCGACGTTGTTCTTGATCAGCACCGCCACCGAACGCAGCGCGTCGGCCGAACGAGCTGTTGGGATAGACCGCGCCGTTCGCCGGCGCGTAGCCGGCGAAGTTGACCGACTTGAGCAGCCCGATCGTGTTCGTCGCGCTCAACGCCGACGAACCGACCGGATCGTCGGCGCCGGTGTAATCGCCCTGGAGAAACCCGATGCGCGCCGCCTGGGTCGAGCTCGACCCGCCGATCGAGTAGTTCGTCGGATCGGCGATCGGCAGCGTCAGGGGCCCGCCGACGAGCGTCTTCTGCAAACCGTTGGAGATGCCGATGCCGCGCAGTGGCGCCGTCGGGTTGAGCGGCGGAATGCTCGCCAGGTGGCGGCCCAGCCACCCCGTGACGAGCGACGGGTCGACCGGCTTTCCGACCTCCATGTATCGCTGCGCATCGAAGTGTGACCGCGAGTTGTTCAGCTGGCCGGTCGCGTGCACGATCAACAGATCCTGCCCCTGGAACGCGGGCATGAGACCGCCCGTTCCCGCCGCCTTCCGCCGGCCATCGCCTGGGGGAACATGAAGAAGCCGTCGAGGTTGATGCCCTTCGTCGCGGCGCTCGAGTCGGGGCGCGGAATCGCGATCGTCGTGCGCGACGTGTAGTAGTTGGCGTCGGCGAACGGCACGGCGAGCGACAGCCCGTCCGCGCCGCCGCGCTGGAAGACGGACACGATGATGTCGCGCGAGGACGAGTAGTTCTTCGCCATGACGATCTTCGGGAGCCATGCCGGGAACAGCGCCGCCGCCGAGACGCCCGCGCTCCGCTCCAGGAACTGGCGGCGCGTCAGTTCGTTGTACTCTTGGCAGCCGCAGTCGATGTCGTGTTCGGTCATCGTCAGCTCCTGGTCAATACCACTGGAACGCGTTGGCGCTGAGGCCGAGCGCGATCGTCTCGCGCACGCGTGCGTCGTTGAACGTGCCGGCTTTGAGATAGCTCGTGAGCGCGGTCTTCGTCGTCGTCGGGATCTCGCCGCCGAAGAAGTTGTTGTTGATCAAATCGATCGCGTTGTCCGCCGATCCGGCGAGGTACGGCGCCGTGTCGACCTTGACGCTCGTCCCCGAATTCTGGCTCGACAACGAGATGGCGAACGCCCAGCGCGGCAGGATGTTGCCCGCCCAGTATTCGACCTTGTCCGGGAAACCGTCCGGCGTGTCCCACTGGAAGAGCGGGTGGCCGAGGTTGTTGATCTGGCTGTTGAAGAACGACGTCGTCGTGACCGTCGGGTTGGTCGCGCGAATGGACGACACGAGCAGATGGTACGGCCGCTTGAACTTCATCGGCGCCGTCGGGAGCCACACGTCGTTGAGTACCGCGCGCACCACCGCTTTGATGTCGCCGCCCGTGGCGCGGAAGACCGACGCGATCGCCGCGACCTGCGCGTCCGACGGGTCCTGCCTGATGAACCACTTGAGGAGCTTGGACGCGATGAACGTGGCCGTGCTCGGGTGACTGGCCAGGAAGTCGAGAATCATCTCGCCTTCCTTGATGCCGGCCTGCCCCAGCGACGGCGAGCCGGCGGGAACGTTCACGCCGAGAACCGTCTTCTGCCCCCAATCGTGAATCGCTGGGGTTGAACACGAACACGCCCTTGCCGGTCGTCGTCCAACCCGTCAGCACGCGCGACAACTCGGCCACGTCCGTCTGCGTGTACGGGCCGTTGACGCTCAACGTGTGGAGCTCCATCACCTCGCGCGCGTAGTTCTGGTTGGGCGCGCGGCTGTTGCTCGTGTTCTGGTCCAGATACGTGATCATCGACGGACTGTGCGCGCTGGCCTGGAGCAGATCGCGGAACTTGCCCAGGGCATGCGTGCGAATCACGTCGCGCTGGTCGACGGCGAGCAGGTAGCCGACCTTGTCGATCGATTGGCTGAAATGGTCGGTCCAGAACTCGACCATCCGCTGATACAACTGCCGCTGCGAGAACGCGCCGCGGTAGATCGTCGACTCCTTCAGTTGGTTCTGCACCGTCCCGGCGTCCGCGCTGAACAGGACGTCGGCGGTCTGGCCCATCAACGGATACCGCGTGGCGACGGCGGCTTCGAGCGCGCTGTCGTCGATGCGCGTGTAATTGAGCTGGTAGTTGAGGTATCCCTGCCAACCCATCGCGGCCGCGCGCTGCAATTCGCCCTGGGTCATGCCGAGCGTCACGCGTCGCACGAGCCGCGACGTTCCAGTGTCCCACTCCTCGAACGCCGCGACGGATTCCTTCGGAATCACCTCGGCGAATCCGTTCTTCGGCTCAGTGTCGATGGGACGCTTGCCCTTTTGTCGCGACTGAGCGCGCGCTCGCTTTGGAAGCAGCGCGGCCGCGGCCAGGGCGCCGAAGAACACGAACGATCGGCGCGACCGTCGCGCGTCGATCGGTTCGGCCTCGTCGTGCCCAGCGTCCGTCAGGGTTGCGTCGGGAGCTCCGGGCCCAACGGCCACGGATTCATCGGGGATCGTCGTTCGCATGCGGAGACCCTCGTCAGCGAGATGCAAAACCGGGTACGACGAGTACTGGCACCGCTACAGAGAATGTCGCGCAGATGTTGATCATCGGCTTCATCCCGCAGTCACGCGCGACGGTGGTTCAGAGAGAGACGTGCTGCGGCGCGCTTCGTTAAGACGACGCACGCCTTCCAATCATTCCAAGTACAGGACGATTGTCAAAGGCGCACGTTCCACTCGCATGGCCGAGTCCGGCTTAAACAAAAAATTCCTTCTCACTGCCTCGTTGCGTGGCAGTGCGGCGGCCGACCCGTAATCGGATTCGAGTCTACGCCGACCGGCGAATCTCCAGCCGGCATTTCGGCGATTCGCCGTCGCGAATACAGCACTCGCGAACGGATTCGCCTGTGACGCCCGACACAAGTTCTCGGATCGCTTGGCAGACCGAGAGGAGAACCACCGATCGCTCGATCGACCACCGCCTTCTTCGCAGCCGTGGCCCTTGCTTCGATTTCCGCCGTCCGCGTCAACGCCCAGGCTCCCGCCGCCGCTCCCAAGCTCGATGACCCCCACATCGTGGCCATCTTCGACAACGCGAACACGTGGGACATCGAGACCGGAGGGCTCGGCGCGAAGAAAGGAACGACCAAGGAAATTCGCGACTTCGGCGCGCAGCTCGAACGCGACCATACGACCGTCCGCCAGCAGGGACGCGATCTGGCCAAGAAGCTCGGCGTGAAAGTTCCGGCGCTTCCGAAGGACTTTCAGATGAAGAAGGACCACGACGCCGCGATGAAGAACCTCGAGGGGCTCTCGGGGAAGGCCTTCGACAAGGCGTTCCTGCAGCATGAGGTGGACTACCACAAGGCCGTGATCGAGGCTGTGAACACGACGCTGATGCCGGCCCTGCAGAACCAGGAAGTGAAGGATCTGGTGACGAAGGTGGCCCCGGCCTTCAAAGCGCATCAGGACATGGCCCAGAACCTTCTCAACAAGCAGACGCCGTAGCAGCCCTGCTCCGCCTCGTCTCTTTTCCGCGCCGCCGAGCCCGCATTCGCCGGGCTGGGCGGCGCGGTCTCTTGTGGGATTCCCGGCCGCGCCATATCCTAGACTTTCGGTCTATCTTCGGGTGCGGCAGTGAAGAAGGTTTGGCTCGCGACAGACGGAAGGCCCTACGACTCCGTGCTCGCCATCTTCTCGACCAGGGAAGCGGCGAAGCGGTATTGCGACACGCTCGTCGAGCGGTACGCGCTCGGCGAAAGTCTTTCATTGATGGGGCGCCGGCTCGCCGATTCAGCCGACGCCTGGCGGCTCGGTCTCGGACCGACGGTCGTCGAGGGATCGCTCGACGAGAACGTGGAATTTCTGCGCGGCGCGTGGGTCGTGAAGGTGGACGAGAGCTGCCGCATGATCGCGTGCGAGTTCAGCACGGAGCTCAAACCGACGCAATCGCCGGCGACGTATCGCGTCGGCATCCATCGCGTGTGCCAGGCCCACGGCATGACGCCGCAGGCCGCGCTCGATGCGGCGCGAAAGGCGATGGTCGCGCACCTCGGGCGCACTCGGACCTGATCCCTACGGCGCTACTGCGCGCGCGGTGTGACGGACCGCACGCGCGAAGCGGGAGAATGTGATGCAGGCTGACGCGCCGTCCCACCCCGAGGTACGACGTTGCACGGCCGGAGTCCCGGCAGTCCTACCATGGGACCAACCCCAGCCACCAATGATGAATCCTCTTCGGGTCGCGGCTCGACTGTCTTCTGCGCCTTTGATCGCGCTTGCGTTTCTCGCGACGCAAACGGCGAGTGCCCAGAACCTCACCGGCACGATCGTCGTGCGCGTCACGGCGGACAGCGTTCCGCTCCCCGGCGCGGCGGTCGCCACCGGGACCGCCAACACCGTGACCGATCAGGCGGGGCTGGCGGCGTTCAAAGTCTCGACCGGCCGCCACACGTTTCACGTCACGCCGGCGGGTTTTCGTGCCGAGAGCCTCGCGGTGTTCGTCGGGGTCGGAACGACGAGGGTGACCATCCCAGTACATCGCATGCCGGTGACGCCGGCGGCGCGCGTCGTGCCAGCGGCGCCCATCGCGGCAGCGCCGGTGGTTCCGGCCGCAGCTGCTACTGCCCCCCGCCCCAGCCCGCGGCTGCGCCTGTCGCCGCCAAGCGTGACGATCGCCGGTCGACCGATGCGCCGACCTTCGTCGAGGTCGCGATCGGGACGCGGTCGAGGAGCAGCTCGACCGGTCTCCCGGCAACATCTCCGACCTGCTGGGAAGCTTCAACGGCGTGCGCGTCCAGCCGTTGTCCGCCGGCTCGTCGGAGTGGGCATTCGGATTCGCGGCATGCCCGGCCACTATGCGAAAATTCTCACTGACGGCTTGCCGCTCCTCGGCGCCACGCCGGAAGGACAGGACCCGCTCCAAATGCCGGTCCTCGGCGTCGATCGCGTCGAAGTCGTTCCGGGCGTCACGTCCGCGTTCTATGGACCGACGGCGCTCAGCGGCAGCGTCAACGTGGTGTCCGCGGGGCCGACGTCTCCATCCCAAGTGGTCGTGAACGGCACGACGCACGAGGCGTCGGACGTCGCGGCGTTTCAGACGTACACCTTTTCGCCGGAATGGGCGGCGACGCTCCTTGCCGGCAGACACTACGCGAATCCGGCCGATCCCGACGGCGACGGCTGGGCCGAGGTGCCGGGTACAAGCGCCTCATCGTTGAACCGCACGTGTATTGGTCGCGGTCTCCGACGAGCACCTGGTTCATGACGGGCGGTTTTACGAAGGAAAATCGCCGGAGCGGCACCTTCGGCACCGCGCGACTCCCGGACTTCAACCGATACAGCGACGACGCGGATACGCGCCGCGGATACGTCGGAACGGTCGGGCACGTTCAGCTCGACACGAACACGCTCCTCACCGTTCGCGCTTCGATCACGCGAGAGTGGCGGTCGCTCTGGTACGGCGACAACCAGGAGAGCGATCGCCGCAACGAGGTCTTCGGGGACGTCGCGCTCACGAAGACGTTCGCCGAGAACGTGCTGACCGGAGGCGTAGCCATGGACCGGGACCAGTACGCCGCGCTCGACGTTCGAGGACAGAGCTACCGCTACACGACGCCGGCGCTTTACGCCGAGCACACGTGGACCCCCGATCCGCGGTTCGCCATCACGTCGAGCGCGCGTCTCGACCTACAGAGCCAGTTTGGCGATTTCGTCAGCCCGCGCGTGTCGGTCGTCTATCGACCGAACGAGGAGTGGCAGCTGCGTCTCTCCAGGGCAAACGGCGTGTACGCGCCGACCCCAATGACCGACGAGACCGAGGGATTCGGGCTGTCGCACATGGAACGGAGCGGAGACATGCAGCTCGAACACGCGTTGGGATGGTCACTCGACGTGAACCACGCCGATGGATCGCTCGACGTTGGCGGATCGGCGTACCGGACCGTCGTCACGCATCCCGTGATCGTGCGGGTGACGCCGGGCGCCGCGAACGGATTCCAGCTCGTGAACGGCGACGAGCCGCTGCGCACGCAGGGCATCGATGCCTACGCCCGTTACCGCGCGGATCCGATTCGGTTCACTGCGAGCTATACGTACCTCGACGCGACGCGGCCTGAGATCGCCGGGTTGTTCGGCGAAGATTTCGAGGTCGACACGACGCTGATTCGCGCAGTGCCGTTCAACCCGCGGCATGCGGTCAATTTCGACTGGGCCTACGAACGCGAGCACGACAAGGTTCTTGGAGTTGCCGTTCACTTCGTCGGCAGCCAAACGCTCGCGGACTCGGCGTTCGGGAAGGGCACGCCGTACGTCACGCTCGACGCGCGGCTCGAAAAGCACATTCGGCGGGCGGTCGTCTTCGTGTATGGCAAGGATCTGACCGGCGTCCATCAGCTGCAGTTCGGGCCGGTGTTGCGTCCCTCGTCGGGCGCGGCGGGGCAGTGGGCCGACAACGCCTGGGCGCCGCTCGAGGGACGGGTGATCAACGCCGGTCTGCGGGTGACGTACTGACGGCGGGTGGACCGGTGGACCGGTGGACCGGTGGACCGGTGGACCGGTGGACCGGTGGACCGGTGGACCGGTGGACCGGTGGACCGGACACTGCGTAAGACCTAACTGATATATTCGTCGGCGAGGCCATCACACCATGCGCATCGCCACGCTGTTGGTCGCCACCGCCCCCGCGCTCATGCTCGGTCGGGCACGAACGTCGGCCGTCGCGGACTGCAACGCACCGGCCCGTGACTCGATCACGATGCTCGAGGTGCCGGGCAATCCGTTCCAGGCGCTGCCGAGCGCGGACGGCTGCTGGATATTCGTCTCGCTCGCGAACGTCGCTGGTTCGCACGCCGGTGTCGCCGTAGTCCGCCGCGACGGCGGCAAAGCGTCGGTCGAACGCGTCATCGGATTGTCCGGCAATCCAACCGGGATGCAGCTCACGCACGACGGCCGCCTGCTGGTGGTCGCCGACGGAAACCGGCTCGCCTTTGTCGACGCCGCTCGCGCGACGTCCGGGCGCGGCAACGCGGTGCTCGGCTACCTCGACGAGCCGGGCATGCTTGGCCGCATCTACGTCAACGTCACCGCCGACGACAAGTACGCCTTCGTCGCCGACGAGCGGGCGTACACGGTCACCATCGTCGATCTCGCGGAGGCTCAGCGCAACGGGTTTCGCGCGTCGGCGATCGTTGGGAAAATCCCGACCGGACCGCTTCCCATCTCCGTCGTCTTTTCCCCCGACGGCAAGCTGCTCTACATAACGAGCGAGATGGCGCCGACGAGCCTCGGTTGGAAGAGCGAGTGCGCGCGCGAGGGCGCCGCGGTCAACGATGCTTCTCCCGTGAACCCGCAGGGCGCGATTCTGGTGGTCGACGTCGAGCGCGCGCTCAAAGACCCCGCGCGCTCCGTGATCGCCGCGGTCGGTGCGGGGTGCAGCTCCGTCCGTCTCGTCCTTTCTCCGACGGCAGATCGCGCATACGTGAGCGCGCGAAACAGCAACGCGCTCCTCGTCTTCGACCGCGGAAAGCTGCTCAGCGATCCGGGACATTCGCTCGTCGCGACGGTGCCCGTCGGAACGGCGCCCGTGGGTGTCGCCGTCGTCGACAGCGGGCGCTCGATCGTCGTCACCAACTCGAATCGTTTCGGCGGCACCGGCGCGGCGAACAAGCCGTCACTGAGCGTGATCGACGCGTCGAGAGTCGGCGACGGAGCGAGCGCGGTGATCGGCTCGATTCCGTCAGGAGATTTTCCGCGCGAGATGCGCGTGACCGCTGACGGAAGGACTCTCGTTCTCACGAACTTCGCGAGTCACACGGTCGAGCTGATCGATCTGACGCGCGCCCTGCCCCGCCGCTAGCCGCGGCGAATCACGGGGGCAGGATCTTCGGCTGGATCCGAATCTCCCACGGCGTCGCTTTCGAGGGAACGACGTTGTGCAGCGCCGGCGTCGGCACGACGAACGGATCGGCCGCGAGCGGGTTCACCGTGTAGCCGAGGTCCGCGAGGCTGCCAACGGTAATCGCGCTGAGCGGCATCGGGCCGTGATTCACGAACCCCGTCATCAGCTCGGGACCGAAGATCGATTCGCGCCAGTGCGCGTCGGCCGTGCCGGGGAGCATGTCGTTCTCCACCGGAACCGAGTTGGCGCAGATCGCCGAGCCTCCGTCGTCGACGCAGCCCTGGCGCGCTCTGACGCCGGCGAACGCCGAGTTCACCGTGCCGCCGGCGAGGAGCAGGTTCTTCGCATCCCAGATCGTGCCGAAGCCGACGGCGTGCAGCATCTCGTGCGTGATCACGTCCTGGAGAATTCCCTGCGATGCCATGCCGGGCAGATCGTCGACGTCGAACAACATCGCGCCGACCGACGGAAAGAATCCCGGGGGGTTGCGGAGCAGACATGGCCCCGATCCCGCGAGGATACCGCTCGGTCCGTCGATCGGCGCGACGGAGGCGAAGATGACGATGCTGTGAATCGTCTCGTCGAGCGTGGGGAGGCCCGGAAGACCGCAGGCGCTCGCCACGGACAGGCCGCTGTACGTGACGTCGGGAACCGATCCGACGATGATCGCGCTGATTCGGGCCGCCGCATTCGTGAAGAGCGCTTTCTGATCGTCCGTCATGTCGGGCCCGAAGAACCGGACGTCGATGTGAAAGTCGGACTGCACGACCGCCGTGACGTCCGCGCTCAGCGTCGTCGACGACGACGACGCGTGCACGATCTGTGGAAGCGCGGTGCGGCCCAGCGTCCAAGCTGAGAGGACCACGCTTCCGTCGGCGTCGCTCGTGGCCATGGTCGACCCGAGTGAGCCTCCGCCGCCGGTGACGGCGAACGTGAGCTGCTGGGCCGGAACGGAATTTCCGAACTTGTCGGCGAGTCGCAGCCGCACCGGAGCGAGGAGCGCCCCGGCGAGCGCTGACGGCGGCGTCGTGTCGACGGTCGTGAGCTGCGCCGGATCGCCTGGAAGCACGGTGGCGATGAACGACAGCGTTGCCGCGCCCGAACGCAACGTGAGCGCGTCCTGCCCCGCGATCGTGCCGAGTATCCAGCCGGTGATCGTCGCGACGCCACCGGAGTCCGCCGTCACGGGAGCCGGAGCCTTTCCGGCGCTCGCGCTCAGCTCGACCACCGCTCCGGCAACCGGATTCTCGAAGGCGTCGGTCACGCGCGCACTCATGCTGGCTGTCACGGGTTCGCCCGCGCGGCCGCTGAGCGCGATGGGCGTGAGCGGCACGAAGCGGGTCGCGGACCCGGCGACGCCAGTGGCGGTGATGACGAGCGGCGGGACACCAGATACCGACACGGTGATCGTGTTCGCGCCGGCGCGCGGCCCGAGCGTCCACGCACCGACGGAGGTCGGCGAGCTCGCGGTACGCCCTGGCGTCCCGGCGATCTTTCCGCCACCGGACGAGACGCTCACCGTGAACTTCACATCTCCAATGGCGGCGCCCGACGCGTCGAACGCCACGAACTGGGGCGCGGTGGCGAGCGTGGCTCCCGCGGGAGCAGTCTGCCCGTCCCCCGCGACGAGACGGATCCCGGCCGGTTTGACCGTCGGACCGGTGGAGTCGTGGCAGGCGGCGGACCAAAGCAACACCCCGCCGGCGACGACTCGCGATGCGCGCAACAACTTCACGTAGACCTCGAAAACGACTCGGCTGATGATACTGGTATTACGATGACAGCGAGGGCTGGTGGACAATGCCTCGCAACGTTTCCTCGAGGCCCGCAACCGCTGATCCGCCTACGGATGATAGCTATCGCGCGCGCCGCGGCCAGGGCGGGCGCGACAATCCCCCATTCCGCTCAATGAACCGCCTGCGCTACAACAGCGTTCCCCGCAGTATGAGCATCGCGACGCTGAAGTAGATCACCAGCCCGGTGACGTCGACCAGCGTGGCGACGAACGGTGCCGAGGCGCTCGCGGGGTCGAACCCGAGCCGCCGGAGGACGAACGGGAGCATCGACCCGGCCAGCGATCCGAAGCTCACGATTCCGACGAGCGCCAAAGCCACGGTCAGCGCGACGAGCACGTGGTGCGGGCCGTAGTTGTAGATGCCGAGCACCTGCCAGAGCGAGATGCGCGCGAAACCGATCACGCCGAGGATGGTGCCGAGCATGAGCCCCGTCGGCAGCTCGCGCACGGCGATCCGCCACCAGTCGCGTAACCGGATTTCGCCGAGCGCCATCGCGCGAATGATCAGCGACGTGGCTTGTGATCCGGAGTTTCCGCCGGAGCTCATCACGAGCGGAATGAACATCGCGAGCAAGGCGGCGCGCTCGATCTCGCTCTGAAATCGCTGCATCGCCGTCGCCGTGAGCATCTCGGAGAGAAAGAGCGCGCAGAGCCAGGGCGCGCGCTTCCGAATCATGTGCCCGAGACCGATGTCCATGTACGGCGCGTCGAGGGCCTGCATACCGCCGAACTTCTGCACGTCCTCCGTCTGCTCGCGGACGATCGCGTCGATCACGTCGTCCACGGTCACGATGCCAACGACGTGCTCCCCCTCGTCGACGACCGGCACGGCGAGCAGGTTGTACTTGGCGATGATACGCGCGACCTCCTCGCGGTCGGTGCTCGGCGCTACCGATCACGGGCGCGCGCCGCGAGGCGACGTGGAGAACAGTCTCCGAGCCGTCGGCGACAATCAATTGGCGTAGCGACACGACGCCGACGAGCCGGTCCTCGTGGTCGAGAAGATACGCGACGTACACCGTCTCCTTTTGCAGCGCGACCTTTCTGATGTAGTCGAGCGTCTGCGCCACGCTCCAATCGGCGGGCACGGTCATGACCTCGGTGGTCATGATCCCGCCCGCGGTATCCGGCCGGTACTTGAGCAGCAGCTTGAGCGTGTGCCGCGTGTCGGGATCGAGCTTGTCGAGCAGCGGCCCTCGCGCGGACGGAGGGAGTCCACGCACGAGATCCACCTGCTGGTCCGACGACATCGCCTCGATGAGCGCCGCGGCCGCTCCCGGCTCCATCGATTGAATGATCGCGTACCGGCCTTCGAGCTCGGGCTCGTCGAACACCTGTACGGCGAGATCGAAGGGGATCACGGCGACGACCTTCGCCGCGGCCGCCGGCGGCAGGTCGTGAAGCGCCTCGGCGATGTCCGCGGGACGCATTCCGGCCAGTGTCTCGGCCAGCTCGGCGGGGTCGCCCTGCAGGAGGTACAGCAGTTCGGCGTTGGGCATAGCGGTAGCCGGGGTTGGCCTGACTGGCCTGGTTTTGTTCAGAGAATGTTTATGCGGAGCTCGCGCCGGGCTTCGGCGATTGCAGCGCGAACGCGCCTCCCTGCGGATCGCGCGCCATCGCGATCCAGTCGCCGTTCGGCACTTCCATCGGACCATTGACTATAGCGCCGCCAAGCCGCGTCACCGCGGCTGCCGCGGGGTTCACGTCGGCCACGGCGATGTACGAGAGCCATCGAGGCGGCGTGCCGTCCCCCTGACGGTTGTACATGCCGCCGTAGGATCGGCCCTTCTGGCCAAACATGAAATACACGCCCATCGGGCCCATGTCCGATTCGCTGGTCTTTTCCCAGTTGAACACTTGGCGATAGAACGCGAAAGCGGCTTGATAGTCCGTCGTCGCCAGCTCGTGCCAGGAGAAATCTCCACGCCTCGCGCCGTTTGGCGAATGGGACGGCCGATCGGGCTCGTAGATTCCGATCGTCGCGCCTTGCGGATCGGCGATGAGCGCCCAACCGCCCACGCCCGGCACCTCGCCCGGACCGGCGCGCACCTGCCCGCCGAGGCTCACCGCCTGCCGCGCGATCGCGTCCACGTCGTAGACGTAGACGTACGGCGTCCAGTGCGGATTGCCGGCTCTGTCGGCCTGCGCCGGGTCGATCGCGACGATGCCGCCCAGCGGCGCGCCACCCGCTTCGATCATCCGGTAGGTATTCGACAACTCTGATGACCGGACCGACCACGGAGCGACTTGGGTATAGAACGATTCGGCGGCGGCGGGATCGGTCGTCGACAGCTCGTGCCAGACGAACCAGCCTTGGGGGTTCGGCATCGTCGTTCCAGGTGGGCGTTTCGCGCTAGGCGTCGAACCAGGCGCGAGCCGCGGCAAACTTGCTGTGTAGCTCGCCGGCGTCGGCGCGCGACAACAAACGCCTGAAGCTTGCCACTTCCCGTTCCGCGGCCGCAAGCGCCGCCTCGATGGCCGACGCGTTCTCGGCGGCGATTGCCGACCACATCTCGGGTGAGCTGCCGGCCAATCGCGTGATGTCGCGGCCGCCGGGACCGAGCTCGTCGCGCCCCACGCCGGCCTCGCCCAGGGCGAGGGCAAGCGCGGCCGACACGACATGCGGCAGGTGACTGGTCCACGCGAGCGTTCGATCGTGGGCCGACGCGTCGATTCTCATTGGGTGCGCTTCGAGCGCGCGCCAAAAGGCGTCGGCGCGCGCGACGAGCTCGGCCGGCGTGCGATCGGGAGCGCACAGATAGACGCGCGCTCCGGAGAAGAGCCCCTGACGCGCCGCGGACCAGCCGGATCGGTGGTCGCCGGCCATCGGGTGCGAACCGACGAAGCGATCTGACAGCCCGAGCGCATCCGCCTCGGCGACGATGCGTCCCTTCGTGCTCCCGACGTCGGTGATCAGCGTCGCGCGACTCTCCGAGCGCGCGAGGACCCGCAATACGTCGACGGACGCATCGACGGGAGTCGCGATCACGACCACGTCCGCGCGCATCGTGGCGAGAGACGCGTCGAGCTTGCACGCCACGACGCGGCTGGCAAGCGCGTCGTCGAGCGCCGCGTCGTTCGGATCGTACGCCTCGACTTCCACCCCTCTCGCGGCGAGATCCTTGGCGATCGAGCCGCCGATCAGGCCGAGCCCGACGACACCCACGCGCTCGATCGCGTCGCTCATTTTCGCTCCGGCTTCGCGCCGCGCGCCCGGGCGTCGCTTTCCTCCTGCGCGCGCCGTGACATGCCGACGATCTGCCAAAAGACTTCTCGCACCGGCTCCGTGGGGAGGCCGGCTTCACGCGCGACCATGGTGACACGTCTGATGACGGCGGCCTCGCGCGTCGGATCGAGAATCGGCAGCTCGGCGATCCGCTTCAACTCGGCGATGCGCTGCCCCAAGCGCAAGCGCCGCGCGAGCAGCTCGACCAGGTCGTTGTCGATCGACTCGATCTCTTGCCGGCACTGCGAGAGCTCCTGGAGCGCGAGCGCCTTCGATGGTTCCGTCATGCGACGGCCCGTCCCGGCGTCATCGGTTCGAGGCGGCGGCCGGCGGCGGACGCGAATGCGCCGAGCGACCGCATCATCTGCACGAACGCGGCGGGCGCGAGGGACTGATCGCCATCCGACAGCGCGTGCTCGGGATCGGGGTGAACCTCGACGATGAGCCCATCGGCGCCGGCGGCGATCGCCGCGAACGCGAGGGGCGCGACGAGCGACGCATCGCCGCCGGCGTGACTCGGATCGACGATCACCGGCAAGTGCGACTCGCGCTTGAGCACGGGGATCGCGGCGATGTCGAGCGTGTTGCGCGTCGCCGTCTCGTACGTGCGGATCCCCCGCTCGCACAGCACGACGTCGTGGTTGCCGTTGGCCATGATGTATTCGGCGGCCATCAGGAGCTCCTTGATCGTCGCCGAGAGGCCGCGCTTGAGCAGCACCGGGCGGCGGACGCGGCCAAGCTCGGCGAGCAGCGCGAAGTTCTGCATGTTGCGCGCGCCCACCTGCATCATGTCGGCGTGCTCCGCGACGAGATCCACCTGTCGCGTGTCCATCACTTCGGTCACCACCGGCAAGCCGGTCTCGGCGCGAACCTCGGCGAGGAGGCGCAGCGCCTCGACGCCGAGTCCCTGAAACGCGTACGGCGACGTGCGCGGCTTGTAGGCGCCGCCGCGCAGCATGGTCGCGCCGGCCTTCGCGACGATTCGCGCCGTGTCGACGAGCATCTCGCGGCTCTCGACGGAGCACGGACCGGCGATGATGGTGAGCGTGTTGCCGCCGAAGCTGGCTTGTGCCTCGCGGCCGCCGACGCGCACGACCGTCCGCTCGGCGGCGAATTCGCGCGACGCGAGCTTGTACGGCTTGAGCACGGGCGTGACGGATTCGACGCCCGGGAGCGACCGAAGCGGCACCTCGGCGAGCAGGGACTCGTCGCCGATGCATCCGATGATCGTGCGCTGCTCGCCGCGCGAGAGGTGCGTGCGCATGCCGGCTGCTTCGATCCGCTCGCGGATGTGGTCGATTTCGGCGTCGGTGACGTTGGGCTTGGTGACGATGATCATGAGCGATTCACATGGTGCGTTAAGGTCGACAAAACAAAAAGCGACCCGTGTCGTTCACGGGTCGCTGGGTTGGCGCGCGGTGTTACCGATCTGCTAGCGCGTACGACTCCCACGGCCCGTTTGGGTCCCGTAGTAGTAGAAGTAGACGTACGCCGCGGAGCGGATCATGACAGAACGCTACGGGCGGGCGGGAGGCGTGTCAAGAAGGGTGGAACTGCTTGATCTACCGGACGCGTTCATCGGCCAGTTCCAGCTTGGTCGCGAAGTCGTACAGCGTCGCGCGGCGCAGGTGGTAGTAGGCGATCCAATAGTTTCGCAAAGCCTGCACGTGGGCGATGAGCGAGTTGTCCTTGTCCGACTGCGCGTTGTAGAGATCCGTGTTGCTGATCTTGCCGGTGGTATAGCGGTTTCGCGCGACCTCGAACTGTTTGATCGAGACCGTGTCCGCCTTCGCGGAGAGGACGACGTTGCGTTGCGCTTGCGACAGCTGAAGCACGGAGAATCGCGCGTCTTCGGCGATCTGATCGCGCCGCGTCTTGTTGTTCGTCGCCGACGCGCCGATCGTCGGCCTTGGCGGCTTCGACGTCCGAGCGGCCGGCGCCCCATTGCACCATCGGGAGCGTACACGCCGAGCGTCAGCGACTGGCGGCCCATCGGGCTCTGATACGCCGGCGCCGATACCCGACGCGGTCTGATTGAAACCCACCGTCGCCGACACGCTCGCGTTGAAGCCGTTGTTGAGCTTCGCGATCGTGATCTCCCGCCGCACGTTGACTTCGTCGAGCTCCGACTGCTCCATCAGGCTCGCGTTCTTGAGCGCTTCCTTGACGGCGAGCTCCGGATCGGCATCGACGGTCGGAATCGAGTCCGGCGTGCACGATCGCGAGCGCTTGGTCCGCCGGGTAGTTCGAGCATTCGGCGTAGCGCCGCCTCGGCGCGGTCGCGCGCGAGATTGGCGTCGTCGACCGCGGCGCGGGCGCGCAGCAGCGCGAGCTCGCTCTTGAGCAAATCGTTCTCGCCGATCTTGCCGACCTCGTAGCGTCCCTTGTTGAGCGTGTAGAGCGTGTCGTTCACCGCGACATTGGCCGTCGCGTTGGCGAGCGTCATCTGCGCGGTGTAGAGCGTCGAAGAACGCGTCGGCGATGTTGCCGGCGACGTCCTCCCGCGCCTCCAGATACGCACGCTCGGCGACGCTCGCGTTGAGCGACTGGATGCGCTCCTGCCCACACGACGTCGCGCGGCTTGAACAGATCCTGCTGCAGCGACAGCACGACGGGCGACGTCTGCCAGAGCTTGTTGTACGTGGTGCCGAATTCGTCGATGCGGCTGATGGCCGAGCCGACGGTGATCGTGCCGCCGGTGAGCGGAATCGCCTGGCTGAACCCCAAGCTGCATCGTCGATTGGTTCTGCGACTGCCCGACGAACACGGTCGACCCGTCGGGCTGCGGTGATCGGGTTGATGCCGTGGTTGAGGTTCGCCGCATTGCCGCTCAGAAGGAGCTGCGGCCGAAGACGCGCGTTGAACGCGTCGTTGCGGAACCGCGCGAAGTCGCGCGAGGCTCGCGCGCCCTCGGCCTGGTCGCCGCGCTGTTGCGCCATCGCGATCGCGTCCGTGAGCGTGAGCGGCTTGGCGGCGGCGAGCGGCGTGCCCTGGGCACCGCGCGCGCCATCGGCGGGCGGGGCAGCGAGCGCGGCGAGGAGGACGAGTGTCGAGAGGCGCATGGGTAGGGGCAGCTGGGAGCCTGACGCGGCTCGTATCACTCGTAGCGGAGACACGTGATCGGGTCCTGCTTGGCGGCCCGAGACGCCGGCACGATGCCGAACACGACTCCGACCGCGACCGACACGCCGAACGCCACGACGACGGACATCGGCGACACGATCGTATGAATCTTCGCGATGCGTTCGATGGCGGTCGCGAGTCCGACGCCGAGCATGATGCCGGCGATGCCGCCCGCGAGGCTGATCATCACCGCTTCGCTGAGGAACTGCGCGCGCGATCGTCCTTCTGCGTCGCGCCGACGGCGCGGCGCACGCCGATCTCCTTGATGCGCTCGAGGATCGACGCGAGCATGATGTTCATGATCCCGATCCCGCCGACGATGAGCGAGATCGACGCGATCGCGCCGAGCACGATGTTGAAGATCGTCTTGGTGTGCTGCTCCTGTTGCAGCAGCAGCTCCGGCACGGCGATCTCGAAATCGGTGACGTCGTTGTGCCGGCGCTGCAGCATGCGGCGGATGACGTCGGCGACGGCGGTCACGGCGCTCGACTTGTCGACCTGGACGATCACCTTGTCGAGCTGGTGGTAGTTCCGCTTCTCGGCGCGCTCGTCGTCGGTCTCGGTCGAGTCGCTGTCGTTGGAGCCGCCGCTGTTCGGCATCCTTCGCCGCGAGCTCCATTTCCTGCTGCCGTCACCTCGGCGCGATTGCGATAGCGCAGCAGCATCGTCGGCAGCGGCACGTAGACGTCCATGTTGGCGTCGCGAATGCCGAGCGTTCGACGCGATGTCGGCGGAGACCTTGCGGTCCTCGAGCACGCCGACGACGGTCAGCCAATCGTTGCCGACTTTGATCGGCTTGCCGATCGGGTTCTCCGTCGTGAAGAAGCGCGACTTCACCCCCTGCCCGATGATCGTCACGGGCGCCGCCGCCGAGTAGTGTCGCAGCGCGAAACTGGCGCCTTCGTCGAGCGTGAGGTTCATGATGCGGAAATAGCTCGAATCGACGCCGACGATCTTGCCCGAACGGTGGCGCCCTTCGCGCGTGATCACGCTGTTGACGACGACCTCGCTGCTCGTGCCGATGACGTCCGGGACGATCGCGGCGAATCGCGTCGGCGTCGAGGTACCTCAGGCCGGGCGTGAACCGTTTCGCGTCCTTCTTGGCCGTTCGGGTCGTTGTCGACCTTGCCTTCCTTCTGCTCGACGATCGGCGTGATGACGATGTTGTTGGCGCCGAGCAGCTTCATCTCCTCGAGGATCTCCTGCTCCGCGCCGCTGCCGATGGCGAGCATCGCGATCACCGACGCGACGCCGAAGAGAATGCCGAGCGAGGTGAGGCCCGCGCGCAGCTTGTTGTGCGCGAGCGCTTCGGCCGCGGTGCCCGCGCTGAAGCCCAATTGGGCGATGACCGCCTGCAGTCGCGACGCCGGGGGGAGGCGGCGCGGCCGATGGCGCGGCGAGGGTCGCCACGACTCAGCCCTTCGGTTTCGTCGCGGGAGTAGCGGCCGGCGCGGCGCCGTTCGTCTTGGAAGCCGGGACGACGAGTTTCGGAGCAGGCTTCATCGCACCGGCTTCTCGGCGCCGGCTTTGGCGCTGTCAGGCTTGGCCGGCAGCGTCACGCGACTTCGCGGTGTCGCCGCCCTCGCTCGCCGGCAGCGTCGGCTGCAGGCCCGGAATGATCTCCGTCTTGATGGTCGCCTTGTCCGCCGGCGGGGAGAGGAAGACGCGATCCTCCTCCGTGAGCCCCTTCTTCACGACGATCTCGTTGTCGTTCGTGGCGCCGGTCTCGATCATCTGCTTCACGACGCCGCGGCCGTCTCTTCTTGAACGCGTACGAGTAGCCGCCCTCGGACGTGACCGCCTCGAGCGGAATCGACAGCACGTTCGGAATCGATGCGACCTCGATGGCGTTCGCCGTCGTCATGCCCGGCCGAAGCGTGGTGTCGGCCTTCGCGACTTCGATCTTCACCTCGAACACCTTCGAGTCCTGGTTCGGGCGCTGCTCGCCGACGTTCGCGATCGACGTCACCTTGCCGGTGAGCTTCTTCGTCGGATCGGCGTCGAGCGAGATCGCCACCGGCTGTCCCACGGTCAGCTTGCGAACGTCGACTTCGTTCACGTACGTCTGCGACTCCATCTGTGTCAGATCCGGCAGCGTCGCCACAGTCGGATCCCACGTGTTCCACTGTGATCCGACTCCTTTCTTCTTTCCGTTCCACTCGCGAACGTAGATGACCATACCGGGTGACGGGGCGTTGATCGTGAAGCCGTTCATCGCGTCCTGCACCAGCTTCAGGTTGTTCTGTTGGCGCCCGAGGTCGGCCGACGCAACCGACATCTTGGCTTCGGCCTGCTTGGTTTTGGTCTCGAGGTCCTTCTTGGACTGATCGAGGGCGCGCTGCGCCTTTTCATAGTCGATCTCGGCCTGGCGCTTGATCGACGGCGCCTCGAACTGGGCCTGATCCTTGGCGATCTTCTTTTCCTCGAGCCCGTACTCGGCGGTCTTCACGGCTTCGCGTGCCTGCGACAAGTTGAGGGCGGAGTCCAGCGAGACGTCCGTGAATTGCGCCTGGGCCTTTTGCAGATCCAGCGTCACGCTTTGCTGGCGCGTCGCCGCCGGCGCGCGATCCAGCTCGGCGATTTTGTCGCCTTCCTTCACGACCGTGCCTTCGGGGACGATCCACGTGATCTTCGACTGATAGATATTTGCAGTCATCGAGTTCGGCCCCTGGATCTGCACGAACTTGCGGGCGCGCAGCTCCCCGGTCGTCGTGACGATGACCTTGAAGTCGCCCTTTTTCACAGGGGCGGTGAGCACGGCCTCGGCAGCCGAGGTGGTCGACGGCCATTTGTACCAAGCGACGGGCCCGCCGATCACCAGAATGGCGATCAGGATCGGCAGCCAGCGCGCACGCAGTTGACGCATCTCGAGGGTCCTCGAGTCGGGTGGTCGTGCGACTGATCGGCTCTTAGCCAGCGACACGCAAATCGGGTCGCGACCGCAGTTTAGCGGCGATGGGACGACCCGGAGATGAATGCTTCATTAGCGTTCGATGAACGCGGCGTACCCGCAAGGGGGAGGCCGGTTCCATCGGCGCCACGCACTTCGACACTACGAGTCGTCGAAGCGTTTGTTTTTGGGGGGGCGGCTGGGGCCGGTTTGCCCGGTGGACCGGTCGACCGGTCCACCGGTCCACCGGTCTAGAAGAGCCCCACGATCTCGCCGCTCGGAAGGCGCGCCATCCGCTCCGCCGCCGGCTCTTTGGGCAGCCCGGGCATGGTCATGATGTCCCCGCATTGGGCCACTACGAACCCGGCCCCGGCCGACGGGCGTACCTCGTTGACCGTGATACGGAATCCGCGCGGGCGGCCGAGCTTCGTGGCGTCGTCGCTGAGCGAGTACTGAGTCTTGGCCATGCAGACAGGCGTACCGCCCATACCGATCGACTCGAGGTACGTGATCGCCCGGTCCGCTTCCGGCGTGTAGTCGGCCCCGTCGCCTCCGTAGATCTGCCGGACAATCGTGTCGATCTTCTCCTTGATCGGTCGATCGGTCGCGTACAGTGGGCGATACTCGGCGCCCTTCTTGTCGAGCAGCGCGAGAAGCTCCGAACCGAGCGCCTCGCCGCCGGCGCCCCCTTTCTCCCAGACTTCGGTCAGCGCGAGCGGAACGCCGAGGGACTTCGCGAACTCGGCCACCAGCTCCAACTCGGCCTCGCTGTCGGCCGAGCGCCGATTCAGCGCGATCACGCCCGGCACGCCGAAGTGCCGCACGTTCTCGACGTGCTTCTCGAGGTTCGGCAGACCGCGCTCGAGCGCGCGCAGATCCTCGACGCCAAGGTTTTTCTTGTCGGCACCGCCATGCATCTTGAGCGACCGCACCGTCGCCACGATGACCGCCGCTTCCGGATTCAAGCCGCCCATGCGGCACTTGATGTCGAAGAACTTTTCGGCGCCGAGATCCGATCCGAATCCGGCTTCGGTCACGACGAGATCCGCGAGCGCGAGCGCCGAGCGCGTCGCGAGGATGCTGTTGCAGCCGTGCGCGATGTTGCCGAACGGGCCCGCGTGAACGAACGCCGGGCCGCCCTCGAGCGTCTGTACGAGGTTCGGACGAATCGCGTCCTTGAGCAGCAGCGCCATCGCGCCGGCTGCGCGGAGCTCGCCGGCGGTGACCGGACGCTTCGCCGCGCCGTACGTCGAGCCGAGGATCACACGCGCCAGGCGCTCCTCGAGATCCTGCACGCTCGTCGCCAGCGCGACGATGGCCATGATCTCGCTCGCCGGCACGATGATGAAATGCTCTTCACGCGGCACGCCGTCGGCCGCGCCGCCGAGCCCGACGATCACGTTGCGCAGCGCGCGGTCGTTCATGTCGATCGTGCGCGGCCACGTGATGCGGCGCGGATCGATGCCGAGCGAGTTCCCCTGCTGGAGATGGTTGTCCAGCATCGCCGCGAGCAGCGAATGCGCGCTCGCGATCGCGTGGAAGTCGCCGGTGAAATGGAGATTGATGTCGTCCATCGGCACGACCTGCGCGAAGCCGCCGCCCGCCGCGCCGCCCTTCACGCCGAACACGGGTCCCAGACTCGGCTCGCGAATGCAAAGCGCGACCTTCTTGCCCATGCGCCGCAGCGCCTGCGCGAGGCCGACGGAGACGGTGCTCTTCCCTTCGCCGGCGGGCGTCGGGTTCGTCGCCGTGACGACGACGAGACGTCCGCGGACCGGACGCTGCGCGATGTCGAGCGGGATCTTCGCGATGTATTTGCCGTGGAAATCCAGCTCGTCACGCTCGAGTCCGAGCTCCGCGGCGACGTCCTCGATGGGACGCATTTTGACGCGTTGGGCGATTTCGATATCCGACGGGACGACAGTGGTGCTCACGGCGCTACACCTCGAGTGACAGCGGTTGGATGCGTTCGGGATGGGTGTACACGTTCGCCGACTCGCCGCGCAAGCAGACCGACGAGCGTCACGCCCGCCGCCTCGGCGAATCGAATGGCAAGACCGGTCGGCCGCGAGATGGCGGCGACGAGCTCGACGCCGCACACGGCCGCCTTCTGGATCATCTCGTAGCTCGCGCGGCTGGTGACGACGACGAATCCGCTCGACGCCGGTGTTCCGGCGCGCGCGAGCGCTCCGAGCACCTTGTCGAGGGCGTTGTGCCGGCCGACGTCTTCGCGCGCAACGCGAAGCTCGCCGTCGGCGGTCGACCAGCCCGCGCCATGCACGGTGCTCGTCGCGTTGTTCACCGACTGCTGCCGCGATAGCTCCGCGCCCGCCCGCCAGAGCGCACCGCGCTCGACGCGCAGCGTGCGGCCGACCTCCGACGGAACGCGCAGCGCGTCGCCGATCGTCTCGACGCCGCAGAGTCCGCAGCCGGTGCGCGACACGAGCCCTCGCACGCGATCGCCGAGGCGCTCGGCGTCGGCCGGTGAAATCTGAATCTGAAGCTCGATGCCGTGGTTCGCGCGGACGGCATCGACGTGCTCGATGTGCGCAGCATCGCCAACGATGCCCTCGGTGATGCTGAAGCCGAACGCGAGATCGTCCAGGTCGTTCGGCGTTCCCATCACGACGACGTACGGCCGGCCGTTGTAGACCAGCGCGACGGGAACTTCTTCGGCGACTTCGGCCGACGACTCGGACGACGAGTCCCCCGTCAGCCGAACGAACGAGCGCGCCGCGGAAACCCGCGTGTAGCCGAGCCCGGCCAGCGGATGGTCAGTGACGGCCATTGCCCTGTTCGGGGGCGCCGTCGCGCGGCTGCACGAAGCGCCACCCGAACCGACCCTTGATGCAGAGATTGCCCTGCGTGATCGAATTCTCGAGCGGCGACGTCGCCTTGAGAATCTCGCCGTCGGCGACGTGGAGCCGCAGCGTGCAACCGACGCCGCAGTAGGGACAGATCGTGTCCGTCGCCGTCATGCGCGACTCGTCCCACGTGCCCTCGGCGCGTCGGTCGTATTCTGTCTTCGCCATGAGCGCGCCCGTCGGACACACCGCGATGCAATTCCCGCAATACACGCACGCCGACTCGGGAAGCGGAACGGCGAACTCGGTCGAGATGTGCGCGTCGAACCCGCGTCCGGCGACGGCGATCGCGAACGTGTTCTGATGGTCCGGCCCGCACGCTTCGACGCACTTGTAGCACAGGATGCACTTCGCGTAGTCGCGGACGTAGAGATCGTTGTCGACCTTCGCCGGCTCGGCGACTGTCGCGGCGAACGCGGGATCGGGCGGCGCGTGGTGTCCCGGAATCGACGCGTCGCGTGTCCCCGCCGTTGCCGGCGGCGCTTTCGGTCCGAACCGCTCCGGTTTCGCGTCGTAGTCGTCGATCCAGCGATCCACGTCGGGCGTGGTCGAGAGATCCACCGACGAAGCGAGCAGCTCGAGCACCAGCTTTCGGCTGTGCTTCACGCGCGCCGAGTCGGTGTGCACGACCATCCCTTCTTCGGCGGCGCGAGAGCACGATGGCACGAGCACTCGCGCGCCCTCGAGCTCGACGACACACACGCGGCACGCGTTCACCGGGTGCAGCGTTTCGAGGAAGCAGAGCGTCGGCACCTCGATGCCGGCCTGTCGGCATGCCGCGAGGAGCGTCGCGCCCTCGGGGACGGTGACTTTCTTGCCGTCGACCGTGACGGTGACGGTGCGCGTCGACGTACGGCGGCTCTTGTCCGTCGCGATCGTCGGGCGTTGGAGCTGAACGAGCGGGGGTGCGACGTCCGTCACGCGCTTCCCCCCGACTTTGCCCCGTTCAACACGCCGACTCTGTGAATGGCGGATTCGATCGCGGCATACGCGGTCTGTCCGAGTCCACAGATGGATGCGTCCTTCATCGCCAAACCAACCTCGTCGAGGAGCGACACTTCCTGTGGTACGCCGCCCAGCGCCCGTCCGCTGGCGATTCGATAAAGCGCCTCTTCCTGGCGTACGGTTCCCACACGGCAGGGGACACATTGACCGCACGACTCGTCGCGGAAAAATGAGGCGATCCGGAGGAGGATCTGCTTCATGTCTACCGTGTCGTCGAACGCGACGAGGACGCCCGAGCCCAGCGTCGCCTTGGCAGCGCGCGCCCCCTCGAACGTGAGCGGCATGTCGAGCTCGTCGGGCCGCACGAACACGCCGGCGGCGCCACCAAGCAGGATCGTTTGGAGCCGTCGGCCGCCGGCGACTCCTCCCGCCAATGACAGCAGGTCGCCGAGCGTCGAGCCGAATTCCACCTCGTAGACGCCGGGCGCCTCGACGTTTCCGCTGACGCAGAAGAGCTTCGTGCCGGTCGACTGCTCGGTTCCGATGCGCGCGAACGCCGCGCCGCCATTCAACACGATCGACGGCACGTTGGCGAGCGTCTCGACGTTGTTGACCACCGTCGGCAAGCCGAACAACCCGGCCTGCGCCGGGAACGGCGGCTTGTTGCGCGGCTCGCCGCGATAGCCTTCGATCGAGTTGAAGATCGCAGTCTCTTCACCGCAGATGTACGCGCCAGCGCCGCGCCGTATCTCGATGTCGAACCGAACTCCGCGGCCGAGGATGTCTTTGCCGAGGAATCCGTGCGCGTGCGACTCGGCGATCGCGCGCACGAAGCGCTCGGCGCCGACCGGGTATTCGCCGCGAATGTAGAGGAAGCCGCGCTCGCAGCCGGTCGCGAAGCCGGCGATCGTCATCGCCTCGACGATCGCGAACGGATCGCCGTCGAGCAGCACGCGATCCTTGAACGTGCCCGGCTCGGATTCGTCGGCGTTGCAGATCAGATAGTGCGGACGCGCCGACTGTTTCGCGACCGCTTCCCATTTGCGTCCGGTCGGGAACGCCGCGCCGCCGCGGCCCATCAGCTTCGAATCGATCATCTCGCGGATGACCGCGTCGGGGCCGATCTCGAGCGCGCGGCGAAGCGCCTCGAATCCGCCGGACGTCGTGTAGGCGGCGATGTCGGTCGGATCGATCGTGCCGACGCGGCGCAGCAAACGGTTGACGTGGCCGAGCGACGCGGACGGCGTCGTCGTGTTGGAATCCTGCGGAAGCCGCAGCGTCTGCGTCTCCGTCATCGGCTCGGTCCACTGCGACTCGAGCCGCATCGCGCGCGACCGGCGGGGCTTCGGCTCACGCGACGGTTCACCGCCGCGGAGTATCGTGCGCGCTTCGTCGAGCGAAAGGTCTCGGATGACTTCCTCGCGTGGCAGCGGCCCGGCTTCTTGCAGCAGCGCCGCGGTCGCGAAGTCGCACTGTCCGAGACAGGGGGACCGCATCCAGACGGTGGCGGCGTCGTCGACGTGCACGTGATCGCCGTTCGGTCCGTGCGCGTGCGCGGGTCCGACCGATGCCTCGATCTGGTCGATCAGCTCGGCCGCGCCGAGGCACCGGCACGCGATGTCGTCGCACACGTGAAGCACGCGACGCGGTCGTGGCGTCGTGGAGAGAAGCGCGTAGAACGTCGCCACGCTCCACGCCTCGGCGGGTGGAACGTTGAGCCGGACGCAGACGTACTCGAGCCCCGTCTCGCTGATCCATCCGACGCGCGACTGCAATGCTTCCAACGCGGGCAGGAGCAGATGCCTTTGTTCGCGAGCCTCCCGTCCGCCGTGCGCGACGTGCGCGTCGTAGAGGTCGCCGCGCGCGCCGCCGTCCCACGCGGACGTGGGCGGCCCGAGCAGCGCGTCGACCGCGGCACGCTCGTCGTCGGTCGGGACGGAGTGCCGCAGCCGCAAATCCATCAGTCGTCCCCTGGCGGCGGCGAGCGGCTCCGCGCGGCGCGAGGAGCGCAGCGATTTCGTGCGGCACCGGTTCCACGCGCACGGCGCACGCCTTGAACTCGGCGGTGCCGGACTTGATGTCGGTCGCGTTGATCGTGAGGAGGTTCGTCATGACGTCGTCGGGGAAATGCAGCGTCATGAAAACTACGCCAGCGCGCAGACCGCGGTCGATGTAGACAGGCGCCTCGAGCGTCCCGCGGCGCGACGTCACACGGACCGTGTCACCGGCATCGACGCCGAGACGCGCGGCGTCCTCGGGGGACATGTCGAGCGACTCGCCGCGGTGCAGCGGCGAGAGATAGCCGCCGCTCTGCACGCCCGTGTTGAACGACTCCAACCGGCGGCCGGTGGAGAGAATGAACGGGTACTCGTCGTCCGGCTGCTCGACCGGACCTTCGTGATGGACGACGGAGAACGGCGCGAGGCGGCCGCGCTTGGCCGGATCGTCGTCCCAGAGCCGCGAGTGGAGGAACTTCGTTCCCGGGTGCTTCTCGTCGGGACACGGCCATTGAATGCCGTCGAGCTCTTCGAGACGCTTGTAGGTCATGCCCGCGAGCTGCGGCGAGAGCGCGCGGACTTCGTTCCACACGTCTTCCGCCGTCGGCGAACCCCAGTCGTAGCCGAGGCGCTTGGCGAGCTGCGACATGATCCAGATCTCGTCGCGAGCTTCGCCGGGTGGTTCGACGGCCTTTCGACAACGCTGAACGCGACGCTCGCTGTTCGTGACCGTGCCCTCCCCCTCGGCCCACGTCGCTGTCGCGGGCAACACGACGTCGGCGAGCTGCGCGGTTTTCGTGAGGAAGATTTCCTGCACGACGAGGTGGTCGAGATTCTCGAGGAGATGGATCACGTGCGTCACGTCGGCGTCCGACTGCGCCGGATTCTCGCCGATGACGTAGAGCGCGGAGAGTTCCTTCGTCTCCATAGCCTCGATCATCTCGGTGAGATGCCACCCATCCTTCGGGATGATGTCCCGTCCCCACGCGCGCTCGAACTTCGTGCGGTGGTTGTCGGTGGTGACGTCCTGGAAACCGGGGAGCTTGTTGGGCAGCGCGCCCATGTCGCCGCCGCCCTGGACGTTGTTCTGTCCGCGGAGCGGGTTGCACCCGCACCCGTAGCGTCCGACGTGTCCGGTGAGGAGCGACAGGTTGATGAGCGCGAGCACGTTGTCGACGGCGTTGTGGTGCTCGGTGATGCCGAGCGTCCAGCAGATCATGGCGCGGTCGGCCGTGGCGTATGCGTGCGCCGCGTCGCAGATGACCTCGGCGGGGATTCCCGTGACGCGCTCGCCGAAGCTCAGCGTATAGGGTTCTACCGCTTCTTTATAGGCCTGATAGTCAGTCGTTCCGCGCTTGATGAACTCGGTGTGGGCGAGCCCGGCGTGGATGATCTCGCGCGCCATGGTGTTGGCGAGCGCGACATCGGCGCCGACGTTGAGGCCGAGCCACACGTCGGCCCATTCGGCGGACGTGGTGCGCCGCGGATCGACGACGTAGAGACGCGCGCCGTTCTGGATCCCCTTCAATAAATGGTGGAACCAGATCGGGTGCGCCTCACGGGCGTTCGATCCCCAGAGGAAGGCGAAATCGCAATGTTCCGCTTCCTCGTATGAGCTGGTCGAGCCGCCCGCCCCCAGGATGGTCGTCAGACCGACGACCGAGGGAGCGTGTCAGGTCCGATTACAGCTGTCGATGTTGTTATTCCCGAACACCTGCCGCGCCATCTTCGAGGCGAGGAAGTTGACCTCGTTGGTCGACTTCGAGCAGCTGAAGATGCCGGTGGCCGTGCGCCCGTTTTTCGAGAGGTTTCGACGGAAGCCTTCAGCGGCTTTGTCGAGTGCCTCGTCCCACGACGCCGGGCGAAGAACGCCGGCGTCGCGGACGAGGGGTTGGGTCAGGCGGGCGTAGGCGCCGGGGGGTGTCCGGGGGGAGTTCTTGCTGGACTGCATTCGTGGTGCATCTCCAAGACGGGGATGGTCTTAGGAGGATGCATTGGGAGACGAACTAGAGCAAGTGCCGAAGATGCGTTCGGACCCCTGCCGCGAGTAGTCAGCTCGGCCTTGCCAGACGGCAAGTTGTGTCCTGACAACGTTTGAGCGATATCGGGCATACTTCGTGTTGGTCCCTTTGTCCCTGTTGCCGGTCCAAACGGAGCTCCGCGTGCGTTTCCGTACTACGACACCCATCGCCCTCATCGCGATCGCCGCCGTGGCGTGCGGTCGCGGATCCTCTGCCCCATCGCCGGCGCCGGCGCAAGTCACGGCTCCGCCGCCGTCGACGAACCGCCCGCCAGGGGCCGTTTGGCCCGATGAAGGCCCCGCGACGTGGGCGCCACGACCGACGGTCACCGACATCACGGCGAACGACCTGCGCACTCGACTCTACCAGATCTCGGACGACTCGATGCAAGGTCGACGCATCGGCGAGCTCGGGAACTTCAAGACGACGACGTATATCGAGTCGGAGTTCAAGCGGCTCGGTCTCAAACCCGCCGGCGACAGCGGCACGTATTTCCAGAATCTTCCCTACGGAACGCTCAAGGTCGACAGCACCGTCGCGCGTCTGATCGCCGCGGGGGCGCCGGCGGTCGCAGGAAGCGAATGGATCCCCGCGGCTGCGGCGGCCGGGCCTCGCATCGCCAACGACGCCAACGTCACGGACGCGAACGCCGTCTTCGCGGGACGTTGGGGTGACACGACCGCCGCCCTCGATGAGAACACGATTCGCGGAAAGGTTGCCGTCTTCGTGTACAACCCGCCGCGCGGTGGCCGCGGCGGCGGTGGCGGCGGACGCGGCGGGCTTGGAACCGTACGCGATCAGCGAGCGTCGAACGCGGGGGCCGCGCTGATCCTCGTCGCGAGCACGGACTCGACTCCCCGCGCGATCGTCTCGTCAGCCTTTGCCACGCGGCCGGGGATGCGCCCCGGTCAGCCCAACGGTTCGCCGGCCGCCGCCATCAGCGCGTCGCTCGCCGCGAAGATTTTTGGACGCCCGCTCGGCCAGCTCGCTCTTGGCGCGACCGGCACGCCGGTGAGCGCGAACTGGACCAACCAGTTCACGCTTTCGAAATACGCCTCCCGAAACGTCATCGCGATTCTCCCGGGCTCTGACCCGGCGCGAGCGAGCGAGTACGTGCTGTTGAGCGCGCACAACGACCACGTCGGCATGCTGCCGCGTCCGGTGGATCACGACTCGCTGCGCGCGTTCGACCGCGTCATGCGTCCGCAGGGCGGGAACGATCGCCCGGGGCCGCCGAGCGCCGCGCAACAACGTCAGATCGACTCGTTGATCGCTTATGCACGCTCGATTCGTCCGCCCCGACCCGACTCGATCAACAACGGGGCCGACGACGACGGCTCCGGGACCGTCGTGCTGCTCGAGGTGGCGGAGAAATTCGCCAGCGAGCATCCGGCGCGCTCGATCATCTTCGTCTCGCACCAGGGCGAAGAGGCGGGGCTGCTCGGCTCGAAGTGGTTCGTCGATCATCCCACGATTCCGCTCGACTCGATCGTCGCCGCGCACAACATGGACATGGTCGGCAAGGGGCGGGCAAGCGACGTGAAGTTCGGCGGGCCGGCGTCCGTGCAGACGCTCGGCTCTCGCCGGCTGTCGAAACAGTTCGGCGACCTTATCGATTCGGTGAACGCGACGCTGCCCGAGCCGATGACGATCGACCACAGCTGGGACGTGCCTTCGAATCCGCTCAACCGATTCTGCCGCAGCGACCAGGTGAACTACGTTCACGCCAACGTCCCAGTCACGTACTTCTCGACGGGCTACTCGATCGACTATCACGAGCCGACCGACGAGCCGAGGTACATCGACTACGACCACATGGCGCGACTCGCCCGGTTCATGCACGCCGTGATGTTCGCGATCTCGAACAGGAAGGATCGCCCGGCGATCTCGGGGCCGGACCCGTCGTATCCGGCGTGCCGCTAGAGCGTACCGTTACGGGAGCGGTATTCCCAGCCCGTACTTGTTGTTCAGCGCCTGCCGCGTCGAGGGCGATCGGTGTCGGGTTCGGCAGCGTCTTCGCGACGACTGCGAACCCTGGACCGGTCGCCCTCGACCAACAAGCGCGGCGGGTCACTCCGCCCGAGAACTACGGCAGCGGAATTCCGAGCGAGTACCTGTCGTTCAGCGCCTGCGCCGCGGCGCGGGCGAGAATCGTCTGTCCGAGCGCGCTCGGGTGGAGCCCGTCGAGCGAGAAGAAGTCGCCGTACGGCTTGGGCGCGAACATGATGGCCGACACGCTGAAGGGGCCCTTGATGTCGTTGCGATCGTAGAGCGTACCGAGGGCGAAGTAGGCAAAGCCGCGTCGCGCGGCTTCCGCCTGGATGTGCGCGGTCATCGCGTGCATCTCGCCGTTCACGATCGCCACTTCCGCCGGGGTCAGCACGAAGTCCTGGTCAAACGGTCCACCGGCCGTGCAGCTGAAGGTGTAGGAGCCGGCGTGTGCCTGCAGCATCGCGATACCAGTGGCGACGGCGACGGGCACGCGCACCGGGACGAAGATCAGGTTCGGGTTGTCCTGGCAGTCGCCGGAAACGACGACGTTGAAGTTCGAGAACTCCGCTGCGTCATTGTACAATTCGCTCCCGGCGCGGAACGCGGCGGCGTGACCCAGGTCGTCGATCAGGCCGGCGACGACGGCCATCTTCGTGACCTTCTGAACGCTGTCGAGGACCTTGTCGTAGTTCGCGACGAACTCTTCGACGGTGGCGAGGTCGCCGCCCGGGATCGCGATGCCGCTGCGCGCGTTGAGAATTTCGTTCGCCCCGAGCTCGACCGACACGAGCTTTGGATTGCGCGCCATCATCGTCGAGATCTGCGTCTGTCCGGGCTGCAGCACGCGGCCGTAGATCTTGGCGTTGCCCTGGTCGGTGATGTTTTCGGGGGTGGTGTACAGCGCGTCGTTGGCGCGCGCGCCGTTCAGCCCGACGTTGTCGACCGGCAGGAACACGTCGCTCCGCAGCGCCGAGCAGCTGAGACCCGCTGGGTCATCCCCTGCACCCTCGCCGCTGATGCGCGTTCCATTCACCAGCGGGCCGACGAGCGGGGACCGGCAGCCGGCGCCGTCGATGTAGGGTATCGCGAGCGTGCGTCCCGCCGCGGCCGCGAGCTGCGCGGGCCAGGAAGTGGCCTGGGTGGCCGCCACGAGGCCGTCGCCCTGGACGCCGGCGCTGACGCTGGTGCCGATGGCGAAGTACCGCTGAAAGACGCCGCGTCCTTCCGACTGGTTCTCGAATGGGGCGTTTGGCGCCACAACGCGGTCGGCCGTGCAGGCCGAGGCCCCGACTACGACGATCGAGGTGAACGCGAGAATCGAACGACTGAAGGTGGTGCCTGACATGGTGAGCTCCGAGCGAGGGTGGGTGGGAGTTTTTGCAACGCTCCGACTTTACCCTCGGCCCGCCAGGCGCACGATACGTCGCATGACGTAGGACGTACGCTTTCTCGCACTTACGATGACGTAAGTGTTCGTAGAAATCAGTTGTCAGATCAGGATTGTCGGGTGGCTAGCTCGCCGCGCGGGTCGGCTGCGCCGCGGGCGCCGCGACCATCGTATCGTCTTCGTCATCGAGCCGCTCGTCGTGGCTGATCCTGTCGCGCAGACGGACCGCCCGCCCAATGAGATACGGCACGGCCGTGACGACAACGTTGGGCCGGAACAGGAACGCCGTGCGAATGAAGAGGGCGGTCTTGTTGTGCAGGAGATGTCCGAGCCAGCTGCGCGGCACGATCTCGGGCACGACGAGCGTGACCAGGTCGCCCTCGCCGCGCTCGATCAATCCGTTCACGTAGTCCACGAGCGGCCGCAACACCGACCGGTACGGCGACGGCAGCACCACCAGCTCGACCCCGATGTCCCACTCGTCCCAGCGACGCCGCAGCTCGGCAGACGTGTCCGGGTCCACCTCGACGTAGATCGCGCGGACGTCTTCCGAGATCGTCGTCGCATAGACGAGCGCACCGGCGGCGGGCTTCGTGATGCCGTTCACCGGAACCAGCACGGTGTGGTGCAGGAACATCAGCGGCGCCTGACCATTGTAGGCGACCTCGCGGTTGAACCGCTCGTAGTGCTGATGGATGCGGCGGAGTACGACGATGATGATGGGAATCACGAGCACGACGATCCACGCGCCGTGCGTGAATTTTGTCACGACCTGCACCACGGAGACGACCGCCGTCGCCGCCGCGCCCACGCCGTTGAGCGCCGCGCGCCGTTTCCAGCCGGCGTCGCGGTTGCGCCACCAGTGCATCACCATCCCCGCTTGCGACAACGTGAAGCACACGAAGACGCCGATCGCGTACAGCGGGATGAGCGCGCTCGTGTCGCCGTGAAATGCCCAGATGAGCAGCGCGGCGGCGACGGCGAGCGCGATGATGCCATTAGAGAACGCCAATCGGTCGCCGCGCGCCGCGAACTGCCTGGGCATGTAACTGTCACGCGCCAGAATGCTCGCCAGCCGCGGGAAATCGGCGAAGGCGGTGTTCGCCGCGAGCACGAGGATGGCGAACGTCGCGTACTGCAGCACGAAGTAGAGCGCGCCCCCACCGAGGATGTCGCGCCCCAACTGCGAGAGCAGCGTTTCGCTCGGCGACGGCATCACGGCGTAATGGCGAGCCAGGACGCTGGTACCGAGGAAGAACGCGGCCAGGATGGCCGCCATCCAGGCCAGCGTGATCGAGGCATTGCGCGAGCTCGGCGACTTGAACGCGCCGACGCCGTTCGAGATGGCCTCGGTCCCGGTCATGGCCACGCAGCCCTCGGCGAAGCCGCGCAGGATCAGAAACGTCAGCCCAAAACCGACGAGCGGCGACGCGCCGGCCGCGGGCGCGGGGACGGTGGCCGCGTGAACGACGTCTCCGGTCAGTACGCGATACAGCCCGACGCCGATCAGCGTCAACATGGCCGCGATGAACACGTACGTCGGCACGCTGAACGCGATTCCCGACTCGCGCACGCCGCGCAGATTCACCAACGCCAGAACGATCACGGCCGCGATGCACAGCGCCACCGCGTGCGGCCCCAGGCGCGGATACGCCGAGGTGATTGCCGCGATGCCGCTCGAAATCGACACCGAGACCGTCAGGATGTAGTCGGTCAGCAGCGCCGCCGCGGCGATGAGACCCGGCATCGTGCCGAGGTTGTCCTTCGCGACGGTGTACGATCCCCCGCCGGCCGGATACGCGAACACGGTCTGCCGGTACGACAGCGCGACGAGCACCAGCAGCCCGACGATCACCGCCGAAATCGGTACGACGTAGTTCAACGCCGCCGCGCCGAGGACGGCGAGGACGATGAGCGTTTGTTCCGTCGCGTACGCGACAGAGGAGATCGCGTCGGACGAGAGGACGGCGAGCGCAGTGCGCTTGTTCAGCCGTTCGTGCTCGAGGCGGTCCGAGGCGAGAGGCCTGCCAAAGAGCACTCGCTTGAGACGGCCAAGCGGCGTAGGCATTAGATGGGCGGGCGATACCACAGCACTATCAATTGACGACAGTGCGCATAAAGACCGCGTAAAGAACGCCGCGCTTTCCGTTAAGCTTGCGAGAAGCGGTCGAGCGCCGAGGTCGGAATCGCCGGCACTCGAAAGCGGAAAATGCTGCCGCCCCCCGGCCGCTCCTCGAGGTCCAGGCCGCCCCGCTGCGCCATCGGCGATCCCGCGGGCGATCGACAGCCCGAGTCCGGCGCCGCCGACGTCGGGCGCGGCCAACCGCGGTCCGGGCCGCCGATAGAACGCCTCGAAGATCCGCTCGCGTTCGGCTCGCGGGACGCCGGGCCCTCGGTCGGCAACCGCGAACACGAGCCAGGGGCCCTCGAGCGTCGCCGAGAGATCGATCGGCGTTCCGGGCGGTGAGTACTTCGCGGCGTTCTCGATCAGATTCACGATCGCCCGCAGCGTTTCCGAGAAAGTCGAATGAGCCGAACAGCAGCGCTTCGCTGGTGTCGGTCGTGACGCGAAGCTCGCGACCGGCAGCCGCCCCGACACCTGCTGCGCCGCCGCGCCGAGCAGGTCTTCTGCCTCGTTCGGTTGAATGTCGGGCGCGGCGACGCCGGTCGCGATGCGCGAGAGATCGAGCATCTGCGCGACGAAGCGCGTCAGCCGGTCCGCTTCCTCCTCGATGATCTCCGCTCGATCGTCGCCGCCCGCGGCGATCTCGTGCGCCAACCCTTTGATCGTCGTGAGCGGTGTGCGCAGGTCGTGCGACACCGACGCGAGCACGGCGTCCTTGGCGCGGTGCGCCTCCTGAAGTAGCTGCGCCCGCTCGGCGTCGGCGACGAGGCGCACGCGCTCGAGACCGAGCGCCGCGTAGTACGACAGCGCGTCGAGCACGCGAATCTGCGCGGCGCTCGCGCGACAACCCTTCGTCGCGAGCGATTCGCAGCACGCCGACGGTTCGACCGCGCACCTGCAGCGGCCGAATGAACGCGCGTACCGGCGGGTGCACTCCGTCGCGGTGGACGATGAGCTCGACCGACGCGTCGCCGCGTCGACGTGCCGTCGACGAATTGCTCGCCGCGCCGCGCCCCTCGCGCGCCGACCCATTCGACGAGCTTTTCGTCGACGGGTTGCGCGGCCGCCGACTCGCTCGACAGCGCGGCCAGACGAACCTGACGCGAGTCCGGATCGGCGGCGTACACGCGCGCAGCCGTCGAGCGCGAGCGAGGTACGAATCACCGACGCGATCGCGACGAGGGCGTCCTCGGCGCGCGCCGTGCTGAGCGTCTCGGCGCCGAGCGACGCGAGCCGGTCGATCTCGTCGGCGCGCTGGCGCGCATCGGCGGCTTCGGCTTGCGCACGATACAGCAACTGCGCCGACAACACGCCGTCGCCAGGAACGCGAGCAGGACGAGCCAGTTGAGCGGATCCTGGATCGTCAGGGTTCCGAACGGCGGAAGGAAGAAGATAGTCGAAGCTGACAAAGCGCCGCGGCCGCGAGCGCGAGGCCGAGCGGACGTCCGCCGCCGCGCGCTTCCCCCTGCACCACGAGGAGGTAGGCGAGCGTGATGTAGGTGGCGTTCAGGTGCGGCCGAACGGAGACGAGAACATCGCCGTGACGACCGCGAGAACGAGCGAACCACGCGACCCACTCGAGCCAGGGCCGATCGGTGAGGCGGCCGTCGCGCGACTGTTCGGCGACGCCGGAGCGCTCGCTCACGGCTCGTTCTCGAACCGGTAGCCGACGCCGGGTTCGGTGACGATCAATCGCGGTCGAACAGGGTCCGTCTCGAGCTTCCGCCGCAGACTCCGCACGTGGACGCGCAGGTACTGCTGCATGTCGCCCGACGAATTCCCCCATACGGCGCGGAACAGCTGCTGGTGCGTGAGCGTGCGCCCCGCGTGCTTGAGCAGCGTGCGCAGCAACTCCCACTCGATCTTCGTGAGGTGGACGGGCACGTCCGATTTCTTGACCGACGGCTTCACGGGATCGATCACGAGATCGCCGATCGTGATTACCTGACCCTCTCCGGCCGCCGGCGCGAGGCGGGACCGCCGCAGCTGCGCGCGGACGCGCGCCTGAAGCTCGCCGGGACTGAACGGCTTGGTCACGTAGTCGTCGGCGCCGGCGTCGAGGAGCGCCACCTTCTCCTGGTCCGAGTGCCGCGCCGACAGCACGATGATCGGCGCCTGCGACCACGCGCGGATCTCGCGGCAAACCTCGAGCCCCGGGCGTCGGGGAGGCCAAGGTCGAGTACGATGAGCGCCGGCCGTTCGGCCGCGGCAAGGTCGATCGCGTCTCGCGCGTTCGCCGCTTCGATCACCCGCGTGGTGTCCGAGGCGAGCAGCGTTTCGCACGACTCGCCGGATCTGCGGCTCGTCATCGACTACCAACACCACGTCGTTGGCCATGTATTGAAGTCTGCGGACGTCGCGAACACCCTGCAACAAATTCTTGTCTGGTCTGTCGGTCTGTCGGTCCACCGGTCCACCGGTCCACCGGTCCACCGGTCCACCTGTTAACGCCGTCGCCCGTGAATCGTCCCACCAGCCGGGGGCGCGGGTGCCAGCAATCGGCCCGTGACATGGCGCACAACCCACTCGCTTCACTGTCAGGAGAGAAAGAGTATGAAAATGCTTCTGTTGGCGGCCGGCCTGACCGGCACGATGGCGTTCACCCCCGCGACGCTCGAACCGCATCCGCACATTCGCAGCGCCGTCGTCGAGTTGGAGGCGGCACGCCAGGAATTGAAGACCGCGGCCCACGATTTCGGCGGCCACCGCGTTGCAGCGATGAAGGCGATCGACGGGGCGATTCGTCAGTTGAAGCTCGCCCAGCAGTACGACAAGTAGCCGCTTTGACGAACCGGCGGCGGGCTTCGCGGCCCGCCGCCGGTTTCGCCTTTTCTAGGCCCTGCCGCCCGCGACGAACAATTGGACGAGATGCACCAGCGTCTCCGTCGTCTTCTCGAGTCCGCGGCGCGAATTGAATTCCAGCTTGCTGTGAAAGTTGTGGCCGCCGGTGAAGATGTTCGGGCACGGCAGGCCGCGGAACGTCAGCTTGGACCCGTCGGTGCCGCCGCGAATCGGTTTGGTGAACGGCGTGAGGCCGGCGCGACGCGCCGCCTCGAGCGCGTTCTCCGTCAGCTCCGGATGGTCCTTCAGCACCTCCTTCATGTTCTTGTAGTTCTCCTTCACGTCGACCGACACCGTGACGCCCGGACAGTGCGCGCTCGGTCTCCATCGCGATCGTCGCGCAGCACGCGCTCCTTCGTCGTCGAGACCCGCCAGCTCGAAGTCGCGCAGCAGGACCTTGATGCTCGACTGCTCGACGTCGGCGATGCCGGCGTACGGATGCACGAAGCCCGACGCGGTCCTCGGTCGTCTCGGGGAGCATGTCCGCGGGCAGCTGCGTCACGAAGTCGCGCGAGCGCGTAGATCGAGTTGACCATCACGCCCTTGGCCGTGCCGGGATGCGTGCTCTTGCCCTGGAACGTGACCGTCGCCAGCCGCGCGCTCCACGTCTCGTCGCTGATCTCGCCGAGCTCGCCGCCGTCGACCGTGTAGCGCGAACTGCGCGCCGAAGCGCTCGACGTCGAACTTGTCGATGCCGCTGCCGATCTCCTCGTCGGCGGTGAAGCCGATCTTGATCGTGCCGTGCGGGACCTCCGGATTCTGCAGCAGCATGTCGACCAGCGTCATGATCGTCGCGACGCCGGCCTTGTCGTCGGAGCCGAGCAGCGTCGTGCCGTCGGTGGTGATGATGTCGTCGCCGATCATGTCGGCGAGCAGCCGGGTTCTGCGCGACGGTGATGCACCTGCGACGGATCGCCCGGCAGCGGGATGTCGCCGCCCTGGTAGTTGCGGTGGATGATCGGCTTGCACGTTCGTGCCGCTCACCGCCGGCGACGTGTCGACGTGCGCGAGGAATCCGATCGCCGGCGTCGACCTCGCGCGCGCGTCGGGGAGCTTCGCCGGGATCGTCGCGTAGACCATGCAGTGCTCGCTCACCGAACGTTCGCGCGCGCCGAGCGCGGCGAAGCTCGTCGGCGAGCAGCTTCGCCAGCGTCCACTGCGTCGGCGTGCTCGGCGTGGTCGACGCGTCTTCGCTGCGACTGCGTGTCGATGCGGACGTAGCGCAGGAAGCGGTCGACGACGGATTCTTCGGGCGGAGATAACGGTTGATCGCTCATGATGCTCAGAGCTACGCGGACCGTTCGGCGGAATCAACCCTCGTTACCTTGCGAGCCATGGACGTCATCGAAGCCATTCGCGCCAGACGCTCGATCAAACGATTCGCGCCGCAACCGGTGACCCGCGAGCAGATCGAAACGCTGCTCGACGCCGCGACCCTCGCGCCCAACCACCGGCTGACGCAGCCCTGGCGGTTCTACGTGCTCGGCCCGGCCGCGCGGCACGCGTACGGCATGGCCCTCGGTGAGCGCAAGGCTCGCAAGCAGCCGGATCCCGAGAGCGCCCGCGCGCTGAAGGAGACCGTGGCCCGAGAGCACCTCGAGCTGCCCGCGATGATCGCCGTCGCCGTGATCCAGAGCGACGAGCCGGAAACCGCCAAGGAGGACTACGCGGCCGCGATGATGGCGGTGCTCAACCTGTCACTCGCCGCGCTCGACTTGGGACTCGGCACGCACATCAAGACCGGTGGAGTGATGGACGACGCCGCGGCCCGATCCGCCGCGGGCGTCCGCGACAGCGAGAAGATCGTGGCGATCGTCAACGTCGGGACACCCGCCGACGTCCCACCGCCGAAAAGCCGTACACCAGCGGGCGAGCTCACGACCTGGCGCGACTAGTCGCCGCCAGCCGTGCCGGTCCACCGGTCCACCGGTCCACCCGTCTACCTGATCCGCTCAAACGGCTCGTTCCCGATCGCGTAGTCCTGCCAGCCGTTGAAATCGAAGTGCCACCATTCCGTTGGATTCACGGTGAATCCCTGCTCTTCCATCGCCCGACGAAGCAGCGCGCGGTGCCACCGCTCGAGTGAGGTTCCGCCCGGGTAGTCGGCGTACGCGCGGTCCGTGCTCTCGTCGTAGGTGCTCGGCATGTCGACGGGCCGGCCGGTCGACAGTCGATAGAGCGTGAGGTCGACGGCGGCGCCGCGGTTGTGTTTCGAGCCCTCCGCCGGATTGGCGACCAGCCAGCGCTTGTCGGCCGGCGTGGCGTCCCAGAACATCTTCGTCACGTACCACGGGCGATACGCATCGTGGATCAACAGACCGAAGCCGAGCGGCTCGAGCGAGCGATGCGCGCGCGCGACCGCCTCGGCGGCGGGGCGCTGCATGAACGCGCGCGGTTGGTCGTAGAAGCGGGTGCCGAGGAAGTTGTTCGTCGTCGCGTATCGGATCTCGAGCTTGATGCCCGGCTCGAGCGACGTCAGCTCGACGAGATCGGCTTTCTTGAAATTCCCTGACTCGCGCGGCGGTGAGGCGGCGATCGCTTCGCCCCGAAGCTGCTCGACGGACCGCACCGGCGTGACGCGAAGCTGGTTCGTGCCGGGCGCCGGTTCGATCTCGCGCCGCGGGAAACGCTCGCCGCCGGCGATGAACGCTCGTGCGCGGTCGCCACGATCCACGACGAACGTAATCGTCGACGTGCGCCGCCCCCGTCCGAGCACTCGCTCTTCGTTCCCCCCGCCCGAGACGACCTCGAACTCCGTCGCGCCACGCTCGTTCAGCCGGAGCGCGTGGTGGTTCGTGTCCGCGAGCCACAGCTCGCCGCCCTCCTCGAGCACGAGACGCATCCCGGCGGGGGTGTCGTACTCTCCGATCAATCCGCGCCACCGCGCCGCCTCAGGATTGCCGACGTTGTGGGCAGCGTCGCGCACACGGTTCGCTCCGGGCTCCGAGGTGTGCCGATCGTGTTACCCGCCGCCTCTGGATGGATGACCTCTTCGACCGATGGATGCCTCGACTTGACGAGTTGCACTTGGGTCATCTGTTCGTTGGCTTGGGGATCACCGCCCTCGCCGTCGGAGCGCTCGTCATCATCTTCGCCCCGCAGTCCGATGAATCGTCAGTGTTCAGCGCCTGCGAAGATCCAGTTCCCCGACCCAGACCCCGACTTCGACCGTGACCCCGACGTCGACCACGACCAACACTCCCAGCGGTTGCGGACCCGACGACCTCGGTGACCACTGAGCCTTCGACCACCGTCACCACGGCCCCACTCTCTCCTCCGGCTCGGCCACGTACTCGGTCTACACCGCCCTCCTCTGTGGCGACGCTCCTTCTCGAACCGACGCCTCCGGCCCCGACTCCGCCACCAACCGAACCGCCGACCACCGTTCCGGACACCACGAAGTCACCCGACACGTTGCCCCCACCGCCCTCCACGACATTGCCGCCGCCGGACACGACGTTGCCGCCGCCGGACACGACATTGCCGCCGCCGGACACGACATTGCCGCCGCCCGATACGTTGCCGCCACCACCACCCGAAGAGGCTCCGTGACGGTCTTGGTCACACCGTCGAGTTCATCCTTGGGCGTCCGGCGTTTGTAGGTGCGCGACGTCAGGCTCGCGGTTCGCGGTGCGTGGTGTGTCCGCCCGTCGTCCCGAGCGAACAGGACTCCCAGACCACGTTCATCGTTGGCTGCTGACGTCGTGTCGCTCGAGATTTTCGGTGATCAACGTGGCGGTCGCGGTCCCACCACCGGGTGTCCACGCCAGCTCGATGATCTGGTGGCTGTCTGAGTTGTAGACGACGTGCTGGGTGCCTTGTTCCACGAACACGTATCCGGTCGGACTGCTGATGGACAACGGCGCGCCGGCGGCCACGGTCAGGTCGTTGTGGCGCCAGACATTGCTGTCCCACCAAAGCTCGTGGATGTGACCGTCGGTGCCGACGTAGTCGACGTGCTGGGTCGCTACCGGCTGCAGCGCTTGGGAGTTGAACGCGTATCCGAACGGTTCGAACGCCGCGTCCGCCAAGGGTGCGTTGATGGCGGCACCCAGTTGGAAGTGATGCCATCCGCTCGCGTCGCGCCAGAGCTCGTGGATCTGAGCGTCGATCGACCGATAGTTCACGTGCAGCGTGCCTTCGTCAGCGAACACGTAACCAGTGGGTTGACCGGTCGCGATCGGTGCTCCGAGGGGTGCGGTGAGGTTCCGCGCGGGGAGCCATCCCGCCTTCCACTCGAGTTCGAAGACATGGCCGTCTCTGCCCCTGTAGAAGACATGCTGGCTGTGGTCTGCTTCGAACGCGAAGGCGCTCGGGGCACTGTCCGCCGGTGGTGCGCTCGTCACCGCGGTCAGGTCGCCGGGGTGCCAGTCGCCGTTCTGCCACCAGAGCTCGTAGATGTGATCGTCCCTCCCCTGGTAGACGGCGTGCTGCGTCCCTTCGGCGTAGAACTCGTAGCCCGTCGGAACGGTGAGGGCCAGGTGTTGCTCACCGGAGTCGATGGTCAGGTCGTTGTGGTGCCACCCGTCGTCGTCCCACCACAGCTCGTGGACGTGACCGTCGGCAGGCGCGCCCCCGTAGAGCACGTGCTGTGTGCCGTTGGTGGCAAAGATGTATGCGTTGGGATACGCCGTGGCCAATGGCGCTTCCGCCTCCGCGGTGAGGTCCTTGGCGTGCCATCCGTCCTCCTCGTCCCAATACAGCTCGTAGAGGTGACCGTCAGAGCCCTGCGTCGCGTTGAAGCCCTGGTAGATCACGTGCCGCGTATTTTGCGCGAAGAGGTATGCGGCGGGACGGAAGGTTGCGAGCGGTGCGGCCGTCTGTGTCGTCAAGTTGTGGAATTTCCAGCCCATCACCGTTCCCCTCGTCGCGGAGCGCTCGGACACCTTCGGCAGGTGCGGGCGTCAGTGTTGTCCAAGCAGCGGCCGGTGTCGACTCTTCACACGGGGTTCGCTCGAGAGATCGCACTCGGGCTCACAACGACAAGTGGGTCCGTCGCGATGGCGTCCGGCTCATGTGGCGACGACGACCACGCCTTCGCCGGGTGCGAAGCTCGAGGCGGTCCGGCACGGATTCGCCGTCACACGTGCGGTCGGTCAGCGATGACGATGTGTCCGTTGAGGCCGTCGAGGACAAGGTGCGCGTCGGAGAGGTTCAGAGCGACCCTGACGGCTTGGCCGCGTCGCCAGGCCCACAGTCCGGCAGGCGCAGCAAGCGGTGAGTAGTCGCCGGTCTGCAGATCGGGTGTGTGCTTGCGCAGGGTGATGAGGTCACGGGTGAGGCACAGCAGGGAGTTCGCTTGGTCTTGCTGCGACTCGACGTTGTAGGCGGCGGCGTCTCCCAACGGGAGCCACGGTTCGACTCCGTGGGCGGTGAAGCCCCCGCCGGGCTGGTCCTGCCAAGGCATCGGGGTGCGCACCGGATCACGCCCGGCGTAGGAGGGCCAGAACCTTCGGCCGACGGGGTTAGCGGAGGTCGTCGACGCTGAGCGTCGTGTCAACAAGCCCGATCTCGTCGCCCTGGTACAACACCGGCGTGCCGCGCGGGGTCAGCAGCATCAGGATCACGGGCGCGGGACTTCATCGGATTCGCGGGCCGCCCATCCAGTGGGGAAGCGGGACACGTCATGGTTCGAGCCCGTCCATGCCGGCCACGCTCCCGGCGGCAAGAGTGACTCGGTGGCCTCCACAACCGAGCGCAACGCCTCTACTTCGAAGCGAGCATTGA
>CAWJXW010000007.1:0-77133 GCA_963846925.1 uncultured Gemmatimonadaceae bacterium | reverse complement strand
CTTGAGGTCAGGGATTCCGAACGGCCTACCCGCCGATGGCCGCTAGCTGCTCGGCTGGAGACTCGCCGACGAGGTGCTCCGATTGAATTGGCGGTCGTGTAGCCGAGCATACACTCCGCTCCCGCGGTAGGTTGGCATCATGATCCTCCGCCAGGACGTCCGCTTTGCGCTCCGCGGCTTTCGGCGAACGCCCGGCTTCTTCGCGATGGCGTCGATCATCCTCACGCTCGGCATCGGCATGTCCGTCGCCATGTTCACCGTGTTTCGCACGGTGCTCATTCGCCGATTGCCCGTCGTCGATCAGGATCGCATCGCCGTGATGTGGACGTATCGCGACGACCCGAATGTCGAGGTGACCGTCGGGGCCAAACCGCTTGCCGTATTCCGTCGAGAGGGCAAGACGATTCGCGACGTCGCCGCCGTCGCGCACTGGCCCGCGATCGGCGCGCCGTGCTCGATGGCGAGCGCACGGTGACGCTCAATCGCGGCATGGCCACCGGCAACTTCTTCGACGTCCTCGGCGTGCGTCCGGCGCTCGGCCGCCTCTTTCACTCGAGCGACGACGACGCCAGCGAGCAATTCGATATCACGGGAAGAACTGCCTCGAAGGCGCTCGTCCTCAGCTACGCGGCGTGGCAGGACCATTTCGGCGGCGACTCCTCCGTCATCGGACGCCACCTCGTCGAGCCGCTGCTCGGCTGGGAGTATCGGTCATTGGCGTCGCGCCGCCGGGCTTCAGCTACCCGTCGGGCGCCGAGTATTGGTACCCGATGTGGCAAGGCTGGGACAGCGGCGTCGCCTCGATCGCGGTCGCGCGACTTGCCCCAGGCGCGACCCTCGCCGCGGCGCGCAACGAATACGTCGCGATCGAGAACCGCGAGGTGCCGAACGCGCATTTTCGCGGCGCGCACGCCGCCACGTTCACCGACGCCGTCCTCGGCGACGTGCGGCCGGTCCTCCACGCTCACCGCCGCCGTTGGACTGCTGCTCCTCATCGCGTGTCTCAACGTCGGCAACCTGCTGCTGCTGCGCGCATCGGGCCGCGCGCGCGAGATCGCGGTGCGACGCGCGCTCGGTGCCGGCTATGGCGACATCGTTCGTCAACTGATCGTCGAAGCCGCCGCGCTCGCGATCGCGGCGGCGTGCTCGGCTTCGCGCTGGCCGTGGGACTGCTTCGGCGCGCTCGTCCTCGTCGCGCCCCCACATCTTCCGCGTCTCGACGACGTGCAGTTGAGCGGCGCACCGCTGCTCGCCGCGATCGGCATCTCGCCGCCGCGGTCATGCTGTTCGGTATCGCTCCCGGCGCTGCTCTCCGCGCGGACCAATCTCGCGACGCCGCTTCGATTCGACGCGCGATCAGGAAGCGAGACGCGTCGGCGACGCGCCGCGCGGCAGACGCTCGTCGCGTCGCAGATCGCGCTCGCCATGATCATGCTCGGCGGCGCGGCGCTGCTTGCGCGAAGCCTCGCGCGCTTGCAGAACCAGGATGCGGGCTACGTCAGCGACCATCTGTCGATTCTGTCGTACTCGTGGAACGCGCGCGAATACGACTCCGAGCGAAAGATCATCGAGTTGTCGGATCGCCTTCTCGCCGGCATCGAGGCGATTCCCGGCGTGACCGCGGCGACACCGATCTACACACCGCCGCTGCTCGGGCTCAACATCGTGGCAGCAGCGCATCGATCTCGAGGGACAGACGAATGACGAGGCCGAGAAGAACCCCGCTCTTCCGCTCGAGATCGGCGGACCGGACTTCTTCAAGACGTTCGGCATTCGCATTCTCGAGGGCGCGCGTTCACCGACGCCGATGGCGAGTCGGGGCCGTACGTCGCAATCGTGAGCGAAGGCGTCGCACACCGTTTCTGGCCCGGCCAAGATCCATCGGCAAACGGATCCGCATGCCGATCGACACGTCGAACACGCCGGGTGGCAATGCGTGGCGCACCGTCGTCGGCGTCACGCGAGATACGCATCTGCGCTCGGTGCGCGACGTCGGCGCCGATCGTCTATCTCCCGACGCGTCAAGGTGGTGGCAGGGCGGCTTCGCCATTCGGAGCAGCGTCGACATTCATGCGCTCGAGCCGGCGCTCCGGGCCGCGGGCATCGACGCCGATCCCCGCACGGTGCTGTGGAAGACTCGAACGATGGATCAGTTGCTCGACGAGCCGCTGGCTCAGCCGCGATTGAGCGCGACGCTGATGTCGAGTTTCGGGCTGGTCGCGCTGTTGCTCGCGGCGATTGGTCTCTACGGCGTGATGACGTCGCTCGTGCGCGACCAGATGCGCGAGATCGGCATTCGCGTCGCGCTTGGCGCGACGCCGGGTCGCGTCCGGCGCGAGGTGCTTCGTCGCGCGGCGATCGTGACCGGGATCTGGTGCGGCCGTCGGACTGATCGGTGCGCTCGCGGTGTCGCGGCTCTTCGCGAGCCTGCTCTTCCAGGTCGCGCCGACCGACCCCGTCTCGCTTGGCGGCGTCCTGTCTCGTGCTGCTCGCCGTCGGCGCGCTCGCCGCGTACGTGCCCGCGCGCCGCGCGACCAAGATCGATCCGGTGCAGGCGCTGCGCGCCGACTAGGACTCAATCCCTGCGGCGCGCCCTCCGCCCGCCACGTTCAAGAAGGGCGCCTGGCTCGACGTCCAGGATTTCGCAGAGCGCCTCGAGCAGAGCGCCGTCAAACATGCGCACCTGCCCTCTCTGCCGAACAAGCCGGTACAGCGTCGACGGAATGACTTTGCCGTCGGAGCGTTTCGCGACCTCGTAGGCCGTGACCTTGTGCTCCGTGAGCACTTCGGGGAGTCGGATGCGCACGCACGGACGAATCTAGGGTTCGTGTCTCACTAGTGTCAATGATGTCATGACACTATTGACACTACTCGCCGATGTGCCCACTTTCCGCTTCGTTCCCGGCTGTCGTTCCCCCCTTCCCCACCGGCAAGGAGGCTCACCATGGAGACGTCGGTCGCAACGGATGCCCCGCGGTTCGCGCCACGAGCGGAGTCGATGAGCTATTTGGCTGTGGAGGCCCAGGACATCGCGTACAATCCTGACCGCACGACGGTTGGGACCGTCGTCGCCAGACTCGAGCATCTCCACGATGACGGACTGACCGTCTTGCGCCTCGCGGCCACCGGGCACGCGTTCCGCAAGATGGGAGAGCCTGCTGGCGCTAAAACGCGACTGAGGCTGGTCTTGGAGTCGCCGGATGCGCTGCGCGCGCTGACGTGCTGCCTGATCGAGCTACTCCAGAACGAGAAGGCCATCGAGCTGCTCGAGGCCGTGACGCCAGGCGACCGCTCCGACTAGGAGGGGGGAGGGGGTCGAACGCAAAGACGCCACGGCGGTCAATCGCCGTGGCCTCTCTCTTCAAGAAAGCGAGTCCGGTGTGGCGATGTACGCCTTCCCGCCGCCTGGACACCGCACGTCCGGATTCATGTTCGCGAACAGTCCGTCCTTGTTGTCCGTCCACGCCCACACGTGGAGATACCAATAGTTGAAATTGTTCTCATGGTGCAGGTTCTGCCCCATGAGGACCGGCGGCGTCGAATCGCGCGACCAAAAGCGATACGGGACGATGAACTCCACGCCGTTCAACCGGTAGCTGCTGTCCGGCATCCGTTCGTAGAGCAGGAATTCGGGTTTCGTCAGATCCAGCGTCCCGTCGACGTACGCGCGATTGAGGTGATGGTAGCCCATCGCCCCGTGGTGTTCGTCGACGATGCAGTCGGCAACGGTCTGGGGGTATCCCGCCGCGACCGCCGCATCGAGGTTCTTGTACGGCGCGGTCGCCACGCGCAGGTCGCGCAAGCCCTCGGCCACGGCCGGCGCGTCCGCGAGCGCTGACCCCATGGACTGCACGGGCCCGGGTGCCTGGTGCATGCACGCGGTCAGCAGCGCTGCCGCGCCAATCAATCGAGAGACATCGTGTGACATCGTTCGCAATCGATACCTCGGCGTGAGAGTGCCAACTCGTTCGCATCGGCAAACGACCCGATTCATGGAACTTGAAGTTCCGGGTCACGACCGCGGTAGTGGCGCCCGGTTCACGCAAAACGCCTCGTCCGCCGTTTCGATCGAGTCGTCCCCAGCGAATCCGGCGATCATCCGCTGACCCGACGCCGGTGCACCGCCGCACGGCGAGCTAGCCGCTCGGCTGGAGACTCGCCGGCGAGATGCTCCGATTGAATTGGCGGTCGTGCAGCCGAGCGTAAACTCCGCTCGCCGCGAGCAGCGTCGCATGCGTGCCGCGCTCACACACGCGGCCGTGATCGACCACGAAGATCTGGTCCGCCTGCTGCACCGTCGCGAGGCTGTGCGCGATCATGATCGTCGTCTTCCCGCGCATCAGCTGGCGAAGCGCATCGAGGACCAGCGCCTCCGACGCCGCATCCAATCCTGTGGTGGGTTCGTCGAGAATCAGAATCGGCGCGTCGCGAATGAGGGCCCGCGCGATGGCGATTCGCTGCTGCTGGCCGCCGGACAACGTCACGCCGCGCTCGCCGACCATCGTGTTGTAGCCGTCGGGAAGCTCACGAATGAACCCATCCGCGTTCGCCAACTCGGCGGCTCGGGCGATCTCGCCGCGTTTCGCCTCCGGCCTTCCGTACGCGATGTTCTGCCACACCGGTCCGCGAAAGAGCAGCGTGTCCTGCAAGCACGAAGCTCATGCGTTCGCGGAGGGATTCCTGATAGAACGACTGCACATCCTCGCCGTCGATCAGCACACGTCCCGACCGCGGGTCGTAGAAGCGGGCGATGAGATTGATGAGCGTCGTCTTCCCGGCGCCGGTCGGTCCGACCACCGCGGCGATGGAGCCGGCCGGGATCGTGAGGCTCACGTCGACGAGGTTGGGCCGGTCGGTGGGGGCCCGTATCCGAACGTCACGTGATCGAGCTCGATCGTACCGCGGAAGCGAGGCGCGCGTCGCGCTCCGGGTCGATCACGAACCTCGAGCTCGACGCCGAGGAAGTTGTTGATCCGTTCGAACGCCACCAGCGCGCGCGAGTACGTGTCCGTCATCTTCGACAGTTCGCGAATCGGCTTGTACATCTTGCTCAAGTACAGCAGGAAGACGACGAGCGCACCGGCGGTCAGCCGGCCATCGAGGACGTGACGCGCGCCGAACCAGAGGACCGCCCCGCTCCCCACGGCGACGATGATCTCGACGGCCGGCGCCAGCTTCGCTTTGACGTCGCGCGCCCGGAGCGTGGCCGCGACGATCTGCTCGCTCTGGTACTCGAACCGGCCGCGCTCGTGATCTTCCCGGCCGAACGCTTTCACGAGCCGCATCGACGACAGCACCTCGTGCATCGTCGACATGAGGTCCGCTTCCCGGCCGCGCACGTCGAGGGAGGTGCGCTTGATCCGGCGCGTGAGCGTGTAGACGACGACGCTGAGTGCCGGCAGGACCGCCAGCGCGATGAGCGTGAAGCGCCAGTCGAGATAGAGCATGAGGCCGCTCATGCCGATCAACAGCAGCGTGTAGTACAGCGTGTCGAGGACGCCCGATGTGATCGCGCTCTGGATCGCATCGACATCCGCCGTCGCCGTGCTGATGATGTCACCCGTACGCTTCTTGTCGTGGAACGACATCGATAGGCGTTGGGCATGGGTGTAAATCCGGGATCGAAGCTCGTGCGTCACCCGCTGGCCCAAGGTCGTGACGCATTGCTTTTCGACGTAGCTGCCCACGCCCCCGACGATCGCGATGAGCAGCACCATGCCCACGGCGAATTCGAGAACGCCCAAGACATTCGTCCCGAGCATCGACGCGACCGCGCGCTCCAGCCATTGCGGCAGCGGCTTGGCGCGAAGCACCGTGTCGAGCACGATCTTGATCGGCCACGGCTCGAGCAGGCTGGCGCCCGTCTCGGCTCCGACAGCGGCGAGGCCAAAGAGCAAGATGCCCCAGTGGCCGGACAGCAGGCCAAGGACTGTAGCTCGGTAGGTCTTCGGATCCAGCGGCGACGGGTTGTCGGCCACCCTGTGTGCCTCGAGGAAGTTCTTGCTCAACGAGTTTGTCGGTACGCGCCAGACGGCGTAATCACTGGGTAGCGGACTATGGCAATTCGCTGAGTCAAAGCGCGAGAAGACTCCATGCCGTACGACCGCTTCGCCGGTCTTCGCGTTTGGTCGCCAGTCCACAATTTCACTGAGGCAGGCACGATGTTCAAACGTACCCTCGTGCTCGGCACGTGCGCGCTCTTTGCCGCCGCGGCTCAAGAGGCAAGCCTGTCGCGGCTCTACGCAGGAATTCACTATCGACGCGGTGAGCCGAATGAGCAAAAAGACGCCACGAACAATCATTCAGCGGCTCGCCAACGCCACGTATGGTACTCGCATCATCTGTTATCCCTATGGAGAGTGCCATGCAAATCAAGAATTCGGTCGCCCTGGTCACGGGAGCGAACCGTGGGATTGGCCGCGCGTTCGTCGAAGCGCTGCTCGAACGAGGCGCGAGCCGCATCTACGCCGCGGCGCGGGATCTCGCGAGTCTGGACGCGGTCGTTCGCCTCGACCCGAAGCGCATCCGCGCGCTGAAGCTCGACGTCACGAGCACCGCGGATGCGCGCGCGGCGGCCGCGCAGGGGAAGGACCTCACGCTGCTCATCAACAACGCCGGAGTGCTGTCTTTTGGCGGCCTCACGGACATCCCGGTGGATGCGGTGCGAGGCGACATGGAGACCAACTTCTTCGGCTTGCTCAACGTGACCACGGCCTTCGTGCCCGTCCTCGAGCGGAACGAGGGAAGCGTCGTCAACATCCTCACGCTCCTCTCGCTGGTCAGCATTCCGGGCGTCGCGGCCTACAATGCCTCCAAGGCCGCAGGGTGGTCGCTGACGCAGTCGTTCCGCGCCGACCTGGCCAAGCGTGGGATCCGGGTGCACGGCGTTTTCCCCGGTCTCGTGGACACGGACATGGCGCGCTCGTTCCCGGCGGCGAAGACACCGGCGATCGACGTGGCTCGCGCCACGCTCGCCGGCGTCGCCGCGAATGAGGAAGACATCTACCCGGACCCCATGTCGCAGCAGACGTATGCCGCCTGGCGGGAGGATCACAAGGCGGTGGAGCGTCAGTTCGCGGCCATCTGAGCGAGCGCGGGAAGTTGGGTGCTGAATCGCTCGATCTGGTTGCCAACCCGTTCTTACTCCTCCGGTTTCTCGAGGACTTTCACGCCCCGCGGACGAACCGGTCCGCGGGGCGTCGTCGACCCGAGCGATCTGTCGTCTTGTCGTCACGCCGCACCCGACAGACGGCACCGGTCGCGGATTCGCGCTGTCGAATGAACAGGCGGCAACGAAATCGAATCACGCTCCTTGTCGAAGGCGTGAAGCATTCAATAATGCTTAAATCCTAACCATGCAGAGCGCTGATATGGCAACAGACCTGTTCACCCCGATCCGGCTGGGCGGTCTGGCACTGCCCAACCGCATCGTGATGGCGCCGTTGACCCGCAACCGCGCGGGGCAGCCCGGCAACGTGCCACAGCCGATCAACGCCACCTACTACGCGCAGCGTGCCTCGGCCGGCCTCATCATCACCGAGGCCTCACCGATATCGGATATGGCGCACGGTTACCCTGGCACCCCCGGTATTCACAGCCCAGCGCAGGTGGCCGGCTGGAAGCGGGTGACGGACACGGTGCATGCCAAGGGCGGGCGCATCCTTTTGCAGCTGTGGCACGTCGGACGAATCTCTCACCCTTCGCTGTTGCCGAATGATGCGCTGCCAGTGGCACCCTCCGCCATCAAACCGGCGGGCAAGGCATTCACCCATCGGGGGATGACGGATTTCGTCACGCCTCGTGCGCTGGAGACGTGGGAGATTCCGGCGCTGATTGAGAGTTTCCGCATTGCGGCGCAGAATGCCAAGACTGCTGGGTTCGACGGAATGGAAGTGCATGGCGCCAACGGCTACCTGCTCGACCAGTTTCTCCGTGATGGCACCAATCACCGAACGGATCAGTATGGCGGCTCAATCGCCAACCGAACACGGCTGCTGCAGGAGGTGGTGGCGGCTGTGTGTGAGGTGTGGGGCGCCGATCGCGTTGGAGTCCGCATTTCGCCGCTCAACCAGTACAACGACATGCGCGATTCAAACCCGCAGGCGCTGTTCAACCACGTGGGCGCTACGCTCCGTCCATTCGGTCTGGCCTATCTGCACGTGATGGAGCGTGACGTGCACGGCTCGGAGTTGCCGCTCGACTTCCCGGAGTTGCGGCGTCGTTTCAATGGGCATTACATGGCAAACGGCGGCTACGACAAGCGACGCGCCAACGCGGCAATCGCGGCCGGTCGAGCCGATTGCGTCGCCTTCGGCAAATCGTATATCGCCAACCCCGACCTGGTCGAACGTTACGCCCAGGATGCGCCGCTCAACGTTGCTAACCCCAGCACGTTCTACGGGGGTCGCGAACAGGGCTACACAGACTATCCGGCCCTGACCGGTGACCACGTTGCGCCCTTGCGGTCACCTGCCGCGCTCTCACTGCGCCGCGGCTCCTGCCTCGCGCCTTTGTCGCAGCTCGGCCCGATACCGACCTGGCGGGAGCCCGCGTAGCCGCGAGAATGCGCGCGAGAATGCGAACTCGGAGGTGTACCCGACGTGGCGCGCGATCGTGCTCACGGCCTTGTCCGTCTCGCGCAGGTGCCGCGCGGCCAGCTCCATGCGCCAGCGCGTGAGATACGAAAGCGGTGGCTCGCCGACCAGGGTCGAGAAGCGGCGCGTCAGCGTGGCCCGCGACAGGCTCACCTCGCGCGCGAGGGTCTCGATCGTCCATGGCGCTGCGGGGTCCGCGTGCAAGACAGAGAGCGCGCGCCCAATGGTCGGGTCACGGAGTGCCTGAAGCCAGGACGTCCCGGAGCCGTCCTCGGTGCCTAACCACGCGCGGATCACTTGAACGAACAGGACGTCGATCAGCCGGTCGATCACGGTCGCCGACCCGGACGTTCTCGCGGCGAGCTCGTGACGGAGGACGCGTAGCGTCGCCTGCACGGGGCTCCCCTCCGCCATCTCCTGTCCCGACAGGAACAGCACGCGTGGCATCAGCGAAAGGAGCGGTTGTGCGACCTCGTGATCGTACTCGAACCCCGCGCAGATGACGTGTGTCGAGCTCCCCCCGCCGGGGCCGTCGAACACGCATTCGTGCGCGGGATTACCAGCTTGCCCCTCGGCGACCTTGCCCCACGTTCGCGTCGGTCCGGCAGGAGCGCTCGCCACGATATGCGCTGCTCCGGTCGGCAGCAGTACGACGTCGCCCGGAAGCTGTTCGATTGGCGGTTGTCCTTTGACGCGCACCCAACACACGCCGGCGGTCACGGCGTGCAGCGTCGCCTTCGGGGTCCGCGGAAGGCTAATGCCCCACGGTCCTCGGGCGCGCAGGTTCGCCATCACGGCGCCACGCACGCGCAGCACGTCGAGGACGTCGTCGAGCGGGCAACGGATCTCCATGCCAGGAAGTATGGCCTAAAATGCCCATTCGGTCAATACATGAGCCGAATGGGCAAAAAGAAGGCCACGGACAGTCATTCAGCGGCTCGCCGTCGTCGATTTGCTCGATCCGGGCTAGTTCCGGCAGCCGGGGTGCAAAGGAATCGCAACGGTCGGCGTGATTCGCGCGCTACGAACCTGCACTTCAACTGGTTTGGTGACGCACGACGATCGCGACGATGCGCGAGTGCGAGCTGGATGTGTGCGAGCTGTGTGCGAGCTGTGTGCGAGCGAGCGGCACGAGGAGGCGCCCGTGCAGCGGAGACTCGACACAAACTCGACCGCCCGTTCTGGAAAGCAAACGCCACAGGAGGAAATCACCGTGGCGTGATCACTAATGAATCGGGACGGCGGGATTTGAACCCGCGACCCCCTGAACCCCATTCAGGTGCGCTACCGGACTGCGCTACGTCCCGCCCGCCGCTACTGCATTTCCAATCGCGGACAGTCCGAAGAGTATAGCCGACCAAAAGCCTCTCGACAACCGGCGAGCCGACAATGGCTTAGCCGTTCACCTCGCAACCCGTCGCTGATGCCCTCGCAGGCATCGAGGCGATGAGCCTGTCGTTCGTCGAGGAAGCGACTGGGGACTCCCGAACAACGTTGTCACAGTCCTTCGTTCTCATGTCGATTCGGCCACACCCCGTTCGTCGTATCAGCAGAGAGCCGGTACGACAGCGGCGAACAGCGATCCAACTGCGCTCTCAATCTGAGCACCAGTCGCGAGCCCCGAAAAACAGCCCGCAGCCATCGCGCAACCAAAAGGAGATTTCGCAATGCGATTCATGGTCATCGCCAAGGCAACCCCAGAGTCAGAGAAAAGCGGCGCCCTCCCCGATCCGCAGTTCTTGGCCGACATGGGCAAGTACAACGAGGAGCTCTCAAAGGCCGGCGTCCTGCTCGCCCTCGATGGCCTCCATCCCAGCTCCAAGGGCGCACGCGTCAAATTCTCCGGCAAGTCGCGTACGGTCATCGACGGACCCTTCACCGAGGCCAAAGAGCTCATCGCCGGCTTCTGGATCCTGCAGGTCAAATCCCTCGAGGAGGCGATCGAGTGGGTCAAGCGTTGCCCCAACGGCAGCGCCGAGGACTACGAGCTCGAAATCCGCCAGATCGGTGAGATGGAAGACTTCGCCCCGGTCCTCTCCGAAGAACAGATCCAGCACAAAGTGGAGGTCCGTTCTACCCTGCCAAATCAGACCGCCAAGGCATAGCCGCACGTAGCCGCCGCCTCGCCCCTTGTCACCTTCGCGCAGTCTCAACTGACAACCCCCAACTCCATCTGCTCATCCCCTCTCGGCTTCTCCTTCCCTTCCCGCGCCAACTTCCTCTGCAACCGCCGATTCAACGGATCGAGATACGTGTACACCACCGGCGTCACGTACAACGTCACCAGCTGCGAAAACGCCAACCCTCCCACGACCGCAATTCCGAGCGGTCGCCGAGTCTCCGATCCGATCCCCGACGCCAGCGCCACCGGCAACGTGCCGACCAACGCCGCCACGGTCGTCATCATGATCGGCCGGAACCTCACATGCGCCGCGTCGACGATCGCTTCCTCGGCCGGCTTCCCTTCCTTCTCCGCCTCGACCGCGAAGTCCACCATCATGATCGCGTTCTTCTTCACGATTCCTATCAGCAGGATCACGCCCACGAACGCGAAGACGGACAGCTCGATGTTGAAGATCCAGAGCGCGAGCAACGCGCCGAACGCGGCGAACGGGAGACCTGAGAGAATCGTGAGCGGGTGCACGAAGCTCTCGTACAAGACGCCGAGCACCATGTAGATCACGAATACCGCGAGGACGACGAGGACGACGAGGCCGGCTTCCGTCGCTTGAAACACCTGCGCCGTTCCCGAGAACGCCGTCGTGATCCCCGCCGGAAGCGTCTGGTTCGCGAGACGCTGCACCTCGGCCGTCGCCGCGCCGAGCGAGGCACCGGGCGCCAGGTTGAACGAGAGCGTGACCGACGGCAGCTGCCCGGAGTGGTTGATCGTCACCGGACCGAGGCTCTTGCTCAGCGTCGCCACGGCCTTCATCGGCACCAGCGTGCCGGTCGTGCTCTTCACGTACAACAGCGCCAGCTCCGACAGATCCTGCTGATACTGCGGCAGCAGCTCGATGATCACCTCGTACTCGTTGCTCGGCGTGAGAATCGTCGACACCTGCCGCGAGCCGTACGCGTCATAGAGCGTGCTTTCTATTTGATCGGCCGTCACACCGAAGGCGGCGGCCCGCGTGCGGTCGATCGTGATGTTCACCTGCGGGTTGTTGTTCTGCATGTCGCTCGTCACGTCGGCGAGAAGCGGCGAACGCTTCGCGGCGTCGATGAGCTTCTGCGCCGCCGCGTACATCGACGCGACGTCGGAGCCCTGCATCGTGAACTGGTACTGGCTCTTCGACTGGCGTCCGCCGATCTGAATCGCCGGCGGGATCGACGGATACGCCGTGACCCCGGGCACGTGGGCCATCTTCGCGCGCAGCTCGTTCACCACCGCTTGAATCGGAGGGCGGTGGCCGAGCGGTTTGAGGATCACGGTCAGCCGCCCCGTGTTGGTTCCGGACGAGCCGCCGCCGCCGACGGTCGACATGTACGAGGCGACGCTGGTGTCGCTCTGCACGATCCCGGCGATCATCAGCTGGCGACGCACCATGTCGCCGTACGACGTCCCCTGCGCCGCCTCGGTCGTGATGTTGATCTGGCCGATGTCCTCGTCGGGGATGAAACCGGTCGGCAGAATCTTGAACAGCAGCGCGGTGCCGACGAGCACGAGGAATGAGAACCCCATCGTGAGCAGGCGGTGGCCCATCGTCCAGTCGAGCGTCCACGTGTACTGGCCGAGGAGCCAGTCCCACGCGCGCTCGATGGCATTGTAGAACCGGCTGTGCCGCTCGCTCTTCTGCGCGCGCAAAAAGCGGCTGGCGAGCATCGGCGTGAACGTCAGCGAGACGACGCCCGACACGAGAATGGCCGTCGCGATCACGACCGAGAACTCGCGGAACAAGCGGCCAACCACGCCTCCCAGGAAAAGGAGCGGGATAAATACGGCGGTGAGCGAGAGCGTCATGGACAAGATGGTAAACCCGACTTCCGCCGAGCCGTCGATCGCGGCCTGCATCGGCGGTGTGCCCATCTCCATGTGACGGACGATGTTCTCGAGCATGACGATCGCGTCGTCGACGACGAACCCGACGGCCAGCGTGAGCGCCATCAATGAAAGCGTGTCGAGGCTGTAGCCGAGGACGTACATGACCGGGAACGTCCCGACTATCGAGAGCGGCAGCGCGAGGCTCGGAATCAGCGTCGCCCACGCGTTGCGCAGAAACAGGAAGATCACGACGACGACGAGCCCGAGCGTCAGCAAGAGCGTGCGCTTCACGTCGCTCACCGACTGATCGATCCCGACCGACCGGTCGAAGAGCGTCTGGATGCGCACGCCGCTCGGAATCTGGGTCTTCATCGAGTCGAGCTCGGCCCGCACGGCGTTGGCCACCTTGACGGTGTTGGTGCCGGGCTGCCGCTGCACCGCGAGGACGATCGCGCGGACGCCGTTGAACCAGCTCGCGCTTCGGTTGTTCTCGACGTCGTCGAGCACATGGCCGAGCGCGCCGAGTTGAACCGACGCCCCGTTCCGATACACGACGGTCATCGATCGGAATTGGGCGGCGTTGTTCAGCTGGCCGGTCGCCTGGATCGTGTACGCGGTCGTCGGCCCCCAGAGCACGCCCGTCGGTTCGCTCACGCTCTGCGAGTTCACTGCGTCGGCGACCTCGTCGATGCCGATCTTCCGGTACGCCAGCGCGGTCGGGTCGAGCTGGATGCGCACCGCGTACTTGGCCGATCCGAACACCTGCACCTGCGCGACGCCGTCGACCATCGAAAGGCGCTGCGACAATAGCGTCTCGCCGACCTCGTCGAGCTGCTGTAACGAGAGGGTCGTCGATGTAAGAGCGTAGAACAAAATCGGCGACGCCGCCGGGTTCGCTTTTTGATAAGAAGGCGGCTGAATGCCGAGCGGCAATTGCCGCAGCGTTTTGGCGATCGCGGCCTGAACGTCCTGCGCGGCCGCGTCGATGTCGCGGTCGAGCGAGAATTGCAGCGTGATCGACGTGGACCCCAGGCTCGACGTCGACGTCATGTTGTCGACGCCGGCGATCGTCGAGAACTGTTTTTCGAGCGGCGTCGCAACCGCGGCGGCCATCGTCTGCGGGCTCGCGCCGGGCAGGCTCGCGCTGACGCTGATCGTCGGATAGTCGACGGTCGGCAGATCGCTGATCGGCAGACTCCCGTATGTGAAGACGCCGAACACGACGATCCCGACCATCAGCAGGATCGTCATCACCGGCCGGCGAATGAATCGCTCGGAGACGTTCACGGCGGCGGTCGGCCGGTCGACGCGGGCGCCGGTGGCCTCGGCGTGACTTCACCGCCGACGGATTCGCGCGCCGCGGCGCTCGAATCGAGCTGGCGACCGAGTGTCGCGGTGCCCGTGTCCGTTCCAATTCCGGTGATCGCGACGCGCGTCCCTTGATCGAGACGCGACTGTCCGTCGACCACGACGCGTTCGCCGGTGGTCAGGCCGTTTTGAACGACCGTGAGATCGTTGACCTGAAGTCCCGGCAACACCTGACGCATGCGCGCGGTGTTGCTCGCGTCGACAACGAACACGTACGGGCCTTGCTGCCCCGTGAGGATCGCCTCCGTCGGAACGGCGAGCACGCCGCTTTCGACCCGCAGTTGAACCGTCAGGAACACGAGCTCGCCGGGCCAGAGCCGCCGATCGGAGTTGGTGAAGCTCGCCTTTCCAGTCACCGTCCCGGTGAGCGAATCGACGTTGTTGTCGAGGAACGAAAGCGTGCCGTGCGCGACTTCCTGCGCGCTATCGGTCGCGGCGGCTGTCACCGGGAGCGGATGGCGCGACACCGCGGCTTGCATCGGCGCGAAGTCCTGCTGCAGCACGGGAAATCGCACGAGCACCGGGTTGATCTGGTTGATCACGACGAGCGGGCCGCTCGTGGGACTCACGTTGTTCCCGCGCCGGACGAGGAGACTGCCGGTGCGTCCGCTGATCGGCGCGGTTATCGAGGTGAAACCCAAATTCACCTGGGCGGCGCGCAACGAGGCGCGATCGGCTTGCACCGTCGCCGCCGCCGCCAGCGCCGCGGCGTGCATCTGGTCGGATTGTGACCGGCTCACGTATCCGATGTCCGCGAGCGACTTGTAGCGCACGTCGTCGCGTTCGGCAGCCGACGCCGACGCCATGTCCTTGGTCAGCGTCGCTTGTGCCTGGTCGACGATCGCCTGCAATGGGCGCGTATCGATCCGGAAGATGCGCTGCCCTTTCTGGACGAAGTCGCCTTCCTTGAACAGCACGTCGAGCAACGTGCCGCTGACTTGCGGCGTGACCGCCACCGTTTGCATCGGCTCGACGACGCCGCTCGCCGACACGGTGACGGGCGCGTCTATGCGTTTCGCGGGTGTGACTCGCACGGGTATCGCCGACGGTCGCCGGGCCCCCGGGCCTGCCCGGCACGCGCCGACCCCCAACACCAGCGCGACCGCGAGAGTGCGCGCGATTCGTCGTCGATGCGCGATCATCGAATCCTCGGCGGCGGCGCGAGCGGAATGTTCGGGCGGCCGCGCGTATCGAGCGAGCCGACGTCGTGCGCCAACTGCGCGAGCGCCGTCTGCCACTCCCAGCGCGCCTGTATGTCCCCGGCGCGCGCGGAGTCCAGCGCGGACCGCGCGAGCAGCACGTCGACGATGGTTCCCACGCCCTCGCGATAGCGGCCCGTGGCGACTTCGGCGGACTGTGCCGCGGCGGTGAGGAGGTCGGCGGACGCGGAAAGCCGCTGCCCCGCCGTCTGCAGCGCCGCGTACGACGTGAACACCTGGACGGTGATCTGCTGCTGCGTCGAGGTGACGCGCGCCAGCGCGGCCTGGTACTGGGCCTGCGCCGTCCGCACGTCGTACTGCCGTGAGTATCCGTTGAAGATCGGAATCTGCAGGCCCAGCACGAAGGACGCATTCAGCCCGTTCGCCGACGACGCGCCCTCCACCGATCGCGTGAGGCTCTGGATGCTCGAGAGCGTCAGCGACGGATAGCCCGCCGATCGCGCGACTCGGATCTGAGCCGCGAGTTGTGCTGCCGCGGCCCGCGCCTGCGCGAGGTCCGGCCTCGTCGTGATCGCGCGGTTGATGAGCGTGTCGACGGAAGCGGCGACTTTCGCTACCGAGTCGCACGTCGAGATCGCCGGAATCTCGAAGCGCGTGTTGGCTGGGAGCCCCATCGCGGCCGCGAGCGTTGCGCGCGACGACAGGAGCGTCCCCTCCAGCGTGACCAGCTGCAGGCGCGCCTGCGCCAGCTCGGTCCTCGCCTGCAACACGTCTTGTAGAGTGCCCACGCCGACGCGGAGGCGCGCTTCCGCATTCGCCGTGTCCGCCTGCGCCTCTTTCAGCGCGGTGAGCTCGGCGTCGCGAAGGGCGACGGTCGCGAGATACGAGAAGAGCGCCGACTCCACTTGAAGCACGACGTCATTGATCGCGGCGTTGTGGCCGAGGTTCAGCGCGACCGCGTTCTGCTTGGCCGATTCGATCGTCGCGGCGCGGCCGCCCATGTCGAACACCAGGTACGACAGCGAGAACGCCGGGGTGATCTGCGCGCGCGTCAGTCCGCCCACCGCGCCGACGGCGCGCGTGTTCGACCCGGTCGTATCGATCACGACGCTCGACCCGTTTCCACCGCCGCCGAACGCGGATCCCGTCGATGCGCCGGCGAGATTGACGCTTCCGTTGAGCGTCGGATAGCGCGCGCCTCGCGCCGATCCATACTCGTTCGCCGCCGCCTGCGCGTTCGCCCACGACTCGCGCGTCGTCGGATTGTTCTTGAGCGCGAGGTCGACGACGTCCGTCAGTGAGAAGCGCACCGCCGCTGTCGTCGCCGAGTCGGCGGCGAGCGCGGCCGTCGCGGCGGGAGCCGCGGGAGGAGCCGCCGGCGGCGGTGGCGTGCGTGCCGACGCGGGCACTGTCCACGGTGTCGCCGGGTTCGCGGGCGCACCGGCCACGCCGTCGATGCGAGGCGTCCCCGGCGTGTGGCAAGCCGATCCTGCGACGACGGCAAGCATCGACACGCGAAGGAAATGCGCGCGATCGGTGAGCGAACCGAACGGAAGAGCCGAATCGAAAGACATTCGGCCGCTACAATTGCAGAATGGAGACCGGGAATCGCGCGCGATGACGGCGGCGCAGCGCGGAGCCAGGCTCGACGCGCTCGAATCGCCGTCTTTCGCGACTTGTTATATCAGGCTAAGGAAGCTTTGTGCTTCAGACTGCTCAGACGCGAAGCCGATAGTCGTCCGATGGGCCCATGACACGGCGCACGATCCATCCGATGATCATGATCGGGATCAGCACGAGCAACGCCACCTTGAGCACGACGAATCCCAGCGATAGGAACGCCATCACGACGCCGAACACCGCGCCGAGTAATCCCAGCACGACGGCGAACAGAATGAGAAACGGCAGTCCGATGAGGAAGAGCACGAGCAGGATCGGCAGCGCGACGATACCCAGCACGGCGATCACCGGCAGCCCGATCACGGCGAGCAGAATCCCGACCGGGACCAGCACGACGAGCGCGAGGGCTCCGAAGAACAACGCGCGGACGAGGCCGAACATGGTGACAGCTCCTGAAAAAACCTGGTGGACCGGTGGACCGGTGGACCGCCTGTCCTACTCGGGGTCGAAGTCGCTTCCGCTCTCCGATGCGGGACTTGGCGGGGTACTCGGCTTCGATTCGCCTCCGCCGTTTCCACCCTTGAACCACCGCGCGATCCGCGGCGCGATGGCGAACACGAGCCAGATCGGGAGGACGACGAAGAGGGCGATCTTGAGCACCGCGAAGCTGAGCGTCAGCACGAAGCTCACGAGCCCCATGAACGCGCCGCCGGCCATTACGACGAGGAACACCGGCAGCCCGAACACGAAGAACATGAACAGGACGGGGAGCGCCAGGACCAGCAGAATGAGCAGGAGCGGCAGCCCGATCGTCTTGAGCACGAACGCAATCGGGATCAGCAGGCCGAGCCAGCCGAGCTTGAAGACCCAGCGGATCGCCGCGATGCGCAGCAACAGCCATTTGATCGCCGACCACATTGTCGCCCGGCCTCTGGTAGCGTGACGGAAGTCCGTACGAGGCGAGGGGCGGGATGGTTTCTCGGCCGGTGGACCGGTGGACCGGTGGACCGGTGGACCGGTGGACCGGTGGACCGGTGGACCGGTGGACCGGTGGACCGGTGGACCGGTGGACCGGTGGACCGGTACGGCTAACTGCGGAGGAGCTCTGCCGGCGGCGTCAGCTTCCCGACGAAGAACTCGCCGAACTCGGCGTACTTGGCGCTCACCTCGTCGAACCGCATGTCGGTGACGAGCTTCTTGAAGTCGATCGGATCCTTGGCGAAGAGGGTCACCCCCCACTCCCACGCGTCGAAGCCGATTGCGCCGGTGATGATCTGCAGGACGCGTCCTGCGTAGCGCCTCCCCGTCTGGCCGTGCGCCAGCATGAGGCGGCTGCGTTCGTCGAGCGTGAGCGTGTACCAGTTCTGCCCTGCCTCGCGGCGCTTCGTCATCGGGTAGAAGCAGAGGTACGGCATGTCCGGGGGAACCGTCGGGTACAGCCGCCTCGCGACGTGGGGGTTCTCACGCTCCTGCGACGCACGCGCGGCCATTTGCTTCGCCGCCTCGGCGGGGTCGATCGGCGGCCCTCCACCCTCAGCCCCGCGCTGCGCGGCTTCGCGAGCAAGCTGCGCCGTGAGATGATAGAGCCCGGCCTCGGTGACGCTCAGGAAGCTGTAGTCGAGCGCGAGTCCGTGGTCGCTGGCCCAACATCGCGTCTGTCTCCCCACGTGGCCGATCTCGTCGAGCGTCGGACGGAGGTGCACCGCGAGCACGTCGTGCCTGCTGCCGATCAGTCGCGCGTACGCACTCCACCCGTCGGCGTCTGCCGGGACGGACGGCAGCGGCTGTGTCGATTCGCTGCGGGCGTCGCTGCCTGATACGTGCGCGCCCGCATCGTGCGTAAAGACCTGATGCAGGGCGTACCAGCCCTCGAGGGTCTCTGGAGCCTGCCCCGCCGTCCCTAGCTGTAACGACATGGACGAAAGTTAAGGCAAAACTGGAGTCCCCCGATACTCAAGATCGGCACTCCATTTGCTTTCGAGGAAGGTATGTCGGATCGAATCGAGGAACGCGAGCCAACATTTCGGGTCCAGGGCGCCGACAAGCGTCGGCGCCAGTTGCGGGCCCTGCTGCTCTCGGCAGCCGTCGCCGCCCGCCAAACGCGCCGCGGTGGCCCGCTGCAGATGACGCGCGCTGAAGGCCGAGCCATCCGGGATCGGATATCGAAATTGCTGAGCGCCGCGAGCTAACGCGGCGCTTTTGCTTTTTGGGTGTCCGAGGGACGGGTGTGGCTCGGCTTGACCGCGGGCGCCCCTGCCGCGGCCGTCGGTCTTATCGCCTTCTCTCGCGAAATTGATCCGGGCTCGCAAACGATCTATGAACAGCCCGCGCTCTTTCGAGATATTCACCGAGCTCCGTGGACGCGCAGTACTTCCAGTCGTCCGGTATCGGCGCCAGCCGTCGGCGGTCCACCCCGCGCTCAAAGCATAGAAACGTGCTCGGAATTCCGCCCTCGGTTCCCCCCTCGACAGGCGGGTTCACGACGGCATAGACTGCCCACTCGAGCCCCTTCGCATCGGTGAACCGGCGAATGGTCTCTCGCTCTGGGTCGCCGCCGCCAATCGAGAACCTTTGGTTCACCGGCTTCCCTCATCAAGGGCAGGATCACAATTCTGACGTAGCCCGAATGCCAGTGCAATGAACGGGCCCGCTAAGATCGCTGCGGGTTCCACGTGTGCGTCTCCCCCCGCGCCTCTCTCAACCACGCCAACAGCGCGTCGTACATCACAAATCCGTGCTGGATCTGCTCATGATCGTCCGCGAATAGCCGAGAGAGGCCGAGCGAGATCGCGAGCAGCCCGGCACATTGCGGGGACAAATCGAGACGCGCCGTGTCGGCGCCCCGCACGATGACCGCAAGGTCGCTGAGCGCGGGATTCGACGCGAGATCGTACTTCGCGAGCAGTGCGTCGAAGCTGCACAAAGGCCCGTCATGCGTGAGCTCGACGCCCTCCACGTCGTATGGGATGGCGCCCGTCGACGCGGCCACGCTTCGAACCTGGGCCGGCGGAACGAACAGGAACTCGGGCTCCTTGTCGATGAACCGCGCGATGAGCCACGGACATGCCACGCGGTCGATCTTCGGACGTTCGCGGGTGACCCATTTCATGCTTCCCTCCCCCCTCGCCTCGACGAGTAGAACAGGTAGAGATCCTCGAAGACCCTGAAGCCGCGCTCGAGGCGTTCGTCGTCGCCCTTCGTGCTGTCGGCGATGCCGCGCAGCACGCCCGACACGCCGGCGGTCTCCGGGCGCGCGAACTTCTCATCCTTGCAGTCGATGTCGTGGACGACCTCGCCGATCGCCGCCAGCGCCGGGTCATCCAGGCCGAATCGGCGCAGCAGCGTCTGGAACGTGCAGTCCTCGCCGACGTGGGTGAATTCCGCGCCGACCATGTCGAAGCGCACTTCATTCGGAAGCGGCTTGTAGCCGCGCGCCGCCACGAACTTGAAGCGCCCTCGCGGATCGATCGTGCGGCGGACGAGCCACGCGCTCGCAATGCGATCGACGAAGACGCCCTGCCGCGTGACCCACGTGCGTCCGGGCTCGATCGTCTCCGTGGGTGAGTCGGCGGGCTGGACGTCGGCTGCGTCCGCGCGAGCGCTCTCTACCATGGCGTGCAATTCCTCATCCGATATACCCTCGACAAACGACGCCTCGGCGATGATGGCCGTGCCGCCCTGGGCGACGATCTCCTCCCGCAGCCACTGAAAGTCCTCGAGCGCTTCGTCGGAGTTGGGGAGCACGTAGACAGTGTTCTTGACCAACGCGGCGCCGAGACCCTTGAGGCGGCGGCGCACCTTCACGCGCAGGTAGTCTGGTTTGGGCGGCAGTTGGTGAAGGAAGAGGAGCCAGCCGGCTGCGTCGTTCATCGCGAGCGGCACTTGGGCGGCGCACTGGCGGCGTTCTCGAAGCTGAGATACGTTAGAAGCTCCATTGATTCAATTGAATCATCCGGAGCGTTCGATGCAAGTCCTCGCTGATCCGCCGGCGGAGAACGTCGAAGCTTGGCGAAGCCACTTCCCCGCCTTGGCCAAGACGATCGACGGGCGCCAGGTCGTCTACCTCGACACCGCCGCCACGTCCCACCGCCCGCGCCAGGTGATCGACGCGATCACGGCGTTCTACGAAGGCGAAAACGCCAACCCATCGGCGACCCTCCACGCCCTCGCCCGCCACGCGAACACACGCTATGAGGACGCGCGAGCAACCGTCGCACGCTTCGTCGGCGTCTCCGATCCGCTCGAGGTCGCCTTCACGCGCGGCACGACCGAAGCGATCAATCTCGTTGCCGCCGCCTGGGGACCGAGCAACGTCCGCCAAGGCGACGAGATCCTCGTCGGAATCGGCGAGCACGCGTCGAACATGCTCCCGTGGCAGCACCTCGCTCGGCGAACGGGCAGCGTCGTTCGCTATTTCGGATTGACCGACGACGGCCGCACCGACGTCGATGACTTCATGGCCAAGCTCACGTCGCGCGTGCGCATCGTCGCGGTGAGCCACGTCTCCAACGTGCTGGGCATCGTCAACCCGGTACGGGCGCTCGCCGACGCGGCGCACCGCGCCGGCGCGTTTCTGCTCCTCGATGCCGCGCAATCAGTTCCGCACCTGGCGGTGAGCGTACGCGAGCTCGACTGCGACTTCATGGCTTTCTCGAGCCACAAGATGTGCGGGCCGATGGGCGTCGGCGTGCTGTGGGCCCGTCGCGCTCTCCTCGAGGAAATGCCACCCTACCAGTTCGGCAGCAACATGGCGCACGACGTCGGCGTGGATTCAGCGGCTCTGTCGGACGCGGCACTCAAGTTCGGCGCGGGAACCCCGAACGTGTCCGGCGCGGTCGGCCTGGCAGCGGCCGCTGATTTTCTCTCGGCGCTCGGTCGCGCGCGGACGTGGGCGCACGAGCAGTCGATCACCCGCCACTTCCTCGATCGCGTACGCGGGATTCGCGGCGTGCACCTTCTCGGCAGCGACTCCGTGTCGGATCGAGTCGGCGTCTTCTCGTTCACGCTCGACGGTATGACTCCGCCCGCCGTCGCCATCGCGCTCGACGAGCGCGGCATCGCCGTGCGCGCCGGCGATCTGGCGTCCCTCCCGCTGCTCGAACGATTCGGCCAGCGCGGCGCCGTTCGAGCGTCGTGCTATCTATACACGACGCTGGAGGAAGTAGACCGGTTCGCCGACGCGCTGGATTCGATCGCCGCGAATCACAAATGACGCCACCGTACTGCCTCGAGGTTTGCATGAGCACTACAATGAGCATTCGCATCGCGCTCGCCGCGACTCTGGCTCGGCACCGTCGCCTTCGCGCAGGCAGCCCCACAACCGGATCGATGGTCGGGCGCCGAGACCGCATTCGGACGAAAGGGAGTTCCGCAGGCCGCCGACGTGATGCGGTTCAATTTTCCGCGGACCGATCTCACCGTCCGCGTCGGAGACGTCACGCTCAAACCGGCCTTCGCGCTCGGCAGTTGGGTCGCGTTCTTGCCGACCGGCGCGGGCAAGGCGCTCGCGATGGGCGACCTCGTGCTGCTCGACAACGAGGTCGGGCCGGTGATGGCGGCTCTTCAAGCCGGCGGAGTCGAGCAGAGCGCCGTGCACAATCACCTGCTCAACGAATCGCCGCACATCACCTACATGCACATCATGACCGAAGGCGATCCGGCGAAGATCGCCGCCACGGTCCATTCGGCCCTCGCCAAGAGCGCGACACCAATCGGCGCGGCGCCCGCGGCGGCGGCACCGGCCGCGGAGTTGGACACGGGCGCGATCGCCAAGGCGCTCGGGGTATCGGGACGGCTCAACGGAAGCGTCTATCAGATCAGCGTTCCGCGGAGCGAGACGATCATGGAGATGGGCCATTCCCTTCCGCCGTCGATGGGCGTGGCGACGGCCATCAACTTCCAGCCCACCGGCACGGGGGGGGGCAAGGCGGCGATCACCGGCGACTTCGTGCTGCGCGGAAGCGAGGTGAATCCGGTGATTCGCGCGTTCAAGAAGAACGGCATCGACGTGACGGCGCTTCACAGCCACCTCGTCGACTCGGATCCTCAACTCTACTTCATGCACTTCTGGGCGAACGACGACGCGCTCAAGTTGGCGCGGGGACTTCGCGAGGCGCTCGACCAGACGAAGTCGAAACCCTGACCTATGTGTGTCAGCCGGCCTCACCGCCGGCGCCGGCGCGAGCCGTCTCCGGCGGATGGTATTTCGGGTGACGCGCGGTCTGCCGGAACCGAAAGCCGGTGGCGACGAGGATCACGGCGCCGCACGCCATGATCCCGACCTTCTCGCCGTCCCAGATGTCGACGTTCGAGTTGTCGAGATTCTGGTCCGTGAACGTGCCGTGGATGACGAGGAGCAGCGCGACGGCGTACGTGAGGTAGTGGAGCGGCTTCCACCGCTGCCGGCCGATCTCGGCGCGGTAAATCGACGTCACGACGGTGAACGCGATGAGATAGAGCGCGATCGCGCCGAGCATGTTGATCGTCGGCTGCTCGGGCGATTGGATTGGCCAGAGGACGTCGAACAGGCGGAAGTGCGGCTTGTCGAGAAAGAGCAGCGGGACCGGGTGCAGCACGGACAGGCCCAGCCCGACGTAGGCCGTCCAGTTGTGCAGCTTGAGAATGTTCATCCGGCGGTGCGGCCAGCGCTTCCACGTGTTGTAGCGGGCCCCCATGAGGAGCCCGAGGAGCACGTTGAAGCTCAGGAGATAGACCGCGGCCAACCCGAGGTAGGTCGTGAGATCCTTCGCGTCCATACCGCCGAGACTAGTGGGCCGTCGCCGGCACGCCCAGCGCCTCGATCGCGCGGCGCAAGCTCGGGAAGATCCCCTCGATCTGCTCGACGGACACGACGCCGATCGACAGCCGGAACCATCCGTGATCGCCTTGCGCGCCGAACGCGTTGAACGGAACGACGGCGAATCCCGCGGCGCGCAGCAGATACTGGCGCACGTCGTCGTCGGTGTGGAGCACCGTTCCATCGGGCGTCTGCATGCCGTGCAGCGCGAAGCGCGCGCTCACGTAGATGGCGCCCTGCGGCCGCACGCAGTCCACGGGTAGCCCGTCGTCGCGCATCGCCACCATGCCGTTGTAAACGGCATCGAGCCGGGCCGTCACGTCCTGGCGCATGTTGTCGATGAACCGATCGACGGCTGCATCGTTCGCGAGGAACTTCGCGGTCGCCACCTGCTCGGGACGCGGAGCCCAGGCGCCGACGTGCCCGACGATGTCGTTCATCGGACGAATGATGTCGGGCGAGGCGACCGCCCAACCCACACGTAGCCCCGTGGACGCGAACGCCTTCGAGATCGCGTCGACGGTCACGACGTAGGGCGCGATCTCGGGACGCAGCGAGATCGGCTCGACGTGATCGAGCCCCTGCGTCGTGAGCATCCAGTACACCTGGTCGTACATGACGTACAGCGGACGCTCGCGATCCCCGCGTCGCGCGTTCTCCTCGAGCACGAGATCGCACATGTCGGCGAGCGTCGCGGCGTCGTAGAGCGTGCCGGTCGGGTTGAGCGGCGAGTTGAGGGCGAGCAGCCGCGCGCCGCGCACCACGGGGCGCAGCATCTTGGCCGTCGGAAGGAACCGCGTGCTCGCGTCGCACTCGATCATCACCGGCTCGGCGCCCACGATCGTGCAGTAGTAGTCGTTGTTCCACGACGGAACGCCGAACACGACGCGGTCACCGGCGTCTACGAGAGCGCGGTACAAGGCATAGATCGCGGGCCGAGCGCCGGAAGTGATGAGGACCGATTCGAGGGGGAACTCGAGGCCAAGGCGCTTCTTATAGAAGGCGCGGACCGCCTGGCGCAGTGACTCCAGACCTATCGACGGCGGATAGGTCGACTCCCCCGCTCGCAGCGCCTCGACGACGCCGTCCTCGAGCTCGCGAGGAATCGGGAATTGCTTGGAGCTGAAGTCTCCGACCGTGAGGTCGAGGATGGGACGCCCTTGTTTGGCCAGTTCGCGGACTTCGCCCGCGATGCGGAGGATCGCCGACCCGCGCAGGGTCTGGGCGAGAGTGGAGACGCGAGAAGGCATCTGGGGGGGGCGGCGCCGCCGGCGGCTAAGGGTGTGAGAAGGATCCCGATTTGTTATGAAGGTGACGGCGAGCCGCCTCAATCGGAAGTCCTCGACCCGACCGGATGCGATGTAATTTTATGACTTCCTCTCCCTCGCAGGAGTGTGCGCGGTGACGCCGTGGGTCCGCCGACTCATCGTAGCAAATATCGTCGTCTTCTTTTTGCAAAGCGTCGCCGGCGTGGAGCGTCAGCTCGCCTTCGTCCCGGCGTTCTTTCTGTATCGTCCGTGGACGGCCGTCACGTACATGTTCGTGCACGGCGGCATCATGCACATCCTGTTCAACATGATCGCGCTGTACTTCTTCGGCCCGCGGGTCGAGGAGCGGCTCGGCGGGCGCAACTTTCTCGCTCTCTATTTCCTGAGCGGAATCGCCGGCGCGTTGCTCTCGGCGATCTTCGCGCCGGGCGCGGCGATCATCGGCGCCTCGGGAGCCGTGTTCGGCGTCATGATCGCCTTCGCGCATTTCTGGCCGCGCGTGCAGATCTACATCTTCGGCATCCTGCCGCTCGAAGCTCGAGTCGCGGTGATCCTGATGGCGCTCCTCGCCCTCTACAGCGGGGTCCAAGGGTCGCGCTCCGGAGTCGCCGACTTCGCGCACCTGGGCGGCTTCGTCGCCGGCTGGCTCTACGTGAAGTGGTTCGACATGCGGCTCGGCGCCAAGAAATTCCGGTCGAAAGCCACGTCGCCCATCGCGAAGGACAAGCTGCTCAACTGGAAGCGCGTCGACCCCAAGTCCGTGCACGAAGTCAATCGCGACGAAGTGAACCGCATCCTCGACAAGATCAGCGCCAAGGGACTCGGCAGCCTGACCTCGGAGGAACGGCTCTTCCTCTCGAACTTCGTTCCGCCAGACGACCGGGTTCCTCCGCCGACCTGAGCGACGCAGCCTCCAGCCCGCGGGCCGAACTGAATGGCGAAGCTATTCGGCGCGAAGGGCGATCGCCGGGTCGACTCGGGCCGCGCGGCGGGCCGGCAACGACGCCGCCACGAGGCTCGTCGCCGCCAAGATCAGCGATACGCCGGCGAGCGTGAGCGGATCATTGGGCGCGACGTTGAACAGCAGCGCCGACATGAAACGAGTGGCGAAGGCCGCGATGACGAGCCCCACCGCGAGGCCGGTGATGGCGAGCGCGAGTCCGTGCCGCACGACGAGCCAGCGAACTTGCGCCGGCTGCGCGCCGAGCGCGACGCGGATGCCCATCTCGCGCGTGCGGTTTCGCGATACGTGGGCCAGCACGCCGTACACGCCGACCACCGCGAGCACCACGCCGACCAGCGCGAAGCCGAGGAGCATCGTCGTCATGAAGCGGATCCGCGCCATCGACGCCGCTCGCAAGACATCCATCGGCTTCGCGTCGATCAGGGCGAGCGATGGATCCAGATCGTGGACCACACCACGGAGCGAGGCGACCAGGCTCGCGGGGTCGCCGGCCGTACGGAGCAGCACGACCACGTCGGATGGCGGCTCCTGCGACGCGGCGTGGAAGACTTCGATGCGGGGCTGAACGTCGAGGGCCTCGACGTGTTCGCTGGCGACGACGCCGACGATCGTGTACCAGGTCGATTTCGACGTCGGAACCTTGTCGAACGCGATGCGCTGGCCAACGGGGTTCTGCCCCTGGAAATACGATTTCGCCAACACGTCGTTGACGAGCACGACCGGCGAACTGCCAAGTCCGTCGGTCTCGTCGAACATGCGCCCGCCAACGAGGCGCACCTTCAACGTCTTGAAGTAGCTGGCGCTGACCGTGCGATGGCCGACTTCGGTCCCGTATTGGTCCGCGGCGCGTCCGTAGGCGATGTAGTCGGTCGTGTATCCCGTTCCCATGAAGGGGATGCTCGTCGCGATGGCGGCGTTTGTGACGCCGGGAATCGCTCGGGACCGAGTCTCGAGCTGCGACATGAACGCCTGCACCTTGGTGCTCGTATCGTACGACCGGTTGAGACCGACCTGCGCCGTCAGGATCCCGTGCGAATCAAAGCCGGGGTTCACGTCGCGAACCTGGAAGAAGCTTCGGACGACGAGGCCGGCGCCTGTGGTCATGAGCAGCGCCAGCGCGACTTCTCCGACGACGAGCACCTCGCCCCATCGCTTCGCGCGGGAGCTCTGCCCCGCTCCGCGGCTGCCTTCCTTGAGCGAGTCCGCGGGATCTCGGCGCCGCATCCAGAGCGCGGGCGCGACGCCGAAGAGGAGGCCGCTCAAAATCGTGATGGTGAGGACATAGGCGAGAACTGTGGCGTCGACTCCGAAGTCGTGCACGCGGAGCATGCCCTCCGGTTGCAGCCGCACGAGCGCACGGGTGCCGGCCCAACCGAGCAAGAGTCCCGCGGCGCCGCCGAGCCCTGAGAGAATCAGACTCTCGGCGAGCGCTTGTCGCACCAGCCGTCCGCGACCGGCGCCGAGCGCGAGCCGCAACGCCGCCTCGCGCTCGCGGCCGGCTGCCTGCACGAGAAGAAGATTTCCCACGTTCGCGCACGCGATGAGCAGGAGAAACGCGACCGACGTGAGGAGCAGCAGCAAGGGCAACCGCGTATCGCCGACGAGGAAGGACTGCAGCGGCCAGATCGCGGCGCCCATGTACTTGTTCGTCGCCGGGTATTCCTGCTTGAGCCGGGACACGACTGTTTGTAGCTGGGCGTCCGCGGTGGCAAGCGACACACCGGGTTTGAGTCGCGCGATCGCACGGACCCAATGCGCTCGTCGGAAGCCGACGTCGCCGCGCGATTGCGGGTCCCAGCCGATGGACCGCCAGACGTCGACGTTCTCGAACGGAAACGCGAAGCCGGGCGGCATCACTCCGACGACCTCGAAGTCGCGCGCGTTGAGAACGATGTGCTTTCCGATGATCGACGAGTCGCCACCGAAGCTTGTCCGCCACGCGCGGTCGCTCAGCATCGCCACGGCAGCCGGTCGCCAGCTCTCGGCGTCGGTGAACGTCCGGCCGATGGCCGCCCGCACGCCCATGACCGAGAAGAAATTGCCGGCCACGTTCACCGCCTGAATGGTCTGTGGGTCGCCGCGGCCGGTGAGCGTGTAGGTGCCGAGAAAATTCGCGTACGCCGTCACGTCCTCGAACGCCGGAACGCCGGCGCGCCAGTCGAGCACGTTCGCCGGCGCGTCCGTCTGGAGATGCCAGTGTTTCTCGGGATTCTCCTCGGTGATCATCGCCAACCGATCGGGTCCCGGATACGGCAGCGGCTGCAACACGACGGCGTTCACCGCCGAGAAGATCGCGACGTTGGCGCCGATGCCGAGCGCCAGCGTGATGACCGCGGCGAGGCCGAGCGCGGGCGTGCGGCGAAGCGCGCGGAGCGCGAAACGCGAGTCGGCGGCGGCGTCCCCGAGCCATCGCAGCGGACGCACGTCGCGGTGCTCCTCGCGCACGCGCTGCACGCCGCCGAAGTGCGCGAGGGCGTTCCGCCGCGCTTCGTCGGGATGCATTCCCAGTCGCACGTTCTTTTCCGTTTCGAGGTCGATGTGAAATCGAATCTCATCGGATAGCGATTGGTCGGCCGCTGACGGACGGATGGCGCGAAACCGGGCGCGCAGGGCGTGGAACAGGCTCATCGATCGATACCGTCAGGAGGTTTTGAGGATCAACTCGACCGCGGTGACGTAACGCCGCCAGCTGTCGGTCTCCGATCCGACGGCGCGGCGTCCGGACGCCGTGAGGCGGTAGTACTTGGCGCGCCGATTGTTCTCCGTGGTGCGCCAGTCGCTGTCGACCCATCCGCGCTGCTCGAGGCGCTGAAGCGCGGGGTACAGGGAGCCCTGGTTGACGTCGAGCACCCCTCGCGAGAACTGCTGAATTCGCGCGCTGATCCCCCACCCGTGCATGGGTTCGAGGGCGAGCGTCTTCAGGATGAGGAGGTCGAGCGTGCCGCGCAGAACGTCGGATTGGTCGGACGCCACCAAGAGCCCTCTTCTGTAGGGTTTCGACAGAGAATAGGCTTGCTCCTGTAGAAACGCAACAGGAGGCTGATGAAGGGGCCGGTGCTCGGGGTCAGGCTCCTGGTCGCGGGCCGAACTACCTAACGCAGAGGACGCAGAGGCGCAGAGGACGCAGAGAACAACGACGGAGCTGAAGTCCGGCGCGCAACGAGCCGGGACTTTTTTTTTACTGCCGCTCGGGAGGCTACGTCTACCGCGGAGAGCCTGCGTCGCCACGACGAGGCTCCCCGAGCGGCTTTCACAAAAACATCCCGGCTCGTTGCGCGACGGGGCCGTTCGGAGGCCGTCCTCTGCGTCCTCTGCGTCCCCGCGTCCTCTGCGTTGAAGCAGTTGTGGTTGCGGCCCGAAAACGCGAAACGGCCCGCCGGTGCGTTGCACCGGCGGGCCGCGGGTCGTTCGCCAATGATTTGGGAGCTTTACGGCGTCCCGGCGGGGTTCGCGAGCGCAACGCTCGTCTGACCCTTGGTCTCGATCACGAACACGGCGCGGCGATTGAGTTCGGCGCCCGGCTGGTCGCCCCACGCCTTCGGCGTGACGAGGCGCGTCTTGCCGTAGCCGACCGTCTCGAGCAGCGCCGGCGACATGCCCTGCGACGCGAGGTAGTCGGCAACCGACTTCGCGCGACGCTCCGACAGCACGAGGTTGTAGCGCGCCGACCCGGCCGGGTCAGCGAAACCCTCGACCGTCACTTTCGACTGCGGGTAGTACTGCTGCACGACGTGGGCGAAGCGGGTGAGCGACGCCTGGTCTTCCGGACGAACGGTCGCGTCGTTGAACGCGAAGTTCACGGGCATGTCGAAGTGCAGACCGTCCTGCATCGCCGTGATCTTGGCGTTGAAGTCATTGCGCATCGACTGAAGGTCGGTCTTCAGCTGCTGCACGTCGCCCTGCACGAGGCCGAGCTGCTGGCGAAGGGCGCTGTCGGTCGAAGCACGCTGAACGGCTTCGGCGTCGAGCGCGGCTTTCTGCTGGGCCGACGCCTGGGCGAGGGCATCAGCGTTCTGCTGCTGGGCGCGCTTGAGGGCGCCCGTCGTGGCGCAGCCGCTCAATAGTGCGATAGTTCCGACCCATCCGAGGATCGATCCGGTATGAAGGCGCATCTGCACGATCTCCTGTGGTATTGGTTGGCGAACGGGTGACACTCGCAGACGGCTAATCGCAAGAACCGGGCACTACATTGGTGACCACGGTCACAGCTGAAAACCATGTCCGTCCAGCGTTTAGCATTCTTAGAATAATTCGTTGCTACGCGCAAGGCGTTGGCGCCACCGAAACTCCGTGATCTTCCTCACGGCACCCACGGAACGGCGGTGGTTGTGTGCGGACCGTCACCAAAAACCCAACCTTTGCCCTGTGGGTGATGTCCAACGCGCGTTCGCGAGCCTGTTGAGCCCACCGCGATCCGACCGAGGACGGGATGCGAAGCCGCCAACTGTGGCAGTCGATTCGGCGTGACCTGCGCGTGGCGCTGAGGCAGGCGCGAAAGGACCGGACGTTCACCGTCGTTGCGCTGGCGACGTTCGCGCTCGGCGTCGGCGCGAACGCGGCGATGTTCAGCGTCGTGCGGAGCGTGTTGCTCCGTCCCCTCCCCTACGTGCAGCCGGAGCGGCTCGCGGCGATCTGGCCGACGCGCACGATCTCGAACGCCGAGCTGCTGTACATGCAGCAGCACGCGGCGAGTTTCGAATCGGTGGCCGCGTTCAGCCCCGGCTGGGGCGTCGCGATGACGGGCGCCGGAGAGCCGCGCCAACTCGACGCGGCACGAGTGTCCACGAACTTCTTCGCGGTGCTTGGCGTCCACCCGATGCTCGGGCGCGGCTTTCTCGCCGACGAGTCGGAGAAGGGACAGTGGAACGTGGCGGTGCTGAGCCACACGCTCTGGCTGTCGCAGTTCGGCGGCGACAGTGCGGTGGTCGGCCGCGTCGTCGACATGGACGGGCAGCCGTGTCGCGTCGTCGGGGTCATGCCCGCGAGCTTCGAGGTTTTCCAAGCGAACGTCGACGCGTGGCTCCCCGTGCAGATCGACCCCGCGTCGCCGTTCCACACGGGAGCCACGGCGCTGGCTTTCGGCCGATTGCGCCGCGGCGCGACGGTGGCGCAGGCGACGCGCGAGCTCTCGGCGCTGGCGCCACAGATGCGCGCCGCGTTCAACTACGCCGACGACTACGCGCGCGGCGCGACCGTGATCGACTTGCACGAGAGCCTCGTCGGCGACGCGCGGCGTTCGATTCTCGTGCTGTACGCCGCGGTGGCGATCCTCGGGCTGATCGCCGTCGTCAACGTCGGCAATCTTCTCCTCGCGCACGCCGCCGGGCGCCGTCGCGAAATGGCTGTGCGGCGCGCGCTAGGCGCCGCCAAATCAGTGATCGTGCGCCAACTGCTCGTGCAGAGCCTCGTGTTGGCGATGGCGGGAGGAGTCATCGGCGCCGCCGTCGGTGTCGCGGGAACGGAAGCGCTGCGCACGCTCCTCGCGGCGTCGCTCCCCCGCGCAGCCGAGATTCACCTGGATGTTGCCGTCATCGCGGTCACGGCGATCGCGACGATCGCCGCGGGGATCGCCTTCGGCATCGGACCCGCGCTCGTCGCGTCGAGTGTCGATCCGGACGGCGTGCTGCGCGCGAGCGCCCTCGAGGCGGGCGGGCATCGCGCGGCGCGGATCCGCCAGTCGCTCGTAGTGGCGCAGGTCTCTCTCGCGACGGTGCTCGTCGTCGGAGCGTCGCTGATGGTCGTGTCGCTCTGGCGGCTCGGACGCGTGGATCTGGGATTCGACCCGAATCGCGTCGCCACGATGTTGATTCAACCATCGAGCGGCCAGGTGCGCGCCGCGGACGCCACGACGTACTTCGAGGAGATCGCGCGCCGAATCGCCGCGCTACCGGACGTCGAGCGGGTCGGAGCGGCGCAGCACCTGCCGCTCAGCGGCTTCAATTGGAACGGCGACCTGGAGATCGAGAGCCAGCCGGTGGCGCCTACGTCGGCTCACCCGCACGTCGTCTGGCGATCGGTGATCGGCGACTATTTCGGCGCGATGCGGATTCCCCTTCTGCGTGGACGTCTCTTTCTGCCCACAGATACGCGCGACGCGCCCCCCGTCGTCCTAATCAACGCGACGATGGCACGGCGCTTCTGGCCGGGCCGCGATCCGATCGGCGGGCGAATCAAGTTCGGCAACGGATCGCGCGCCGACTGGGCGACGGTCATTGGCATCGTCGGGGACGTGCGCTCCCACTCCGCCGACGCGCCCGCGCCGCTCGAGGTGTACCGTCCGAACGCGCAGCAGCGGCTCGTGTTCATGCACTACGTGATTCGCGCGCGCAGCAACCCGCTCGCGGCGATGACGCGCGTGCGCGCGGCCGTCCGCTCGCTCGATCAAACGGTGCCGATCGCTCAGGTTCGTTCGCTCGAGGAGGTCGCGTCGACGCCATCGACGACGCGACGCATGATCGCGCGGCTGCTCGCGGCCTTCGCGGCGCTCGGTCTGTTTCTCGGCGCCGTCGGGATCTATGGCGTGGTCGCGTACGGCGTGCGGCGTCGCACGCGAGAGATGGGAATTCGCGCCGCGCTCGGCGCGGTCGAAGGCCGGCTCACGACGATGGTACTCGGCGAAGGGCTGCGAATGTCGTCGCTCGGCATCGCGATCGGCGTGGCGGCCGCCGCGGTCGCGACTCGTCCGATGCGCGCGCTGTTGTTCGGCGTCGCCACCGTCGATCCGCTCGTGTACGCGGCGGTCGCGCTCACGCTCGCGGGCGTCGCGATCGTGGCATCGCTGGCGCCGGCGCGCCGCGCGGCGCGTATCGACCCGGTCGTCGCGCTGCGCTCCGATTGACAGGAGCGCGCGCGGCGATCAGGACTTGGCGGACGCGAGAAACCACGCGTACCCCGCTTCGACGTTGGCCACCTGGCGCGCCTGAAACCGCCAGAGGATCGCCGAGGCGACGAACGCGAGGATGCCGAGGACGGTCATCGCGAGGACGAAGATGAGGGCGCACCCGAGCAGAATGCCGAGCACCGCGAGTCGGCGCAGGTCGCGATAGGGCGCCAGCATTCGCCGTTTGGCCGCATAGAGCACGTCGGGGTCGAAGGAGCCCGCGGCCTTCAGCGCGGCCATGACCCGGGAAGAGTCGACCGGCCCGAACGGATTGCGCCCCGACAGCGGCATTTCGGCCATGCTGGCTCCCTGAGATTCGCGGACTCGCTCCCCTAGCATTGCGCAATGGGCGGCCGAAAGACGCCAGCGAAGCCGCCTCCATCCTCGCGGTGTCCGCACGCGCTTCTTAGCTTCAGCCGCTGTCCTCTCGTCCGACGGGGGATATGGAGCTTCAGGAACAGCTGCAGGTGGCGTTGGGGGGCTCGTACACCGTGCAGCGGGAGCTCACGCGCGGTGGCATGTCGCGCGTGTTCCTGGCGACCGAAACGGCTCTCGATCGGGCCGTCGTGATCAAGGTGATCTCGCCCGATCTGGCCGCCGGTGTTTCGGCGAGCCGATTCGCGCGCGAGATCCGGCTCGCCGCGTCGCTCCAGCAGGCGAACATCGTTCCGCTGCTTTCAGCCGGCGAATCCGCGGGGCTGCCGTACTACACGATGCCGTTCGTCGCGGGCTTGTCGCTGCGCGACAGGCTCGGCAAGGTAGGTTCGCTGCCGATTCCGGAAGCGCTGAGCGTGCTGCGCGACGTCGCGCGCGCGTTGGCGTACGCGCACGAGCGCGGCGTCGTGCATCGCGACATCAAGCCGGACAACGTGCTTCTCTCCGGCGGAGCCGCCGTCGTCACGGATTTCGGGATCGCCAAGGCGCTCACGGCCGCGCGCACCGAGGCGCACGACACGACCATCACGCAGGTTGGATCGGGCGTCGGGACGCCGGCGTACATGGCGCCCGAACAGGCCGCCGGCGATCCGAGCGTCGATCATCGCGCCGACGTATACGCGTTCGGGTGTTTGGCGTACGAGCTGCTCACCGGGGAAACCCCGTTCCACGGCCGCCCGATGCACCAGCTGCTCGCGGCCCATTTCGCCGAGGCGGCGCCCGCGGTTACGGCCAAACGAGGGGACGCGCCGCCCGGGCTTGCCGGTCTCATCGCGCAGTGTTTGGAAAAGGATCCCGGCAAGCGGCCGCAATCGGGGACGGAGCTCGTTCAGCGACTGGAGGACGTGACCACGACTCCAGCGACGCCGATCAGCATCCGCCGGACACGGCGCGGGTGGGGAGCGCTCATCGCAGTCAGCGCGGTGTTGCTGATTGCCGCCGGCGCCGACGTGTTGTTCGGGCGCGGGGGCGCGACCGACGACGGCGGATCGGCACGCACGTTGGCCGTGCTGCCGTTCGCGAACGTCGGCGGCGACTCGGCGCAGGAATACTTCGCCGACGGCTTGACGGACGAACTGTCCACCGTGCTCGGCAAAGTGGCCGGGGTTCAGATCACTGCACGCTCGTCGGCGTACAAGTACAAGGGACGTCGCGACCTCGACGCGCGCAGTGTGGGCCGCGCGCTCGGCGCCGAGTACATCGTGCAAGGGAGCGTGCGCCGCGAGGGCGACAGCATTCGCGTGGCGACCCAAGTCACGCGGTCGGCCGACAACAAAGAGGTCTGGCAGGAGAGCTACAACGGCGACGCACGCAACGTCTTTGCACTCGAAGACAGGATGATCAAGGCGATCACGGCGGCGCTCGGCCCGCGTCTCGGACTGCGCGCCGCGTCGAGTGCCGCCGTCTCCCCGGGGCGCGGAAATGGTGGCAACCAAGGGACGGCGAACACCGAAGCGCACGACGACTACATGCGCGCACGCTTTTTCGTCTTGACGCGCCGGTCTGTATCCGAAGCGGCGAATCTGTTTCAGAAAGCGATCGACAAGGATTCGAATTTTGCGCGCGCGTACGCGGGCCTGGCGGAGACGCTCGAGTATCTGCCCTACTACAACGGCGCATCCCCGGCCGATCTTCGCGCTCGCGTCGAGGGAGCGGCGAATCGCTCGCTTGTGCTCGACAGCACGCAGGCCGAGGCGCACGTCGCGCTCGGCATGATGCATTCGCATGCGTGGGAATGGGACGCCGCCGGCGACGAGTTTCGACGAGCGCTCGCGTTGGATCCGACCGATGCGTCGGCGCACACCCAGTACGGGAGGTACCTCATCGCGGTGGGCCGGCCGCAGGAGGCGCTCACCGAGCTTCGCACCGCTCAACAGCTCGACCCGGTATCGGCGCTCGCGCCCGCGTGGATGATCAGCGCGAACCTGGCGCTGGGTCGGCCGGACGAGGCCCTCGCGCAGAGCCAGGCCGTCTTCGAGATCGACTCGACGCTCGCGCCGGCCATCGACCTGTCGGCGCTCGGCTTCGCCGCGGCCAAACACTACGACGAGGCGCTTCGGCGAGAGCGACATTTTCGGGCGGTCGCTCCGCCCTTTCCGGCCAATCTCGCGCTCATGTACGGACAGGCCGGCATGCGCGATTCCGCGCTCCAGATGGCGCGCGAAATGGAAGGGCGTCCGCGAACCTGGGCCAGTGAGATCGTCATCGCGTTCGCGTATCTCGGCATCAAGGACACGGCCCGCGCGCTCGATGGACTGGAGCGCGCGACCGCGCTTCACGCGATCTGGCCGTCGTACGCCACGTTGTGCTACTCCCAATTCGACGTTCTGCGCTCAAATCCACGTTTCGCCGCGTTGGTCCGTCGCGTCCATCTCGACGAGCAGAAGTTCACGTCCCCGCAGGCATGCCGGATCCCCGCGACTTGAAGAAACACACGGTTGCGGCGGTCAGCTCTGCACGTCGAGTCTCACCTCCTCGCGAAAAGCCGGTAGCGTTTGAAGATCGACGTGTTGCATGCCACCGAGGTGAAGCTCTCGCAGCCGCGGAAGCCTGGTGAGCGCGGCGATTCCGGCGTTCGTGATGCCGGGGATCGACGACAGGTCGATCGACTCGAGGGAGTCGATCTCCGAGAGATACTGCGGCGTTCGGTCGGTCGCTCTCGTGTAGCTGGCGAAGTACTTCTTGAGCCGCGCGAGCTTCGTGAGGTGCGACGTCGCCACGTCGCCCGTGTCGCGGCAGTACATGAGCACCAACGACTCGAGCTGCTCGCAACGGCCGATGTGGCGGTAGCCGTCGTCGGGAACGTCCATCGGCATCAGCTCGCGGAGCGATGGAAAGCGCGGCAGCGCGGAGAGGCCCGCATCGTCCACGTTCCTACAACTCACCGAGAGCGCGCGGAGCGTCGGAATATCCGCGAGCGCCGTGAAGCCGCGGGCGCGCAGGTTGTGGCAGCGTCGGCCCCAGATGTACTCGATCGAGCGCGAGCGGCTCAGCGCCACGAACCCGTCGTCGCCGGCCTCGGTGTCTTGGCACATGAGAAAACGCAAATGCGGCATCGCGGCGATGTACGGCATGGATTCGTCTTTCGCGTCGAAGGCAAGGAAGCCGAGATGCGGCAGCGAGACGAGCGGCTCGAGCCCCGCCGAGGTAATCGCGAGGTTGCTGTCGTCGACGTTGAGCCCGAAGAGACCGTCGAGTCCGACCAGCGTCGCCAAGCCGCGGTCCGTGATGCTTCCACGCAACATCAGCATGTTCGGCCCGGCGTCGGCCGAGGTGAGGCCGAACTCCGCCTCCCCGCCCTGCCACGATTTGAACACCGGGTAGTCGTGTAGCGCAGCCAGCCCCGCGTCGGTGACGAGGTCTCCGGCGCGAAGGTGCGTGAGTCGCTCCTTGCCCGCGAGCGCGCGGATCGCGCCGTCGCCGGTGGGCGTCCACGCAAGGTCGACGCGCGACAGCAGCCGGCACCTGGCAAGATGTGCCGCGCCTGCGTCGGTGACGGTGGTCCGCCACAACCCCAGTTGCTCGAGCTTTGGCAATCGCGCGACGATCTCCAATGAGCGATCGGTTATCGGACATCCGCCGAGGTCGAGCTCGCGCAGCTCGGTCATGCGCTCGAGGTGAGCGACGCCGGCGTCGGTGAGGTTCTTCGACCCGCCGAGACGCAAGACGGCGACGTGCTCGAGGCGCGAGATCCGCTCGAGGACGTCGTCGGTCATCTGGCCGTTCGCGTCGAGCCCGGGCAGGCCACGGTTTCGGATCGTCGCGATGGCCGCGTCCCAATCGCGAGTCCGCGCGAGCGACGGTGGCAGCTCCTCGCTCGGCCTCGCCAACACCCGGAACGGCGCGGCCGCCTTCGGGTGAGAATCAGCGGCGTGGTCGACGGTGTGCTCGATCAGGTCGGCCCAGGTGCTGAACCCGTTGTCGCGCGCGATCAGCCAGCGCGCGTCGTCAAGGGAGATCGGACCGTCTTCACCCTCGGTCTTCGGCGGTCTCCCGAGATCGAGTTGGACGTACCGGCGCATCGCCTCCCATGACCTGCGGTGCCACGTGTGCGCCCACAACCGCTCCATCGCTTCCGCTGTGCCCGTGCGATACGCGTCGAGGAGGATCGAGGCCATGCTCTGAAAGCGCTCCACGCCAGCGCGTGCCGCCGGCGTCGACGCGCGGCGCAACATCGCGGCGACCTCGAACATGCCGAGACGCTCGGCCCTGTCCGCCGCGGTCATTCCGTCATTGTTGGTCGGCGAGGGGTCCGCGCCATTCTCGATCAAGAGCTTCGCGACGGCCATCGCGCGGGACTCGTCATCCGGTTGGAGCCACATGAGCGGCGTGTTTCCCCCGCCCGACACGCGCGCGCCATCGGGGTCCTCGGCCAGCACTTCGCGGAGCCGCTCGATCTTGCCGGCGTAGGTCAGCTCCCAGATGTCGCGGCTGTAGCGGCTCAGGAGGTCGATCATCTCCTGGTGCTGCGAGTAGACCGCGGCGCCGAGCGGCGTGTTGCTCCAGTTGGACTCGACGGGGTCGATCTCCGCGCTGCGCGCGATCAAGAGTCGCGCGACGTCGAGCGCGTTGGCGTACGCCGCGTGGTGGAGTGCGCGCTCCTTTTGCTTGTTCTCGACGTTCGGAGATACGCCCACGTCGAGCAGCAGCGCGACGACGTCGGCGCGGTTGCGGGTCGCGGCCACGGCCATCGGCTCGGGCGCGCGAAGCAGCTCGGGCCTTTGCTCGATTTGAGCACGTACCGCGTCGCGATCCAGTCGCATGGCCGACGCGACGAGCGTCTCGACTGGTGAGAGGGTTACCTGAGTGCGGGTCGCGCCGTAGCGCGCGAGGAGCTCGGCCATCTCGGTCTCGCCACGACGCATCGCCTCCTCGTACAAGCTTCCCTGCGGAAGATTCCTCGCGGCAGGCGGCGCCGCGTTGGGGTTGGCCCCGTGTGAGAGACACCACTCGGCCAGCTCGAGGTCGTTGTTGTCGATGGCGATCCACAGGTGCCACCGCGCGCCAGAGCCGTAACCGCCCTGCGACAGCATCGACCACTCGGGATCGTCCCACTCGGCGGCGCGGCCCCGACGCACCGAGTACTCGTGCATCAGCTTCAGATACCACAACACGTTTCCGTGGAAATGGATGTTGTAGATGACCTGGCCGTTGTAGTTGTCCGGCGAGGACGCGAACTCGGCCCCGCGGTCGAGCAGAAGGCGAACGAGCTCGTCGCGCCTCGGGTGCGGAGGGCGATCCTCTTCCCCTTCGCCGATCGCGCCGACGAGCGGCGTGTAGCGGCTGCTGCCGGCCATGAAATAGTCGTTCGGGTCCGCGCCGCGATCGAGCAATGCGCGGGCGATCGCCACCGCATTCTCGTCCACCGCGGCAAGGGGCAACCGCGTGAAGCACAGATAGAGGAGCGGCGTCCAGCCTTTCGGACCCCAGTCCTTCAGCAGGAGATCGCGGCCGCGGCCGGCGTCGCCCCGCGCGGTTCGCTCGGGGCCGTCGCGCATTCGCGCAAGCTCGGGCCGTTCCTCCAGCTCGCGCAGGACGCCGGCGAGGTCCCCGCAGACTACTCTTGTGTAGAAACTCGCATTCGCGATGTCTGGATACCGCGCCAGAAGGCGCATGGCTGTGCCGCGAGCGCGAACGTGGTCCGGCCCTCCGCGGACGTGGTGGTCCGGACACGCGTTGTCGAGGAACCGCGAGACCAACTCCTCGGTGACGCGTCCGGTCGTCCCCACTCCGGAGAAATGCTCCTTGAGCGCGGTCCAGCCGGGGAACCCCAGCTCGCGTGCGAGCGCGTGCTGGATGGAGCGGAGCGTCGGTGTGTCGGCTGCGTCGGGCAACGCCTTCGCGAGCCGGACGCGCGCGTCTTCGACGTTCTCGCGAAGCGCCTTGAGCCAGCGTTTCGCCTCCCTCTTGAGGCTCTCGAGGGAGTCCGTGGGCGCAATACGCCTGGACATGTTCCTCCTCCCGTAGACGCCTGAAGTCCGCTGAGTACAGGCCGGAAGAAGGTTCGAGCGACGAGCCAACGAACCAGTTGGGTGGGATTGCTCCCTTGCCGCGGACAGGAGGCGCCCCAGCGCGCGCTGCCGAAGACTGCCGGGACCGGCCCGCGCTGTCAATCGCGACGCTTGTCCGGCGAAAGCCGCTAGCGCCGCGACGCCTGCGCTAGGAACCTTTAGCGTCCGCGACCGTTGACCGGAGCCATGGAAATCCTAAACTGCCCGCTGTCCGGGACACTACGGTTGCGGATGCCTGCACAACCCCATCCCGCCGTAGCCGCGCGAGTCACATGACCTCGATCGTTCCGCGCGCCCCTGCTCCCCAGATCAAGAACGGCGGTCGAGCGAACGGCGGTTTGGCGGACGCTCGGCTCACCGAGCTCGCGTATTGTGACGCCGACACGGCGTTCACCTCGCTCGAGGCCAGCCGCAACGGGCTGACCGACGACGAGGTCCGTGCGCGCCGCGTGCGATACGGGCGCAACGACGTCGCGCACGAGAAGCCGCCGACGTGGTATGTCGAGTTGATACGGGCGTTCGCCAATCCGTTCAACTTCCTGCTGACGATTCTCGCCGTCGTCTCCGGCCTGACGGGCGACCACGAGGCGATGGTCGTCATCGGCGCGATGGTGGTGTTCAGCACCGGACTGCGCTTCGTGCAGGAGTTCCGCTCGAACAAAGCGGCGCTGGCGCTGCGCGCGCTGGTCCGCACGAACACGTCGGTCGAACGGGCTGGGGACGCGTTCGACGCCGCGAGCATGCCCGTCACGCGGCGACGCGAGATCCCGATCGATGAGCTGGTGCCGGGCGACATCGTCTACCTGTCGGCGGGCGACATGATTCCCGCCGACCTCCGCGTGGTCGCGGCGAAGGACCTGTTCGTGAGCCAGTCGGCGCTCACGGGCGAGGCGCTGCCGGTCGAAAAGCGGACCGGGCGCCGCGTCCCGCGGCGGCGTGCGCGCTCGCCGAGCTGCCGACGGTCTGCTTCATGGGCACGAGCGTCGTGAGCGGCACCGCGACCGGCGTGGTCGTCGCAACCGGCGGAGAAACGAGCTTCGGACGCCTCGCCAAGGGGCTCACCGGTCGTCGCGCCGACACGGCGTTCGACATCGGCGTGCAGAAAGTGAGTTGGCTCTTCATCCGCTTCATCGCCGTGATGGTGCCGATCGTCGTTCTGCTCAATGGGCTCAGCAAGGGAAACTGGGTCGAGGCGCTGCTCTTCGGTCTCGCCGTCGCGGTTGGCCTCACGCCCGAGATGTTGCCGATGATCGTCACGACGAACCTGGCAAAGGGCGCCGTGACCATGGCGCGGCGAAAGACCGTGGTGAAGCGGCTGAATGCGATCCAGAATTTCGGCGCGATGGACGTCCTCTGCACCGACAAGACCGGGACGCTCACGCAGGACAAGGTCGTCCTCGAGCGATACGTCAACGTCGTGGGCGAGGAGGACGACTTCGTTCTTGCGATCGCGTATCTCAACAGCTTCTACCAGACGGGACTCAAGAACCTGCTCGACGTCGCGGTCCTCGAGCACGCGGAGCTCCAGCGCGAGTTGGCGATCGACAAGGCATACGGCAAGATCGACGAGATCCCGTTCGATTTTACGCGGCGGCGGATGTCCGTCGTGGTCGACCACGAACACCGCGACCATCAGCTCATTTGCAAGGGCGCGGCCGAGGAGGTTCTATCGGTCTGCACGTTCGTGCGCGACGACAGCGCGCAGCTCGACGAGGCGCGCGTGCTCGAGCTCGAGGCCGAACGGCGCGACGACGCGCGAGCGCTCGTGGCCGACATGAACGAGGACGGCTTCCGCGTCGTGGCGGTGGCGTACCGCGCATTCCCGACCACACACGGTGCGTACTCGGTCGCCGACGAGTCGGAGCTGATTCTGGCCGGCTTCATCGGATTTCTCGACCCGCCGAAGGAATCCGCGGCCCCCGCATTGAGAGCGCTCGCCGCACAGGGAATCACGGTGAAGATCCTGACCGGCGACAACGACCTCGTGACGCGCAAGATCTGCCGCGACGTCGGGCTCGACGTCGGGCACATCGTCCTCGGCGCCGAGCTGGCCGGGATGGACGACGCCGCGCTCGGCGCGATCGCGGCGGAGCACACCGTGTTCGCGAAGCTCACGCCCGACGACAAAACGCGCATCGTGCGCGCGCTGAAAGCCCGCGGCCACACCGTCGGCTTCCTCGGCGACGGGATCAACGACGCCGGCGCGCTCCGTCAGGCGGACGTCGGCGTTTCGGTCGACTCGGCCGTCGACATCGCCAAGGAGTCGGCGGACATCATCCTGCTCGAGAAGAGTCTCCTCGTGCTCGAGGAAGGTGTCGCCGAGGGGCGTCGCACGTTCGGCAACACGATCAAGTACATCAAGATGACGGCGAGCTCGAATTTCGGGAACGTGTTCAGCGTGTTGATCGCGAGCGCGTTTCTGCCCTTCCTGCCGATGCTGCCGGTGCAACTGCTCACGGTCAATCTGCTGTACGACTTTTCGCAGGCGGCGATCCCCTGGGACGACATGGACCCGGAGTACATCCGCGTTCCGCGCAAATGGCGCGCCGACGACATCGGGCGCTTCATGATCTTCATCGGTCCGATCAGCTCCATCTTCGACATCGGCACGTTCCTCTTGATGTGGTACATCTTCGAGGCGAACGCGCCCGCACACCAAGCGCTGTTTCAATCCGGGTGGTTCATCGAGTCGCTGGCGACGCAAACGCTCATCGTGCACATGATTCGCACGGCGAAGCTTCCCTTCTTCCAGAGCCGCGCCACGACGCCGGTTCTACTCACCACGGGGGCTATCATCGCGGCGGGTCTCACTCTTCCATTCATCGCGTTCGGCCGCAAACTCGGCCTCGTCCCGCTTCCCGGGGACTACTTCCCGTGGCTGGTAACGATCGTGCTGTCGTACGCCGTGCTCACGCAGATCGTGAAGGGGTGGTACATTCGTCGCTTCGGCTCGTGGCTCTGAGCCGGCGACCACCCACCGCACCGAGCAGCTCTTGATACGCCGACCGGCCTTCACACTCGCCGCCTGCCTCGTGACCGCGGCAGGCGCCGCGCACGCGCAACGCGTCGACCGCGCCGAGCACCATCAGTTCGTCATCGACAACTTCAAGACTGAGAGCGGCGTCGTCCTGCCGAAGGCGATCGTGGTGTACGGCACGTACGGCCATCTCAATGCCGCGCACGACAACGCGATCCTGCTGCCGTCGCACTACATGGCGAACCACCACGGCTACGAGTGGCTGATCGGGCCGGGACGCGCGCTCGACACCGCGACGATGTTTCTCGTCGCCACGGAGCTCTTCGGCAACGGACACTCCTCGTCGCCGAGCAATACGCCTGAGCCGCTTCACGGACCGCGGTTTCCCGTGACGACGATTCGGGACAACGTCGACGCGGTTCACCGACTGCTCGTCGAGGATCTCAAGATCACGCATCTGCGAGGCGTGATCGGCTTCTCGATGGGCGCGCAGCAGGCCTTTCAGTGGGCGGTGAGCTATCCGGATTTCGCGGATCGGGTCGTCGCGACGTCGGGCACGGCGAAGACCTACGGCCACGGGATCGTCCGACTCGAGGGCCAGATCGCCGCGCTCACCGCGGATCCAACGTTCAACAACGGGGACTACACCGCGCCGCCGAAGAAAGGCATGGAGGCGTTCGGCATGGTGTGGGCCGGGTGGCTCTACTCGCAGGAATGGTGGCGCCGAGAGCTGTGGAAGACGGTCACAACGCCCGGAACGACGTTCGATCAGTACGTCAACACGTTCCGCACGAACTTCCTCTCGGCCGCCGACGCGAACGACGTGATCCTGCAGGCGCGCACGTGGCAGCGGCACAACGTCGGCGCGACGCCCGGCTTCGACGGCGATGTGGAGCGCGCACTCAAGTCGATCAAAGTGCCGCTGCTGTACATGCCGTCCGAGACCGACCTGTACTTTCCGATGACCGACGCACGCTACGAGCAGCAGTTCATCGCGAAGGTCCAGTTCACGCCGATTCCCTCGCTTTGGGGACATCCCGCCGGCGCGGGTGCGAGCCCCGAGGACCGCGACTTCCTCAACAAGACGATCGCCAAGTTCCTCGCCGGGAATTGAGCGAAGCGGTCAGTTGCAACTCGTCACCGGCCGCTCTCGACCAGCAACTGTTGTTGGGCGATCGCAGGATCCTGGACCCGCTCCGCCAGGATCGACTGGTAGACGAGGAGCAGCACCGCTCCGACCGCTACGATCTTCTGCGCCGTCACCTGCACGACGAGCCCGATCGGAGTCGAAACACGCGGTCCAAAGTCGAGGACGACGACGTACGCCGCCAGCAGGGCGATCATCGCGACCCAGGCGACACCGACACGCGACGACCGCTCGCCGCGACTCGCCGCGAGGCCGAGGAAGAGCGGCACCGCGGGGAACACACGGAACGCCAGCTTGGTGAACAGCACGTGTGTTGATCGGAATTGGTTCTCCGGCGTGACCGCGACGCCGATGAAGCACGCGCAGACGAACACGCCGGCGACGACCGCGAGTCGAATCGGCGGGACCGCGCGCGGCGAGCGCGAATACACTCGGGCCAGTCCGGCGAGAATGCCGCCCATCCCGACGACCAGCACGACGAGGCTGACGACGAAGAGCACCGAGCCTATCGGATTCGACTGGCCGCTGAAGGTGACGGTGGCGCCGAGGTCGCTGAAGAAGTTGTGAAAGAACTGGTATCCCGACGTGGAGTGGTCGCGGTACGTGCCGCCCGGATAGACGAGCATCGCGACGGCGGCCCCGGCCGCCGCAAACGCCGCGGCGCGCCGTCCCCACGTGAAAAGCCTGCGCTCAGTCGGCACGGACACCGAGCGTGTCACCACCGTTCGAGCTGCCGCCGATGGCGCAGCAGGTGACAGATCGCGTGCTCGAGGAGCATCTCGGGGTCGTACTGTGGGCCCCAGCGCACGGGGAACACGAGAGCCCGGATTTCATCCTCGCTGGAATTGCGGAGCAGCTCGACCGTCGCCTCCGTGAACATGATCCCCTCGGCGAGCAGGCGCCGCACGTCGCGCGGTGAGGAGATCAGCGCCGGATCGACCTGATATTGCTCGATGAAGTCCATGCCGCGCGCCTTGCGGATGTAGTGTGCGTAGCGGTGCGCCGCGCCGCACACGTGCGCGCACATGATGCGAGGCGACTTGGTCGTCGCGGAGTTCTCGGAGCGCTCGCCGTCGAAGCGCGACGCGTCGAACCAATCGACGACACGGCAGAAGTCCTCGGCGGCTCGGGCGTACTCGTCCATCAGAGCGCCGAACATGCCCGGTCGGCCCGGGTGCTGGATGAACGCGGTTGGCATGGTGTCGACTCGTTGCGCGTGCGTTGAGCTACTTCTTTCGTCGCTGCTTCGCGGCGGCGGGCTTCTTCTTCGTCGTCGCCTTGGGCCGCAGCGACGAGACATATGTATAGCTGATGTCGAAATAGCGCTTCAACTCGGCCGTTTTCGCCAACAGTGAATCGGGAACGACGACGTATTCCGGCTGGACGTGTCCGTATTGCTCCGACAGCGTCGTCTTGTAGCGCGCGAGAAACGACTCCCGCTCGCCGGCCGGAAGCCGGAGGGTCAGCCGGTTCTCCTTGGTGAACAGGCTGAACATGTTGCCGTTGAGCGACGTGTACGGCATGGTGTCGCCCTTCCGCTGCACGTCCGGATTCGTGGCCAGTAGCTTGTCGTACAGCGCGAGAGCCTTCTCCCTTTCCATACGCGATTCCGCAGCAAGGAGGTCGGTGTCTTCCGCGCCCCGAGCCGCGTCACCCGGTGGCGCGCTGCCAATGTAATGCCCCACGGCTGGCCTCGGCGGGGCTAGCCCCGCGCAAGCGCGTCTCGCGACGGCCCGGAACGTGAATCACCAAGCAGGGCAGTACGACGGACGACTCCGCTTCCCCCAATGAGCTTCTTCTCGCGCGGCAGCCCCAAGCCGGTTTCGTTGATCCAGCTGAACCTCCACGAGGTCAGTCAGCTCTTCAATTCGATGGACCCGTCGCCCTTCCCCGAGCGGGACCTCGATCAGGACGCGGACGAGTACATCGTCACCTGGGCGCGCGAGTATCCGATGGACCATCCACTCGCGCTCCGCGTGCATCTCGAGCGTTGGCCGGCGACCGACCCGACTCCGCTCATCACGGACGCGATCCACCACTACTACGAGTATCGCGCGGGCATCGCGGATCTCGAGTTCAGGCGGATCATGCGCGAAGGCCGAGTGGCGCTGGCCACCGGCCTCGTATTCCTCGCGACGTGTCTCCTGGGCAGACATTTCGTCCCGGAGAACGGCGATTGGGCCGGTTATGTGCGCGAGAGTCTCACCATCGCCGGCTGGGTCGGCATGTGGCGCCCGATGGAGATGTACCTGTACGACTGGTGGCCGGTGCTGCGGCGCGCGCGGGTGTTTCGAAAGCTCAGCGCTATGCCTGTCGAAGTCGTCGGCGCGGCCAAGCTCGCGCTGGAGAGCCCGCGCGCCGGCTAGCGCGTACTTCGCCAGCTAGCGAATGACGAGCACGGTCGCCCCACGCACCGACCGTCCCGCTCGCATCCGCGCCAGCGCTACCGGCGCCTCGTCGAGAGGCAGAGTCTCGACCGTCGGCCTCAGCGACAGGTCGGCGGCCACGTCCAAGACTTCGCGGACGTCGCGCCGCGTCACGTTGGCCACGCTCTTGATTTCGCGCTCCATCCAGAGGTCGGTCTCGTACCGCAATCGCAGCAGCTCCGCCCGATCGGAGTCGTTTTTCCGGATGGCGTTGATCACGAGGCGGCCGCCGGGCATCAACTTGGGCAGCGCCTCGACGACCGGCTTCCATGCGGGCGTCGTGTCGATGACCGCCGCGACCTGCTGCGGCGGTTGGTCCGTCGTGTCGCCCGCCCACTCTGCGCCGAGCTCGCGCGCAAGCGCGCGCTCTTCATCGCTTCGTGCGAATACGTAAATGGGCGAATTCGGATGGCGGTGCCGGGCCATGGGGAGTACGAGGTGCGCCGAGGCGCCGAAGCCCGTGAGGCCGAGCGGCTCGCCGTCGTCGATGTTTGCGAGGCGGAGCGACCGCCATCCGATGGCGCCGGCACAGAGCAGCGGCGCCGCGTGCGTGTCGTCGAGCGCCGTTGGAATCGGAATGGTGAACGCCGCGGGAGCCGACACATACTCCGCGTATCCGCCGTCGCCGTCACAGCCGTTCGATTGGAATCGGGGACACAGATTCTCTCGGCCGGACGTACACCAACGGCATTCGCCGCACGCCCAACGGATCCACGCGATGCCGACGCGATCCCCTTCCCTTCGGTCGCGAACGCGCGCCCCGACCGCTTCGATCTCACCGACGGCTTGATGCCCGGGAATGACCGGATAGTGCGAAGCTGAGACGCGTCCTTCGGCCACATCGAGGTCGGTTCGGCACACGGCACACGCCGACACGCGTATGAGGACGTCGTTCTCACCGACCGTTGGCCGTGCCGCGACGGCCGCCTCGAGCGGAAGGGGTTCGTCTGCATCGCGAGCTGGCCGTCGGAGCAAGACCGCCCTCATCGAACCGCTCATCGGCTCCACCAGGCCGCTATTTGGGCGCGACGCGAGCGCCCGCACCGAGACGCGCCTCGTCGTACACCGAGAGTAGCTCTACGAAGCACGAAAGCACCAACGGTCCGATGAACGCGCCCATGAGACCGAACATCCGGACTCCCGCGAACACGCCGACGAGCGTGACCATTGGATGGATTCCCGAGACACGCCGGTAGACTACGAGGCGCACGACGTTGTCCACGTTCGAGGCGATTCCGCCGCCGAGCAACGCGAGCAGCGCCGCCGCGCCGAAGCGATGCGTGGCGAGCAGCACGACGATTCCCGGCAGCCAGACGAATCCGCTGCCGAGGATCGGAAGCACCGCGGCACACGCCGTGACGAATCCCCAGAGCACCGCCGGATGCAGGCCGACGAGAGCGAACGCGATTCCTACGATCGTCCCCTGGAGCACGCACGTGAGCATCGTCCCGAGAAGCAACGCGTCCGTCACGGCGCCGAAGCGCACGGCGAGCAGATCGGCGACATCCTCAGGCACCGAGAGCAAACGCTTGACGCGCGCCCACAGCGAGGGAGCGTCGAGGAGCAGATAATAGAGACCGAACAGCGCCAACACCGCGTTGAGAGTCGCCGTGGCGACGCCGCCGACGAACCGCACGGCGCGCTCGGAAATCCATCCGACGATTCCCGCCACGGCGCCGCCGATGTCCTTCGTCAGATCGGAACCGCCCATGGGCGTGGACGCCACCCACCGCGTGACATCCTCGGGAGTCAAGCCGCGGAGTGCGGTGCTCGCCTCGGCCACGATCGTCGACACGAGCCACGCGCCGGGAACGAGCACGACGGCCAACGTGCCGATCGCGATCACCAACGCTGAGGCCCTGGGAGGAATGAACGCGACGAGGCGATAATGGAGCCGGCGCGTGAGCGCGAAAAGAATGAGCGCCCCGACGAGCCCCGACAGAAACGGCGCGACGGCGAAGAGAATGCCGGCGGCCAGGACCAGGAGTGGCCAGCGAAGACTTCTCGCGGTCGCGACGTCGTTCGCTGTTTCGTTGCTCATGCGTCGCTCGACCGGACGGCAGTTTGCATACCCCACGGCGACTGATCCGTGTGGCCGGGCCCGCCGTTGCGACGACGCTTCGTTGACCACATTGTCCAGTGACTCGAAACTGCAACCCCCACGAGGCCGCATGCAACGCCCCCCCCAATTCGTCCGCTCGATCCTGCTCGTCGCGCTCTTCGCACCGACCGCGCTCGCCCAGAAGAAGGTGAAAGAGCCGAAGCCGGGCGCCGTCGAGCTGGTGCGTCTGGAGAATCAGTGGGCCGCCGGTCTCGTGAGGAGGGATCGCGCGCTCTTCGACAAGCTCCTCTCGCCGAAGTTCGTCTATACGGAAAACGACAAGTTGATGCGCCGCGAGGAGGTGCTGAACGACGTCACGAGCGGCGCGGACACCGTCACCGCGGCGCGCAACGAGGGAATGGAAGTCCACGAGTTCGGCGCCGTCACCGCCGCGGTCACCGGCTGGCTGATCGTCGAGGGACGCAGCAAGGGCGTGCCGTTCGTTCACCGCTATCGATTCACGGACACGTGGGTGAAGCGAAAAGGGGGATGGGAGATCGTCGCCGCACAGGACTATCTCGCGCCGAAATGAACTGACGCGGGCCGAGCCGCGACCGGACTCGTCGCCGCCGCGTCATGACAAAAGTCCAATCGTCCGCGCGGCGCCGCCCGACGAGGATTCGGCAGGAGAAGAGCGCGTGGCGAAACGTTTTGTAGACACCGGACCGGGCCGGGCACTTCGCCTGGCGCTTTGCGCCGTGCTCCCGCCTTTCGTCGCGTTCGGCGCCGAGGCGGTGTTCCTGTCGACGGTAACGCGCTGGCTGATGTTCAACGGCGCCGTCATCGTCAGTTCGTGGCTCGGCGGACTCGGGGCCGGCATCGCCTCCACGATCCTCTCGGCCACCCTCGTGTGGTGGTTTCTCGCACCGCCGGAGCGGGCGCTTGGCGCCGCCGACCCGAGATACCTGCTGACCGTCGCCATCTTTTTGGCGATCGGAACAGCGGTCAGTCTCCTCCACGAGAACTTGCGGCGAGCGCGGCGCGCGCTCGCCGCGACGACGAACGAGCTCGAGGAGGCGCAGCGGCTCGCGCACATCGGCAACTGGACGTGGGACCTTCGGACCAAGACCGGTTGGTGGTCGCCCGAGCTATATCGGATCCATCACCGAGACCCGTCGCTGCCGCTACCAGGTCCGGACGAGCTCCGCCAGTTTTTCACGCCCGAGAGCGCGGCGGCGATTCGAGTGGCTGTCGAAAAAATGATGCAAGAGGGGACTCCGTTCGAGCTCGAGCTGGAAGCGGTCTTCCCGGACGGAGCGAGCTGTTGGGTCGCGACGCACGGCGAGCCGGTGCGGGACTCGTCGGGCAAGTTTGTCGGTTTGCGAGGAACCTCGCAGGACATCACTCGCCTCAAGACGCTCGAGCGGCTGAAGGAAGAATGGACGTCGGTCGTCGCCCACGACCTTCGGCAGCCGATCGGCGTCATCACGATGTCCGCCGAGATGCTGCCTGATCTTCACCCCGGCGACCTCACCGAACCCGAATCAGCAACCGTGCGCCACATTCGATCGGCCGCGCGTTCGCTGAATCGCATGGTGAACGATCTCTTGGACGTTTCGAGGCTCGAAGCGCACCGCCTGTCGCTCGAGCGCGGCTGGCATGATCCGGCCCAGCTCGTCCGCGAGACACTCGAGCGCCTGCGCCATCTGACGCCGCAACGCGACGTCGCCCTGTCCATCGAGGGCGCTTTGCTGCCCGTGTACGTGGACCACGATCGCTTCGAACAGATCCTCGGCAACCTGTTGAGCAACGCGGCGAAGTACGGCGATCCAAAGAGTGGGATTCACGTTCACCTGGCGCAGATCGGCGACGACGTGAGGTTCGGCGTCGTGAATCGGGGGAAAGGCATCCCGAAGGAAGAACTCTCGCGGATCTTCACCCGGTTCGGGCGAACGAGCGGCACACGCCGCGGCGGCGTGGCGGGGCTCGGTCTGGGTCTCTACATCGCGCGCGGCTTGGTGGAAGCGCACGGCGGGCACATGTGGGCCGAGAGCGTGCCGGGCGACACGACGACGTTCAGTTTTTCACTTCCCTGCCACGACCGCGCCGAAGCGGCGGCGTGACGTCGTCCGGCACGGGTCAGCGCTTCTCGATGTCGCCGAGGCGCGCGAGGCGCTGCTTCACTTCGGTCACTTTCGGCTGAAGCTCGGGATCGGCGTTCTTCCATAGATCCACGAACTTCATATAGTAGGACGCCGCTTTCTGCTTTTCCCCCTTGGCCTCGTACAACTCGCCGAGTCGCTTGTAGGCGCCGGCGAGATGGGCGGGGTCGGCACGGTCGTCCAGCCGGTCCCAGTACGTCGTCGATGTGTAGCGCTCGAACGCCGCGATGGCCGAGTCGGGCATCCCCGCGAGGTCGAACACGCGACCCATGGAGGCGTCGAAGCACGGCTGACACGAATCCGCCGGCCCGTCGGGACGGCGATCGCTCTGCCGCACTTCGTCGAGGGCTTCCTTCGGTTTGCCCTCGGCGATGTCGATTTCGGCGAGCGCGGCGTGCCGCCGGGGCTCCTGCGCCCGGCGAACCGTCGTGTCGCGCACGTCCACGTCGTACTGCGCCAGAACGGCGCGCGCCTTGTCCGGTCGGTTCGCGAGGGCGTAGATGCTCGCGATCTGGAAGTCATCGCGCTCGTCGGCGGAAAGTGTCCGCAACGGTGTCTTGGCGATCGCACTATCGAGCGTCGCCACGGCACGAGTGCGCTGCTCGCGAAACCAGACGTCGATCCATGCGGACTCGATCGCTTCATCGAGGGGCGATGAGGCGGCACCGAGGGCGCCGTTCTCCGCGACGATGTCGCGGCGCCGCCGCGCGGCGTCCGAAAGCCGGCCCCGCGTGAGCGAGATTCCGCGGAGGAATTCGTCGGACCGCTCCCGAACCAGCGCGCTTTTCGTCGACGCGCGCACCGATTCCAGCTGAGCCGCCGCCGTATCGAACGATCCCTTTGACACCGCGATCTGAGACGCCACCGCCTCGCCGACGGGCGACCCTGGGAACCGTCGGTTGATCTCGGATTGGAGCGCGGCCGCGTCGTCGAATTTTCCCTGGCTCACCAGATTTCGCAGGAGATTGCCGTACTGCAGCGAGGCATCGGGGCCCGCCGCGATTCCACGTCGATATGTCGACTCCGCCCTGGCCCACGACCGACGCGACTCGAGTCGCAGTGAGAGGTTGTTGTAGACGGCGTAGTCCTGCGCGTAGCGCGCGAGGTAGTCTTCGAGCGCCGCTGTCTCACGGGCGCGGTCGCGTGCCGGCCCGCCAAAATAGGCGGCGGTTGCCAGGTATCGCTCGCGTTCGGTGAGGCGGTCGCGGAAGCGGTAGGCTTTCGCGTACGCGGAGTCGGCCTTTTCGCGCGGCATGCCAAGGTTGTTGTACGCGATGCCGAGGCTGCGATACGCCATCGCGAACGCGGTGTCCAGCGCGATCGCCTGCTCGAGGAGCGCGATCGATTTGGCGGCGTTGGCCTCGACGTTGTTCGCTCGCCTCGCCTCGGCCAACTTGCGCAACGCTTCGAGCGACGATGTCGTGTACTGCTCGAGCGGCGGATCGGAGTGCACGGCCTTGAGCGACTCGCCCATCTTGCCGCGTAGTGACCGCACGAGCTTGTCGAGCGTTGGCAGCAAGTCGTTGAGCCGTTCGGCCGTCTCGTGAAAGGACGCGAGCTCGACGCCGGAGTCCGCGGTCACGAGCCGGAGCGAGACGATGAACCCCGACGCGAGCGGCGTGATGTCGCCGTCGACGACCGCTTTCGCACCCTCGCGCTGCGCTACCTCGCGGCCAACCGGCAGGTCGACGCGACTCGTCGCCGGGCGTTGCATGCGCCGCAGGGCGGCGGCGACCGTCGTCGGACTCATGATCGTGAACAGGTTCGACTGTCCGAGCTCCGTGCGCACCGCCTCGGTCACGACGCTCGACAGCGACGAGTCGGCTCCCTTGACGTTGAAATCGGTGACGAGCACGCGGTCGCGCGCCGACAGGCGCCCCGCGGCGAGCAACGACCCCGCGGGCCCGATGCCCAGCGTGCGCAACAGCATGAACGCGCCTATCAGTACGATGAATCCCCCCACCGCATACACGCCGCCCATCGCCGTTCGCCGCCACGACAAATGCGGGCTCGCCTTCATCGCGATGGTCGCAACCGTGCCATGTGCGAGCGACGGCGTGCCGCCCGGCGTGAAGGTCGGCGAAACCAATGCGGAGCGGCGCGCGACATACTGGCTGTAGGCGGTCAGCAGAATGACCGGCAGCCCGAGCGCCATCACGACGAGCGCACCCGGGAAGACCCAGTCCGGCAACCCGATGCCGACGATCGCTGCTTTCGCGACGACCGCCACGACGACGAACGCGGCGGCGTAGGCGAGGAGCGCCTTCCGCAGCATGCCTCGTCCCCCGAGCAGGATCGCCGGCATCGTTGCGCCGGCCGCGTCGCTGACGGGAGCGTCGAGGGTAATCGCCAACTCGGCCGCCGACTGTGGGCGGACGGCCGCGTCCTTCTCGAGGCATCGCATCACGAGCGACGCCAACGCCGGCGGCAGGTCGGGGCGCAGCTCGGCGATCGGCTGCGGCGTCTCGCTCATGTGCGCCGCCATGAGACGTTGCGGCGTACGGTTGGTGAACGGCGGTTGCCCGGTGAACAGCTCGAAGGCCATGCAGCCGAACGAATAGATGTCCGCCCGCTGATCGATTTCCGGATCGCCGGCGGCCTGCTCGGGCGAGATGTACGCCGGCGTGCCGATCGACGTCCCGAGCAGCGTCAGCGTCGCGCCGTCGCCGGATTTCGTGCGCGACGCGGAGATCGCCTTGGCGATTCCAAAATCGGTGACGACTGCCGCGCCGCCGGAAAGCAGCACGTTGTCGGGCTTGATGTCGCGGTGAACGATGCCCCGTTCGTGCGCGTAGGCCAGTGCGCGCGCCACGTCGCGTAGCACGCTCACCGCCTGCGCGACCGGCATCGCGCCGCGTGCGCGCAGACGCGCACGCAGGCTCTCGCCTTCGACGAACGGCATCGTGTAGTACGGAACGCCGCCGGAGTCGCCCGCGCTCAGAATGGGGACGATGTTCGCCTGCTGCAGCGAGGCCGCGAGCTGGATCTCGCGCTCGAACCGCTCGGCGCTGATCCCCTGCGCCAGCTCGGGCGAGAGCACTTTGACGACGACCTGCCGGTTGAGCCGCGTTTCGTCGGCGACGAAGACGCGCGACATGCCGCCGCCGCCGAGCTCGCGCCGGAGCGTGTACGACGAACCGAGCGTCGATTGAAGCTGCTCGCGCAGGTCCACGTTGGCGTCTTGCGGGGAGAGACGGAATGCGGGAGGGGGCGACGGACAGAAAGTAGGGTTGGAAGCGTGACCCGGCTACCACGTCGACGACAGAAACGGCGCCTGTCGCGCATTACAAGGAGGGACGGCGCCACGGAGCCGCCGCCTCGCGTCACTCCGCGCGCTCCCACCTCACACAACACACCGGCTTCGAGACACGTGAACGACATGCACTGGCGACGCGATCGGCACGGCCGCGGCGTCCGCCGAACGACTCCCTCCTGGCGCCGAGGACTCCCGATCGCCGCGACCCTTCTCTTGGGCTGCCGTGATGCCACGAGCCCGTCGACCGGCACGCTGGCCGGCACAGTCGTGCTGCAGGATTCGTGGGCCACGACGCTCGCCGATTTTTCCGGCGTCACGGTGAGCATCGATGGACTTTCGAACCTTGGGGTCACGGACACGGCGGGCGCGTGGCGCATCGACGGCGTGCCCGCCGGCCGGCACGACGTCACCTTCAAGAAGGCAACGTTCGGGACCGTGAGAGTTCCCGGACAGACGGTGGACGGCCCCTCGACGACGGCACCAACGATTTTCATGGCGATGCCGCCGTGGGAGCAGGCGATCATCGACAGCATTCACATCGAGACGATCGCGGGCAAGGACTACTACTGGATCAACGGCCATCTGTCGGATCCCCCGCCGACGAACGCGAAGGCTGTGGCGACGGTGGCATTCATCGGAAGGACCTCCGCAGTGTCTCCCGACACCACGTCATACGGGCAGTGGGGCACTTCCCTCGACCGCACCGGCAAGTCCTCGACGTTTTCGATCCCGTTGCGGGTGGAGGACATGCGCTCGACATTCGGGGTGGGCGCACACGTTTTCGCGGCGGCGTACGTGACGTCCGCGACGTGCGGTTGCTACCCCAATGATCAGCAGACCAAACCGTTCTTTGCGAACACCGGCCCTCGCGCGAACGTGATCCCGTTGACGATCAAATGACGCTCACCAACGGGGTGCGTTTGTCGCGACCTGTCCGTCACTCGATCGTCGCGGCCGCCGTTGCCACGGCCGCTGTCGTCACGGCGCCCAGTGCGCGAGCGCAGCAGCCGGCGCCGTCGGGTTCCGCCGGGGGAACGGTCAGCGGCTCGGTGATCGACGCGTCTACGGCGGCGCCTCTCTCGCGGGCGACGGTCACGCTCACCACCGCCGATGGTTTCGCCTTGCTCGTCGATCCACGAACACAGTCGCCCTCGGCGCTCGCTCGGACCGTGACGACATCCGCGAATGGCACGTATCGCTTCTCCGACTTGCCGATCGGAGCGTATCGTCTTCGGGTCCAGCGTGTAGGCTATGAGCCCGCGACCATAGAGGTCCGGCTGGGCGACTCCGGGACAACGCCGGTGTCGGTCGGGTTGGTCGTCCTTCCCGTTCGTCTCCGACCTGTCGAGATCCGAGCGCACGATCCCGGTCTGACCAACGATGGCACACCGGGCGCGAACGCGGGGGACGGGCGCATCGCGGCGGCGCTCGCGCGACAAGAGGCGTTCCTTTCGACGGACGTCCGCGAACTCACGACCGCGGACGTCGCGGAGTCGGCGACACTGGGCGGGAGCGATGTGCTCCGATCGCTCCAGCGACTGCCCGGCGTCACGCAGCTCGACGATTGGTCGGCCAAACTGTGGGTGCGGGGGAATCGCTGGGATCACGATCGCGTCTACTACGACGGGCTTCCACTCTTCGACCCGCTCGGCGTGCTGGGACGCACATCCGGAGTGAGCGCCGATGCGATCGGCGGCGCGTTTCTCCACCCCGGCGTGCGCTCGGTCCTGGTCGGCGGCGAAGGAGCGACGCGCATCGATCTCCGTTCGCGACCCTCACTGGGGACGGGCGGCGATTGGCGCGGATCCACCGAGCTGTCACAGTTCGGCGTCACCGGCGCGGTGGCGAATTCAACCGTCGATTCGTCGGCTGGTTTCGCGCTCACCGGCCAGCACTCGCTCGGACGCTGGCTGCGCGGGCTTTCCTCGGACGCGCTCTCGGGCCGCGCGTACAGCGACGCGCAGGCGACGTTCCGGGGCGACGCGGATCTCGGGAACGGAAAGCGATTCGAGACGAGCGGGCTGTTCACCAGCGACGCGCGCACTTACGGCACCGACCTCGGGGGCGCCTCCAGTCAAACGTGGAGCAATGCCGCAGGGCGCATCACCTTTTTCGCGCCGCTCGGCACGCTTGGGATGTCGCAAAGCGTCGGCATCTCGCGCTTCGCGTCGAGCTCGGCCCGAACGTTGGAGATGTCAGCTGGCAGCCTTGTCTCGTCACCCGTTCGCTCGAGCGTCGACTACGCGACGCTCAGCGGGCGCATCGAGACTCGCGCGTCGACCCGAGACGTAACGACGGTTGGCTACGACGTCACGGTCGACGGATCGTCGATCGACGGAACGCAGCAGGAGCTCACGTGGCCGGATTCGTCTCTGACGCACGTCTCGCGGCGAAACAGGCTGCGATACGGCAGCGCGTGGGTCGACACACGAACTTCGATCGGTGAGCGCGTGACATTGGAAACCGGATTGCGCGCCGACGTCGGCGGCGCGACCGGCGTTGACGCGGTTCGCCCTGCCGGCTCGGCGCAGGCGCTGTTCGCGCTTTCGCCGGGCACGCGCGTTTCGCTCGGCGCCGGCCGCGTACACCAGTACGTGCAGGGGCTCGATCTGCCGGTTGTCGGCCAGAATCAGACGCTACCGACGTCATGGCTGACGAGCGGCGATGGCGTGCCGGTCATGTCCGTGGACAACGCGATGGCTGGTGTCGAACAATGGTTCGGACGCGGCGTATTGGCGGCGGCCAACCTGTACGCGCGCCATACCTCGGGGGCAATTTCCGCCGATCCAACGCCCGGGTCGTTGCTCCACCGTCCGCTCTTTGTCGACGCGACCGAATCGGCGCAGGGCGTCGAGCTCAGCGCGCGGATGTTGGTCGGCCGCGCGACGGGGTTGCTCGCGTACAGCTACGGCAAGGCGACCATGAGCGCGCGAGGATTGTCCTTCCCCGCTCCGGCCGATCGGACGCACGCCTTGGACGCCGCCGTCTCGCTACACCTGAACGGCTTCAACCTGAGCAGCGCGTACACGCTCACTTCGGGCGCTCCGTACACGCGCATCGTCGTGACCTCGCCACTCGCCTCACCGGGAGGCGCACAGACGGCGGTGCGCGAAGCGCCGAACGCGCAGCGCTTGCCGGCGTACTCGAGCTTGGACCTCTCGTTGGACTACGCGCGGGTCGTTGGCGGCTTCGGCGTCGTCGCGTTCGCGGGCGCGCAGAACGTGCTCGGACGGCGTAACGCGACGTGGTACGAGATCTCCGGCTACTGCGAGAACGGTCAAACGCAGCCGGTCGTGAGCCCGCAGTGCCGCGACCATGACCTGCTCGGGGCGCCGGTCAAGCTGACGCCGACGATCGGGCTTCGGCTCATCATGCGGTGAGGTCTTCACCCCAATCATCGTGGACCGTGCCGCCGAGTTATTCAGGAATCATCATGACGCGCTGTATCGCTATCTCGTCCGGCTCTCCGGCGATCCCGACTTCGCCGCCGACGCCGCGCAGGAGGCGTTCGTTCGGCTTCTTGACCGTGCGCCCGTCGGACCGACAGAGCGCGCGTGGTTGTTCAAGGTCGGCACGAACTACGTGCTCGAAGGACGGCGCACCGCCGCGCGGCGCGGACGCCTCCTCGACGGCCGAGGAGAACGAACGATGGCCGATGCGCCCCGAGATCCCCACGCCGGCGTCGAGGCCGACGAACGGAGACGCATCGTGATGGCCGCGCTCGCTCGACTCAACGACAAGGAGCGCGTCGCGGTTCTCATGCGCGAGGAAGGATTCTCGCATCGCGAAATCGCCGAGGCGGTCGGCACGACGACGGGCTCTGTCGGGTCCCTGGTTGCCCGCGCGCTCGAGCGTCTGGCACGTGAGACCACCTTCGACCGGGATGCCTTGTGACGACGCCGGCAGCGGCTCAGCCCCCGGGTTCGCACTTGCCCGACGGCGCACTCCTCGCGCTGCACGACAGCGACGATGCACTCGAAGCGAGCCACGAACACGTCGCGCAGTGCGCCGATTGTCGGTCACGACTCGACGCGCTGGCCGCGCGGGCAAGCGCGGTGCGCCGGTCGCTCGAGTCAATTCCGGTGTCGCCGTTGAATGAGAATGAATTTCTACGTCGTGTCCGCGCCGCCCGCGCGCATCGCGCTCATCCGGTGTGGCGCCGACCCGGGTGGCAGGCGGCAGCGGCGGTGATCGTTGTCGCCGCCGCTGCCGCGGCGAGCCCGATTCGCGCGTGGATCGAGCGACGGCTCGAGCGGTCGCCAGCGAACGTGGTGACGGCTTCGCCACCGCGTAGCGTCGATTCCGCGCGCACGGAAAGCCGATCGGGGGCGACCGTTTCCTTCGCCCCGACCGAACCGGCGTTCACAATGCGCTTCGACTCTCTACCCGCCGCCGGCCTTCTGACCATCGAGGGCACTGCGTCAACGACGATTTCCGCGCGTGTCGCGAGCGGCGCAGGAATGGGTGGCGACGACTTTGTCGTCTTGCCGGGCGAGCTTCGCGTGCGGAATTTGGCCTCGTCGCGGGCGACCTACTTGGTTTCCGTGCCGAGCACGGTGACCCGCGTCCAAGTGATCGTCGGGGGCCGGCCGATCTACCGCGGCGCGCCTCCCGCCGTCATTCCGCTTCGTTCGTCGCCCTAACTCACATGGCGCTGGTCGTCTTTCTTCGAGGAGTGAACGTCGGCGGGCATCGCACGTTTCGCCCGAGCGTTCTGGCGAACCAGCTCGAGCGCTACGGCGTCGTGAACGTCGGCGCCGCCGGGACGTTCGTCGTCCGCAATCCGGGAAAACGAACGGAATTTGCCGCAGCCTTGCGCGGTGCGCTGCCGTTCGAGACGCACGTCATGGTCTGCGACGCGCGCGACCTGTTGCGCGTTCATGCGGATCGACCGTACGGAGCCCGGCCCGCCCGTCGTGACGTCGTTCGATTCGTCAGCGTGTTGTCGAAGGCGAGCCCGCTCCACGCGTCGCTGCCTCTTCAACTCCCGCGTGCCGGACAGTGGCTCGTCAGGATCCTCCGCATGAACCACCCGTTCGTCTTCGGCGAGTATCGGCGACACATGAAGACGATCGGGTACCTCGGCCAGATCGACAAACTCGTCGGTTCGCCGGTGACGACGCGCAGTTGGAGCACGGTCGAGAGGATCGTACGCATTCTCGAGGCCGAGCGGGCTGGCCACTCGTGACCGCGCCTTGAATCAACGACGAGTCAGGCGGAGTCCCTGAATGCCCCGTGTGCTGAAGGTGAACGACTTCACACGTCCGCTCGCATCACGCTCGAATTGAACGAGCGCGGGGCCGAAGAAACCGTCGAGGAACGCCGGGACGAGCGGCTCGTCCTCGCCACGTTCGTTGTGCATCGTGAGTCGGCCGTCGCGAACGACGAGCTCCAAGTCGTGTCCGATCTCCGGGCTCGTGTACCGCCCGGCGTATTCCGCGAGCTTGGCACTCGATGTATCGCCGACCGGGTCGACGCCTCGAAAGCTCGCGGGGGAAGCTCCTGGCGTCGGAGGCACGATCGTCAGCCGACGTGCACCGCGCTCCAGACTGAAATGCTGCTCGTTCCCGTTGTTTGCATTGCGGAAATGACCCGGACCGAGCACTTCCAGTGCGAGGGCGCGCGGAAATCGGCCGGTGAACAACGTATCTCCTCGCGCGCTGAACACCGCGAGTCCGCCGTCGTCGCTCAGGTATGTCCCCGCGAACCGCGCGGCTTCACCCGGCGCGGCGGCGCCGACGTGCCCGGCCGCGCGCGCCGCCCCGGCGAGCGACGGTGTCGGCTCCGCTGGCAAGAAGACGTTCGCCACGTTCGACGCGAGCTGGTTTGTGTTTGCATCTCCACGATTGCACGTCAGCAGGATCGACAGGTGCTGCGCCGGAAAGCGCATCGTCATCGCCCGATAGCCGGCCCACGCCCCGCCGTGAGAGACGCGCTTCACGCCACGATAGGTGTCGACGCTGAGCCCGAGCGCGTACTGGAGCGTCGTCCCGTTCGCGAGCTTGGCGGGCGTTTGGAGCTCGTCGAGCAGCGCGCGGCCGCCCACGACGCCGGACGTGAAGTTGGCGTCCCATCGCGCGAGGTCCTCCACGCTGCTCTGCACGCCGCCGTCGCCGATCTGTTCCCAGTCGGACATGTCGACGAAATAGCCGCCGTTTGGCGCGGGATCGTACCCGGTCGCTCTGTTCGGAACGACTTGGCGAGTATCGGTGAGATAGAACGTCTGCGTCATCCCGAGTGGAACGAAGATGCGCTGGCGAGCGAACTCGGCGAGCGACTGCCCGCTGGCCCGCTGCACGACGAGCGACATCAGGAAGTAGCCCGTGTTGCTGTAGCGCCACTCCGCCCCCGGCTGGAAATTGAGCGCGCGTTGACGCTTCAAGGCGTCGAGCGCTTCACGGTCGGTCGTGTGGTCGCGCACGTCCCATCCGTCGAGCGTCATGAGCTCGGTGTAATCGCGCCACCCGCTCGTGTGCGTGAGCAGGTGGCGAAGCGTGACGCGCGCGCCGAGGTCGGGCAGCTCCGGGATGTACTTCCTGATGTCGTCGTCGAGCGAGAGCTTGCCGTCGTGGGCCAGCAGCAGCACGCTCGCCGCGGTGATCTGTTTGGACGTCGAACCCAGATCGAAGACGGTCTTGGGAGTAATCGGCGCGCGCAGCTCGAGCGACGCGAGACCATAACCCTTGGCGTAGATGGACTTGTCGTCGCGGGCGACGTTGACCGCGCACCCGGGTCCGTCCGCGCCATAGCGCGAGAACACGGCGTCGATCCGCGCGGCAGTGTCGGACGAGAGTCCCTGCGCCGCCACGATCCCCGGTAGAACGACGGCACACAGAGCGACGAGGCTTGCGACGCGGGGAGTCATTCGACTGAGACCTCCAAAGGGTTTGCTCATGTCATGCGCGGCGCGCGGGGGAGCCGCAGCGTGAAAGTGCTACCTCCGCCGACCACGCTTTCTACCGCGACGTCGCCGCGCATGGCGCGCGCGAGTTGTCGGCTGATTGCCAGTCCGAGTCCGACGCCACGATCGTTCCCGCGATGGGCGCTGGCCTCGAGTTGCACGAAGGGAACGAAGATCGCGTCGAGTTGGTCGGCAGGAATGCCAATCCCCGTGTCGCGCACCTCGGTTCGAACCGACGCGCCGTCGGAACGGCACTCGATTGACACGCTGCCGCCGCCGTTCGTGAACTTGATCGCGTTGGCGGCGAGGTTCACCAGAATCTGATCGACCTTTTCGCGGTCTGCGCGGACGACTAGATCCGGCGGGCATGACGTGCGGAGGCTCAGGCCCTTGGCCGCGACCTGCGGTTCCACAATCGGGCGCAACTCCGCGAGAACAGAATCCATACGGACGTCCTCGATCGCCAATTGCAATTGCCCAGCCTCGATCTTCGCGAAATTCAACACCTCGGTGATGAGCGCCCGTAGATGGCCGGCGCTTCGCTTGATGCGACGGACGTCGTTCTCCTGTTCGCCGCCCATCGGCCCATGCACGCCTGTCTCGAGCAGATCGACGTAGCCCAGGATTGCGTTGAGCGGCGTGCGAAGGTCGTGGCTCATGTTCGCGAGAAAATCAGCCTTGACGCGATTCGCCTGCTCGGCTTCGACAGTCCGCTCGGCCAGCTGGTCGTTCGTCGTCTGCAGCTCTTCGTTCAACATCTCCATCTCGGTCGCCTGGTCCTGCAACTGAGTATTTGCGGCCTCGAGGTCGTCGGCGCGGTGTCGCACTTCGCGTGAAAGGCGCGCCTCGACCGCGGCCGATTGCGACAACATCAGACTGATGAGAAGCGCGAGAAGAGCCGCGGCGCCAGCGCCCAGGATCACGATCCACGCGATTTCCGTCTGGTACGCCCGTTGTCTCGCGCTCCGCGTCTCGAGGAGCCGTGTCTCGGTCCCCGCGATCGCGGCGAGGACGGCGCGAGCCGAGTCCATCTCGGGCTTTCCGCCTCCATTGACTGCGAAGTCCGTTTGAACTCGCTCGAACCCATGCTCCCGTCGCGCGCGGATGCGCGCGTCGAGCACCGTGAATCGCCGGCTCACGAGGCCGGCCAGCGTGTCGATTCGCGCCTGTTGCGATGGATTATCCGCGGCGAGTCGACGGAGGTCGTCGATGTGCGCGATCGCATCCTGTTCGGCGCCGCGGTACGGGGCGAGGAACGTCGAGTCGCCCGTGATGATGTACCCGCGCTCGCCAGTCTCGGCATCGACCACCCGCGCCAACACCGCGCCGTTCATCTCGATCACCTGGTGCGTCTGCGTCACGAGACGCGCGGCGTCTTGCGTAGTCTGCACGCCGCGATACGCCAGCACGCCGAAGAACAGGACGATCGCGGCCGACAAGAACGGCGCAACCGTCCGGCCGAGTGGCCCGAGCTGAAACGGTGGACGAATTTCGGGGGCTTGCATCGGCTGGAACCTTCGATCCAAAAAACGGCCTCGGCAAGGCCGACGGCCGTCCAATCTGGCTGCGCCGACGGTCCCGCGGGTCAGCGCACGTCGATCGCGCGGCCGGCTGTTCGCCTCGGCCGCAGGCGAGGAACGCGAGCGCAATCGGCGCCAGTGCTGCGCTCTTCATCAATCCTCGACAAATCCCGCGATCACTTCGCGTCCTCGACACCGAGGATCACCTCGGTGGACTTCACGATGACGGTGACGGGTTTGCCCGGTGAACTCGACGGATCCCGCAAGCTGATTGCGCGCGCTGATTCGCATGGACGCTCCCGTTGCCGTTTCGTGCTTCAAGTTATGCCGCACGGAAAAGCGCAAGTACTGGCCCTGCGCGCGCTCGAGAATCGCTCTTTTACGCAGGTTTCAGCGCGACACCGCTCCGAGAGTTAGGTTCCTAATGTTGGCGCGCGACCGCGAACTCCGGAGCTTGAAGTGATCTCATTCACGTACGACCTCGCCATTTCGGCCGTTCCGTCGGACGCGATCCTGGTCACGGAACTTTGCGCCCAGCTCGGCGAGCGGCTCGGGACCGAGCCCGTATGGGAGGGTCACGTGACTTCCGACGGAATCGAGGTCCTCACCACGCTCATCGCCGAGCAATCGCGAGTCGTCCTCGTGCTCCATCAACGCCTTTGGCAGCATGACGTGGCCACGAGCGCGGACGCGGCGATTCTGCGCCAGCGCATCCGCCAGCGTCCCGGGTCCGTCGTCGTCGTACTGCTCGACGACACGCCGGTGCCGAAATGGCTGGCGACCGCGCAACAGTTCGATCTTGGCGCGGGGGGGCTGCAGAATGCCGCGACGTTTGCGCTCGACGCTATCGCGTCGTGCGGCGGCACGATCGGCTCCGTGCGGGATCAGGCGGCCGCCGACGTCTCGTCGGTGCGATGGGGCTCGGCTCCGCCGTCATTCCTCGGTCAGCCGCGGGCGCATTCGACGCTGCGCCACGAGCTCGACGCGCTCGCCGTTTCGATCGAGTCGCACCTCAGAGAACGCCGCGCGCTGCATCCCGAGGGTGTGTTCGAGCTGCACGCATTGCCATTCCGGTTGATCGTACGGCTGGATGATGTCGGCCTCAGCTTCTCGTGGGTCGCCGGGCGCGCCCCGACCGTCGCGGACGGCTGGCTCATGGTGATCGAGTGGAGTTCCATCGTGCCGACGACGCGTGGCGTCGCCGCGCTCAAGTCCGCGAAACCGGTGCGGCAGCACTCTTACCGCGTGGAGGGGGGCGACCCCGCGCATTGGCGGTGGCGGGTCGATGAGCCGAACGGGCGGGCCTATTCCACCGCAAACCTGCTCGCCGAGTGGCTTGGCGGCGCGGGAATCGCATCAGTTGCGGAAAGTCGCGTTAGTGATTATCATTAGGTTCAAGCGAGACACGCGCAGTGCGCGTGGACAAGTTCCGAACGTTTTATGGGGCCTGCCGAATTGCGAGCGGGCCTTTTTTTTCGTTCAGTCGTGAGGAATCCGCATTCCGCGGAACGCCCATCGTGAGGGCTATGATCACGAAGCACGTTGTGTCGGCCGGTACGGCAAAGTCCGGACTCCGAACACAGCAATTCAACACAAAAGGGGTAGGCAATGCGTACGACCGGCACCGTAAAGTGGTTCAACGACGCGAAGGGCTTTGGCTTTATCACGCCCGAGGGCGGCCAGAAGGACTGCTTCGTCCATCACTCGGCTATTCAGGGCAGCGGCTTCAAGACGCTGGCTGAAGGCGAGCGCGTGGAGTTCGACATCGTTCAGGGCCAGAAAGGTCCCGCCGCGGAGAACGTGACGAAGCTGGGTCGTTGACCCAGCAGATCGCTTCCCCCGCGGGAGCAGATTGGCGCCGCGTAGTCGAGCCGTTTATCGGCTCGGATGCGCGGCGCTCGTCGTTCCAGCTGGCCACAACTCTGATTCCCCTCGCGGCGCTCATGTGGGGAATCCACATGGCCCTCGACTGGTCGGTGACGGTCGCGCTGTTGCTGGCGCTCCCCACCGCCGGCCTCCTCGTTCGAACGTTCATCTTCATGCACGACTGCGCGCACGGCTCATTCTTCGCGTCGCGCACGCTGAATAACGTCGTAGGATTCGTGACGGGTGTGCTGACGCTCACTCCGTTCGCGCAGTGGCGGCGCGATCACGCGCTGCACCATGCCTCTTCCGGCGATCTCGATCGCCGCGGCCACGGCGACGTACCCACGCTTACCGTGCGCGAATACCTCGCGCGGTCGCCGGGGAAGCGCCGCTTGTACCGCCTCGTGCGGCATCCGGCCGCGCTCCTGCTCGGGGGCCCGTTCCATCTCGCGATCGGGCAACGCCTGCGTGGACAAAGCACAGCCACCGGCTCGCGCCAAGCCACGAGTGTGTGGACAACGAACGTCGCCATCGCGCTGGTGCTCGGTGTGGCGATCTGGGCGGTCGGGTGGACCACGGTGCTCTTCGCGTACGGAATCCCGTACTACCTGGCCGCGATGGCGGGCGTGTGGCTCTTCTACGTGCAACACCAGTTCGAGGACGCCTACTGGGCGCCCCACGACGAGTGGGAATACGTGGACGCCGCGCTGCGCGGCAGCTCGTACCTCCGACTCCCCGCTCCGCTCCGGTGGTTCACCGGCAGCATCGGCCTGCACCACGTGCATCACGTCGCCCCGCGCATCCCGAACTACCGTCTGCAATCGTGCCACGATTCGAACGCGCTATTTGCCAAGTCGCCGGTCATCACGCCGGTTTCGGGCATGGCCTCGCTTCGTCTCGCGCTATGGGACGAAGACCAGCATCGGCTCGTGCGTTTCCGCGACGTTTCCGCAATCTCCTAGGAGTCCCGTGCCCGAAATTCTTCTCAGCGACACCGATGGCATCGACTGGGCGCTCAAGACGTTCAAGCGACAGATGCAAAAATCCGGCATCCTCCGCGAGCTGCGGCGGCGCCGTCACCATGTAAAGCCGAGCGAGGCGCGCCAGATCAAGTCCAAGGCGGCCCAACGCGCGCGCGACAGGGCGGCCCGCAAGCGGGCCCCCAAATGAAAGAAGAAGCCATCGAAGTGGACGGCGTCGTCGCCGAAGTCCTGCCAAGCGCCATGTTTCGCGTGGACCTCGACAACGGCCACCGCCTCCTCGCCACGGCGGCGGGCAAGATGCGCAAATTCCGCATCCGCATCATCGTCGGCGACCGCGTGACCGTAGCCGTGTCCCCATACGATCTCCAGCGCGGCAGAATCACCTTCCGCCACAAGTTCTAAGGCGGCCGCCGGCCGCTCCATGGAGAAACGCCAATGCGTACGACACACTGCGTCGCACGGCGGCCTCCAATTGAGGATTGCATATGACGAGCGTACCAATGAACATCCCGGACCACATCAACTCCCACTGGATCGCCACGCTCGAGGACAAGCAGCTCGTGTCCGCCGAAGCCGAGCTGCATGCGGCTTTTCGCACGCACGAGACTGCTGAGAAGCGGCGCAGCGGCGCCCGGTATGTGCTGCTCCAAGGTCCGGCAGCGCTCGTCAACGCGTGGCATCGCTGGCTCTTGGTGAGCAACGAGACGCGGAACCGCGGCCTGGTCGTTCACCGGCGCGGCTAAGCCCTCGTTGAAGGGCGTGGCGGCGACGGTCGGCCGCCATACATTGGGAGAATGATCAGGCGCGCCGCTGTTGCGGGGACTCTCTCGGGGCTGCTGCTCGCGCAGCCCGCGGCCGCTCAGCCCGGCGGGGCGATCACCGGCGTGGTCCGCGATTCCGCGGACCATCCTATGCCCGAAGCGGACGTCGTCTTGATCCCGGCGAAGCGCCGCACGCGGACCGACTCACTTGGGCGCTTCGAATTCCGCTCGCTCGATGACGGCCAGTACGTCGTGCGCGCACGCCGCGTCGGGTATCTCCCGACCGAGTGGTCGGTGAAGCTGTCCCAGGCGGGCCACGTGAACGTGTCGCTTGTGCTCGGCCCACGCGTCGCGATGCTCGACACGATGTACGCCACCGACGGTCCGTGTGTCCGCGACTCGTACGAAGGTTTCCTCTGCAGGCAGGCCAAAGCAAAGGGCACCTTCCTCGATTTCACCGACATCGACACGATGCAGGTCGACTATTCGGCGGAGTTGCTGCGCGACGTCCCCGGTTTCACGTTCGACGTGCGGCCGACCAGGAACGGTCCGACGCGCGTAGGGTCGAGCCGGCATTGCACCATCGTGTTGATGAACGGCATCCCCACGCCGTGGGCCGATATTCCCGAGGCGCCGTCCCTGATCACGGGCATCGAGGTCTACAAGACCAAGGCCGAGATCCCGAAGGAATTCGCTCGGTACACGTGGGGGAAGGAAGACTGCTGGCTCGTCGCCTACTGGACGTACGACTTCAGGTACAAGCCGGTTCGAAAAGTCTCGTTGCCGTACAGCCTCAGGCCTTCGCGATGATGGACCGCACCACGTCCGGGTGGTCGAAATGGACGTGGTGGCCGGCATTCGGGACATAGACGACCGTGCTCCCCGGCGCCGCAATCCTCGACGGAATCTTGCCCACCAGCGACGGCGGAGTCAGCGCGTCCCGCTCGCCGAACACGTAGTGAACGGGAATCGTGACGCGCGGTGGGTTGGCAAGCAGGTCCAACGAGACGAGCTCCGGCAGGATCGTGCGTTGCACGCGATTCATGTTGCGCAAAGCCTTCATGGTTCCGAGCGGACCGTACGCGCGAATCATCCCGACGAATGTCTCTCGGAGCAATGGCGTGAATCTCTTCCCGTATTCGACCGTGCCGAGATCGATCAAGAGGCTGGCGCGGCGCTGGAAGGGCACCGCGTCCACGTAGGGCGGCGGCTCGAGTTTCGTGATCCGTCCTCTCAGGCGGCCGCTGCGGGCAAGACGCCCCTGCTGGAGCAGGAACGCGGCCGCGTAGGCGTCGCTCCTGGTGGTGTGCGAATCCGGGGATATGACGACGGCCGCCCTCACGCGTTGGCCTTCGTGCGCGACCGCTTGCAGGGTCAACGTCCCACCCAACGAGATGCCGAGGACGATGAGGGGCTGGCTCGCCTCTCTCTGAAACCATCGTATGACCGCACGCAGGTCGTCGACGTGCTGCGGCATCGAGCCGCTCTCCGCGTCGCGCGCTGACGCGGTGCCGCATCCTCGTTGTTCCCAGTAGCAGACGAGGAAGTCCTGTTCCAGATCGAGAAGCCGCCGAAATTTCTCGACCTCGTGCAGGATGGGCAGCCCCGGCCCGCCCTGAACGACGAGCAGCGGAGGAAGCCCGGCCCGCGCGGCGCGCACGCGGACCTTCTGCCGAGAGCCGTTGATATCGAGCTCCGTCGTTCTGTCGATCGCGAGCGGCGTCATCGCCTTTGGACTGTTAGAGTTCCTTGATGGTGGTTCCCGGCACACGCAGCGCGAAGCCCGCGCCGAACGCCTGTGCGGGCGTGAACGCGCCGACGCGAACGTCGCTCAGCTGCAATTCGAGTCCGCGCACCGCCGCGGCGGCCGCGGCCCGATACCCCTCGCCGGTCTCGAGCACCGCGGCAACGGTCCGGCCGGACGCGTCGCCGACCTCCGCCCAAGCGCGCGAGCGAATGCCGCCGATCACCGCGTCTTGTGCATCGGAGACTGGACTCGACGAGCGCGCAGCGAGCCGTGTCAGCGCTTTGCCGACCACCGGACCGGCGACGCGCATGAACACCGCGGCGGCGCGCGGCAGCGGGATCCCCGCGACCACGTTTGGGATGCCGGTCGAGCGTAGCACGGCTACGAGCTCCGCGAGCGGTGCGGCGGCAAATCGCGTCTTGTGGCCGTTGGCGCTCGGCGCGTTCCAGGTGGAGAACGCGATAGCGCGTTTGCGTAACGCGCCGTCGCGGACCTCCCGTCCTCCAGCAGCCAGGCCGGCCGCCACACTCAGGGTCGCGCCGCGGCTCCGTCCAACGGTCTGCGTGGCGAGCGACAGCCGTAGCCAGGTCGCGCCGGGCAGGCGGGACGCCACCTGAGCAGCGAGGCATTCCCCGAACACGACGCCGTATCCAACACCCGGGACGATCCCGACGCCCGCCGCGTACGCACGGGCGTCGCAGGCGAGTGCGTCCGTGAAATCGTCCAGTTCGGCGTTGATGTCCAAATACGAACAGCCCGCGTCGAGACACGCCGCGCGCATCGCGGGACCGGTTAGGTGGTACGGCCCGGCGGCGAGGAGGACACAACTCACGCCGGCGAGCGCCGAGCGCAACCGCCCCCCATTCTCGAGCGGCAGATGCATCGTGCTCAGGCCAGTTCGTTGCGCCAAAGCCGCGAGTTGTGCGCTGTCACGTCCGGCCAGGACCGGGCGATGTCCTCGACGCAGAGCTTCGTCGAGGATCAAACGTCCGGTGCTGCCGTACGCACCGTAGAGCATCCAATTCGATGGCGTGAGAAACTCGGTCCGTGTCTGAGCCTAGATACGCCGAGGACGCCCGCGAGGGGACACGTATTCCGACGAATTTGTGCAGTGGAATCGCTGGCCGCGGGATGATGGCGCAGCATGTCCGTCACCTCTAGCGCCCTCGCCCCAACGAACGCCATTTACCACGCTGATTCCACCGCGCGATTCACCCGGACCGGGCCTAACCATGACCACTCGCCGCGCTCCAGCGCTGGTCCTCGCCGCGACTCTGATCGCGGCCCCCGCCAACGCGCAAACCGCAGCGCACGACCGCTGGGTCGCGACGTGGGCCGCGAGCATGCTCGCCGCGCCGCCCCGTCCGCCGGCCGACTCGGTCGATCGCACGCCGACGCTCGTGAATCGCACCCTCAGGGAAATCGTTCGCGTGAGCGCGGGCGGATCGCGCATCCGAATACACTTGTCGAATCAGTACGGCGACCGTCCGCTCGCCATCGCGAGCGTTCACCTCGCGATGCGCAGGTCGGGGGCCGCGATCGACCCGGCGACGGACCGACCGGTCACGTTCAACGGGAGATCGTCGATCGTCATTCGCGCCGGGGCGAACCTGGTGAGCGATGCCGTGTCACTCGCCGTCCCCAACCTCGCCGACATCGCGATCTCGATGTTCATCACGGATTCGGCGCGTGTTGCGACGCGCCACGCCCTGGGACTCCAGACGAATTACGTGTCGGCGTCCGGCGATTTCACCGGAGCGGCGAGCTTCGCGCCCGACACGACGCTGCTGATGTGGCCCTTCGTCGCGGGCGTCGACGTGGTCAATCCCTCGGTGACCGGCGTGATCGTTCCGTTCGGCAACTCGATCACCGACGGCGCCCGCTCAACCCCCGACTCGAACGCCCGCTGGCCCGACGTCCTTGCCCGGCGACTTCTCGCCTCGAAGGAACCGGCCAAGGCGATCGTCAACGCCGGCATCTCGGGCAATCGCGTGCTTTCGCCCGGTGCCGGACCGAGCGCGCTCGAGCGGTTCGACCGCGACGTGCTGATGCAGCCGGGTGTCACGCACGTGATCGTGCTCGAGGGCATCAACGACATCAATGGCGGCACCGATGCCGCGAATCCGCGCAACGAGGTCAGCGCGGAGGAGCTCATCGCGGGCCACCAGCAGTTGATCGACCGCGCGCACGAGCGCGGGCTCGTGATCTTCGGTGCGACGCTCACGCCGGAGGGCGGGCTGCGCGGAGGCAGCGCCGCGCGCGACGCCAAGCGCGTCGCCCTGAACACGTGGATTCGGACGAGCGGCGCATATGACGGAGTGATCGACTTCGACAAAGTGACGCGCGATCCCGCCGACACCACGCGGTTCTTGCCGGCCTACGACTCGGGTGATCACTTGCACCCGAACGATGCGGGGTACAAAGCGATGGGCGAGGCCATCGACCTCGCGCTGTTCCGCAAGTCGCGGCGCTGAGCACTCCCGGAGCGCCGCGAGCACCATCCCTTCTCAGGTGATCGGGAGCGCGACCCTGAACTCCGTGTTGCCGGGCTTGGAATCGAAATCGAGCCGGCCGTTGTTCGACTCCACCAGCCGGCGGGCGATGTCGAGTCCCATCCCCGTGCCCTGCCCCACCGGCTTCGTCGTGAAGAACGGATCGAAGATGCGGCGCTTGAGGTCCTCGGGAATTCCCGGCCCGTCGTCGATCACGCGAACGACGACGCTCGGACCTTCGGCGCGCGCGCTCACCGTCACGCGGCCACCGTCGCCCACCGCGTCGAGCGCGTTGTCGATCAGGTTCATCCACACCTGATTCAGCTCGCCGCCGATGCCGATTGCTCGCGCGAGGCCGTCCGGCGCGTCCACCGTCAGAGACGCCGACTTCGTGCGCGCCTTGTGCGCCAGGATCGCCGACGTGTCGGTGAGGCCCTGACGCAAGTCCACCGGCTCCGGTGTCGCCGCGCGATCCATGTACGTCATCCGCTTCACGGCGCTCACCAGCTCGTGCACGCGTGACGACGCGCGTTCCACGTCGCGCGCCAAGCCGCGCGCCTGGCAGCCTGCCACCATCGATCGTACCGCCGCGCCGAGCTTGTCGCTCGACAGCGCGCGCGCCAACTCGTCGAGCATCGCAATGGTCACGGCCGTCTCGGCGAGCACCGGCGCGCCGCGGTCGTCGATGCCGTGCCGCGCGAGCCAATCGGCAGATCGCTTCCTCTCGGTCGGCGCGGTCGAGCGGCGAGACGCCCGTCGGCCGAATCTGGAGGCAGTTCCCGCGCGCACGTTCGACGGCCGCGAGCTCGGGCTCGCTCAGCCGTGCCGCGCCGAGCACGCGCGCCGCCTCCTCCGCTTCGGCGATCGCGTCGCCAAAGAGCTTCGCCCCGCGCGTCGCGGCCGAGGCCGGATTGTTCAGCTCGTGCGCGAGCCCGGCGGCGACGCGACCCAACGAGGCCACCTTCTCGCCTTCGAGATCGTTCTCCTTGAACGTGCGCGCGCGGTCGATCATCGCGTGCACGAGCGCCGCGGTCAGCTGCGGGACACGTCACCGGCATCTGGCTCGACGTGCTCGCGGTCGACGCACATCATTTCGGTCGGCTCTTCGACCGCGGCGTACCCCGGTCGATCGCGTAGCCCGAGAGTACGGGTACACGCCTGTGGCGTCGCCGTCGCGCCAGTCCATGACCTTGCGCCGGGTGCCGCCGACTCCGCCAGGTACGCCACCCGTCCCTTGAGAATGATGTAGAGCGTGTTCACCGGCTCGCCCTTGATCACCACCTCATCGCCAGGCAAGTAGTAGCCGAGCGTGCCGCGCTCGATCAACCAATCCAGCTCCGCCTGCGGCGCAACCGACAGCGTCCGGTGCACACGGAGCCGCTCGGCGATCGTGGGATCGTCCTTGGCCGGTCTCTTGTCGCGAAGCGGAGCAGTCATCGGCTGGCACCATTCTCGGGTCGACGTTTGCGTCGAAAAAGATATAGGTCTCGCACGAGGAGTGCGGGGGCGGCGTGCGGAGAACTGGAACGAAGGGAGGAGTACGGAGAGTGTGTGGGGAACTGGAACGAGGACGGGTGACGAGGCTCTCGGCGCAGCGCGCGGGACCCGCTTAACCGGCGCGCCTAGCTGAAACCTGCGTTTCGCGCGAACTTTGCGCACGCGACACGCCCTTCCCGCCCATTGCGTCGCTCGGCCGTCTCACATCTCCCATTGAATACGCGCATGCACGACGCAGTCATGCCCGTCATCACGCCCGTCGCGGACGACCGGCCGTCGCGATGAGCGTCGCCGATTTCTCGAATGCGCTGGCCGATCGTTACCGCGTCGAGCGAGAGCTCGGCACCGGCGGCATGGCGACCGTGTATCTGGCCTACGACGTCAGACACGACCGCCGCGTCGCGCTCAAGGTCCTCAAGCCGGAGCTTGCGGCCGTCATCGGCGGCGAGCGTTTCCTGGCCGAGATCAAGACGACGGCGAACCTCCAGCATCCGCACATCCTCCCGCTCTTCGACAGCGGGCAGATCGACGGCACTGTGTTCTACGCGATGCCGTTCATCGACGGCGAATCGCTGCGCGACCGGTTGAAGCGCGAGAAGCAACTGCCCGTCGACACGGCGCTCCGGATCGCCACCGAAGTCGCCGACGCGCTCCAATACGCGCACAGCCACGGCGTGATCCATCGCGACATCAAGCCCGAGAACATCCTCCTCCACGGCGGCCACGCCCAGGTCGCCGACTTCGGAATCGCGCTCGCCGCGTCCAACACCGCCGGCTCGCGCATCACCGAGACCGGGATGAGCCTCGGCACGCCGACGTACATGAGTCCCTGAGCAGGCCATCGGCGACCGCACGATCGACGGCCGCAGCGACATCTATTCGCTCGGCGCGACGACGTACGAAATGCTCGCCGGCGATCCGCCGTACGTCGCGGGCACCGCGCAGGCGATCATCGCGAAGGTGTTGACGGAGAGGGCGCCGAGCGTGCGCGTCGCGCGGCCGAGTGTTTCGGCGAACGTCGACGCAGCGATCGCGCGCGCGCTCGAGAAGCTTCCGGCGGATCGGTTCGCGACGGCCCTCGAGTTCTCCGAAGCGTTGAATCAGCGAGCAACGACGACCGCGAGCACGGCGACCACCACACCGGCGCCAGCGGCGGCCGCGACGCGCCAACGTCCGTGGCCGTACCTCGCCGCGGCGCTCGCGTTGATAGCGGTCGGGGCGGCGTGGGTTGCCGGGCGCGAAAGCCGAAGCGTCGCTTCAGCGGTCAGCGAGCCGCCGGTCATTCGCGCGATTCTCGATCTCCCGGCCGGCGAGCGCGTGTATGATGCGCTCTCTGGCGCGACGGTCGCCCTCTCGCCGAAGGGCGACATGATGGCCTACACGAGCCAGGGCGCGGGCGGCTTTCGCACCTTCATCAGGCGCACCAGCGAGCTGGCACCGCGGTCGTTGACCGACATCAACAACGCCACGGTCGCCGGGCGCAACCTCGCCTTTTCGCCGGACGGGCGCTGGCTCGCATTCACCGAGGGGAACGAGCTCAAAAAGGTCTCGGTCGACGGCGGACAGGTGGCCAACGTGAAGGCGTTGACCGTCGCGGTTCCGTATGGTCTGGCGTGGCTCGGCAACGACACGATCGTCGTGGGCAGCTACCAAGGAATGGAAGCGGTGTCCGTGTCGGCCGGGAGCTCCACGATGATCGGACTCAAGGACTCGACGTCGGTGCGCGTCGGACAGCGTTGGCCGGTGGCTTTGCCCGGAGGCCGGTATGTCGCGTTCACCCTGGCCAACACCCCCGCCGAGCCCCAGCGCCTCGCCGTACTCGACACGCGAACGAGAACTGTCGTAGCGCATGACGTGCCGGCGGCGGTTCCGTTGGGCTTCCTCGACGGGCAGCTAGTATACGTGGCGACGAGCGGCACGATCATGGCGGTCCCGTTCGACGTTCAAGAGAGGAAGCCGACGGGAGAATCGATTCCACTCGAGGATGGCGTCGTGTTCGACCCGACGGGTGGCACCAAGGCGGCTCTCTCGGTGTCGGGGACGCTTCTCTATCTCAAAGGCCGCGCGGAGTATCAGCCTGTCTTGGTGAGCGCGACATCGGGCGTGCCGACGCCGCTCCTGAGCGAACTGCATCTCTACGCCAACCCGCGCTTCTCGCCCGATGGCAAGAGGGTGGCGATCACGGTGGCCAACGCTCGCTCGTCGGACATCTGGATCTACGACATTCCTCGCAACACGTTCACGCAGCTCACCACTGAGGGTGCAAACGTTCGCCCCGAGTGGACGCCGGACGGCAAGCGGGTGCTGTTTCGCTCGGAGCGGTCGGGAAAGGTCGAGATCTCGTGGCGGCCCGCCGACGCGAGCACGCCGGCGGAAGCGTTGTACGACGCGCCGTATGAGCCGTTCGAGGCCATCGTGTCACCCGACTCGAAATGGCTCATCTATCGCACCGCACCCGGCAGCGTGTACTCGCGCGACATCCTCGCCGTGCCGATGCAAGGCGAACGCAAGATGCTGCCGCTCGTCGTGAGCCCGGCAACCGAGCAGCAGCCGCGCCTGTCGCCCGATGGAAAGTGGTTGAGCTACCAATCCAACGAGACGGGCACGTTCCAGATCTACGTTCGGCCGTTTCCGGAAAACGGCGCGCGGGTCCGCGTGAGCACAGAAGCCGCCACGGAGGCGCTGTGGAATCGCGCGGGGACGGCGATCTACTATCGCGACGGGCTCGGGCAGATCGTCGAGGTCAAGGTGACGACGGGCGCGGGTTTTTCGATCGGCGCGCACCGGGTCGTCGTGAGCGGTGACTACCTGACCGATGCCTCGCACGCCAGCTACGACGTTTCGCCCGACGGCCGTTTCCTGCTGCTCAAGCGCGCCGGCGCCGAGGCGCAAACGATCGTGGTGCACAACTGGGGTCGAGAGCTGCGGGAGAAGACGGCGCGACGAAAATGACCGTGTCACGCTCGTCGTTGGCGGGATTCGCCGACCCGCCTACTTTGCGCGAATGCTGAACCGCATCGCCGGCGTCCACGCCGCTCTCCTGATCGCAGCGCTCGCCGCTTCCGCCTTCGCTCGGCGCCGCTGAGCGCCCAATCGCCTGATTGGACGGAGCCGTTCCCGCCGTTTCACATCGCCGGCAACCTTTACTACGTCGGCAGCAAGGGGCTGGCGAACTTCCTGATCACGACGCCGCAGGGTCACATCCTGATCAACAGTGACCTCGAGGCGAACGTTCCGCTGATCAAGGCGAGCGTCGAACGCCTCGGGTTCAAATTCTCCGATGTCAAGATTCTCCTGATCAGCCACGCCCACTGGGACCACGACGCCGGCAGCGCCGCGGTCAAGGCGGCGACCGGCGCGGCTTACATGGTCATGGACGCGGACGTACCGGTCGTGGAGTCCGGCGGAAAGGCGGATTTCAACTACGGCAGCGATCCGGGCACGCTCTACCCGCCGGTCAAGGTCGATCGCGTGCTCCACGACGGCGACCGGGTCACGCTGGGCGGCGTGACGTTGGTCGCGCACCTGACGCCCGGTCATACCAAGGGCTGCACAACGTGGACGATGAAGGTGACCGAGGGCGGCAAGACGTACGACGTGGTCGTCATCGGCAGCCCGAACGTGAACCAGGGCTACAAGCTGGTCGGCAACGCCCAGTATCCGGGCATCGCGGCGGACTACCAGCGCATGTTTCGCGTCCTCAAATCACTGCCGTGCGACATCTTCCTCGGCGCGCACGGCAGCTATTTCGGCCTCGACGCCAAATACGCGCGGCTGCAGAACGGAGACGCCGACGCGTTCGTCGACCCGAAAGGATGTGCGTCGTTCATCGCGCAAAAGCAGGGCGAGTTCGAAGCAGAGCTCGCGAAACAAAGCGGTCGTTAGATCACCGGCCGTAGCCGGGGCGGCAAGCCTGATCCCGGCGACTCGCGCGGCGCGGCTCGATCCGAAGAGTGCGCTGCAGTCCGACTCGTGCCGCCTGTTAGGCATAATCCGCGGAAGAAGCACTAGAAAGACTGAGCCCCGGGCGTCACTCCGGGCTCTCGCTTATCGCACTAACCGAGTCCGATGTACACTCGCGGTGACCAGCGTCAGCGTGTCCCCGGAGATCGCGAAGTTCGTCGTCGCCACACCAAGCACCACGGCGAACGCGGCTTCCTGATGTTCGATTGCGGTATCCAGACAGGCCATGCGCGTCATCGCCATTGTGCCGAAGGCCAGCGACGATCCACTCGCTGCGTACGGGCCCGCGAAACGATTGCAGCCAGTCGATCCGGTGACGCGATTGCTATCCCGAAGAAACTGTATCCACGGGCGTTGTGCGGTGTCCGCTGGAATTGCTGGACGGCCGTCAATGTTGACCGCGTACCATTTCCGTCCCGTCAGCGACGCCGCGGCTTCAGCGGCGTGCTTGCTCGCGCAGCTCGCGGCGAGGAGTGCCGTGACAACGACTCCCAACACGCGCGACTGCCTTGTCATTGCTGGACTCATGCGAGAAAAGAGTGCACTGGCCGGGCCGCGATGTCCGCGCGGCGAGCCGGAGCGGATCCCAGCGGCGTTATTTTTCGGGACGAGCGCGACCTTGAGCGAGACGTGCCCCGCCTGAGCGCTCTCGGCATCGGCGACTGTCTTGTCGGGTCCAGTAAGCTTCCCCCATGAAGAAGATCGGCTTCCTGTCCTTTGGTCATTGGAGCGCCTCGCGCCAATCAACCGCGCGCTCCGCGCGCGATGTCCTGCAGCAGTCCATTGAGCTGGCCGTGGCGGCGGAGGAACTCGGCGCGGATGGGGCATACTTTCGCGTCCACCACTTTGCCCAGCAGCTCGCGTCCCCCTTCCCGCTTCTCGCAGCAGTCGGTGCCAGGACGAGCCGCATCGAGATCGGCACGGCCGTTATTGACATGCGGTACGAAAACCCGTTCTACATGGTCGAGGATGCGGGCGCGGCCGACCTGATCAGCGGCGGCCGGCTCCAGCTCGGGATCAGCCGCGGCTCGCCGGAGCAGGTCATCGAAGGTTGGCGTCACTTCGGCTACGCGCCGCCGGAAGGCGGAACCGACGCCGACCTGGGCCGGCGTCAAGCCGAGGTTTTTCTCGAGCTCTTGAAGGGAGAAGGATTCGCCCGACCGAATCCACGGCCGATGTTTCCCAACCCACCCGGGCTGCTTCGGCTCGAGCCGCATTCAGCGGGATTGCGCGACCGCATCTGGTGGGGCTCAGCGTCCAATGCGACTGCGGTGTGGGCCGCGCAACACGGGATGAACATGCAAAGCTCCACCCTCAAGGCCGACGAGTCCGGCGAGCCATTTCACGTCCAGCAGGCTCGCCAGATCCGCCTCTACCGGCAAGCGTGGACCGATGCCGGGCATACACGCGACGCCGCGGGTGTCGGTATCTCGATCGATCTTCGCGTTGATGGACGATCGCGACCGCACCTACTTTGGCCGCGATGAAAGCAGCGATCAGATAGGTGTCATCGACAACATGCGAGCCGTGTTTGGTCGAACGTACGCCGCTGAGCCAGACGTATTGGTCGAACAACTGAGAGGGGATGAGGCCATCGCCGAAGCCGACACGCTGCTTCTGACGGTGCCCAACACGCTCGGCGTCGAATACAATGCCCACGTGATCGAATCAATTCTCACGCACGTCGCGCCTGCTCTGGGCTGGCGATAGACGATGCTAGAGCGGCGCGTCGTCCTCGACGGATGAAAAGAACTGGGAACGTCGAGCTCGAACGGTTCCTGCGCATCTCGGGATACCACATCAATCGATCGTCGATGATCGCTGGCGCTCGTCGCCGGGTCGCCAGACTTCGAATACTCGTGCGTCGCCGTTGATGATCCAGTAGTCCGGCACTCCATTTCGTTGAAACGATCGGCGTTTGGTGATTCGATCGTGCCGCGCCGAACTGGGTGATAGCGACTCGCAGACGAGCAATGGTTTGTCGGGAGCATCACTGGCGGTCGGACGGCGACCTTCCGCGGCTTCAAGCACGATTAGATCTGGCTCATAGCGGTCGCCGTCATCGAGCCTCAGCTCGTTCGGACCCAGGAGGATTTCGCCGAGCTTGAGGCGCGAGAGGTAGGGATGCAGCAGCACCCGAGTTGAAAGATCAGTCGCTGATGTCGACGCGTCGGCGCAGGCGTCACGAGCAACTCGCCATCGACGAGCTCGTAACGCGGCGACATCCAGGACGCTCGTCGATGAGACGATCGACCTCGTCTCTCGTCCAGCGGCGCGGGTGGAGAAGCGGCATGGACATAATCTGCTCGGCTGGCG
>CAWJXW010000006.1:0-121785 GCA_963846925.1 uncultured Gemmatimonadaceae bacterium | reverse complement strand
CATGAACACGGGTCACGAAGGTTCGCTGACGACGATCCACGCCAACTCGCCGCGCGACGCGCTGGCGCGGTTCGAGACGATGATCCAGTTCGGCGCCACGACGCTGCCGAGCAAGGCGATGCGCGAGCAGATCTCGTCGGCGCTGGATCTCATCATCCAGGTGTCGCGTCTCTCCGACGGTACGCGCCGCGTGACGAGCGTAACCGAAGTGACGAGCATGGAAGGCGACGTCATCTCGGCCCAGGAGATCTTCCGGTTCCGCCGCCAGGGCGTCTCGAACGACGGCGCTGTGGTCGGCCGCTTCGAGGCGACCGGCGTTCGCCCCGGGTTCACGGATCGGCTCCGGGTGGCGGGCGTCGATCTCCCGTCCAATCTATTTGCTGCCGGTGTAGCTGAATGCAGGGTCTGGTTCTCCTCCTCGTCTTCTTCGGCACGGCGATGCTCGTGCTGGGGACGTACGCGCTCATCAACCGGCGCCGCCTCAACGCGTCGGCCATGTTGCGGCAGCGCATGGGCGAGGACGCGCCGACGGCGACGCCGACGGCGAACATCCTGCGCGACCTGCGCCGGAGCAGCCTGCCGGCGCTCGACCGGCTGCTCGATTCGCTGGCCGTGTCCGAGGCGCTCGACTACGAGCTGCGGCGCGCCGGCGCGAGCTGGTCGGTGGGCGAGTTCGTCCTCGGCAGCGCGATCGCCGCTTCGTTCCTTCTCCTCATCGGCGAGCAGTGGGGCCTGCTCACCGCCTGGCTCGGCGCGCTGCTGGGCGCCGTGGCCCCGTTCATCGTCGTGCGCCAGATGCAGAAGCGCCGGGCGAAGAAGTTCGAGGACCAGCTTCCCGACGCGATCGACATGATCGTGAACGCGATGCGCGCCGGGTTCTCGTTCCAGGCGGCGCTCAAGTTCTGCGGCGACGAGATCGCCGCTCCGCTCGGCGACGAGTTCACCCGGATCTATGACGAGCAGCGGCTGGGTTCCGACATGCGGCAGGCGCTGCTCGGCGATGCAGGAGCGGGTGGGAACGCTCGACGCCAAGATGCTCGTCACGTCGCTGCTCATCCAGCGCGAGACCGGTGGTAACCTGAGCGAGGTCCTCGGCGGTCTGGCGACGCTGATCCGCGACCGCGGCGCGCTGCGCGGACAAATCGACACGCTGACGGCCGAGCCCAAGTTCACCGGGCGCGTGCTGGCCATGCTGCCGGTAATCGCTTTCTTTGCACTGAGTTACCTGAACCGGTCGATGATGGTGCCGATGTTGACCACGTCGACGGGGCGGTTGATCCTGCTGTACGCGGCGGGGTCGATCGCGGTGGGATATTTCGTTCTAATGAAGATCGCGGACATCGACATATAATAGGTGAACCGTGAGTCTCTCAACGCTGCTGTTGCTCGTTCTCGTGATGCTGCTGGTGGGCGCCGTGGTGGTCGCGGTCGGCGCGTACCAGGCGAACGCGCGCCGGGCGATTGCCCTCGCGCGCGCCGGCGGCGTCGCCGCGACTTCCACGGACGCGATTCCGCTCATCACGCTCCCCGACGACAGCAGCAGCGTCGCGATGCGGATGGGGAAGGTCGCCGAGCGCTGGCTGCCGGAAGGCGCCGTATCGCTCGACACGTCGTCGCAGTTGATCCAGGCGGGGTTCGAGTCGCCGGCGGCGCCGGTGCTGTACACGATGACGCGGCTGGTGTCGGCGCTGATCATTCCGGGCGCCCTGTTCGCCTGGGGTCCGCACGACTCGAGCTTCATGGTGCTGTTGAGCGGCGCGATCGGCATCGCGCTCGGCCTCGTCGCTCCGCCGGCGCTGCTCGAACGGATGCGCAGGTTGCGCCAGGAGCGGATCATCCGCTCGATTCCGGATACGCTGGACCTGCTGCTGGTCTGCGTCGAGGCCGGCGTCAGTCTGGACTCGGCGCTGTTGCGAGTCGGCCGAGAGATGGTGCTGCTCCACCCGGAGCTGGCGAACGAGCTGCTGACGATGAACCGGCGGATGAACGCCGGTATGCGGCGCGAAGAGGCGCTGCACGGCTTGTTCGAGCGGACCGGTGTCGACGAGCTGCGGTCGCTCGGCTCGAACATGATTCAGAGCGAGCGTTGGGGAACGTCGATCGCCAAGGTGCTGCGCGTCTACTCGGAGTCGATGCGGCGCAAGCGGCGCCAGGCGGCCGAGAAGAAGGCGGCGGTGGCGGCGACGAAGATGGTGTTCCCGTTGGCGTTGTTCATTCTTCCCGCGTTGTTCGCGGTCATCGGAGGCCCGGCGGTCATCGCGATCGGCCCGGTCTTCGCAGGCGATGGGCCAGTAAGATCGGGGGCGATCATGCAAAGGCTCGAATTGCAAGTTGTCGAATCGGAAGGGATTCACGCTCATTCTGTCGGCGCTGCTGATCTTCGTGTTCCTCGGGGCGGCCGTGATGGCCGTGGACGTCGGCCACATGCAAGTGCGGCCGCGCGGACGTGCACGCCGCGTCCGACGCGGCCGCGCTCGCGGGGATCGAGGAGTACATCGGCACCGGCCGTGCAGACAGCGGCTCGCTGCGGAAGCGCAAGCTGTACGCCGGACAAGTTCAAGGCCGATCAACGCTGCGCTGACCGTTGCCGACGCGGACTTCAAGCTGGGGCAGTGCTCCACGGGCACTGTGCAACCCGGGTCGTTCGTTGCGCCGGGGACGGCGGATACGACGACGCGGCCGAAGCGACCGTTCGGTACACCGGGCAGCTACACGTTTGCCCAGGCGCTGTACGGCGCACATCACGTCAGCACATCTCATCGGCCACGTCGCGTCGCTGTCGGGCGTCGGCATCGAAATCCGTGACGAAGTCGAGCTGCGTGGCACCGGTCGTGATGTCGTACGGCAGACTTGCTCGACCAGCTCGGGCTCGGCTGAGGACCTGAGCGACACGCTGACGCAGGCGGACATCGACTCGCTCGTCAAGGCCACCGCCGGACAGGCAGTTACATTCGACATTCCGAACGGCACCAAGGTGAATTCGGCTCGACGACGACGAGTTCTACCAGATCAACGTTCCGCCCGAGGAGACCGCCGCGGGAGTTCAGCAGAACGACGGGCCGCCGAGCTGCGTCCGATTTCAGGAACGCGTTTCACGTGCACGGGCGGCGCCTACTCGATATCGGCATCGGCGACTGGGTCGAGCCGATCAACGGCCAGAAGGCGAACCAGGCCAAGAAGGGGATGGACAACATCAACGGCGGTCGACTCTTCCCGGTCACGATCGAAGTCGCGCTCGCCGGCAGTCTTCGGCAATTCGCCGCACGGACGGCTGCTGTCAGGGCTGTTTTCAGATCAAGTACCTGGCGAGCTTCACGGTCACCGGCGTTCCGAGCGGAAAGTCGGTCACCGGGTATTTCAACAGCGCTGGCGCCTCCGGCGGGCGGGATCGTGGCCACGAGACGTCGAGTCGGTCCGCTCGAGAAGATCAAGACTCATCTCGTTTTCTGACTTCGGACGCATCGCTCGCCGGTCGATCGACCGCGTGCGTAGCATTCGCAGTACTCTCGCTAGCAGGCCGCTCGTCGCGGTAGGAAGATGAGCCGTGACCGAACTCTCAGACACGCAGGACCAAATCGTTTGTCCGTCGTGTGAGAGCCCCGCGGACCCGCGCGCCGTCGTGTGCGGGGTCTGCGGAGCCGTGCTCGCGGCCGGCATCGAGAGCGAGCAGGCCACCGAGCTGCTCCGCAAGCTCCGCGACGCGCTCCAGGGCCGTTACGTCCTCGGCACGGCCATCGGTCTGGGTCGCGCCGGCATCACCGTTCGGGGCCGCCGCCAGAGCGGTTCCAACCGCGACGTAGCCATCAAGGTCGCGTGGGACGATCCGGTCGCGCGCCGCGACCTCGTGCGCGAGGCCGACCTCTCCGCGCAGGTCGTGCATCCGAACGTGCTCCCGATGACCCGCCTCGACGTCGCGCCGCCGCTCGTCGCGGTGGAGATGCCGCTCGTCGAAGGCGGCACGCTCGGCGATCTGATCGACAGCGGGACCCAGGTGCCGTACCAGCGCGTCGTCGAGATCGTGCGCGGCATCGGCAAGGCGCTGGACGAAGCGCACGAGCGCGGCATCGTCCACGGCGCGCTGCGCCCGGAAACGATCCACCTCGACCGCGACGGCAACGCGATCATCTCCGGCTTCATGCTCGGACAGTTCCCGAGCGGAGACCGGGATGCGCCGCTCCCCAACTCGATCGGGTCGCCGGCGTACACCGCGTTCGAGCAGCGGCACAACCTGCAGACGATCGACGGGCGCGCCGACCAGTTCTCGCTCGCGGTCATCGTCTACGAGCTGCTCTGCGGGCGCCGCACCTGGCGGCTCCCCGCCGACGGCGTCCTCGAGATCGACGCGATCGAGATCGTTCCGCACCGCGCGATCGCGCCGGCCGTTCCGCTCGCCGCGGGCGCCGCGATCAAGCGCGCGACGTGGAAGGACCCGAGCTACCGCTACGACAACATCAACGATTTCATCGCCGGGCTGACCGGCACCGCGCTCGAGGGCACTCCGTCGGAGCAGCTCGCGCGCGTGGACCATGGCGACATCAAGCGGCGTTCGCCGGTGTGGATTCTCGCGCCGCTCGCCGCGCTCATCATGCTCGCCGCGGGCATTCGCCCCGACGTCCAGAAGACCGCGGTCCACTGGTGGCACGTCGCCTTCACGGACAACACCATGTTCGTGCCGGGCGGCAACTTCAGCGGGGCCGAGCGTGGATCCGAGCACGCCGCCGACGATGCCGAGTCCGGATTCGAAGCAATCGAAGCGCGGGGACGGCAGCCAAGCGGCGCCCGGAAACACGCGCGTCGGCGTGGAAACGCAGCGACAGGGCCCGGCCGCGGGACCGGATCGTACGTTCGATCCTTACCCGAAGGGCCCGCTCCCCAACGGGCAGAAGCGCGCCTGACTCCAAGCGCATCGACGATCCAAAGTCGAGAGGAAGTTCGCGCGTTCAGGAGGGCCCGACCAAGCCTGGCGCCGCGCGCAGTGACGGCTCCTCGCGTGTCTCCATCGACGCCGGCGCGATCGGATCGCCGTCGCGCGACAAGGGGGCGACGCTCGCGGGAGACGCCGTCGGATCGAGCGTTCCGGGCTCGGGATTCGTGGCCGTTTCGACCAACGGCGGTGAGAACGTGTCCGTGTTCGTCGATGGAATTCTCCGCGGCAAGGCGCCGGTCGTCTTGAGAGCCGCGCCCGGCAAGCACGTCGTGTCGGTGAAGGGAACCGGGAACCTCGCGTTCGGGTCGATGTCCGTGACGATCACCGCACGCGACACGGCGCGCGCCGTCTTCGCACCGAGCGCGCGCGCGCCCCAAGAGTGATGCGGTCCCGGGCGCAAGCCGGCGTGGTACTCGCCGCGGCGCTCGTCGCCGGCGCCCTCGTTCGCGGCGCGCGCGGCCGAGGCGCAGCGAATCGCGCCGCTCCCCAAGCCGTGCCACGTCGAAGGGACCGAGCTGCTGCACCTTCCGCAGCGGATCCCGGGTTCGCTCGCCGTCTCGATCTTCGCGTCCGATTCGACCGACGCCGACGGCGAGTTGGCCGGCGGAATCGCCGACGCGATCGCGAACCGCATCGGAAGCGCGATCCCGCGCATCCTGGTGATCGGCCGGCGCGCCCAGCGACGCCTGGTCGTCGTCGACTCGCTCACCGCCCGCGCGATGGCCGACAGCCTCGGCGCCACCTACGTGCTCGCCGGTCGCGTGAGCGAAGGCATCCGCGGCCGAACCGTGGCGTTCACGCTGTACAACGGCGTGACCGGCCGCGCGCTGATGTATCGCACGCTGGCGCACGACTCCGCGCACGTGATGCTCGTCGAGCAGAACGTGTCGGCGCAGGTCGCGTCGCAGATTCTCGGCAAGCTGAGACCGCAGGAACAGCGCGCGCTCGACCGCGTGCCGGATGTCAACGCGAAGGCGTACGACCTGTACGTACGCGGCCAGGGCGCGCGTGACATTTGGAATTTCGGCCGAGCCGCCGACTACTTCCGCCAAGCGACGCGCCTCGCACGGTCGTACGCGCCGGCATACGCGGAGCTCGCGCTCGCCGACGCCGAAGTCCTTCACCGCGGCGTCAACTCGACGCTCGCCACCGACGTTCTCTTCGAGCTGCGCAGCGCGGCGAGCCATGCGATCGCGCTCGACTCGACGTCGAGCGTGTCGTGGCGCGCCGAAGCGCAGTCTCGGCTCGCGCAGGGGCGTCAGGCCGCCTTGTGGCGACGGGCGTACGAGCGCGCGATCGCGGCCGATCCGCGCGACCCGGCGGCGTTCGAGGACTACGGGATCGCGCTCATTCGCACCGGCGACCCGGAGGCCGGCCGCTCGATGCTCGCGCGCGCGCTCGCCCTCGAGCCGGGGCGCGCTCAACCGATCGCCGCGCTGGCGAGCCTCGCCGTCGCCGACCACCGCGACGGCAGCGCCTGCACGCTGCTCAACGCGGCGATCGTCGGCGACGTGCTGTTCGCGCCGGCGTGGGCGCAGCGCGCCGTCGTGCGCGCGCGCCACGGAGACCTCCGCTTCGCCTGGGCCGACGCCGAGACCGCGACGCAGCTCGGCGCGAGTCACCTCGGCGAGAGCGCGGGCGCGATGGTGGACCTGCTCGCCCGCGATACGTCGCGCGCCCGCGACCGGCTGAACGTCGAGTGGACACAGGTCAAATCGGCGGGCGCCGTGGGAGTGTTGGACGGAACGTCGATCGCCCGCGCACTTATCGCGGCGGGGCAGACGAACCACGCGCTGGACGTCCTCGAGCTCTCGATGCCGCGCGGACCGTGGCTGCTCGCCGTGCTTCGCGACCCCGCCTTCGACAGCATCCGCAACGACAAGCGATTCCGGGCCATTACGTCCGGGCCATGACCGATCTGCGGATCGGGAGAGACCGAGTCCGCCTCTACGGAATCGGACTCGCCCTGATCGGCCTGTCGCAACTGCGTTTCGTCTCCAGCGTCGGCCACTACTGGGATTGGGTCGATTTCTACGTCGCCGGCGCGATGGCCGGGACGCGCGCTCTGCTCGATCCCGCCGCGCACGCCGCGTGGGGAGCGGCGCACAAGATCCCGGTCACCGCGTTCGCGTACATGCCGGGCTTCGCGTGGGTGCTGGCGCCGGCGGCGCACCTCTCGATTCCGTGGGGGTTCGCGCTCAACGCGGTGCTGATGTCCGCGCTGGCGATCGTCGCGGCAATACTGGCGGCGCGCGTCTACGCGCTCGACCGCGCGCAGGCGATTTACATGACGATCGGGTGGGCGCCGGTGACGGCGGCGATCGTCACGGGGCAAAACAGCCCGCTCGCGCTCGTTTTGTCGCTCGTCGCGATCGACGGGCTGGCGCGCGACGACGCGCTTCGCGCCGGACTCGCCGTCGGGCGCGCTCGCGTACAAGCCTACGTATGCGCTGGCGTTCGGGTTGCTGCTTCTCGCATATAGAAAGTGGAAAGCGCTTGGGGTCGTTGCCGCCTGCGGAGTGGTCTGGTACGTCGTGAGTGCGTACGCTGCCGGGGGAGACTGGATGTGGCCGAGGCCTTACCTGCAATCGCTCGCTGACTACGTAGGGCCGGATTTCGCGTACAACCGGTACAAGGCGGTGAGTGTGCCTGGAGTGCTGATGCTCGCGGGGGTTTCGTCCGGCGTGGCGTTCGGGGTCGGAATGGTTTTGCTCGTGGGGGCGCTCGTGTGGTTACGAGTTCGCGGAGTCGGAGTGATGCAGGCGGCGAGTCTCACGGGGGCGATCGCGGTGGCGACGAGTCCGCATGCGTGGCCTTACGATGCGGCGATTGCGTTGCCGGCTTTGTTCTGGGTGGCTTGCGAAGGGAGAGGAGCCGGGGCGGACTCGGGGAATCGTGATTGCGTATGCGTGGCGCCGTTGTGGTTGGCGTCGCATGCGTTGGGGTTTGATCCGTTTGCGGCTGGTCGTGATTGTTGGAACGGCGTGGCTTGTTGCGGCTGGTGTGAACAGCGAGGGCGAAGAGGCCTAGGGCCGAAACTGCCAAAAGCCGAAACGGCCGAGGGCCGAAACGGCCGAAGAGCCGAAACGGCCAAAAGCCGAGACTGCCTTTCAGTACCGCAGGCCTCTGATCATCCAGATGATCGCGACGCCGCGGTTCGTGAGGCGATGGAAGTCGCGCGACGCGAGTTGGTCGATGCGATACGAGAGACGGATCCAACCGAGCGCTTCCTCACACTCGGAGCGAGCGGTTCGATAGACCCGCATCCGGTCCGCCCCCGGGCCCCGGCCGAAACCCTCGACAAGGTTCGAGTATACGGAAGCGGCCGCGCGTCGTGCCTGGTCGGCGAAGAACTTCGATCGACCAGGTCCGCTGAAGCAACGGTGCACGTCGACCGCGAAATCCTCGGCCGCATCGATTACGCGGAGAGTCCGCCGCGGAGGCATGAGCCAGTATGCGCGCAGCAAACGCGTTGGCCGCCACCGCCGCATTGCCGACACCACCATTCACCGCCCACCGCGTGCAGTCTCGGAGTTTGGCCGTTTCGGAGCCGGGCCGTTTCGGAGTTCGGTCGTTTCGGAGTTAGGCCGTCTCGGAGTCAGGCCGTTTCGGGGCCGCTGTTTCGGCTTTCGGCCGTTTCGGCCTTCGGCAGTCTCGGAGTTCGGCAGTTTCGGAGTCAGCCAGTTTCGCCGCATGTTTCATTATGCCCAAACCGATCATCCTCGCCGTCGACGACGACCCCGAGGTCCTCAACGCCGTCGACCGCGACCTGCGCGCGCATTTCCGCGCCGACTACCGGGTGATCAAGGTCGGGTCCGGCCGCCAGGCGGTCGATACGACCCTCCAGCTCAAGCAGCGCGGCTCCCCGATCGCGCTCTTTCTCGTCGACGAGCGGATGCCGGAGATGTCGGGGACGCAGTTTCTGGCCGAGGCGAAGAAGCTGTACCCCGACGCGCGGAAGGTCTTGCTCACGGCGTACGCCGACACCGAGACGGCGATCCTCGCCATCAATCGGATCGGGCTCGATCACTATTTGCTCAAGCCGTGGGAGCCGCCGACCGAGCGGCTGTATCCCGTGCTCGACGATTTGCTGGCGGATTGGCGCGCGAAGGTGCGGCCGCCGCAGGACGGGCTGCGCGTGGCGGGGACGGCGCTGTCGCCGTCGAGCTACGCGCTCAAGGATTTTCTGTCCGGGAACGGCGTGCCGTATCAATGGGTCGATCTGGACGCCGATCCGACGGCGCGCGCGATGGTCGAGGCGATGCCGGACGGGCTCCGGAAACTTCCCGTCGTGCTGTTCCCCGACGGGAACGCGATGGTGCAGCCCACGCCGCTCGAGGTGGCCGAGCGACTCGGCATGCAGACGCACGCCAAGTCGGAACAGTATGACTTCATCGTGATCGGCGGGGGACCGGCGGGGCTGGGCGCGGCGGTCTATGCGGCGTCCGAGGGGCTGCGCACGATTCTCGTCGAGCGCTACGCCACCGGAGGGCAGGCCGGCACGAGCTCGCAGATCGAGAACTATCTCGGATTTCCGAGCGGCGTGAGCGGAGCCGATCTCGCGCGGCGCGCCACGACGCAAGCGAAGCGCTTCGGCGCCGAGGTGGTCACGGCGCAGGACGTCGCGTCGATCGAGCGCCGCGATCCGTATCGCGTCGTGAAGTTGTCGGACGGATCGGAGGTGCAGGCCAAGGCCGTGCTGATCGCGTCGGGGATGGAGGTTCGGCGGCTCGACGTGCCCGGAATCGAAGGACTCGTCGGCACCGGCGTGTTCTACGGCGCCGCGCTGACCGAGGCGGCGACGTACCGCGACCGCGACGTGTTCGTCGTGGGCGGCGCGAACTCGGCGGGGCAGGGCGCGATGTTCTTTTCGCGCTACGCGCGACGCGTCACGATGCTCGTGCGCGGCGAATCGCTCGCCTCGAGCATGTCGCAGTACCTGATCGATCGCATCGCCGACACGAAGAACGTCGAGGTGCTCACGCGGTCCGTCATCACCAGCGTGCGCGGCACCGGCAAGCTCGAGGCGATCACCATCTCCGATCTCGCCGCCGGCACGTCGCGTGAGGTCCCGGCCGACGCGCTCTTCATCTTCATCGGCACGGCGCCGCGCACGGAGATGGTGGCGGGCTTGGTCGAGCGCGACGCGCAGGGATTCATTCTCACCGGGCGAGATTTGATGGTCGACGGGCGTCCGCCGGCGGGATGGCCGCTGGCGCGCGATCCTTTCCTGTTCGAGACGAGCGTGCCCGGCGTGTTCGCCGCCGGCGACGCGCGCCGCGGATCGGGCAAGCGCGTGGCGGCGGCGGTGGGTGAAGGCTCGGCGACGGTGAGCATGGTCCACGAATACCTGGAGACGGTGTGATGCCGAAAACCCATCCGGCCACCCGAGACGAGATCATCGAGCTGCTGCTGGCGCATCGCACCCTTGGCGAGGTGCCCCGCCCGGAGCTCGAGTGGCTCGCCGACCACGGCACGCTCCGCGACTACGAGGTGGGCGACGTGTTCGTGGACCCCACCGTGGTGCCGACGGAGATGCTCATCATCTTCGAGGGCGATGGGTCGGTCTTCGTCGAGCGGGCGGGTGAGAAGGAAGAAGTTCATGGAGTGGCACGCCGGCGACGTCACCGGCCTGCTCCCGTACTCGAGGATGAAGCGCGCCCCCGGGCGTGTCGAAGACGGACAGCGCGATCCTCGGACTCGTGATTCACCGCGACTGCTTCCGCGAGCTGGAACGCGAGTGTCCGGTCGTGACGGAGATCTGCGTCCACATCATGCTCGACCGCGCGCGACAGTTCTCGGCCACCGACTGGCAGATCGACAAGCTGGCGGCGCTCGGGCGTCTGTCGGCGGGACTCGCGCACGAGCTCAACAACCCGGCGTCGGCCATCGCGCGCGCGGCGCGCTCACTCGTCGGGACGCTCGCGCAGGCGGAGGCCGCCGCGCGCGAGCTGGGCGCGGCGAATTTGGGTGAGCGCGAGATCGCGCTGATCGACACCATGCGGAACGGCGGCGCGTTTCCGCGCGCGACGGGAATCTTTTCGGCGATCGAGCGGTCCGATCGCGAAGAAGAAGTGGTCGAGTGGCTCGAGGCCCACGGCGCCGATCCGGCCACGGCCCAGAGCCTCAGCGAGAACGGCGTTCCCGTCTTCGCGCTCGACGACCTCGCCAACGCGGTATCGGACGAATCGCTCGACGCGGCGCTCCGCTCGGTGGCCGCCGGCGTCACGACTCGGCTGCTCGCCGAGGACATCGAGCGCGCCGCCACGCGAATTCACGATCTCGTCGGGGCGATCAAGCGTTTCACCTACATGGACCGCGCGACGGTGCGCGAGCCGGCCAACATCGCGCAGGGAATCTCCGACACGATCGCCGTGCTCGCGTCCAAGGCCAAAGCGAAATCCGCGTCGGTTCGCATCGACATTCCGAACGACCTTCCGACGGTCGGCGCGTACGGCGGCGAGTTGAACCAGGTGTGGTCGAACCTGATCGAGAACGCGTTGGACGCGCTCCCCGCTCAGGGAGGCGAAATCGCCGTCAGCGCGCGGCCGGAAGATTCGCGGGTCGTGGTACGCATCGCCGACAACGGCTCGGGAATTCCCCCCGATGTCCTACCGAGCATCTTCGATCCGTTCTTTACGACAAAGCCGATGGGGCAGGGGACAGGGCTGGGGCTCGACATCAGCCGCCGGATCGTGACGTCGCACGAAGGGACGATCGAAGTCGAGTCACAGCCGGGGAAGACGGAATTCAGAGTATCGCTGCCGGTATTGAAGAGCGGCAAAAGCTGACGGCGCTGAGGCCGGAATGCGCGACGGCCGAACTGCGCAGAGGCCGAACTGCGCACGGGCCGAACGGCGGTTTCCAAAGGGCGCCAGCGGCGGGCGGACGAAGTTTGGTTTGCGCGCGACAAAGGGGCCTAGCTTTCGACAAACGTAGTTGCGCGGTCAGCGCCGTTCGTGATCCCGTCGTCTGGCCGCTGCGCTTTTCGGCCGTCGCGCAATTCGGCCGCCGCGCAGTTCGGCCGTAGCGCTTTCAGTCTTCGCCCTATGCGTGATTCTATTGCTGATCTTTCTCCCGACGAATTTCGTGTCGCCGGCAAAGCGCTGGTCGACCGCATCGCCGACTTTCTAGCGACGATCCGCGATCAACCCGTGGCGCCCGACACCACTCCCGCCGCGGTTCGCGCGAGGATTGGCGCCGATGCGCCGGTTCCGCGCGTGGGTGCTCCGGCGGGCGACGTTCTCGAGCACGCGGCCGACGTTCTCCTGTCGGGCTCCACGCTCAACGGGCATCCACGGTTTTTTGGCTACATCACGTCGTCGGCGTCTCCGATCGGCGCGCTGGCCGACATGCTCGCGGCGTCGCTCAACGCGAACTGCGGCGCGTGGGCGTTGTCGCCCGTGGCGACCGAGATCGAACGGCAGACGGTTCGATGGGTCGCGGAGCTGATCGGCTTTCCCGACCGACTCGGGCGGCATCATGGTGAGCGGCGGCAACGTCGCGAACCTCGTGTGCTTCATCGCGGCGACGCGGGACCAGGGCGCAGGCTGATCTGCGAACGCACGGCGTGAACAGCGCGGGGCGCATGCTCGTCTACGCGTCGGGCGAGGTGCACACGTGGCTCGAGAAGACGGCCGACATTTGTGGGTTGGGTCTCGATGCGGTGCGGCCCGTTGCGGTGGACGCCTCACTGGCGATGCGCACGGACGCGCTCCGCGAGCAGATCGCCCGCGACCGCCGCGATGGTTTTCGTCCGGCAATCATCGTCGGAACGGCCGGGTCGGTCGGCACGGCCGCGATCGATCCGTTGCGCGAGCTGTCGGCAATCGCCAAGGAAAACGATCTCTGGTTCCACGTGGACGGCGCGTACGGCGCGCCGGCGGCGATGCTCCCCGACGCGCCAGCCGACCTTCGCGCGCTCGCACTGGCCGACTCGATCGCCGTCGATCCGCACAAGTGGCTGTACGCGCCGCTCGAGGCGGGATGCGCATTGGTCCGGCGTCCGAGCGCGCTCCATGACGCGTTCTCGTTTCATCCGCCCTACTTCACCTTCGACGGCCACGCCGAGGATCCGCCGACGAACTTCTACGAGTGGGGGCTGCAAAACTCCCGCGGCTTCCGCGCCCTCAAGGTCTGGACGACGATCCAACAGGTGGGCCTCGAGGGGTATCAGCGAATGATCGCCGACGACATCGCTCTATCGCGCGAGATGCATCGGCTGGCGGGCGGTGAGGCGGAGCTCGAGGCGCTCACGCAGTCGCTGAGCATCAATACGTTTCGTTACATCCCGCTCGGTCTCGACCGGAAGTCGGCTGGCGCAAAAGAATACCTCAACGAGCTGAACACCGCTCTGCTCGCCCGAATGCAGGCGGAGGGCACGGCGTATCTATCCAACGCGGTTCTCGACGGCAACTTCGCTCTGCGGGCGTGCATCGTGAACTTCCGAACGACGTCGGCCGACGTGAAGGCCACGATCGACGTGATCGTTCGGCTCGGGCGGGTCATCGACGCCGAGATGCGTCCCGAGGGTCTTCGGGGGCCCATTCGGGTGGAAAAGGCGCTCGACGGCAGGACGGCCTGACAGCTCGACGGCCGTCCACCAGCCGTCCACCGGTCCACCGGTCCACCGGTCCACCGGTCCACCGGTCCACCCGAAACTTCCGAACACATTGAAGGGCTTACACGTAGTACATTCGTGGAAGCCTCGAAAATCTTTGTGAACTCGATGATCGGATTGCGACACCTCTCCCGTCGCGCACCGTTGCCGGTTTATGCTGCCGCGCTGTCGTCGCTGGCCATTTCCGCCTGTGCCAAGAAACAAGAGCGCGCTCAACGTCCCGTGGCGATGGTCTCCGTCGTCGCGGCGCGTCGAGCGACCGTCCCCTACATCATCGAATCGAACGGGATCGTGACGCCGGTTCAGACCGTCTCCGTCACGCCCCAGGTCGATGGAATCATCCAGTCGGTGGACTTCCAGGAAGGACAGGAAGTCCGGCCGGGGCAGTCGCTCTTTCACATCGACGCGCGCCCGTATCAAAACGCCTACGATCAGGCCGCTCGCCGTTCTCGCGCGCGACAGCGCGATCGTGGGTCGCACGCCGACGTGAACGCGAAGCGGTACAAGGATCTCCTCGCGGCGAAGGTCATCACGCCGCAGGAAGCCGAGGTGCAGTTCACCTCGGCCGCGACAACCGAATGCGACGCTGCAGGCGGATCGCGCCGCGGTCGAGCAGGCGAGATTCAACCTCGACAACGCCATCGTTCGGGCGCCGATCCCGGGCCGCACGGGCAACGTGCTCGTCAAGCGCGGCAACCTCGTTCGCTCCGGCGCGGCCGCACCGCTCGTCGTGATCAACCAGGTTCGACCGATCTACGTCCGCTTCTCGATTCCGTCGTCCGCAGCTGCCGCTGGTGCAGCAGTACGGCGCGGCCGGCGGACTGCCGGTCGCGGCGGTGCCGAGCGGCGTCGCGCCGGCCACGCCGTCGATCGATTCCCTCGCGGCCGCGGCGATGAACCCGGTTGGCGATCCCCCGGGCCAGGACGGCGGTGGGTTTGCGGGAAATGGCGGGAACAGCGGCGGAAAGTCAGGTGGACGCGGCCGGCACGGAGGCAGCGCTGCCAAGTGGCGGCTCCAGCCCGATGGGCGGCGGCCCAGCCGCCGACGGCGCCGCTAGCGGAGCCAACGGCACGGCCGGCGGCACCGGCGCAGGGTCGGGCCCGGCGCAGCGCTCAGCAGGCGGGCAACACGGCGCAGGCGAACGGCGCGTTGCCGGGCGGCCCGCCGATCGGCGAACGCCTCATGGGCAAGCTCTCGTTCATCGACAACGCGGTCGACACGTCGACGCAGCACCGTGCAGCTCAAGGCGACGTTCGACAACGCCAACGGCCGGCTCTGGGCCGGGCAGTTCGCCACGACGTCGCTCCATCTGTTCGACGAGGACAGCGCGCTCGTCGTGCCGCACGCAGGCGATCGTGAACGGGCAGCGCGGCACCTACGTGTACGTCGTCGATCAGGCCGACACCGCGCGGCAGCGGGCCGTCGTCGTCGAGCGCAGGCCGAGCGGGCTCGCGATCATCGCCAGCGGCATCCACGAGGGCGACCGCGTCGTGACGGACGGCCAGTCGCGCCTCACGCCGGACGCGCCGGTGCGCCTCCGCGGCGCGAACGATCTCGGAGGCGGCGGCAATGGCGCCGGTCGCGGTCGAGGCGGGCGCGGTGGCGCGGCGGTGCCGGCGGTGGCGGCGCGAGGGGCGGCGCTAGGCGGCGGCCGGGCGGAAATGGAGGCGGCGGCGGCGCGGGCACCGATTAGAGGATTCGTATGAGCCTGACGGGTCTGTTCGTGCGGCGGCCGGTCATGACGACGCTGCTCATGATCGGCATCCTCGTGTTCGGGATCGTCGTCGTACCGGAAGTTGCCGGTGAGCGACCTCCCGACGGTCGATTATCCGACGATCAACGTCGACGCGAACCTGCCGGGCGCGAGCCCGGAAACGATGGCGGCTACGGTCGCCACGCCGCTCGAGAAGGCATTCTCGGCCATCGCCGGCATCGACGAGATCACGTCGAGCAGCAACCTCGGCCAGCACGAACATCACGCTGCAGTTCGCGCTCGACCGCGACATCGAGGCGGCGGCGCAGGACGTGAACGCGGCGATCGGCAAGACGCTGCCGTTCCTGCCGTCGACGATCCTGCCGCCGAACTACCACAAGCAGAATCCGTCGGCCGCGCCGATCCTGAACATCGCGCTCACGTCGAACGTGCTGCCGATGACGCGAGGTGGACGAGTACGCGCAGACGACGATCGCGCAGCGGCTGTCGATGATCGAAGGCGTGGCGCAGGTCGACGTGTGCGGCTCGGCGAAATACGCGGTCCGCGTGCAGCTCGATCCCGACCAGCTCGCGACGTCGCAACATCGGCGTGTCGCAGGTCGCCAACGCCATCCGCAACAACAACGTCATGCTGCCGACCGGCGTGCTGTACGGAAAGACGCACACGCTAACGGTGCAGGCGACGGGGCAGATGAACGACGCCGACGAGTTCCGCCGGCTCATCATCACGTATCGCAATGGCGCGGCGGTCCGCCTCGGCGACGTCGCCAACGTGCTCGACGACATCCAGAACAACAAGTCGGCCAGCTGGTACGAGAACGAGCGGTCGATCAACCTGATGGTGCAGCGCCAGCCGGGCACGAACACCGTGGAGGTGGCGAGCCGCGTGAAGGACGCAGCTGGCCGAGATCGAGCGCGGACTGCCGCCGACGCTCAAGGTGCACGTGCAGTACGACCGGTCGATCTCGATCCAGAACGCCGTGCGTGACGTGAAGTTCTCGCTGATCGTCGCGCTGGTGCTCGTCGTCGCGGTGATCTTCCTGTTCCTGCGGAGCGCGGTCGCCACGCTGATCCCGAGTCTCACGCTGCCGCTGGCGATCATCGGCACGTTCTCGGTGATGTACGCGCTCGATTTCAGCATCGACAACCTGTCGCTGATGGCGCTCACGCTCGCCGTCGGGTTCATCGTCGACGACGCGATCGTGATGCTGGAGAACATCGTGCGGCACATCGAGATGGGAAAACAGCCGATGCAGGCGGCGCTCGAGGGCGCGCAGGAAGTCGGCTTCACCGTGCTCTCGATGTGCCTGTCGCTGTCGGCGGTGTTCATTCCGCTGATGTTCATGGGCGGCATCATCGGGCGGCTGTTCCGTGAGTTCGCCGTCACGATCAGCGTCGCGATGCTCGTGTCGGGCTTCATCGCGCTCACGCTCACGCCGATGCTGTGCAGCCGCCTGCTGCAAGCGCGCGCCGACGAGCCGAAGCACGGCAGCCTGTTCAACCTGAGCGAGCGGGGGTTCGAGGCCCTGCGCCGTGGATACGAGCGCAGCCTCGAGTGGGTCATGCGGCACCGGCCGCTGACGCTCGTCTTCTCCGCGGTCATTCTCGCGCTCACCGGCGTCGCTTTGGACGGTCATCCCGAAAGGTCTGTTCCCGCCCGACGACACCGGATCGCTGAACGCCACCGCCGAGGCGGCGCAGGGCACGACGTTCACGGAGATGCTGCGCTACGGCAAGCTCGCGAGCAGCAAGCTGGCGACCGACACGAACGTGGCGTCGTACACGGTGAACGTCGGCAGCATGGGGCCGTCGAATCAGGTGAGCTTCAGCATCTCGCTCAAGCCGGCCGGCACACGACCGTCCGCCGACTCGATGGTGCACGAGCTGACGAAGGTCATGTCCGGCATTCCCGGGGTGCAGGTGTTCGTGACGAACCCGCCGTCGATTCGGATCGGCGGCCGAGGCTCGAAGACACTCTATCAGTACACGCTGCGCGGTCCGGACATTACCCAGCTGTACGCCGAAGGGAACAAGTTGCTCGACGCGCCTGCAGGACATGCCGACGCTCAGCGGCGTGACGTCGGACCTGCTGAACCGAAGTCCGATCCTGCGCATTCACATCGACCGCGCGCGCGCGGCGGCGCTGGGCGTGAGCCCGACGGGCATCGAGCAGGCGCTCGCCAACGCGTACAACCAGCAGCAGGTCTCGACGATCTTCATGCCGACGAACCAGTATCTCGTCGTGATGGAGACCGTGCCGAGCGCACAGCTCGACGCGAGCGCGCTGGACCACTTCTTCGTGCCGGCGCCGAACGGCAAGCAGGTGCCGCTGACGGACGTCGCGTGGTTCGAGCAGACGACGGGTCCGCTCAGCGTGGCGCACTCGGGTCAGATGGCGTCGATGACGATCTCGTTCAACCTCGCGCCGGGCGTGTCACTGGGCGCGGCGACGGACGAAGTCGCGCGGACGGCGCGTCAGACGCTGCCGGCGACGATCACCGGCCAGTTCGCGGGCACGGCGGCGGCGTTCCAGGATTCGCAGCAGGGGATGGGCCTGCTGCTGCTGATCACGATCTTCATCATCTACATCATTCTCGGGATTCTCTACGAGAGCTTCATCCATCCGGTCACGATCCTGACCGGTCTGCCGTTCGCGGCGTTCGGCGCGCTGTTCGCGCTCTGGCTCGCGCACGTCGAGCTGGGCGTGTACGGCTACGTCGGCATCATCATGCTGATCGGCATCGTGGAGAAGAACGCGATCATGATGATCGACTTCGCGCTCGAGCGTCAGCGCACCGAGCGGATCCCGCCGGCCAAGGCGATCGTCGAGGCGGCGAGCGTTCGATTCCGTCCGATCATGATGACGACGGTGTCCGCCATCGTCGGCACGCTCCCGATCGCGATCGGCGTGGGCACCAGCGCCGCGTCGCGTCGCCCGCTGGGCGTGGCGGTCGTCGGCGGCTTGGCGTTCTCGCAGATCGTCACGCTGTACGTCACGCCGGTGTTCTACTCGTACTTCGATGAGTTGCAGGCGTGGCTCGGCCGCCGAGCGCGCAGCGCGGTATCGTCGGTCTCCGTCGAGCCCGTGCCGGCGGCCGGGGATTGACGGCAACTGCAACGCAACTACTCAACGCAGAGACGCGGAGACGCAGAGACGCAGAGGACTGCACACCAGGCGGGTCGGCCCGCAATGACCGGATTTTTGTGAGGCCGCTCGGGTGCCTCGGCGGACTGGCTTGCGAACCGGAGCATCCCGAGCGGCTGTCCAAAGTTTTCCGGCTCGTGGCGGAGGAGCTCAGCCTTCGACGAACCCTCTGCGTCTCTGCGCCTCTGCGTCAAGAGTTGCAGTCGTAGTTGCTGTCTGACTCGTATCTCTTGCCTCTGTAGTCGATGAATTTCACGTCGTTGTTCATCAAACGCCCCGTCATGACCACGCTGGTCATGGTCGGGATTCTGGTCTTCGGCATCGTCGCGTACCGGCAGTTGCCGGTGAGCGACCTGCCGAACGTCGATTTCCCGACGGTGACCGTCAGCGCGACGCTTCCCGGGACGAGCCCGCAGACGATGGCGGCGACGGTGGCCACGCCGCTCGAGAAGCAGTTCTCGACGATCGCCGGCATCGACAACATGACCTCGACGTCGAGCCTCGGGACGACGCAGATCGTCATCCAGTTCGCGCTCGACCGGAACATCGACGCCGCGGCGCAGGACATTCAGGCGGCGATCGCGCAGACGATCCGCAGCCTGCCGCAGGGGATCATCCCGCCGTCGTATCAGAAGACGAATCCGGCCGACGCGCCAATTTTGACATTGGCGCTCACATCAAACGAAGTGCCGCTCTCCACCCTCGACGAGTTCGGCGAAACGACGCTGGCGCAGCGGCTTTCCATGGTCGGAGGCGTCGCGCAGGTTCTGGTGTACGGCGCCCAGAAGTACGCCGTGCGCCTCCAGCTCGATCCCGGCCAGCTCGCGTCGCGCGGAATCGCGCTCGAGGACGTGGCGAACGCGGTTATCGCGCAGAACGTGAACATGCCGACGGGCGTGCTCTACGGGCCGCGGACGGCGCTCACGGTCCAGGCGACCGGCCAGCTCGAGAACGCGGCGCAGTTCCGCGACGTGATCGTCGCGTACCGCAACGGCGCTCCGGTGCACCTCGAGGAGATCGGACGCATCACGGACGACGTGCAGAACAACAAGACGGCGAGTTGGTACAACGGCGAACGGTCGATCGTGCTCGCGATTCAGCGGCAGCCGGGAACGAACACGGTGGAGGTCGCGAGCAAGGTCAAGGCGGCGCTCGGCCGGCTCTCGGCCGAGATTCCGCCGGCGGTACAGGTAGACACGCTCTTCGACCGGTCGGCGACGATCAAGGCGTCGGTGGACGACGTCACGTTCACTCTCGAGCTCACGCTGGGGCTCGTCGTGCTCGTGATCTTCCTGTTCCTGCGGAACTGGTCGGCGACGATCATCCCGAGTCTCGCGCTGCCGATGTCGATCATCGGCACGTTCTCGGTGATGTATCTGCTGCACTACAGCCTGGACAACCTGTCGCTCATGGCGCTCACGCTCGCCGTGGGCTTCGTCGTCGACGACGCGATCGTGATGCTCGAGAACATCGTGCGGCATCTCGAGATGGGAAAGACGAAGATGCAGGCGGCGATCGACGGCGCGGCGGAGGTCGGCTTCACGATCCTGTCGATGACGTTCTCGCTCGCCGCGGTTTTTATCCCGTTCCTGTTCATGGGCGGGATCATCGGCAAGCTGTTCCACGAATTCGCGGTGACGATCGGCGTGGCGATTCTCGTCTCGGGCTTCGTGTCGCTCACGCTCACGCCGATGCTGTCGAGCCGGTTCCTCAAATCGGATCACGGCAAGCAACACGGCCGCCTGTACCAGGCGACGGAGCGCTTCTACGACGCGTGGCTCGGCCTCTACGAGCGGACGCTCGGCTGGGTGATGGAGCGCCGGCCGCTCACGCTCGCGTTTTCATTCGTGATCCTGGCGGCGACGGGTTACCTGTTCTGGTCCACGCCCAAGGGGCTCTTCCCGACCGACGACACCGGGCAGCTGCTCGCCACGACCGAAGCGGCCGAAGGCGTGTCGTTCGATGCGCTCGTCGAGCACCAGCAGGAGGTCGCGGCAGTCATCACGAAGGATCCCGACGTTCGGTCGGTCACGTCGTCGGTCGGCACGACCGCCGCGGCCAACCAAGGGCAGCTCACGATCGACCTCAAACCGATCGTCGAGCGCAAGCGCAGCGCGGATCAGATCGCGCGTGACCTCACGAAGGCCGTGGTCGGCGTTCCGGCGATCAACGTCTTCATTCAGAACCCGCCGGCGATCTCGATCGGCGGCCTCGCATCGAAGAGCCTGTACCAGTACACGCTCCAGAGCGGCGACATCAACAGCCTCAACACGGCGGCGCGGCAGATGGAAACGCGCATGCGGCAGCTGCCGGGGCTGGTGGACGTCACGAGCGACCTCTTGATCGAGAATCCGCAAGTCACCGTCGACATCAATCGCGAACAGGCGGGACAGCTCGGCGTATCGGCGAGCGAGATCGAGAACACGCTGTACGATGCGTTCGGCCAGCGGCAAGTCTCGACGATCTACACCTCCACGAATGAGTACTGGGTCGTGATGGAGCTCCTCCCCGAGTTCCAGCAGGACGTGGACGCGCTCGGCAAGCTGTGGGTCCGGTCGACGCGCGGGCCACTCGTACCGCTCAGCACCGTCGCGGCGTTCCGCTACACGGTGGGACCGGTGACGGTGAACCATTCGGGGCAGCTGCCCGTCCGTCACGGTTTCGTTCAACCTGGCGACGGGGACCTCGCTCGGGACGGCGCTCAAAGAAGTGCAGCAAACCGCCGCCGAGGTTCTGCCCAACACCGTGGCCGCGAGCTTTTCGGGGATCGCGCAGGCGTTCGTGACGACGCAGCAAGGGCTCGTCCTGCTGATGCTGCTGGCGATCTTCGTGATCTACGTGATCCTCGGCGTGCTCTACGAGAGTTTCATTCACCCGATCACGATTCTCACCGGACTCCCGTTCGCGGCGTTCGGCGCGCTGGTCACGCTCATTCTCGTGGGGCTGGACCTCGACATCTACGGATTCGTCGGGATCATCATGCTCATCGGCATCGTGGAGAAGAACGCGATCATGATGATCGACTTCGCGATCGAGGCGCAGCGCGACGGGAAGCGCACGCCGTCGGAGGCGATCCTCGAGGCGGCGAGCGTGCGGTTCCGGCCGATCATGATGACGACGATGGCGGCGCTCATGGGCGCGGTGCCGATCGCGGTGGGCTGGGGCGCCGGTGCGTCGACGCGTCGGCCGCTGGGTGTGGCGGTGGTGGGCGGGCTCGCGTTCTCGCAGCTGGTCACGCTGTACGTGACGCCGGTGTTCTACACGTACCTCGACGAGTGGCAACAGTGGTTCTCGCGGAGGAAGGCGAGGAGCGCCGTGGGGGTTGTTGGGGCGGGGGCGCCGGAGCCGGCGGCCGGGGACTGAGACACTGCGGTTGGATCGCGGCCACTCTGAGGTCTGTCGTCGGCTGGTGGGTACGGCTGCGCGCTCGAAGTCGGAGGTCTGACGTCCGACATCGGACATCAGACCAGGCGTGACGCGGCGTGATCCCTACAGAAGCCGAGTGTCGGCCACTGAACGCAGGGTCTGATGTCAGACGTCAGAAGTCAGACGTCCGACTTCGAGCGGACAGCCGTACGTCGAACGGCCAATCGAACTCAGAGTGGCCGACCCACTCGACGCCGTTTGACCGCCGTCCACGGCCTCATCACGCTTCTGTAACAGAGCCGGCCCGGATTAGAACGCTCTAATCCGAACCGCGCTCCTTGCGCCCGCGGCCGGCGCCCCTAGCTTCGCCGGGACCAATCCGCTCGAGAGCCGCCCGTCATGGCTACCCGTCGCCCGCCCAAGCGCGTTTCACGCCGCCGCCCCGCCGCTCGCGTCCGAGTCGAGCCGATCAGTTCGGCGTCGTCGCTGCTCGACACCGAAAAAGACTTCAGCATGCTCTCGCTCCGCGACCTCGTCGCGGCCCGCGACGCGTATCACCTCCATCTCATGGAGAAGCGCCACGTCGTCGCGACGGCCGTGGGGCGATACCTCATTCGCAGCGACGAGAAGTGGCCGCGCTACCTCGGCGACGCCGCGGAGCACGACAAGAAGGTCGCGCGACAGCCCAAGAAGGAGCCGCGGACGCTGTACAACTCGGAGGTCCGCCCCTACTCGTGGCCGTGCGTGCTCGTGTTCGTGGACCGCTGGATCGATCTCGAGGACGTTCAATCCGGGAAGGTCGATCCGTCGGAGCTCGTCCCTCGCTCGCTCGACATGCCCGACGGCTCCCGCGTGCCGGTGTGCGTGGTCTACGCGCAGCCTGTGGACGCGCCGGCGTACGCGCCGGTCTCACCGCGATTTCCCCGGCAATTCATCGGCGGCGGGTATCCGATCATCGCGCGCGTCCAGGAGGAGGAGCATGTCGCCTCGGTCGGCTGCATGGTGACCGACGGCCACGAGGTATACGCGCTCACGAATCGCCACGTCGCCGGCCGCCCAGGCGAGGAGCTGTTTTCGAAGATCGGCGGGGAATCGGTCCGGGTCGGAGTGTCTTCGGACAAGCAGCTGACGCGAAAGAAATTCTCCGAGGTGTACCCGGACTTTCCCGACCGCCACATGTTCGTCAATCTCGACGTCGGTCTGGTGAGGGTGGACGACCTCACGCGATGGACGGCGCAGGTCTACGGCATCGGGCAGATGGGCAAGCTGGCCGACCTCTCCGCCGACAACATCTCGCTCCGCCTGGTCGACGCGCACGTGCGCGCGTTCGGGGCGGCGTCCGGGCCGATGCGCGGCAAGATCAAGGCGCTGTTCTACCGGTACAAATCGGTCGGCGGAGCGGAGTACTGCTCCGATTTTCTGATCGGTCCGCGAGAGGGGAAGGTCTTGCCGACGCGGCCGGGCGACTCGGGCACGGTGTGGATGCTCGAGGATGGAAAGCAGGCCCCGCGCCCGCTCGCGCTGCAGTGGGGCGGCCACACGTTCGTCGGCAACGGAGGCGCGAAGATCGTCGCGCCGTACGCGCTGGCGACCTGTCTCGCGACGGTGTGCAACGAGCTCGAGGTCGACGTCGTTCGGGACTGGAACGCCGGCATCCTGGACTACTGGGGAGCCGTCGGCCACTACACCATCGCGGCGCTCGCCATCGACCGCGATCGATGGAACGACGTTTCCGAAGCTCAAGAAGCTGATGCAGGCGAACCTGCCGCGCATCACCTTCGCCGCGGGATCGATCACGGACAAGAGCACGAGCGGATTGTCGAAGCACGACTTCGTGGCGCTGGCCGACGTGCCGGATCTCGTCTGGAAGAAGGGCCACAGCTCGAAGAATCCGCCCGCGAACGCCGACCTCGCGTGGAAGCGAGCGCACTCGAACCGCGGTCCGTCGGAGCATCCGAATCACTTCGCCGACATGGACGCGCCGCGCGTCCTGGCGGCAACCTGCTCGATCTCTGTTCGAAGAGCCTCGCCAAGAACACCGATGTCGACGTCTGGCGAAAGTACTACACCGACGTGAAGGACAAGAGTCGCGGCCTTCTGCCGTTCCGCGTCCAGCAGTTCTACGAGGGGATGGTGAAGGATCTGAAGAAGACGCACCCGGACTTCGCGCGATTCGTCTGCGCCGCGGGAATCGTCTCACACTACGTGGGCGACGCGTGCCAGCCGCTGCACGTGTCGAGCTGGTTCAACGGCGACACGTCGCAGATGATCGACAACCCGAAGAAGGGAAAGCCGAATCAGCCGGACAAGATTCCGCTGGGCTACGGCGTGCACGGGGCGTACGAAGACGACATGGTCAATTTCCACATCGGCGACATCACGCCGGTCGTGCAGGCGGACAACACGCCGCTGCATCCCAACTTCAAGGGCGGCAAGCACGCGGCGATGGCGTGCACACGGCTCATCCTCGAGACGTTCGGGAAAATCAAACCCAAGGACATCGTCGCCAAGTACATCACGCTCCAACAGCAGGGAACGACGGGGAAAGCGGCGGCGGACGAGCTTTGGGCGAGTTTCGGCACGGCGACCGAGGCGGTCATCGCCGCCGGGGTTCGCACGTTGGCCAGCGTCTGGCAGAGCGCATGGGCGGAAGCGAACGCCGAATCGAAAGCGCCAGCGTCGCCGAGTGCGACCGACGAGCCGGTGCTGGAGGCGTTCTTCGTGGAGCCGGAGACGTTTTATCCGTCGAAGACGATCGACCATATCTGTGAAGTCATCAGCTGCTGAAACGGCGAGGTGCGCGGCCACTCTGAGGTCTGTCGCCGGCTGATGGGAACGGTCGCGCGCTCGAAGTCTGACGTCTGACGCCGGATGTCCGACATCAGACCCTGCGTGACGCGGCGGGCCTCCACGCCTGCACCGGACTCTCGCCGCACCAACGCCTGGTCTGATGTCAGACATCAGATATCAGACCTCGGACTTCGAGCGCTAGAGCCGTACCGTCCACGCCGAGACAGTCCCCAGAATGGCCGCGATCCAACGCGCCTTTCGTTCGCCGTCATCTCTGTGACAGGTTCCCTGGATACCATTCGCTCGAACCTCCCAGGGGGCCTCATGACGTCGAAATCCACCCTCGCGTCGTTAGTTGCGCTCTTCGTCGTCGCGACCGCCGCGCACGCCCAGGGCACCTACAAGCGCGACATTCCCGACTCGCTCGCCGCCAAGACCAAGATCACCGAAGCGGCCGCCTCGGCGACCGCGCAGAAGCGGTTCCCCAAGGGCGCGATTCAGAGCGTCGAGCTCGAGCGTGAGGACGGGCACCTCAAGTACTCGTACGACATCGCCACGCCCGGCAAGTCCGGAATCGACGAAGTCGACGTCGACGCGCTCACGGGAAAGATCATCGCCGTCGCGCACGAGACGCCGGCACAGATGAAAAAGGAAGCGGCCGAGGAGGCGAACGAAGCGAAGGCGAAGGGCACTCCCCGCCGCGAAGCCGAAGAAGCCGTGACCGCGGGCGCCTGATGCGGATCCTGCTGGTCGAAGACGATCCGCACCTCGCGTCCGTGCTCGAGAGCGGGTTGGGCGAGCACGGATTTCACGTCGCGCGTGAGAGCTCCGCCGACGCCGGTCGTTCGCGCGCCGTGCTCGGCGCGTTCGACGTCATCATCCTCGACGTGATGCTCCCCGGTGGCAACGGGTTCGACCTCTGTCGCACGCTGCGCGAACGCGGCGTCGGAACGCCCGTGCTCATGCTCACCGCGAAGGACACGGTGGACGACCGCGTTCAGGGACTCGAGTCCGGCGCTGACGACTACCTCACGAAGCCGTTCGCGTTTCGCGAGCTCGTCGCGCGTCTCCGGGCGCTCGCGCGACGTCCGCGCACACCGATCCCCGAGCGTACGTCGATCGCCGACTTGGAGATCGACCTCGGCGCGCACCGCGTGCGGCGCGGCGGCCGCGACATCGAGCTGACCGCGAAAGAGTTCGCGCTACTCGAGTTTCTCGTGCGGAACCACGATCAGGTCGTGGACCGCGCCGCGATCACCGCGCACGTTTGGGACGAGAACCACGATCCGTTCACCAACGTGCTCGAGGTCCTCGTGCGCCGCCTGCGCCGCAAGATCGACGACGGCTTCGACCTCAAGCTGATTCACACGTTGCGAGGAGCCGGGTACCGGTTGGGCGTCTGACTCTCTTCGGCGCTCATCCGCTGGCCGGCGTGGATCCCCTCTTCGAATTCCTCGATCACCTTGGGGATGAACGCCGGAATGTCCGCCGGTCCGCGGCTCGTCACGAGCCCCATGTCGGTCACGACTTCGCGATCCACCCAGTCGGCGCCCGCGTTTCGCAGATCCGTCTGGAGCGACGGCCACGACGTGAGCGTGCGGTTTCGAACGACGTTCGCCTCGATCAGAATCCAAGGAGCATGACAGATGGCGGCCACAGGCTTGCCGGTCTCGAAGAAGCGGCGGACGAACTGAACGGCCTGAACGTCGAGCCGGAGGCGGTCGCCGTTGATCACGCCGCCGGGCAGAAACAGGGCCTCGAAGTCGTCCGGGCTGCATTTGGCGAGCGGCAAGTCGATCGGGATGTCGTCGACCCATTCGCCGTGCTCCCAACTCCGGATCTTGTCATGGTTGGGAGAAACGACGAGTGTCTTGGCGCCGACTTTGTCGAGCGCGTTGCGCGGATCGATCAGCTCGACCGCCTCGACGCCGTCGGTCGCCAGGATGGCCACACGCTTCCCGATGAGATCGTTGCGGGGCATGGATCGACGCTCCATCTAAGAGACGAACACGCCAGGGGCAAACCGTAGACCGTGAGTCGCGCCGTTTATCGAGCCATGTCCGTGCCGCAGACGCTTCGTCGTCTCCGGCTTCGCCTCACTATCTGGTACGCCGGGACGTTCCTCATCATCCTGGCGCTGCTGGGGATCGGGCTGTTCGCCACGATCACGTCGCGCTTCGATCGCGATCTGGACCTGTCGCTCGTCGATGCGACGAGACAGCTGTCGTTGCTCGCGCGCGAACGGGGTGTCGCCGCGGCCGTCGATCAGCTGCGAATCCCGGATAGGCGACTGGCCATCGCCGACACCGCCGGGCTGCCGATCCCCGGCGGCGGCGCCGCGCTCGACCCGTGGCTTCAGCTCCTGGCGGAGGGGGCGCACAACGGATCGCGTGCGGCGACACACCGCGACGGCGAACGCATCCTTCGCGCGCAGGCCGCGCCGTTTCATTCGTCCGACGGTCGCACTCTGGTCGCTGTCGCGGTTGCCGACGAGGTCGAACTGGAGGATCGCTACACGGCGCTCATCGCCGAGTTTGCCGCGGCCAGCGTCATCGCCGCGATTCTGGTCGCGATCGGCGGGTGGGTCGTCGCCGGCCAATCCGCGGCGCCCGTCGAGCGATCGATGGAGCAGATGCGACGCTTCATGGCCGACGCCGCGCACGAGCTCCGCACGCCATTGACCGTCGTCCGAAGCCGCGCGGAGGTCGCGCTCCAGCGCTCGCGCTCCCCGGACGAATACGTCGACGCGCTGCGCGGCATCGAGCGCGAATCGATTCGTCTCGGACGCATCGTCGAGGACCTACTGACGCTGGCCCGCGCCGACGCCGGACAACGTCCAATCGAGCGAGAACGCGTCTTCCTCGACGACGTCGCGCTCGATGCCGCGGAGGCGGCTCGCGTGATTGCCGACCGGAAGGGAGTTCGCCTCGAGGTCGCGGAGTTCGAGGAAGCGCCGGTCGTCGGCGACGCCGCGCTGCTGCGGCAGCTCGGGCTCATTCTGCTCGACAACGCGGTCAAGTTCACGCCGCCCGGTGGACTCGTTCGCATAGCCGTACGGGTCGGGCCGAGCGGGTCGCCGACGCTTGCGGTCTCGGATTCAGGAGTGGGCATCGGGCCGGAGGAACTGCCGAGAATCTTCGAGCGGTTCTACCGAGGCGATCCGGCGCGGACGCGGTCGGATGGTGGCGGCGTGGGGGCGACCGAAGGGGCCGGTCTCGGACTTTCGATCGCGAAGTGGATCGCGGAGGAGCATCGGGCGCAGATATTCGTGTCGTCGAGACCGGGGTCGGGAACCGAAGTGAGAGTCGAGTTTCTTCCGGCGAGCGCAAACGGCGCCCTGGATCGCGGTCATTCTGGGGCTAGCCTCGGAGTGGAGGGTACGGCTGAGCGCTCGAAGTCTGAGGTCTGACGTCGGACGTCCGACATCAGACCAGGCGTGACAGACTCGAGACTGGCCTCGAACCTGCCTGTACGGTCTCGGCCGCCTGTCATTCCGGTGACAGGTCCGGCTCGCTAGGATCAAGCGTTCCCGGCCACACGCCAGAGGTCATGCGTCTTCTGATCACGACAGTGGCGCTCTGCGCGACCGCGGGTGTGGCCGCGCGTGCGTCCGCTCAGCAAACCAATCTCACGCGCGCACAGGCGGTGCAAACCGCGCTCAACCGTGGCGCGCGCGTCGCCGTCGCCGCGGCTGACACGTCTCTCGCGGCGGCACAGATCGTCGCCGCGCGCGTCTTTCCCGACCCGTCCTTCACGGCGAGTTACAGCAAGGCCGTTCCGACGCAGCACTACTCGTTCGACGTCCCGCTCGAGTTCCCTGGACTCAGGCGGCCCCGTTCGCAATCGGCGCAGTTCGGGCTCGCGGCGGCGCGCGTTCGATTCCATCTCGCGCGCGCCACCGTGGCACTCGACGCGGACACCACCTACACGCGCGCCGTGGCCGCTCGTGAACACCTCGCGCTCTCGCGCCGCAACGCGCTGGACGGCGACAGTCTCCTGCACATGGTCGACCGCCGTCGCGCGGCCGGCGACGCAAGCGACATGGACGTCGAGCTGGCGCGTGTGAACGCGGGCCAACAGGCCAACACGGCCGCCGCGGATTCCCTCACCTGGATTTCCACGCTGCTCGACTTGCAGGCGACGCTCGGCGATACGAGCCTGAACCTCGAGATCAACGCGGTCGACTCCCTGGAGATGCCGCCCGAGGCGCGCGTCCCGGGCCAGACGACGCTGAGCGAGGACGCCGCGTCGCTGGCGCTGACGGCCGCGATGCTCAATGCACAGGCCCGACACCATTCGGTGTTCTCCGCGCCCACCATCTCGTTCGGATTCGAGCACGGGGATCCGGACCAGTCGGGTCTCTTGCCGACTCTCGGCCTCGGGGTCTCGCTGCCGATTTTCAACCGACAACGCGGCGAGATCCTCGTCGCCGAGGCGGAGAGGATCAAGGCGCAAGCGGAGTTGGCGCTGGCGAAGGTCGAGGCGCGCAGTCAGATCGCGCACGCCATCCGCGCAAGAGAGAACGCGCTCGCCAAGGTCGCCCGCGATCGGCAGCTGATCGCCAGCGCGGATCGCGTCGCGTCCTATTCGCTCGTGGCGTACCGGGAAGGGGCGGCGTCGCTGCCCAACGTTCTCGAAGCAACGCGGGTCGCCCGTGACGTTCGCGGGCTGTACATCGACGATCTCGCGGCGGCATGGATTGCGACGGCGGAACTCCGCGTGCTGTCCCTTACACCCACCACGCAGCTCCTTCCATGAAACTTCGATCTCGCGAGGCGGCCGCCGTCGGTCGCGCCGCGCTGGCGCTGGCACTTGGGCTGGCGATTGGTTGCAAGTCCAAGGGAAGCGCAGGCGAGTCGGACGCAGAGGCGAAACCAGTCGTCGCCGCGCAGACGATCGTCGTAACTCCCCAACCATTCACCGAGACGCTTGGTGCGATCGGCACCGTGACTCCACGCCCTGGACATGTCGCCGCGCCGAGCGCGCCCGCGTCGGGACGCGTGGCCAAGGTCAATGTCTCTGTCGGCCAGGCGGTCCAGGCCGGCGAACCGCTGATCGAGTTGGAGCAGCAGTCGTTTGAGGCCGCGCGACAGAGCGCCGACGCCGCGTTGGCGACGGCCGAAGAGGCGCTAGCGCGACAGCAGCGGCTCGCGGACTCCGGGATCGCACCACGCAAAGACGTCGAAGCGGCGAAGGCCGAGGCAGCAAAGGCGCGCGCCGACGCCATGGCCGCGCGCCGTGCGGAGCAACTCGCGACGATCCGCTCCCCGATCACCGGCGTCGTCACGCGGCTCTCGACCGCGCTCGGTGCCTCCGTCGATCCATCACAATCACTCGTCGAGATCTCCGACCCACTCGCGGTCGACGTGGTGCTCGGCGTCACGCCCACCGATGCAGCGCGCGTTCGCTCGGGGATGCGCGTGACGCTTAGCGCGGGGTCAGGCGCCGGTGGTGAACCACTCGGAATCGGCTCGGTAGCCGAAATCGCCGGAACCGTAGACACGACCACTCGCAGCGTTGAGATCCGAGTCCGGGCACCGTCGACGCGCCGAGCACTGCGCATCGGCGAAACGGTCTTCGGGTCGATTGCCGTGGTCACACGCGCTCACTCCATCGTCGTTCCGTCGGACGCCGTGGTGCCGGAGGGCGACACGTTCAAGGTCTTCGTCGTCGACAGCGCCGGCATCGCGCACGAGCAAGTGGTCAAGGTCGGCTCGCGGAACGCCAACGGCGTCGAGATCCTCGAGGGTCTTTCGGCCGGCGACCGCATCGTAACGTTCGGCGCGTACGGAATGGAGGACAGCGCCAAGGTCGTGCCGTTGGACACGGGTAAGAAACCGGCCAAGCCGGATTCGGCGGAAAAGCCGTGACAGACGAGAAACGCTCGCTGTTCGGCGTGCTCGCGCAGCAACGCCGATTCATCTACATGTCGATCGTCGTGCTGAGCGTGGCGGGCATCTGGTTCGCGACGCGCCTGCCTTCGGCGATCTATCCTGAGCTGGTGTTCTCGCGCATCACGGTCGTCGCCCAGGGGACGTCGCTCGGGGCACGTCAGATTCTGTTTACCGTCACGCGGCCGATCGAGGAGGCCGTGAGCATCGTGCCGGGTGTGACGCGAGTGCAATCACGATCGATCCGGTCGGGGAGCGAGACGAACATCACGTTCAGCTCGTCGACCGACATGATCTACGCGCTGCAGCAGGTGCAGGCGCGGGTGAATCAGATTCGCGGCGACCTCCCCCCGGGGCTCGACATCGAGATCGAACGGCTCACGCCCTCCCTCTTCCCGATCCTCTCCTACAATCTGGAAGGCGGCGATCCGGCCAGGCTGTACGACATCGCGCGCTACCAGATCAAGCCGCTCATCTCGCGCGTGCCGGGCGTCGGGCGCGTGGACGTGATGGGCAGCGACGTCCGCGAGATCGAGGTCATCGCCGACCCGGGGCGACTCGCCGCGCAACAGCTGACGTACCAGGATCTGGCATCGGCGATCCAGGCGTCGACGACGGTCGAGGCGGTCGGCCGCATGCCGCGCGACTATCGCCAGTACCTCATCGTGACGACGACCGAGGCGCATTCCGCCGACGACGTAGCCAACATCGTCGTGAGCCGTGGGCTGCGCGTCGGCGATCTGGCGACGGTGCGCTCGGGAACCGAGGACCACACGCGCGTGATCGCCGGCGACGGACGGCCGGCCGCGTTGATCAATATCACGCGCCAGATCGGCGGCAACACGCTCGAGATCGCCGACAGCGTGGCGCAGATCGCGACGTCGCTGCGCAAGACGCTGCCGGCGGGGTTGATCCTCAAGCCCGTCTACGACCAGGCGTCGCTCGTCCGCGAAGCGGTGACGTCGGTGCGCGACGCGATGATCATCGGCGCGATACTGGCGGTGATCATCCTGCTGCTCTTCCTGCGTCACGCGCGCATCACGGCGATCAGCGCGTCGTCGATTCCGATCACGATGGCGATGACCGTGTTCGTCATGTCGCTGATCGGACAGACGTTCAACCTGATGACGCTCGGCGCCATGGCGATCGCCATTGGCCTCGTGATCGACGACGCGGTCGTGATCACCGAGAACATCGTCCGGCATTCGCACCTGACCAAGGACCGCCCGATCGCGATTCGCGACGCGGTCCAGGAGCTGATCTGGCCCGTGACGTCGTCGACGATCACGACGGTGGTCGTGTTCCTGCCGCTCGGGCTGCTCACCGGCGTGGAAGGCCAGTTCTTCCATGCGCTGTCGATCACGCTGACGATCGCCGTCCTCGTCTCGCTCGTCGTCGCGCTGACGATCATCCCGCTGCTGAGCGAGCAGTTCCTGCGCGAGGAAGGACATCGAGGCCGCGGCCGAGGAGCAACCATCGGCGGAAAGAGGCGTCGCGGCGCGAATGGGCGGATGGATCGACGCGCTGTCCGATCGCTACGAGAGCGCGCTTGGCGCGTCGCTCCGCCACGCGCGCTGGATGATCGTCATCGCGCTGGTGTTGGTCGGCGCCGGAGTTCTCGTCCACGCCTACGTGCCGACGGGATTCCTGCCGGAGATCGACGAGGGGGCATTCGTCTTCGACTTACTTCGCCCCCGGGGGCACGGCGCTTTCCGAGACGGACCGACAGCTGCACATCGTCGAGAAGATCTTCGCCCAGACGCCGGAGATCACCGGTACGTCGCGGCGGCTTGGCGCGGAGTTGGGCCTCTTCGCGACGCAACAGAATCGGGGCGACATGACCGTGCGCCTAAAGCCGGAGAGCCAGCGCGACCGCTCGACCGCCGATGTCATCGACGACGTACGCCCGAAGATTCAGGCGGCGGTGCCGCGGCTTCGGATCGAGTTCGTGCAGATCCTGTCCGACGTCATCAACGATCTCGCGGGCGCGGCGCGTCCGGTCGAAATCAAGATGTTCGGCCCGGACCTCAACGCGCTCGAAGCCTACGCCAAGTCGCTCGAGCCCAAGCTCTCGAAGGTCGAGGGTCTCGAGGACTTCTTCAACGGCGTGAGCGAGCCGGGCGCCGAGCTCGAGATGACGATCAATCAGGCGGAGGCGAATCGGGTGGGGCTCACGCCGGCGCAGGTAGCGGACGAAGCCGGCGGTGCGCTGCTCGGCCAGCCCGCCGGAGAAATTCGGCTCGACGACCGGGCAGTGGGCATTCGAGTCCGCGCGCCGGATTCGGTGCGGTTCGACTCGAGGCTGCTCGGCTCGATACCGATCTTCTCCGCGCAGACGCACGCGTCCGTGCCGCTGGGTACGCTCGCCACGTTCGAGCCCATGGAGACTCGCGCCGAATTGCTCCGCGAGAATCAGCAACAGCTCATCATCGCCACGTCGGACCTCGGCGGCGCGGTCTCGCTCGGCGCCGTGATGTCCGACGTGCGCGCGATCCTCGCCGAGAGTCCGCCGCCGCAGGGCATTCGAGTGGAGCTGGGCGGACAGTACGCCGGACAGCAGGCGGCGTTCAGAGCGCTGCTGCTCGTGCTGGCCCTCGCCGCGGCGAGCGTGATCGCGGTCATGGTGATTCAGTTTCAGTCGTTCATCGAGCCGCTGGTCGTGCTGCTCGCGGCGCCGCTCTCGTTCGTCGGCGCGATGTTTCTTCTTCTCATCACGGGAACGCCGCTCAACGTGTCGTCGTTCATGGGCCTGATCCTGCTCGTCGGGCTGATCGTGAAGAACGGGATCATCCTGCTCGACTTCACGAAGCACCTGATGAAGGAAGCCGGGCTGCCGCTGGAAAAGGCGCTCCGCGAGGCGGCGCGAATTCGTCTGCGGCCGATCCTCATGACGACGCTGTGTACGCTCTTCGGCCTTTTGCCGCTCGCGCTTGGAATCGGGGCGGGAAGCGACCTCCAGCGCCCACTCGCGCTCGCCGTCATCGGCGGTCTCGCTCTCTCAACGCCGATCACGTTGTTCGTCGTGCCGAGTCTATTGGTCGCGATCCGCGGGCGAGAGTATGCGGCGGTTGGCGATCGCTTCGCGGCTGCGACGCCCACGGCGGAGCCAACGGCGTAGATCTGGCTGGCGTTCGAGGCGTTGGCTCATCGGTCGGCATCAACAATTGGGAAACGGAAACAAACGGAAAACGAACTGAAAAAAACGGAGACTGCTTTTGTTGGTTGACGGGTCGGCCCGGCGCACGTGGCAGGCCCGTCGCTCTTCACAAAGGCATTTCTCCGTTCTTTCCCGTTTTCATTCCGTTTGTTTCCGTATCCCCCCGTTGATGCCCGCCTCGGCGATACCGACGCTCTACTCCAGGACGCACCAAGGCCCTTGCAAAAAAATGCCGAACGTCCTATACTGAACCATATGGTTCAGTATATGGGGAGCAAGAACGCACGTATCGACCCGTTCGACGCTGTCTCCGACCCGACCCGCCGTGGCATCCTCGAGCGTCTCGGCCGACGAGATGCTTCGATCAGCGAGCTGGCTGACGCCTTCGACATGACCCTCACGGGCATGAAGAAGCACATCCGGATCCTGGAGCAGGCCGGGCTCGTTGACACGACGAAAGTCGGCCGCGTGCGGACCTGCCGACTCGGGAAGCGCCGCCTCGACGACGTGGCGGCGTGGATCGAGAGCTACCAACGAATGGTCGAAGCCCGCCTCGACCGGCTCGCGGATTTCCTCGAGCAAACCAAAGGAGACGCACGATGACGAAAACAATCCGGAAAGCCGCCATCACCACACCCGCCGATCGCGAAGTCCGCATCGAGCGAATCTTCGACGCGCCGCGCGAAAAGGTGTGGCGCGCCGTGACCGATCCCGCCCTCGTCGCCAAATGGTGGGGACGCGGCAATCGGCTCGACATCGAACGCATGGAGGTGAAGCGCGGCGGCCACTGGCGCTACGTCGAACATGCGCACGGCGAGGCGCACGGATTCGAGGGCCGCTATCGCGAGGTCGTCCCGCCGAGCCGGATTGAGCGAACGTTCGAGTGGGATGGCATGCCGGGACACGTCGCCGTCGAAACGATGACGCTCGAGGACCTCGGCGACGGGCGCACGCGGCTCGTGAGCCTCTCGCTCTTCCACACGACGGAGGATCGCGACGGCATGCTCCAGTCGGGGATGGAGAGCGGCGTCAACGAGAGCTACGCGGCTCTCGACGAAGTGCTCGAGTCGCTTGTCGCTTGACCCACGCCCGGCCGATCGGCGGCGCCTCGGTGATCAGTGCGGCATCGAGGCGCCGCTGGTGGGCGTCGAGCAGGTCGCTGCGCGAGATGATTCCCACGAGCTGGCGCGGTGCTGAACGTGAAACGACAGGAAGCCGTCCGACCTTCTCGTGTACCATGTGATCGGCGGCTTCGCGCAGCGTGTTCTCCTCGAACGCCACCACCGGCGCACGCCGTAGGAACGCCCGCACCGGACACGTCTCGTCGGCGTTGGGATCGAGGAGATCCCGCCGCGTGACGACGCCGACGAGCGTGCCGTCGTCGGTGAGCACGGGGAAGCCCTGATGGTCCGTCCCCGGGCCGCGTGTCGAAAGCCAGTCAATGACGTCGGTGAGCGCCGTGTTCTCGTTGAGCGTCACGACCTCGCGCGTCGCGGCGTCGGCCACGGAGACTCTATCGAGGAAGTCCGCGCTGTACTCGGTGCGCACGGGCGTGCCGCGACGCGCCAGCTTCTCCGTCATGATCGAGCTGCGCATCAACAGCAGCGACACGAGGTACGCGGTGCTGCACCCTGCGAGGAGGGGCAGGAGCCCCATCGGCTGGCGCGTCGTCTCGAATGCGAACACGACCGACGCGAGCAGCGCGTGCGACGCGCCGGCGAAGATCGACGCCATGCCGACGAGCGCGGCGACGTGCGGGTCCACACCTAGCGAGGGCGCGAGCGCAACCGCGGCCCCGCCGAACAGGGCGCCGATTCCGCCGCCGATGGTGAACAAGGGCGCGAGCGTTCCGCCTGACGTGCCGCTGCCAAGGAAGATCGACCACGACGCGAACTTCAGGACGATCAAAGTGACGAGAGAGAGCCCGATGACCTGGCCGCTCAGAATGTGATCGATGTTCTCGTAGCCGACGCCGAGTGTCCGTTGATCGACGAGACCGATCAAGCCAACGACGACCGCCCCCACGGCCGGCCACCACATCCAGTGAATCGGCAGCTCTTCGTACAGATCCTCGATGCGGTAGACGACGCGCGTCGCGAACACCGACACGAGACCGATCGCCGCGCCGAGCAGCACGTAGACGCTGAGCGCTGGAAGCGAGGGCGGAAGGACGGTCGGGACCGTGAACACTGGAGCCGGGCCGGCGTACGCGACGCGCACGCCCGTCGCGGCGGCCGATGCCAACGCGACCGGCACCAACGATCGTGGGCGGTACTCGAAGAGAAGGAGCTCAATGGCGAGCAAGACCGCCGACACCGGGCAGCCGAAGATCGCGGCCATGCCCGCGGCCGCGCCGGCTGCGAGGAGTGTCTTGCGCTCGTCGGCCGTGACGTGAATCAACTGACCGACGAGCGACCCCAGAGCGCCGCCCGTCGCGATGATCGGGCCCTCGGCGCCAAAGGGTCCGCCCGTTCCGATGGCGATGGCCGCGGACAGCGGCTTGAGAAACATGATCTTGGGCGAGATCCGGCTCCCCGCGGTGAGCACCCGCTCCATCACCTCGGGGATGCCGTGCCCGCGAATCGCCGCGGCGCCGTAGCGCGCCATCACGCCGACGATCAACGCGCCGACAACGGGGACCAGTACCGAGAATACGCCCCACCGGTCGGTCGATGGCGGCGTAAAGCTCCCGGACAGTCGGCCAAAGTAGGCGACGTTCGTGATGAACCCGATGAGGTGCGTGAGAATCGTCGCGACGAGCGCGCCTCCGGCGCCGATTGCGAGCGCGAGCGCACAGATCGCGATGACGCGTCGGTCGACGGGAGTGTAGGTCGGCGGTCCCTGGACGCCCGCCAGAGCCAGATTCAGCGACGGTGCGACCGGAAGTGCGTCCGTCCGACTGATTGAACTCGTCTCATTGGTGCCCATATTGAACTATAGCGAACACGGCGAGCGAAGTGCAGCCGAGCTTGCTCAGGCTCGCATGATCAGATCCGGCGTCACGTCGGCGAGGGTCGCGCATCCGGCGAGCGCCATCGAGAGATCGATCTCGGCGCGAATCCGCTGCAGCACCGCACGCACGCCGTCGGCGCCGTCGAGTGTGAGGCCCCAGAGGATTGGGCGGCCGATCATCACGGCGCGCGCGCCGAGCGCGATGGCGCGGAGGACGTCCGTGCCGCGCCGCGCGCCGCCGTCGACGAGAACTTCGCAGGATCCTCGTCGCGCGACGGCTTCGACGACGGCGGGGAGCATCGTGATGCCGGCGGGCACGCCGTCGAGCTGGCGGCCGCCGTGGTTGGAGACGATGATCGCCGCCGCGCCATGGTCGACGGCGAGCGCCGCGTCGTCGGCGGCCAGAACTCCCTTGACCATGACGGGCATCGGCGAGATCGACCGCAGCCACTCGACGTCCTTCCACGTGAGGGCGGGGTCCCACTGCGCCGTGATGTACTGCGCGAGCGACGATCCCGGACCCGAGCCTTGGTGATGCATCGCCGTGTGTGACTCGGGAAAATTCGCGAGCTTCAGATGACCCGGCATCCGCAGGTTGTTGCGCCGGTCGCGTTCGCGCGGACCGGCGAGCGGCGTGTCCACCGTGAGGCAGAGCGCGGAGTAGCCTGCGGCGGCCGCGCGTTCAACGAGACTGCGCGTGATTCCCTTGTCCTTGTAGACGTAGAGTTGGAACCAGCGCGGCCCGCCCGACGCCTCGGCGATCGCTTCGAGGCTGCAGTTCGAGACGGTGCTCGCGCAAAAGATCGTTTGCTCGGCGGCGGTCGCGCGCGCCGTGGCCGTCTCGGCCTCGGCGTGACAGAGACCTTGAAAGCCCATCGGCGGCACGACGACGGGCAGCGAGATCGGCGTCCCGAGTACCGTCGTCGACATGGAGCGATCGGCGACGCCGCGCAGCATGCGAGGCAACAGGTGAATGCGCGACCATGCGGCGCGATTCTCGACGAGCGTCCACTCGTCGGCCGCGCCGCCGGCGATGTAGTCGAACAGCATCGGGTCGAGACGCTCGCGCGCTCTCGCCTCGAGCTCGTCGAGATTGAGGACGTCCAGCATCGATTCTCCGCGAAAGGCCGTCTAAGTTTCCACGGTTCGCGCGCGCGTGTCCACCCACCCGGACTTCGTCCCAGATCGATGCTCGACGTCGTCACCCAGTGGGTCGCGCACTACGGCTTCGTGATCGTGGCGGTGTTTCTCTTTCTCGAGAGCGCCGGCGTACCGGCTCCAGGGGAAACGGCGATGGTTACGGCGGCGGCTCTCGCGGGGCGGGGCACGCTTTCGATCGTCGCCGTCATCATCGCGGGCTGCGTCGGAACCGTCGCCGGCGGGCACGCGGGCTACTGGCTCGGCGCGCGAGAGGGCCGGTCGCTCGTCGACCGCTACGGCAAATGGGTCATGCTCACGCCGGAGCGGATGGCGCGCACCGAACAGGTGTTCGCGCGCCACGGCGGCAAGACGATCTTTCTCGGAAGATTCGTCGCGTTCATGCGCAGCTTCGCCGGCATCTTCGCGGGGATCGTCGGCATGCCGCTGCGCACGTTCGCGATCTACAACGCGACGGGCGGCATCGTCTGGGTCGTCACGTTCAGCGCGGTCGGCTACGTGTTCGGCCGCAACCTTCCGCGACTCGTGCGCTACGTCGGGCGTGTGAGTCTGATCGCGGCGATTCTCGTCGCGCTGGTCGTCGGCGTCATCTACGCGTGGCGTTGGTTCGAGCGAAACCGCGGCAAGGTCGTGGCGTCGCTGGACGAGTCGTACGCACGCGCGACGACCACGCCGCGCATGAGCCAATGGCGCGCGCGCCATCCGCTTGTGTGGCGCTACACGTCCGGCAATTTCGCGCGGAGCGAGTATCTCGCGATCCATCTGATCGTCGGATTCCTCGTCAGCCTCACCGTGATCGGCATCTTCGCGACGATCACCGAAGGACTCGTCGATACGTCACCGCTCACGCGCTTCGACGTGACCGTCGCCGGCCGCCTGGAGCAATCCGCGGCAGCGTCATTGCTCAAACTATTTCGCGTGTTGAGCAGCCTTGGCGGCCGCGGCGCGATGACGCTGTTCTTGATCGGGGGCGGGCTCTATTACGCGATCAAACGCAAGGGACTCGAGCTCTTCGGCTGGTGCGCGGCGTTCATCGGCGGCTCGATCCTCGACGCGTCGCTGCGGTTCGTGGTGCGGCGATCCGAGCTCCCATTCGCCGACGTCGTTCTCATCGACTGGGGCGCCGGTCTGGTGAGCCGCAAGGCGCTCGGAGTGCTCGTCGGCTACGGAATGGTGGGCTACCTGCTCGCGTCCCACGCGCGAGGAGCGTTGCTCCGGACGGCGATATCAGTGCTCGCCGTCGCGATGATCGTCGCGATCACGGTCAGCCGGTTGTTCCTGGGGCAGCAGTACATCAGCGACACGAGCGCCGGGCTTGCCGCGGGATTGGTATGGCTGGTGACGTGCGTGACCGGAGTGGAGATCGCCCGGCAGAGGAAATGGGGGCGGTAGCGAAGGCGCGCGACGTTCGGCGGTCGGCTCGCCATGATGTCTCGGTGAGCGGCCGGCCTGCGAGCCGGAGAGGAAGCCGTGAGCCGAGCGAGTGAGGGACGTTCGCCGTTGGGCCGTCTCGCGCTAATTCTCTCAGCTACTTCTCAGGCTAGCTCGAGATCAGGACGCTTGCAGCATGCGAGCTCTGAGGCGAGATCGCTCTAGTGGCGGGCTGCTGCCGCGACCTCGTCCTCGCCGAGCATCGGCGGCGATGCGAAATCGATCTTGGCTTCGCGGAGCCATCGCTCCAGCAAACTCGCCAGCGTGTTCTGCTCGTCGCGGCTCAGACGTCGCAGGGCGGTCATCAGCTGCGTCTGGATCGTGGTCGGCGCATCCTCGAGCAACGCGCGCCCGGCCGGTGTGACGGCGATCTCGATCCGACGCCGGTCGGCGGACGACGACGACCGCGACACGAAGCCGCGCTCGACCAGCCGTCGCACGACGACTGATACCGAGCTCTGGTGCGTCGCCGTGCGCTCGGCCAACTCGTTGAGCGAGTCCGCCGGCCGCTCGGTCAGCTGTTGCAGTACGAACAGCTGCGCGAGGCTGATGCCCATCTTCAGCTCGATCGCTCGCGTGTTGACACGGAACGCGCGCACGATGCTTCGCACGGCGTTCATCGAACGATCGACCGGCCGCTCGTTACTCAACGCGGCGGCGCTATGCGTCGGATTGGCACCCATGGTGGGGAACATGCGGTCCAATCCGCGCTTCTACAAGGGGGCCATTGGAGCGTATTCGCCGGTCAATTTGTCGCCAGCTTCGACTTCTCGCCCTTGAGCTTGGCGTCGTACCACGCCAAAACCCGTCGCCACATGTCGAGGAAATCATCCGCTGTGGCTGTCCCGGCGCCGTGGCCGCCGTTCATGTAGTTCACCCACACCACCTCTTTGCCGAGTCGCCGCAGCGCGTAGTACATCTCGCGCGTGTTGTCGGCCGGGACGTTGGAATCCTGCGCGCCCGTGACGAGCATGAGCGGCGTCGTGATTCGATCGGCGAAAAGCACGGCCGAGTGCTGCTCGTACTTCTGGGGCTGCTGCCACATCGTCGCGCCGATGCGGTCCTGCGTCTTCTCGGCGGCGTTCACGTTGCGGACGCCGAGCCTCGGGCTGTCGGTGTAGAAGCTGATCAGGTCCACCTTTCCCGAGATGTTCACTGCCGCCTTGAACCGATTCGTCTGCGTGACGAGCAGATTCGTCGCGTAGCCGCCGTAGCTCGTCCCCTGCACGGCCATCTTCGACGAGTCGGTGATGCCCAGCTCGATCAACTTGTTGGCCGCGGAGGTGACGCCCTTGAGCCACGCCTCGCCGGGGAACCCGATGTCGAAGTCCACCGACGGTTGCACGACGACGTATCCGTGTCCCGCGAGCAACGCGAGCTGCGAGTTGAACGTGTCGTCGAAAAAGTCCTCGTACACGTTGAAGATCGTCGGATACGCTTTGCCTTTCTGATAATCGGGCGGGTAGTAGACGACGGCGTACTTCTGGTGACCGTCGGCGTCGAGGAAGGGAACCAGATCGGTTGCGCCGAGTCGCTTCGCCTGGAGTTGCGGATTGCTCTCGACCAAACGCCGCGGCGACGCGAGCGACTCGTCGGCGACGTACACGTCGGCGGGGTGATTGCCGCTCGCGATCGACAACACGACGGTCTTCCCGTCCTTGGAGAGACGGATGCCGGAGTAGGTTCGCCCGTCGCGCGCGAGCGTGGCCAGCTGCTTCGACGCCCGATCGTAGCGCAGCACCGCTCGTTCCCACTTGGTTCGCGACGCGGACGTGAGGTACAAGCGTTGGCCGTCGTTCGTCCATGCGGCGAAGCTCACGCGCGGTGAGGTGGCCGAGGAGTCGTCGCTCGCCACGACCTGGTCGCGCGCCGAGGTCGCGACGTCGACCAGCCACAGCCCTTCGCGGTTCGAGACCAGCACCGCGTCGCCCGTCGGACTGAAGCGAACGACGGAGAAGCGCTCTTTGGCGGCGCGCTCGCGTCCGGCCTTGGTGGTGTCGGGAGGCGTCGGCGTCTCGCCCGGTTTTCGCTCCGCCGGCCCGGCGAGCTGCTTCGCGTCCTTTTCGTCGATCGAGCCGACGTATACGCGGCCGTCCTTGCGAGTACGCGTAGTGCCGTCCGTCGTCGGCCCACTGGATCTGCATCCCCTTCGTCGTCGCGAAGACGACGCGCTCGGCCCCGCCCGTCGTGGAGCGTGTGCGGAGCGACGTCTCGCTGTTGAAGCTGTCGTAGTCGGTCTTCTTCTGGATGTCGACGTCGTAGGCGAGCGCGGCGCCGTCCTTCGCCAGCGTGTATTGGCCGACCATCGTCTCCGGCACGAGGTCGCGCATCACGTTGGTTTGGAGCTCGAAAGCGACGATGCTCCGCACGTTTCCCATCCGACGGACGTCGTCCCACGCCAGGAACGGGTCGAGGCTCGACTGCACGAAGACCGGCCCTGTCGTCATGCTGGTGAACGTGTCGCGAGCCTTCTTGCGCCACTCCGCCGTGTGGACGGTGAAGACGAGCGACTTGCCGTCGGCCGTCCAACGCAGGTCGCTGTTCTCCGCGACGTAGCGGCCGGCCGGAAGGTGCACGTTGACGACGCGATCGGCCTTGCGGTCCCACACCGCGGGTTCGTACACGTCGCCGTTGAAGAGCAACACGGCGAGACGGTCACCGTCGGGAGACCATCGCGCGAGGCGAACCGGGCGCTTGTCGGCGAACACCGGGTGCGCCGCGCCGGATTTCGTGTCGATCACGACCAGTCGCACGGGCACCGGATGCACGTACGTCGGGTCGCCGTCGCGTCGATAGTCCTGTCCGTACGCGTCGCGGCGCACGGACGACGTGAGCGCGAGCCAACGGCCATCGTCGCTCAGGTCGGCCACCGTCGCGCTCGTGATGTCGAGGGCGTCGTTCATCGTGAACGCCGCGCTGGACGTCGGCGTGGCGGTCCCGCCGCGCGTCGCCGGCGCGCCCGCGTTCTGGGCGAAGACCTCGACGCGAGGGACCGCGGTTAGCGCGGCGGCGAAAAGAAGCGAGGCACCGAGGCGAGCACGCATGTCGACATCCGGGAACGGGTGTCGTCCAATGTGCCTAGCTGCCGCGCCCCTCGCCAGCGTTCGGGCGATGGACGCCGAGGCACCCGTACCGGTCCCGCTATCGGAGGACGATCTCTCGCTTCGTGGTCGTGATGCCCCGGTCCGTCTCGGCGGTGATGGCGAGCTCGTACGTCCCTGAGCGCAGGCGCGTGAGGTCGACGCGCACACCGCGCGCGGCAATGCCATCGTGCTGGTCCGGAACCTCGTCCCATTGCAGACGAAGACCGGTCGTCGGGTCGGCGAGATGCACGCTTTCGATGGCATGCCGAAGCCAGCTCACACCGGTCTGCTGCACGCTCACGGTGTAATGGACCGGCTCGCCCCGCTCACGAAGGCCGTACGCCTCCCAATACACGCCGACGGCGCGCGCCAACGGGATCTCGGTGCTCGCCAACGCGTTGTCGCGCGCCGTGACGAAGTCGGCGTTCGGCGATGCCTCCGCTTTGTACAACAGCAGATCCGAGAGCGCGACCACATTCCCGTCGAGCGCGGTGAACCCCTCACGCCGTCGAGCAGCGCGGCGATCGTGGTCCGCCAGCAGTTCCAGGCTCACGATTCCTGAGTCGGCGCGAGCGACGGAGACGAGCCGTCCCGTGGCCGCGGCGGAATCCTGCTTCGTCACGACCATCGCCGAATTGCCGTCGGCGACGACGAGCGAGGCGAGCAGCGGGCGGCCAAGCAGCGTCGTGTCGCGGCGCGCGTCCCAGGCCGCGACGACGAGCGTGGAGTCGCCACGACGGAAGCGCGCGATCTGGCTGGGTAGATCGTGCATCGAGCGCGCGTACGCCGGCGCGTAGCCGGTGCGCGCGAACCGGTTGTCGAGTGTCCAGTCCTCACTCGTGATGCGCGCTCCGCTGTCGACCGCGTGCGCACTCGGCATGAAGTCGTACGGCATGCCCGCGTCGTGGCCAGTGATCGGGGCGCGCGAGTCGAGCGACATTCTCGGAAAGCCGCGCGAATACCATTGCGGCCAACCGTAGCGCATCACCAGGTGTCGCACGTCGTCGCCCCACACCTCGCCATCGGCCGTTGCCGAATGCTCGGCGATTCGGGCGCGCACGTACCGCGTGAGATGCTCCGTGAGCAGATCGGTCGTGCTCACCGAGTACAGCGGCGCGCCGAGCCGAAGGATTTGACGCGCGAGCGAATCGCGCGCTTCGCACGGCGTGTGGTCGAATCGATCGGCGAGCGGACCGTCGAGCAGATCGGTGATGTCGAGCCAGCGGCACCGCTCCGGGAGCTCCATGGCGGCGAGCGCGACGTCGAAGGCCGAGTCGGCGAACGCGTAGCGCTTGTCGGCGTGCGCGGCGAATCCGGCGAGCGCCGCGCACCATGCTCGCCCTGTGTCGCACCGAGTCGTCGCGTAACGAATCGCGTCGTCCGTGCGATGCGCGTCGACGAAGTAGCGCACGAGTTGGCCGGCGACCCACGCGTCTCCCGACAGACGCCCGGACGTGGTGTCGAGCTGTGCGATCAGCGCGTCGCGACGTTTCTTGACGTCGGGTGGATCGTCGGGCGCCGGGGCCTCGTCGGCGTCGTCGCCGCGCCAGTAGCAGTAGCGGCCGACGCGCACGTCGCAGGGGCCGCCGCCGTCGCCGCCGCGCACGGGGAAACGGCTGCGGCGAAACGACTCGAACGAACGCTGCGCCGATTCCGCGGAGCGCCGAAGTCGCGACGAGTCGGCGCGCGATACCCCGGCGAGCACCACCGGACCTTGGAAGACCGCGGCGCGCGCGATGAGCGAACCGACGAGCAGCGCTTGGATCAGCATCGCCGGTTCCTCGGGTCCTGGTTCGCTACGGCTCTCCGAGCGCCAGGAACGGTCCCGCCGTCGCCGAGACGCCGATGTCGTCCACGACGATCGTGCCGGCCACGAGGCGATCGAAAACGAGGCGCACGGAGCGCAGTCGAGTCGGATCGAACTGCGGCGACGCCTGCGCGAACTCGGCGAGTGGGAGCACGTACGTCTGAAGCACCAGCTCGTACTGCGTCGGGTAGCGCTGCTGCTCCTGGTCGTGCCGCCGCAGGATGTGAATCTCCAACGGTCTCCGCGGCACGCCGAAGTGGCTGAGCGGCAAGCGCGCGACGTGACCGGACGCGTCGGTCATCTCGACGGTGAGATCGACGGGCGTCGAATCCTTGCCTGCTTTCGGTTCGGGCTTCTTGGGCGGCGCCTTCTTCTCGTCTTTCTTGGTGCTGTCGGCTTTCTTGGTCGTGTCGCGCGCCGGCGCGCGCGGACCGGGCTTCGGCGTCCGTCGGCGCGAGCGAGAGGTACATGGCGGCCTCGCGCCCGAGGTGCAGGCTGCCGACGAGCGAGTCGCTCAGCGAGATCGTGTACGACGCCGGCTTGCCGAGCTTCGTGGTGTCGTCGCCGCGGATATGGTTGTTCCAACCGAGCGTCACCGCGTTGGTGTTGATCGGATCGTTCTGCCCGCTGCGCAGATTGAGCGTGTTCTCCTTCCACGTTGCAAGACTGTCGCCCGAAAGGGTAACCCCCGGCACGGACCCGGTCGTCACGTCCACGTCTTCATCAAAAGTTGCCAGCGACTTGAACCCGGACTCCTCGAAGCGGGTGATGTACATCGTCTTGGGCAGCCACGCGCCGATGAGTCGGTGGTCGCGGAACATCGGCAGATACTCGGACTTGCCGTGCAACGTCGCCTCGAGGAATCCGCCGATGACGACCTTGCTGAACTGCCGCTGCTCGTCTGGCGTGATCAGCCCGCGCAGGTCGAGGTAGCGGCCGCTGCGCGGGCCGTTGTCCTTGTTCCCCCAGACGGTGTTCCACTGCCCGTGGTTCGCGCGGTAGACGTACCAGGCGGCCTTGAACCAAGGCTTGCCGTCGGTAAAGCGGATTCGCTGAAAGGCTCTCAACCCATTGAACGACGACACGTCGCCGTCGTGCGAGCCGTGGATCACCATGTAGTTCACGTTCTCGATCGGCGTGAACACACCGGCGGGCTTGTACTGCCCGTCGACCGGCGCGATCGCGAACACCGACTTGATGTCGAAGTTGAAATTGAACTTGACATTGGCGTCATCGGGGTAATGACCGAGCCTATTAAACGCCGCGGCGATCCCCACAGCCTCGCCGCCCCGCGAGTGGCCCATGATCGCGATGTTGTGCATATCGACCTTGTGCGAGAACGGGCCGGCCGAGCTGTCGTTCCAGTGCTTCCAGTCTTCAATGTGTTTGAGGAGAAGCCAGGCGCGCCCGTCGCTCTCACCGCGCAGGTTGCCGTTGATGAAATTCTCATCGACCGACGCGAGGATGAACCCGCGCGATGCGAGCAACTCGCCCAGGTAGCCGTAGCCCGGGTCGGAGTAGTCGAGCGGGTCGTGGTTGCCGTGGACGATGAGCACGAGAGGGAAGGGACCGTTGCCCTCCGGATACCAGACGCGCCCGTTGATCGGCACCTTGCTGAAGCCGAATCCCCAATCCTTTTCGCGGGCCTTCGCGTTGTCAGGCTCGGTAGTAACGAACGGCGAGACGTCGACGGTCTTGGTCTTGATCGTCACCGAGTCGCGGTACTCGGCGCGGCGCTTGTCGGTGCCGCTGCCGTAGTAGAGCGTCTTGACGGCGAACGAGCCCTTCTCGCCGGGGTTGGGCGCGGAGATCAACTGGTGCGAGAGGACGACCGGCGAGTCGTCCTTGGTGAGTTGGAGCGCCTGGGTGCAGCCGGTGAACAGCAGGCCCAGAACGATGCCGGTGGCGCGCGCGCGATTGTTGGGCATCAGCGAATCCTCAATCCGAGGCGGTTGCCGACCCGGCCGCCGCTCAGCGTCTCGAGGGCGTAGTCGATCGACAGGCGGTCCACGGTGATGCCCGCGCCGGCGGTGAACGCTTGTTCGCCGGGGAGCGGGCGCCGCGCGCCGGCGCGCAGCGCGATGTTGTAGCCGCTCAGCCAACTGTAGTTGACCTCGAGTCCGCCCGCCGGCGCGAGCGTGTTGCTACGAACCCAGGAGACAGCGGCGGTGCCGAAGAGGTCGAACTCGCCGACCGGGCCCCCGCGCGAAACGCCGAGCGTCGCTTGGCGCGGAAGCTCGGCTTCGACCGGCCCCGGAAGATCCGCGTCCTGCCCGAGGTTCTGCACCACCGCGCCGACGGTGTACGAACCGAACACCACCTTCGAGACCCCGAGGTCGACGAGGCCGCGCTCGATTCGCGACGCTCCGTCTTCTTGCTCGGCGTACTTGCCGGCGACTCCGAATCGGATGCCCTTGAATGCTTGGGCGACTCCGACGCTCAGCTCGAGCGACGAGGACACCACCGATTGCACGAACGTGCCTGGTGTCCCGGGGCTGGATATGAAATCGCCCCCGGCGCTCTGCGTGCGCATTCCGAGCGCAACACCGCCGCCGTTGAACCTCGTTACCGCGGAGAGGGCGGCACCGCTGGAACCCGAGGCATAACGCTCGCCGGACGTGCTGAAGCCGTTCGCGATGACGAGTTGCGCCGGATTGAAGAAAATCACTTCGTCGTCGCGGCTCGTGACGCCGACGTCGCCAAGGGCCAACGTGCGGGGCCCGGACGGAAGCGTGAGAACGACGGGCACAATCGCGCGCGGCTGCGCGCCTGCGTCGAGCCAGGGCGCGATGAGCAACGCAAGGGCAGGGACCGCGCTACGAAAATTCATGTCGTTGGCTGCGAGGGGTGAATGGTCTTCAATTGTCGCCCGGCAACGTCTTCAGAAAATCGGCGAGGTACGACCCCCAGACCGCCGGCTGCGAATGCGTCCCGTGCCCGCGCGTCTGGTCGGTGATCGGCAGCAGCACGAACTTCCCGTTTTTCACACGGTGGATGAGCGTATCTACGATCCCCAGCTCCGGCGGATTCACGAAGTCATCGGCCGAATTGATCGCCAGCAGGCGCGCCGTGATCTTCTCGAGGTTCGGCGACGGATCGTAGTCGCGAGAGGCGTTGAACGCGTAGACGACGTCGTTGGCGTCGTGCGTCTTCACGTTCTGGTCGAGGTACGCACGGATCACCGAATCCGCCTTGTCGCGCGTCGGCGCCTGGCGGTGCTGCACCTTGGGCGCCGACGACATGATGTAGAGCATCCCCATCGCCTGACGAAGCCCGGCGGGCTGCGTCGTGTAGTCGCCGGCGTTATAGCCCGGGTCCTTGGTGATGAAGTCCATGATCATCGTACGCATCATCCGATTCCGCCCGGCGATCGGCGACGGAATGCAGGCCAGAGGCACCAGCCCGTCCGCGAAGTCGGGATAGCGCTCGCCCCAGACCCACGCGTGCATGCAACCCATCGACGTTCCCATCACGAGCCGGAGGTGATTCACGCCGAGGCCCTTGGCGAGCAGCTCGTGCTGGGCGTCCACCATGTCGTCGTAGGTGTACTTCGGGAACCGCGCGTGCATTCCATCGCTTGGTTTGCTCGACCGTCCATGTCCGATGCCGTCGGGGAGAACGACGAAATAGTTGGCGGTGTCGAGCAACTGCCCGGGACCGAACAGCTGACCCGCGAACGTCTGGCTCACGAATCCGCTCCCCGACCCGGTGGTGCCATGCAGCACCAGCACGGCGTTCCGCACCAGGCCCGAGGCGTCGCGGCGCGGTTTGCCGAACGTGATGTAGTGGATGCGAAGGTCAGCGAGCGTCTCTCCGCTCGCGAACCGGAAGTTGTGAATCGTGTAGTCCTGGCCCGCGGGCGCCCCCCCCCACCCCGCTGTGCCTCGGCGGGTACAGCGACCAGATTCGAGAGGGCGGCGAACGCGATCAGTCGATGGATGGCGGACGGCATGGCCTCACCTGGGTGGATTCTCGTGCTGCGACGATAGCCACCCGACGGTCGATTCGACAGCCCAAACCGGCGGATCGTTGGCTAACGTTCCTTGACCACCGATTCGCATTTTCCCGCCGTCAACAGCGCGCCATCCACAAGATCAAGCCCATCTCGATCGTTGCCGCGATGATCCCGAACACCAGCGCCGCTCGAAATCCCTTGCTGAGATGCATGCCGTTCGGTCGGAGGGAGGGGGGCGGGGTGCGGTGGAAAGGGTCGGGGGCCGCGCTCGTAGCGACTCTTGTCGTGGCGGCGTGCAGTGAACCTACGACATCGGTGCGACGTTTTCCCGTGCTCGACGACATCGGCTCCAGCGACTGGACGTCGGTGACGGTCGGCGGCGACCACACGTGCGCCCTCAAGACCGACGGCAGCGCCTACTGCTGGGGAAGCAATCAGTACGGGCAACTGGGCGTGAGCCACACCGACACGACCTGCGGCTCGCTGAACGCGCGGTACTCGTGCGCGACGATACCGCAGTTGGTCCAGGCGGGGCTCCAGTTCGCGTCGATCAGCGCGGGTCAGCGTCACACGTGCGCGATCACGCGCACCCGCGAGGCGTATTGCTGGGGTTCGAATGAAACCGGTCAGGTCTCGGACTTCGGTCCCGGCGGGCCGGCCCTCACCAAGGTGCCGAGCGCTCTCCCGTGGACCCAGATCACGGCGGGGTTCAGCCACACCTGCGCCGTCCGTTCGGATGGCTTGCTCGTCTGCTGGGGGTCGAACGACCGCGGCCAACTCGGCAACGGCAGTTTGTTGCCGGGAACGACTCGCACGCTCATCACCGCGCCCGTCGCGGCGGCGAGCGCGGGACAGTCGCGGACGTGCGCGCGCACGACGGTCGGCGTCGTGTATTGTTGGGGCGCCGTCTGGACGGAACGAAGCGGGGGACTCGAGCTCTCGCGAACTCAGATCACGCCGCAGCTCGTTCCCGGCGCGCCGGCGCTGGCGTGGCTGACCGTGGGCTCGTTCACCACGTGCGGCGCGGATGTTTCCGGATTCGCTTATTGCTGGGAAGCGAATCCGCGCGGCGAGATGGGCAACGGGAACCAGGACGGAAGCCTCGTTCCGGTTCGCGTCGCCAGCGACCTCGCGTTCGTGCAGCTCAGCGCCGGAATCGTCCAGACGTGCGGCGTCGACATCACGGGCGCCGGCTACTGCTGGGGCGATGACTCGTTCGGTCAGCTAGGCGCGTTGCCGTCGCTTCTCGTCGAACGGTGCGGCGGACAGGTCTTGCCTTGCGCGACCAAGCCGGTCGGGGTCATCGGGCGGCAGAAGTTCGTCGAGATCAGCACGGGATTCGGCAGCCACACGTGCGGCGTGACGACGCGTGGCAACCTCTACTGTTGGGGCCTGGGGCAATCGGGCCAGCGCGGCGACGGGACCGAGGCCTCCGCCGTGGCGACTCCGGCGCTCGTGGTCGAGCCGAGTCGACTGGCCGGGTCTAGCTAGTCGGCGCGCGGCGTCACTTGGTGTCGCGCATCACGCGAATTCAACGCTCGCGCGCCGCGGGCCGATACTGAGATTAAATTGCCGGTCGCGACTCTGGCGTCCGATCGGACCGCCACGATCCCGCCCGTCGTTCCCTCCCGCCGTCACACCTCTCCCTCCAATCGATGAACTTCGATCGTCGGTTCATTCAGCGCGCGCTTCTCGCGTTCACCACAGGACTGTTCCTCGCCTGCGCGGCGCGTGTGTCGGCGGCCGACGCCGCGACCGTTTCCACCGGCACGTCAGCCGCGGTTCGCTAGTTCGCTCGACTCGATTTCCAGAGACGATAGCCGCCAAGGAACGCATTCGCGTTCTTGCCGCGCTTGACTCCTCTCGGCAGCCGCTTCATGTGCCGGACGTTTCCGCCTCCGAGCACGACGTAGTCCGCGAGAAAGGCAGCCGAGAGCAGTTCGACGACCTCGAGCACGTGCTGTCGCCATCGACGTTTGCCCAACCGCCGAAACCCGGCTTCGCCGATCCAATCCTCGTAGGTCTTGCCGCGGTGATAGGGCAGGTGCGCGAGCTCGAGCGGGATCAGCACGCCGCTCTGGATCAACGCCGTACCGAGACCGGTGCCGAGCCCGAGGAACAGCATCGTGCCGCGGCCTTCGTAGCTGCCGAGGGCCTGCATCGCGGCGTCGTTGACGAGCCGCACGGGTTTGCCGAACGCTCTCCTGAAATCGAATCCGACCCAGCCGGGGCCAAGGTTCCACGGGTCCTCGACGGGCTTGCCGCCGCGCACGGGGCCCGGGTAGCCGATCGAGACGCGATCGTACTTCCAGTCGGTCGTCGCTGCGCGAACCGCGCGCACCATCTCGCGAGGCGTCAGCGTTGGGCCGGATTTGACTTTGATGGGCGCGCGGTGGCCTGACGCGAGCACTTTGACGTTCGTGCCGCCGACGTCGACCGCCAGAATCTTCATCGGCGAACGATCACGGAGCCGGGGGGAGCCCCTTTCGCGCGCGCACCGCGTCGACGAACCGCTTGGCTTCGGCCTCGTTGAAGGAATCCGAGACCTTCTGATGGTTGACGCTCGTTCCGCTGAACAGCTCTTTATCGCTGCCGTCGGTCCACTGCACGCGGATCTTCCCGTCGGCGTAGTGGATGTCCTTGATTTCAGCGAGCGGAAAGACCGCGTGCGTTCCGATCGCCCCGGCGACGGATGACTTCACGATCTGGCTCACCATGCCGCCGATACCGGTCGTGTCGCCCGAGCGGGATTCGTCGATCCCACTCTTGATCTTCGCGACCGTCTTGGACGAGAGCCCGGCGAGAATCTTGTCGCCCATCAGCACGACGTCGACGGAACTGTCGGCGTTGTAGACGCGCATGTCGCCGGGGCCGAGGGTTTCCGGCGGCGCCTGCGCCTCGACGCGAACGTGGTTGTGACTCGAGACTTTCCGCCTGACCCAGGCGATCACGAGCCAGCAGGCGAGGAGGACGAGGCCGAAGCGAATCAGCCCTCCGACGAAGCGGCGAGAGTTCATGGCGATTGCCCCACAAAGGTTGCGCTGACGTTGCTCATCGCGGTCCGGATACGATCGGCAACTCGATGAAGCTTACGTGTCCGGGTTCGTGGAAGATTCGGTGTTCGGCCTTCTTGTAGTCGCTTGCCTTCGCCCAGAAGATGTTCGGGACGAACGTCTGCGGGTTGCGATCGTAGAGCGGAAACCAGCTCGACTGAATTTGCACCATGATCCGGTGTCCCGGCAGGAACACGTGATTGGACGTCGGCAGGGCGAATCCGTACTCGAGCGGCGTGTTCGGCGCGATCGGCTTCGGGGTGTCGAAACCCTCGCGGTATCTCCCGCGAAGGATGTCCATCGCGATCGCCAACTGATATCCGCCCATCTTGGCGTCGCCGCCGACCTCGTCGGGGTAGACGTCGATGAGTTTGACGACCCAATCGGCGTCGCTCCCGGTCGTCGACGACACGAGATGGACCATCGGCTGGCCGCTGATCTTCACGGGCTCGGTGAGCACCGCGGTCTCGTAGGACAGCACGTCGGTTCGCCCTGACGCTTCGCGTTGATCGTCCACCAGCCAGCACGGCCACGTCGCGCACGTGTCGTAGCCCGTGGGCTTGATGGGCCGCGAGCGGAACGGCACCGGCTTGGCGGGATCAGAGATGTATGAATCGGGTGCGGAGGCGGTGGGCGGAGAAAAGCCGGCTGTAAAGTTGCCGCCGAGGTAGAGCGGCGTCCGCGTGATCGTGCAGCCTGCCGCGCATCCGCTCGGCCATGCGTTCAGTCGCTCCCACCGATTCGTGCCCGTCTCGTACGCGCTCACCGGCGCGACGTCCATCGGCGGATGGTCATCCTTGAGATAGTGCGCGAGGAAGGGCGCGAGGATGTTCTTCTGAAATTCCTTCGACGTGTTGGCGTCGAAGTCGAGCGCGCCGAGGCTGCTGCCGTTTTCGATCTCCTGGCCATGGTGCCACGGACCCATGGTGAGGAACACCATGTTGTTGCTCGCGTCCTTCGGCTTGATCGCCTTGTAGACGGCGATGGCGCCGTAGATGTCTTCCTGGTCCCAGAGGCTGTGCACGATCATCGTCGGGACCTTGAGCGGCTGCCCGGCGAGAATCTTGTCCATCGCCTGCAACTGCCACCACGAGTCGTAGCTCGGGTGTTGGAGGATCTTGTTCCAGAATCCCACTTGCTCGAGCCCGTGCAGCTTCCCGAGCTCGCCCGCCGAGACGGATTTCATGTAGACGTCGTAGTCGTCGTAGTGGTCCGTCCACCACTTCGCCGAATTGTCGCGCATCGCTTCCTGCTCGAGGATGTACGGCATGTTCTGCTGCCGGAACGCGCCGTTGTGGAACCAGTCGTCGCCCATCCAGCCGTCGACCATCGGGTTCATCGGCACGGAGACTTTGAGCGCCGGGTGCGGATTGACGAGTCCCATGAGCGGCTCGAATCCGTCGTACGAGATCCCGAGTTCCCCGACGTTGCCGTTCGTCTCGGGGACGTTCTTCACGAGCCAGTCGATGGTGTCGTACGTGTCGGTCGCCTCGTCGACCTTCGTCGGGTTCAGCGGGCCGACGAGCGGGCGATTCATGACGTAGTCGCCCTCGGAGCCGTACTTGCCGCGCACATCCTGCACGACGCGGATGTAGCCGCCGGGGATGATGACGTCGAGCGCGTTGTCGTAGCCGTTGAGCTCCGGCGCGAGGTGCGCGCTTTGAGCGTACGACGTGGTCGCCGTCGCGTCGTACGGAGTGCGGGTGAGGAGGATCGGCGCGCGGCGGGCGTTCTTGGGGACGAGGATGACGGTGTGGAGCTTGGCGCCGTCGCGCATCGGGATCATGACGTCGCGGCGTTGATAGTCGAAGGTCGAGGTGCTGGGAGTGAACTTCGACGGGGTTTCGGTGGGGAGTTGGGCGGCGAGTCGGACGGCGAACAGCGGAAGGGCGAAGAGGGTGCGAGCGATTGGCACGGAGAGCTCGAGGTAGTGGCAGGCGATAAGGTCGCGTGGAAGACGGCGAGACGAAAGGCGGTGCGTGGGCCGGCCATTCTTGCTCCTGGCACCTGGTGGGTACGGCTGTGGGCTCGAAATCGGACGTCTGACGTCCGACTTCTGACATCAGAAACGGCGTGACGGGGACGAAATGATGACGGACGCCCGGCGTCGTGGGACGTATCGTGGCTCCCCAAGGGGGAGCGAATGGGTGATTTCCGGCGGTTGATCGCATGGCAGAAGGCGAACGCCTACGCGTTGGCGGTGCACGCCGCATTTCGAAACGTCAGGACACGCGCTTCGCCAGGACTTCGCGGGCAAATCCTGCGCGCGGTCAGCTCGATCGCCGACAATCTTGCCGAGGGATGCGCCAAGCGTTCTCGCCGAGAATTGGCTCGCTACGCCGACATGGCGTACGCCTCGGCCAAAGAGGTCGAGAACGACTTGATCCGAGCTCGCGGACTCGGAATGATCGGGCGGGTGGTGTTCGAAGATCTGATGCGTCAGGGCGACGAGGTTTCTCGTCTTTGCTACGGACTCTCGGTCACGCGCTGAACGGTGACGCGCGTCGCAGCGGAGAAGGTCTGATGTCAGATGTCAGAAATCAGACGTCTAGACATCGAGCGAGCCACGTGGTTCGGAAGCCACTCCGAACTCCGAGTGGCCGAGCACCCCGCGCCGTCAGCCGCCGTTCAATGGAGCGGCGGCCTCCCTATATCCCTCAGCCTTCCCTTCGCCTCCTGGTTCGTCGAATCCCGCCGTACCGCCTCCCGGTACGCCGTCGCCGCCCCCGCTGTATCCGCCTTCATCAGCAGCACGTTCCCCCGAAACACGTACATCCCCGACGAATTCGGGTAGAACTCTTCGTTGAGCCGCAGCACCGCGAGCGCCTCGTCGAATTTGTTCGCTCGCCCCAGCCGGAACGCCGCGATGTTCAGTTGCGCTTCGCCGAAATCATAGGCGCCGCTCCCGTAGTAACGCTGGCGGAGTGCACGGTAGGCCTTTACGGCGGAGTCGGTGCCGCCCGTGGTCGCGGCCGCGATGATCACGGCGGACAGCGGCATCGGCTTGCTGACTCCTCGATGGCAGGTCGCGCACGTGACCTGTGGATCGTCGGGCTGATGGCCGGGCAGGGTATCGACTCGGCGATTCGCTTCCTGTACGAGCAACATCATTTGTCGAGCGACGAGTTTCGTCCGCTTCTCGTCGCTCACGAAGTTGAACTGCGCGAGCGGCTGGCCTTCCTCTCCGACGTGACAGAACTGGCAGCGGACGCCAAGGTCCGACGTGAAGTTCCGCATCGTGCCGATGACCTGGATCACCGGCGTGGATTTCGGAATGACCCTGGTGTTGACGAGCGAGTCGGGAGGGAACTTCGCGGGCGACTGGGCGCAGAGGTGAGAGGCCGCGAGTGCGAGGAGGGAAACCGCCGGCGAGAGGCGCATCGTCGCTCCGTGAATTGGAGTGCGCCAAACGATAGCGTGCGCGGCGGTGGGGAGGTGTAAGAATGTTGTTCGCTATGAAGGGCGCGGGGTGGGCCGGCCACTCTGACTTCGAATGGCGAGTTAGGTACGCCTGTGCGCTCGAAGTCTGACGTCTGACGTCTGATATCCGACATCAGACCAGGCGAGACGGGATAGAGCTTCGCGCGGCCGGTCGAGACCTCCCGCAATCCTTTCTCGAGCGACGAATTCCGTTCTGCCACGCAGCTGGTCTGACGTCCGACGTCCGACCTCAGACGTCAGATATCGAGCGAACTACGTGGCTCCCAGGCCATTCGAACTTAGAGTGGCCGAGACCGAGTTCTCACGTCTCCCGCAGCGCCGCCATCGGCGTCTCCGCGAACACATCTCTCCCCGTCAGCAACCCGATCGACACCGCCAACGCGATCATCGTCGCCGCCACGATCCCCACCGGCGCGAACGCCGGGAGGAACGGCATCCTGAAGATCACGTGCAGCAGTCCCCACGCCGCGAGCGTGGACAACAACACTCCGGTCAGCGCGCCGAGTGTGCCGAGCAACGCGTACTCGGCGAGCATGATCCGCACGATCTGGTGGCGCGTCGCGCCGAGCGTCTTGAGGAGCACCCCTTCGCGCAACCGGTCGCGGCGCGTCGCGGCGACGGCGCTGAACAACACCGGCACCGCGAGCCCGAGGCTGATGAGCGCGAGGAAGCGAACGGCCATCGTCACCTTGCCTAGCACGCTCTGCACGGTGCGTTGCACGAGCGTCAGGTCGAGGCTGGAGATGCTCGGGTAGCGGGCGACCACGTCGCGCTGGAGGTGCGCGATGGCGGTCGGCGAGGACGCGTGGACGAGAATCGCGAACTGCTTCGGCGCGGCGGCGAGCGACTTCGGGTCGAACACCGCGAAGAAGTTCGGGGCGAACGTCTGCCACTGGATGGATCGCAGGCTCGTCACGATCGTCGGAATGAGCACGCCCTGCACGTTCCAGGTGATCGTGTCTTGCAGCTTGACGCCCATCTCGACCGCGACGCCCGAATCGAGCGACACTTGGCCGAGTGTGCTCGCGCTTCCGCCCGGAGCGCCGAACCATTTGCCCGACACGAGCCGCTCGGACGCAGTCAGTGAGTCGCGAAAGGTCGAGCGGAACTCGCGCCGAAAGACCCACGGCCCCCGTCGATCGCGCACGACCTCGCCGCGCGCGCCGCGGCCGCCGCGTCCGCGCCCGGCGGCGATGCGCGCCGAATCACGAAGACGACGATTCTTGTCGATCTCGTCGGCGATCGCGGTCGCCGATTTTCCGTTGATCGACGCGACCCGCATGGCGACGATCGGCGTCTCGTCGATCAACTCTTCGCGCGCCGCGTGGATGACCGAATCGATTCCGGCCTGCTGATTCTCCTGCACGTCGAAGAACACGACATTGGCGCGCGCTTCGCCGAGGCGCAGGTCGAGCGACCGCAGAATGTTGTATTGAACCTGGTACAGCGTTCCCATGAGGAACACGCCGAATCCGAGCGCGAGCACGACGGCGCGCGTTTGATTTCCCGGCCGGTAGAGGCTCGCGATCCCCTGGCGCAGCGGGAACGGCCACGACGGACGAATCAACCGCCGCGCCGCCCACGACAGCCCGGCCGCGCTGAGCCACAGGATGCCGATCGCGCCCGCGATGGCCAGCGTGAATCCGACGCCGCGCCTCGGCGTGTTCGCCCGGCTGAGTCCGAGTGCCAACACGCTCGCCGCGATCGCCAGCGACAGCGCGATCCGCAGCGGATCCCAGCGTGCGCGGCGCAACGCGTCGGCGTCGGGCTCGCGCCGCAACGCTTGCAGCGGCGACACGCGGCGCAGCGCGACGAGCGGACGCATCGCGAAGAGCAGTGCAACCCACACGCCGATCGCCAGGCCAAGAAGGATCGGGCGCGGCGCGAGGTGGAGGTCCACGTCGACCGGAAGGAAATCGTGCAGCACGTACGGCATCGCGAACTGGATGCCGAGTCCGAACACCACGCCCGCCGCCGCGCCGACGAGACCCATCACGCCCGCCTGCAACGTGTAGATGGCGAGCACCTGCCAACTCGTGGCACCGACGCAGCGGAGGATCGCCACCGGGTCGATCTTCCGCATGACGAACGCGTGCACGCCGCTCGCCACGCCGATGCCGCCGAGCAGGAGCGCGATGAGCCCGACGATGGCGAGATAGTCGTGCAACTGGTCGATCGCGCCGGCGAGCCGTGACTCGTTGTAGCCCGCGCTCTGCACCGAGCCGTTGCCCGCCGCGAGACGCTTGCCGAAGTCCTTGACGAACGCGTCGCTCGTGAGTGTCGTCGGAAGCTTGAACAGCGTCTCGTACTCGGCGCGGCTGCCGAAGACGACGAGCCCCGTCGCCGGAACGAACCGCTCGGGGATGTAGACGCGCGGCCCGATCGCCGCGGAGATCCCCACGTCGCCTGGCACGCTTCGCAGCGATCCCGTGATGACGAACTTGGCCGACCCGAGCGTCAGCGTGTCGCCAAGCTGAGCGTCCAGCGAGACGAGCAGCGCGGGATCGACGATGGCAAACGCGCCATTCTGAATCTGCCCCCACGCGGCGACGGGATCGGTGACGATGTTGCCGTAGAACGGATACCCCGCGCTCACGGCGTGCACCTGCACGAGCCTCGTCCCGCCGCTCCTCGGCACCAACGCCATCGACGAGAATCCGGTGGACGTCACGTTCGCGATGCCGGCGCGCCCGAGGGAATCGACGAGCGAGTCGATGGCCGGCGTGCGCGTCGAATTTCGGCGGGCGGCGACGTCGCCGCCCATCAAGGCGCGCGACTGCTCGTGCACCGAGCGAATCGTGTTCTCGGAGAACGAGTCGATCGCGACCAGCGCCGCGACGCCGAGGGAGATCGACGACATGTAGAGGAGAAGCCGCCGGCGCGCCGTGCGGCTTTCGCGCCAGGCGAGGGCGAAGAGCTGTCGTGTCGCCGACACTAGGCCGCCTGCTCGGTCTGCGAGTCCGAGACGACGCGGCCATCGCTCAAGCGAATGATCCGCTGCGCGTGCGACGCGAGCGCGTGGTCGTGCGTGACGAGCACGATCGTGGCGTTGGACTCGCGGTTGAGCGCCTCGAGCAGCTCGACGATGCGTCCGCCGGTGTCGCTGTCGAGATTTCCCGTCGGCTCGTCGGCGAAGAGGATGCGCGGCGCGTTCGAGAACGCGCGGGCGATCGCCACGCGCTGTTGTTCCCCGCCGGAGAGCTGCATCGGGAAGTGGTCGAGCCGGTCGCCGAGCCCGACGCGATGCAGCAGCTCGCGCGCGCGGTCGGCCGCGCCGGAGTCGCCGCGCAGCTCGAGCGGTACTTGCACGTTCTCGAGCGCGGTGAGCGTGGGAATGAGCTGGAAGCTCTGAAAGACGAACCCGACTTTTTCCCCGCGGAGCTTGGCGCGCTGGTCCTCACTGAGGGCCGTCAGATCGGCGTTGTCGAGGAGCACCTGACCACGCGTCGGTGTATCAAGGCCGGCGAGCAGACCGAGCAGCGTCGTCTTGCCGCTTCCCGAAGGCCCGACGATGGCGACAAAGGAGCCCTGCGGGATGCTGAACGAGACGTCGCGCAGCACGGCCAACTTGTTGTCGCCGCTGCGATATTCTTTGGTGAGGTCCCGGGCAAGGAGCATGTCGCGTGAGGTCAGGCGGAATGAAGGGGCAGACAGAGTTCTGTCGCAGAGCTCGCCGGCTGTCCTTGGGCACGGCCGGGCCGGCCGTGCTTGCCCTTCTGGTGGCGTGCGGCAGCGGACGAACGCAAACCGGCTCGGCAGTTGGCCGATCCGACTCAACAACTCCTACGGAATCTAGAGCCACGCAGTTGCGCAGCACGTCGGACACGTCCGCCGGCGCGCAGGCGTCGGCCGCGCGCTCGACGATCGTGTTTGCGGGAACCAGCATCACGGCAGGGCTCGGACTCGAGCCCGACAGCGCCTATCCAATGCTGATTCAACGGAAGATCGACGCGGCCGGACTGCCGTTTCAGGTGGTGAACGCGGGCGTCAGCGGCGAGACCTCGTCCGGTCTGGTGGACCGACTCAACTGGCTACTCCGAGGCGCCTTCGACGTGTTCGTCGTGGAGACCGGGGCCAACGACGGGCTGCGCGGGATTCCGGCATCCACACTCAAAACGAACCTCGAGACGACGCTGGATCGCGTCAAAGCCACGCGGCCTGAGGCCACGATCGTTCTCATCCAGATGGAAGCGCTTCCCAACCTCGGCGCCAAGTACACATCGGCGTTTCACGCGGTCTACCCTGCGGTGGCGCGTGAAAAGGGCGTAACCTTGCTGCCATTCCTCCTGGACGGCGTGGCTGGTCACCGCGGCCTCAACCAGGGCGACGGAGTCCACCCGAACAACGCCGGGGAACGGATCGTCGCGGCCAACGTCTGGCGAGGTCTGGAGCCGATTCTCGCCGCCCGGGGCCAGAAATAAGGGGCGATCAGGGCGGTCGTTGACTGGCGGCGCCTGATACGATAAGCTTAACGGCTGTCTGCGTTTAGACCCCAGTTTTCAAAGAGTGAACGGTTTATGGCAATTCCGGCTACCCAAATCCGGCGCGGAATGGTCCTCGTGTTCGAGGGCGACCCGTGCCGCGTCATAGAGTTCCGCCATCATACCCCGGGCAACCTTCGCGCGATGGTGCAGGCCAAGCTCAAGAACCTTCGCACGGGTTCGAGCTTCGAGCACCGATTCCGCGCGGCGGATTCGATCGACCCGGCGTCGATGGAAACGCACGACCTGGAGTTCCTGTACCAGGGCGGCGACACGTATCACTTCATGAACACGGAGAACTACGACCAGCTGGAGATGGACGAGGAGACGCTCGGCGACAACGCGCAGTGGATGCAGCCGAACATGAAGATTCAGGCCGAGTACTACGACGGCCGCCCGGTGGGCATCAAGCTGCCGAACTCGCTCGTGCTGGAGGTCGTGGACACGGCGCCCGTGATGAAGACGGCGACGAAGACGGCCTCGACGAAGCCGGCCAAGCTGGAGAACGGCGTGACGATCAACGTGCCGGAGTTCGTGGGCACGGGGGACAAGGTGAAGGTGAATCCGAGCACGGGTGAGTATCAGGAACGGGCGAAATAAGGACGTGGCCGTAATCGGGTGGGGTTGTGCAGAGGTAGTCTGTTGGTCACAGGTCACCGGTCTCTGGTCACCGGAGAAAATCTCGCGTTTCCCGGAGACCTGAGACCAGAGACCTCTCAAGATTGATCGTCGCCCGAGCGCGGATTAGACTGTGAGATTGCGGTAGAGTCGTTATGACTGCGGCAGTTTCGATGGTGACTGTAGCTCAATCGGTTAGAGCACCGGACTGTGGCTCCGGGGGTTGCGGGTTCAATTCCCGTCAGTCACCCTGCGGCGGTCGCCGAAGTGAGGCGGCGCGGAATTGATGGTTTAGGTCGGTAGCTCAACTGGTAGAGCACTGGTCTCCAAAACCAGCGGTTGGGGGTTCAAGTCCCTCCCGGCCTGTGAGAGCGCAGGGCATGCATTGATTGCGTGAAGTGTGTGTGGGGAGACTGGAGGCGGCAGGCGGCAGCGACAGTTGACGGCGGCAGTGACGGCAAAGGTCCCACGTGCGGCGGTATCGTCTAGGGGACTAGGACGGGGCCCTCTCAAGGCCCAAACACGGGTTCGAATCCCGTTACCGCTATTTGTTGTAGTGAGTGCTGGATCAGGTTGGAGTCGTCGTGGTCGACCTGGCCCGTTCGTCTATCGGTTAGGACGGCACCCTTTCACGGTGCAGAGAGGGGTTCGATTCCCCTACGGGCTATCGGGCCGCGGTGTAGGCAGGTGTGGTAATGGGGGCGTAGCTCAGTTTGGTTAGAGCACTCGACTGTCACTCGAGAGGTCGCGGGTTCGAGCCCCGTCGCTCCCGTGTTGGACAGCTAAAGGCGAAGGTTGGAATTGGAATTCCGATTCTCTGATAGCTGATCGTTGGTTGCAGGTCGCAGCAGCGAAGGGCCCTGGTGGTGAAATTGGTAGACACGCCATCTTGAGGGGGTGGTGCCGCAAGGCGTCACGGTTCGAGTCCGTGCCAGGGCATGTACCATGGTCGTCGTAAGGTCGGGACTGGTAGACAGCAGCATCGCCAGCGTAGCTCAGTGGTAGAGCACTCGATTCGTAATCGAGCGGTCGTCGGTTCAATCCCGACCGCTGGCTCTGAGATTCAGTTCTGCGGTCGGGATTGGAACCGACGAGTAATCCCGACCGCCGGCTCTGAGGGCGCCCCATCGCGGGCGCCTTTTTTTGGTCCGTAGGTCCACTCCGGGCCGGCCTCACAAGATCAGTCAGTCGTGGGTCACACAGTTGCGGGTCTGGCACTATCGCTCATGCCAAATCGCTCCTGCTTCTATTGACACGCGAGGCGATGGCCCTCCAATTGCGGCGAGCCACCTGGGAACCCACGTTTGAAATGGAACGTTCAGGATCTCTAAGCGCGTCAACGTCCCGGGGGGAAAATGGGCACGGGCATCAATCCCCAAGCGGTCCGGCCGGAGGAAGGTCCGGTCTCGCACGACAGCGTCATTCTCGACCATCTCGCCACCCCGAACCGACCGCGCCTCAAACGATTCCTGACGCGCCTGGGGCGGACGATGCCCGGCGTGGCCGATGTCGCCGAAGGTGCGGCGAACTTCCTGCACCTTGGCGCATGGCTCAGACAGCATGGCTTCAGCGGAGGCACTGAAGTCCGCGACCGGCGAGCGCTCTTCCGCCACGTCGTCGCGTCGCTCGGGTCGTCGCCGATCCTCTATCTGGAATTCGGCGTCTACATGGGCGCCTCGATCCAGGAATGGAGCCGCCTCGTCTCCCATCCCCAGGCCCGGTTCATCGGTTTCGATTCGTTCGAGGGGATGCCGGAAGACTTCGATCACAGGACCGGTGTGGTGAAGGGTGAGCTTTCGCTCGAGGGTCAACTCCCGGCGATAACCGACCCTCGTGTCTCGTTCGTCAAAGGATGGTTTAGCGACACGCTTCCGCAGTTCACGTTTCCGGCGCATGACCAGCTCGTCGTTCACGTCGATTGCGACCTGTACTCCTCGACGAGAGACGTACTGACGGCGCTCGAATCGTTCATCCGGCCCGGAACCGTGATCCTGTTCGACGACATGAGCGCGCCGCTTCACGAGCCAAAGGCGTTCGCAGAGTACCTCGAGGCGACGGGGCAGAAATTCGAATTGATCGCGTACGATTGGGAGGACCACTACGCGTTCAGACGGGTTCGATAACCGTAGCGTCGGAGCTCCGCCGCAGTTCCTACCTTCCTCCCTGCTCGCGAATCGCTTTTCCCGCTCCGCCCAGGTTCGCGAGCCTCATCTCGGAGTACTTGCGCGACAGGAGGACTCCGTGCGCGCCACCATCGAACGCGGCCTTCACGGCGCGGTAGACGTCGTCCGGCGTCGTCTTCTTGCTGGTCGGTGCCGTCGGAATGTCGATGTCGATCCCCGGCCAGATCTTCATCGTTGGTCCCGCCTGGCCGACGGCGCGGCGGGTCTCGCGTAGCACGTACTCGGGCGACAGGCCGGCCGCCGCGAGCTGGTCGAGCGGAACGTCGTGGTACTGCATGACATCGTAGGTCAGCTCGAGCACCTGCTCCGGCGTCAGATCGGCGAACAGCGAGCGCTGCACGCTCCGGACGTACTGCGCGAGCCGCTCGCCGCCGCACAGGTTGTAGATCACGACCTTGAGAAAATCAGAATATTTCGCGAACGCCGCGTAGTCTTGCTCGGCGCGGTAGAAGGGCGAGAACGAGTTGTTGTGCCACACGTGCCAGCCCATTCCTTTATTCGGCGCGATCGACTTGGCGAGGTGGTACATGTCCCGATACGTGTCCTCGAGCGCGTCGTTCCAGAGACGCTCCCATTCCATGATCTCGGGGTAACGCGTCAACAGCCGCCAGAAGGTCACGAACGACCCGTCGGCGGGTCGCCGCCCCTCGCGCCCGGCGTTCACGAACGCGGCCAGTTGCAGATATCCCTCGCGAGCGCGATCGACGTCGACCCCTCGCTTCTTCGCCTCGGCCACGCAGTACTGACAGAAGCACGCGATGCCGCCGCCGGCGCCGGCGCCACCGTGGTTCGCGACGATCGCGTTGCCGAGCGGTCCCTGCCGCTCGCTCCCCCACATGAGGCCATCCACGTCGTAGGAGCGGAGATAGTCCTCGACCATCCCGAGCCAGAAGTGGCGTGTGTTTGGATTGCGTGAGCACGCGAATGTCGACGGGCGACCCCCCCCCGTGAGCGTGACCTCGCGCGCCTGATCGAATCCTGGCACGTTGGCCCCGATGACGTCCTCGAACCAGCAAATCACCCGCATCCCGCGCTTTTTCGCCGCGGGCAGGACGTCGGCGATCACGTCGTAGTTCGGATGGTCCGGCGCCTTCTCGGGGGCAATGCTCGTGTTGCGGTAATACTGTGGGTGCGGCGTCGCGAAGTTGCCGCCGTGAAAGTTGTCGTCGTATTCCTGCTTGCCGTGATCGGGGAGCGCGCTCCCTCGCGGCTGTCGTCCGCCGATACCGCGCCCGTACGTGAACGTGGCGAGGAAGATCGTGTTCACCTCGGCCAGCCGCTGGAAGTTGTCGAGGACGGCGTTCACACCTTCGTCGACGAACGACACCGCGCCGGCCTGGATGCCGATCATCGGCGCGTCAGCGGGCAGGGGAGCCGCGCCGGCGAGCGAGTTCGCGAGCGGGGACGCATTGCGAAGAGCGACGCCGCTTGCGGCGAACGCGGACGCTTCGAGGAACGTGCGACGATCCATCTCTACCTCGAGTGCGGGGTGCGGCGGCGGTGTGCGGTGAACCGCTGCAGGTCCACCGGTCCACCGGTCCACCGGTCCACCGGTCCACCGGTCCACCGGTCCACCGGTCCACCGGTCCACCGGTCCTCACGTATCCGATCGGAGCAGCCGGCGCACTTCCTCGTTTGCCTCGAGACGCGCATCGATATCGTCGCTGAGACGCCGCGCGTCGTCCAGATCGCGAGTGAGATCCCCGGTGTCGACGTCGGCCGCGGAGAGCCGAAGCAAATCGAGGCGGAGCATCTCGAGCGCGGCAACGACCGATTGCAAGCGACGGTCAGTCTCCGGATTCGGCGTTCGATCGCGCAATAGCTCCGCCTGTCGCTCGAGGCGCACCGCGAGCTCCGGCAGCGCGCCGAACTCGCTCCGCTGCGCGCCCGGCAGCGCGGCGAACAATGTCGCGAGCTCGTGGCGAAGCGCCACCGAAGTCGGCTCTCCGATCGCCGGCAGCGAAGCGCGTTTGCCCAACCCGAGAGAGGCCGCGCGGAACATCCAGCGGCCGACTGGGCCTCGGAGTAGGCGTGACCACCAACCCCCCTGGGCACGTCGCGCTTCGAGGGCGCGGCGGACCACCAACACCGGAATCGCCACCGATCCCGTGAAACCGATCAGTTGAAGCGTGTCGCCCGGTGCCGCGCCCAGGAGAAAGATCGAACCGACGGTCCCCGCGACACCAAGCGCCACCTCGGTCATCGTCCGCTTGACGCTCGTGGGCGCGCGCTCCTCCAAGTCCTGCTCGCGCGCTTCGCCGAGCAGCGCAGGTCGAACCGCGGAGTGGCCGTAGCCCGCGAGGAGAAGGCGCCGCGCGCGCGCGAGCAGCTGCACGATCCGGACGCCGGCCAGACCGGCCATCGAAAACGTGACGGCCAGATACATCACGATCACGAACGACATGCCGAACAGATTGCCCGGCGGTCGCGGTATCACGGTCGCGAGAATCGCCAGAATGGTCGAGATGGTCGACGCGCCGATCGCGTTCGCGACCTCCGACCCGACGTGGTCGGCTTCGCGCACGAACGCTCGAACCGGCGCGGCGATCTGATTGCCCCCGCCCGCCGAACGAATCGCGACCACGAGCTCCTCCGCGGACGGCCAGCGCTCGGCCGGATCGCGGGCCAAACACCGATCGACGGCGGCGGCGAACCTCGGCGGAACGTCGCTGCGAACCTCGGCGAGCGGCGTCGGTGTCACCAGCAGCTTCCGCGCGAGAATCGCCGCCGCGGAATCGCCGTCGATCGGCGAGCGTCCGGTCGTCGCATAGTAGGCGACCGCGCCGAGCGAGTAGAGATCGCTTCGTCCGTCGACCGCTTCGCCGTTGGCCTGCTCGGGACTCATGTATCGCGGCGTACCGATGATCGCGCCGGGGTTGCTCGCGCTCGGACCTCCGTCGACGCGCGCGATGCCGAAGTCGGTCACGATCGCGCGGCCGGTGTCACGCTCGAGGAGAATGTTGTCGGGCTTGACGTCGCGGTGGATCACGGTGTGTCCGTGAGCGTGCGCGAGCGCCCACGCGACCTCCTGTGTGAGGCGAATCGCGTCCGTGACGTTGAGCGGACCGCCGCGCGCGACGCGAGCCGACAGCGTCTCGCCGTCGACGAATCCCATGACGAAGAACGCGAGATCGGCGTGCTCTTCGACCGAATGAATCGGCACGATGTTCGGATGGGACAGCCGGGCGGCGGCCCGCGCCTCGCGAACGAATCGCGCGCGATGCTCGACGTTGAGGGCCAGGGCCGGCGGCAACAGCTTGATGGCGACCGGCCGCTCGAGGGCGACGTCCCGCGCGAGAAACACGATGCCCATGCCGCCGCGACCGAGCTCGCGGACGATGGAGTACCGTCCAGCGACCACACGCTGCAGCGCAATCAGCTCCGGCGTCGGCCCGACGGGAGACAACGGTGCGGGAGTCATGTCGAAAGCCCTACGGACTCGGCGCCGGTGAAGATTCCAGTTCTAGGCGATCCCGGTACGCATGGCGCGGATGACGCGGTCCGCGAACAGGTCCACCTCGTCGACCGTCGTGTAGACGTTGGGCGTGATACGCATGCCCGAGAACTCGTCGTTCACGAGCGGCGTCGTGACGATGTTGTGCTTGGACAGCAACCAGCCGCCGAGCTTGCCCATGTCCATCCCGTCGATGCCGTAGACGCCGATCGCGCCGCTCTTCGTCGGACCGATCTCGGTGATCATCTTCACCCGATCGCTCGCTGCCAACAACTGCTTGGCCCAACGGTCTCGCAGATAGCGGAGACGCGCGATCTTCCGGTCCATGCCGATGCCGCGATTGAACGCGATCGCCACGGCGATGGCGTTGTGGTTCGCGGCGGGATGCGTGCCGATCTCCTCGTACTTCCGAATGTCGGCGTCCTGCTCCACAGCCGCCGCCATGAGCGGCCAGAGCGACTTGATCTTGTCGCGCCGCACGTAGAGGAAGCCGGTGCCGATCGGCGCGTGCAGCCATTTGTGCAGGCTCGTGCCGTAGTAGTCGGCGCCAAGCTCGTCGCGGGTGAAGGGGAAGTGGGCGAACGCGTGAGCCCCGTCCACGAAGACCTGAATGCCCTTCGGCCGGGCCAACTCGATGATCTCTTTCACCGGCGCGATGTAGCCCGTCATGAAGCTGATGTGCATCACCTCGATGACTTTCGTGCGCGGCGTGATCGCGGCGGCGATCTGATCGACGTACGACCTCGTGCTCTTGACCGGCGTCTCGATCTTCACGCGCTTGAGCACGACGCCGTCGCGCCGCTCGCGCTGGCGCCATGACGTCTGCATGCGCGGATAGTTCTGCGTCGTGAAGACCACCTCGTCGCCGCGCTGGAGGTCGAGACCGAAGATCATGATCTCGTTCGCCTCGGACGCGTTGCGCGTGATCGCCATTTCCTCCGGGTCGCAGCCGAACTCCGCGGCGAGATCGCGCCGCACCGACTCGATGCGCGGCTCGAGCACCCGCCACATGTGATCCACCGGAAGCTCGTTCGAGAACCGCAGGTCGCGGATCATCTGCTCGAGCACGTGCGTCGGGGCAGGGCTGCAACCGCCGTTGTTCAGGTTCACCATCGTGCGGTCGAGGTCGAACGCGCGCTGAATCTCGCGCCAGTACGTCTCGTCCTCGGCGACACTGACGGCGGCCCGTCCGGCGGCGATGGGCTCGGCGTGAAAGAGCTGGCGGAACGCGGACTGGCGCATGACGGGCAATGACACGCCGGCGCCAAGCATCGAGGAGACGAACGATCGGCGAGTAGGCATGACTGACGATCCGTGATTCTGGTCGCCGGGTCAAGACCTCGGCGGGCGCGCACTGGAAGGGTTGGGTGCGCCGGAGGGGCACTCTAGTCGTCAGCGATGCCTAGAGTCTTGCCGCAGCAGCGATCCCGATTAGGCCAGGGCCGTCCCGGTTCTTGTTGTTGACATCCGACACCAACCGTGCAATAGTGTTGGTGTAGACCGTCGACACCATGACCACTCGCCTCGACCTCCTCCAGGGCACGCTCGATCTCCTGATCCTCCGGACACTCGTCGCCGAGCCGCGCCACGGGTGGGCGATCTCCGAGCGGATTCAGGAGCTCTCGCGCGACGTTCTTCGCGTCAATCAAGGATCGCTGTACCCGGCCCTCCACAGGCTCGAGCAGCAAGGTTGGATCGCGTCCGAGTGGGATGTGTCGGAGCTGGGACGTCGCGCCAGGTACTACACTCTCACGCCGGCGGGGCGAAAGCAGCTCGAGCGAGAGCGAGAGACGTGGACCCAGTTCTCGGCCGCGGTCGGCCGAGTCATGCGCTTGGCGTGACGGTGCGCGCGTGGCGGGATCGGCTGCGGGCAGTGCTCGCCCGCCGACGGGCTGAGCGCGAGCTCTCTGAGGAGCTCGAGTTCCACATCGCGATGCAAGCCCGAAAGCACGTCGAGCGCGGAATGGATGCGGACCAGGCCACGGCACTGGCGCGGCGGGAATTCGGCAACGTAGAGCTGGTCAAGGAGGACGCGCGCGACGTGCGCGGCGCGCGGTTCTTCGAAGAGTTTGTTCAGGACGTGCGATACGGGTTGCGATCCTTCGCGCGGGCGCCGGCGTTCGCGCTCTCGCTCGTCGTCACCATTGGGCTCGGCGTCGGCATCAGCTCCAGCGCGTTCACCGTGTTCAACGCGTACGTCCTCCGCCCGTTCGATGTGCGCGATCCATCATCGCTCTATTCGGTGAATTGGATGGATCGCTCGGGCCGCTACCATGACTTCAGTCGAGCGGAGTTCGACGCGGTCCGGCGGACAAATGCAGCAATCTCCGACGTGTTCGCGTTTCGGACGTTCGCCCTCAGGTTCGGATCGTCGGCGGCGACGGCGGACGCCGTCAGCGACAACTATTTCGAGATGCTCGGCGTCCGCCCGGCGCTCGGGCGAATGTTTCGCACGGACGACGGGGCGCTGCCGGTCGTCGTCGTCAGCTACGCGGCGTGGTTGACGCGCTTTGCCGGCGACTCGAGCCTGATCGGGCGCCGGGTGCTGCTTCGTGGATCGCCGTTCGAAGTCATTGGGATCACGCAGCCGGGATTTTCCGGGCTTTTCAAGCGCCCGCGTGACCTGTGGATCCCGCTGGGCGCCGAGGCTTTGCTGGATTCGTCACCAGCGACTCGCGCGTCGAGCGCGGACATACAGTTGATCGCGCGGCTCTCGGCCGGCACGTCCGAGGCGCAGGGTAGGGCGGTCGTGGCGGCCGTCCTCCAATCGGCAACGGCGGCGCGGCCCGACAGCGGACGTGTCGCGCGAGTGTTCTTCGAGTCTCGGGAAAGTCCCATTCCCGGATCGATAAAGTCCTACGTCATGTTCGCGCCGCTCGTCCTGTCGTTCGGACTCATTCTTCTGCTCGCGTGTGCCAATGTCGCGAATGTGCTGCTGGCGCGCGGAATCGAACGGCGCCGCGAACTCGGAATTCGGCTCGCGCTCGGTGCCGCGCGCGCGCGCCTCGTCCGTCAACTGGTGACAGAGAGCGTCGTGTTGACGCTGCCCGCCGCGATGCTCGGATTCGGACTCGCGTGGACGATCGTCACCGTCGGAATCCGCGCCGTGTTCGCGACACTGCCGGCCGACCTCGCTCCATTCGTGCGCTTCGTTCCGCTTGCCCCGGACTGGCGAGTCGTCGCGTTCGCCGTGGCCGCGACGATCGCTTCCGCGTTCCTCTGTGGACTGGTTCCGTCGCTCCGAGCGACGCGGCTCAGCGTGGTACAGGCAACGCGGGGCAGCTTCGACGACACCGGTGCCCCGCGTGGCCGGCGCGGTGCTCTCATCGTCGGCCAGATTGCCGCGTCGTCGCTGTTGCTCATCATGGCCGCACTCCTCTTGCGCGAGGCAGCGAGGCTCGGCCGAGTCGAGACCGGCCTGAGGACGCACGATGTCGTGTCGATCGAGCCGGAGGCCAAGGGGAAGGTCGCGGTGCTCTCCGCGGTCAGGGCCAGTCCACTCGTCGACAACGTCGCGGCGGCTACGGCGCTGCCACTCGACATGAAATGGCCGTCGGCAGTTGTCGCGGGGGACTCGGCGCTCGTCAACGTCATCTACAACCGTGTGACCGCCTCGTATTTCGAAGTACTCGGCATCGGCGTCGTCGGGGGGCGCGCGCTGACTCGCAGTGATGAGGATGCGGCCACCCCTGTAGTCGTCGTCAGCGAATCGGCGGCGCGACGCCTGTGGCCGCGCGCGAATCCGCTCGGACGCGTGCTGAACCTGCGTCTCCGCGGCGATACGTCCGATCCGATCGCCCGCTACCAGAACGCGCGCGTCGTCGGTGTCGTGCCGAACGTCGTCGTCGGTTCCATCGGAGACGGAAAGGATGCCTCGGTGCTCTATTTCCCGAGGCCTGTCGAATCGATTGAGTGCTGCCTGTTGATTCGTGTGCGAGGGAACGCGGACGCATCGAAGCGGGCGCTGGACGTCGCGCTTGACCGCGTCGTCCCCGCAGGGGTCGATCGGATCGACCGACTCGAGACGTTCGTCGCGGGGGCGATCTACCCGTTCCGCGTCGCCTACTGGATCGCGTTGATTCTGGGCTTGATTGCGCTCGCGTTGACGGTGGTCGGCGTCTACGGTGTCGTGGCGTACCTGGTGGGCCAGCGGACTCGCGAGATCGGCATTCGCATCGCGCTCGGCGCAACGACGCGTGACGTGCTCGCGCTCGTCATGCGGCAATCGGTGCGTCAGGCCATGATCGGCACCGCGATCGGGCTGTCGTTGGCGCTTGGCCTCGCCCGAGTCATCGCGGCCAACGTCCCAGGCGTTCCGGCGTTCGACTCTGTCGCCGTCCTATCCGCGTCGGCGTGCGTGCTGCTCGCCTGTTCGATCGCGGCGTTTCTGCCCTCGCGCCGAGCGTCCAACGTCGACCCCACCGACGCCCTGCGCCACGACTAGGAAACGGCGTGCGCGCACTAAATGAGTTGGTGCGTCGGATGCGCACTCTAGGCGTCAGCGTCAGCGACAGTCGCTAGCAAGCAAAAAGTCGTCAGCGCCAGTCACTATCGACTGACGCTGACGACTGTTGCTGACGCCTAGAGTCCTAGCCCTTCACCGATCCCTTTGAGGCCAGGGCTGTCCGCCGTCTTAGTGGCATTTGCCGCTGGCCTTGTCCCAGACTCGGCCGCCCGCCTCGACGAACTTCGACTGCCAACCATCGTCGCCGAGCGTGAGCATCAAGACGCCGGCGCGACCTTCGATGTGATACGCGGAGTTGGGGTTGAGGCTGTTGAATCCGCGAAGCTCCTCGCCGCCTGTGCCGGCAACGATCTCCGTGATCCCCTTCGTCGTGTCGAGCACGCCGGCGGGAGTCATCGGACGGAACCGTTCATAGTCGTGGTCGTGCCCGTTGAGGACGAGATCGACATTGTGGTCGTACAACGTCTGCCACAGCGGGGTGAACTTCGCGTCGCTGCCGTGCCAACCGGAGCTGTAACGTGGATTGTGCCAATAGGCGACCGTGCACGCGGCTTCGTGGTCGCTGAGATCCTTCTCGAGCCACTTTAGTTGCGCGCTTCGGTCGGCATCAGAGAACTCTGAACCGGAGACGATCTCGCTGTTGAGCGCGATGACGTGCCACTTCCCGACGTCGTAGCTGTAGTTGCCCTTGCCGTCGACGCCGGCGGCATTGCCGAAGTACTTGAAGTAGGGAGCGGCTTGCGGCGTTCCGTAGTCGTGGTTGCCCGGAGTCGGGTGCATGTTCTTCATGACTTCCAGCTTCGGATTGCCCCACGACGGCGTGAAGCACTGCGCGAATTGCGCCTCGCTGCCGCTCGAGTAGACGTTGTCGCCGAGCGTGAACGTCGTCGTCGGGACGTTGGCGACGCTGTCCGACTTGATGATGCTGTCGACGAGCATGGCCGTGGCGAGCCCGAGCTTCTGCGTGCAGCTCGCGATGTCGCCGACTCCGACCATCACTTGACCGGCGGGCTTGTCCGTCGCGGAATCGCTCGTGGCGACGCCGAGGCCAACGCCGGCCATGAGGGGAACGCCCGGTTTCACCGCCTGTGGCCCGCCGCTCTGGTGTACTTGCATGTCGGCGTCGGGCACCGGAGTCATGTGCATGGGCGGCTTGCAGGCGAGAAAGAGGAGGCTCGCGGGGAGGAAGCGGGCTCCGCGTTTGAGTGTTATCACGGCAGAATCCTCGAAGGCCAAAGACCAGGTAGGAGCGGAGCTGGACGAGGCTGCCTCCGCACGGATGGTCGGAGCGGGCTGAGGAATTGCGCGCCCTTCCGTGATCCTTCCGATTTCCACTCCCGGTCGCTATGCAATTTGGCCGGGCGAGGTCACGTCATACTACCCGCGACGTGATTCAGTGGTCCCTGGCGTGCTCGTCGCTAATGGCATTTTCCGCCGGCCTGATCCCAGACTCTTCCGCCGACCTCGACCCACGCCGATCGCCATTCCTTGTCGCCGAGCGTGAGGAGGAGCACGCCGACGCGACCCTCGATGCGGTAGACCGAATTCGGAACGATCGCATTGAATCCGCGCAGATCTTCGCCGCCGGTTCCGGCGATGATCTCGGCGATCCCCTTGGCGGAATCGAGGATTCCCGCGGGGTTCACCGGCGCGAATCGCTCGTAATCGTGATCGTGGCCGTTGAGCACGAGATCCACGTCGTCGGCGTAGAGAATCTGCCACAACGCATTGAACCTCGCGTCGCTGCCGTGCCAGCCGGAGCTGAATCGCGGATGGTGCCAGTAGGCGATCGTGCACAGCGCCTTGTGGTCCTTGAGATCCTGCGCCACCCAGTCGAGTTGCTCCTTCCGCGCCGAGTCGGAGAAGATGGAGTTCACGAACAGCTCGCTGTTGACGACGACGATGTGCCACTTCGCGACGTCGTAGCTGTAGTAGCCCTTGCCGACGACGCCCGCCGCCGGGCCGAAATATTTGTAGTAGGGGTCAGCGTTGGGCGTGTAGTACTCGTGATTGCCCGGCGTCGGGTGAAGGCTCTTCATGATGCGCCGCTTCGGGTCACCCCACGCCGGCGTGAAGCACTTCTCGAACTGCTCGGTGGTTCCCGACGAGTAGACGTTGTCGCCGAGTGTGAAGACCGCGGCCTGCACCTTCGCCACGCTGTCCGCGCGCAGGATGCTGTCGACGAGAATCGCCGTCTCGACGCCGAGTCGCTGCGAACAGCTGGCGATGTCGCCGACGCCGACCATCGCGGACGCGCCGCTCAACGCCACCTGCTCCGCGGGCGCGGCGGCGGGCGGCGGTGTGATGCGTGCCCTCGGCTTGCACTGAAGCGACAGACAGAGCGCAAACGCCGCGTACGACCCGCGCCGAAGCCGCCGCACGTGCTCCTCGCTAGAAGCTGAGGCCCAAACGAACCTGGACCCCGCTCTTGAAGCCGCCGGTTTCTATCAGGCTGAGCGTCTGCGACCCGTAGACGCGCCCGATCCAGATGCCTCCACCCGCCGTGGAGTGCCATCCTCCCGGCGACGAGCCGTCGACGTACACGCGCCCCGCCTCGGCGACACCGACGACGCCGGCGCGAACAGGAATCACGAACTTGAAACGCGTCAGTGGCACGAGCAGCTCCGACGTCGCGTAGAGCGACGCATCGCCCGCGAACCGCTGTGCGTCGATGAACTGCGTCGTGTGGTCGCCGCCGATCGTCGCCGCCTCAAAGAATGGGAAGTCACCCCATAGCTTCGTTCCGCCGCTGCGGAGGGTCAACGTCGGTGTCGTGGGAATCGGCAGCTGGAGCGCCGCGTCGAACGCGACCGTCGCTTTGCCGAACGTCGAGGTGACGTCCATCATCTTCGGGTAGACGCCACCGCTCGCAACGGCGAGGATGTGGTTGGACGGCGTGACCGAGTCGACTCTCCAAGGGTGGCGGTCGTAGCGCGCGACGAGCTGAAGGGCCCCTTCATTGAAGGTGCCGAACCCGTACGGATGCGAGAGACCGAGGAACGGACTGCTCGCGCTGTCCGTGGTGGCGTGCAGGATCGACGGACCGAGCGTCACGTCGGCCCACTGACCGATCGCGAGGCCCACGACCGGGCTCAAGCCCAACTGTCGCTGGTGCACTTCGAAGAAATTGTTGCTGGACGGAAGCGTATCCACGGATGCGTTGCCGAATCCGAAGAAGTTGACGTACTGCAAGTCAGACACCCGGCCGAAGACGCCGACGTGAAGCGGCGACGCCTCGAACCGTTTGTCGAACAGGGCCGACACGCGTGCCCCCCTGAACTGCGTCGCATACTCGGCGTTGACGTCGAGCATCGACGAGTACGGGCGATCGAGGAAGCCGTAGGTGTAGCGCGTGAAGCCGAGCAACGGCGTGAGGCCCAGCGTGCGTGGGTCGTTGAGGCCCGACGTGCGGCAGGATATCGGCGCCATAGTTCGGCACCGCTGGACCGAGCTTTCCCTTCCGCTCTTCCCATGGCAGACGCACGAACAGCGTGTCGAGGCCATAGGAGATCCCGCTCGTCGGTCCCGCGTCGTAGAAATGCGTCGGGTGCGCGTGGCCGGCGACGGTCGACGAGTCGACGAGCACGTTGTTGCCGTTGCCTCCGATCACACGCACGACAATGCTCTCATCCGCCCGCCCGGTGACGATAGCGGTGTCGTCGCCGTTGTGAAGGTACACGAGGATCTCGCGCGTCTCGCCCGGCTTGAACCGGCGCGAGTAGAACGCCGTGCCTCCCGACTCGATGCGCACGTCGACGGAGCCGTCGGCGGTTCGCACGATGGTCGCGCGGTCCGCCGAGTCCGTTCCGTTCACCTGCACGCGCGCCGCGAGCTCGCGGTAGTACTGGTCGGCCGCAGTCGGAATCGCCGCGCGCCGCTGCTTGAGCACCGCCTCCATGTGCGGGGCGATCGAGCGGTACTCGGCCGGCAGCGTCATGACGGCGGCGTGAATCACCGAGTCCGTCACGCGCTGTTGAAGATCGCGAGCGATCGAGTCCCAGGCCGGTTTCTCCAATCCGGATAGCAACCGCTGGTCGATGTCGTTCGGCGAGGTGAGACCGGGAACGTTCGGCTTGCCATTGAACGTGACGATGCTCTGCTTGATCACCCGCCCGGCCCTGCCAATGACTCCGTCGTACGACACGAAGGCGTGATCCCGGTCGCGCGCGATCGGCTGCCACTCCGTCTTTGATTCGGACGAGAAACGCGCCCATTTCCACTGGCCGGCGTGGCGGTCGTTGTCGTTGATGAGAAAGTCCGTGAGCCGCGCCATGAGAAACTTGCGCGCGTCGACGTGCTCCTCCGCCTCGGTATTGAGGAGCTTCAGTAGCTCCGGGCTGTCGATGATCTTCGACGCACCCGCCCAACCCTCCTTCGAATCTTTGGGCACGTTGGGGAAGGGCTCGATCTCGCCGAGTCGGCCCGCGAAGTCGTGTCGGAACTCGCCGAGCGCGGGGTCGTTGGGCATCACCATCAGCGTCGCGGTCGCGTGCAGCACGCCGGCGGCTTCGACGATCGGCGCGGCGACCTGCGCCGCCGCCGGATTCTGCGAGCTGACGACGTCCTGGAGGACCTGCTGCACGGGAGTGCCGTGCAACTCCGACGGCACTCCGCTGGCCGCCTTGTCGACGAGCCGGAACACGTACTCGTCGCCGTTCGTGGTCTCGAGGCGCAGATTCTTGGTCTGCATCCCGCCTCCTTCCTTCACCGCGCGTAGGCCGCCGGGAGCGAACGTCTGGAGGTTCAGCACGGGAACGCGAATCGTCGTCGTCCACAGGTCGCGGTAGGCGTCGCCGTCGAACCAGCGCAACACCGGCCCCACTTCATAGCGCGGGCCGGGGACGACGGATGCGCTCTCTGCCGGAGCCGCGGGTCCCTTCGCCGGCTTCAGTCGAACCGACGGGGCGGGGACGTCCTTCGGCGGAGCCGGTTGCTGCTGCGCGAGCGCCGTCGCTGGAAGCGCGACGGCCACCGCGGTTGCGCGAATAACGAACCGCTGAACAAAGGAGCGTGTGAAGTCATACATGCTACGTCCAGCTATAAGAGAGTGATCATGCCAAAGGCCGCGCCGCCTTCGTCGGCGTGATCCCGATCAGTCCACGTTCACTATTTCGCCCGCATCAGAAGCTGAGTCCCAGCCGGAACTGAAGCCCGTGTTGTTCGCCAGTCGTTTGAACGATGCTGAGCATCTCGGACCCATAGACCCGACCTATCCAGATTCCTCCGCCCGTCGTCGAATGCCAGCCGCCGGGAGAGCTTCCCTGGTAGTACACGCGGCCCGATTCGGCGACGCCCGTGACACCCGCGCGCGCCGGGATCAGGAACGTGAACCGAGCGAGCGGGACGTACAGCTCCGAAGTGGCGTAAAGCGAGCCGTCGCCGGCGTACCGCTGCGAGGTGATGTACTGGGTTGTCTCGTGGCCGCCGAGCACGGCGGCTTCGTAGAACGGGAAGTCGCCGAAGAGCTTCTTGCCGCCGGCGCGCGCCACGAACAGAGGTCGCGTCGGAATCGGAATCTCGAACGACGCGCCGAGCGCGAGTGACGCTACCTCGAAGGGTGAGCGAACGTCCCACATCGCCGGATAGTAGGCGCCGGTCGCTTGGACCAGGTACCGGTCGCGGACGAACGTCTCGTCTTCGCCCGGCGCCGGAACGCGCTCGTATTTCGCGTTCAGCATCAGACCCGCCTGACTGAACGTTCCGAATCCGTACGGGCGCGTCTCCGCCAGGAAGGGGCTTCTCGCGCTGTCCACGACAGAATGCTGGACGACGGGGCCGAGGGAAATGTCGGTCCACGATCCGAGCGACAGGCCAACGGCTGGATTCAGGAACCACTGGCGCTGATGGACGTCGAAGAACGACTGCGCGTGCCCGCTGTCACTCGTCGCGTTGCCGAAACCGTTGAAACCGACGAACTGAATGTCGGACACGCGCCCGAGCGCGGTGACGTGGAGCGGCGACGACTCGAAGCGCCGGTCCATCAGAACGCTGACGCGTCCACGATTGAAGCCCGTCGCGTATGCGCCGTCGACGGATAGCATCGACTCGTAGGGCCGGTCGAGGAATCCGTACGTGTAACGCGTCAACCCGAACTTGGGCGTCAATCCGAGGCGGTCGCTCGAGCTCAGACCGGCAGACGGACGAATGGACGCGCCGTCGTCAGGGCGCGGCGGAAGCAGCGTTCCGTACCGATGCTCCCAGGGGCGTCGTTCGAAGACGGTGTCTGGGCCATACGACACGCCTTCGGTCTTGCCGGCGTCGTAGAATCGCGTCGGATGTCGCGAGCCGCCGACCGCGGACGAATCGACGAACGTGTTCGTGCCGTTGCCGCCGATGACGCGCACGAGAATGCTCTGGCCGACGTTCCCGCTCACGATGGCGGTGTCGTCGCCGCCGTGCAGGTAGACCAGAATCTCGCGCGTCTCATCGACGTCGAAGCGACGCGAGTAGAAAGTCGTGCCACCGGACTCGAGGCGAACCTCTACGTACTTGTCGCTCACCCGGCGAATCGTGGCGACGTCCGCGGAATCGGTCCCGTCTACCTGGACTCGCTCGGCGAGCCTCCGATAGTAGTCGTCGGCCGCGTTCGGAATGCCCGCGCGACGGCGCTTCAGGATGTCCTCCAGCTTGGGTCCCGACTCCCAGTACTCGGGCGGCATCGCGCGCACGGCGGCGTGTATGACCGAGTCGGTGACTCGTCGCTGGATCGCGTTCGCCACGGAGTCCCAAACCGGTTTCGGCAGCTCGGACAGCAATCGCCGATCGAGATCGTCCACCGACGTCAACCCGGGGGTGCTGATGACGCCGTTGAACTTGACGATGCTGGAGCTGATGAGACGACCGAACGAGTCCATCAAACCGTCGTACGACACGAACGCATGGTCGCGGTCGCGGGCGATCGGTTCCCACTCGTGCTTCGACTCGCCTTCGATGCGCGCCCACTTCCATTGGTGCCAGTTGCGATCGTTGTCATTGATCAGAAAGTCGGTGAGGCGCGCCGCCAGAAACGCTCGGCTGTCCACGTGATCTTTCGGGTCGGTCTCGAGCTGCTTCAGCAACTCGGGGCTCTCGATGACTTTCGTGGCGCCGCCGAAACCCGTGCCCTCCTTGGGAGCTTTCGGCAACTCTTCGATCATGCCGAGCTTGCCGGCGAATTCCTTTCGGTGTTCGCCCAGCTTTGGGTCGTCGGGCATCATGACGATCGTCGCCACGGGGTGCAGGACGCCGGCCGCTTCGACGATCGGCGCCGCAATCTCCGCGGCGGCGGGATGCATCGCGCCCACTTGATCCTGAATCAGTCCGTTCACCGGGGACTTTCGCACTTCGATCGGCGCGGTCGTGCCGGACTTGTCGACGGTCCGAAACACGAACTCCCGGCCGTCCGCCGCATCGAACTGGAGTGTCTTCGTCTGCATGCCGCCGCCGGTCTTGGTCGGCTTCAGCCCGCCGGCGTACTTCTCGAGATCGAGGACCGGAACGCGAATCGGCGTCGTCCAGAGATCGCGGTAGAGATCGCCCGAGAACCATCGCCGGAAATCGCCGGCGCGATAACGCGCGCCGGCGGCCACGGTGACGCTGTCGGTCCCCGGCATCGGAACGGCGAGCGTTCCGTTGGCGAGAGTCGGATGCGGTTGCTGCAGGGCGAGCGCCGGAGTCCAAAACGCGCCGACAATCGACGCGGCTCCGATCACGCTGCTCATCGCTCGTGCGGAATAGAGGCGCATGCTACGGCCACCTATAAAGAGTGATCATGCCGAGGTCAGTGCCGCCCTCGTCACTGATGATGAGAATGCTGTCCTTCGTGATCGCGACCCCCTCGGGCTGGATGTGGTCCGGGGGAAGGGCGCGCGCCAACACCGGCGCGCCCGTGGGCGTGATCTCGATCAGCCCGCGCTCCTTGGACGCGATCAAGACGTAGTTGCCCGAGAACGGATCGATGGTGATGTCCGACGGATGGAACGACTTCCAATCGTTCGTGCCGATGACCGAGGCGATCGGCACGACGAGACGCGACAAGCGGTCCTTCTTGTCGCCGGACAGACGCCAACGGTAGATGACGATGGCGTTGTTGGCCGTCGAGTCGAGGACGTGCTTGCAGGCGAGCAGCAGCGAGTTGAGCGTCGGATCGAACGCGACCCCCTCGAACTCGCACGCGCTCTCGAGCTTGGTGTCGTGGACGTCGAATCCGACGTCGGCGTGGTTCGCGCCCTCGTGGAACTCGTAGAGCTTTCCCTTGCTGGTGAGGAGGTACATCACGCTGTCGACCGTGGTGATCCCCTCGAAGTCGCCGTGGACGCCGCCGTCGCCGAGCGCGAATCGCTTCACGAGGATCCCGCGGCGATAGTCCAACTCCCAGACCTTTCCGATCTCGTCGGTCTGGGCGAGGAGTCGTCCGTCTTTCGACAGCGTCAACCCGGAGATCTCGCGGAGCTCGCGCGGCAGAACCCATCGCGCGAGAGGCGTCGTTTGCCAGGACGGATCGTTGCTGGCCAGCTCACGTTGCAAGCGAGTCGCTCGGGCGACCGCGACGACGTCTGCTGTCCGCAGTCGCCAGATCGTCGGGGCCCCGCTGGCACGCCCCGGCGGCGAGCAAGCACATCGCCAGCGCCGCAGTGTGCCGCGCCGACGTCATCCGTCGGTCCCCTTCTCGCGCGCTTTGCGCTGCTGTCGTTCCTCGCCGCGCTCCTTGTCGATCGCGTCGCCGACTTCGACGTCCACGTCGGAGATGGCGCCGTTGGCGGTCGAGCGAATCGCCGTCACCATCGCGTCGCGCGGCACCGACTTCCGCGTATGGACGAGATAGTAGATCTCCGACGGCTTGCCCTTGTTGTTCACGACCTCGTCGAGCCGCCACCGCTTCGTGACGTTGTCGAGCGCGGGCTCGATGTGTTTCTGCGCTTCGGTGACTTCGTTCGTCGTGATGGCGATGACCGCGTCGTACTTCGGCTTCTTCCCCTTCGGGCCGAGGATGCTCTTCACACGACTGAATCGCTCGGCCAGCGCCTCGGCCTTCTTCGGGGTCAGCGCGAGGACGAGGTCGCGGTCGGGAACCGGCACGCCGCCGTGATCCGTTCCCGCCAGATCGTGCAGCGGCTCGGCCCACGTCGCGGCCGCGGTGGGCTCGAGAACGGGACGGCCGAAGTCGTAGCGCCAGAGCGCCACGAGCACGAAGTTGAAGAGGATCGTCAGCAGGAGCGCGACCATGATTACCTGCACACCGGCCGCGAACCCGACGACGATCGCGAGGAAGATGTACACGATGTCACGCGTGTCGCTCATGTTCGCGCGGAACCGCACCGCCGCGACGATGCCGCCGAGGCTGAACGCGAGCGCGAGGCTGTTGCGAACGATGAGAACGACGCCGGCGACGATCATCGGCAGGACGATCAGGGCCTGAACGACGGACTGGTTGTACCCGCGGCCCCATCGGGCCGACATGTACACCCAGGTCACCGGCAGCATGAGCAGGAACGTGCTCACGAAGACGAAGAGGGTGCTCGCGGCGAACTCCACGCGAGATTGAATGCTGGCGACAGGCGCCTGGACCTGACCGGTCGACAGTCCGTCCTGCAGAAACGACGGGGTCTTGGCGAGCTGCACGAGCCGATCGCCCGACATGACGCTGTCGATGGACGGGAAGAACCTGTACAGCAGGACGAACGCCAGGGCGAGGGCCAAGTAGTACGCAAACAATCGTCTGAACGGGGCCTCGGAGCCCAGGGTGATAAAATCGATTAAGCGAGTGAAGAAGCTCATAGGCGATGGGGTGCGAGCGTTCCCGACAGTGACTGGGGCGGTCGCGTTTGCCATATCGCACGATCGGTACCACGGCGGCGAGCCCTGCACGCGAAACCTCTACGCGCGACTAGGTTACAGGCTCAAGGCGAGCGGGCTCACCAACATACGAGGCAATCATTAGATGCATCTTTTCCGGAGCCACCGTGCCTTTGCGGCCGCCTCCGTGCTTTCGGCGGCCGCGTTCGTCGCGCCGTGCACCGAGTCGAGCCAGTCCGCGGTGAACGCCGCGGTCGCGATGCCGCCAATCAAGCACGTGTTCGTGATCGTGCTCGAGAACCAGGGGTTCGACACCACGTTCGCGCCGACCACGCTCGCGACGTATCTCGCCGACACGCTGAGGAAGCAGGGCGCGCTGCTTCGCCAGTACTACGGCATCGGGCATTTCAGTCTCGACAACTACATCGCGATGATCAGCGGGATGCCGGCCACGGCGCAGACGCAGATCGACTGCCCGCAATTCGTCGACTTCGTGCAAACCGGCACCACCTCCGACGGCCAGCCCATCGGCGCCGGATGCGTCTATCCGGCGTCCGTCAAGACGATCGCCAATCAGCTCGAAGCGCGCACGTACACATGGCGCGGCTACATGGAGGACATGGGAGCCGACGAGACGCGCGAATCATCGACCTGCGGGCATCCCACGATCGGACGGCCCGACTCGACCGAGTGGGCGACGCCGGCGGACCAGTACGCGACGAAGCACAACCCGTTCATGTACTTCCACTCGGTGATCGATTCGCCGTCGTGCAAGCGGCGCGTCGTGGCCCTGCCGGCGCTCTCGAAGGACCTCGAGTCCGCATCGACGACGCCCAACTTCTCATTCATCACGCCGAATCTCTGCCACGACGGGCACGACCGCCCGTGCGTGAACGGCGAGCCGGGCGGATTGGAATCGGCGAACCTGTTTCTCAAGCACTGGGTGCCGATCATCACCGAATCTCAGGCGTTCCGTGACGACGGCCTGCTCATCATCACCTTCGACGAGGCGCTGTCGATCGATCGCTCGTCATGCTGCGGACAGATACCGGGGCCGAACGCACGCGTCGCACAGGACGGCATGTTCGGCGGCGGGCGGATCGGCGCGGTGCTGATCTCGCGATTCATCAAGCCGGGCACCGTTTCCGAGGTGCCGTACAACCACTACTCGCTGCTCAAGAGCATCGAGGACATCTTCGGCCTCGACCACCTCGGCTACGCGCGACCGAGGAGCGTGACCTCGTTCGGGGACGACGTCTTCGGTTCCGGCCCAGCGCCTGCCTCATCGAAGTCGCCCGCGCCGAGATAGTGGCTTCGGTCGTTCCCTTGTGTTCGTCGCCCCCGTAACTGCAACTACTCACCGCAGAGACGCGGAGGACGCAGAGCACGCAGAGTCAGCCCTGTCGCGCAACGAACCGGGACATTTTGTGAAAGCCGCTCGGGATGCCTCGACCCGGCAGCGTAAGCCTCCACGGAACGAGTGGCTTCCAGAGCGGCAGTCCAAAAGAATCAGGCTCGTTGCGCAACGGACTTCACCTCTGCGGCCGTTCCTCTGCGTCCTCCGCGCCTCTGCGGTGAGCAGTTGCAGTTGCAATCGGGACAGGCGGTCGCGGGAGCGGCGATGCGCAAGGACTAAGCGGATCCGCCGGCCACCACCATATACAAGCCGAGCGCGAGCAGGAACACGGCGATGATCTGGCGGAAGATGCGCTCGGGGATGCGGCCGAGGACGCGGGTGCCAAAGGCCGTACCGATCACGACGCCGACCGTCGTGATCACGAGACTCGGCCACGCCGAGAGCACCTCGTGCCATTGCGTGGCGAGGTAGACGGGGAGACGCGCGGCGTCGACGAAAAGAGCGATCGCCGTGGCGGTCGCGACGAACGACGTTCGCGGCACGTCGAAGCCGAGCATGGCTGCCGAACGAATTCCGCCCTGATTTCCAACGAGGCCCCCGAAGCCGCCGGATAGCGCGCCGGCGATCCACGCCGCGCGGCGGCCCCAATGAACGCGTTGGATCCAGCCGGACAATTCTGAGACGCCGGCAAGGATGAGCAGCGCGCCGAAGACGACGGCGAGGCCTCGATTCGAAACGCGCGTGTGCAGAAGCGCGCCGGCCAATCCGCCGGCGGCGCTCGCGATGCCGAAGCCGAGTAGCACGCGGCGGTCGACGTGAGAGCGCAGCAGCCAGAAACGCTGCAGAGATCCCACGAAGTGCGGAATCGCGACGGCGGCGACGGCGAGCTTGGTTCCGGTCTCCAGCGCGAGCGTCGGCGTGAGTAGGCTGCCGATCCCGAACCCGACGACCGAGGCGACACCGCCGGCGACCAGACTGGCGGCCGCGAGCAGGATCTTGAACGGCATGGTTCGGGGAAAGTAGCGCGGCTGGAGGCTGGACGGCGACGGTGGACCGCTGGACCGGTGGACCGGTGGACGGTGGACGCGGAACATCACGCGGGAGCGCCCACTCGTCCCGGCGGGTTTGCGCGAATGGGCCGGCTGCATCGAGATTCGCGCGCCTCATCCTTTGACCAACCTCTAACACCACTCATCGAATGCATCATCTGCTCCGGGTTTGCCGAGCGGGCGGTCTTCGTGTTGTCGATTGGCTCTCTGTCACTCGCCGCGCCTCATGGGCCAGCAGCGGCCGGCGCTCGACACCGTCACGGTCGTCGCCTCGCGAACGCATGTCTCGGGCGTCGTGCGCAGCGTCGATGTGATCACGCGCGAGCAGATCGCGGCCTCGGCGGCGCGAAACCTGGCGGACGTCCTTTCCACGGTGATGGGCGTCGACGTGTACGGGCGGTCGGCGGCTCAAGCCGACGTCTCGATTCGAGGCAGCTCGCCGGAGCAGATCGTCGTGCTCGTGGACGGTGTGCGGATGACCGACGTGCAGTCGGCGCACTACACGTTGGACGTCGGGGTGCCGCTCGAATCGATCGAGCGAATCGAGGTTCTGCGCGGCATCGGATCGGCGCTCTACGGGCCGGACGCGGTGGGCGGCGTGATCAACGTCGTCACGCGTCGCAATCAGCCGGGCGAGCTGCGCGCCAGATCGGGCAGCTTCGGCAGCATCGGCGGCGGCGCGGCGGGCGGCGTGGCGCGCGAAGCGCTCTCCTTCTCGGCCGCGGCGGACTTCGACAAGTCGGACGGTCACCGCGATGGCACGGACTATCGGATCGGTCAGGGACGCGCCTCGCTGTCGGCGCCGACGTCGGGCGGCCTCGTGACGCACCAACCTCGCGCTCGGCGTGCGGGACTTCGGAGCGGCCGATTTTTACGCGCCGTACAACTCGATCGAGCGCACGACGACCACGACGCTCGACTCGCGCCTGGATCAAGCCGTCGGCGCGTGGAGCCTCGCGGTGTCCGGGTCGACGCGGCGGCACCAGGATCACTACGTGCTCGTGCGCGGCGATCCGTCCATCTACGAGAATCGGCACGAGAGTTGGCAGACGACGGGCGACGTCGTCGCGACGCGAGCGGCGGGCCCGGTCGCGATCGCCGTCGGCACGGAGGGTGTGCACGACCAGCTCTCGAGCGCGAGGCTCGGGGCGCATCGGGATTGGCGCGCGGCGCTCTTCGGCGAAGCGACGGCGGGCAATCCATCATCAGCGATGGCGGACCTCGGTCTCCGCGGCGACCACTCGTCGGTGTACGGCGATTTCTTTTCGCCGTCGCTGAGCGCGAGCACGGCGATCGCGTCGAACGTTCGCGTCCACGCGAGCGGTGGAGGAGGTTTTCGCGCGCCGACGTGGACCGAGCGCTTCTACACCGACCCGTCGAACCAGGGAGATCCGGATCTCAGGCCCGAGCGATTCTGGACGGGAGATCTCGGCGCGCGCGCCGACGCCGGCGAGTGGTCGCTCGACGTCACGGGCTTCGTGCGACGCGCGACGAACCTGATCGACTGGGTGAAGCCGGCCGGCGCCGCACCAACCGTGGTCTGGCAGACGATGAACGTCGGCGAGGCCACGTACCGCGGCATCGAGTCGGCGCTCGACCTGCCGGCGATGGATGGATTCCGCACGTCGCTCTTCGCCGACGGGCTCTCGCTGACGTCGTCGCAGGGAACGTCGCTCGTCGGCAAGTACGCGCTGCGACCGATCACGCGTCAGGCTGGCGTGCGAGTATCGACGCCGCGGCAGCGCGCGATCACGGCGCGCGTCGACATGGAGCTGGCCCGGCGTGCGTTCGAGAAAGGCTACGTCACCGGCAACGCGCGAGTCACGTGGAATCGAGGCGCGTATCGCGTCTCGCTCGACGCGCTCAACCTCGCCAACGCCGATTGGCTCGACGCATCGGGCAAGCCCGCGGCGGGGCGCGGACTCTACGGCGAGGTCGAGTGGACGCGGTGATCGCCGGGTCGCTCAACCTCCCACGCGAAGCAATATCTCCGACGCAGTCGACCGTCGCGCTCCCGCCCTGGGCGCCGATGAGTCGCGACGCGAGAATGAGCGCCGTCGTCCCGTCGGTCTCGGACGCGTGTTGGTGCGGCGGCGATATGCGAATCAGTGCGTGCGAGCCGTCGCGAACGGTCGTGATCGTCAACGGCGATTCCGGGCCGGTCGCCTCGGCGGCGTCGGTCACGAACAGCGTGAGCGCCTGGGCGAGGCGCGTTCGGTCGCCCAGCACGCGTGGTAACCCCGGCTCGAGCGTGGCCTCCGTGCGCGCGCCGCGACGCTCGGCGGCGGCGCGGGCGAGCGGCAGCACCGACCGCACGACGTCGTTGACCTGCACGAGCTCGTGCTGCACGGGAAGCGCGTCGCGATCGACGTCGGCGACCTGCGCGAGCCGCCTGAGCCCGACGTCGATGGCGTCGGACGCGGCGCGCGCGTCTCGCAACAGCTCTTCCTGATTCTCGTTCAATTCTCCGAACGGGCTCTCGAGCAGGATCTGAAGCGGAAGCCGCACGCCGTCGAGTTGGGCGATGGCGTCGCTGACCACGCCCGCGAGCATCGTCGCCTGGTCGCGCAGACGCGCCGCGGCTTCGGCGTTCGTGCGCGCGCGCTCGGCTTCGGACGCGCTGAGCGCCGACCCGAGCGAACCGACGGCTCGTTCGATCCGGTCGAGCTCGTCGCTCGGTCCGCGCGCTCCCGGCGCGGCATCGGTCGCCGCGGCGATTCGGGCCAGGCGCTCCGCGAAGTAGCGCGCGTTGACCCACGCGACGATCACCGAGACGAGCGTCAGCGCCGTGGCGAGGATGAGAATCATCTCGGGCGCGGCGCGCCCCTTCTGACCGTAGTAGAAGAGACCCACGACGAGGCCGACGGCGAGGATCGACGGTAGAACGCCCGCCGCCAAGCGCCACGCGACCGAGCGCGAGACGCGGCGGCCGATGAGCGGCGTCGTCATTCGTCGCTCCCCAGCTCGAGCCGCCGCTCGCGCGTGGTTCGCATCTCCAGCCTCGTCCGCCGATACGACGAGGACGTCGAGTCCGGTGTGCGGAGCCATCAGCCGTTCGACGATCGACCCGCGCCGAAACCGATACCATCGCGAGCGTCGTGTCGCGCCGACGACCGCCATCGTCACGCCGCGCTCGGCGGCGAATCGCACCAGCGCCGGCGCCACGTCGGCTCCGTCGAGCTTCACGACCTCGGCGCCGAGCGACTGCGCGAGCTGAATGTTGTCGACGAGATGCCGCTGAAGCGTGCTGTCGATCCGGTCGGGGCGCTCGTCCGGGGTCTGCACGTAGACGCAGAACCAGTCCGAGTTGAGCCGGCCCGCGATGCGGCTGCCCTTCCGCAGCAGCGTGCGCGAGAGGGGCGGGTCGCTCGACAGGCAAACCATCACGCGGTCCACGGTGCGGCGCGCCGCGGCTACGCCGCCGCTCTCCTGGCGACGCACGATCTCCTCGCGAGAACGGTCCACGGAGCTCGCCGTCTCGCGCAGCGCCAGCTCGCGCAGCGTGGTCAGATTCTCGTCGGTGAAGAAGTTCGCGAGGGCCGTCTGAATCTTGTCGGCGTGATAGATCTTGCCTTCGCGAAGGCGCTGCCGGAGATCCTCCGCCGAGATGTCGAGGTTCACGACCTGATCGGCTTGTCCGACGACCCAGTCCGGGACGGTCTCCCGGATCGTGACGCCGAGCTCCCGCTCGAGCACGTCGTTCAACGACTCGATGTGCTGGACGTTCACGGCGGTGATGACGTTGATTCCCTCGTCGAGCAGCAACAGGACGTCCTGCCAGCGCTTGCCGTTCCGCGCGCCCGGCACGTTCGTGTGCGCGAGCTCGTCGACGATCGCGACCTGCGGCCGGCGGGCGATGACGCGCGTCGACGTCCATCTCCTCCAGCGTCACGCCGCGATACTCGATCTTCTTGCGCGGGACGACCTCGATGTCGCCGATTTGCGCGAGCGTTTCCGCGCGCCCGTGCGGCTCGACGAAGCCGACGACGACGTCCATGCCGCGGCGCTTGAGATCGTGCGCCTCCTGGAGCATGCGATACGTCTTGCCCGTGCCGGCCGCCGAGCCGATGTAGACCTTGAGTTTGCCGCGCTCGCGCTGGCGAACGAGAGCGAGGAAGTCGGAGGTGCCGGTCATGGTCATGACGATCGTCCCTCGATGATGCCATGTCCATGGTGGCGCGGCGCGGCCCAGGGCGGTTTCCTTTCGACCGTATGAATTGGCCCGCCGGTTCGTTCGTCCTGCTGTTGCTCGTCGCCACGATGGTGTCGCTGGTGGCGAGGCGGTTCCGCGTGCCGTACACCGTTGCGCTGGTGATCGCCGGGTTGCTCCTTGGTTCGGCCCACGCATTCCCTCCGCCGGAGCTGACGCGAAGGATCATGTTCGGCCTGGTGCTCCCGGCGTTGGTGTTCGAGGCCGCCTTCGACCTCCAGATCGAGGAAGTTCGCCACGATGGTGTGACGCTGGCGGCGCTCGCCGTGCCCGGCGTCATCGCGGCGATCGTCATCACGGCGTTCGCGTTGTCGCCGGTGCTCGCGGCGTTCGGCGTTCCGGCGTCGTCGATTCCGGCTCGGAATGGCGTGGTGGTCTTCGCCGCGCTCATGTCCGCGACGGACCCTATCGCCGTCGTGGCGTTGTTCCGCCAGCTCGAGGCACCGCGGCGCCTCCAAGTGATCGTGGAGGGCGAGAGCCTGTTCAACGACGCCACGGCGATCATCTTCTTCACGCTGGTGCTGTCGAACGCCGCCGGCGGCGTATCCGCGTCGATCGTCACGGACTTCTTCTATATCATCGGCGCCAGCCTCATCGTGGGCGGCGCCGTCGGCGCGGCGTGCGCGGAGGCGATTCGCCGCCTCTACGAGCCGAGGCTGGAATTGCTCCTCACGACGATCGCCGCGTACGGGTCGTTCGTGGCGGCCGAAGCTGTCGGCGCGTCCGGCGTCATCGCGACCGTGGCCGCGGGACTCCTGTGCGGGAGCCCCGCGGGGCGCCGGGGCATGTCGGCCATGGCGAACATCGGTGTCACCACCTTCTGGGAGTACGTCGCGTTCGCGCTCAACTCCTTCGTGTTCCTGTCGATCGGGTTGATGGTGCGGCCGTCGACGCTGCTCGCAAGCTGGCGGCCGATCATTGTCGCGTTCCTGATCGTGACGGTAACCCGGGTGGTCGTCACGACGGCAATTGCCGGTCTGCTCCCGATTTCTCTCAAGCTCCCGCGGCGCTGGACGGCGATCCTCTCGTGGGGCGGGCTGCGCGGCGCACTCTCGATCGTCCTCGCCCTCAGCATCCCGGAGTCGTTTCCCCAACGCGAAATCTTGATCACGATGGCCATCGGCGTCGTGATCCTCTCGATCGTCATTCAGGGCATAACGGTCGGGCCGACGCTGCGCTGGCTGGGGCTTCGCTATCGGCGTGGCGAGCAAGCCGGGTATGTCGGCACACAGCTCGCGCTCCTCAGCGCGCACTCGTCGTTGGCGGATTTGGACCGCACGGGCGGGGTTCTGGGGGCCAACGCACGAATGCAGCACGCACTCGCGGAAGAGTACGACGAGAATCTCGACCGCGCCGAGCGAGCGCTCACCTGGTTGGGCGAACAGCTTGGCGGCGATGACGCGTCTGCTCATGCCGCGCGACGTCTCCTCGCGTCCACCGAGCGCGAGCGGGTGGAGGAAGCGTTCAGGTCGGGATCGATCGACGCCGCGCAGCGCGACAGGTGGCTGGCGGAGCTCCGAAAACGGTGGTGGGACGAGGGGGGAGGGTGGCGGCACCGATTCCTGATTGGCTGCTGGTGCCCGCGCGATGTTCACGCCGCGCCGATCCGCGCTCACAGCTCGACCCGCGTCCCCAGCTCGACTACACGATTCGCGCGGAATGCCGAAGTAGAGCGTCGCGCTCCGCTCGTTGCGTTTCAGCCAACGAAAGAGCATCACGCGCCAGCGGAACATGCGGCCCACTTCGGCGCGTCGCCGGCGGGACGACGGTCACCCTCCCGAGATAGTACGTGGTGCATCGGCGGGTCGTCCGGGATGGAGGGCGCGCCGTTGGCCGCCGAAATCAAGGCGGCGCGCTTGATGATGCGCGGCACGTCGGGCTCCTCCATGAACCCGTAGTGGGCGACGACCGTGTTGAATCCGAGGCGCAGCTCGGCCAGCTCCAGTCGGTCAGTTGCGCACGCGCGGCACGTCCTCCGTGGAAACCTTGAGCAGCACGACGGTCTCGTGCAGCACCTGGTTGTGCTTGCAGGTGGTGCAGCAGCACGAGCGGCACGACGTCGATGTCGGTCGCGAGAAACACGGCGACGCCTGCACGCGGTGCGGCGGGTCGCGGAGACAGGCTCGTGAGAAAGTCCTCGATGGGCATGCCGCTGATCGCGCGTCACGCGCAGCAGCAGCCGTCGGCCGACGTACCACGTCCACATCGCCGTGAACACCACCGCGCCGATGACGACCGGCAACCACCCGCCGTCCAGGAACTTGAAGGCGTTCGCGACAACGAAGGCGAGATCCGCGGCGAGAAATCCGCCGGCGACCGCGGCGACGCGCCAACAGCGGCCATCGGAATCTCGACCGCGCCACGATCCCGAACAGAACCGTGGTGATCGCCATCGTCGTCGAGACCGCGAGTCCGAACGCGGCGGCCAGTCGGTCCGACGATCTGAACGCGACGACGACGCCAACCGTCGCCGCCAGCAACAGCCAATTCAGACTCGGCAAATAGATCTGCCCGATCGATGAGCCAGACGTGTGCACGACGTTCACGCGCGGCGCAAAGCCGAGCTGCGCCGCTTGTCGCGTGAGCGAGAAGACGGCGGCGATGAGCGCTTGCGACGCAACGATCGTCGCCGCCGTCGCGAGCGCGACCATCGGGTACAGCGCCCCACTCGGGAACCATCGAGTAGAACGGGCGCGACGCGGCGCCCGGGTTCTGAAGCAGGAGCGCGGCCTGACCGAGATAGTTGAGCGTCAGCGCGGGGAGGGCGAGCGCGATACCACGCTATGCGAATCGGTCGCGGACCGAAGTGGCCCATGTCGGCGTACAGCGCCTCTCCGCCGGTGAGGCACAGCACGACGGCGCCGAGCGCCAGAAAGCCGCTCGGCCCGGCGTGCGAAAAGAAACGCACCGCGTACCACGGATTGATCGCCTCGAGCGCGACAGGATTCTGCGCGATCGAGTGGATGCCGAGAATGGCGATGACCACGAACCACGTGCCAAGAATCGGGCCGAAGATGCGCCCGACTCGCCCCGTTCCGCGCCGTTGGAGCGGAGAAGAATCCGACGAGGATGACGATGGTGATCGGCACGACGAAGCGCTGGAATGCGGGCGTCGCGATTTGAATTCCTTCGACGGCGCTGAGCACCGAGATGGCCGGCGTGATCACGCCGTCCCCGTACAGCATCGCCGATCCGAACAATCCGAGCGTGATGACGAGCTTCGCCCGGTGCACGCGGATCCGGTCGCCGAGGAACAACGCGAGGAGGGCGAGAACGCCGCCCTCGCCGCGATTCCCCGCGCGCATGAGCACCGCGACGTACTTGAGGCTCACCATCAGCACCAACGACCACAAGAACAACGACGCGATGCCGAGCACGTTCTCCGGAGTCGGCGCGACGCCTCGCCGCCGTGAAACGCCTCCTGCATCGCGTACAGCGGACTCGTGCCGAGGTCGCCGAAGACGACGCCGAGCGCCGCCAACGTCGCGAGCCCGAGCGCAGGCCCCGCCACCGGGCGCTCTCGCGTCCGCGTGTCGGAGAGCAAGCTCGACCCGGCTACGGAGTGCGCCAACTTCGCTCCGAACGCGGCGTCATCACGGGCGCGCGCCGAGCTTCGGCGCGCGCCCGCCTGTCGGCCTGATCAGCCGGCACCTGACGGTCCGTCGCGCCCTGGAGGGTCGGCGTCGGGGCCTTCACGCGCCCCGCGGCGACTGCCGATAATACGACGGGAAGGATTTCATCCAGGGAATCTCCTTTTTTTGCCGGTCGAGCGACGCGCGAGCGATGCGTAGCACCGAATCCCTTTGCGCGCCGCTGAGGGCGGTGCCATGGCCGATGACGTACTTGTTCTGTGCCATGAGGATCTCCATGCCGCGAACGCCCCGTCCGGTCAGCACCACCACGGCTCGTCGATGCGCGGTTGGCCTCTGACCTGCACGGTTCCCTCGAGTCGTCCGCGATCGCCGTATTCAGAAGATGTACGACCCGCCGACTCCGAACGACACTTGCTTCTCCTCGCCATTGAATACCGGCAGCGACGCCCGATCGAACCGTATCTCCGGCCGCACCAATGCGTGCGGCCAGTAGCTGACGTTCAGCGTCGCGGTGGCGCTTCCAACCTTCATTCCTGTATTCGCCGGGAAGCCGAGCACCCCGGAGGTGCGAGCCCCGTTGCGATCGTTCATGTAGTCACCGCGAACTCGAAGCGCGTCGGGACTGGGACGACGGAGCTGCGTTCAGCGTGGGGGCCAAGGTGGTGACGCTAGCGAGGCCCGCGCACGAACTCCATAGTCGTGCCGCCGATAATGCCGCCGAGGATCCGGCCGGTCGCGTCGATCTTGAAGCGCTGAGTTTGCGGGCCGATGGCGAGGGTCATGGAATCCGGGCCAACCGCTTGGACCATGGCGTCGATTGTCGCACCACCGGCGATCGCGAAATACGGGACGGTCGCGCTGCCGCCTGCAGCCTTCGCACGCCGCGTGAAGATCTCGGATAAAGCGAGCGCATTGTTGAACATCGGCACGGCGCCGGCTTTCGTAGCCACGCGCTGTACGCCGCCGGGCGTGTCCGCAATGGCCGTGTCGCCTTGCATGACGATGCTGACACGCTGGAGCGGCTGTGCGCCTGGCGCGGCGTCGGCAGCGAAGACGGCAACGGTCAGCGAGCGAACCGTCTCGCGCGGACCGAGCGCAGCGGCATACTCGATCCTTGGCTGCCCCTGGACCGTCACGCGTCCGGTGAGTGAGTCGCCGGTGCGGACGAACCGGTCGGTGACCAGGGTGTCGGTGCCGCGGCGGATGAGGAGGACGCCTTGGTCGGGTTGCGCCACAAGCGAGCCCGCGGCGACAAGCGTCGCTGCGAACGAGATGAGGAGTTTCATGGAGAGGCCGGGTGGAGGTGCGGTGCGGCGTGTCGTCAGTGCAGCCGCGCATTCGCCCCGAGGTTCTCAGCTAGCGGCCCCGGGTCTCAAGGCGGGAAATCGCCGTTCTCAGAAGATGTACGACACGCCGACTCCGAACGACACTTGGTTCTGCTCGCCATTGAATACCGGCAGCGTCGCCCGATCGAACCGAATCTCCGGCCGCACCAACGCGTGTGGCCAGTAGCCGACGTTCAGCGTCGCGGTGGCGCTTCCGACCTTCATCCCGGTATTCACCGGGAAGCCGAGCACCCCGGACGTGCGAGCCCCGTTGCGATCGTTCATGTAGTCGCCGCGAATCGCCAGCGTGGCGCTCGGCGCGAAGGCATACGTGAGCCAGCCACCGGCCCCGAACCACTCGGCCAGGCCCCCGTCCGCGGCCGCGTGAGCCTCTTGGCCGTAGTCGAGCTGAAGCTGGGCCGTCAGCTCCGAAATGATTTTGCGCGACGCGACCAGGTTGGCCCCCGTGCGATTGTCGTGGTTGTTCTGCACCTGTTCCGGCCCGAGGTACCCCGTCAGCGCGATGAGCGTTTTGTCATCGGGGGTCAGACCAAGGCGCCCAGTGACCGTCTTGCTCATGTTGACGTCGGTGACCTGGTCCCAGCCGTTGGTCACGCGAAGCTCCGCGTCCCACTTGGGACTGAGCTTGGCGTCGAGCTCGGCGCCGGTCTCGGTAAACGGCTCGAGGAACACGTCCTGGTAGCCGACGCCGAGGTTCGGGTTGAGAACGTCCTCGCCGACCTCGACGCCCAGAAGCGTCGCCATCTTGCCGGCCTTGAGCTGCACGTAGCTTCCGTGCGCGTTGGTCGGAAGGTTGAGGATCCCGTAGGCCTGCCAGACGTCCGCATCGAGACCCAGGTTGAGGCCCACCGATTTCACCACCGCGGCGTTCTGTCCAAGCCACGTCTCGGTGTGAAAACCGGCCCCGACCCGATTGGTGGGCGCCACCCGCTCGACGGTCAGGTTCACGACGTTGAGCGAGAACATGTTCTGGTACCGATCGTAGAGGCGGCCGACGATGATGGTGTCGGCAAGCGGATGCGTCGTGTTCGTGAAGCTCGTGGTGAACGAGCCCGAGATGGTCACCGGGGCCAGCGTGTCCGTCTTCGTCGTGGTGTCAGGCTGTTGTGCGACGAGCACAGGCGGGATAATGAGGCTGGCCATCGTGACCAGCCACACAGTGCATTTCATGGTGGGTTCCTTGTTCCTTGGATCTACGGCTTGGCGGACGGCGGGAGAGGTTTCGGGGCGCCAAGCATCGAATCGAGCGCGATGTTGAGCAGGAGAACGTTGACGCGCCGCTCGCCGAAGAAACCGAACTGTCGGCCTTCGGTGTGCGCGTCGACCAACGTGCGGACGCGCGCTGAGTCGACGCCTCGTGCGCGCGCGACGCGGGCGACTTGAAGCTGCGCGTTGGCGGGAGAGATGTGCGGATCGAGCCCGGAGCCGGACGCCGTTACCATGTCCGATGGAATCGATCCCTTCACGGCACCGTCGTTCGTGACCGCATCGCTGACCGCCTGCGCAATCAAGGTATCGGCCAACTTGCGATCCGTCGGACCCTTGTTGGTGCCCGACGACGCCGCGCCGTCATACCCGTTGCCCGCGGCGGAGGGTCGCGGGTGGAAATATTCGGGACGCGTGAACGGCTGCCCGATCAGCGAGCTTCCCACGACGCGGCCATTGACGGTCACGAGCGATCCGTTCGCCTGCCGCGGGAACAGTACCTGCGCGAGGCCGGTGACGACGCCCGGATAGATCACGCCCGTGATGACGCAGAGCACGAGCGTCATGCCGATGGCGGGCCAGATTTGTTTGCGAAGCATGAGGGTCTCCTGGCGTCGTCAGGACACGAGGCGTGTCATGACGAGCAGCACGTCGATCAGTTTGATCCCGACGAACGGCACGATCAGGCCGCCGACGCCGTAGATCCACAGGTTACGGCGCAGGATCACCGCTGCCGGGGCAGGGCGATACGTCACGCCGCGCAGGGCGAGCGGAATCAGGGCGACGATGATGAGCGCGTTGAAGATCACGCTCGCCAGAATCGCCGACTGCGCGGAATGCAGCCGCATGATGTTGAGCGCCTGCAGCACCGGGTACGTCGCCACGAACATGGCCGGGATGATCGCGAAATATTTCGCGACATCGTTGGCGATCGAGAACGTGGTGAGCGACCCGCGCGTCATCAGCAGTTGCTTCCCGATCTCGACGATCTCGATCAGCTTCGTCGGATTCGAATCGAGGTCGATCAGGTTGCCGGCTTCCTTGGCCGCCTGGGTACCAGTATTCATCGCGACGCCGACGTCGGCCTGCGCGAGCGCGGGGGCGTCGTTTGTACCGTCGCCGGTCATGGCGACGAGCCGGCCGCCGGCCTGCTCGCGCTTGATCAGCGCCATCTTGTCTTCGGGCTTTGCCTCGGCGAGGAAATCGTCGACGCCTGCTTCCTTCGCGATCGCCGCCGCCGTGAGCGGGTTGTCGCCGGTGATCATGACCGTGCGAATTCCCATCGCGCGGAGGCGATCGAAACGCTCGCGGATCCCGCCTTTGACGACGTCCTTGAGGTAGACGACGCCGAGCACGCGCGCGCCATCGCTTCCGCCGTTGGCTTTCTCGGCGACCACCAGGGGCGTACCGCCTTCCATCGCCACCTGCTGGATCGTGCGCTCGAGGTCCGGCGGCGTCGTGCCACCTTGCTGGCGCACCCATGCCAGCACCGCGTCGCCCGCACCCTTCCGGACTGTGTAGCCCTCCGTGTCCACGCCGCTCATGCGGGTGCTCGCACTGAACGGGATGAACGTCACGTCGCGATGTCCGTCGTGTTCGGCGCCGACTTCGCGACCGCGAATGCCGAACTTCGTCTTGGCCAGCACCACGATGCTCCGCCCTTCCGGCGTCTCGTCCGCGAGGGACGCGAGCTGCGCGCGGTCGGCGAGGAGTTGCGACGGAACGCCCGCGACGGGCAGAAACTCCGACGCCTGCCGGTTGCCCAACGTGATGGTTCCCGTCTTGTCGAGCAGCAGCGTGTTGACGTCGCCGGCCGCTTCCACCGCGCGCCCGCTCATCGCGATGACGTTCTGTTGGATCATCCGGTCCATGCCGGCGATGCCGATTGCCGACAACAGGCCGCCGATCGTGGTCGGGATGAGGCAGACGAGCAGGGCGATGAGAATCGGAATCGTCGTCGCCGCGCCGCTGTACACGGCGAACGGCTGCAGCGTCGCGACCGCGAAAAGGAACACGACCGTGAGCCCGGACAGCAGGATCGTGAGGGCGATCTCGTTCGGCGTCTTCTGGCGAGACGCGCCCTCGACGAGCGCGATCATGCGGTCGAGGAAGGTTTCGCCGGGGTTCGCGGTCACCTGCACGACGATGTAGTCCGACAGGACCTTCGTGCCACCGGTCACCGCCGACCGGTCACCGCCACTTTCGCGAATGACGGGCGCGCTCTCGCCGGTGATCGCGCTCTCGTCGACGGACGCGACGCCCTCGATGACTTCGCCATCGCCCGGAATCATGTCGCCCGGCAGGCACACCACGAGCTCGCCGCGCCGAAGCTGCTCGGCGCCGGACCTCCTCGTATCGGGTGCGGTCGATCGACCTGATTGCCGCTGGTCTTCAGGCGCTTGGCCGTGGTCTGCGTTCGTGACTTGCGCAGCGTGTCAGCCTGCGCCTTGCCGCGCCCTTCCGCCATCGCTTCGGCGAAGTTCGCGAACAGCACCGTGAACCACAGCCAGAGCGCGAGTTGGAGCGTGAAACCCCAATCGCTGCGTCCCCTGTGCCACGTCGCGCACCAGGACCACGGTCGTGTAGACGCCGATCCGATGAGCACGACGAACATCACCGGATTGCGCACCATGTGGCGCGGATTCAGCTTGACGAACGCGTCCCGAATCGCGCGACGCACGATCGGCGGATCGAAGAGCGGTCGCTTGCGAAGGGACTGCTGGCGCTGCGCGGCCTCGTGCGCCGTGGCGCGCGCCGGTCCGCGGAGCAGTCGGGAAGGGTCGGAGTCGTCGTCATGATCAGAACAGGTTACCCGCGTTCATGAGCAGGTGCTCGACAACGGGTCCAAGAGAAAGGGCCGGGAAGAAGGTCAGCGCGCCGACGATGAGCACCACGCCGACCAGAAGCACGACGAAGAGCGGCGTCGTCACCGGGAATGTGCCGACGGATTCCGGCGCGATCTTTTTCTCGGCCAGGAAGCCGCCGAGCGCGAGCATCGGGACCATCATCGCGAAGCGGCCGACCAGTGTGTTGAGCCCGAGAAGCGTGTTGTAGTAGTACGTCCCGCCCGTCAGTCCGGCGAACGCGCTGCCGTTGTTGCCGGCCGTCGAGGTAAATGCATAGAGGATCTCTGAAAACCCGTGCGGTCCGGCGTTGTTCAGCCCCGCGAGCCCCGGCTTCAGCAGAACGGACACCGCCGTCGGCACCAGGATGGCCATCGGGAAGATCAGCACGTAGAGCATCACCATCCGCACTTCGCGCGACTGAATCTTCTTGCCGAGGTATTCCGGGGTGCGTCCGACCATGAGCCCCGCGATGAACACGGTGAGGATGGCCATCACGATCATCCCATAGAGCCCCGAGCCCACGCCGCCGAACACCACCTCGCCGAGCATGATGTTCGCCAGTGGTACCATGCCGGCGATCGGTGTGAACGAGTCGTGCATCGAGTTCACGGAGCCGTTCGACGCGTCGGTCGTCGCGACGGCCCAGAGCGCGGAGTTGGCGAGGCCGAACCGCACCTCTTTCCCTTCCATGTTGCCGCCCGGGTTCGTGCTCGATGGCACCACGTCGATCCCCCGCGCCGCGTGAATCGGATCGCCGCGCCCCTCAAACCAATAGGTCGTTATCGTCGCCCGCCGCGAAGAGCACGAACATCGCCGCCCAAAGTGCCCACCCATGCGCTTGGCGCTTCACCATGCGGCCATACGTCCACGTCAACCCCGCGGCGAGCGCAAGATCGAGAACATCTCGATGAAGTTCGACCACGGCGTCGCGTTCTCGAACGGATGCGCCGAGTTCACGTTGAAAAATCCGCCTCCGTTCGTACCGATCTGTTTGATCGCGATCTGGCTTGCCGCCGGACCCATGGCGAGCACCTGCTTCGCGCCTTCGAGCGTGGTGATTTGCGCGTAGGCGCTGAGATTCTGGATGACGCCCTGCTGCACGAGGAGCAAGCGCGACGATGAGCGACAACGGGAGGAGCACGTAAAGCGTGCCCCGCACGAGGTCCGTCCAGAAGTTGCCGACCCGCCCCTTCGCCTCGCCTCCGTGTCGCGCGACGCCCCGAATGAGGGCGATCAGTGCCGCCATGCCGGCCGCCGCCGACGTGAAGTTGTGGAAGGTGAGCTGCGTCATCTGCGAGAAGTACGACATGGTCGTCTCCCCACCGTACGACTGCCAATTCGTGTTCGTCGTGAACGACGCCGCCGTCTCGAAGGACTGGCGATCGGTCACAGCCGGCAGATGCGCCGGATTGAACGGCAGCATCGCTTGGAGCCGCAACACCAGATACGTCAGCAGCATGCTGGCCAAGCTGAACAGCAGCAGGCCGCCGGCGTAGCGCGTCCAGTGCTGATCCTCGTTCGGATCGACCCCGCAGATGCGGTAGATGGGCCGCTCGAGCCAACCGAGCCAGCCCATCGAGCCGTCGTACACGCGCACCATGTAGACGCCAAGTGGCTTGGTGAGCGCGAACAACAGTACCGCGTAAAACAGAATTTGAAGCCAGCCGTTGAGTGTCATTGGGATAAGCTCCTCAGAACTTCTCGGGTCGGAGGAGGGTGTAGACGAGGTAGACGAGAATCGCGACCGCCAGCAGCCCGGCGATCCAGCTTTCGAGCGTCATCGCGGATTCTCCTCGGGCGCGCGCTCGACGTCGGCGGCGCGACCGAGGCGGTCACACCCTTCGACGTAGAGAATCATCAGCGCGAAGAAGAGAACGGTGGCCGCTACATAGACAGCGTCGATCATGAGGCCCGTCTCCGATCTAGTGTATGTGAGAGCGACGAGTCGCGGCGCTCGGCGAAGAACTCGTAGAGGTTCGGCTCGTCCGTCGTGTTTGCCCGAGAAAGCTGGCGCGCTTCGAACAGCCGGAAGAGGTCGACTCGCAGCGCCGCCTGGACGAGCAGGAACCCTGCCAAAACGATGACGATCATTGCCACGAACAGCGTATCCCAACGAATGGTGAGCACTCGGAGCTCCTGCTATTTACAGCCCCAATGCTACCCGGTCAGCCACAAAGGCCGCATAAAAAGCGCCGATCACGGCCATAAAAAAACTGCAAATCATTCATCCATCGGCCCCAACATCGGTGACGGCGGCCGCAACGTCTGCCAGCGGACAGCCCCGGCTTTGTCGGGGGAACCCCGGTCGGGCCTCGTCCAGCACGGCCCGCGACTGGTATCGACCGGAGGTCAGGCTCCGCGGCGCACCGGCGGCCTCGACGTTTCGCGACCCGGTCGTGCGAGGGCGGACGGCGCTTGCCCTCGCGCCTCGGCTGGCCACGTGCGGTCGATCCACAGGAGCAGCGCTCCCGAGACATAGATCGATGTGAAGGTCGCGGTGACGACGCCGAAGGTCATGATCCAGGCGAAGGGCCTCAGGATCGGCCCCGCGAAGAGCAACAACGACGCTGACGCGGCGAAGACCGTCACGTGCGTGAGCACGGACCGAGGCAGCGTCTCGTTGATGGAACGGTTCACGACGTCGTAAAGCCGTTCCTTCTTCTTGTCGCCTCAGGTTCTCGCGCACGCGATCGAAAATGATGATCGTGTCGTTGAGTGAGTACCCGATGACCGTCGAGGATCGCGGCCAGCACGGTCGGCGAAAACTCGAGCCGCATGATCGAGATGAAGGCGAACGTCGCGAAGACCTCGTGCATGTTCGCCGCGACCGCCGCCAGCCCGAAGCGCCACTCGAACCGGATCGCCAGATACACGAGCGTGACGACGAACGCGATCACCATCGCGATCGCGGCCTTTCGCCGGAGCTCGGCGCCGACGGTGGGACCGATGTGTTCGGCCCGGACGACCTGCAGAAACGACGTATCGCCAAACCGCTCGTGGAGCTCGCGCTCGACGACGTCCCGCGTTCTCTGGCCGGACGGGTCCTCCTCGCCGGTCTGCGCCGGCGCGCGGACGCTGTAGTCGAAGTCGGAACCAAAGCGCTGAAGCTCGACGCCCTTCAGACCCGCACTGGCCAGCGCACCGCGGATGACGTCGGCGTTCGGAGCCGTTCGGAAATGCACCTGCAGAAAGGTGCCTCCAGTGAACTCGACGCTCGTGCGGAGCCCGTTCACGGCGAGCAAGACGAGTCCGGTGGCGATGAACACGACCCGAAGCACGAGGCTGGGCCGCCACCATTTGATGAAATCGTAATTCGTGTTGTGAAGGATGCGCAGCATGTCGTGCTCGACGAGGCGGGAGTACAGTGGTGGGGTCAATGTATTCGCCACGCCGTAAACGACGTACAAACGCCGGCGGCCTACTTCACAAAAAGGTCGCAAAACACGCGCGCCGGCCCGCGTACCGACGATCGCATTCACACCTCGGCGACTGAGTCAGTCGGCGTGTGCGGTTTCGTCGTCGATGGAATGCGTGTCGGCGGCCGGGAGCTCGAGGCTGAAAATGGATCCGCCGCCGGCTCGCGGCGCGAAGCGTACCGAGCCGCCTTGTGCTTCGGCGAGCCCGCGGGCGATCGACAGACCGAGTCCGTGCCCTCGGATGTCCGGTGGCACGCCCGGCGGCCTATAAAACGGCTCGAAGATCTTGTCTCGCTCGTCTTCGGGCACACCCGGTCCGCGGTCGATCACGTCGATCACCAGACGATCGCCGTGTTGCCGAGCGCGCACGTCGATCGGCGTGTCGGGCGGCGAGTACTTCGCGGCGTTGTCGAGCAGGTTCACGACCACGCGAAGTGTTTGCGTGAGGTCGAACGTTCCGGCCAGGAGCGCATCGCCCGGCGCGTCGATCTCCACGCGCCGCCCGCGGAGGACGCCGCTCGCTGCCCGGAGCGAGACGCCCAGTAGATCATCGACCGTGTTCACCGCGAGCGACGGGCGCACGGCGCCGGCGTGAATGCGTGAAAGGTCGAGCAGATCGTTCACCAATCCGTTCAACCGATCCGCCTCGCTCTCGATCACCGCTGCGCGCTCGGCGTCAGCGCCGTGGCGGATCTCGGCGGCGACACCTTTGATCGTCGTGAGTGGCGTCCGGAAGTCGTGCGAAACCGCCGTCAGCAGTGCACTGCGCAAGCTCTCGAGGCGCCGCTCCGCCTCGGCTCGCTCGGCCGCCGCGACCAGCCGCGAGCGCTCGGCGCCGAGTGCAGCGTAGTAGGCGAGCGCAATGAGAAGCCGGCCCTCTTCGGGTGTCAGCACCAGCTCCGTCATTGACGCGACGCGCAGGACGCCGACCGTGTGCTCTCGCACCTGGAGCGGAAGCGCCAGCGCGCGAACCGCGGGTCGTCCGCGCGATGCCCCGGTCGATCCGTCGCCGCGGACGGCCCCTCGAAGCGAGTGCAACGCACCCCCCTTCTCGAACCTGCGTGACGGCTCGGACGGCGGCGACCGTCTCGGCCTGCGACTCCCATCGCTGCCCCGCAAGCGGTTGGCTCGCCGCTGACAACTCGTGGGCGACGCGAACCGTTCCGTCCGTCAGCTCGACGGCGCTCGCGCCATGATCGAGAATCCACTGGACGAGACTGCCCTGCGGCACACTGCGCGACGCGCTCAGCGTCGCGCCGCGAGGCCCGCTCAAATAGATCTCACATTCGTCGGCATCGATCGAATGGCGAATCACATCGGCGATCGCGCGCAATGCCTGGTCCGCGTCCGCCGCGTTGAGCGTCTCGGCGCCGAGCGCCGCGAGTCTGTCCACCTCGATCGCCCGCTCAGTGGCTTCCTCGGCCGTCGCGTTCGCGCGATAGAGAAGTTGCGCCGCGACCACGCTCGTCACCAGAAACGCGAACAGCACGAGCCAGTCGAGCGGGTTCTGAATGACGAACGTGAGATAGGGAACGAGAAAGAAGAAGTCGAAGCAGAGGAACGCGAGCCCCGCCACGACGAGTCCCAGCGCGCGGCCGCCCGCCGCGCTTGCCGCCAGCACCACCAGCAGGTACACCAGGGCGACGTGCGCTTTGTCGAGCGAGCTGCGCACCAGGTACATGCTGACCGTCGCCGCGGCGAGCACGAGCAGCGTGATCGCCCACCGCATGACGGTCGCGCGCCGCGGCGAACCGGTCACGCCGTTTCGCCGTCGGGCTCGAAGCGGTACCCGACTCCGGGTTCGGTGTGGATGTACTTCGGCCGCATCGGATCCTCCTCGATCTTGCGGCGTAGATGGCCGACGTACACACGAAGGTACTGCTGCGCGTCGCCCGAGGCGTTCCCCCACACGGCGCCGAACAGCTGGCGATGGGTGAGCGTCTGTCGCGGGCGCGCGATGAACGTTCGCAGCAACGACCACTCGGTCGGCGTCAGATGTACGGGTTTCCCCGACCGCTCGACGCGCCGCCGCTGCTGATCGACGCGGACGTCGCCAAACGACAGAACGGCGTTGGATTCTCCACTCTTGCGTTCTCCGCTCGTACGCGCTCCGGCGTCCCGCCGCGCGCACGGCGGAACTGCGCCCGCACGCGCGCCATCAGTTCGCTGCTGCTGAACGGCTTCGTCATGTAGTCGTCGGCGCCCGCGTCGAGGAGCGCCACTTTCTCCGTGTCGGCGTGCCGCGCCGAGAGCACGAGGATGGGCGCCGACGACCAGCGACGGATCTCGCGGCAGACCGCGATGCCTTCCATGTCCGGCAGCCCCAGATCGAGCACGACGAGCGCGGGCTCCTCGGCGGCGGCCAGGTCGATCCCTTCTCGTCCGGTTTCGGCTTCGAGCACGCGCAATTCGGGCGATGGCTGCGCGTCGTCGAGGCCTGCGCGAAGGAATGCGGAGTCCGCCTGCAGCGCATTGCGCACGAGCCGCCGGATCTGCGGCTCGTCGTCGATGATTAAAACGGTCAGCGTATCCGAGATCACGAATGAATGATGCACCTGCGGCGCGGAGCACGGGTCCGCCTTTACGCCCTTTTTATGTCGGGCCGCCGGTTTTTTGTGCGGCGTTTACGAGCGAACTCGTAGGTTGGAAGCGTCACGCTTCACTGTCGCGCGTCCTCATGTTTCCTACCACGATTCCTCCCTCGATCGGCAAGCTCGCCGGCATTTTGTCGTCGGGCTTCGTCGGCGCCATGCTCGGCCGATTTGCGCATAGGTCGGCCGCGCCGCGCTCGTCCGCGAGCGTGGTCGACGCGAACGGCGAGGCACGCCATGCGAACTCGTTGACGACGCCCCGCGCGAGCGACGGCGTCGCAATGAGCCCTGCGCTGCTGCGACGCATGCGCACGGGCAAGCTCCGCTTGCCCCGGCAGGTCGCCGAGTTGACGCCCGACGACCAGCCCGCGCTCGCCGCCGTGAACGCGTTCGCCGATCACCTCGCCGAGCTCCCGGTCTTGGCCTGGCTCACCGTCGGCAGGACGCTGATCGACAATCCGTCCATCTACGCACAGCGCGAAACGCCGTACGCCATTCTCGAAGCAACGATCAACAACCGTGGCTTGGCGGTGGCCGCCTGGTACGTGCGCGACGCGATCGAGACGTCGGCGTACTACGCGAGCCATTCCATTGTGAAGTGGACGTCGAAGGAGCGCCGCGCGTTCGCCGCGGCGCACGCGGCGGCGGAAGACGCGGCGCTGGCGATCCTGGCACAGGAGTATCTGAACGCCGAGGATTTCGCGGCGCTTTGCGCCCCGTTCGCTGGCCTACTCAGCCCAGCGACGGCGTAAGGGGTCAGTGTTCTTAGAAGTCGGAGTCGCCCCCCAGTCTCTATCGACCGGGCCGGTACCCATAGCCACGCGCCATCGACACGGCCGCGACTAGCATCAGCAGCAACAGCGCTGCCTGGATATAGCTGATGACGCTGATGCGGCGCGCCGTCGTTTCGTCAGGGCGCCACGCTTCGCGCCGTTGTCGGAGGGCGCCGCGCCAGCGGATGAGCGTGATCATCGGCCAGAGCTCGAGCAAGAAGATCACGCCGAAGATCCGCATCTTGTCGAGGAAGATCGCGTCGTGCGTGTAGTAGCTCGTCGTCTTCTCCGTGCCGGCGAGTAGGCGCCAGAGACCCGTTGCGATCCATAGCATCGCCGCGATCCCCCACCACGAGTCGGCGGCGAACGCGCGACGGACGGAGGTGAGGTCGAGCGGTCGCTGTCCCAGCCCGCGCGCCCGCCCCCAGATTCCGCCGAGTCCGATGCCGAGGGCGAGGAGGTGCAGCGCGGCGAGCGTCAAGCGAAGCATGGCGCGGAGATGAAGGGTCGGACTACCATTCCGGCTGGCAGGGGATACGAGCGGGAGCGATGAAACGCTGTCCCCCGCGGCGTCAGCGCCGGGCATCAGCTCGCGGCGCCACACGAAGCGTAGACCACTCCCGGTGTCCATGCACGGACTGACCGCCGTCGGATTGTTCGCCGTTACGGCGATGCTCGTTTGCTACGCTTTCGAGCGGCGCAGTCCTTGGTTTGTTCTCGGATTCGCCGGCGCCTGCGTGCTGGGCTCCATCTACGGATTCCTCCAAGGGGCGTGGCCCTTTGGGATCGTCGAAGCCATCTGGGCGCTGGTCGCATTTCGACGATGGCTGATGCGTCCGCGGTTGGGCGCACCGAGGTCGTAACGGGAGTGAGCGAGCTGGCGCGATCGCGCCAGCTCGCTCGCTCAGTCGCTCACGGTCCTCCGACGAGAGCGTCGAGATCCGTTACCGCCAGCGCGCTCGCCGCGATGGCGCGGCCGATCGCGAGCCCCTTGTCGACGTCGAACCGGTAGTGCACGCCGGACAGTACCGTCGAGAAGCCTTGCTCGTCGCCGAGTGCGAGGATCGAGTCACGCTGCGCGGGGAACAATCCCGCGAGTGTGCCCGACCCCGCGCCGCCCGCGCACGCATGTCCCGACGGATTCGCCGGATGGTGCGGCCGGCCGCCCGGTGTCGTGATGAGTGGATCCGCCATCCACGGGCGAATCTCCCAATACGTGTACTTGCGGTCCCAGCACGCGACATGAGTGTCCATCATCGCGATGTTGAGCACCGCGAACATACGGGCCGCTTCCGCGGCGTCGAGCCGATGCTGCGTCGCGAGCTCCGATGCGATCAGATTCCAACGGCCCGGCGGCTGGAACGTGTTGTTGCCGTCGAGCCACTTGTTCACGATCGCCAGCTGCTCGGCCGTCCGCGTATCGGAGATCTGGCGCACTTCCGCCAACCCCGCGAGGAACCCTTGCGACCCGAACGCCGGCGGCGGATCGGCGAGGAATTGTGCGAGGTCGAGAGAAAGCCAGGTCCGCACCTGACCGAAGCAGGGAAGCAGCGGCTGCGGATTCGGCGGCACGGCATCGTCGTGCCAGAACTGACTCGCCGGCGTGGGCGGCGTCGCGGGACAATTGGCGGCCGCGGTTCCATCGTTGGCCGCGTTCGCGAGCACCGCTTGCGCGATTGCCGCTCCGGTCGCGTCGCCGGCGTGCGGCCCGCCGTTACCCGGCGGCGCACCGTTGAGGAAATGCTCATCGTCTTGCAATGCGCCGGCGATCAGCGCGGCGCTGGCGTCGTCCGGGAACAACCCGGCGAGGACGTTCGCGGAGGCGCGCGCGATCGCCGCGTCGACGGTCGCGCCGCGCTCGCCCGTTGCGCGGGCGGATCGGAACTGTGCCACGCTCACCAGCGCGTAGACGCGGGACGCCAGGGGCCCGTTCGTGTTGTGCGATGCGACGAGATCGCGCGCGATCTCGTTCCACCGGACGGCCACGTTCTGGCGCTTCGCGCTGGCGTCGGCCGTCGGCCTTGCGGTTGGCGCGACGATTCGAGCGCTGTCGCCGGGGTTCGAGCAGGCCGTTGCGAGTGCGACCACCAAGCAACAAATGGCCGCGGTGGAACGACTCACGTGGTGAAACTGGTTCGCCGGTAGATCTCTCAAGGGGACCTCGATACGCTTGGTGGGTTCAAGCCCGTTTGCGCGCCGGCGTCGACGCGACGGACCTCGGCTCGCCGAGCCGAGGTGCTAGAACCCCAAACGTCCGAACCGGGCGAATCGGGACATCGAATGTCCCTTCCGTTACTTTGCGTTACTTCGCGTTCGACCCGCGGCGGGCTGAAGTGTCTACGGTTTCGGGTGAACCCTGCGGGAGGTACAATTGTCGGCCATGACCGCCACGATCGCTCCGATGTTGTCCGTGCGCCGCGGCTCCGAGGCCGTCGCCTTCTATAAGAGTGCGTTCGGCGCGCGCGAACTATTCAAGATCGAAGCGCCCGACGGCGCGGTGGTCGCCGAGCTGGCGGTCGACGACGCCAAGTTCTGGGTCGCCGACGAATCGCCGGCCCATCGGAACTTCAGTCCCGAGACACTCGGCGGCGGGACCACGAGAATCGTGCTGGTCGTGGCCGATCCAAAATCGATCCACGCGCAGGCGCTGGCCGCGGGGGCGCGCCAGATCGGGCCCGTGCGTGAGCAGAATGGTTGGCTGATGGGTCGAGTCGTCGATCCGTTCGGACACCACTGGGAGATCGGCAAGCCAATGGGTCCCGGCGTCGGCGAGTAGCACCGGCTCACGACATCGGCGTTTGCTGCATGGACACGGCTTGCCACCGGCCATCTCGCCAGACGAAGACTCGGGTGTATCTAATCTTGCCGGAGAAGGGCACCGTGCCACGGTACATGCCGGTGTTGTCGGCGATTCCGGTCAGGAGGGCGACGTCTCCGTAGACCCGAACGTCCAGGCTGTCGTACTTGATCGTGAGCAACTTCAAGTCGCCGCTCGCGACCTCGCGCATATTGTCGGCTCGCGACCGGATCGTGCCCAGTCGCGAGATCTCGATGAACTCGCCGGCGACCAACTTCGATAGCGCGACGGTATCGGATGCGAGGAGCGCATCGCGCCGCGCCATTTCCGCCGCGCGAACGGATTCGCTGCGCGTGGATGGCGTCGGCCCCTGCGCGCGGAGCGAGGCAGTGCTGCCGAGCGATGCGATGGCGACGACGAGGAACATGTGTCGGCTCATGGGGATCTCCCGTGGCGGTTCGACACCTCTACGGCAGCGGCCATCCCCTGAGTTTCACGCTCGTCGTACTCGAGATGGATCAAGCCAGTCGGTGTGGAGATCGCCTCGAGCACGGCGCCGCGTTTGGCGGCAACGGTGAGGTCGCGAAAATGTTCGTCACTGCGACGTCCAGTTGGTTGAACAGCTTTCGCCACCGCGGTATCTTAAACTGACGCGGGCGTAATTCAGTTGGTAGAATGCCAGCTTCCCAAGCTGGACGTCGCCGGTTCGAGTCCGGTCGCCCGCTCCTTGAATTTCAATAACTTAGAACGCCGTCGGGACTTCGTCTCCGACGGCGTTCTCGTTAGCCCCCGCGCCGTTGCCGGCTGACCAGGCCGGACACGACGTTGCTCCGCCATCCGTCAGCTGTTATGCGGCGGTCCGACGTACGGAAATTCGGAGAGCAGGTCGTCGTGGGCTCGCGTGTTGTCCGTCTTTACTTTGCCGTTCGAGAACAGAGGAATGAAGTACTCGACGACGCTGTCCGTGAGCAGCCGGCCGTTCGTCGGATAAACCGCGGGGCGTGTGGGATCGTATGGCAGAACGTCCGGCAGCATCGTCCCCGCCACGCGCCGCGCCTCGTCGGGCGCGTAGCCGCCGCTATGCACGAGCGAGTGCGCGAACGTGGCGATGAAGCGGCTGTCGTTCGCGGGTTCTCCGGCGAGGTACGCGTCTCGATCATCGCCGGGCAGGAAGGGCGTTTGCTGCGCTCGCGCACCGCGGTCGGCTTGCACCCACTTCCCAGTTCTTCCGTCCACCGTGCGCGCCCACAGACGGACCGGCTTCGATCCCAGCTCCGAATTGGGCAGTTCCAGCACGATGCTGCAGATGTTCTTGTCGGCGAAATAGTCCTTGCCCGTGAACTGCAGATTGTTGAGCGCTCCAGCGACGTCGAAGAAGAACGGATCACTGCGCCATCCCGCAAAGAACCGGCACTTGCCGGCCTTCGTGATCTGCGCCTCTGGGCCCGTCGATACCGGCGCGTTCTCGACGACGACCATTCCGTCATCGCCGATGCCCGCGGCGGTGTCGCCGTCGGCTCTGAGCCACGTCGCCGTCTGTTTGCCGTCCTTCACTGGCGAGAACCGGAAACGATAGGCGATGTCGGCGACGTCGTCGCCATTCGTATCGATCTTGATCTCGTACACGGCGTCGGGAGAGAAGGGATCGGTCGTCGTCGGACCCGGCGGCTTCACGTTGACCGACGGGTGCACGTCCATGATCAGAACCGATGTGTTCTTGTCTCCGGGTTTCGGAAACGCGTACAAATCGGTGAAGTCCAGACGGGCGTCGTCGTGCGGCGAGCCAAACTCGGGGCCGGAATAGTGGTGTGACATGGCGACGAAGGTGCCGGGAAAAAACCGCGACGCAATTGGCCCAAAGGACCACTCGGTGCGTCACCGATCGTCTCGCGAAGGAAGATGTCCGCAACGTGGTAGCTGACGGCCCGGGAGGAGCTTATCGGACTTTCTTTCAAATGAGCCCGATTGCCCGGCGTTGGCCCGGCCTGCTAGAGTGGTTCCTCATGGGGAACGTGGCTCGCAATCTTCACCACGCCGCACGCCGGCTCCGGCGCGCACCGGTGTTCACGATCACGAGCGTACTCACGCTCACGATCGGCATTGGCGCATGCGCGCTCATGATGAGCTTGGTCTCCACGATCCTGCTCAAGCGCCTTCCCTACGGGCAGCCGGACCGCTTGGAGATGATCTGGGGATACTATCCCGACGCCAATCTCGGGTTTCGGGAGCAGCCGACCCACGGGATCGTCTTCAGCATCATTCGCGACAATACTCAGGCGTTCCAAACAATCGCGGCATTTCGTGGAGCGTCCTACAACCTCGGCGACGCGACCAACCCCGAACGCCTCGATGGCGTCCAGGCGACGGGAGAATTCTTCCAAACGCTTGGCGTCGCGCCGGAAATCGGCCGCTTCTTTGAACGCGCCAACGAGACGCCGGGAAGCGATCACGTCGCGATATTGAGCGACGCGGCGTGGCGCCGTCGGTTCGGTGCTGATCCGCACATCATTGGCCGGGTGCTCACCCTGAACGCCGAGCCGTACACGGTCATCGGCGTCGCTGCCCGCGGATTCGCATTTCCACGCGGATCAGAGATGCCGGGCGATTTCCAATTCGCTGCGATGCCGGACGTCTGGGTGCCGCTGAAACCGCCGACGGGTGGCATCACCGACCTCGCCATCGTCGGGCGTCTCCGCGCAGGCACGACACACCTCGCGGCACGTCAGGACATGGATCGCGTGATGGGCGTGGTGAGGCGTTCGGTGCCCGTCATAAAGAATTCGCGGCCTGATGAGTTGCTCGTTCCTCTGCGCGAACAGCTGGTCGGCGGTGTGGAGCCGATGCTCATCAGTTTGCTGGCGGGCGTGGTGCTCGTCCTTGTCATTGCATGCGTGAACACCGCGCAACTCCTGCTCGCGCAGTTGCACGCGCGGCGCCGCGAGCTTGCTGTTCGAGCCGCGCTTGGCGCGTCTACACGCCGGCTTGCCGGTGAAGTGCTGACTGATGTCCTGCTGCTCGTTACCGTCGGCGGCGCGGCGGGGCTCGCCGCGGGAGTCTTTGGCGTGAAGCTGTTGCGCACGTATGCCGCCGATCACCTTCCGCGGGCTTCGGAGTTGACGTTCGACACGCAGTCCGCGTTTGCGGCACTCGGAGCCATTGCTCTCGCGGCGATCATGGTGAGCATCGTTCCCATGCGCCTCGGCAGCCGCGTGCAGTTGATGGACACGCTCCGGAGCGGCGGGCGCGGGGCCGGACTCCGGGGAATCTCGCTCAAGGCTCGTCGCGTGCTGGTCGTTGGTGAGCTCGCGGGCTCGCTCGTACTCGTGACCGGCGCGGGATTGCTGGTTCGCAGCCTCTCGCACCAGCTGAACGCGAAGCTAGGATTCGATGCCGTTCACGGCGTGACGTTCGAGGTGTCGCTTCCGCCGATCAGCTATCCGGAACGCCCGTTCGCCACGGGGATGGAGCATGCGGCGGCTGTTCGGTTCCTGAGTGCGGCGCTCGACAACATTCGCGCGCTCCCGGGCGTGACCGCCGCCGGCATCGGCAAGCCTCTTCCGCTGAGCGGCGCGCAACAAGCGAGCGTTTTCACGCCCGAAGGCGAGCTGCCGGCATTGCAGGCGGGCGCGATCGCACCCATCGCTCAGTACAGCGTCGCGAGCGCGGACATGATTCGTGCGCTGGGAACGTCGATCATCGCGGGTCGTGATTTCTCGTCACTTGATGGCACGGGAAGACCGGCGGTCGTGATCGTCAACGAATCGATGGCCAGGTGGCTGTGGCCGGGCAAGAATGCGATCGGAAAACGCATTCGCGTCGGAAGGCCCGACGGACCGAGGGCGATGGCCGTGGATGACGGTCATAGGCGTAGTCGCAAATATGAAACGCTACACGCTGACCGAGACGCCGCGGCCTGAAATGATCCTGCCGTACACGCAGAATCCGTATCTGACATTCGGCACCATGCAGTTCGTCATTCGTTCGAACCTCGAAACGTCCGCGTTGCTCACAGCAGGTCCAGCGCGCGATGGCCGCCGCCGATCCGACGATCCCCATTGCGCATGTCCGAACGATCGAAGACCTCGTGGCGACGAGCGCATCGAACGCGCGATTCGCCACTCGCTTCATGGCCGCCTTCGGCGTCGTCGCGCTCGTGCTGACGATCGTTGGCGTCTACGGTGTCATCGGCTACAGCGCGCAGCAGCGCAGGCAGGAGTTTGGCGTGCGCCGCGCACTCGGCGCGGGACCGCGCGAAATACTTCAGCTGATCCTGGGTGAGTGCCTGGGCTTGACCGGCGTTGGCATCGCGCTCGGTTTCGCGCTGACCGTGGTCGCGGGGCTTGGAATGCGACCGCTGCTGTTTGACGTGTCGCCTTTTGATCCCATCACCCTGATGGGGTCCATTGTCGTGATCGCCACGGCAACTATTGCGGCAAGCCTGATTCCCGCCGCCTCAGCCGCGCGCGTCGAGCCTCGCGTGGCGCTGGAAGACTGAGTCTCTGGCGTGGCCTGAGCAGTGGGTGAGAGACGGTTGAGGCCAACTACACACTCATGACCGCGCAGTTCGCACTGGCGCGCAGTTCGCATTAGAATATTCTCAGAGCGGCGACGCGGCCGCTTGCCCGAACCCATTCGGACACACCGACATGCTGTGGCGTTGGTTCCCGGTTTTCGCGGCCCTCGCCGCTTCGACCGCCGTGGCACAGACACCACGGATCGAAGTTGAGCCGATCGTGGGCTACTACCGGCCACTCGGTCATTTCGTAGACAAGGACATCTTCGCCACGAATCTGCCGGATGCGCCGCAGGATCTCAGCGGCGTCGCGTATGGCCTCGCGTTGCGCTCGTGGTTCCGTTCGCGCTGGGGGGCGTCCGTCGGCGCGATGGTCCGACCAGGCGAGATCCCGAAGACTAGTACGCCAAACGGACCGAGTGGACCATATGCGTTCCTCGTCCAGATGGTGAACGCCCAGGCGTTGTTCAACGTGGCAGGATCGCCGGACGTCCATCACACGTGGGTCAGTGCAGGCGTCGGACTGGTACGCCATGGCGGCGTGGCGTACGCGCCGTACGCGACTCGCACGGAGATCGCCGGTGCGTTCGGCCTCGCTCGAGAACGCCGAGTCTCGTCGCACCTCGGCCTCTCCGTAGGCGCGAACCTCTCCGTGCATGAGCACGACATTCCACTCCCTCCCGTAGTGGCGAAGAATCCGGGATCGAATGGAGCATGGGCTGCAGGAGGATCTGCTACTGCATATCGGCATCTCGTACGTACGGCGTTGAGCGGCGCCTCTCATCGATCCGCGACGCGCCGCCTTCGACGCGCTGTCTTACCTCGCACTCGATAAGCAGATCCTGCGCGCCGGCGCCGATGGCGGCTTCGATCCCGGCCGCGCGAGCGCGTACATCTCCCAGGCGATGGCCTTGTACAGGCCCCAGGGGTCGTCGCCCACGGCGTAGAGGTCGAAATGGCCGCGCCCTTCGACGTAGCAGAAGTCGGTCTTGGCCCCGAGCCCCTTCATCGTCGCTTCCAGCCGGTGCGCCGAACCGTCGAGATAGAAGGTGTCAGCCGAGCCCACGGTCAGGTGGACCTTGCCGTCGAGATCACGCTTGAGCTCCGGCCAGTGGCGGCGGAGGCGCTCGGCCACGTCGTAGTGCTCCTTCCAATAGCTGATCACAGCCGAGTCCACCGCGCCTGTCGTGCGGTCGAACATAGGGACCGGGAGCCCGTCGGCGCCGCGTGGGGAGAAGACCCACTCGAACGAGGCGAGCTGGCCGCCATACTCCCCGACCACGACTTCCCGGCGCGTGTAGTCCTCGATGGAGACCAGCATTTCGCCCTTGTCGCGCGCCAGCGGCCAAGGCGTGCCGTCGGGCTTGCGATAGATGTTGGCGCCGGGGGCGTAGAGGTCGATGCCCAAGAGGTCGTGGAAATCGCTGGGGTCGGGCGAGGTGGGCCAGGCGCCGCCGAACAGTTTGGGATAGTTCACCTGCAGCCACAGCGCCGCCCAGCCGCCGGAGGAGTGTCCGGTCAGCAGGCGGCCCGAGGGCTTGGCGTCCATGCGGTATTGGCGTTCCAGGTCGGGGATCAGCTCGGCCGTCAGCGCCTGGCCCCACGGCCCGTTGTTGACGCTGTTGACGAACTCGCTCGTGCCGCTGGGGCTCGACTGGTCGATCCCCACCCAGATCATCGACGGCGCCTTGCCCGTCTTCATCTCATTCCAGCGGGCGACGCCGACGTCGTGGAGGGAGCGCAACGAGCCGCCGAAGCCCTGGGTGTAGTAGACCGTCGGATAGCGCTGGCCGGGATGGGCCGCATAGTCCGGCGGGGTCACCACCCAGCCGTGCAGGGCGACGGGCCGACCCCAGAAGCCGCTGAGCGCCGGGCTGGCGAAGTCGATCGGGTGGATGTCGGCCTTGGCCGCCGCATAGACCTCCCTCAGCGCCGCCGGCACGTTGGACAGGGGCTGGAGGGGATCGGCTTCAGGGACGACGGTCGCAAGCGTCAGGAGCTGGGCTGCGTCGCCGGGCAGGTCCATCTCCACGACGCCGCTCACGAGATCGCCAGGGCCGCGTCCAGTGTAGTTGTAGCTGTGGTCGCGATCGAGCACCGCCTGCACGGCGTAGTGGCCGGGCTTGAGCTGCGAGAAGGGTGTGGGGAAGGCCGAGACGTCAGCGTCGAGATCGACCGTGGCGCCGGGCGCGAGGCGCGCCACCTCCTGGGCGGCGATGGCGGTCGCGTGGGTATCGATCTGGTCCATGTCGACGCGCGCGACGGGCCTCTTGTCGGCGGGTCCGAGCAGTTTGGCGAAGACCAGCAGCCGCCCGGAGACCGCCGTCGCCGAGGCTTGGCCCAAGCTCACATGAAACACCACGGGCGCGGGCAGGGCCTGCGCGGGCAAGTCCGGCGCGGCGAAGATGGTCGCCACGGCAGCCAGCAGGTTGTGCGTGCGACGCCAAGGATGAGCGCTGGTCGAACGGACGGCGAGCTTCATGATCTTCCTCGAGAATCTTCGGGGGCGGGTCTATCGCCTGGCACGCGCCCGACAAGTGAAACATCAGTGATAGGATTGCTGGTCGCCGAATCCCTCATCACGGGACAAGACGTATCGCGGCGTCAGCACAGGACAAGACGTATCTCGGTGTCGCCGCGAAGTACGGGATGTCGGGATAGGAGTTTCAATCGTACCGACGCTGCCCCGGCACCTTAGCTTTTCTCGCGCCGCATCGCATTCCGCGCCAATCCGTCCTCGATCTCCTCCCGTCTCTGCGTGACTCTTCTCTCGCTTTCCAACATCGGCGTCTCCTTCGGCGCGACCGAGCTCTTTAAGAACGTCACCTTCACCGTCGCCGAGGGCGAGCGGTGGGGCATCATCGGGCGCAACGGCGCCGGCAAGTCGTCGATCTTCAAACTCATCACCGGGGACCTCGAACCAACGGTGGGGAGCGTCGCGCGTAAGCCAGGACTCCGGCATGCCCTGCTCGACCAGCACCGCGCATTCGAAGGCGCGACGACGGTCTGGGAAGCGGGTGCGGCTGCTTGGCGCGACGTGATCGCTCTCGAGAAACGCATCGCCGAACAGGCAATCGAGTTGGGTGAGCTGGGGGAGCGCGTCACTGACGCGTTCCTCGAACGGTTTGGGCACGACCAAGAGCGCTTCGCTGACCTCGGCGGCTACATCTATCACGCTCGGGTCGACGCGGTGCTGCAGGGGTTGGGCTTCGACGCTGAAGAGTCCAAGACACGTCTCGTGTCGACGCTCTCGGGCGGAGAGCGCGGGCGCGTCGGGCTTGCGGCCCAGCTCATTGCGCCCGCCGACTTGCTGCTCCTGGACGAACCCACGAACCATCTCGACCTCGACACGACGACGTGGCTTCAAGAATGGCTCAACGAAGCCGACGAGACAGTCATCGTCGTGTCGCACGATCGTGCGTTCATGGACGCGATCTGCACGCATATCCTGCACGTCGAGGCACGCACGAGCGAGTGGTACAAGGGCAACTACAGCCAGTTCGTTCCGCAGCGCGCCGAGCGACGTCTCTCACGCGAGCGCGAACTCGAGAAGCAGCGCGCGTACGTGAAGAAGGAAGAGGAGTACATCCGGCGGAACATCGCGGGGGTCAACTCGTTTCAGGCAAAAGGCAAGCGCAAGCGTCTGGAGCGCCTGCCGCGTCTCGCCCCTCCGCCGGGCGATCCGGCGGCGATGGACCTCAAGTTCGAAGTCGCTGAACGAGGCGGCGATCAAGTGATCGCCATCAAAGACCTGCAAGTGGAAGTGCCCGGCCGCGTCCTTGTCGAAGATTTCACGGCCGTGTTGCGACGGAACGACTTCGTCGCCCTCATCGGGCCCAACGGCGCCGGCAAGTCATCGTTCATCGCCACCATCATCGGCGATCGCGAACCGGCGAAGCGGCGAGGTGAGAATCGGCGGATCGATCACACCCGCATGGTTTCGGCAGGATCTCGCTGACCTTCCGCTCCGAAAGTCGTTGGCGGATGCGATCCAGGATCAACGCCCGCTCTGGAGCCGAGGCCAGGTGCAGAATTGTCTCGGCGCGTTCGGCTTCAGCGGCGATGAAGTGCAACGCGAGATCGGCACGCTGAGCGGCGGCGAGCGGGCTCGCGTTGCGCTCGCGCTCATGACGCTCGCGCGCGCCAATCTCCTCATTCTCGACGAGCCGACCAACCATCTCGACGTCGAGAACATCGAGGCGCTCGAAGACGCGCTCGAGGAATACGAAGGCTCGGTGTTACTCGTGAGTCACGACCGTGCCTTCCTGCGCGAGGTTGCTACGCGCGTCTGGTCGTTCGACGGCACGCACCTCAGGGACTTCGACGGTCCATTCGTCGAGTGGGAGGAGGACCGGGCGCGTCGCGTGGCGAAGTCCTAGTCCATCGCCAACACAGGGCAGGGGCGGTGTGTGTGAGAATACGTCGCAGTCTTGCTCCATGTCGCGTGCGCCAATAGCTACGGCGACTCGTCGCCGATGCCTCGTGCTCATACGCGATGCAATGGCCGAGTGCAAACCAGTTCGCCAGCCCATTCCTGTTGACAGCGAGAGGAGACGACGGCATCTTCTCTCGACGCCGACAGGAACACATGAACGCCCGCGCTCAGACCGACGCCCTCCGGGGCTCGCTCGACCTGCTCGTCCTCAAGACGCTCTCCCTCGCGCCGATGCACGGGTGGGGAGTCAGCCAGCGCGTCCAGCAGATGTCCAAGGGCGTGCTCGAGGTCAATCAGGGATCGCTGTACCCCGCGCTGCAGCGCCTCGAGAAGGATGGCCTCATCGTGAGCGATTGGGGCACGACCGACAACAACCGCCGCGCACGCTACTATAAGATCACGGCCGCCGGGCGGCGCGCGCTCGGCGACGAGTTGGAAAGCTGGCGCCGTTTCTCCGCCGGCCTCGACGCGGTGTTGCGGAGCACATGAGCCGCTTCGACGCACTTCGGGCGCGGCTGCGTCTCATCGTCGCGCCGCGCGCCGCCGAATCGCGCGCCGACGAAGAGATCCGTTTCCACCTGGAGATGGAAACCGAGCGCCTCGTCCGCGACGAACGGCTCGATCCGGCCGAGGCCGAGCGCCGTGCACGCGCGACATTCGGCGGGGTGACGCAGCATAAGGAGATGCTGCGCCCCGCGCGCTGGATCGACTCGGTCAGCGCGGACATCCGCTTCGCCTTCCGGTTCTTCGCGCGCAAACCGCTGTCGTCGATCACCATCGTGCTCGTCCTCGCGCTCGGCATCGCGGGCTACGCCGCGGTCTTCGGCCTCCTGCAAAGCGCCACCATGCGGCCGCCGCCGGGCGTTCCCGACAGCGTTCCGCTGGTTCGCTTGCGCGGCATGGCGCGCCAGTGGGACCAGCCCTCGTGGTCGCCGATGCGTTTCTCCTATCCCGCGCTGCGCGAGATGAGCGAGCTGCGCACGATCTTTTCTGCCGCCACCGCGTGGACCGAGAGCGACGTCGTCGCCGATATGTCCGGCGTGTTGGACCACGCCAAGGCGAGCGTGCAGTTCGTAACCGACGGCTACTTCTCCATCATCGGCGTGCGTCCGGCGCAAGGGTCCGCACTGCCGGTGGCGGGACCGGATGCGTCGGCCGAGTCGCAGCTCGTCGCCGTGATCTCCGACGCCATGTGGGAGGACGCGTTCGGGCGAAAGGACGTGATGAATCGCACGGTGATGGTGAATGGAGTCGGCGTGCGAATCATCGGCGTCGCTCCGCCGCAGTTCGGTGGCGTCCTCACCCACGATCGGGACAATCGCCTGACGATGTGGCTGCCGCTGGCGACGCGCGCGGCCATCCTGACGGCGAGCAGCCTCGCGAATAGCTCGACCGCTGACGCGCTGTCGAGCGCGGACTCGACGCTGTTCGAGGCGGTCGGCCGGCTGCAACCGCATGTGTCGACGGAGCAGGCCACCGCGGCCGTCCGTGTGGTCGCGATGCACGCCTTCAGTCAAATGGCTCCGGCACGCACCGCTGCCTCGCGCACGGCGAGGCTCGTATACAACGCCGATGTCGCACGGCTCCGCGGTTGGGCCGCTGCGGGAGGCGGCGCATTGGGCCTCTCACCCAATGACCCCGTCGCGGCGTTTTTCGCGTTCGTGGGAACCCTGGCGACACTCCTGCTCCTCGTCGTCTGCACCAACGTTGCGTCGTTGGTCGTCAGCGCGTCCGTCGGACGCCGGCAGGAGATCGCCGTCCGACTCTCTCTCGGCGCATCGCGCGCGCGAGTGATTCGCCAATTGCTCACGGAAAGCATCGTGCTGGCCACGTTCGGTGGGGCACTCGGCCTCGCGGCCTATTGGGGAGTCATCGTTGCGCTCTCGCAAGTCCCGGACGCGGCGTTCTTCGCACCCGACCTCGGAACCGTCGCGTTCACGCTGTGTGTCGCGCTTGGCACGGGCATTCTGTGCGGGCTCGCGCCGGCGTTGCACGCAACGCGTGCCGGAGTTGCGACCGCGCTCAAAGACACGAACATGGGCGCGACGAGACGCTCTCGGTTGCAACATACGTTCGTGGTCGCCCAGGTGATGTTGACGCAGCCGCTCCTGCTCATCGTCGGATTGATCGTCGGAATGTTGTTGACCGAGCTCAGGAAGCCGCTGCCCGATGGGATTTCGGATCACGTGCTGAGGCTCGCCGTCGACATGGAGTCTATGCCCGGCTCGTTCGCGGCGCGCCGCGCCGCGGTCGACCGTCTCGTGCTGAGGATCCGCGAGACACCAGGCGTTGTTTCCGTCCTGCCGGAACCCGCGTACCTTGGAAATGCGACGCTCGCCGTTCGCGCCGAGGATCGTGGGTCGGTTGCGCGGGCGGGCAATCCCGTGACGTCGCTGATGAAGGCCGTGACGCCGGGGTACTTCGACATGATCGGCGTCCCACTCGTCCGCGGCAGTGACGTCAGGTCGTCCTCCGACACGAGCCGGACGATCATCATCGGGAGCGACCTCGCGCGGCGATGGTGGGGCGACGCCGATCCGATCGGGCGTCGGCTCATTCAGTTCGCCCGACCGGAGATGCCCATGCGCGACCTGGTCGTGAGCGGCGTGTACGACTCGCGATACATCGACAAAGGCAACTCGTCGTCGACGTTTCGCGCCGTCACCAACATGTGGGCCGGTGCCTATCTCATTCGAACTGCCGTTCCGGGCTCGGAGCTCGCGGCTCCGCTTCGGGGGATTGCGCGCGAGGAGCTTCCATCCGCGCCGATTCCGCCATTGCTGACGCTCGCGCAGATCGAGACCGAGTACATGCGGACCCAGCGGGCCCTTCAGGGCGGCGTCGCCGCATGTGGCGCGCTGGTGCTCCTGCTGTCATCGATTGGCCTGTACGGTGCCGTCGCGCTCAGTGTCGGGCAACGGCGGCGCGAGATCGGCATTCGCATGGCGCTCGGCGCGCGGGCGGGCCAGGTCGTGGCGTTGTTCTATGCGAAGGGCGTGCGGCTGGGAATCATCGGTCTCGTGCTCGGACTTCCGGTCAGCGTCGCGGCGAGCTACGTCCTGATTAGCGAAGGGAACCAGGGCCCGATCGATACAACGCCGAGCCGCGTGCTCGTCGGAGGAATCATCGCGCTGGCTGTATTCGTGGTGGCGTCGATCGCGACGCTGATTCCGGCGACCGGGGCCGCGCGGGTGAATCCCGTCACGGCGCTGCGAAGCGAGTAGGCCTCCCAGCCCTACCGCCAGCCGAGCAGATTATGTCCATGCCGCTTCTCCACCCGCGCCGCTGGACGAGAGACGAGGTCGATCGTCTCATCGACGAGCGTCCTGGGATGTCGCCGCGTTACGAGCTCGTCGATGGCGAGTTGCTCGTGACGCCTGCGCCGACGCGTCGACATCAGCGACTGATCTTTCAACTCGGGGTGCTGCTGCATCCCTACCTCTCGCGCCTCAAGCTCGGCGAAATCCTCCTGGGTCCGAATGAGCTGAGGCTCGATGACGGCGACCGCTATGAGCCAGATCTAATCGTGCTTGGAGCCACGGAAGGTCGCCGTCCGACCGCCAGTGATGCTCCCGACAAACCATTGCTCGTCTGCGAGTCGCTATCACCCAGTTCGGCGCGGCACGATCGAATCACCAAACGCCGATCGTTTCAACGAAATGGAGTGCCGGACTACTGGATCATCGACGGCGACGCACGAGTATTCGAAGTCTGGCGACCCGGCGACGAGCGGCCGGCGATCATCGACGATCGATTGATGTGGTATCCGCGAGATGCGCAGGAACCGTTCGAGCTCGACGTTCCCAGTTTCTTTTCATCCGTCGAGGACGACGCGCCGCTCTAGCATCGTCTATCGCCAGCCCAGAGCAGGCGCGACGTGCGTGAGAATTGATTCAATCACGTGCGCATTGTATTCGACGCCGAGCGTGTTGGGCACCGTCAGAAGCAGCGTGTCGGCTTCGGCGATGGCCTCATCCCCTCTCAGTTGTTCGACCAACACGTCTGGCTCAGCGGCGTAAGTTCGACCAAACACGGCTCGCATGTTGTCGATGACGCCGATCTGATCGCTGCTTTCATCGCGGCCGAAGTAGAGGCGGTCGCGGTCGTCCATCAACGCGAAGATCGATCGAGACACCGAAACCCGCGGAGTGCGCGTGTGCCCCGCATCGGTCCACGCTTGCCGGAAGAGGCGGATCTGGCGAGCCTGCTGGACGTGAAAGGGCTCGCCCGACTCGTCGGCCTTGAGGGTGGAGCTTTGCATGTTCATCCCGTGTTGCGCGGCCCACACCGCAGTCGCATTCGACGCTGAGCCCCACCAGATACGGTCGCGCAGTCCCTCTGAATGCGGCTCGAGCCGAAGCAGCCCGGGCGGGTTGGGAAACATTGGCCGTGGATTCGGTCGGGCGAATCCTTCTCCTTTCAACAGCTCGAGAAAAACCTCGGCTTGACGCCGGCCCAGGTCCGCGTCGGTTCCGCCTTCCGGCGGCGCGTAGCCGAAATGACGCCAACCTTCGATGACCTGCTCCGGCGAGCCGCGGCTGATCCCGAGCTGGAGCCGGCCGTCGCTGATCAGGTCGGCCGCGCCCGCATCCTCGACCATGTAGAACGGGTTTTCGTACCGCATGTCAATGACGGCCGTTCCGATCTCGATGCGGCTCGTCCTGGCACCGACTGCTGCGAGAAGCGGGAAGGGGGACGCGAGCTGCTGGGCAAAGTGGTGGACGCGAAAGTATGCCCCATCCGCGCCGAGTTCCTCCGCCGCCACGGCCAGCTCAATGGACTGCTGCAGGACATCGCGCGCGGAGCGCGCGGCTGATTGGCGCGAGGCGCTCCAATGACCAAAGGACAGGAAGCCGATCTTCTTCATGGGGGAAGCTTACTGGACCCGACAAGACAGTCGCCGATGCCGAGAGCGCTCGAAGGCGGGGCACGTCTCGCTCAAGGTCGCGCTCGTCCCGAAAAATAACGCCGCTGGGATCCGCTCCGGCTCGCCGCGCGGACATCGCGGCCCGGCCAGTGCACTCTTTTCTCGCATGAGTCCAGCAATGACAAAGCAGTCGCGCGTGTTGGGAGTCGTTGTCACGGCACTCCTCGCCGCGAGCTGCGCGAGCAAGCACACCGCTGAAGCCGCGGCGTCGCTGACGGGACGGAAATGGTACGCGGTCAACATTGACGGCCGTCCAGCAATTCCAGCGGACACCGCACAACGCCCGTGGATACAGTTTCTTCGGGATAGCAATCGCGTCACCGGATCGACTGGCTGCAATCGTTTCGCGGGCCCGTACGCAGCGAGTGGATCGTCGCTGGCCTTCGGCACAATGGCGATGACGCGCATGGCCTGTCTGGATACCGCAATCGAACATCAGGAAGCCGCGTTCGCCGTGGTGCTTGGTGAGGCGACGACGAACTTCGCGATCTCCGGGGACACGCTGACGCTGGTCACCGCGAGTGTACATCGGACTCGGTTAGTGCGATAAGCGAGAGCCCGGAGTGACGCCCGGGCTTACTGCCCGTTGGGAGTCACGATCTCCTCGTCGCCTTTCTTGTTCGGCCGGCCGAACGTCCACGTTGCGCTGAGCTGCAGACCACGAATGGCGCGCGTGCGGTCGTTGATCTGGGTGAACGCCGGATCGAGCGTGGCCGGAGATGCTCGCGGGCGGTGCGAAACGGGTCGATGACACGCAGAGTGAGATGAGGCGGTCTGCGAGGAGCTTGTCCCGGACGCCGAAGCTGACGCGTGTGCGGGCCGCACTCCAGCCCTGCTCGATCGTCGTCCGCCCGACATATGACACGAGCGCCTGTGCATCTACCGTGCGCGAGATGCGGAACGCGGTGTTGGTGCGGACGATCCACCCGAACGTGTTCGCCGACAGCGTCGGATCGAGATTGCCCGCGTTGCTTCGCTGGTGAAACGCGCTGCCGCCAATGAATCCGCTGACCCTCCCTCCGGTTAACGAGACCGTGGCATCGGTCCCGACGGCGTCGCTTGCGGCGATGTTGGGTAGCTCCGCGTCGTGACGCCGGCCGAGTCGATCGTGGACTGCTCCGCACCGCGTCGAGGGAATGCCGGTAGAAGGGAGTGATCTGCAAGGTCACGCGATCGCCGGTGCGCTGGAGTCCCAGCTCGAGGGCGGAGATGTATTCCGGGGGAGGAACGGATTGCCGACAGAGATGTTCAGCGCGTCGAGCGCGTGCGGCGTGGGATCGAGCAGATCCGGATCGTCGGGGCGGCGGATCCGCGTGGAGTACGACAGCTTGAGCTGGTCCGCGTCGTCGAGAGCAAACGCCACGAGTCCGCTCGGGAAGAAGCTGTTGTACGGGTTGTCGTATCGGTGATCGCGATTGCGCAGGTCGAACGTCGTGCCGGCGTGTTCGGCGCGAAAGCCGCCCTGAAACTGCACCCGGCCGGCTTTTGCGACGAGCATCCCGTAAACGTCGTGTACCAGCTCGTCATACGAGAAGTCGCTCGTCTGCGTCGTGTCGGTGAGCATGGCCGATTGCACGGCATCGAAATTCTGCACGTCCTGTGTGGTGCGAATGCGCTGGAAGAAGCCCTTGTACCCCGTTTCCAACCGCCAACCGGCGGCGAACGGCTGCACGTAATCAACCTTCAGCGACGTTCCGCTGGAGTGCGTCCACACGGTGCGCGTCTGCTGGAGCGTGGTCGTCGGCGGCGCGCTCGTCGGCCAGAGCGATTGGTCGAGGATGTCGGTGGGTCCGCCCTCGAAGTGCTCTTCAAATTGGAACTCGCTCGACAGCTTGTGCCCCTTCGCCGCGAAGCCGATGCTGGTAATTCAGCGCAGCTTCGGCGCTCCCCTGCGTGATTGACGTCGCGAGAGTGCCGGTCGGTGAGGTTGGTGAGGGTCAGCGACGTATCCAGGGTGTGGTAAATGATGCGGTACGTCTCCCACTCGCGACGCTGGCTGTACAAGCCTTCGGCGGAAAGCTCGTCGTGGTCGCTCGGCTGATAGGTCGCCGTGCCGGTGACCGTGTTTATGAGCGGGATTTGGGTGCGTGTCCCGCTTTCCTGGAGGTAGGTGAGCGGCGTGTCGAACAAATCCTGGCGGAAGACGGCTCGTACCGTGGGCTGTTGTCGCGCAAGAGCGAGTAGCTGCCATACGCCGAGAGCGGGCCGCGCTGCCAGCCGCCGTTGATGCCGGTGTCGATGTGTCCCGTTGTGCCGGCGCCCGCGGTACGCCGCCGCCGTGCCGGCCTCGGGCTTCTGCTTGAGAACGATGTTGATGATCCCGGCGCGCCGTCGGCGTCGTCGCGCGCCGACGGATCGGGATGATCTCGACATGATCCACCGCGTCGGCGGCCAGCTGCGCGAGGAAGTTTCCAAGCTGTGTCGCCTTGAGGGGGCTGGGTCGGCCGTTGATCTGAATGACGACGCCGGGGTCGCCACGGAGACTGACGACGTTGTCGATGTCGACGTCGACCGACGGCAGGTTGCGCAGCACGTCGAGCGCCGTGCCTCCCTTCGTGGTCGACATGTCGCGCACGACGAACGTCGTGCGATCGGGCTGGATCTCAACCTCGTCGCGCTGCGCGATGACCGACTGCTTCTCGAAGCTGGAGCGGATCTCGGCGAGCGTAATCCCACCGACGTCGACGTTGGGCCGCGCCGCGGCGCTCGACGACCCGCACGGTTTTCGGCGCGAATCCAAACGCCCGAACGATCACGCGATACTGACCGGGTTCGCGACGACACGCGGAAAGCGCCGCTGGTCTCGGTATCCCCGGGCCGCCGGCGGGCAGGTGCGGCGATGGCTATTCGTCCTGCCGGCGCCGATGGCGGCGCGGATCGGCATCCACCACGCGTCCGGGAATGCTGCCTCCAGGGGCGGTCGACTGCGCGTGGAGAGTGGCAAACGGAACGAGAATATCGAAAAAGTACGGTCGCCAGGTCAAAAATTCGGCGAATCGGGAACGGTGCATCAGATGATTGGGGTCGCGGGCGCACGAACGTCGTGATGGACGCCTTGCACAGTAGCGAGTGTCCCTTACCGCTTGGTGACACGACGCATTGGATGGCCTAAGAACGGAGAAGACGCGCCTTCAGCGACCCAAAGCGGGGCCTACGGCTTGCAATTGCCCCTGCCGTTGCAGCCACGCTGAGATCGTTTGGGCAACACCGCGTTCCCCAACCGCATCCGCTCGGACAGACGCTCATCGTGACCGACGGCT